>NZ_JAAHGO010000026.1:5709-68912 GCF_010672455.1 Okeania sp. SIO2C9 | reverse complement strand
GTAGTTTCGGTGGCATCAAATGTTCCATCACTATCAATATCTAATTTGACTTCTACTCCTGCTATTCCTTCACCTGTATCTGGTGTACCGTTGCCATTTTCGTCTAGGAATATGGTGTCTCCGATAGTACCTGTGGGAGTTGCGACAATTCCTGCATCCACATCTAGATTTTCTTCACCAGGTGCTAGGATGACTACATCTGTCATGCCATTGCTTGGGTCAGCATCGGAGTCAGCAGCATCATCGCCACCTTGGTCTTGAGCGGTGAATTCAAATCCTTCCGGTAAGTCAGAGAATGTGACTTTATACTCTTCACCAGGGTTGAGATCCTCGAACTTATACATACCATCTGCATCAGTGGTAGTAGTTACTGTGGTGTCGTCGTTCCCTTGGCCAATTATACCATCTTCTCCACCACCAGTTAAGGTGACAGTTACTCCTTCTACTCCATTTTCTCCATCATCTTGGATACCATCGCCATCAGTGTCAAAAAATACCTTGTCTCCTAAAGAAGCAAGGAATTGAGGAGATAATTCCACACCAGCAATGATGATTTGATTGTTATCTGGTGGTACAAGGATAACAGCTACTTTTTCTCCTTCCTGGGGGACAAAATCAGCATTATTCTGTGCTTCAATAACAATTGCAGCTACATTGGCATCACTAATTCCACCAAACATATCAGTGAAATAATTTCTGAAATCGTTACTGAGGTTGGGAGTACCATCTATTAATTCCCAAATTGCTGTTTGGATATCAGCTGCACTAAATCCTTGATTGATAAATGTGTCCTGGTTATTAATTAACCAATTGACCATACCTAAATTCTGAGGATTCTGTACCCCACGATTCGTTAATTCATCATAAATACTTGTGTCATAGCTGGAGTAGACTGAAGCTGAGAAATCTGTTGGATCTGTCTCGTCAGCATCAACACCGAAAGTTGGCAGGTTAACATCTTGATCGTCAGTGTCCCCATCACCATTATAATCATATCCAGCAAATGTTAATGCTGCATCAAAATCTATACAATAACTATCAAAAGAACCATTGATAAGGTTAGTGGAATCATTGATTTTCAGATCGAAATAACTGGGTTCACCCAAGGCAATATCCAAGTTTTGACCTTGCGGTCCGCCTTCTGAAATATTTCTTTGGATAGCGGTGACTGTAACCTGTTCAGGCAGAATATTTTTCAGATTGTTAATATTGCTCATAGTTTGTCTCTAAACAAAAAGTAAAAATGGATGTAATACTAAATCCGGTTTAGACAGAAGCTTTATTATGAAGGCAAGGCAGAAGGGTTAGCGGCACTTTAGCAAAAAATGCCTTAAAAAAAGCCTTGAATCCTTGCTGTGCAAGCTTTTAAACTCAAAAATCTATGTCTTGATATATCTAGGTTTAAGCCATTTTTAGCCTGTTGACGTATTTTCTTTGCTACCGTTGAATTTGAAGCCATTTTCACCGTCAAAAATATCAAAGTCCCGTTAGAGATGAATTTGAAAAAGGTACTTTTGATAACCGGATTTGGTATGAATGGAGCGGGTAATACAGGATATTTTTCGGCGTTGCATCACCATGAGATGATTTTGATATGTGTCAAAAAATTTGTTTTGATCTATCAACATTTTCAGATGCGTGCAAATGTGATGATCATCCCGCAATTATGCAACACCTATTTTTCAGATTTTCAATCTTGCTAATAGTTTGTATAGCAACTGCCAGAGCGGTTAGGACAGAAAAAAGTATCAAATTATTAGACTATCTCATAGAGGCGATATAGCTGCCGCACTTGCTCTGCCAACGCTATGTTTCTCGTTTATGTCCTAAGCGCCTTGGCAAATGCTATCTCTAACAAAAAGTAAAAAGGGATGTGAATAGAACAGATAATCAAAGGTGACCTCTATATAGCTGTCACCCCAATTAATATTTAACCTTTGTTACTCACCTTTTTTTTGTGAATCTCCACGTTTTACAGCTAGCAAACTACCTCCAGTGAATGCCATCAGACTGATCACACTCATGGGTTCAGGTACTTCTTGAGGATTAGGGGGCAGTACAACGTTGGCAAAAGCAGGTAGAGAAGAACCAACAACAGCGATAGTGGTAGCAGCAGTGAACAAAGTATTTTTTAACATGATTCGATAGAACTCCATAAAATTTGCTTGATGTCATTATCTTATTTCGTTTTTCTTGAAAACTGCAAGAGGAAAAATACAGTTTCATCGAATCTTCATTGAATCTTCATGAAATTCACTTACATCTTCATTATCCCTTCATAAAAGTATTAGTAAAAACTCGTATTTATAACTATATATATATAGTAGGCTTGAAATGCATTGATCATAAAACCGTATAGCAACAAAATTGATACATTCATAGTAGCTTTGAAAAGCATTGAGTATCAAACCGTATAGCAACAAAATTGATACATCTTTTTTTTTTAATATTTCTTTATTTAATCTTTTTCCTGTAATATTTCTTTATTTAATTTTTTTTTTATATTGCTATAGTTGAAAATTGTAAAGTCAAAAAACATATCTTCAATTAATAAAAATTAACTTAAATATTCATCTCTAACAGGACTTACGCAAATGGATTTTTAAAGCACCATCTGTAGGGGTGCAATTCGGAGCTTTCGGAACGCAAATGGCATTCGCACTAGCTATCTGTAGAGTCTCTGCGTAAGTCCTGAAGAACTTAACTTAACACACCCGTTTTCAAACTCAAGGATTGGATAATGAGTTATATGATATCCGGTTTAATAGTTATAAATAACGAGTCATGACAGGTCCGAATGATTACAGCACTTTTTAGGATAGTGAGGTACAGTTTATTAATTCTCTGTTGCCTTCCGGAGCTGTTGCCTAAAGTCCTAAATTTTGTACCTCACTAACTCCGAAACTGCTGTAAGTATAATAAAAATGTTCTCCTCATAAATGTTGAATAAATATCTTACATTTGCGCTCCATTTCCGGTGTACCCTCTTGAATTTACACCTACTATCGCGCCATCTAACACCTAAAATTTTTATGTTCGCAGCGCGGAACGGAGTTCTATCGCGCTACCCGAGCAGACATGATATCAGATCAAATCCGGTAGCATTGGTTTCAACAATTAATAATGAATAATGAATAATGAATAATGAATAATGAATAATGAATAGGGTAGCGATACCCCCATCGACTGTGACTCATTACTGATAAAAAACTTTCTCCTTCTCCTCCTCTTTCTTCCCCTGTGACTCAGTCCTCCTGTACCCCGCCAATCCGACGGCTCTCCTACCTGACTCCTCCGTCGTTGATTTATAACTGTTCAACCGGACATGATATTAATGAAAACTGCTATAACTTCTTCAAAAATGTAAAATGCTTCCCTATTTTAGAGTGTAAAACAGAGAAGCACCTACCGAGTTCGCTTAAAGCAATTTATGCTTCGTCTAAAGCAACAATACCTGGTAATTCCTTACCTTCCAACAATTCCAAACTAGCACCACCACCAGTAGAAATGTGACTCATTTTCTCACCCAAGTTCAACTGCTCCACAGCAGCAACAGAGTCTCCACCACCAATAATAGTAATAGCATCCTGCTTATCCGCAAGAGTACGCGCGATCGCTTCAGTTCCTTTAGCAAACTTCTCCATTTCAAACACACCCATGGGACCGTTCCAAATCACAGTTTGACAGTCTGCCAAAGCATCTTGGAAAACCTTTGCAGAGTCAGGTCCAATATCTAAACCCATCCAACCATCAGGAATAGCTTCAACACTAACGGTTTGAGTATTAGCTTCTGGGTCAAACTTATCAGCTACAACTACATCAGTAGGTAATAACATCTCCACGCCTTTCTCTTTTGCCTTAGCTTCCAGAGACTTCGCCAATTCCAACTTATCGTCTTCAACCAAAGACTTACCTACACTCAAACCACGAGCTTTGTAGAAAGTGAAAATCATGCCACCACCCAACAGCAGCTTATCGCACTTATCCAACAAAGCATCAATCACACCAATTTTACTAGAAACCTTAGAACCACCAATAATAGCAGCTAAAGGTTTTTGGGGATTATCAATTGCACCTTGGAGGAATTTTAATTCCTTTTCAATTAAATAACCACCTACAGAAGGACTCAAATATTTAGTCACACCCTCAGTGGAAGCATGAGCACGGTGAGCAGTTCCAAAAGCATCATTCACATATACATCCGCTACAGAAGCAAGTTGCTTGCCAAACTCTGGGTCATTTTTTTCCTCTCCAGGGTAGAAGCGAACATTCTCCAGCAACACTACATCACCATCTTGCATCGCTGCCACAGTAGAAGCTACTTCCTCACCAATGCAGTCGTCACACTTTTTAACTTCCTTACCCAATACTTCAGAGAGTCTTTCTCCCACAAGAGTCAGACGCATATCCTCATTTACTTTTCCCTTTGGACGTCCAAAATGGCTAGTCAAGATAACTTTTGCACCTTTGCCAATTAAATCTTGAATTGTGGGAAGAGCTGCCCGAATCCTAGTATCATCTGTAATACTACCATTATCAACAGGCACATTAAAGTCCGCCCGCATGAGTACTTTTTTGCCAGATAAGTCAGATGCCGATAAATTTGCTACAGTTTTTTTTGTCACAGGATTAATCTCCTAAGTATTTGTTTTATCAATGTCCATTAATGGGGTATGGCCCATAAGCGGATAAAATGCTCATAAATGGATAAAATTAGGTTACACCAATTCGTTCACGGTAAACATTTTATCGGAGTCCATGCCCCAACTTTGATGTCGGCAAGGGGTCTCCCACTATACAAATGTTAACGACAGAGGAATTGCCGACCAACAAATAAACCGCGTAGCGTCCACTTAGAGCTTCCGTTGTGTGCTTTTTTTGTGTTATTGTGATTAGACTGAGAGTTTCTACTTAGTTAACAATTTGCGCGATTTATCGACATAATACGCTAGTTCTCACACGCAAGTAGTAACGAGGGTGAAATTTGTATCTTCTGCACTAATCGCTGCTATTCGCATTTCTGGCAGTCTATCCATATAGACATAGACCTTTCCAGAAATCCCGCTCCCTACTAGGAAGGGCGTAGTAAGGGTTTGAGGACTTTTTTAGTTATGTTAATTGACAAAGACTTAAATGTAAGTATAGAGTGTAGAGATGCGGTTGGCTTGACCTCAATGCCTGTGGATGAGTAACCACCGACGGCCTTAGGGACGTTGCATGCAACGTCCGTACAGCAGGAAGTAAACATCAACTTGTCACGTTATGTGACGCTTTGTATCAGTTTTATGAAGCAGTAAGCGGTAGTACGCACCTGAGAGAACCATGAAAACAAATAGTGAGTATGGGGTTCAACTGGTGAAGTTCGCGCTCAACCCGTGAAAAGCTCAAACTATTGAGGGAATTGGGGTACAGGGTTGTTTAGTACAAAAAGGCGGTGGGTCTCACCGTTTCTGTCTGCGGAGGGTTAAGTGGTTGCACTCCCTGTGTTCGCGTAGCGTTGCGCCAGCAAAACAGAAAACCCTATCCGTGAGGTTGGGAAGCCTACATCATAATTTTTGATTTAATGTAGGAGAACGTCACATATACTTCTATGTTTAAAACAGTTCTATTTCCTGTAGACCGTAGCCGAGAAGCTCGCGAAGCTGCGGATAAAGTGATTAACATTGTCAAGACATATCAAGCTCGCTTGGTAGTAATTTCAGTGCGAGAAGTAGTTTCAGAAGGCCAGGAAGCATTTCACCCAGAAATGACTTCTGAGCAAACAGTTACCCAACTTTTAGAGGAAGCTAAGGCTCTATTTGCCGAGCAGGGTATTGAAGCTGAAACAATCCAAAGGGAAGGCCATCCGGCTTTTACTATCTGTGATGTGGCAGATGAGATTAATGCGGATTTAATTGTGATTGGCTGCCGAGGTACTGGTTTGAGTGAGGAAGGAGCTACTGATAGTGTCAGTAACCGGATTATTAATCTGTCTCCTTGTCCAATTTTGGTAGTACCTTAAATAATGAATAATTAATCATGAATAATTAATCATGAAATAAAGACAATAAATAATGAATAATTAATAATGAATAATTAATCATGAAATAAAGATAATGATTATTAACTATTAATTGTTAATTATTAGATGTTTATTTAGTTAAATTAAATTCTGATAATTATTAATTGTTAATTATTCATTATTCATTACCATTGATACCTGTTTAATTTGCTGCTGGCAATTTCCCTCCCGTTAAATCGCGGATTATAACGGGAGACCCCTTGCCAAATCAAGTTGGGAAAAATCCTGTTTCTGTGAGAACAATAGGATTAAGAACTTGGAACAGCAGGTTTTTGCATATCTTCATAGATAGAGGTTTGTTTTTGCTTCACTATTTGTAAACCTTCCTGAAGTGCAGTCAGGCGATTGCCCATCCAGTAATTCTCTGGAATTAAGCCAGCAATTCCCAGTTTTTCTAACCGACGTTTTACCTTTCCAGTTGCTCCAACCATAATTATATTTCGTCCAGCGTCAATCGCCTCTTGAATGGCATTTTCAATCGCTAAAGAAGAAGTCACCCCTAGAATTGGCACTTCACTCAAATCGACAATCAACACATCATAATTATCAATGGCACTATGTTCTCTGGAAATTGCTTTGGCTACTCCAAAAATCATTGGCCCGCTCAAATGAAACAGCAAAACTCGGCCATTTGCCCAATCCAAAATTTGCTTTTCTTCATCAGTCATTACGATTTGATCGTCTGCATCAGTAATCGCTTTTACAGACTGAGATTGCATTTCTTCGAGACGTTCAATGGTTAAAATATTGGCGATAAAAACTCCCACGGCAACCGCTACCATTAAATCCACAAATACCGTGAGGAGTACCACACTATAAACAATTCCGGCAGCTTTCCAAGAAATGTTGTGAACCCGTTTGAGGAAACCCCAATCAATAATATCAATTCCCACCTTTAAGACAATTCCTGCTAACACAGCTAGGGGAATTCCGGAAGTTAAAGGTGCCGCCCATAACACAACAATCAACAGTGCTAAAGCACGACTAATGCCAGCTAAAGCGGTGCGTCCCCCCGCTTGGATACTAACTACAGTTGCTGTTGTGGCTCCAGAACCAGCAATTCCACCGCATAAACCTGTAATTAAGTTAGCCACCCCTTGACTGATTAATTCTTTATTAGATTTATGTTCAGTTCTGGTCAAACTATCTGACACCAAACAAGTTAATAGACAATCAATAGAACCCACCATACCCAAAACCATGGCATTCACAAACATTAACCGTAAATTTTCAGCGGTAAATGTAGGCATTTGCAGTTGTGGTAAACCGGGGGTAATTTCTCCAATTGTAGCGATCGTCCGAATTTCAATGTTTCCAAAGAAAATTAAAGAAATCGCTGTGCCAATTACCAAAGCTATTAGTTGGGGAGGGACTAACTTTTTTAGTTTGGCGGGACAAAAGAACAAAATTCCTAAAGTAATTAATCCTAGCAACGTTTCCCATGGATTAATATTGGCAATCAAATTAGGGAAAGCCTTTATCACGCCAATTACTCCACCAGAGGGAGTTTCTTGACCGATAAACGGCGCAATTTGCAAAAAAATCAAAATCACACCAATTCCTGTCATAAAGCCAGAAATGACGTTATAAGGAAGCATCGTAATATACTTCCCCAACCGCAGGACTCCAAATAGGATTTGAAAGATACCCGCCATCATCACCACGGTAAAGGCCATTGCTAGACCATTTTCAGGATTTACGGCCATTAATTCGGCGATAACAGCGGTGACAATGACCGTCATTGGTCCAGTTGGTTCAGAGATTAGACTGGGGGTGCCACCAAATAAAGCGGCAAAAAATCCGACTAAGATTGCTCCCCACATCCCCGCAGCAGCACCTGCTCCAGAAGCAATTCCGAAAGCTAGTGCCATTGGTAGGGCCACCACTGCGGCAGTCAACCCGCCAAAAATATCTCCTTTTAGGTTTCGGAAATGAATCGTATTGGTAATTTGCATGAAAGATTTCCCTGAATCACAATTAAGATGCTACATCTGAATAATGCAAATACGATCCTAAATTTATTTGGCCATTTGGGCGATGGGCGGTGGTACTCCCAATAATTACCGAAAAATTCAGGTATCAAGCCTCTTAATTTATTAAGAAGAGGTAATTCTAAATTCTAAATTCTAAATTCTTGTGTTCCAATGCTCTTAATTTATCAGAAGAGGTAATTCCAATTTGATAAATGTCTGTTACAAATGGTAGGGACGCCCTTATGCAACGTCCGTACGAAAGAAGGAATAGGGAAGAAGGAAGAAGGGGTAAATTTTGAAAAAAAGGGAAAAAAAATAGATATAACTATCTCAAATTAACTGGAGCAGCTATTTCTAAGTATATCCGATGAATATGTACCTTTTTGTAGCATTCTTTTTTCAAATTGGTAAAATTATAAATTATAAATTATAAATTCTAATGCTCCAATCCTCTTAATTTATTCAGAAGAGGTAATTCTAAATTCTAAATTCTAAATTCTAAATTAATGACTATACAATGGTATCCGGGCCATATTGCGAAGGCCGAACGAAATCTTAAGGAACAACTGAAACGGGTTGATGTGGTTCTGGAAGTTAGAGATGCTCGTATCCCGCTGACTACTAATCATCCCCAGGTGTCTGAGTGGGTGGGGAATAAGGCGCGGGTATTAGTTTTGAACCGTATGGATATGATTTCTTCGGATGTGATGAAGATTTGGCAGGAATGGTTTGAAGCTGAGGGACAAGTGCCTTATTTTACTAATGCTAAGTTGGGTGATGGGGTGAAGGGTGTGGCCAAGGCGGCGCGGGAAGCTGGTCGTGCTGTTAATCAAAGAAGGCGCGATCGCGGGATGTTACCTCGTCCTGTTCGTGCTGTGGTTATTGGTTTTCCTAATGTGGGAAAGTCTGCTCTGATTAATAGGTTGTTGAAGAGGAAGGTTGTTGAGAGTGCTAGACGTGCTGGTGTGACTAAGCAATTAAGATGGGTACGGATATCTGATGAGATTGAATTGTTGGATGCTCCTGGGGTAATTCCTAGTAGGATTAAAAATGAAGAGGATGCGATTAAGTTGGCTATTTGTGAGGATATTGGGGATGCTGCTTATGATAATCAGCGAATTGTTGCTAGTTTGATTGATTTGTTGATGTCTCTAGAGGTTGATAGTAATGGTTTTGTTTCTGTCTCTAGTTTAAAATCTCGTTATGATTTAGAAGCGAGTAATTATACAGGTGAAAGTTATTTACATGAACTAGCAAATCTACTTTACCAAGGAGATATTGAGCGTACTGCTAGACGAATTTTGGATGATTTTCGTAAGGGTTTATTAGGGCAAATACCTTTGGAGTTACCACCAAGGGCAAGTCAAAAGTCAAAAGTTAAAAGTTAAAAGCTACAGAGGCAATATGGGAAAAAGATTGAAAGCAAGCATTCAGCTAGCTCGCTGTCAGCTAGCCTCCTACGGAGGAACTGTGGCCTTCAGCAACAAGACCTTCTTCTTAAGGACAGTGTTTAAATTAACAACTGACTTTAAGAGCAAGGGAGGCAACTTTTGTAGTCAGACAATTAATAAAGCTTTTATCCTAAATTAAAAGTAATAGCTGATAGCTGATGGCTGACAGCTGAATGCTTACGATTGAAAAATACTCCAGTTTTTCCAATCTACACAATCATATTTTTACTCTAAAGAGGCTAAAATATTTACAGATAAAGGCTTTGAAAGTTAATCAGCAAGTCTTAGATAGGGCTTTAGCCCTACTAGAAACAATATTACCGGAAAATTGGGGTAGGTGCCTACCCCTTTTAGGGGGACTTTATTATTGCATATAGTTACAGATATGCTCAACTGTGTGGTAAGGTTTTATCGTGGCATTAAACGATAAAACATTTCTATGCTCATCTATGAAATGAAGTTGCAAGGCACACAAGGCCAATATAATCAGCTAGATTCAGCCATTAGGACTGGTAGATTTGTGCGCAATCGCATTATCCGAGCATGGATAGATAGAGAAATTCATAGTCGTAACGATGCCTACAAATACTGCACAAAACTAGCACACAATCGAGAGTTTCCCTGGACAAAGCAACTCAACTCAATGGCTAGACAAGCTCATGCTGAGAGAGCATGGGCAGCAATAGAAAGATTCTATCGAAACTGTAAAGCTAATGTTGCTGGTAAGAAAGGTTTTCCCAAGTTTAAAAAATACCTTGTGAGAGACTCAGTAGAATACAAAACTAGCGGATGGAAACTATCAGAAGATAGACGCTATTTAACTTTTACTGATGGTTTTCAAGCAGGTACTTTTAAACTTTGGGGTAGTCGAAACCTTCATTTCTATCAAATCAATCAAATCAAACGAGTCAGAGTTGTCAGAAGGCATGATGGCTACTATGCTCAATTCTCAATTGACCATACTAGGGAGGAGAAGAAAAATCTTACAGGAAAGCAATTAGGAATAGACTTAGGTTTAAATCATTTCTACACTGACTCAGCTGGTGAAAAAGTAGATAATCCGAGATTTTTGAGACAAGGTGAACGTAAAATCAAGAAACTACAACGTCGCCTTTCTCGCACTCAAAAGGGTAGTCAAAATAGGAGTAAAGCTAGGAATAGGTTAGGTAGAGCGCATCTGAAGGTTTCACGCAGACGTAACGACTGGGCAGTTAAATTAGCACAGCGCGTCATACAATCTAACGACTTGGTAGCGATAGAAAACCTGAAAGTGCGTAATATGATGAAAAACCATAAGTTAGCGAAGTCTATAGCAGATGCAGCATGGTACAGGTGAGCGAGAATGGTTGGAGTATTTTGGCAGAGTCTATGGTGTGCCTGTAGTAGCAGTAGAACCTGCATATACGTCTGTAAATTGTTCAAGCTGCGGTGAAACTGTTGTCAAGACCCTCAGCACCAGGACTCATCAATGTCCAAACTGTGGTTATGTTGCCGACAGGGATGAGAATGCAGCAATCAACATACTCCAATCAGCATTAAGAGAATTAGCAACTACCCTGGGGCACAGGGAAAGTCACGCCTCTGGAGAGAACGACCTCTGCTTGAATGAGGAAACTCAGGCAAGTAAGTTGACTCGACGAAAGAGGAAGGTCTCACAGTGATGTGGGAATCCCCTCGCCTTTAGGCAGGGGAGGATGTCAATGCATAAAAGCTGCAAAAGGACAGCGACTTACTGGTGAATTAGAGACTTTTGGATTTTTTTTCAATGGCAAAAAGTTTTTGATAAAACCCATAAATTTCTGTTGTAAGGAATTAGAAGTTTGTGTTCCTCCGGATGATTTTTGTTGCTTTTCAGCAGTAGCTTTACCACCGGATGTTAGACTATCTAAAAATTTTGTATTGTCATAATAGTGTTCTAATGAAAGAATTTTTAAATCATCACTAACTTTGACAATACTTACTCCAATAACTTCAATTGTTTCTCCTGTAGAAACATAATCTTTATAATTTCCTCGAAAGTGTCCCCAATGTCTCCATTTAACAACAATTGTTGGTGGGGGAGAATAAACTTCTACGACTTCCCATAAAAAACCTTCGGGAAATGCAGTATGAAAGAGATTTGTGGAAGTCTCAAAACTTTCTTCTGAAGCTTTATAATGCTGAGTATTACCTATCAATAATTTGTAAGTACCTGAGTCTATTAAATCTTGTAATTGATAATTAGTTCCACCGTTTGTACTCATACGGAATTTATCTTGAACTACAGTTAACCAGTCTTGAGGATTTGTTTTAAAATTTGCCTCAATATCGAATGTTCGTACTAAATTTTGTACAATTGATTCAAGAGAGTTTTCTGTGTGGTTATATTTACTTTCTTTGGCTAGATTTTTAGTAGAAGCAGTATAATTTGGTGCTGCTCCATTACGCCATTCTACGTTCTGACTGGATTTTAATACTTCCTCTCTATCTTGAACCCATAATGGTAGATTATTGGTGTTAATTTGAGTCATTATGTACCTCGTTTCATTAATGGATAATGGATAATTACTTCTTTAACAATTGATAATCAACAATGGATAATGGATAATGGATAATTATTTTTGAAGGCAATTATCAACTATCAATTATCAATTATTAGGAGAAACTTTCAACCTAATGAATTAATTGCTAATTATCAATTGGTAAATTATTCGTTAATATAGATGAAAGTAGATTTTAAAAATAACCATTAACTGGAAAATTTGAATGTCTTTGTAATTCCATCTGTAAGTATCATTGCATCTGTTAATTATTAACACCAGGGAAGTTCGGGAAGTTATAAAAAATTATTTGTATATTTGAGTATCAAGTGTTCTGAACCCTAACAATTTCAATATTTTTGTCATAACAGTATAGTCAATAATAAATCAAATAAAAATGTAAAACTTCCATAAAAATCCATAACTTCCAGATTGATAATAATTATGCTGAGGAAGAATAAGAGGTAAATAATGGGTAATTCTACTATGGCTGGACGAAGCAGAGGTAAACGAGGAGTTATTCTAACAAGTGAGGGATGGCATAAACTAAATAATGCTCAACAAATTCAAGAAAGTAAAGAAAATTCTGTCAAACCTTATACTATTGAAAATTTGAGTGAAATAACTAGACTCGATCCGACGACTATTTCTAAGGTTTTACGTCGAGAAGTTGGTGTTGATAAACGTACTTTAGATCGTTTTTTTCGTGGTTTTGGTTTGGAGTTAAATCCTAGTGATTATACAAAATTAGATTTCGTGAATAATAAGGTTGAAATACCAAGGGATAATAAACGAAATAATTATTTTTGTGATGAAGCTCCAGATGTTTCGATTTTTTATGGTCGTTCTGAAGAGTTAAATATACTCAAAGAATGGGTTGTAGATGATGGTTGTCGTTTAATTACATTAATTGGAATTGGTGGAATTGGGAAAACTACTTTATCCGCGAAAGTTACTAAAAATTTGAGTCAATATTTTGAGTGTTCAATTTGGTTTTCTTTACGGAATGCACCACCACTTTTAGAAATTATTACTAATTTTTTACAGGTTTTATCTAATGGAGAGGAAACAGATTTAGGGAAAAATATTACTCTGATAATTAATAAGTTAATTGGATATCTGAAAAATCGACGTTGTTTATTAATTTTGGATAATGTTGATGCTATTTTTTCGGAGGGTAATTATGCTGGTAATTATCTGGAAGGATATGAGGGTTATGGTGATTTTTTTCAAAAAGTAGGGGAAACAAATCATCAAAGTTGTTTGCTAATTACTTCTAGAGAGAAGCCAAAAGAAATTGCTGCTATTGAAGGCAAAGAGTTACCTGTTCGTTCATTACAAATTAGCGGTTTGGGTATTTCAGAAATCAAGGAAATTTTTAAAGCTAAAGGAATTGTTGATACTAGAGATTTAGATTTACAAGAGTTGATTAATAATTATGGTGGTAATCCTTTATATCTTAAAGTTATTGCAACTACTATATTGGATTTATTCGATGGTAATGTTGATGATTTTCTGGCTCAAAGTACAACGGTATTTGGTGATATTTGTAATCTTATTAATCGACAATTTCAGCATTTATCACAATTAGAAAAATCTGTATTATATTGGTTGGCTATCAACAGAGATGCTGTGGCTATAACCGAATTAAAGGATGATTTATTGTCACCTAAGTTTGAAAATGGGAATAGGAATGAATCAACTCTGGAATTAAGATCGATTAATCAGTTTAGTTTACTAGAAATATTAGATTCATTACATCGTCGTTCCCTAATTGAAAAAACTAGAGATGATATTCACAATAGCTCTAAATTTTCACTACAACCAGTAGTTATGGAATATGTAACTCTAAATTTAATTGAAAGAATATCTTACGAAATTATCTGTGGTGAAATTTTACTATTTCAAAGTCATGCTTTGCTTAAAGCTACGGCATCGGATTATATTCAAGAAATACAAAAACGTCTAATTATTAAACCAATTATTGAACGTTTAGAAATGACTTTAGGCAGTAAGGAGGAAATTGAGAGTTATTTGATGAAAATGCTCGATCGCTTCCGCAGAAAGTCTCCGTCTTTTACTGGATATGTTGCGGGAAATATTCTGAATATACTATCTAATTTATCTGTAAAAATCAGTGACAAAGATTTCTCCGATTTAAGTATTTGCCAAGGAAATTTACAGGGGATAACTTTAAACAATGTTAATTTTACGAATAGTAATTTTGCCAAAACAACTTTCACTGATACCTTTGGTATTATTTTTAGTCTAGCTTTTAGTCCGAGTGGAGAATTTTTAGTTACGGGAAGTATTGATGGTGAGGTTTGTTTGTGGAAATGGCAAGAAAATCGACAAATTTTTAAACATCAAGAACATACAACTATAGTTGATTCTATTACTTTTAGTCCCGATAATCAAAAAATAGCTAGTTCTAGTAGAGATAGAAATATAAAAATCTGGGATGTTGCTACAGGAAAATGTATTTTTACTTTAAATTCACCGAACAATCAAATAGTCAAAAGTATTGTTTTTAATTTCGATGGAAGTCAGTTATTTGGTTACTCAGAAAAACAAATAATATCTTGGAATTTAGAAACTGGTAATTCAGATATATTGATTGAATCAGAGAGTTGTATTTCTGCCTTAAGTCTTTCCCCTCAAACAGGTCTCTTAGCTTTTGGTTGTGAAAATGGTGTGGTTTATTTGTGGGATATCAACACAAGAACAGTTACCAATAGTTTTAACACGAACAGTGGCGTAATTTTATCAGTCAAGATTATCGATAATAATCAGATTTTAGCTTCTAGTTTAGAAAATAAAACTGTAAAAATTTGGGATGTACATAATTGTAAATGTTTAAATACATTCAAATCTCAGAGCTATCATATTTCCTTGATTGATATTAGTATTAATGGTGAAAATTTGGCGACTGGTAGTGGAGAAAAAATTGTTAAAGTCTGGAATATTCAGACAGGTTTATTTTTACAAAGTTTAGAAGGGCATCTTTCAGAAATTAACGCTATAACTTTTAGTAGTAAAAATATTTTAGCTACAACTAGCGTCGATAGAACAGTAAAAATATGGGATATAACTACAGGTAAATGTCTGAAAACTTTACAAGGTCGTGCAGATTTTGTTCATTCGGTTATTTTTAGTAAAAATGCTCAAATAATTGTGAGTGGCAGTCAATATACAATTAAATTTTGGGATGTAAATACTAATCAATGTCTATCTACTTTTTTTGAACATAAAGATTGGCTTTCTTCATTAATTATTAGTCCTGATGAAAAATTTATAGCTTGTGCAAATGTCGGTAATAGAAATAATATTATCCGAGCTTGGCAGATAGATAGCCTTACTAAAAATAATCTTCACGAAATTACTAATCATCAAATATCTCACAAAATATTGCAAGGACATAATGATAGTATTTGGTCGATTGCTTTTAGCCCAGATAGTACGAAAATAGTTAGTGGTAGTAGCGACAGAACTGTAAAAATTTGGAATTCTCAAACAGGAGAATGTTTAAAAACTTTCTACGGTCATTCTCGCCCGATACTTTCTGTTGCTTTTAGTCCTGATGGAAAAACAATTGCAAGTTGTGGCGGTCATTCAATTATTAAATTTTGGGATATAGTCACCGGAGAATGTAAGAGAACTATACAAGAAAAAGCTTCTTATATTATTAGATTTAATTTTAATGGTTTAATTTTAGTTAGTGGGCAAACTACTGGAATAGTTAAACTTTGGGATGTAGTTACTGGAGAATGTATTGAGACTTTAGGCAAATTTGGTAAACCAATTATTTCTATGGCTTGTAGTTATGATGGTAAATTTATCGCTTATGGTACTTACGATGGAATTGTAAATATTTGGGATATTAAAAATAGTCAATCAATCAAAATATTACAAGAAAAATTTTCCTCAATTTGGTCTCTTGCTTTTAGTTCAGATTCCAATTTCTTAGTTATAGGTAGAGATAGAGAAAAATTTCAAGTTTGGGATATTAATGCGGGTAAAATAATTAATTCTTTTCAGGGCGACAGACCTTATGAAAATATCGAGATTTCAGGAGTAACAGGTTTGTCAAATTCAACTATTACTAATTTAAAAGAATTAGGTGCATATAATTGTAAGCATTCAGCATTCAGCTATTAGCTATCAACTATTAATCCATTGCTGAGTTAAGCAGGAATTGTTATTGATACATTGAGAAAGAATTAAAAGTTACTCTCAAATCACACTCCCTTGACTTCATAAATCTATTTACATTGTTTATTAAAAAGCTAAAAGCTGAATGCTTATATCAAGTCTTATTAAGAACGCTATAATAAAGATTTTCTTCTCTATCAGAGAGAATATTCTTCAAATTTCCCTTTGTTCCTTACTCCCTACTCCCTACTCCCTAAATTTTTCCGAAGTGGTTATTTAAAGAGACATGATATTAAATATAATTAGGGCTTGCTGATTAGTTCTCAAAGTATTGATAAATAAAGGTATTAGTCTTTTTGGGGTTCAAAAAAGTGCCAGATTTTCGGTGCAAAAAGCTCAAAAAGCTAGTATTTTGGGCTGACTATGGTAGAAAAATTAAGGAACAATTCTTACTCCTACCTCCTTTAAATTCCTATTTCTCCTGTCTCCTGTTTCCTACCCCTACTAAAAGACTAGTGAAGCGCAAACCCTCATTAGAGACTATTGATCAACTTGAAGGAAAAATATTACTAAAGTGCTTCCTCAAAATTCTATAAGCTTGGCGATCGCTATAATCTGAAATTAAATATTTTTATCGCTAAGAAATAATTGGTTAGGACTTACACGAATGACGAATCTTAGACTAGAAAATGTTTTTCCAACTTTTCCCTGTTATAGTTGTGAAATACTTTTTTAGTTGAATAAAAAGTCATGCGCAGGTACGAGCAAACCCCATTAAATACACAGTATCACAATTTTTTTGAGGATGCAAGGGAAAATCTCACTGCGCCGCCGATTTTTTTCGAGTGCTTCACAGAATGATATTTTCCTTGATTTTCAAACTCTTGTAGAGAGAGTAAAAGTTAGGATGTTATCGTGCTTGAACTACTTATCGGAAAATTTGCTCCATGCAAATAGGATAGAAATATCGTCTCCGGAACCAAGATAAATTGTAATGGAGAAAAAATTAATACGGACAAATAAATTATGAACAATTCAATTATCACATTAGTAGATAACTTACCCACTGGTGGGATTACAGTTTCAGCATTACGCGCTTAGGTAGTAGGTTTTAGAGAATATTTGTCAAATAAAATTAGAAATTTTTTTAGTTGAATAAAAAGTCATGCGTATGTACGAAAAGCACCAATTAAACACACAGTATCACAATTTTTTTGAGGATGCAAGGGAAAATCTCCCTGCGCCGCCGATTTTTTCGAGTGCTTCACAGAATGATATTTTCCTTGATTTTCAAACTCTTGTAGAGAGAGTAAAAGTTAGGATGTTATCGTATTTGAACTACTTATCGGAAGATTTGCTCCATGCAAATTAGGATAGAAATATCGTCTCCGGAACGAGGATAAATTGTAATGGAGAAAAAATTAACACAGACAAATAAATTATGAACAATTCAATTATCACATTAGTAGATGACTTACCCAATGGTGGGATTACAGTTTCAGCATTACGCGCTTTAGATTTCATCGTACCTGGAGAATGGAACAATTTAGTAGGTTTTAGAAATACTGTTCGTAAAGTAACTGGCGAAGAAGACTTAGAAAGGATTCAAAAAATCAGTGAGCGTGCTTTGTGGATATATAATGACGAATCTCAAGGTTATCAGGGCGCTATCTGGGCCTACCAAACCCTGGATAAAGCTGATGCTGCGATGGGTGCGGCAGCAATGGCCAACAAAATTGGTGAAAAAATCTCTTTTCTCAGTTTTCTGAATAAGTTAACCCCAAGTGCCGATCAAACTCAGGCAGTTGATTTAGCGATTAAGGTGGTGGGTGAGTTGGTTGCTTTCTGCAAATTAAATGGAATGCCAACTAGAGAAAGTTTAGGAGATTTTTCGGCAGCTTTGGCAGAAGAATATAGTGGACCTTCTTTGATGCGAATGGTTGCTTTGGTGTGTTTTGATGGGTTGATTCCTTTGGGACCTGATTTTGTCGATCGCGTGGGAGATATTATTGGGGGAATGAGTTCTGCTGGTCTGCAACAAAATCCTTTGTTTCAGAAGGTAAATAATTTGATTCCTGGTGATGGTACTGAGGGTAAGCTTGATTTTATTGGTAATAGTTTTGATGCGGTTAGGGGTTGGATGAGTAATTTAGTCTCGTCGCAGGGATTAGACCCTCAAATGATTATTGATCATTTACAAGGTTTTGTGGATATTGCTGATGATAAGTTGGATTATTTGGCGGCTTTTCTCGATTTGACTACTAATTATTTTGAACATACTGGTACTCAAACTGTTGCTCGTCGTTTGATTTTGCAAGCGGCTGAGGAAGTTTGAACAATTAATAATTAATAATTAATAATTAATAATTAATAATTAACAAATACATCTCCTTGAAAAGAAGAGGATTGATGCGGTAGGGAAAATTTTTTCTTCTCTTGGTCGATTAGATATGTGGTCGATTGGATATGGCTCTGAGACCTCGCCATCCCTCGACCGCTTTTTTTCTCCTTTAATTATTGGCGTACGCTTTTGAGTCGTTATATATGCTTACTTCTAAAATGCTGTTTTGGTGTTGAATAAAAAGTCATGCGTAGGTGCGAGTGACACCCAATGATTACATACTACTATGATTTTTTTGCCGATGCAAGGAGATTCTCCTGCTTATTTTTTTGGTGCTTCGCAGAATGAGTAATTAGTTTGTGATGGTAGCGATCGCTCTGTGAGTTTATTTATCAAAGTCTCTATGGGAGGGAGAAATCTTTTCTTTTGGTGCTTCACAGAATAATTTTGGCTTCTGATTTTATTATTGGCGATCGCTTTTGAGTCTCTATATATATGCTTAGTTGATAAAATCCTGTTTTTTTGTTGAATAAAAAGTCATGCTTAGGTACGAGTAATGCGCAATAATTACATACTACTATGATTTTTTTAGGGATGCAAGGGGAACATCCTCCCTACTTTTTTGGTGCTTCATAGAATGAATAATTGGTTTGTGAGCGATCGCTCTGTGAGTTTATTTATCAAAGTATCTATGGGAGAAATATTTTCTTTTGGTGCTTCACAGAATGATTTGTGGCTTCTGATTTTATTATTGGCGATCGCTTTTGAGTCTCTATATATATGCTTAGTTGATAAAACCCTGTTTTGCTGTTGAATAAAAAGTCATGCGTAGGTACGAGCAACCCCCAATAATTACATACTACTATGATTTTTTTGGGGATGCAAGGGGAATATCCTGCAAATATTTTTGGTGCTTCACAGAATGATTAATTGGTTTGTGAGCGATCGCTCTATAAGTTTATTTATTAAAGTCTCTATGGGAGAAATATTTTTGGTGCTTCACAGAATGATTTTCTTTCTAATGTTGGCGATCGCTTTTGAGTCTCTATATAGTACTTACTTCTAAAATGCTGTTTTTGCGTTGAATAAAAAGTCATGCGTAGGTACGAGCAACCCCCGATAATTACATACTACCATGATTTTTTTGGGGATGCAAGGGGAATATCCTGCAAATATTTTTGGTGCTTCACAGAATGATTAATTGGTTTGTGATGGTCGCGATCGCTGTGTGAGTTTATTGAGCAAAGTCTCTATGGAAGAAATATTTTGCAGGTGCTTCACAGAATGATTTTCTTTCTAATGTTGGTGGTGGATTGTAATGGTGGTGCATTGCATTATTTTTGTTACGACCTACGGCAGTGGGAGCATCTTGCTCCCGTGCCAACCATCCCTTGTTTCTTGTATACCATTACTATGCAGGACTATCCTGATGTATTGTAGGCGTACGCTTTTGAGTCTGTATATAGTACTTACTTCTAAAATGCTGTTTTTGCGTTGAATAAAAAGTCATGCGTAGGTACGAGCAACCCCCAATAATTACATACTACTATGATTTTTTTTCCGACGCAAGGGGAATATCCTGCCTATTTTTTTGGTGCTTCACAGAATGAGTTATTGGTTTGTGATGGTAGCGATCGCTCTGTGAGTTTATTTATCAAAGTCTCTATGGGAGAAATCTTTTCTTTTGGTGCTTCACAGAATGATTTTTGGCTTCTGATGTTATTGTTGGCGTACGCTTTTGAGTCGTTATATATGCTTACTTCTAAAATGCTGTTTTTGCGTTGAATAAAAAGTCATGCGTAGGTACGAGCAACACCCAATAATTACATACTACCATGATTTTTTTGGCGATGCAAGGGCAATCTCCTGCTGATTTTTTTGGTGCTTCACAGAATGCAGACTCAGATTAATCATCCGTGCATCGGTGGCAAAATCTTTGTCTTGCCCTGACTTCTCCGCTCAAACGGATTATGGCACGGATGTACGGATGGATGTAGGAAAGAGGGCAAAAGGTGAAAAGAGAAAAGGGCTACAGAGTTCTCCCGCCATCGCATACTACACGAAAACCAATAATGTCGAAGTGCTTGTCGCGCCTAAAGTTGAAGTCGCGAATCGCAGAACGGCAGTCATTAGGATTGTAAAGCCAGGAACCGCCACGCAGCGCAGAACGATTCTCATTTTCATCTAACCAAGCACTTCCATCTTTAGGTGCACCATTATAATTATTGTGCCAATCATCAGCACACAATTCCCAGACATTACCATGCATATCGTACAAACCAAAAGCATTAGGTGGAAAAATTCCTACATCTGTTGTTTCTTGACGATATTTTCCTTTCGGTTCATCAGCATAAGTAAAAGTACCACGATAGTTAGCTAGCTCAGACGTTATAGTTTTGCCAAAATAAAATGGTGTTGTTGTTCGAGCTCGACAAGCATATTCCCACTGACTCTCACTGGGTAAACTATATTTTTTACCTGTTATTTGAGAGAGTTTCTGACAATATTCTGTGGCGTTGTTCCAACTTACATTTTCTACAGGACGCCTTACACCTTTAAACCTAGAAGGATTATTTCCCATAATTGCTTGCCATTGTGCTTGAGTGACTGGATACTTTCCCATGAAAAATTCTGGCACATCTACATAATGTTGCGGACTTTCATTATTTTCTCTCCCTGTTTCTGTTTCTGGAGACCCCATAAGAAATCTACCTGTGGGAATTTTTACCATTTCTAGGGTGACTCCATTATCGAAGTTTTCTGTCATTACTTCTGCTTGACCTGGACTGCGACTGATTATTTCTCCCCTGGTATTTACTGTCACAGTCTTAAATTTTTGAATGGAAATATTTGCATTAGAGGTAGATGCTAATACTATTTTTGCTGGTTTTGTTACTGGTATAGGTGTGGGTGTGGGTGTTGGTTGTGGTGAAGTTGTCAAACCTAATGCTTCTAATACTTCTGTGGAATTTTCATAACGCTGTGGAAAATATTCATGTACCATCCTGTCTAATATATTTGCCAGATGGTTAGTTACTTGTGCTTCATTTCGCCAGATAATATTTCCTGTCTTTGTGTCTGTGGGTAAATTGTGGGGGTCTTTTCCTGTGAGTGCTTTTATTCCTACCATTCCTACTGCATAAATATCGCTACTCAGTTTTGGTTTACCGATCGCCTGTTCACTTGGCATATATCCTGGTGTTCCTACTGCTACGGTTAAGGTGGTTTTCCCTGGTTGGTTTGCTGTGGTTAATACGTTTATTTCTTTTACGGCACCAAAGTCTATCAATACTATTTTGTTGTCTGACTTACGACGCATCAAGTTTTGTGGTTTGATGTCTCGGTGAATTATATTATTTTTATGAGCTACTGCTAATGCTGATAATATTCCTTTGAGTAAGGCAATGGTGTAAGACTCGCTTAATTTTTTTCCTCGGGTAAGTTCTTTACTTATATCTTGCCCTTCTATATATTCTTGTACTAGGTAAAATTCTGTTCCTTCCTGGAAGTGAGCAAATAGTTTTGGTATTTGGTCTGAGTCTTTGCCTAATTCGTATAGTGCTTCTGCTTCTCTATCAAACAATTTTTGGGCAATGGGCAAAACTGCGGGGTCTGAGGTTTTGGGTGATAGATGTTTGACTACACATTTGGGTTTTTTTGGTAAGTCTAAGTCTTGAGCTAGGTAGGTATCTCCAAAACCTCCACTTCCTAGAGTGTCTATTATTTTGTAGCGTTGTCTCAGGATTTTTCCAGACTGTATCATTACTTTTCAGTTATCAGAATTCCTCGCATACTGCCTAGCAGGGAAATATGGCTTTTTTGGCCTAATTTATTTGAGTATATATGAGCACACCTTTTCTATTATACTTATAATATCATGTCAAGTTTTTTTGTCAACCGCCCTTTTTTCAGTTATCAGCGATCAAATTTCTTTGTAAACTGTCTAGCTTTGTTTCAAAATTTTTCCCAAGCTGTGTAATTTAAAGAAACAGTCAGCGGTCAGCTTTCAGCATACTTTTTGTGAAGCACCAACGAGGATTTGAGCAAGCCTGCAAAAATATTTTATTTCGCCTTAAAAGGTGGGGTGGCGCGACCCAATTATTTTGATAAAAGCTGATAGCTAGTTAATTTTGCTGTTAAGTTAGGGAAATATGGTTTTTTTGGCCTCATTTATTTGAGTATATATGAGCGCACCTTTTCTATTATACTTATAATATCATGTCAAGTTTTTTTGTCAACCCCCCTTTTTTCAGTTATCAGTTATCAGTTATCAGTATCCAGTTAGTAGTATTCAGCTAGTAGTAGGACTTGAGTAATAAAATCAATATTTAATGTGCTAAAGCTCTACTACAGACAAAGGAGATTTCAACAGTTAGTAAAGCTTTTATCTAGAACTAAAAGCAATAGTTGATAGCTGAATGCTTACTTTTTCCCTTCTTCCTTCTTCAATTGTTACTCTTTACTATAAAGTAGAAATAATAGGATGTTTTTTTATCAAAATAATATGGGTTTAAAACCCCGTCTTTTAAGGCGAAATATTTTTGGAGTGGGGCTTAAATCCCCGTTACAAAAATAACTTCTGTAGGGGCGAACGGCCGTTTGCTTCGCATAACTATCGTTAACGCCCCTACTGACTTCTGACTTCATTAATAGGGGATAACAAAGGTGCTTTCACAAAATCCGATTGTTACATTTACGATTCTTTTATTAGTAATTCTCACTCTGCCACCTCTATTTGAACGTCTCAAACTACCTGGATTAGTGGGTTTATTAGTGGCAGGAATTATTTTAGGTGGAGATGGATTAAAATTACTCGACCCCGAAACAGAAACGATGAAGTTATTATCAGATATTGGTAAGGTTTATCTGATGTTTGTCGCGGGATTAGAAATTGATTTAATAGAGTTTAAAAAAAATCAAGACCGCTCTGTTGGTTTTGGTATTGCTACATTTTTATTCCCACTTATTACTGGTACATTAATTGCCAAAATATTTGGCTTGGGTTGGAATGGTGCGATTTTAACTGGTTCTTTACTTGCTTCTCATACTCTCTTAGGTTATCCCATTGTTCAACAGTTGGGTGTTGTGGGAAATCAAGCAATTACTGTTACTATTGGGGCGACTATTTTTACTGATATTGCTGCTTTATTAGTTCTGGCAATTTGTGTGTCGATTAATGCTGGTAATTTTTCGGCGATTAGTTTAGGAATTCAATTGGGAAGTTTGGCAATTTATTCGGGAGTAATTCTCTGGGGTTTTCAATGGGTGGGTAAACAATTTTTCCGGCGAACTACTAATCAAGAAAGTAATCAATTTTTGTTTGTTTTGTTGGTGGTGTTTATTGCTGCTTTGGGTGCAACATTGATTAATGTCGATCAAATTGTTGGTGCTTTTTTGGCAGGTTTGGCAATTAATGATGTGGTGGGTAAAAGTCCGGTTAAGGAAAAAATAGAGTTTGTTGGGAGTGTTTTATTTATTCCTTGTTTTTTTGTTGATATGGGATTATTGCTGGATATGTCAGCTTTTGTAAATACTTTTTTAACTAGCTTTGAATTAACTTTATCTATTATTTTAGGTTTGCTTGGGAGTAAATTTTTTGCTGCGTTTTTGGCAAAAAAGATTTATAAATATAATTGGCATGAAACGATGAGTATGTGGTCTCTATCTATGCCACAGGTGGCTGCTACTTTGGCTGCGGCATTGGTGGGTTTGCAAGTAGGAATTTTGCCAGAGGTAATATTTAATAGTGTAATTTTTTTGATGTTGGTTACTTCTATTTTGGGTCCGATTCTTACTGCTAGGTTTGCGAGTAAAATTTCTGTGCCAGAGGTAGATTTTACCTCGGATAATTCTTTGATTTGGTGGGAAACTCATCAGCAAGTTCCAGATAGTTTTACTGAGAGGGTTGATGGAATTTTTAATCATAAGTTTGTTGTATTAGTGCCTGTATATTTTTCTCCAGGACAAACAAAGTATTTAATTGAAATGGCAGTAATGTTGGCAAAACATGAGGGGGGTTTAATGATTCCTTTATCTATAGTAAAAGGTTATCTAAATATGGATGATCCTCAGTTAAATTTGGCTTTACAACAGAGTAGTGAAAAGTTAGATTCTGTTTTAGAAATTAGTCGAAGTTTTGAAGTTGATGCTACTTCTGAAATCCGAATTTATGATGATTTTGCTAAAGGTGTTAGTCGCACAGCAAGGGAAAAAAATGCTAGTTTGATTGTCATGGGTTGGCGCAATACTACTGGTATTAAATCTCGTTTATTTGGAAATATAATAGACCGAATATTTTGGTCTGCTCATTGCCCGGTAGCTGTGGTACGTTTGTTGGAAAAGCCAATTAATATTCATCGGATTTTAGTACCTGTTAAAAATATTACTCCCCAAGCATTAAGAACTGTACGTTTTGCTCAACTTTTTGCTGATGCTAATCAAGCTTCTGTAACTCTACTTCATGTATGCGATCGCCAGACTTCTAAGGAACAAATTGCGAAGTTTCATTCCCAACTTTCTCTGCTTGTTTCTCAAGGAAAAACCGAGGTAAAATCGAGAATTAAAATTATTCGTTATGATGATGTTGCTCCTGTAATTAGTAAGGCAGCAAAATCATATCAATTAGTAGTATTACGTTCTATGCGGCGACGTACTGCGGCAGGATTATCTGTTAGTGATGTTACTACTAAAGTTTTGTCAGAAATTACTTGTTCGGTAGTTATATTTGGAGAACCTTATTCTTAGTTTTAGGGAATAAGTAAGCATTTCCTGCGGACTGCTGCGCAAACAGCGGTCAGCTATGAGCTATTAGCTTTTAGAAGTAATTATTCATTAGACATAGGCGTGGAAATTCAAAATCAAATCAATTCTTATCCATCTATTTCTATTTCCTAGCAGCCAAAATCATTATTTTAGGCAATAGGGAATAGTAGAAATAATCTCAGAATATTTCTGTTTCCGACCAGCCAAAATCATTATTTTGGGGAATAGGGAATAGGGAATAGGGAATAGCAGAAATAAGTAAGCATTTCCTGCGGAATGCTGCGCAAACAGCGGTCAGCTCTCAGCTATTAGCTGCTTAGAAATAATTACTAATTAGACATCTGCTAGAAATTCAAAATCAAATCAATTATTATCCATAAATTGTCAATTATTTTTCCCTTTTCCCTGTTCATTCTTTTCTGGAGATGTCTATTACTCACATTGCTGATAGCTGAATGCTAATAGTTGAATGCTTACAGGAATAATCTCAGAATATTTCTGTTTCCAACCAGCCAAAATCATTATTTTAGGAAATAGGAAATAAGGAATAGGGAATAGTAGAAATAATCTCAAACTATTTCTGTTTCCAAGCAGCAAAAATCATCATTTTAGGAAATAGGGAATAGGGAATAGAGAATAGCAGGAATAATCTCAGAATATTTCTGTTTCCAACCAGCCAAAATCATCATTTTAGGGAATAGGGAATAGGGAATAGTAGAAATAACCTCAGAATATTTCTGTTTCCAACCAGCCAAAATCATCATTTTAGGGAATAGGGAATAGGGAATAGGGAATAGTAGAAATAACCTCAGAATATTTCTGTTTCCAACCAGCCAAAATCATCATTTTAGGGAATAGGGAATAGGGAATAGGGAATAGGGAATAGTAGAAATAACCTCAGAATATTTCTGTTTCCAACCAGCCAAAATCATCATTTTAGGGAATAGGGAATAGGGAATAGGGAATAGGGAATAGTAGAAATAACCTCAGAATATTTCTGTTTCCAACCAGCCAAAATCATCATTTTAGGGAATAGGGAATAGGGAATAGGGAATAGGGAATAGTAGAAATAACCTCAGAATATTTCTGTCTCCGAGCAGCCAAAATCAGAGATAGATTGTATTTATTACTAATAGATCTCTCTTCAACCATTAATAATTAACAATTTCCTCTTCTTTTCAAGGAGAGGATTGACCCTTAAAGAGAATTTTTTCTTGTTTCTTCTTTAAAGGAGAGGCTTTAAAGCTTAATTATTCGGTAAAAATCAAAAATCAAATCAATTCTTATCTATAAATTATTAATTATTTTTCCCTGTTCCCTGTTCCCTGTTCCCTGTTCCCTATTCACTCTTTTCTATAAATGTCTATTAAAATTTTATATTCTCTGTTTCCAGATTCGGCGCTCCAGTGTTCCCTTTTCAAAATTGGGATATATAGTCTAAATGCTGAACGAGCTAACTTAAATTTTTGTGCAAAATGTAGAGGGTTTGCTAATATATTGAAAATTTTAATCAGAGGTAATTAAGTTGCTACCCAATACTCCAATTGTTGCCTTCGCTATTCTTCTACTGGTTATTTTAACCATTCCGCCTATTTTTGAACGTCTCCGACTACCTGGTTTAGTAGGATTATTAGTAGGAGGAGTTGTACTAGGTCCTCATGGTTTACAGCTTCTAAATAGTGAGACAGAAACTATGAAGTTACTATCAGATATTGGCAAAATATATCTGATGTTTGTCATAGCTTTAGAAATTGATTTAGAACAATTTAATCAAACTAGAAATCGCTCCATTGGTTTTGGCTTTATCACTTTTTTTATCCCTATTATTGCAGGTATTTTAGTTGGTAGATTTTTTGGTTTTGGCTGGAATGCTTCGATTTTAATTGGTTCTCTATTTGCACCTCATACTCTTTTAGGTTATCCCATTGTTAATAGATTGGGTGTAGTGGCTAATGAAGCGGTTACTGTGACTATTGGAGCAACAATATTTACTGATATTGCTGCTCTATTAGTTCTGGCAATTTGTGTGTCGGTTAATGCGGGAGAATTTTCTGTTGTTAGTCTGATTATTCAGTTAGGAGAATTAGCTATTTATGCAGTAGTTGTTTTGTTTGGTTTTAAATGGTTAGGGGAACAATATTTCCGTCGGACTGGGGATGAAGAGGGAAATCAATTTTTATTCATAATGTTAGTTGTATTTATTGCTAGTGTAGAAGCACAAATAATTCATGTTGATATTATTGTGGGAGCTTTCCTAGCTGGTATTGCTGTGAATGAAGTTGTGGGAAATGGTCCGGTTAAGGAAAAAGTGGAATTTATTGGTAGTACATTGTTTATTCCTTTTTTCTTTGTAGATATGGGATTGATTTTAGATGTTCCGGCTTTTGTTTCAACTATAACTAATGAATTTGTAATGACTTTAGCTATTATTGTAGGAGTAATTATTAGTAAATTTCTTGCAGCTTTATTAGCGAAACAATTATACAATTATAATTTCCCAGAAACTTTGACAATGTGGTCTCTCACTTTACCTCATGTTGCTGCTACTTTAGTCGAAGCTTTAGTTGGTCTTCAGGAAGGAATATTAACAGAACCATTTTTCAATGGCGTAATTGTTTTAATGTTAGTAACTTCTATACTCGGACCTTTAACTACATCCAGATTTGCTCCCTTATTATCCCAACCTTTGAGTCTATTTAATGGTGGTAATAAATCTGGAATTTGGTGGGAAACACATGAACAAGAATTAGAGGCAGAAAGTGATGAACATAAGTTTACTGTTTTAGTTTCCATATATAATCCTGTAACTGAAAATTATTTGCTAGAAATGGGAGCAATGTTAGCCAAACATGAGTCAGGATTAGTTGTGCCTTTATCAATTGTTAAAGCTAATTTTCATTTGGATGAACCAGTTTTAAGTACAGCAATTCGCCATAGCGAACGACAACTAAAACGAACTCAAGAAATTACTCAACAATTTCATGTTGAAGCTCAACCAGAACTACGAATTTATAATGATATTTCTCAGGGAATAAGCTGCACTGCTAGAGAAAAAAATGCCAGTTTAATTATTATGGGTTGGAGTCAACAAAGTGGTTTACGGGCGCGTTTATTTGGAAGTATTATTGATAGTGTTTTTTGGTCTTCTCATTGTCCGGTAGCAGTGACAAGATTACTAGATGACCCTATTGATATTCATAAAATTTTAGTACCAGTAAAAAATATTACTCCTCAAGCATTACGAACTGTTCGTTTTGCGCAACTTTTTGCTGATACTAATCAAGCTTATGTGACTTTATTACATATTTGTTCTAGTGTTAGTTCTGTAGAACAAATGGAAGAATTTAAGTCTCAACTTTCAGAGATTGTTTCTGTTAATGAATCTGAAGTTAAATTAAAAATTAAAGTTATTGCTAATGATAATGTTGCTCAAGTAATTGTTAAAATGGCACGGTATTTTGATTTAGTTATTTTGCGTTCTATGCGTCGTCGTACTGCTGGTGGTTTGGCTGTTAGTGATGTGACTAATGAGGTTTTGAAAGAGTTAAATTGTTCTTTGGTTTTGTTTGGCGAACCTCATTCTTAAGTTAAGCAGGGAGTAGGCAGTAGGGGAGTAGGGGAGGTTGAATATTGAAGTGTAGATAGAATTATAAACATATACTATATAACCGGATTTTATATAATACCAATTAGCTAGTTATTGTTAATTATTCTTGTTTTTACCGAAAAATTGTGGTTTAAAGCCTCCCCTTTTAAGGGGATAATAAGCGGTCGTTTGCGCAGCATTCCGTAGGATGGGATGGCGAGGTCAAAGGAGCCATATCCAATCGACCAAGAGAATAAAAATTTTCATCTCTTTGTCAATCCTCTTCTTTTCAAGGAGAGGTAATTATTAATTATTAATTATTAATTATTAATTATTCATTATTCATTATTCATTGTTGAATTCTTCCCTGCTCCCCCGCTCAATAAAATGTAGCAAACATTTATCACCCTTGGTAAATACCTAATTCTATTACAGCCTCAAGTAAAATTGCGACAAGTATATATATCTACAAAAATTATCAGAACTGTAAACTCAATAATCTCCGGAAAACGACATCAGCAAAATGTAGTGCTATTTAAGAACAAAATCAAGTATTTAAGCTTTTTAAGATTTTCTAACTATGGGGGCATTTAAAAAATTAATACTGACTCAAATTTAAGGAATAAAGGAAGAATAGTAATGCAGACATTTAGTAATAATACTCCCAAAATATTTTCTAAACCTCAAGTTGGTGTGGTCGATGAAAAGATTACTTTTGATGAACCTGGGAGAGTTAAATTCAAAGCTACATATTGGCCTGCTATGCTTTTTAGAGGTTACAGCATGACTCTTGAACCTGGTCAAGAAGTTGCAGTTATCGGTCGTCAGGGAATTACATTATTAGTACGCCCTTTTTAGAGGTGAGGGAGTAGGGGAGTAGGGGAGTGGGTAGGGATGTTGCATACAACGTCCCTACTAAGAAGGAACTCACTCCTAACCCCTCCTGGGAGCAGGGTCAATTTATTGTCACGGGAGCGAAAAAGGGAGTGGGGGAGTAGGGGAGTGGGGCAGTAGGGTCAATTTATTGTCACGGGAGCGAAAAATTGTATCCTTTGAAATTTCGTACATCTTGCTAGGATTAGTTAAGCAAAAATATAGAGTTGTAAATATTCTCCCCAGGCAAAGAATTAGCCCTGCTCCTGGGAGGGGAATTCAATAATGAATAATGAATAATGAATAATGAATAATTAATAATTACCTCTCCTTGAAAAGAAGAGGATTGACAAAGAGATGAAAATTTTTATTTATTATCCCCTTAAAAGGGGAGGCTTTAAACCACAATTTTTCGGTAAACATCAGAATAATTAATGTGCTCCTAGGGTGCTAATTGTCAAAAATACGATTTGGCTGATGTTCCTTTGACAAAAAGATAATTTCTGACCTAAAAACTGGTATTAAAGCCATTCATTTTGACTCCTGACTCCTAAAAAATCACCTATTTATTTGTAGCAAATATTTATCAGACTTGTTATTAAACTTGTCGTTGTACAGCCAATAAAGTAATATCATCAAACTGTGTGGCACTACCAGTATGATTTAAAACACTAGTAGATATTTCTTTGAGTAAACCTTCCGCCGAAGCTGCTTTTTTCTCTACAAGTAACCGCAATTTTTCATTGGTAAAAAATTCACCTTTACCATTACGAGCTTCTGGTACTCCGTCTGTGTAACCCAATAAAATTTCACCAACTTCTAAGTGAGTTTGTTCAATTTTAAATTTCATATCGGGCAACATTCCAACTGCTGGACCTGTAGAATTTAACTCTTCCTTGATTTCTCCTGTAGCACTAATAATAAATAGTGGTTCATGACCACCATTAATATAAGTAATTTTGCCATTATTTATGTCTAAAACCCCAAAGAAAAGTGTGGCAAACATTCCCACTTCGCCATGATTTTTCGCAATATAATTATTAGTCAAACATACAGCTTTCAAAGCATGATAGCAATCTTCAGTAGCTAGACCTCTATCTAAATACAACTTATCTTTTTCGCTTCCTAAATCCTCATTCATTTCTTCAAAATAATTTTGACCAGAAAAAACTCTAATTAAGCTGCGGAACAAACTCATAAATAATGCTGCTCCTACTCCTTTATCGCAAACATCAGCAATTACTAATCCTACTGTATGATTAGAAAGTTCAAATACATCATAAAAATCACCAGCAACTTGTCTAGCTGGTTGAAAGAAACTAGCAATTTCCCAACCATTTTGTTGCGAAATTTTAGCAGGTAGAAAATTCTGCTGCATCTGATGACCTTGCTCTAATTCATAATTAAGAGCTTGAGAATAAGCTTTGACTTTTTCTAGACTTTCCTGTAAAGCTGCTTCAGCTTTTTTCCGCTCACTGATTGCTTCAGAAATTTTCATAAACATTAGTTCAAAGGCATTAATTACTTCTCCTAATTCATCTTGTCTTTGGAGAGAAATTGAGCTAAATGCAGGTGGTTCTCGATCATTATATATTGCTTCCCCTGCTTGATTCAAATCGCTTCTTAATAGTAGAATAGGATTAATTATAATTGGTTCTAAACATAGCCAAACTGTAATTGTCAAAAACAGAGATATGATAATAACTAAACCAATAATTCGAGAAATATAAGCCAGTAATTCTGGTCTGATATTAGAACAATCATGGCGAATAATAATACTATAGTCTGTTTGCATATCTTTTCCAGACCAAATTAAGTCATCATAACGATAAACATTACTACTGGTGGAAAGGAAGAGTTTTTTGGAATTATTTACTTCAGAAAGTGACAATTCTGGAGACTCACCAAATGTACCTACTTTTTGTTTGTTAGTATCATAAACAGCACCTCCTAAAATTGAAGCATTATGTTGCATAAGTTCTGATAAATGATTGACAAGCTCTGTATGTGAAGCATTAGGATAGGTAATCAAAATCCAAGCAACTTTCCCAGAGGACATTTGCTTAATTTGAGATAGAAGTTCTTTTTCTCTTCTCTTGACAGAAGGGATTAAAAGAATTGCTTCAATGACAATAATGCTAGTAAAAACACATAACACTACACGACGAGACAATTTTGATTTTAGTCGGTCATTAATTGACTGAGCTAACTTTTGAATGCCAGATAGTTTGCTATTCTGTTTATTTTTTTTCATCTCAATTTTGGTTTGATAACTTGAATTATTTGATAACATATATTCTGCTCTTTATTATATATATTATTTGACTGCTTTACTCTAAAAAATCATACTTTATTCGTTTATTTTAGGGAGTAGGGAGTAGGGCATAGAAAAGAAGAAAAACAACTGTACCTCATTAACTTGAGAAACACTATATCTAAAAATACTAACTATAGATTATGTTATTTAGAGAGCGAATGCACAAGCAAAGATTAAGCCAATACACTGTCTTAATATTCGGTATGTTCGGTGGATTATGACGGACAGTTAAAATTTTGCTTCCCTACCCATAATTGTTGTCGTCTAACCCACCCTACACCTGGATTTAATATTCCTTTTACCGAATAATTAAGGTTTAAAGCCTCTCCTTTAAAGGAGAAACAAAAAAAATTTTCCCTATCCTGTCAATTCTCTTCCTTTTAGGGAGAGGTAATTATCAATTATTGACAAACAGTATCTGATATATTATTTTAAACAATTATTGTAATTTTATAGCTACAAAAATTTAATTTTTATCTCTGAAACTGTACAGATTTATTCACGATAAAATCTGCTTTAAATAACTTGGTTTTTGTATTGTTTTGGAGTAGTACCTGTAAGTTGATGAAAGATTTTAGTTAAGTGGCTTTGATGAGAAAAACCACATTGAAAAGCAATTTCTGTAATACTTATATTTTGTTGTTTCAATAATTTTTTTGCCATTTCTACCCTTTGGTGAATTACATATTTATAGGGACTAATACCCATTGATTGTTTGAATAACCGGGAAAAATGATATTGACTCATACCAACTACAGCAGCAATTCTAGCTAGTTTTAAATCTCGGTCCAAATGTTCATTAATATATTCAATTGCTTGACGAAGTCTATATTTTGATAATCCTCCTCGGTACTCATTAACTTCTAAAGTCATAGTGGAATATTCGCGGACTAAGTGAACGGTTAATGAATATGCTAATGATTCTGCATATAACCGACCTGCTACTCCTCCTGATTCTAGTTCCCCTAGTAGCAGCAACCCAACCTGGCGAATAAATGGATCGCGCAGAGTAAATCTGTCTACGAGTTCAATTCGCTGGGGGTCTACTTCTACTACTTCAGTCGCAACTTTTTCCATGAGCGAAGGTGCTAAATATATGTATAACAAGTCTGGGTTTCCTTGAATATGCCATTGGGAAATTTCTCCACTTGGCACAACAGTTATATCTCCAGGTACTATTCTCCCCCGGTCGTATTTTCCTTTTAGCGATCGCTCTATGTGACAAGGATAGTCTAAATGAATTATCAGTAGTTCTTCTGGTATTGCAGGTAAGGAAAATTTACTTTCTGCTGCGGAATAGTATATACGTTGTAGCAGAATACCTTGCCAATTATTCTGTTTACTTGATATCAATAGTTTGCTAGATTCTGGTTGGTCTGATATTTTTGTTGATTGAGGAATTACATTAGATTGTAGTATCATTTCAGTTATCAGTTATCAGTTATCAGTTATCAGTTATCAGTACCTGTTTGCGCAGCATTCCGTAGGAAAGTCAGAGGTTTGAAATATTGAACTTTATTTTATCTTGGTCGATGGTCGGTCAGCGCAGGTTTCGGAGCCATCCTTTGACTAGAAGGAGGAAGGAGGAAAATATTGTGTTGTCTGAATTTTAGGAGTTTTGCATTGTGGAATGGGCATCTTGCCCGTTCCTGATATTTTCCCCGTTACCTGATATTTTCCGCTTTTTTCTCCCTTAAAGGAGAGGCTTTAAACCTTAATTATTCGGTAATATAGAATCGGGGTATATAGTATATGTTGATAATTCTATAATTACTTCAATCTCCCCCACTCCCCTACTCCTCCACTCCCCTACTCCCCCACTTCCCTACTCCCCCACTCCCAACAACTCTAATGTAGGGCGATCGCACGCTGAGAACGACTAATCAAACCATCTCTTTCTAAGCGTTTTAGGGCACGGGATAGAGTTTCTGGGGTCAACCCTAACTCAGCAGCTATTTCTTTGAGGGGTCTATCTAAGTTGACAGATGCTTGGTTAGAAAGTCTAGCTATCTGGGATAAATATTGAAGCACTCGTTCGTGGGCAGTCTTGATATCCCGTAATTCTAGATGGTGTTGTAGACATTGATTCTTTTTGACTAAAATTGCCATGAAATCTTCAGCTAAGTCGGGATAGCTATGCAAAGCTGCTAAAAAATGTTTCTTTGGATAAACCATTACTTGTGAGGCTGTTTCTGCGATCGCTGTATTGGTATATCTGCTAGAAAAAAGTGTTGTCTCGGCTAAAATATCTCCTGCTGTAGCAGTGCATAACCTAACTATTGTTCCACAACTTTTGTAGCGCACTACTTTGAGTCGCCCAGTCTTGACAATAAAGACTGCTTGAGCTGAGTCTCCCTGCCAGAATAGTTTTTGCTCTTCTGACAACTCTCGCATAGCGATCGTTTGACGTAAATAAGAAGGAAGGATATCTATATCTAAGAGCTTCGTCGGCACTTTTGCTTCTCCTGTTAAGTGAGATTTATCAGTTTTTTTGGAACGATTATTCCAGAAACCACAAAGAAAATCACACAAATTTCAGCGTTAGAAGTTTATCTAAAGAATGTCATAACAGGGTGTTTTCCAGTTGTGGACAATCCGAGCCAAACTTGTATAAATTGATAATTGATGGTTATTTTTTGCTTATATAACTACCCTACCAATAACAGAACGCTCAGTCAAGTATATTAGCTTTTATTCAAATAAATTATTAATTATTGCCAATTTAGAAGCAATTTATATACTTTTAATCAAATTCTCATCATTAATTTATCTGTTTCTCATCATTAATTTAACTTTTATATTAAAGTCAAAGCTTTTGATATAGCTCTTAATATTGTGTCTCGTTAAATACCCACAAATAACTGTTATTCTCGAATAGGAAATAAGGTCAATTCAGTTATCAGTTAGAGACTGTTTCTCAACAAAAGATTAAGTAGTGGACTGACACAGCTAAAACTGTGCAATAGATTTTTGTCTCTAGTCCACTACTGGATTTTTCCCTTATGGGTTTAATATCAAATCCGGCTAAATAACCTCACAATCAATAGATCCAGAAAACAGGCAGTAGGCAGTAGGGAGTGGGGGAGTAGAGGTAAGCATTCAGCATTCAGCATTCAGCATTTCCTACGGAATGCTGCGCAAACAGATACATGAACATATTCAAGAAATTACTAAGGTTAGCTGAAGACATTTTTTTTATAAGTTTTAATTCTCCTTGGTGACTAATTCCTATTTTGAGCTGATAATGAGCTAACAACTAATAGCTGATAGCTGATGGCTGAATGCTTGGGAGTAGAGGAGAAGTAAAAATAATGATAATTAATATTAAATTGACTCAAGTTAGCAAAAAGTTTATTAGGATAGTTTAATTACTTAATAACTGAAGTGTTACCTAAGTATAGCATTAATGCATAGTAATTGATATAATATAGACTCTTATCTTTAAATACTGAATAACAACGATATTACCAGATTTAATATCATTATCTGGATATGAGACCGGGAAATTTAGAAATAGAATAGGGGAAATATCAGGAACAGGCAAGATGCCTATTCCACACTCCCCTACTCCCATTATTCCAATTTTTCCATCGGTGCAGTTCTAGGGTCAATAATTTTTTTACTCTTACCAAATTTGATACCCAAACTCAATTTTTGTCCCCCACCAAAAACATTAGTTACCTGTCCTACTCCAAAACTTTTGTGCATCACCTTCTCGCCTACTTTCCAATTTTCTCCTTGATTATTTGCCGATTTTTTGACAGTAGAATTCTTAGTATTTTTGCTTTGACGACGGGAACGATAAATCACCTTTTTCATCCCATTAGTATTAATCAAATCTTCTGGTAACTCAGCCAAAAATTGAGATGGAACTGCCACATCTCGCGCTCCCCAAAACTGTCGCCTTTCAGTAGCATAAGAAATAAATAATTGTTCCTGCGCCCTCGTAATTCCTACATAACAAAGTCGCCTTTCCTCTTCCAAAGACAAAGGGTCATTTTTACTGCGAAAATGAGGTAATAAACCCTCTTCCAAACCAACCATAAAAACCACTGGAAATTCCAAACCTTTAGCCGAATGTAAAGTCATTAACGATACAGCTTCCTGCCCATCTTGTAGATTATCTAAATCAGAAGCTAGAGAGGCATTCGCCAAAAAACCTCCTAAACTTGTATCTTCATTATCCTCTTGAAATTGAGCAACAGCACTACATAATTCCCCCAAATTTGCCAGTCGATTATCTGCTTCTTCCGTACCCTTTTTTTTCAACTCTTCAATATAACCAGAAGTCTCCAAAATTCCTTCAACAATTTCCACAGCAGTCAGATTTTCTACTTCATTTTGCCAATTCTTAATTATCTCAGCAAATCTATTCACAGCCTTTGCAGAACGACCAGCCAAAGTATTAACAGAAGTTTCATCATTAATAATTTCCCACAAAGGTATTCCCATCTCCAAAGAAGCATTTACCAAAGAATCAATAGTCGCCTTACCAATACCTCTTCTCGGAGTATTAATAATTCTGAGCAAACTAACAGTATCAGCCGGATTAGCAATAACTCGTAAATAAGCCAAAGAATCCTTAATTTCCTTCCGGTCATAAAATCTCAATCCGCCAATTATCACATATTTAATATCGTAATGAATCAAAGCTTCTTCCAGAGCGCGTGACTGAGAATTAGTCCGATAAAGTACAGCAAAACTCCCTAAATCTAACTCTGGGTTTTGGTCTGTAATTTCCTGAATTTTACTACAAACAAATTCCGCTTCTTCCAACTCACTTTCTGCCTCATAACAATAAATTTCTTCCCCTAAACCTCTCGTTGGTTTGAGAATTTTATCAATACGTTGAGTATTATTTTCAATCAACTTATTTGCCACTTCCAAAATATTTTCCCGCGACCGATAATTTTCCTCCAATTTAATCATTGTCCGCGTATCTTCATCCGCCAAACCATCACCAAAATCATGTTGAAAATCTAGCAAAATTGTGTAATCTGCCATGCGGAAAGAATAAATAGATTGGTCTACATCTCCCACCACAAAAACAGAACGATTTTCCCATTTATTAAAATATTTAGGGTCTTCACCATTAGTTGCTAAAAATCTAATAAAGTTATATTGAGTCCGATTAGTATCTTGATATTCATCCACTAAAATATGGTTAAAATGTTTATGCCAATAAGCCAATACTTGCTCATTTTGCCGAAATAATTCTACAGGTATTCTGATTAAATCGTCAAAATCAAGAGCATTATTAGCTGCCAAATTATCTTGATAAATACCATAAACTTCAGCAATTACCCGCCCCCGATAATCTGGTTCCGACCTTTGATATTCTAGAGGCGACATTCCCTTATTTTTAGCATTACCAATAGCATATCTAACCGAACGTGGTTCAAATCTTTTGTCATCTAAATTGAGCTGTTTAGTAACAATTTGCTTAATCAAAGTTTGAGCATCACTTTCATCAAAAATAGAAAAATTTTTATCCCAACGACGTTTTTTTTCATCCTGATATTTATTAATATCAAAACGCAGAATACGAGCGCAAAGACTATGAAAAGTTCCCATCCATAAATGTTTCGTAATACTTTTATAGACCTGCGATCGCAACTTAGTCTGTTCTTCCAGTGTTAAAGCTGATAATGGTTTACCATATTTTGCTTCTGCTTGTTGCCCAGCAAATAGCTTCTCGATCCGCTCCTTCATTTCCCGTGCAGCTTTATTTGTAAATGTCACCGCCAGAATATTTTCTGGATGTACCCGATGATGACGTATTAGATGGGCCACGCGATAGGTGAGCGCTCTAGTTTTGCCAGAACCAGCTCCCGCCACAACTAGCATCGGCCCGCAGAAATGTTGTACTGCTTGACGTTGCGATAAATTTAGCTCATTCAGAAATTCAGTAGTTTGCATAGTTAAGTATTTAATATATCAGTTAATATATTGCATATTATCACCAAACTAAAACAAAATAGTAGTTGACTGACACAACTAAAATGTTGCAATAGTGGAGGCATGTTCCACATTACAGCGGTTTTCATATGAATAAACCACAATGTTCAAACCAACCCATGGCATCATCTTCAGTAATTTGAGCAATACGGCTGACACCATGCTCCGCGATCACTAAACTAATAACTCGATCCAATTGTTTTTTTGTAACAAACATTTATTGAATTGGTATTAGGTGTAAACCTAGGGATCGTGCAACGAGTCGCAACTTTATCAAGTTTGATCAAGATTATAATACCAAATTGATAAATGTTTGCTACAAATAATTAGGGTATTTCTTATAATTTAGAATTTAGAATGCAGAATGGATAGATTTAATACCATTTTTGATGTGGCAAATTACCTTTTTCTTGAAACAGACTTTATCTGAAAGTCTTTTTATGGTGCTTATTATTCGTAACATTCTTTTTTCAAAATGGTATAACCCCGACAATACTGGGGCATTTTTGTATCAATTCTGTTGTTGAACCGGATAATAAATGAACTTGTCCGCCATCAAACCCTTTAAACAAATCTGCAACATTGACGGAGAACAGTTGAGTTGTTGCTGTAATTATCCGATTGTTATTCCTTGAGGATTATTGGAGGTCAAAAGTAAAATGTAACTATTCAGGTTGAGGTTAGCAAAGTCAAATTAAGTATTTGTACTGTTTGACTTGAGTGAAATTTTGAATAGACTGGAAATACAAAAATTGGAGATTAAATATAATGGCTAATACTGAGCAGCTAGAAATTTTAAGAAAAGGGATTGATACTTGGAATCAGTGGCGAAAACAACAAAGAGATGTTCAAGTAGACCTTAGTGAAGCTAACCTTAGTGAAGCTAACCTTAGTGGAGCTAACCTCAGAGAAGCTAACCTTAGTGGAGCTGACCTTAGTGGAGCTGACCTCAGAGAAGCTAAACTTAGTGGAGCTAACCTCAGAGAAGCTAAACTTAGTGGAGCTAACCTTAGTAGAGCTAGCCTTAACTATGGATCTAACCTTAGTCAAGCTAATCTTATTGGAATTAACCTTAGTCAAGCTAATCTTAGTGGAGCTAACCTCAGAGAAGCTAACCTTAGTGGAGCTAACCTCAGAGAAGCTCACCTTAGTAGAGCTAACCTTAGTGGAGCTAACCTTGGTAAAGTTGACCTTAGTAAAGTTGTCTTTAGTCAAGCTAACCTCAGTGGAGCTAACCTTAGTCAAGCTGACCTCAGTGAAGCTGACCTTAGTAGAGCTAACCTCAGTGAAGCTGACCTTAGTAGAGCTGACCTTAGTAGAGCTAACCTCAGTGAAGCTAACCTCAGTGAAGCTAACCTTAGTGGAGCTAACCTTAGTGGAGCTAACCTTAAAGAAGTCAACTTTAAAGGGGCTGACCTGGGAAAAATTCAACTGAAATCACAAATTGGAGTAGACTACAATCTATTGCAGGAACTTTTAAGTCAGGGGAGATGGAAGCAAGCTGATCAAGAAACAGAAAGGATTCTGCGACAGATATCTGGTTGCCAAGAGAAAACTAATATTGACAAAATTCTCAATCCTAAAATAACATACGCAGAGACACCTACTCCAATCTTCAGGGGACGTCCGGATAGTGTTATGCCAGATGGTATGACAACCAGTATTCCTGATGAAGACTTAAAGGCTATTTATAGTCTTTGGATAAAATACAGTAATGAATCCTCGGATTTTTCTATAGGATCTCTAGATTTCTGGGTGAGTCTGAAAACTGCATTAGAGCATATATGGGATCAAGACAAAGCACTTCGATATGCATACGATCTACAAGAATATAGTGTAAATTATGCTGATTCTGCATACTGCCATGATTGAAATTTCCCAGAGACTAACCACACTCAATAACCTCAAATTATTCTTATCTGTTAATAACTCTAATGCACGTTGAGAAAGTTTTGATGGCTCACTATCCCACCAAATAAAAGTATGTGTATCTAACAGTAATTTCATCTATTTTGCAACCAAAATTCATCTGGTAAAGGTTGATAGAAGTCATCAATCATTACCATAGCACCTAAATTTAATCCAGGTTGAGGTGTTTTTTCTAATGGCAATCTAGTTTCAGCAACTGGATTAAGTAGAGTCAATTTAGCAACCGAAATATTATCATTAGTAATGACTATTTCTTGCTCATTTTGAATCGAATATAGTAATTCAGTAATACTGATTGGTAGTTGTTTCAGGTCAAATGTTTTGTTTGACATAGCTTCGTATCTAAGAGTGATATCTTCTAATTATAGCCTCGAAGGTTCGGTTAATTTAACACTAACTCAGCCTAATGGATTTAAGTTGAATTTAAACAACTGCAAACTCAGTTAACTTACGAGTTTTTGGATCGTGGAAAGCTAAAACAATAATACTCTATAGAGCAAAGACAATTTTTAAAGCTAGATCAATTTTTAGGATTAATTCTGTTTCTAGTTCACCCCTAATACTTACTAAACTAGAACAATAATCAATGGGTCTAGTTTGTAAACAATCTGCTATTTATTTTTCACTTAAACAGTTAACTGAAGATGGTTCAATTACTACATTAGTTTTAATCCTTGCCTTTTTTTGACTCCAGTTTGTAACGGAACTTGAATAACAGGTACACGCTCGTTATAAGTATTATTCGTGACAATAATACAAGGTCTAATCTTTCCTGTTTCTGAACCTAAAGTAGGGTCATTTCAGTTATCAGTTATCAGTTATCAGTTATCAGTACCTCTGCCTAAAGTCAGAGGCTTGAAATATTGAAGTTTATTTTTTTTCATCCCCTTGAAAGGGGAGGCTTGAGACCTAATTTTTTGGTCAAGATTCACATCAATAATCATACCTCGTTTTAGTTTCATGTTTCTTTAAAATATGCACAAGCAGTCTCAGTTAATTCTTGTAATTCGGCATCTTCTTCGTATATTTCTGCATATAATTGTGCTGACTCTTGTAAATCTTGAGCTTCTAATTCTGACTGTAACTTTTGCAAGGCCACCTTAATCATTTCTGCTTCATCTTTAAAGCCATAGTTTTTATGATGGAGAAGAAAATGGAGTTGATCTTCTTCAATATTTAACGTTAGTTTTTGGTTCATATTTCTAGCTAGAATATATTAGGACATATTTTTTATTCTAAAATAAAATCTTAATTTAAACAACAGCAAACTCTGTTAATTTATAAGTTTCTGGATCGTGGCAAGTGATACACCTAAAATGTTGCATTTGATGGGTTACGAATCACCCTTTTTCCCTCGGAATACTTGGCAAATATGTGGCACACTAATTATCTCTGTGCTAATTTTTTTTGACAAGCATTAAACCGAACATGATATAAGTAGGCGATCGCGTGGAGAGGAAGTTTAACTATTGGATTACCTGTTTATTTGTGGTCAAGTGCTGATTTTGGTGATGCTCATTTACTTGATACAGATGATTGTGGTTCTTTAGAAGATGCAATTTCAGCACTTAAAGCTGAAATGAAACAACTTTTTCAAACTTTTAGTGTTGTTTAAGCAAAATTTGTAGGCTCATTTAGACGGCTTAAATTCATATCAGAAAAGAGATTTAACAATCCGTCGTAACAGACCATTTTAGATTTGTCAATCTACGATACCTGTTTTATGGATGGTGCGTTAGCGTAACGCACCCTACTGGACTGATGAAAATTAAGGCGATCACTCCCACACAACCTGTCTTAATTGATGTAAAAAAAAGCCCCCTATTTATTGAGGCCAGAAGCTGATTATATTAATAGTTTAAGTACCGATTCTAAATTCCTCTGGTGCATCCCAATATTTTTTCCAATGTTTGTTGGGAATAGATTCACTTAAAGCAAAAATGTATTGCCATTCATCATAGTAAGCTTTAGATATTTTAGTATCTACTATATATACAGCATTCTCTAATGACATTGTGCCATTATTAGTAATATTAAATGAACCTGTCCATACAGCTTTTGGTACTATTTTCAGTTCTTTTTCTAAATCAGCCTTAATACTATAGAGATTGTCATTATCATCATTTATCGGAATTAAACGCTCAACTAATTCAAACTCACAAAATACTAAAAATTTATTGTGCATTCTTGGAAATGCTGGTAATTTTTCAGTATTGAAGTTACCTGCCCACCGAATGGGTTCAGAATCCCAAGTGCTATTAATATTTAAGCTTTGTAACAAATCACCCCAATATTCACCACTTTTAGATGGACCAGGAGGTAAATTACCATAAAGGCGTTTTAGTTTTTTACTCGACCAATCACCTGTATCTGGTCTGAGAAAATCTTCTTTTTGAATAATAATTGATACTTTTTCTCTGGTAGCTAAAGCTTTTAAAACATCTTTATTTGTGAACCACGCTACACAGCCAACTATAACTGAGTATTGGTTAATTTTCTCAATTAATTTTTCTTGAAGGTTTCGGAAGTAAACACTTATTTTAGCAGAATCAGTAGAAAACTCTTGAAACCTTTGTTGTCGATAATTTTTAGCCTCTATTTCTTCTTCATCGTGATTTCCATCTGCAATAATTGAATTATTCAAATTGTTCCTATCTAATCCTACCATAATCAATTAAACTCCTCATTGAGATTTTCAAACTAAAGACAATTTTTATTGTCAAATATCACACAATAACCAGTTATCTTTATATAATAATTCAACGAGTTTATCTCGTCTTCAGGAACAAATGTAGAATATAGCAATCAGGAATCAGATGTGAGAATTGAGGTGTTCCTTTAAAGTATAGAATATGGCAGTCATCTTATTCATATAAGACTTACGCATGAGGTACGAAAAACTAGGATTTGAGATTGCTTCCCTATCGGTCGCAACGACGAAAATACGTTGTACTGCGTAAGTCGTGAAATGACGGAAATTTGGTTAGAAAAAGTCGGGTTGGGGTTAACTTTATGGTCAGGAGAATTTGAAGGCAAGCAGGATGTTTGGTTGCGTTGGTGGGATGTTGAGGGCTAACTACAGAAGTTAAAAAATTTGATATAATTAGATATTTATTGTGATATAATTGCGTTGTGTTTAATTTATGACAGGAGGTAACCCCTCGCTGACAATGAAATCCTTTAAAACTAAGTTAAAACTTAACAATCAACAAAAAACAATACTTGCCAAACACGCAGGAGTAGTTTGCTGGCGCAAAGCTTTCCTATCGGAATGCTACCGCAAACGCTAACGTCATGCCTATAACTGGGGGTTAACAACTTGTATCAAAGAGTACGAATTAACCAAGAAACGTCCCAGTGCAATTACTTTGCACAAACGTTTAGTAGCTGAAGTCAAATCAATTAATCCCTGGTACTATGAAGTATCTAAATGTGCACCAAGGGCAAGCCTTAAGGGATTTAGAGAGGGCATTTAAAAACTTTCTAAATATTCCTAGATGTGGGTTTCCTAAATTTAAGAAAAAAGGCAGAAAAGACAGCTTTTACTTAGAAGGAAGTATTAAAATCACTCAAGGTAACTACATACAATTACCCAGAATAGGAGTAGTAAAAACTTATGAAATTTTACCTTCAGTACCAGTAAAAAACGTCACCATATCCAAACGAGCAGATAGTTGGTACATCAGTTTTAAGTACGATTTTGAACCTTATCCAACTCAAAAGCAACGTGAAATTATTGGTGTAGATATAGGCATAAATACATTAGCAACCTGTTCTGATGGCAGTAAATTTGCTAATGTCAAAGCTTACAGGAAAGCCAAAAAACAATTAGTTCGTCATCAACGTGCAGTCAGCAAAAAAGTTATTGGTTCCAAAAACCGACTCAAAGCAGTAAAAAAATTAGCCAAAGTTCACAAAAAAGTTGCTGATATCAGAGCAGATACTCTACATAAACTCACGACATGGTTAGCTAAAAACCACAGCACCATAGTAATTGAGGACTTGAATGTAAGTGGAATGCTCAAAAAGCGGTGCGACCCCGCGACGACGCCAGTCGCAAGGGAACGCGCACCAAGACATCACAAATTAGCAAGTGCCATAGCAGATTGTGGATTTTATGAATTCAAGCGTCAGCTTACATACAAATGTGAATGGTACGGCAGTGAATTAGTCATAGCGGATAGATTTTATCCAAGTTCTCAAATATGTTCAAACTGTGGGCATCAACAGAAAATGCCGTTACACTTGAGAACTTATGTTAGCGCAGCTTTGCGTTAGCAAATGCAGTGAATGCGGTTTTCAAGCTGACAGAGATTTGAACGCTGCTATCAACCTGAAAAATTATGTGTATCAGTAGCTTGAGTTTCAAGCGAATTTAAGCCTGTGGAGAAGATAAGTTACAGACTGCGGTCAGTGGTCTTCTGTGAAACAGGAAACTAGCTCCAAAACCTATGCGGTCGTGTATTGGTAAGTTTGGGTAAGTTTAGTAGAACTGGTAATAGAGCATTAACTACATCCTCCGAAATTTGATCCAATATGGCCGAGAACGACCAGCAATAGTAAGACTTCCCGCCAGTGAGCATCGTGCAAATTCTCCCGAATACAATTCAAAATAATTCCTAAATCATATTCATTCTTTGCCCGATATTGAATCTCTTGAGCGCACAAATATTCTTGAAACGTTTTATGCACAAAAGCATAATAATCTTGCCCCTGCTCATTCAATAAACCAGTGCGCCCCTGAATCAACTCCAGAAATCTTCCTGTTTCTTCCTGTGCTTGATACAACTTTAAATCCTTTAATTCCCGAATCTCCAGATTCAACTTTTCAATCAAGTCATCCTTATCTATCAAAGTACCACCCTCTTCCTCATTCCCAAACTTTCCCTGAGTATGTACCCAATATGCCAACAATTCCATCAACCGTTTCAGATCCTCCATATCCAAATGCTTCAGTCGCTGATGACTGCTCAATTCCTTGATTTCATCCCAAGAAACCAACAAAGTCTCCACTGCTTTTTCATAAAGTTTATTTCTTTGCTTCGGCAAAACCGCCTGATACCGATGAATCAAAGCAATAATCGTCAACAACAACGGATTTCTTGCCAATAATTTAATCCGGTCATTCTCACCCAACGCCCTTTGTAAACTTTCCTTCCACCTTTGTGCTTGCTGTGGATCTGCAAAACGACTATTGTACCAGTTATCAAGAAACAGAGAAATTTTGTCATCATCAAAAGACTGCATTTGATAGTGGGGAAATTCTGCGGTATTGAAAAAGTCGCGCCGATAACCCACAGGGCGAGATGTAATAATTGCTGGATTTTTATCAAACTTCCCTAAAAAAGTCTCAATGCGCCGCACAACATCATAACGTTTGCCTTCTTCCGCCACCTCATCCAAACCATCCAGTAAAATTAAAGCTCTACCATCTTCTAACCAATGCTCAAAAAATCCTGTCGGCAAATCTTGGAGTGCCATATTTGTTTCAGCAAATAAACGAATATGTTCCGGAATAGTTTTATCTAAATCTCTGACAAAATCTCGTATTCTAATTAAAATAGGCAACCAGTCGCGATCGCGGTCTAAACCCAAAACTTGAGACTGTTTCTGTGCCAACATTAGAGCAAAATAACTCATTAAGGTTGTTTTACCAGAACCAGGTCCACCCAAGATGACAAATTTTTGAGACTTATTTTCACTCAATAACTGAGAAGCTAAAAATTTACGACCAGAAGTATTTACCAAGAGTTTATTTTCTAGTTTTTCTGGAGTTTCTGCTAATAGAAAATCTTGTTTATAAGCCTCTTCCTTCACCTCTGGAATCACAAAAATATCAACTAACTTTTTTCTTTCTTCTTCTTGTGGCGCAACATTAATGCCAGCAAAAATTACATTATTAAACCAGGTATTTAGCTGCTTCAAATAATCTTCTTTAGCAACTTGGAAGCTAATATAAGTTGTAGTGTTTTGAAAATAAGCATTAACAAATGTTTCTATCCATTTTTGTAGACTTGATTCAGTCAATTTAATATTTTTAGCTTCTGCTGCTTGTTTAAATATTTCAGTTAAAACTTTAATGTCTGGTTTGCCTTGATTAGTTAAAGGCTTTTGCAGTTGTGCTAAAACGCCAGAATCACTAAAATAATGATTTAAAAAATTATCGGTTCCAGACCAACCATCTTTTCTAGCTGAATAAAATAAACGCTGTTGTTCAGGGAATTTTTATTCCTCTTTTTCCACAGCTTTGATTCCAGATTCAATTGCTTTTTGTATGTCTGTTTGATTAATAAATTGAAATCCTTTTTGAACAGCAACATTTGCCAAAGAACCTGCAATTGGTGCTGCTATTTTGGCAATTGAAAATAAATCCATAATTTCACCATACTCTCTTCTAAATCTTTGGTATTAAATTATATATCAGGACTTATGCACGGATACTAAATCAACTGAGGGCGAATGCCATTCGCCCCTACATATGCTTTTTGTATGTCTGTTTGATTAATAAATTGAAATCCTTTTTGAACAGCAACATTTGCCAAAGAACCTGCAATTGGTGCTGCTATTTTGGCAATTGAAACAAAATCCATAATTTCACCATAGTTTCTTCAGCTATTATACTTGGGAATTTGGTAAAGCACCAGATGTAGTAGTGGAAATAGTTTCTAACAAAGTGGGGAACGAATTGGGTAGTAAACTTGCAGGTTATGCACGAATAGGAGTCTGGTATTATGTGGTTTTCGATTTATTGCAAAAATTAGGACGGTTTTAACCAGAGGTAATTATCCATTATCCATTAATGAAATACACTTACACTTAATCTGTGCATCCGTGCCATAATCTGTGTGAGCGCCGCATTTGCCTACCATCAACCTTACCTAAGTAGTTATTTCATTAGTCTAGTAGAGTGTATTAATGAAATGTAACGCAGTCAAAATAACAATCAACAGGACTTATGCAAAGGCACTATGTATAGATTACAATAACTAACTATTGTCCAATAGTTTTGAGCGCTATATATAGCGTATCTGCGTAAGTCCTAAATCAATTCAAAACTCCCATAAAAAACGGACGAAATAACTCACAAGACAGACACGCTCGATCGCTTTCCAAATGAATCAACCCCATGTTTTGCAACTTATAACCAAGGGATACTTTTATTTCTATCGGTTTGGGGTTGTTCACAATTTCAGTAAAGATAGGCAATAATTCATCATAGCGTTGCAGATTCCACCATTGTTGTTTTAAATGTTCTGCATAAAGAGAAGTTGCGCTCTGAGAATTTTCTAAAAGTTCTTCTAGGGTTATAGTCTGTTGGTGTAGGTAATAAAATGCTAACTGTAAGCGATAGGGATGTCCGCCTAGAATAGTAATTAGTTGCTGGATTTGTTGTTCGGTCATCTCTTGTTCGTAGCGCCGTGCTAGATCCTGCACTTGAGCTGGAGTAAACTCAGGTAAATTGATGACTAACCCAGTATTCAACAAGGAGGGATTAATCGATGGAGGCATGATAATTTCCGTAGAATGAACTGTCACCAGTCGCAGCTTTTGCCAAGCATTACTTTCTGCTACCCCTGCTTTTGCTTGCTCAGACCAGGTTCGCAGAAGTTGGAGAAATTCACGAGCAATATCGGGGTAGGCAAAAAGCTGATTGAGTTCATCAATAGCTATTACCAAAGGACGATCTAGGTTTGCTAAGATAATATCATTGAAATAGTCAGTGGCGATTGATTTGCTGCCCAAGGAATTATCCCAAAAATCAGCTATCTGCTCATGGGATGGCGAATAGGGAAATTCTAACTCCTTGCTAACTCTAGCACAGAACCATTTTAGGAAGCGTTCTAGGTTCTGTAAAATCTCTGCATCTGCCAGTTGTAAGTTCAGGGAAACGGTTTGATAATCGAGGGATCTAGCGTAATACAAGATACGGCTCATTAGGGAGGTTTTGCCCATTTGCTTGTGAGCACGGATGTTCAACAGTGTACCTGGTTCCTGGATGCCTTCGTAACAGAGGGATTCAATGATGGGACGGTCAATGTAAAAGACAGAATATAGGGGCATCTGTCCTCCCGGTGCTGTTGGCAAACGAGGTTGCAGATCGTCTTGTGGTTGAACCATTTTTTTTATTTGGGCAGCGTTGTTGCGATCGCGCAGCATATCGAAAGGAGAATTGCAGACTGGTTCTAGGAAGGAGTAGTTTTCTGCAGGGGGTATAGGGTTAATCTGGACCTGATTATCTTGCTCAGACTTCAAGTAGAGATAATCATCCGCTAACAAACTCAGATTAAAGGCATCGAAGCAGCATTTTAAGGTACGTTTATCGACTCCTGACGAGCAGGTAAATATTTTGCTAAGGGTATTGGGAGTTAAACCTATTTTTTTACTAAGAGATTCAAGGGTGTATCGCTGGTTTTGCTCAATTTCTGCCTCTGATTTGGCTTGATTAAGTTTCCTTGAACCCTGATTGGTAAGGGTTACACCACGTCTGCGTACATATTTACTCATTTTTGTTATATTTTTTTGATTAACAAATTTTTTATCTTATCTGTAGAAGTAAAGATGTCCCTGATGCCTATCTTCATAAAATAGGGATCATTTATAAATTCGGCGTTGCTGAAACACGGTATGAAATTCAATTTTGGGTAAATTTTAAGCCAAAACAACAGTGCAAATTATACTTATTTCTTCTTCTGAAAGTTACTGAAAAACTCTTTTATACCTACTGAATCCTGACTCCTGAATCCTGTAAAATCATACATTTATTCAGCAACGCCATAAATTCTTGTATATTTCTCCGATAAGTTGTTTTCCTGTAAAACTTCTGCATCTAGGATTTTTTTGTTAATAGGTTCAAAATCCACGGGTTTATTTTGGGAAAAAGTCATTTTGATCTTTTGGCAAGAAAATTAACTTCATATTCAGTATTGGTTAACATTATATCCGTACAATTTAAGTACCAAATTAGATTTTCCTGGTTCATTCAGCATAAATACGGTTACCTATGCTTACTTGCAGGCATCTAAAAACTTGGCCAATAGGCGTCATCGAATTTCAGATTACGCCAATATTCAAGGATCGGGTTCTCTCAAGTTATTTTAAAGATGTCATTGCCGAACAAATTATTTGGCTATCTAGAGTCATAGGACAATTCTTGATTTCAAAACAAGTCTATTTACCCGCAAATACTTGATAATGTTAGACTACAGTTTAATGTTAAAATATGTTAAGGGTGCGGAATTTGAAGTAAAGTTTTTAAGTTTGGGGGTTGTCATTTCAGTTATCAGTTATCAGTTATCAGTTATCAGTACCTCCTGCTGAACTAGGAGGCTTGAAATACGGAATATTCTTTTTTTTATCCCCTTAAAAGGGGAGGCTATTGACCCAAATTTTCCGGTCAAAAGTTAAGTAATATCATGTCCGGCAGCATCGGTCTTGTATAGCAAAGGTAAGGAAGAAGGAAGAGGGAAGAAGGAAGAGGGAAGAGAGAAGAGGAAGAAAGGCTACCCTCGCAAGAAAAAAACCATTATTTCCTGTAGATATTCACCCTTGGGTTTACACAAACGATATAAACGGACATGATATAATAAGTACAATTTCAAATCCGGTAGTGTCGGTATAAATAAAGCAGAGAAACCGGGTTCATAAAAAATGCTTATACTCACATCTGTCTCCAATAAACCCGGTTTCTGATAACACTCCAAAGTGATGAGGTTATTAATATAAGTTTTCGATATCTGAAACCAATACAATAACTGGTCTTTGGGATTGGCTGGTACTAAATTATTAAGTTTTTCTTAAAAATTGTCAACTTTAGTGGTGTTTATGGAATAAATTTGATAATAGAAATTTTTGTGGATTATTTGAATTTTTTCTGATTATTGTCCATCGGAAACCAGAAGTAAAATCCGGCGTTGGTAAATTAGTGTATGGTATTAATCTCAATCACCTAGGAGTCAGGAGTCAGTCCTCAGGAGTCAGGAGGGAAGAAAGAAGAAGAAAGAGGAATAGAAGGAGAAAGTTTTTTGGTTGTGTAAAGGTCATGGAGTTCGATCGCGCTTTTATACAGACAAGATATCAGATCTCAAATTACCAACGCCTAAAATCCTTAACTTTTAAGTTTTTCCAAAGTTAAGCAATTTTCCCCTAAATAGTAGGGATGTTCTTAAGTTTTATATCTCTGAAATTGTTATGGGTACTAGCTTTGGGGAATTGCTGGAGCTAAATCCTTATCTTTTTTCTTAAAATTGCAAACTTTAGTGGCGTTTACAGCAGAAACTTGCCACTATGGAGTCATAAGTGGATTGAGAAGTTACTGAACCACTTAAATAAGCAATCAGCACTTAGCAGTTAGCAGTTGGCAGTAAATCTTTAGAAGGGAATTCCAACCCCTCCTTTATAGAAACCGGGGTAAACCCAGAGCTGCTAAAAACTGTTAACCTAGTTCCTTCCCAGGAGGCTCGCTGTTTGCGGAGTCTTCGGGAACGGAAATGCTAAAAGCTAATAGCTAGTTAAGAAAAAATATCTGTAACTAGAAGAATGCAGAATTTTTTCTAACAATTGTCCTTTAAGCATTAAACAACAGAAATTATTATGACAGTTCAAATCGAGGCAACAGAACAATTGGGAGCCATTCCCTTTGGCAATATCATTGGTGGTCCCTTGGTTGCTGCAGTTGAAGCCCAGTCACAAGCAGCAATATCGACGGTTGAGTTTATTGAGTCAATTGGTATGACTGAGGAAGGTGATATCCAGAATATCAGTTTTAAATATAGTACGGGTTATACAGATGCAGAGAATGAAAATGATAGTAGTCTTACTGATCGTACAACAACATATAAAACACTCGAAGTTCCATTACTAACAATTGTGCCTATCCCCTATATTCGCATTGATGATATGACGATCCAATTCAAGGCGAATATCAGTGCTGAAACAGAAACGGAAAAAACAACAACAGAGGGAACGGAAAAAGATATAAGCGCAAGCGTCAAAGCCAAATCTCGCTGGGGTGGGACAAAAGTTCAAGCGAAGTTCAACGCCGCATATTCTGCCAAAAAAGATAGCTCCTCGGCTGCGAACTCTAAGTATGCAGTTGAATATACCATGGATATCTCTCTCCATGCTGTACAGGATGATATGCCAGCAGGAATGCAGAAAGTCTTGACTATTCTCAATGATATTATTACATCGCCGGACGCAGAACCAGTTACAACAACAGTATAAGCACAACTCAAATATAGAGCTTTGATATTTGAGTAGCGTGACTTCATATCTACATTCATGGTAGTTTGTGAATGTGGATATGGTCACAGTTTATTCAACCTCAGAGGAAAATCCTTTCATTAATGGATAATTGATAATTACCTCTGGTTAAAACCTTACGGGAATTGAAGGTCAGGAAATATCCTAGCACTTTTCTCTTGGTTGATTGGATATAGCGTTTAGCGTTCCGCACAACTTCGCACTTCGGCTGTCGCCGACATGAAAAGCGGAAGCTCCTCTGCAAGAGGCAGCTCCTCCGGAGGAGGCAAGAGGCTTGCTGACTGCTCCTTCAAACCAGAATTATTTAATTATTAATTATTAATTATTAATTATTAATTATTAACTATCCTGTAATCAAAACTTGGAGACTAATATTATGGCAAAATTGAAACATATTATCGGAGAAATTCTTAGTGAAATCAGTCAAGCACGAGTTATTTCAGATAACTATTCTCGCGATCTAAGACCTTTATACAAAGAAGATCCGTTTCTTAAACTCCTCTCTGTTCCCCGAACGGATATTAAGGAAGCGACCATCGATCTGAAGTTTGCTATTCTCAGCAATCAAAATGACCCAATCCCGACCAGCAAAAATGACCCAATCCCGACCAGCAAAGTCGTCATCTATCAACATGAGAATTATGAAGGAGCGTGTCAGGAACTCAGTGAGGGAAGCTACGATACCGCAAGCTTAGAAAACGATCAGTTGAGTTCCTTGAAAGTACCAAGGGGGATGAAGGTTACACTTTACGAACATGAGGGATTCCAAGGTAGAGCCAAGACTTTTACAAAGGACACTCCTTGGGTGGGAGACGATTTCAATGATATTACCTCTTCGATCAAGGTTGAAAAATTATTGATGAAAGATCTTGAGGAAATTAACGTTGAGGTGGTTACAAGGGAACTCACAAGTCTGCCAGAGACAGCACTATCATCGATTTCGCTAAAACTGGATTTGACGAACTTTTAGGGTTGCCACGACTTTTCATTAATTGATAATTACCTATGGTTAAAACCATCAGATTGACGCAAAGGGGGAAAAAATCAATTTTTTTTCCCTTGAAAGAGGAGGCTTTTAACCTCAATTATTTAATTAATAATTATTAATTATTAATTACCCAGTAAAAAAACTTTGGAGATTAAACTATGCCAAATGCTACAGACCTATCATCGGTACCACTGTATCAGATTATTGGAGCGCCATTGTTGGCACTCGTGCAAGCTGAAAGCCAAGCAGCGCAAGCAACTGCTAATTTTATTGAACAAGTAGGGTTTGATGATGATGACGAAGGAGTTAGTCAGTTAAAAACATTTACTTTTAAGTATACAAAGACGGGAGTAGGGGGAGATACAATCGAGTTTACGGTCGAGATTCCAGTATTGTCCATCGTCCCTATTCCCATAATAGAAGTACGCGAGGCGACCATTGACTTTGGGGTAGAGGTTAATGAAGCAGTTGAGCTTGAACACAGAACAACCATTAATCCCACTGAGACATCTGGTCAAGACTCTTCTCTGGAACCTAATATCTTGGCATTTAAAGCGGGTCTAGCGAAACAGAGTTCTAGCTCGGCAATGAAGATACATATCAGCGCAGGTCAAGCGGATACTCCGGTTGGTTTGCTGACCTTATTTAGGGTGATGGAACAAGGAATTAGTACCACAAGCGGAAAAGTAGAAACTCTTGATGCTGAAAACTCATCAGAGGAAAGTGATACAACAACTACCACTGAGCCGTCCTAAGAAGGCTAGGATACACCATCAGCATTTCAGTTATCAGTTATCACTTATGGCGTTGGTAAATTAGTGTATGATATTAGTCTTAATTCTTTAGGAGTCAACCCACCCGCGTGCCCCTCCCAGGAGGGGAAGTCAGTCGGAGCGAGTCAGGAGGGAAGAAAGATAGAAGAAACCCCGAGTAGAAGGAGAAAGTCTTTTGGTCGCGTAAAGGTCACGGAGTTCTATCGCGCTCTTATCCGGACATGGTATCATACCTCAAATTACCAACACCTCACTTATCAGTACATCTGGCGATCGCCATCGGGATTGAAATACTGAATTTGATTTTTTTCATCCCCTGAAAAGGGGAGGCTTGAGACCCGATCTTTTGGTCAAAAAGATGACAGCAGAGTTATTATACCAATTCACTTGAAAGATGTCACAAATAGTTTCAAACTATATATTTAAAATAAATTCCTGAAATTAGTTTGGCATCAAAGTTTAGAGTCTATAAAATCTTACTTTTGACTTTTAACTTCTGTGAAACGGTATTCCCTCGTAAAATTTGTAATTTATTTTGTATAGGAGATATTATGCCCAGACAGTCTACTCACCAACATGGTATTCCCTGCCCCGAATGCACTTTTGTCATCCCCACTACTATGCCGATGTTGCTCTCTGGAGAGCCGATAGTTTGCCCGATGTGTGGATTAGCTCTCCACGTCGATGCTGAAAAATCTGCTGATAGCCTGAAATTGGTAAATCAGTTACATGAGGCTACGCAGAAGGTAGAACAGACAAGAAGACAGTTTCGATAAGGCTTTTTTCCTGATTGCTATTTAGCATACTCAGTTTCGTTATATTAAATCGCAGTAAAGAGAGGAAATAATTTTATCTCAACGTTGGTTGAAGACCCGCGCTCTCCCGTAGGGGAGCTAGGGCATGTTTGCGCAGCATTCCGCAGGAAAAACCAATCAATCTTGCGGTAAAAACAGAATTTCCTCTAATTTTGGTCGGTAAATTTTCCCAGTTCCTGAATTCCACAAACTGGCGATCGCTCGTAAAATTGAACTTTTACCGCCACCACTCGCTATTTACCTGAAATCTGCTGTCAAACGGGCGATCGCCAACCACTCACCAGAAAACTTAGATGAACAGGACTTACGCATAACCACTATATAACGTTTACTGCTGAGGTGCTGACCGCTTTTTTAACAAATAGGTTGCTTTCCTGGTTTCACAGCATGAATATACTCACTTCCAGAATTAGGCCAGCCACTACGATAAGCTGCTAACTCTGGTTTTCCCCATCCTAACTGTAATAGCATCTCCAGAAAATTGGATTTTTCCCACTTCAACATATTTGCCCATTCTGTACGTTGAGCGATCGCTTCTACTTCTTGTATTTCTATTTTGCGAAAGTCTCGACCACTACCCACACTTAAATATAAGTCCATCCCCATTGTCACCTGACTCCAGAAATTTAATACAGAAACCTTTGCTGCCTGCAAAATTTCTAGATCGCTCAATAAAGCAATTAATTGTTCATGCACTACGGGAAAACTAATAATCTTATCATTAACTGTCACCTGTCGCCACACAATACCAGAAACCAAATATTCTGTTTGATAGCGATGAACAGCAGCCTTAAAATCTTGATATGCAGTAAACTTTTGGAAAGCTTCTGGTTTGAGAAAATGGTCAACTACTGGGTTTCCCGTGCGGGGAGTTGCTGCCAAATTCAGGCGCTGGCCTTGCAGACAAGCTTGGCGCTCTTCAGCTAGGATATCTATTAGCTCTATAGTGCTGTAGACCTTTGACATGAGGACATATTATAGTCAGGGTTGGATAAAATATCTTCATTGTGACATACTTTGGGCTAAAGAGGGAGTAGGAATAGGGAGTAGCGGAGTAGCTGAGTAGGGGAGCGGGGGAGCGGGGGAGTAGCGGAGTAGCTGAGTAGGGGCGAATGGCATTCGCCCTTGCTTGCTATATGTAGAGTTCCTGCGTAAATAAAGTGTACAGTCCAGTAGTGGTGTGACACACCTAAAATGTTGAATAGTAGGGGCGGGTTCCGCGTTAAGTTAATGGTATGACAAATTATTCAGATAAACCCGCCCCGACCCATTAACGAATTCCACAGTAGGGGGCGGGTTCCTCAGTAGGGGCGGGTTCCGCGTTAAGTTAATGGTATGACAAATTATTCAGATAAACCCGCCCCCGAACCATTAACGAATTCATAAATCAGAAGCTTGTTGGGGTCAGAAACCCCTTCCAATTGTCCCTTCTGCCTTCTGCCTTTGTTTATGCAGACTGACTCTCGACCATTTGATTTTCCTGTCGCAGATAAGCTTCAATGAATGAGTCTAGCTCGCCATTCATTACATCTGTAATAGCAGTAGTTTCTTTCTGAGTCCGTAAGTCTTTTACCATCTGATAAGGATGGAATACATAGTTACGAATTTGATTACCCCAAGCTGCTTCTACCATGTCACCCCGAATTTCACCAATTTCTTGAGCGCGTTGCTCTTTGGCAATTATCAGTAACCTAGCTTTGAGCAATGCTAAAGCTTTTTCCTTATTTTGTAACTGACTGCGTTCTTGAGTACAACGCACAGCTAAACCTGTAGGAATATGAACAATTCGCACTGCTGTTTCAACTTTGTTGACGTTTTGACCACCCTTGCCGCCAGACCGAGAAGTAGTAATTTCCAAATCTTTTTCTGGAATTTCCAACTCTACAGAATTATCTAGCACAGGCATCACTTCCACTCCTGCAAAACTGGTTTGTCGTTTGCCATTAGCATTAAAAGGTGAAATTCTGACCAAGCGGTGAGTACCTTTTTCTGCTTTCAGATAACCGTAAGCATAGCGCCCGATAATTTCCAGAGTTGCAGACTTAATACCTGCTTCATCTCCCTCAGAAATTTCTGCCAACTGTACCTTATAGTTATGACTTTCTCCCCACCGGGTATACATCCGCAACAACATCTCTGCCCAGTCTTGAGCGTCTGTACCTCCAGCGCCAGCATTAATAGTAATAACTGCACCATTTTGGTCATAGAGACCAGATAATAATTGCTGTAGTTCCCACCGGTCTAACTCCTGGTTGAGACCAGAGATAGTTGCTTGAGCTTCCTCCAATAAAGATTCATCTGTCTCTAGCTCCAATAACTCAAAGATTGCTCTAGTATCTTCCAGATTATTTTGCCATTGCTGATATTGCTGTAGATGAGATTTGAGGTCATTAAGCTCTTGCAGAGTATTTTGTGCCGTTGTTTGGTCATCCCAAAATTCCGGTTGAGCTGCAACTTGCTCTAAATCTTGGATTTTTGCTTTTAGTGCCGGAACGTCAAAGATAGTCCTGGGTTTTTCCCAGACGAGAGGACAAATTTTCAATTTCTCGTTTAATGTCTAATACTTCCATGGCGATCGCCTCCTTTCAATAGAAATATAGCAATTAGCTTTCAGCTTTTTTGTTTCTTTGAGCTTGTGGTTTTCCATGCAGGTTATATCTTTAAACTTATACACAAACCATTATTCAACATAAACTATACAATAAAACCTGGTTTATTTCAGTGCTAGGTTTAGCACTAATACCGGGTTTTTCAAATTTTAGCTGTTTTAAGCAGAAGTCCCAAACTGAAAACGTGCTTAGTCAGTGTGGGATGAATGCGTGATTTTTTTTCTACAATGTGTGTCAATTTCTCAACGTTTATCTTGTACATTATCTGGCTAATTAATAATTGTTAATCATTAATTATTCATGATTTTGTCATGTTTTTTTCATCTTTAATATCTGGCAAATATGTATATAAACTATGATAATATAATTCTGGTAGCTCAAGAAATATCGAGATGAGAATTGCTTACCAATACAAATTACGTCCAACAAAAACTCAAGCAGAAAAAATAGATAAAACTCTGGAAATGTTACGTTTCCAGTACAACTATATGTTGGCTCAAAGATTTGATTGGTGGAAGCAAAATAGATGCTCAATTAATTATTGTCCTTTAATTTGCCACTTGCCAGAATTAAAAGACCAACCGACTTACTATAGTCAAAAACAATCATTACCTAAATTAAAAATCGATAGACCATGGTACAAAGATATTCATTCTCAAGTATTGCAAGAAGTACCAAAAAGAGTTGAGTTAGCCTTTGATAGATGGATGAAAAGTGATAAGTCTGGAAAGCGTCTTGGTAAACCAAGATTTAAAGGATTGAACCAATATAAAACTTTTGTTTATCCTCAATTTAAACAACACTGGTTTGTTAATAATCAAGTCAAGTTGTCTAAAATAGGTGATGTCAAAGTAATTGTTCACAGACCATTACCAGATGGATTTATGATGAAAACTGTATCAGTTACGAGAAAATCTAACGGTTATTTTGTCACTTTTAGTTTAGAGGATCAAACTGTACCCGAAATCAAACCAGATATAAAACGAGGTAAAATAGTAGGTATAGATGTAGGTTTAATTGATTTTGTAGTAACTTCTGATAATGAATCTATACCTGCTCCTAAATACTTGAGAAAAGCTGAATGTAAACTTAAATCAGCCCAAAGGAAAGTATCTAGAAGAAAAAAGGGCAGTAAGCGTAGGCAAAAAGCAATTAAACAATTAGCTAAGAAACATAGAAAGGTAGCTGATACAAGAAAAGATTTTCATTTCAAAACGGCTAATAATTTATTATCTAATTACGATATTGTAGCAGTTGAGAAACTGAATATAAAAGGTATGGCTAAGTCTAAATTAGCAAAGTCTGTACATGATGCAGGGTGGGGTCAATTTAATCAAATATTAACTGACAAGGCTGGAAGAGCTGGTCAGTTAATAGTCAAAGTAAAACCTCATGGAACATCAACTGAATGTAGTAATTGTGGACATAAAGTCAAGAAAACTTTGGCTCAAAGAAAGCACAATTGTCCTCAATGTAATCTATCAATTGGGCGTGACTTAAATGCTGCAATTAATATCAAGAATAGAGCAAAGGCTTTGATTAAAAACCTACTACCAACAACAAGGTTTGAAGGATGTGAAGGCGTACAATTAAGCCTATTCTAACTAATTGAATTGGAGCGGTGGGGCATCCCGTGCTAGCTCAGTCAATGTTCTCATAGAGAAGTCGCTGAGAAGCCCACACTGATTCTTGTAATCAGTGTGGGAGTATGTCACTCGCGACTATTAATAGCAATCAAAAGTCGCAGAATAAAAATGAATAGGTTGATGTAAGTTAAGTACATCGAGAGAGCTGCGGGAATATACTGATCGTCACGATAAGTACGGGGCAAAATGTAGAAATCTACTACTGCAGCGCCAGCAAATAGAAATACACCTATGCCAGATATACCTATTTCTAACCAACTTGGAGTATAAACACCGAAAAAGCTAAAAATAACTTGGCCTACAACTGCTACTAATAAAGCAATTATTCCCAAGCTGACAGTTTTAGTCAAGGCCATGCCATCTTCTTCAGATAGATTTGAGCCTATTTGACGAGCTCCAATAAAGGTGACACCACAACCGAGAGCCGCAAAACCTACTCCTCCAATACCTACTCCTTGGGTACTTAAGGCCACATATACTAAACCACTCAGGGTATAGCCGGATAACAAGCTGTAAGTAGCTAATAAAGGTAGGGCTACGTTATTATTGCCTCTTTCCGCAATTCCACGGGCAATAAAAAATAATGCTAATTCGCCGATAAGTGCTACCCAGAATGTGGTCATAAATAGACCGGGGTTAGACTGTAGCACTTGTAGGCCACCAAAAGTACCTACTGCTGTGAGAATTAGGCCACCACCTACAAAAGGTAGAGCATTAGAAATCACGTTTGGGCCAACTAGGTTTTGACTTTGAGCCTCACGAATTGCTTGACGAAAATTGCTGGTATTAGCCATAAGAGTTTTCCTTAATTACAAAAAAGGACTTTTATCAAGAAAGGAGTCAGGAACTAGGAGTCAGGAGTCAGAGTTGAATTTCAGATCCTCACTCATTAATTTTGTGTCTTGGTATTGTACGTTGCCAATTCCAAGCCTCTTCTACTTTAGACCTGACTTTTTATATCTACATATTATTGTGACATTTTAGTTGGATTTTTGCTTATAGCATATTATATTGATTTTTGTCAGTGATATGAAACACACTTCACGATAATTTGTTAGTTCCGATGAAAATTCACTTTAGCTGATCGGAAAATACTTAGTCACATCACTGAGTCGTTTGGACTAATTGTTAAATGAGAATTAAATCTATATATAACTGTTTATCCTCGTTTTTTATCGATATAAAGTAGTTTCAATCAACTAACTACATAAATATATGACTATTAGCCTAGTTGTTAATACTGATACATAAATGTAAAAAATAATGCCTTATTTCCGTAAATACCTCGTAAAATCTCATGACGTAAAGTTAATTTTGTAGTAGAGTTTTTTAAAGATTCCGTAAAGTCTCGCAAAAATGGTTGCAATACCTCAGTGAAATTAGGTAGATTATATTCGTGAGGGCAAGAGAGGTTCACAAACTACTAACTCACAGCTTGATGTGATGATTGATGCTCCAGAACCAACTGCATTATTCGGTCTAGCTGTAGTTGCTACAGGTTTAGTCGCTAGCCGTCGTAAGAAAAACTCCTAAACTAAAAGTTGATGATTGTCTTTGCGATCGCTCTGGTCTAATCAATAATATCTATGATTAGAATATCTATGATTAGTCAAATTATCAGAGTGTAGAAAAAACAGCGATCGCTTGCTCCTTCCTAACTATTATTTCAAATCCATTTAATTATCTGAGATTTTTACATCTATACTTAATTACAAAAAATATCTGTTATAAATTTTTAGGGCGACCGCTAGTTCATTAGCGGTCGTCGATCATTTGTCGGAGTTTTGCACGCTCCCGCTCCTAGTATTTATCAATTAATAGCGATCGCTAGACTGTCTCTTAATTGTTGGTAACATTTTCCATAGACGACCCCACATAAAACTAGCAAGGATAATTAAGGAAGTCAGTCTATTAATATTAGTGTTAGGCACTGAAGTATGAATCAAGAAGATGTACACTCATTAATTCTGTGTCCCGGTATTGTCATTTCAGTTAGCCTCTTGGCAGTACCTTTTGCAATAGGAAGGCAAAAAAATACTAAATTTTCTTTTTTTTATCCCCTTTAAAGAAAAAGCTATTGACCTAATTTTATAGTCATTTACCAGTAGTAAGCCTCCTCGACTTTTACCTAACTTTTCTTCTATTTAGCTCTATACATTAGATTAGATTATTGTGACATTTTCATGAAATTTTTACATATATCTAGCATATTACATCTGTTTTTGTCAGTGATATGAAACACATTTCACAATGACTTGTTATATTTGATGAAAATGCAATTTAGCTTAGTAAAAAATGCTTAGTAACATTACTCAGTTGTGTAGACTAATTACTGAGAATGGGATGGAAATCTATATCAGGCTTTTTTTTCATCATTTTCCATATATATCAAATAGGTAAAATCAATTAACTATATATATCTACGACTATTGTCCTAATTGTTAATACTGTTATATGTGTGCTCAAAAACACTTTGATTCGGTAAATATCTCTGGTGAAATAGCATTAAATAGGGTGAAATTAGCAGTAGAGTTTTTTAAAGATTCAGTAAAGACTGGGAAAAAGGGTTGCAACTCCTCAGCGAAATTAGTTAGTTTATATTCATGAGGGCAACAGAGGTTCACAAACCCCTAAAACTACTGAGAAGTATCAATCTTTAATTTAAGTAGTTAAGTATATAAGAATCTAAGTATTATCCTCATCGTCACTGAGTAAACAAATAACTAATCATTAGGAGTCTCAAAAATGAAAAACCAAATCGTTGCTTCCATCGCTGCTCTTCCTTTCGCTTTAGGTGCTGTATTCGCTGGTGCTGCTGAAGCTGCTGGATTAACTGGAAGAATTGCTTTCAATGGTTTCTTCACAAACATTACTTTGTCAGAAGGTGAGTTGAGCTTTAACCCAAATCCTGGTGATTTAATTGCCAGTGTAACAACTGGTAGTTTTACACAATTTAACGCAGCAACTATTCAAGGTCCGCTAACGTTTGATGGAAGTGGTGACAGTCCATTTGAAGTAACCAGTGTTACAAATCCCTTCTTAGATTTAGGTACTTTTGGTAATCCTGATACAAGTGATGGTGTGAATACTTTTGCCCTTCACTCTGGTTCTACTGTAACTGTAATGGACACCAATGGTGGTGCAGAAATAATGTTAGACCTGAATGGATGGTTTACTGATGAATTTGGCGATGAAACAAGAGGTATTGGTAACATAACATTTCAGATGGCAGGTGTAGATGCCGAATATATTGAGGGTATTTTTGATGGAAGTATTGACCCTATAGAGACAACCTTTTCTGGAGAAGTGATTGCGGAAATGAAACCAGTACCTGAACCAACTGTATTATTCGGTCTAGGTGTAGTGACTGCAGGTTTAGTAGCTAGCCGTCGCCAGAAAAACTCCTAATCTAAAGGTTGATGATTTTGTGCGCGGTCGCTCTGGTATCAACAATAATATCTACATTAGTCAAATTATCAGAGTGTAGAAAAAACAGCGATCGCTTGCTCCCTTCTAACTATTATTTCAAATCCATTTAATTATCTGAGATTTTTACATCTACCTATTACAAAAAGTATCTGTTATAAATTTTTAGGGCGACCGCTAGTTCATTAGCGGTCGTCGATCATTTGTCGGAGTTTTGCACGCTCCCGCTCCTAGTATTTATCAATTAATAGCGATCGCTAGACTGTCTCTTAATTGTTGGTAACATTTTCCATAGACGACCCCACATAAAACTAGCAAGGATAATTAAGGAAGTCAGTCTATTAATATTAGTGTTAGGCACTGAAGTATGAATCAAGAAGATGTACACTCATTAATTCTGTGTCCCGGTATTGTCATTTCAGTTAGCCTCTTGGCAGTACCTTTTGCAATAGGAAGGCAAAAAAATACTAAATTTTCTTTTTTTTATCCCCTTTAAAGAAAAAGCTATTGACCTAATTTTATAGTCATTTACCAGTAGTAAGCCTCCTCGACTTTTACCTAACTTTTCTTCTATTTAGCTCTATACATTAGATTAGATTATTGTGACATTTTCATGAAATTTTTACATATATCTAGCATATTACATCTGTTTTTGTCAGTGATATGAAACACATTTCACAATGACTTGTTATATTTGATGAAAATGCAATTTAGCTTAGTAAAAAATGCTTAGTAACATTACTCAGTTGTGTAGACTAATTACTGAGAATGGGATGGAAATCTATATCAGGCTTTTTTTTCATCATTTTCCATATATATCAAATAGGTAAAATCAATTAACTATATATATCTACGACTATTGTCCTAATTGTTAATACTGTTATATGTGTGCTCAAAAACACTTTGATTCGGTAAATATCTCTGGTGAAATAGCATTAAATAGGGTGAAATTAGCAGTAGAGTTTTTTAAAGATTCAGTAAAGACTGGGAAAAAGGGTTGCAACTCCTCAGCGAAATTAGTTAGTTTATATTCATGAGGGCAACAGAGGTTCACAAACCCCTAAAACTACTGAGAAGTATCAATCTTTAATTTAAGTAGTTAAGTATATAAGAATCTAAGTATTATCCTCATCGTCACTGAGTAAACAAATAACTAATCATTAGGAGTCTCAAAAATGAAAAACCAAATCGTTGCTTCCATCGCTGCTCTTCCTTTCGCTTTAGGTGCTGTATTCGCTGGTGCTGCTGAAGCTGCTGGATTAACTGGAAGAATTGCTTTCAATGGTTTCTTCACAAACATTACTTTGTCAGAAGGTGAGTTGAGCTTTAACCCAAATCCTGGTGATTTAATTGCCAGTGTAACAACTGGTAGTTTTACACAATTTAACGCAGCAACTATTCAAGGTCCGCTAACGTTTGATGGAAGTGGTGACAGTCCATTTGAAGTAACCAGTGTTACAAATCCCTTCTTAGATTTAGGTACTTTTGGTAATCCTGATACAAGTGATGGTGTGAATACTTTTGCCCTTCACTCTGGTTCTACTGTAACTGTAATGGACACCAATGGTGGTGCAGAAATAATGTTAGACCTGAATGGATGGTTTACTGATGAATTTGGCGATGAAACAAGAGGTATTGGTAACATAACATTTCAGATGGCAGGTGTAGATGCCGAATATATTGAGGGTATTTTTGATGGAAGTATTGACCCTATAGAGACAACCTTTTCTGGAGAAGTGATTGCGGAAATGAAACCAGTACC
>NZ_JAAHGO010000026.1:0-5609 GCF_010672455.1 Okeania sp. SIO2C9 | reverse complement strand
TTGGTAACATAACATTTCAGATGGCAGGTGTAGATGCCGAATATATTGAGGGTATTTTTGATGGAAGTATTGACCCTATAGAGACAACCTTTTCTGGAGAAGTGATTGCGGAAATGAAACCAGTACCCGAACCAACTGTATTATTTGGTCTAGGTGTAGTGACTGCAGGTTTAGTAGCTAGCCGTCGCCAGAAAAACTCCTAATCTAAAGGTTGATGATTATGTGCGCGATCGCTCTGATCTAACTAATAATATCTACATTAGTCAGAGTTAAGAGTGTAGAAAAAACAGCGATCGCTTGCTCCCTTCTAACTATTATTTCAAATCCATTTAATTATCTGAGATTTTTACATCTACCTATTACAAAAAGTATCTGTTATAAATTTTTAGGGCGATCGCTAGTTCATTAGCGGTCGTTGATCATTTGTCGGAGTTTTGCATACAATGCTCCTAGTATGTATAGCAGAAGGAAGAAGGAAAAATATTGCATTGTCTAAGTTTTAAGCTTTTAATATTTCCTAACCTTTCTTTCGACTACTATATTACAGGACTTACGCATAAGGTAGGAAATACTAGGATTTGAGATTGCTTTCCGTCCCGGAATGCTCCGCAAACCCTGTCGGTCGCAATGACGAAAATACATTGTACCGCGTAAGTCCTATGTATTAATTAACAGCGATCGCTAGACTGTCTCTTAATTGTTGGTAACATCTTCCATAGACGACCAATCATCAAAAAACTAGCCACGATCATTAAAGAAGTAGGTCCGCCATCGTGAATGTTAGGAACAGGAGTAGGAGTAGTACTAACAAAGAACACATTTTCAGAAATATTTTCAATTCCAGTGTTTGCCTTGATGACATCCGACAACTGAAGACCACCTAACCAATCTGAAACCAAACCATGATCGCCTAACTCCCACTTAGCAAGGTGAGTATCATTTTCATACCAGAAGTGATCGCCATCTCGCAATCTTTCAAACTGGTCTTCTAAAATTGCTTCATTCAACTCTCCAATACTAGAATTTTCTAAATTATCCTCCGCCAACATTCCCACCCACAGGTCAATTTCGTCAACATTGCTATAAACCGCCTCTAGTGATGCCACCAACTCTGGGTCAGATGAAATGTCACTAAAATTATCTTTCCTAGGTAAACCCAATGCTTCCCTAACATCATTGTAACTGGCCAAACCATGGTCCCGCCCGCGCTGAATATTCAGAGCTACCAAATCTGTTCCATTTACCACTGTTCCTTGACTAGGAGGACCAAATAATTGAGTCCGCAAATCATCAACTACTTTCGCGTCTGTTTTCTGCTGTATTTGAGAAGCTAAACCACGCAATACAGGGTCTATTCCTCCTTTGTCAGTAATACTATCTGGCCGGAAGAAAACTTCAGATAAGTTTAGTGGACCAAATTCTGTAGAGCTACCATCTTCATTCAAATGTTGTAGATTAGAACTAACCATAGTATGCCCTAAACGAAAACCTGCTGTGGAAAATTCTGTACTGATATTAGGATTAACAGTTGAATCATAACCACTATAAGGATCGAGAGTCACACCCAAAGCAGGCAAGAATTCGTCATAAGTAATTTTCTGGATTTGTGCCCCTACTATTTTACGGGCCCGTTGATAAATCTCTTGATCGCGCTTAATAGGGTCTAAGGATAAGTCTGTATGAGTAGCTTCAATAATTTCAGCAATCCGGTTATGCTCCCGTACAAAGAGAGTGTGTATTGAGGCTAAAGCTGAGTTTTCATTTGCTCGTACATCTCCTGCTACAAAAGTGCTTGGACCTATTCTTCCATCCATCGACATATGAGGTGCATTTGGATCGCCGTCTTGAGTTGGCAGTAAATCTCCTGTGGAGTGGGTAGTCACCTTCAATTTTCCACCGCCAAAGCTGCGTAACCAGTCAGCGCGGCCTTGGTCGCTACCGTATACATTACTGCCATCTATCCAAGCTGTAAGTTCGTTAAATTGCTCGCGGGGGTTTGTGGGGTCAGTGCCAGTAGTTTGATCAAAGAGCGATCTAGTAACGGGAATAAATGAATCAGGTGCGAAAAAAGGGTCATCGTTAGGAATAGTAATGCTAATAGTTTCTTCTGTCTCGCTTTGTACCTCACTCAAAGTGATATCATGGTCAAGAAATTGTCCCCATAACCATGTATAATCACTTAAATTTCGGGGGTCTAGGATAGATTCTGATTGATTAAACACGGTGTTACTAATAACTCTAGCATTCGGACCGTCAATTAATTCAGATATGCCATCTTGATAATTTGCTGGTGCTAAACGAAGCAAATTTTCACCTGTTTCACCATATTGGGGATTATCTAAGTTATTGTTACTGCCGTCAAATGTACGAAAGTTCATAGTTTACACCTATATTTTTCTCAACTACATCCTTATACTTCTAGCTTTCCCAAGCTTATGCGGTTTTTCCGAGTATTTTGATTAATATCGGCTGAATTACTTAATATTAACCTGAATTACTTATATTAAGTTTTGCCGATCGCTTTGTATCAAGTCATGGAAAATTGGCCTTGGCGATACCAGTCTAAGCTAGATATAATATACTATTATAAATAATTTTTCGATATATGGTTATAAGGTCACGGGGTCACGGGGTCATGGGTTTATGGGGTTATGGGGTTATAGGGACGAGGAGGGAAAAGATATATGAGCGTGTTTTTCTCATACTGTTGATCGTGATAATTTTATTTATAGCAGAAGGAAGAAGGAAAAATATTGCATTGTCTGAGTTTTAAGCTTTTGATATGTCTGCGCCCTTTGTTTCGATTGCTATACTCTGATTTCTCGGGAACCGTAGCAAGTGGATTTGACATTACGGCGTTGTTCAACAATGAATAATGAATAATGAATAATGAATAATGAATAATTACCTCTTCTTTTCAAGGAGAGGATTGACTAATAATGAAATTTTTTTTTCTCTTGGTCGATTGGATATGGCGAGGAGACCTCGCCATCCCATCCTACGGAATGCTGCGCAAACGACCGCTTATTATCCCCTTAAAAGGGGAGGCTTTAAACCACAATTTTTTGGTAAAGCGCGGGTATGATATTAATGTTAATTACTTAGGAGTAAACCAACCCCTAACCCTTCCTAGGAGGGGGATTCAAGAGTAACACTGGAATTGCTTCAATACCAGTTTTTAGGTCGTAAATTCTCTTTTTCTCTTGGTGCGCTATCAGGTGCGACTGTTGTCGTCGTGGGATCTGAACGCTTGCGACTGGTGTCGTCGCGGGATCGCACCGCTCTCTTGGTCGATTGGATATGGCGAGGAGACCCGCTCTTATCAGAGCCGCTCCGAATGGCGCCATCCCACCCTACGGGAAGCTCCGAAGAGAGAACTCCGTTCCGCTGTCGCGATCGGCCGCTTTGTCAAAGGGATATTTCCTGCAAAATCTTTTTATTGCACTTATTATTCGTAACATTCTTTTTTCAAATTGGTGTTATATAGAATCCGGTTATACAGTATATGTTTATAATTCTATCCACACTTTCGGATCCTTCAATCTCTCGACCTCCCCTTCTCCCCACACTCCCCACCCTCCCCACACTTCCCACCCCCAAACATAAGATAAGTATTCAACCGGATTTTATATTAGCGAACACCCTGTGTTTTGAATCTCTTCTACCTAGATACCAGATAGAAATTCAAATTCGTAGTCAATATTGACTGGTCAATTGTAGAGTAAAACTTGATGAGTAAGTTTTAATAACTTCAGTGACTAGCTATTCTTTTTCTTCAAACCGAAAGCAGAAGCAGCAGCTACTACACCTAAACCTAACATTGTTGGAGGTTCAGGAACTGTTACATTGTCTTCAGTTCCAAATACTACACCAGAAAAACTAGCTTGGAATATTTCGTCACCTTCAAAACTATCTTCATTTAATTGACCAATTACTTGGAAAGTAATACTACCCATAGCATCAGTCATATCTCCATCATTTAAAAAGAATCCACTGAATCCTAAGTTGATATCAGTTGTGCCAAATTGAGGAGTGAAAGTGAAATCATTAAATGATGTCAGATTTAAAGTAGTTCCATCGCTCAATTCTATAAATTTGACAGGTGCCATGACAGTATCCATACCATCAAGAGCTGCAAGACCAGAAGAAATATCAAAAATTTTTGCATCTGAGTCTAAACCAGCGAAATCACCATTTTTAAGTGATAGAAAAATTCCATCGCCAGCGAAGTCTAACATATTTTCATCAAATGAGATCGTATTACCAGCACCATCAAAACTGAAATTTCCGGATAAAACTGCGGCATTGACAGCACCAGCGTTGAATACAGTAGCTACTGCTAAAGGAGCAGAAACGAGAGCTGCAATCATTATATTCTTCATGTTTAATACCTCTATTTCTTGTCTTTCTTATTAGGGTAGTGGTGCATTGTAATTTTTTCGGTAACGGTATAGCAAGCATTTCAGCCACCATTCACCATTACTATACAGGACTACCCTTATTAGTTTATTTGGGATTTATACAAATGCCATCAGCTAATTTACTGTTCTCAAATTACTGATTTTTGTGTGCGATCATGAGTGGCATTTGTTCCTGTCTGTAAATGAATATAGCAACTCTATGAAAACACTGCTACTATTTTTTGGTTAATTTGCAAAAATACTACATTTGTCTTGATTTTCATTATTTAATTTTTGACTTCTTTGTGAGACTGATGTTTTGATTAAATAGTTAATATATATAGTTTTAGTCAAAATAAGTTACTTTAAATCTATTTTTTGATTTATATATACTTTTAAAAATATTTCTTTTCTGGATTATAGATATATCTCTAGAATAATAGATAATGACTAAAAAAATGGGTAAATCATCAGTATTTTTGTATATTTTTAGAAAAATAATATATTTTTTCCGGACAATAAATATATCTCTAGAATTTTCTAGACTATTACCCAAAAAAATGGTTGTCAATAGTATTTTTTACCTATTTTTAATAAATCAAGAAAATTTTTCTGATGATGAGTTTATTGGATGTAGATTATATTACAGTGATTTTCACATGAGTCAATCACATAGTCAAAACCAAATTATTTGAGGGGAAGTTCCATGGAATATCCTTACTGTAGTTTACTCAAATAAAAACCGCTGTAAATCTATCTATTGTTTAGAAACATGAAAATTGATTATCTTATACCAGTTTCATCAAATATTGCTACAGTAGTTTGGTCTGTTGGTGGAAATCTAGAGATTAATACTGTAACTACCTTTTTTGAATTTGGTATTAGTTCAACCGGACAGAATATGCTTGCAGAGCAACCGTACCCAGACAAAAAAATATAGGGGATAAAAAATCTAGTGATTTTTCACCCCCGTAGTTTTTTCATTTTTCTGTGGTAGATGAGTGCTAGCTAATACCGTTCTTAGAAACCTACGATAATCTATAGAAATCTATAATTATCTGTCCTATTTTTGCTTCTACCTGTTGACATCCTCCCCGGCCTAAAGGCACGGAGATTCCTACTGAGCCGTAGCTCCTCGGCGGGTTGACGCTTTGCTTCGCATAGCTGCCGCTAACACAGGGTGCTGCTTCCTTGGCGGTAGTCTAACGC
>NZ_JAAHGO010000259.1 GCF_010672455.1 Okeania sp. SIO2C9 | reverse complement strand
ATTAGCTATTTTTAAATTTTTTTCTAATTCTTCACTTAATGTATTCTCTAACCAAAGGCATGGGAAAGGGGATTAGTATAGCGTAAACAAGCCACATTAATAGGACCACCAGTACTGTGATATTGAGAAGCTCCCCTTTCCTGGTTTTCACTTTTTTTGAAATAGGGAAGCACTTCCGAAAAGCTCCATCCCGAATTTCCTAATTTGTTCCAGTAATCGTAGTCGCAGCGATGCCCCCGAATATAGATCATGGCATTAATTGAACTACTGCCTCCTAATACCTTGCCACGGGGCCAATAAAGTTGGCGGTTATTGAGATGAGGCTGAACTTCAGTGTAGTATGCCCAATCGTATTCAGTTTTGAAGAGTTTTGAGAAAGCAGCAGGAATACGTAGGTTGAGTTGGCGATTGCCTTTGGCGCTACCCCTTGGGTAATCGTTTTTGCCTGCTTCAAGGAGTACTACAGTAGTATTGGAGTTTTCTGTCAGGCGATTAGCTAGAACACAACCAGCAGAACCGGCACCGACAATTACATAATCGAATTTTGTAGTACTTTTCATGAGAGTGTAAGTAGGTAGAGGTAATTAAACGAACAATAGCAAAACTTGGAAGTCTTGTTCGGCAAGGAACCTGGCGTTTCAGGTTTTAGGTTTATTCATGAGCGCCCTACTTACTTATTACTTATTACCCCAGTTTCGAGCAAAGCTCCTTCCTTCTAGGTGGGGGAGTGTCAATTAACCAGACTTCCTTAAACCCTAGTTAGAAACGACAACTCCTTTACTTTCATTAGCCATCCGATTTACCGCACAAACTGCATAAGTTCCAGGCTCTACCTCTGTCTCTGTATTTGCCGCTGTTACAATTTTGTATAGCTTCCAACTATCACCTATTTTTCGATAAATAGTCCAGCTACGAATATCTTTACTAGTTGCTGCCTTCCAAATCAACTTGCTGCCAACTCTCCTTACATCAGAGGGAATATCTGGCGAGTTACCTCCTAACCACTCCATTGCCGGAGGCAATGCTGGTTCAGTATAAAGCGAAGTTTGGAAATAATCAAAAATACCCTGGCGGTTTTCACCAAGTACCTTCATATTGAAAAAAATATTTCCTAGAGACAGTTCTGAGGCAAGTTGGCGAGTAATCTCAACTTGCTTTTGGTATTCAGAAACAGGCCAGTCCTCACGCTCCATTTTATATAGTGCATTACCAGGGTAAATGTGCCTGCCTTGGGA
>NZ_JAAHGO010000258.1 GCF_010672455.1 Okeania sp. SIO2C9 | reverse complement strand
GCTCAACTACTCCCCTCCCAATAATGATTATCATTATTTAGGCAGAAAAATCTTGATTTTTTACAAAGGTTTAATTCTTGCAACCCTTATCCAACAATAGTTTTGAGGCGCTCGTCACCCCGTGAGCCAACGATGACTGTACCATTGAACATACTTGTTTACATCTTCAATACTGGTAATCTTTAATGTAGTTAGGAGTAACCAAGTAATCGGTTAAATTTCTGTTGGTGGGTCAACTTCTTTGACTAAAATTGCTTGCTTTTGTCTTGGGAGCTAGTTGTTCTTTTTTGGCTCGATTCTGAGGTGGTTGAAGGGTAACAGTGCTATAACGAATATTTAAGGTAGTTTTTCTGGCTGGTCGAGTCGGATTGCGTTTGACCTCCACCATCATCGTTCCTTGAGGCTCAACCGACTTTAATGTTTCCCATAAACCCTGCTCACAGCCTGCCAAACGGCGATTTTGAACAGCTCTAATCAGAAAATCTGACCCCAGATGCTCAGAACAAGCAAATAAGTCATAAAAATCCGCTTCTCGGTCGGCAATTGTCACTACTTGCAAGTGATTCGTATGGGATTAACTCGGTTTTAATTAAACTATCAAGCCATCTTTGACTTTCTTTTTGTGTGGTTGGTTTTTGTTTTCTTTGTTGAGCCTTTCCTAATTCAACTTCATTTCTCGACCATACCTCTTGTTCAATAATGCCTAGTGGTATTCCCTGTGTGTTCACTGTTAATACTGAGTGAACTTTTAGTCAAGAGTGCATATTTACTGTCGAGATATCCTGTTCCTGATAGAGCTTTATGGCTGGTGTAGTTCAGTTCTGTAGTATCTTGTATCGCTAATACTACCTGATGCTTGGCCATTCTCTCTACTGTGGCATCAATATGTCCCAGTCTGATCATAGATGGTTTAATGTAGGGTGAATCCCAGAATTTATAGGTGGCTTTGGTTTGTGACCATGTTCCACTGGCTTGAGGTACACTGGCTTCTGGTGAAGCACTCAGATATTCTACTATTTTAATTAACCTTTTAGTCCTTCTTTTATCCCCTAATTCAGTTCTTTCTAGTTCTGCTGTTATCCACTTTTCCATTTACTGACTTTTGGTTAAACTCAGAGTTTTTATGATGGTTAAAGTCTGGAGTGTTTGACAATAATCAATTCCTAGAATCTGTGGAAGGTACGCCACAGTCCGGGGTAATATCACCCTTACTAGCAAACATCGCCCTACACGGTATGGAAGAATGCCTAGAT
>NZ_JAAHGO010000257.1 GCF_010672455.1 Okeania sp. SIO2C9 | reverse complement strand
TTTATCCTCTACTTCTAAACGTAATCCTAAAGGTTTGCTCCGACCATCTGTAATTAATTTATAATTTGTTTCTGCCAGACGATACCCTTGCAATTTTTCTTCTATCCATTCACCTTTAGGGTAAAATAACCAACATTTCTGTACTTTTAATAGTTCGTAAAATACTTTTTTATAACCTTCATCGTCTCTGCGGGTATTTTTAGTAGTTACCTCAAAAATAACCGCAGGAATTTTACGTTCTTCCCAAAGTTTATAACTATCTCTTCCCCCTGGTTCCACATCAAAAATTACCATCACATCAGGAACAGTTAGTAGTTTAGGAAAACCCCTAGAAAAATATAAAAATTGTTTACTTAGTACAGTTGCTTTTTGACCTTTTAAATATTCTTTCAAGACTTAAAAAATAGTTGAAACAGCGTATAGAACCCATTTGGTATCTTCATAAATATTAAGTTTTTTGAGCTAGGAGACAGGAGACAGAAGGTAAGAGGTAAGAGGTAAGAGGTAAGAGGGTAGATGTGGGGAGAAATAATATAAAAAATTCAACACTCCTTCAGATGATTGTTCCTCAAAATTGATGCGCGAAAAGACTTGACTACCATAATTATATAGACCTCAAATGGGTTCTATAATCGATCACTCTCCTGATGCTGCCTGGGTAAAACAGGAAAGATGGGATAGTTTAACTAGGGAAGAACAGGAAAATTTTGCGCCTTTATACCTCGATTTTGTAGTAGAATTACATTCTAAAAATGATACTATTTTAGAGTTACAAAAAAAGATGAAAAAGTATCAGTCAAATTGTGCAATATTAGGTTGGTTAATTGATAGTGAAAACTGAAAATAGAGATTTATCGGCAAGATCGGGAAGTGGAAATTTTGGAAAATCCTAATAGTTTATCTGGGGAATATGTGTTGCCTGGATTTGTTTTAGATTTAATAGAAGTTTGGTAATGCAGTGCTAAATAAACATTTGTTGCTGAGAGGATATCTGAAAAGTTTTTTGATACTGAATTTTGCCCCCCTAGCCCCCCAACTTTGGGGGAAACAAGAGTCAATTTGCTTGCTCTAGTCCCCCAAAATTGGGGGATTTAGGGGGCTTTAATTTTGAAAAGCGCTGTTAAAAAATAATTAAGCCAAAGAATTTTCCTTAGCCTAATTCTCCTTTGTTAATTTTCAGGTAATTCTCCAAAGCGATCGCGATAACGAGACAGTAAAGATTCTAATTCTTCGGTTCGTTTTTCTGCTTCTTG
>NZ_JAAHGO010000256.1 GCF_010672455.1 Okeania sp. SIO2C9 | reverse complement strand
TAGTCCGGCAGTGAAGTCACATAGCCGGATTCCTCATTCCCCTTAGCCTTGGGAATCTCAACGGAATTACCAAGTACAACATCCCAAAAGCTTATTTGACTCGATCCGTCAGAGTTCACTAAGCCAAGAGCGACAAAAAACAAGATAAGCGGTGGAATACTGAATTTTACCACACCCTCAAAGAATAATTTTGCTAAGTAACCGATAAAACGAGCAATTGGCCCAAGAATATCTGATTCCGAGGCAAGTAACTCCTGCTTCTTTATTTCTTTGGCAACCTGCTTTGCCAGAGCTTTCATCGCAACATCTTCAGAATTTCGCGCACTCATCTTAGACTGGCCTTACATCTTCGATATGTTGAATAATTTGCTGAGCTAGATTTTCTAATTCAGTCTTAGAGTTAGCATTTGCCGTTTGATCAGAACCTGTCAGATTCGTCAATGTCTTCGTAAATTCAGTAACAAGCTTCACAATCAGTGCATATGATGATTCTGTCAGACCAGTAATCACTTCTGCTTGGTCTGATTTCCAGGTGTTCCAAGCGGTCGACGCATTTTCTGCTGCCTGATTTTCATCATAACTGCTGACCGCATTGTTCACCAAAATCAATTCGCATGCTTGTAATCGAGCCTTAGTTCAAATTTTAGCTGATTTTCTGGGGGTTAAAGCCTCTGAGGCAGAAGTTGATAAGCAAAGCCAACACTTTCGTTCCCAGCATAATCTAACTGAAGAGGAAGCCTTTGCAGATTGGCTAGTGCAAAATGACCTGACACTAGAGGAATTTAAACAACTGATCTCTGAGATAGCTCGCTCTCACCAGTTACAAAGGTGGTTAATGACTAAGAAATCTTATCAACAAAATAGCAAGATTTTGCTGGATGAATTGCGCCTGGAAAATCGCTATCAAGAATGCGCTGATGCCGCAGCCTCTAGAGAAAAGATTATTCAAGAAAACTATCCCAATTTTATCGAAGAAAACAATGATGACCTTGCCGAATGATGATGTGCCGTTGACGCTGCTCCCCATTCTAAAAAACGCCTTGGACGAACACGTGCCAGTGCTCGCAGCCACAATTGAACGTTTCAATGAGTGGGCGCTGAGCGCCGAGCCGAGAGCGGAAGTACCGCGGGGCCTCGGCATGATTCCATTTGCAACCGGCGGACATGCGGGAATGATCTCGGCGCGCACTTTCTCGCTTTTGCGTCTGCAAGATCCGCTCGATGTGTATCAATTGATGATGCCGTCCGACAAAAAGC
>NZ_JAAHGO010000255.1 GCF_010672455.1 Okeania sp. SIO2C9 | reverse complement strand
GGTGGTAAAGGACCGATCTCAGAGGCAGATTTTCCTTTGGATTCCATGACTATATTATCCTTATCTATCCTATTTCTAGATGTTTAATCTTGATTTTAATACCATTAACTACAAAATCCCTGCCCTTGGAGTAGGGCAGGGTTTGCCTTGATTCAGAGAAATTAATCCTCTCGATACAAAGATAAATGCTGCTCTCCCACAACAGAGCTAACTGTTTGCATCTCTACCAATTGCGATTCCAAGATCTGAGTTTTGGCAACAGAATCATTAGCCAGTGTAAATAAGGGATTAGACAGAATTCCTACCACAGAGGTAGCAAATACTGACAGCACTAAACCCACTTGCAGGGGACGCATACCAGGAAGACTCCAGCTAATTTCTGGATAATTTTTCACAGATTCAGACATTTCCTGGGGTTCTTTAACCACCATCATCTTGACCACGCGGATGTAATAGTAAATCGAGACTACACTGGTAATCAGACCTAGCAGTACTAAACCATACAACCCAGCTTGCCAACCTGCCCAAAACAGGTAAATTTTACCGAAAAACCCTGCCAGAGGTGGAATCCCTCCCAAGGATAGTAAACAAAGGCTTAAGCCCAAAGTCACTAGTGGGTCTTTGTGATATAATCCTGCGTACTCACTAATCTGGTCAGTGCCAGTGCGCAAGGTGAACAGAATCACGCAGATAAAGCCACCCAAGTTCATGAATAAATAAACCAGCAAGTAAAAAATCATGCTGGAGTAACCGGCATTAGTACCAGCAATTAGACCAATCATCACGAACCCAGCCTGAGCAATGGAAGAATAGGCTAGCAACCGCTTCATGCTAGTTTGAGTGAGGGCAACTACATTCCCTAAGACCATACTCAACACAGCCAGAGCAGTAAAGATTAAGTGCCATTCTTGGGTGACTAGAGAGAAAACAGTACTTAGTAAGCGAATTGCCAAGGCAAAACCAGCGGCTTTGGAACCAACCGACAGAAAAGCAACCACCGGAGTAGGAGAACCCTCGTAGACATCAGGTGTCCATTGGTGGAAGGGAACTGCCGAGATTTTAAAAGCAACGCCAGCGATCGCAAATACCAGAGCAATCAAAACTCCTAGAGATTGACCAGATTCTAAATCAGCAATGCCCTGTGCAATCGCAATCAAATTTGTCTCTCCTCCAGACAAACCGTACAGCAAAGAGACGCCATACAGAAAGACTGCAGAACTTGCCGCTCCAATCAGCAAATATTTCAAAGCTGCCTCAT
>NZ_JAAHGO010000254.1 GCF_010672455.1 Okeania sp. SIO2C9 | reverse complement strand
TATATCTTTTGTTGAGAGTCGAAGTACAAGCTTTTCAAAAGTTCTGGTAAAAGCCTTTCCTAGACCACTAAGAGGCTGGAAACCATTGCTCTTACTGAAAACTCATTCTGCCCACAGTAAGAATTTTTTGGCTCAGGCAGTAAAGAGAAATAATGGTTGGAGAAGTAAAGCCGACATTAATCTAGAGACCTCTATGGCTATTCGAGTTCAAACTTTCCAACACGTCCACTCAATTAATTTCACAATTCCTGACCGAAACAATGACATCAACTTACTGTACTCCAACCACATTCCTGATTTAGTCGAATATTATGCCCCAGGAGAACAAAACGTTAAAGCTGTCCTTAACGCTTTTCTCAAAAATCTTAAAGTCTACTCAGAAATTACCTCCTTGACAGCTGTAACTATCCCTGATTTTTCTGTACTGGCAACAAGAGCCGAGCAACAAAAGACGGCTTTAGAGTATGAGTGGAATTCCCCTCGCTTTGAACTGAGGATAATTAGTTCTAACGACGGAAATATTTGGGTTGAGAGAGGAAAGATTGCTTTGATTAACAGCGAGGGTTATCCCTACAGATTACATGATGTGTTAGATGTTTTAACTAGTAATTTAGCTGAGGAAATTGGGGGTCAGAGTCAACTGGCAGTGCAAATGGTTGACGTGGGCTATGGTTTACCTCAACCCTCAGACAAAATCACCATTTCTGGCTCAGTTACCGAAGAAATCCATCTTATCCAAAGCGCCCTTAACGTTTTTGTATGAGCCATGCTTTATTATCGTTATCAAGGTTATTCAGATGTAGCATTTGAAAATGACCCTGAAGACTTCAAACCTCCTTATCTTCTTGTTGGTAAAACTGATAGAGAAGTCCTAGAATCACGATATCTGCGTTTACGAAAAATAAGTTATGGAGTAATTTCTCGCACTGGCAAAGAAGAAAAACAGTGGTTTGACTATGCCTAGATTAAGGAAACTCAAAGAAAGAGCCTCAAGTCTTCTTGAGAATGCTGTTGAGCGTGTACAAAATGCGATTCCAGACGTGGTTATACCGCCGATAATCAACCCTAACAATTATAGTTTTACTGCTGACTTAAATTGGATTTCACCATGGGATTGCCACCATAATCCTAACTCTGCCTTGTGTGGAGGGAGACCATGGTCTGTTCCTTTAGATTTTAGATTTGATTTTGACCAAGATGAGTGCAACACTTCTTGGTCAAAATCAAATCTAAAATCTAAAGGAACAGACCATGGTCTCC
>NZ_JAAHGO010000253.1 GCF_010672455.1 Okeania sp. SIO2C9 | reverse complement strand
TCAGCAAGAGGCAATTAAAACAAGGAATTATTAATCTGAGTAAAACTGGGATTTATCTAAAAACTTTAGTGTCTGCTTCACAAATTAAACAAGTTCGTCTCGTTCCTAAACTTAATCATTATGTAATAGAGGTGATTTATGAAAAATGCGAAAAACAATACGAGCTAGAAAAAAATCGTTGCGCCAGTATTGATATAGGATTAAACAATTTAGCTACATTAACCTTTAATAACCGCCGGAATTAAACCAAAGAGTGATAAATGGCAGACCGTTAAAATCTATCAATCAATACTATAATAAAGTTAAGAGTTTCCTACAATCTCAACTCCAGGAAAATAGCTCGAGTAAGAGACTGAAAAAGCTGTGCAATAAAAGAGAATTTGCTCATCAACGATTATCTTGCGTATTGCGTCTCGTTTGATTATTGATACTCTCATTAATCAGAAAATAGGAACATTGATAATAGGGCACAATGAAGAATGGAAGCAGAAGATAAATTTAGGGAAAAGAAATATTTCATATTTTGTATCTGTTCCCTATTAACTTGTTAATAGAAATGTTATCTTATCAAGCCAAAATGTTAGGAATAGATGTAATTCTTACAGAAGAGTCTTATACCTCCGCATCAAGTTTTATAGATAATGATTTGATTCCTGTTTACAAGAAAGGTGAGAAAAATCAAGTCACCTTTTCAGGAAAAAGAATAAAGCGATGCAGCGCCGCCAAAGGGGGTTTCCCCCATGAGCGACTGCATCAAGACAAAGAGGAATGCAATCGTACCGCAAGCATTGGATTAATCAATGAGTCACGTGAACGGTTCTTTGAACATTATGAAAAAAGCAGCTCCCAAATGCATTTGACTATGGGATAGAGAAGCCAGTACGCCCTTGCGGGTCCCCCGACTTAAAGCAACTGGCGTGGTGTTGTAGTGCCTCCTCCGGAGGAGCTACGCTAACACGAGCGTCAGAGTAACACCTGCGACCGTGAGGATATGTCATATTTGACCATATTTTTATGAACTATTAGGTAAACCTTTTTTCATATACCATCTATGATATCAAATCCTGTAGCATTGGTGTAATTAGATTCTATAGTGTGGGTACCCACACTCTCTATCAATTATTCTAAGCGTGACAATAAATTGACCAAAAAATGAGGGTATGTGCCTCCCCTTTTAAGGGGATGAAAAAAATATTTAGTTCAGTATTTCAAGCCTCCGACTTCAGTCGGAGGTTCACTGATAACTGATAACTGATAACTGATAACTGAAA
>NZ_JAAHGO010000252.1 GCF_010672455.1 Okeania sp. SIO2C9 | reverse complement strand
TTACTGGAGAACTGTACGGCATTGAGGATCCCCAAAAAATCCATCTGCCTGCGTAAAGCTTCTCGATTCAGGGCAACGGTACGTTTTCCCTGGGACCGTAGGGTTAATGACAATTCTACTGAGCCATAAACACGCTCTAAGTTAGCCCTAATTTGAGCAATCGGGGCTGCTTCTAGAACTAAATCACGGTCACGCCTTGAGCGATGACTCTTAAGTGTAGAGAGCAATTCCACCGCTTCTAGCAAATTTGACTTCCCTTGAGCATTATTTCCTACCAAGATTGTTTTGGGAGCGTCAAAATTTACTAGGCATTCCTGATAATTGCGAAACTGTCGAAGGTATAAGCTTTTGAGATACATCCAAGCGGAACTGACGCCAAGTGCGTCCTAAGGCTATAGCGTCAGTGTAGGATATCACAGCAAATTAGCCACGGCTGGACGAACCCCATCAGAGGGATTTCGGCATTTGATCAAGTTTGCCAAGTCTTGGAGTTGGCTGATTGCCTCAGCCCCTTCTAATTTCATCAATTCTCGGTCATCCCGCATTTCCGTCCAGGTAATTCCGTAATCTGAGACTAAAAAGCTAATCAAATGGTCATCCCCCAGACTGACCATAAAAGATGCACTATTCATTTGGCTACCACAGGTGTAGCAAGATGCTAGATAACCTTGGTTCTCCAGCACTACTGCTAAAGCTTGGAGATTCATCACCAGATCATGGACAAATTGACGGTGTTGTTCTGCCAGTCTTATAAACACATTTCTCCTCCAAACACCACATCCTAAAATTTTAGTGCCTTTATACTTTTTTAAGATTTTAACCTTGTAAATCTTGGGAGATATCAGCTCACAATCACGAAAAGTTTTGGAAAAATTGATTTTCTCTAAAACTTTGCTTAAGACTAACTTGCTCAGTGATTTCCGAAAGTATCAACAGAAACACTATGGGCTTTACTTTTATAAACTATAGCCAAGCAAACTTGGCAAGGTTCTATCCCAAGATGGACTTAAGACTCTGGCAACGTCAAGTTAGCGCTCAAAATACTTTGCCAAAACTATAAGAATAACTAATATGTATGCTTAAATAGCAATTATGGCTAGCAATTTGATTACAGCCAGACTTATAACTATGGGGGACTCTTTAAATCCTGCCTGATCACGGCTTTACCTAGTCCGGCAAGAATGCCCTCGAAACACGCGACGGGAGTGTCAACCCACCCCTCCTCCCTTAAGACAGGGTGGAGTTAATTTAGCTACCCATTCTAATTTACTTGCCACCAACCAAATAG
>NZ_JAAHGO010000251.1 GCF_010672455.1 Okeania sp. SIO2C9 | reverse complement strand
TTACTAAGCCTGTCTGCCAGTCATGGCAATGGATGACATCCGGACGTTTGTTGCTCTTAAGCAAGAATTCCAAGGCGGCTTTGCTGAAAAAGGCAAAACGCATAGTGTCATCATTGCCACCGTAATAATAGCCTCGGTTAAAGAAGTTATCATTGGAATGGGGTTCGATAAAAAAGCAGACTTGCCCGTGTACCCAACCGCAGTAAACAGAACAGTGGATTGCAGCACCATACCAGGGTACCCACAACTCGCGATAGGCATCATGTAGTCCCCAAATATGGTCGTAGCGCATGCAGTCATACTTGGGCAAAATCAGTTCGACGCAATTTCCACGAATATCTAGATCTCGACTAAGTCCGTAAACAACATCGCCTAAGCCTCTAGCTTTAATGACGGGGGCGCACTCAGAGGCAATTTGAACGATGTACATATTAGCTCCTTTTAACTCCTTTCTTAACAAAAGTTTATTTTCCTATTTCTTTATTCAAGTAAAGGACTGGATTTCTGGCAAGCCCTTTACTTGAAATATCCTGGATAAGTTTACAGTAGTTCTCAGTTGAGTTTTGCTCTACTAAACTGTTGTGCATTAATCGCAGAACAAAGAAGGGTCATTATCTCCCCAAGCCATCCCCCCATCTCCCCCTCTCTTAACTCTTCAACTTCACCCCTCGAATTGAATAATCCAACAATTCCATCGGATGCATTAAACTAATTTCTTTCCCTTGCAAACGCAAATTTTTCTGAATTTGCAACGAACAACCAGGATTAGGGGAAGCAATCAACTCAGCCCCAGTATTGAGCAAATTCTCCACCTTTTGCTGTCCCAACTCATCTGCCACTTCCGGTTGCAACAGGTTGTAAACCCCAGCACTACCACAACACAAAGCCGCATCTAGTGGTTCTCGCAACTGCACTCCCGGAATTTGCCGTAACAACTGCCGTGGTTGTACACTAATTTTCTGTCCATGCAGTAGGTGACAGGCATCCTGATAAACTATAGTCAACGCTTCATCTTTGAGCGGTGACAAATTTGCCGTCAGCCCCACTTCAGATAAAAATTCTTGTACATCTTTTACTGTATCGGCAAATTTCTGAGCTTTTTCTCGATACTCTAGGTCATCTTCCAGAATATGCCCATATTCCTTGAGCGTATGACCACAACCAGCAGCATTGATAATCACTGCCTCAACACCAGTGCCTTCAAAACTATCAATCATTTGCCGCGCAAAAATCTGAGCTTGTTTAGTTTGCCCCTGATGCTCTGGCAAAGCAGCACAGCAGCCTTGAGTTTTGA
>NZ_JAAHGO010000250.1 GCF_010672455.1 Okeania sp. SIO2C9 | reverse complement strand
AAATTTGCTATGATGAATGCTCACTCCCTCTTTGCTCTCAACGACCTAAGACGCGGTAAACATTAACCATTTGCTGCTTGCCCTTAAGGGATAATGCTCCCCAGGATTCAACTTTAAACTTTCCTTTCAGATGAACTAGAGTTTCTTCACCAATGAGAATACGACAATTAGTACACTGGTGATCTTTTAGACAGCTTTCGAGACGAGAAGCAGTATTAACACTATCACCAATAACACCGTATTCTAAACGATTTTTGCCCCCCAAACTACCAGCGATAATCGGACCTGTGAAAATCCCAATGCGCATCTTGATAGCTGTTGACACTCCCCCTTTTAGAAAAAGGGGGATTCTTGAATCTTAGAGAGAACTTAGCAGAAGGGATTTCTCCACCCTGCCAGAGGTTCGGCTCTCCTCAAGCGTATGTTTCCGCATGCCCTGCGGTACTCTATCGTCGACCCACCCTTTATTGAGGATGTTGATCGCGGCGTTGTGGTCTCTATCTAATACCGTCTGGCAATATGGACATTGATGAGTTCTTGTACTAAGACTCTTCCTCACCTTTTCCCCACAACTGGAACAGTTTTGGGATGTCCAGTGAGGCGCAACAGAGAATACTATCCGCCCATGAACCTTACCAAAATAGTCTAGCCAGTCGGTAAACATTGACCACGAGGCGTCAGATATCGACTTTGCTAGCTTATGGTTTTTCACCATATTGCGCACTTTCAAGTCCTCGTAGACCACCACATCGTTAGATTGGATTAGCGCTTTTGCCGTCTTAACAGCAAAATCCTTACGCTGACTACTTACCTTGAAGTGCGCTCTACCTAGTTTCCTAATAGCTTTGAGTCGATTCTTCGAGCCTTTTACTCTTGCAGATGTCCGCCGCTGCCTTCTTTTTAACCTCAGTTGAGACTTCCTTAAGTACCGGGGGTTGTTGACAACCTCGCCGTTACTATCGGTGTAGAACTCTTTGATTCCTAAATCAATGCCCACGAATTTGTTAGTTTTAGGCAAAGGTTCAGAACGCTCTACATCTATACAGAATTGGACAAAATAACCTTTGGCACGACGGACTATTCTAACTCGCTTGATTTGTTTTTTAGTGTACCAACTTAAGTCGCGAGTTCCTTTCAGTTTGAAGGTGCCGGCATTGAAGTCATCAGTTAAGGTTAACTTCTTCTTGTCTTGTGATAGGTTCCATCCCGTGATTTTGTACTCGACAGAGCGAGAGTTCTTCTTGAATTTGGGATAGCCCTTCTTCCCTGACACCTTTTTCTTGCAGTTGTCAAA
>NZ_JAAHGO010000025.1:100638-115586 GCF_010672455.1 Okeania sp. SIO2C9 | reverse complement strand
TCGTTTGTGTAAAAGTTGGCGTGGATATTTGCAGGAAATTTAAGTTTTTTTCTTGCCTGTTGCCTGTTGCCTGTTGCCTGTTGCCTATTTACTATACAAGACCGATGCTACCGGACATGATATGACTTATGACTTCCGCGTAGCAGCACTAGAATATGAAAACCAAAAACGTAAGCATTTCCAGCGGACTGCTGGGCAAACAGCTATTAGCAACAAAACTCTTTCCTTAAAGACAATGTTTAAATTAAAAACTGACTTTAGAGGTTGTTTGAGAAGTCTCATTTGCTACATCACGCGCCCCCGCGCATCCCCCAAAATTGGGGGACTTTTACCAGGTAATGGATTCTTGTTCCCCCCATAATTGGGGGGCTAGGGGGCAAAATTCAGTATTAAACAACTTTTCAGATATCCTCTTAAGAACAAGGGAGACAACTTTTGTCGTAAGACAATTAATAAAGCTTTTATCCTAAATTAAAACCAATAGCTGATAGCTGACTGCTCATAGCTGAATGCTTACTTTATTTATCACTGTTCAACCAGACATGATATTATACAGCGCTTTTCAAATTGATGAACCACGTCTTTATACATCAAACCTCGTAGGGACGTTCCATGGAACATCCCTACTGTGATCTACCCAAATGAAAACTGCTGTAAGTTTTAAGACACTTGTCTCCCCGGGAACTCTCAAGCTCTGATTAGGAAATCATCTGCCTCCAAAGATTCTCCATTAGAGAAAATAGCAAAGCGATCGCCTTCTCCCAAACCATTCTCACTACCATTAGGATTGTAATATAACGTACTATTAGCAGAATCATAAACGATCGTTGCATCAGCGGTAAATACATCAGCTTCACCATCCACTATAGCAAATTCGCTACTATCTAGACTTTCTCCAGGAGTAGTTGCAATGGCAGAGAACACAGTCACATCCAAGATAATTTGATCTTGTCCAGATACAAAATCAGTAATTTCATCCACGCCTAAATTTGCTTCACTAAATGTTTTATTAGCAGCAAAGATAAATTTATCCTTACTCGCTCCCCCACTAAGAATATCGTCATCTTCTCCTCCGTTGAGGCGATCGCGATCGAGACCACCACTCAAACTATCTTCTCCACTGCCACCAAGCAAAACATCGAAACCCAGCCAACCAATTAAGCTATCGTCGCCACCATTCCCCTTCAAAATATCGTTTTCATAACCACCTTTGAGAGTATCGTCACCATCACCACCATTTATACTATCGTTACCCCGGTTGCCATAGAGTTCGTCATTACCAGCAAAGCCAAACATAACATCGTTACCACCGTTACCTTTCTGAACATCGTCTGCTGAAGTTCCCTCAAGTAGGTCGTTGTTGCTAGAAGAAATACTTGTTAAAATTTCCGAACCAGAAATCTCATCAACTAACTCAATATAACCTGTGCCAACTTCTCCTACTTCCTCTGCAAAAAAGTCTTTGAGGGTCAGATCCTCCGCTGTTTGGAAACTGCCATCTTGGTTGACATCTATAATTAGATCGGTATCTTCTCGATGCAAGTCTGACATAGAAGTTTCCATTCCTTCAAGAGTCAAAGTTTCGCGACCAGCTACTTCTTCAATCTCTAAACCTCCCACATCAGCAGCATTCAATTCAAATAATTCATTACCCGTACCGCCAGGAAGTACTCCATCTTCCACATCCTCCAAAGTTCTCACAGGTAATATTTGACCTCGAATATCACCAGGTTCTGGATTTTGGTTTGTATGGACCTGAACGTATAGGTTGCCATGAAATAGGTTAAATAGAGAGGTTGTCACTGGTTGAGTCCCCGGCATTTGAGCAGTAGGTAGAATGGCTATTTCTCCAGTAGGAACATCGCTTCCTTCTAGCAAACTTGCTGCAACTATGCTGTTTTCTGTCTTAGAGATAGTAATGTTTTCTGTTATCTCAACTGTTGCGCCATTGCCAAAATTGAGCTGAGTTCCCTCAAAAATATTGAGTTCATCTTGAGGTTCGCCATCTAGTAGTTTGATACCTAAAGTGCCATCATCGTAAGCTTCAACAACTTCAATTTCTAATTCAGGGGCTGTCCAGTCACCATAAACCCCATCAGACTTGGGTTCAGAATGGCGAGCAAAATTGGCAGCAGCATCCGACCAATCCCATTTACCTGTAATTGTTTCATTTTCGTAGTCTATCTCAATGTCATCATCATCTACGGATGGTGCCCCAAAGATATTCAAAACGTGACTACCATTAGTGCCATAATCGCGGTGGTGAAAGTGAATTTTGGTAACAGCATTATCGGTGGTACGTTCTGCGGGGTCTTCAATTAGATCAATTCCATTTAATTGAATCGTATATTCTATTTCTGTTTGTTCGGCATTGAGACTAAAAGTTGCAACTCCTGTAGCATCTGACTCTACTCCATTTTGACTGCTGTCTAAGAAGGCTTTAAATTCTTGAGCTGGTTCAGTCATGCCGAAGTTTTCCAGCAGATAGTTTTGAGCTGCCAGAATAGTATCTTGGTCTGCATCGGGAGCAGGAGAGAGATTTTGATTGTAGAGAATATAAACAGGATCGGAAGGAGCACTACCAGGAATATTAGTCTCAACACTGATTGGCAAAAGGTAAAGTCCGTCATCAATACCTGTAGGTGAATTCCCTTCCTGTAGTTCCATGACATAATGCCAGTGGTCGCTACCAGGTTCATTATATGTTGCATAATAGTATGGTTCTCCTTCTACAACATCTTCCCCTGTAGTGACTTCATTTGCGAATTCTACATACCATTCACCTTCATCGTTGACCAACCAGTTTTCTTGATACCAGGTCATTACCTCTCCACCTGTGGCCACAAAACTTTCACCATCCCAGACCTTCAACTCATCTAAAAAGTTTACTTGGAAATAAGTATTGCGTTCGGGATCGAAAGAATCATCGGCTGGACTACCGTCTACAGGAGTATCGTAGAACATATCTATTTGTGGTGTAAAGCCAGGAAAATAGGATGCGTTATCAGTATAGCGATAGTCGAAGGCAGTATCTGATTCTTCTATTACTCGGTCATCCCAAACCCCAACTGGCGATAAAGTGAGATAGTCGTCAGAAAATAGGTTTGTGTAGCCATTACTCACACTGTCATCTTTGCCAAGATAGGCTCTGATTTTACCTGTTTCATCTTGACCGAAATAGAATTGTAAACCGTGAAACACTCCAGAATAATATTTAATAACTTCTGGTAAAAAAGCGATCTCTGAAGTAACTGAACCAATGCGACTTTCTAAATCCCAAGTTCCACCTTTTAATGGGTTGCCCACCTGATGTTTGGAAGCAGCAATATTAGCTCCAGTTAGTTGATGTAAAAGTTGGATAAAGTTATTTGATTGACTGGCAATATTACAACTATAAAGTAATATATCAATAGTTCCCCATTCTTGCAAATATCCACTATATTTGACAATATTTTGCTCATTTATGGGTGTTTTTCCTAGATATAAAATTCCAGGATCGCCATGACAGACAATATGCAAACTATTAGTTGGATAGTTAGATAAAAGTTCGGTAATTTGTTCTATGCCATCACGGTTAGGGTCAATTAAAGCAACTTTTGTTTGTGGAGTAACTCCGGTGGCTAACTGGCGATAATTTTCTACTCTAGTGTCAATTACCATCAATCTTTTCTGCTGTCCGACTTGCTGCAACTTTTGGTTAATTGCTGTTGATTCTATAGTTTTTTTTAAGATTAAATTCATCTTGACAAATCCTCAAATTGATAAAAGTTAGAAAAATACCCTAATCTTTCAGTCAATATGTTGTCAAAAGACAATTTGTCAAAGATTAAGCAACTATAACAGTTTTTAGGTTGTAAATTCTCTTTTTTGTCAAAGGGACATCTACTACAAAATCTTTTTATCGCACTTATTATTCGTAACATTCTTTTTTTAAGTTGGTATAAATCTAGAGATATAATAGACATCTCCGATAATCAAAAATAAAATCCATTATCGTGCATAAATCATCAATTATTGCCCCCTACTGCCTACTGCCTCTTTTCCGGAGAAATATAATATGCAACGACCAATAGGTATAGATTTATTTGCAGGTGCAGGAGGTATGACTTTGGGCTTTGAACAAGCAGGATTTGATATACTTGCTTCTGTAGAATTAGACCCCATTCACTGTGCCACTCATCAATTCAATTTTCCTTTTTGGCCAATATTATGTCGTAGTATAGTCGATCTTACTGGAGATGATATTAGACAGTTACCAGATATTCAAAATAAAGAAATTGATGTAATTTTTGGCGGTCCTCCTTGCCAAGGTTTTTCTCTGATCGGAAAGCGCACTTTAGATGACCCACGCAATACACTTATAACTCACTTCGTTCGATTAGTTTTAGAGTTAAAACCTAAATATTTTGTCATAGAAAATGTCAAGGGATTAACTGTAGGAAAACATAAATTTTTTCTTGAGGAAGTCATTGATAAATTCGATAAAAATGGTTATCAAATTCAGCAACCTTACCAAATTTTAAATGCTGTCAATTATGGCGTACCACAGCATAGAGAAAGATTATTTTTAATCGGATGTCAAAAAGGTTTAATACTACCAAATTATCCTATAGGTAAAACATCAGAAAACTTGATAACTGTTAAGGAGGCAATAGGAGACTTACCAGAAGTAGAAAATTATCCAGAATTATTAAAAAGAGATTGGATAAAAGCAGAAAATGATTATGGCAAACCAAGCAAATATGCTAGAAAATTGCGTAATATTGAACGTTTTGATAACGATTATTCTTATAAACGCGAATACGATAAAACAATTTTAACTTCTAGTTTACGCACAAGACATACAGAAAAATCAAGAGAAAGATTTAATGCTACAGCACCAGGAAAATTTGAATCAGTAAGTCACTTTTATAGACTTAATCCTGATGGTATTTGTAACACACTCAGAGCTGGAACACCAAGTAGTAAAGGTGCATATACTTCTCCAAGACCAATACACCCATTTACACCTAGATGTATCACAGTTAGGGAAGCAGCAAGATTACATTCATACCCTGATTGGTTTAGATTTCATGTAACAAAATGGCATGGTTTTAGACAAGTTGGTAATTCAGTTCCACCCCTATTAGCAAAGGCGGTAGCTCAAGAAATTATTCATGTTTTAAATATTAAGCCAATTCAACCTAGAGGAAAAAAAATTAAGTTGGAAAAATGGGAAAATTTACAGTTTAATATGTCTATAGCTGCTAAAAAATATCAGGTAGACCTACATACTATTGCGCCAAGAAGTAGAAAAAAAAATAATTAGTTGATACTATATTAATCAAATTAACAAATAAACCCAGAATTTATTTATTTTCATATTCCCGCAGTCCTGCAACCGTAATGGTATTGATTGAACTGAGGACAAATTACCTAATGATTTTAGCTGCGATCGCCTCAGCTCCAATTAAAAAAAAGCGGTCGATCTTTGGAGCTTCCCATAGGGTGGGATGACGAGGAGACCTCCCCATATCTAATCGACCAAGAGAGAGGATATATTTCGGTTTCTTTCCTACTCACAGTTTTTTCCACTCCAGGTCTTCCTTACTCCCCTACTCTCTGCTCCCTTTTCACTCAAATTTATTGTCCTAACCAAAGAAGGTAATTTTTAAGTATTTTTTGCACAGCTGTTTCAACAATGAATAATGAATAATGAATAATGAATAATTACCTCTCCTTGAAAAGAAGAGGATTGACTAATAATGAAAAATTTTTTTCACAGGAGTCGATTGGATATGGCGAGGAGACCTCGCCATCCCTCGACCGCTTATTATCCCCTTAAAAGGGGAGGCGCATACCCACAATTTTTCGGTAATTAACTTCTATCACTACAAATTAATCAAAATCTGTTTGTGTAAAATCATCATTTGTCAATTCGTTATTATCAAAAACATTAAATATATCTATTTCTTTACTAGATAACTTATTAATTTGTTTTGCAAACTTAGAAGCTAATTCTTGAGTTTGAATTTGTAACTTTGGCCCTGAAATGCCCAGTCGAATAATCATATTGTCTACCACTGATGTCTGAATAATTGGCTCATTATTTACATAAGTACCATTAGCACCAAAATTGACCATCATCCAACCAGATGAATTTTTCCATAATTCTGCATGATGACGAGAAACTACTGCACTATAAATTATTACATCATTATCACTTGCTCTACCTATGTGAATTAATGATTTTGATTCAAAGTTCCAACGTTGAATTGGAACTAATTGGGTTGGATGTAATAAAGCTAAAGTAATCACTGATACTAATTTATTTAACTATACTAAAATTATTGATGTATTTGTAAATCATCTATACTGTTTTCTCGATCATCTTTTGAAATGTTAGAGTTTTTTCCCCATTGTGACTTTACCCCATCAATTTTTTCCTTAGCTTCTGCTGTCACTTCTTGAATTTTGGTAGAAAAATCATTTGAAGTTTGCTTACTTTTTCTGGACTTTTTTTCTGTAGACTTACTTTGAAATTCTTCTACTTTTTGTTTAGCTTGCTCTGTAACTACTTGTGCTTTTTCTTGAGCTTGCTCTTTAACAACTTTAGCAGTTTCTTGAAAACCTACAAGTAATTTTTTTGCTTCACGTTTTGCTACATTAATATGTTCTCTAGTTTTCACTAAATCTTCTTGTAAAAAATCTTGAACCAGACCTATTTTTTGAGTAACTCCTTCAGTATAACATTGAGGATTTTCTATAGAACTATTGACTACTATTACCCGTTTATTCCCAGCACTGGAAACTGCTTCTGGTGGCAATAAATAAATATTATTCAAAACACCTCGCCACCCATTAGATTTAAACAAATAATTAACTACTGCACCTGTTTTAATGTTGAGAAGGTATTCTACAATTAAACCTACTTTCTCCCCTGTATCAGTCCATACTTCATTTCCAATTATATTTACAGTATTATTGAATTCATCTAAACTCTCTTGTGTTGAGTCTCCATTAACTAGAGTAGCATCAGTGCCAATAGTCTCTATTTGTTTCCAAGCAAAAACTTTTTTCTGTTTACCAAAAATACCAGACTTACATATAAAACCTATGACTTGATGAGATTGAGTATTAAGGCACAATTGTTCTATTCGGCCCTGGTCTTCAACTGTTTTTTGGTCAAGTACCAACCTCTTTAACAGTTGACTATGTTTCATTACTTCTGGTATTTTATTCATAAATTTTACTCCTAAAACATGATTTTGATAAATTTATTGAACAATTTAAGAAGGAAATTTAACCCCTAAATAAATGGGAGCGGACTAAGCAGTTCGGGAAGGATTTTACGCTATTTAAGGCTTGTTCGTGAGGGGTTTACCCCGGATGATTGAGCTGCTACAAGTAAAAAATAAATGATATTATTTGTGGTCAAAAATATAAATTAATTACTATAGTAATCTTATTTGAGTTGTGAGATATCCTAGACTTTTAAGGTACAGGAAATAGGGAATGCTAAACACCGAAGCAATAAAATTATCATTAATAATTTCTGATTGCTATATATTAATAGTGTCATACCATATTTTTTTTAATAACATAGAGTTATGTCATTTGAATAAACATTTGTTGCAAATCCCCCTTACCTTTTCTTACATTTTATTTATATAACTATAACTAATATAAGTACAACAAATTTAGTATTATTTAAAGAGAATTACTTATACTTTTGATTAAAATTATATTCAAAATTTAAAGTATTTTTGTACCTATTACGATCAAACAAAAGCAAGATTACCCAATTTTATTATCTAGTAATATCATGTCCGATTGAACAGTTATAAATAAATGACAGAGGAGTCAGGAGGACTGAGTCAGGAGGGAAGAAAGAAAGAATAAGAAACAGTAGGAGAAGGAGAAATTTTTTTTATCACTAATTATCTGGACATAATATAACTAGTAAAGAAAACTCAATCACCAAACTTAATCTGAATTTATTACTCAAATAAATCATAAATTAGGTAAAATTATCTAGAAAAAGTCATCACAAAAATCAGATTATTTATTCATCAAACTATTCATCTTTTTTATCCCCAAAGAATTGTTTTTGTTGACATTCGAGATATAAATATAGTTTGTCTAAATCATTTAGTTGACTATAATTTTCCCTTTGTTTAATACTAGATACTTCTAATTGTTTGTCAATAGATATACCAATTTTTGCTTTAGAGCCAGTAATATTCACTGTCAATAAACTTACTATACTAACCTTCAGAATCGATTGAGCGTTAACCTACATAAAACACTGATACATAAATTAATAATTTCCTAATTATAATGATTATGTCTTAATTAAATATGATAACGACAAACTATGGAACTATAAAGAACTACATTATTATTTGAAATAATGCCCAATTTTAATTATATTTATAGTTCCCAAAGTCCAAAATCAGCCTAGCATATACTGAAGTGGATATAGCAGTATTAGCCTAATCACTTTTGCTATTAGAAATTTTAGTAGTGGTCTGTCAAGATAGTTTTGAGGGGTAACATTACCCAAAAAACATTACCTAAAAATGACATTGACAAAAATCTATACATCATTTCAAAGTTGACAGACCAGTAGAACATCTTAAACAATTTTTGATAATTACAATTTTAACTTCCCTGGCGGGAAGTCCCGCGCTCTCCCGTTGGCGGAGGATGGTGGCGGCAGCTATTAGGGGAGCGTCGGGATGAAAGCCAGGGCAAATAGTCGGATACCTCCACAAATAAAACCTTCCTATACTCTTGACAAGCTAGAAGGTATGCATGTTATCATCAAGGTAAAAACAGAGGGAGGACATCACCTCTGTCAAAACAGCGGTCATTTTTTTCATAATGTAAGAATCCCGCTTTGTCGCGCTATGCGCAACGTCGGGAGTATGTCAAGTTACTTAGCTTCATGTCTTCCTAATCACTAGGAAGACCTTAAGCTGAGGATTTTAATGACCCTAAAATCTAAAAACTGAGCTAAGAAATTTGAAATAGGAACGAAACTAAATCTCCTTTGCCCAAAGATATTCGATCTCCTGGCCTCAATTTATGTCGATTTCCTCTTGTCAAAGAAGTATTATTGACATAAGTACCATTAGAACTACCTATATCTTCAATATAATAACTATCTCCCTCTATTCTAATATCAGCATGACTACGAGAAACAACCTCAGAGTCAGGAAATCCCGAAACATCAATATCTGGTGGTACTCGGTCGTTAGGCTTACCTATATGAATTACAGATAAATTAACTGGTAATTCAATATCTGTATCTGTTCTAATATGAATTAACTTGGCAGACTGTTTTTGTAACTGAGTCTTGGCAGGAATTGGTGTTTTTTCAGTAGGAGATGGAGAAGTTACTACAGGGTTACTAATAGCATTAATAGTTTGTGGGGGTTCCTCAGTAGGAACTGGAGTATTAATGTTGCTAGATTTTTCTAAGTTTGGTGTACCAGACACTGGTATAGGTTCTAGAGTCACTAATGGATCTGGTGGATATAAGTCAGGTATATCTTCTGAAGGCATACCTGCATTCGTGCCAGATACTGGTGATACTATAGTTGGCATCACTGCTGGATCGGTTTGAGATAAAACTTGACCTTCCTCCATACCAGTACTAGCTTTCAAATCAAAGCCACATTGACCACAAAAGGCAGCATCAACTTGAACTGTTGCCCCACAGTTAGGACAATTCGTAGTTACAGGTAAGGGAGTGTAGCAAGCTTCACATTGTGTTGCTCCATCAGGATTCTGATGATTGCAATTCGGACAGACAATCATTGATCTACTCCTCGTTATCGGCCAGACGCTCAAAATACCGACATAAGAATCATACTTATCTTTAACTTTCAGATTCTATAGTAATCCTAATTCATTGTATAGCTAACATAATTATATTTCTTCATAGTGTTATTGTGGAAACAGGGCAAAGGTATTCAACCGCTCTAAAAACCTATAGCTACTTAATTACCTTCAAAACTGCGGTCAGACCCCCCATCGCCGTCAGGCGCAAGCGGTCGGAACCCCGCGAGGAAACCTCGCCATGGGAACGCCGACCAAAAGAGGGGTTTTGTACAGTAATGCTTGTAGATGGAAAAGCTCTAAGCAACAAGTACCAGAGAACTAAAGTTTTTTTGTTTGAACTATACCGTAGGGCATAAGTCCACAGGGTCTTGGAATAGAGCAAATGCTTGGGGAGAGAATCATCTCACCGATTAGATGTCGTAAGGTATTTAATTTAAGTGGATTCGGTATTGGCGTGGCCTTGCGGAGCGCAAACCAAGAATCCTGGTTTCAGGAGAATCTCCGCCCTTGACTGCCGGAGAGTATATCAAATCAGTGCTTAAATATTAACACCAGTTAGTAACCAATGTAGTTCCCCTTTAGATTGGATCAGGCGACTAGGATATTTCATTTCATCCCCTTTTTCTGCAAATACTTGATCCAATGCAGCTTGTTTATCTGCACCAGCAACTAGAAATATGACGCAACCAGCCTGATTAATTAGTGGAACTGTAAAAGTTAATCGCGGTTGGCCATCTTTATTCCCTACAGTAATGAGGCGATCGCTGATTTGCAAAGCATCTGTATGGGGAAATAAGGAAGCTGTATGGGCATCACCACCCATTCCCAGTAAAATCAAATCAAAACTAGGAACGTCTCCTGGTGAGACCTGAAAAAAATCTCGCAAATGAGCATCATGGCTATCAGCATCAGCTTCAGGGTCTCCAGCTCCTGTAGGCATAGCATGAATATTTGTGGGTGGTATGGGAACTCGGTCTAACCAAGCTTGCCTGGCCATTTTTTGGTTACTATCTGAGTGGTCAGGAGCTACATAGCGTTCATCGCCCCAGAAGACATGAATTTTATCCCAAGGTAGATTTTGAGTAGCTATGGACTCATAAAGCGGTCTTGGAGTATTTCCACCTGCTAAAGCTATAGTACATTGGCCTCGCTGTGAAATGGCCTCTTGAATTTTAGCCAAGCAAATTTCTAAGGCTTGCTCGATTAACTCCTCTTTACTTTGTAATAATTTAATCTGTTTGTTCATTTGAGCTTATTTGTGTTGTGCTAGAATGTGCTTACCTAGAAATATAATAATTCTTTGATAAATCTGGGCATCAAATTTATGCTACAGCGATTTTGATTCAGATGTCAGTTTATCTCGTTACCCCAAATAATATTAGTATTTGCTTAAGGTATTTATGATGGCAAAATTTAGGTGGTAAGCAGTTTAGTAATTAACAATTGAAAAAAAAGTTCTTGAGCGATAAATCATAGTATGTGTGTTTATTGTTGCTCACTGGATGCACCTTTTGCAGATTTTTAGTTCGATTACTAAATAATGAAACAAAAGTTATTATTGGCTCCAAATATTACGTTGGCCTAAAAAAATTCCTAATATCTCAAAAAATTCTAGTGTAGGTCTCATAAATAAAATTTTCTAGTTATCCCGCGATTAATGTCAGAGAAAAAACCATTAATAAAAAAACAAAACCTATGTCTACTCCCAAAAAATTACCCAATTCCATACGCTACTTTCGAGCCAGATTTCGTCATCTGACGAAACCCTTAGTTTGGGGGCCAATTGGTGTAGCTTCTTTAGTGCTATTATTTGCTTGGGAATTAACAGTCCATCCAGAATGGTTAACTCTTGAAGATGATGATTCAGTAACAAGCGGAGATATTGTAAGTGAAAATTTATCTCCTGAAGAAATTTCTATCATGAGCGATATTGACAGTTCTTCGGTGTTAATAAAAGATTTAAAAGATTCTGAAAACTCTCAATTTAATCCCTTAGTAGTTCCTCAGAAAATTTTACCCAATGAGCTAAAAGAAGAAAGCAAAAATGAATCTACTCCACAAAAAAACGCTACAAAATCTCAAGAAAATTTAGCCATACCTAAACCTCAAACAACAATTCCTAATATTCCTCCTCAAAATCAATTAGATAATTCTGAATTATTAACCTCTCCTCTGTTACGCAGTCTGAATATATTAGACCAAAACAATCAAGAAGAGAAAAAGGAAAAACCTGTAAATCCTCTACAGAATGCTATGGATGATTATCTGCGCTCTAATAATCAATCTCGAGCAACCTCAAATTATCAGCCTCAAAAAAATAATTTTAACCTCTCTCCCACTGAGATCAAACCTAGAGATATTAAACCTTCTCCTCTTCCTGGAATTTCAACATCCAATAGTTATCAATCTCCACAAAACAATAATTTGAATTCACCTTTACCACCGATAAATATTAATCAACCAAAACCTTATTATACAGATAGATCGGGTACGGCAAATCAAAATAATAATCCAAGCAATTCACCAGGATCTAACTATTCTCTCCAAGGGCAACCTACTAATCCAAATCTACCCTCATTACCAACAGTACCTAATAATTTAGTTAATAATCAAAATGGAGTAAATGGAGTTAACAATGGAAGAGTTCCTAGTTATTATAGTAATCAAGGATATCCGCAAAATCAGCAACAGCAATATAACTCTGGAGTTAATCCTAATCAGGTAAATCAAAACGTACCATCAAATCCTTCAAATAACCCTTTCTCCAGGCGTAATAATAGTTTTAATCGTGGATATGGCGAACGTTGGAATAATCCTTTTTAACAATAATTAAAATGGTTACAGCAGTTTTGATTTGGATAGACCACAGTAGGGACGTTCCATGGAACGTCCCTACAAGGTTTGCGGAATGCTTACTTAATTTGAGTGAATTTCATCAACTCATTTTGAATACATGATGTTGTTCAATAATTAATAATTAATAATTAATAATTAATAATTAATTATTGCCTCTCCTGAAATTTGAGTAAATTTCCTCAACTCATTTTGAATACATAATGTTGGCAATAAGACTATTCTCTTACTTGTTAATACTGTGCAATTTTCAATAGTAACGGATAAAGCAGGAATCATATTTTGCTCTAGTTGATAAATAATTGTCTCTGCTAAATCATACTGACTAATTAATTCTTTATCAGCTACATATCTAGGATTATAAGCTGTTAGATCGAGTAACCAAAAATCTATTCCATACTTTTGAATAAAGTTATTAACCTCTTCTGGATTAGAAGTATATTGAGCCTGAATTAAATCTTTTGCTCTTTGACTAAACTGAGCATAATAGTCTGTATGATAAGGCAAACTATATTCCTGGGCGACTAAAGTGGAACGTTGGGCAAAAGTAGGAATATTATCTGATTCTTTAGATATGGAAGCAATTAATGTATCTTTCGGTTGTGCTAGTAAATATTCATATAATTCTATTTCTTTGCCTTTAATGTAGAACTGATTATCTATAGTTAGGTCTTGGGAAAAAGGAATAATGCTTAATATTGCTAATAATAAAATTGTGCAGCCGAGATATATTCTTTGTAGAAAAGTTAAGCCATTTTTTAGCTGAGAAATAACTTGATTCAAATAACTATCCAACCATATTGTTAAAGCAATACCAGCAGCTATTGGGATCGTGACTCGCATACTATGATAAACATATCTATTGGGGAAATGAAGCTGAAACAAAAAAGCATGAGCTAGGAAAAATAATCCAATAGATGCTAGTAAAATTTGAATTAATATTTCTATCTTTAAAGAAACCCGTTTTGCCAGAGGAAATTTTTGACTTTTTCCCAGTACAAAAGGTAAGAATAATGAAGCGATCGCTAGTGGAGGTAAAAATCCTAAAAATAATATCCCGCTCCTCGGTCCTATTAGCCAAAAAATCAAAGGATTTTCGTGAAAAAAGAATGCTCTGCCATAGTTACCATCAACATAGTTAAAAATTGGTTGTAATTTAGCTTCCGCAGCAGTAATAATTGACCCGAATTCCGTAGCAGAAAGTTTGTATGGTAAAAGTATAATTGCAGCAGTTATGATTGCTCCTAAGCATAGCCAATAATTTAATCGGACTGAAGTAAATTTTAACCGTTTTTTATCGTAGGAAAATAGTCTAATAGTTAAGATAGTTACTGATAGTAAAACAGTGTGAGGATAAAAAATAGCTTGGAGAGCGATCGCTACTAATACAGGAAAGAAAGAATTTCGGAGTAAGTAATATAAGAATGCTAAAAAAAGTGGATAGAAAAATGCTCTGGGAGTAGCAGAAACTAAGTCATCTTCCATCCATAAAGTTTGATTTAAAATCAATGAACTAAAAAAACCTACGGCAGGAATAGGTAGAATTTGTAAACTTATTCCAAAACAGTAAATTGTCGAAATTAATCCGATAAATATTGGTAATAATTTACCTAAAAAAATGGGGTCGATACCTAAAGATGTGATGAGCGAATAAAAAGTTTTATACCCCCACGGAGCTACTGATTGAAAATAGTCAGCAATGAAATCTTGAGGAAATAATTCCGAATCTAAAAAACGACGCATCCAAAATATATGTTGTCGTGCATCATCTTGGATAAAATATTCATTTTGGAAGGATACTTTTAGAGATTCAAAACCATAAGTTAAGACAATAGCTAAACTTAAACCAAACCAGAATATCCAGCTTCGATTGATCAAATTTTGATGTAAGAGCGATAAAAATCTACTAATTCTTAATTTGGATATTAAAGGATTTGTCATATTTGATTATAGATTAGCGATGTTATAATAAATGATATGATTGCCAATCGTTGTTGAGTCTGAATCATTTTTTCCAATTTATTGTAAGTTATTACTTTTGAATGCATGACTTTTGACTTTTAACTTTTAACTTGATTATAGAGCTACTGATTGAAAATAGTCAGCGATGAAATCTTGAGGAAATAATTCTGCATCTAAAGAGCTACTGATTGAAAATAGTCAGCAATGAAATCTTGAGGAAATAATTCTGCATCTAAAAAACGACCCATCCAAAATATATGTTGTCGTGCATCATCTTGAATGAAATATTCACTTTGGAAGGATAC
>NZ_JAAHGO010000025.1:68721-100538 GCF_010672455.1 Okeania sp. SIO2C9 | reverse complement strand
GAGCTACTGATTGAAAATAGTCAGCAATGAAATCTTGAGGAAATAATTCTGCATCTAAAAAACGACCCATCCAAAATATATGTTGTCGTGCATCATCTTGAATGAAATATTCACTTTGGAAGGATACTTTTAGAGATTCAAAACTATAAATTAAGACAATAGCTAAACTTAAACCAAACCAGAATATCCAGCTTCGATTGATCAAATTTTGATGTAAGAGCGATAAAAATCTACTAATTCTTAATTTGGATATTAAAGGATTTAACATATTTGATTATAGATTAGCGATGTTATAATAAATGATATGATTGCCAATCGTTGTTGAGTCTGAATCATTTTTTCCAATTTATTGTCAGTTATTACTTTTGATTTTTGAATGCATGACTTTTGACTTGATTATGGAGCTACTGATTGAAAATAGTCAGCAATGAAATCTTGAGGAAATAATTCTGCATCTAAAAAACGACCCATCCAAAATATATGTTGTCGTGCATCATCTTGAATGAAATATTCACTTTGGAAGGATACTTTGGGAGATTCAAAACCATAAATTAAGACAATAGCTAAACTTAAACCAGACCAGAATATCCAGCTTCGATTGATCAAATTTTGATGTAAGAGCGATAAAAATCTACTAATTCTTAATTTGGATATTAAAGGATTTGACATATTAGCTTAAAAGGCTGTAAGTTATAGTTCAATCGTGTTTTTTGATCTTTACAATCTTTAATAAAATAGATTATGAATTTGAGAAATTTAATCAAGCAAATCCCAGGAAGTAAAAAGTTAGCTCAGACATTAGGCCTGACCAGAAGTGGACGGGAAGGACGCAGTTTTCTCTTAGAAATGCTACCTAAACAATCAATAGGTGCTGAGATAGGAGTCCATAAAGGTAATTTTTCTCAGAAAATTATTGATTTAATTGCCCCCAAAGAACTACATTTGATCGATCCTTGGGAGTATCAGACTTCGGACACATACGCAAACGCATGGTACGGTGGTCAAGCTAAAGATGGGCAAAAAACTATGGATGAACGTTACTCAGGGGTCTGTGATAGGTTTTCCCAGGAAATGCAAGCTGGACAGGTAAAGGTTCACCGTGGTTATTCAACAGATATTCTTGAGCAGTTTCCAGATGAATACTTTGACTGGATATATATTGATGGAAATCATTTATATGAGTATGTCAAGAATGATTTAGAATTATCCTTCAAGAAAACCAAGTCGGGAGGTTTCATCACAGGAGATGACTATGGCAGTGGTGGTTGGTGGAAAGGTGGTGTAAAAGAAGCAGTCGATGAGTTCAGAAAAACAAAAGGCATTAAGCTATTAGAAATATGTAATGGTCAGTTCATATTTCGCAAAGCTTGAGGAGATATTTTTCAGTCATCCTAAAGAATTAGGAATTACACACCTCAACGTATTTCCGTCCGAAGCAACCTATAGGAAAGCAATCTCAAGTCCTAGTTTTTCCTACCTCATGGGTAAGTCCTGAGAATAAAAAGGTAGGCAAATGTTACTTTAATTACCCTTACTTAATATTAACAATAATTATGAAGTAACTCTATATATAGCCTATAATTTGGTCATTATTCTGGATGCATCTACTATCGTTAGTTCCGTTGCGTAAGTCCTGATTCAATTGCTCAAGATTTGCACACCCTACTTTTAACTATCAAAATAATTGGGTCTAAAAGCCTACCTTTTAAAGCGAAATCTTTTTGGAGAGTTACTCAAAATCCCCCTTACAAAAACAACTTCTGACTTCTAAATTATGAATTCTGAATTCATTAACGAGAAGCTCTTGCTATAAGTAACATTGCCACTCCAAGACCCATAAAATTTGGTAACCATCCAGCCAAAAAAGGAGTCAAAACCTCTTTTTGCCCCATTGCCCCTGTAATAAAAGAAAGTAAATAATAAGCAAAAATAATTATCACACTAATACCAAAGCTAGTCCCTCTATTGGCATTTCTCTGAGGTCTAATTCCTAAAGCTGCTCCTACTAAACCCAGAACTAAACAAACAAAAGGTACAGCAAACTTTTGTTGAATCCTGACCTGAGTTTTAATAATTTTCCGATGATTTCCACTCAGTCGCATTAACTCCAAATATTCATAAGATTGAGGAATATTCATCTGTTGATAAGTACGTCTTTTATCCGCTAAATCTAAAGGTGCCGTAGAAAGTTTTAATTCTTGATGGTCAAACTTAACAATATTACGGTAAGAACCATCTGGAGATACAATATAAATAGTCCCATTAAATAAGTCCCAAATATTTTCTGCTGGATTCCAGGTTGCTGACTCAGAAGACACAATTTGGTCAACCCCATATTGGGAACGATCTACAATAGTTACCCCCCTCATATATTTACCATCAAACTTTTCGGCATAGAATAAACGAGTCAAGGTATCTTCCTTACTTCCGTCTGGCCGCTCAACTTTGCCAAATTCTGGATAGAAAATATGTTCTTCCCGAAAAGGAGGATCTTCTCGGTCTAAAGTTCTCTCTAAAGTCAGAGATGCTTGATAGTTGGCATTGGGTACAATTACTTCATTGAGGGCAAAAGTTAGACCAGTGACTGTCAAACCTAGTATTACTGCTGGTATAAGCATTCGATAGACACTAATGCCACAGCTACGCAGAGCAACTATCTCACTATTACTAGACATCTGACTGTAAACCATCAGAGTCGATAGTACCATTGCCATAGGGAATGCCCAACCCATAAACTCTGGCACTTTTAAGAAAAATACTTGAAGGGCAATAGAAATAGGTAGTCCAGATTCTGTTACTTTTCGGACCAATTCAAACATTGCCCCTGCTGTCACCCCGATAGATGAAAATAATCCTACACCAAAGAGAAATGGCCCTATTAATTCTATGATGATGTAGCGGTCCATAACTGAAATTTTTGGTTCCAGTCTTTGTAGGAAGAATAAAGATTTTGAGATACTGCGCTCCATATACTTCAGATTTAAGGTCAAGTCTACAATTCAGAATTGAAAGCTAGTGCCGCTACGCGGAAGTCAAAAGTCGTAGGGGCGAATGGCATTCGCCCTCAAAAGTATTGATTTGTAATTGTTTTTGGATTTTGTAACCAGTTATTTCCGCCATCCTGCACTAGGTTAGCTTTTTAATTCTGCCCCGATCAATAGAGATGTTTTAGGATATTATTTAAGGTTAGCTTAATCTGAATAAAAGTGCTGAAGCTGATAAATTGCCATTTCAGTTATCAGTTATCAGTTATCAGTTATCAGGGAGCAAGATGCTCCCACTGCTGTTTCTCATAATCAAAATAATTCCAATAGACATATCCAGAAAAGAGGGAACAGGGAACAGGGAAAAGGGAACAGGGAAGAATAATTGATAACTTCTGGATAAAAATTGATTTTATTTTTGATTTTTGGAGAGGTCTAATGTACTACCATGATATGCAGCACCACGTTTATTGTTGCTCGGTAGTATCAGTTTCAAAGTTAATCCCTTCGTATAAAACTTTAACAGTGGAAGTAAATTCAATACTGGATAATGTAATTGACTCTCCTTCTGTATATGCAGAATAATGCCAAATTTTTCCCTCGCCACGTTGATAAATTTCTACAGATATTGATTTTGAGTCTACTAAAACATATTCTTGCAAGCTAGGAATTTGACGATAATATTTAAACTTATCGCCGTGATCGTATTTTTCTGTACTGGGGGAAAGAATTTCAATAATTACTGTAGGATGTTCGATAAAGTCGCGAGATTTTAAATCGTCAGCATTGCAAGTAATAACTAGATCGGGATAAAAATAACGACTATTTTTACCATCCTTAACTTTCACCTCCAACAGATTAATTCGACAACTTTTTTGATGAACAGAGGGATATAAAGTACTACATAAATTGAGAACAATATTATTATAAGGAATATTTTCTCTTGTCATAGGGAAAATTTCTCCATCTACATATTCATGGCGAAATTCTTGTTTGGCTTCCCATTCTAGATATTCTTCAGGAGTCATGTTTTGATAGTTTTGGGGTTGAGCGATCGTAGTTTTATTTCAGTTAAATTACAGCGCTTTTCAGGTTAATAAACCACATCGTCAGAACCAAAATTATGTAAGGGCGAATGGCATTCGCCCCTACTTTAGTCTACTGAAATGAAAACTGCTGTAATTGTTTATATATTATCATTAAATTTGCTATAATTGCTATTATTTTTATTATAATTGCTGTCAATAATTATCAAAAAAATATGGCTGAAATTACTATATATGAAACAAAATTGAAAGAATTGTTGAAAGTAGCAATTATGGAGTTACTGCAAGAACAAAAAGAGGATGTTTCTGAATTCTTAGCAGAAACTTTAGAAGATGTAAGTAGGTAGGTGAGAAAATTTACAACTACGTCATTGCGACTGGAACGGAGTGGAAGGAAGCAATCTCAAGGGTTTCGACAGCATAAACATTTCGTTATATAGTGACGTTTATTCGCGCCTACCTACTTATTAATCAAAAACGCTATTCAATAAGGTGAAAATACTGAAATAGTCAGTGATAATTTAAGCTGCTGAAAAATCAGTTAAATGCCTACTTTTTGGAAGAATAAATCCTAAAACAATATCTTCTTTATAAATATTTTTTTCTAACAATTATAAAGCAATTCCTCTTTCAGTTCCATCTGACTTTATCCAAATTTTTTCTCCCACTATTCGCAGATGTAAAACGACATAATGAACTCGCCCTGTTTTATCCCATCCTGTATCGAGTAATAAATAATTATCCGTTATTGGGTCACAAAGTAACAGTGGTTCAATTTCTCCATGACTAGGTTTATGTTGGGCGTGTTTTTCAAGAATTTGAGTAATAATTTTGCGGTAATTTTCTAATTTAGCCATTGAATAATTGCCTCTGTATAACAATTAATAATTAATAATTAATAATTAACAATTACCTCTTCTTATAGAACTTATTTTGGTTCTATAGACTTTTTTAGTGAACTCTATGAGAGTTTTTTCAGAGAATTTATGATTTTTGGAAAAGATATAATACTCATATTTTTCATCTATTCCTAAATTAATTGATTTTTTCAGTTTGCCCCGATTAAATAGAATAGCTTAGAATATTATCTAATAATTAACTTAATCTAAGTCTAATTTTAGGAGGCTGAAAATTATGGAACCTATTACTATTGTAATGGCGCTAGCTGCTGTATTGGGGACAAAAGGTTTGGAAAAAACAGGAGAAAATATTGGGCAGGTAGTCTGGGATAAAAGTGCTAAGTTGATGAAATATCTCAAACAAGAGTCTCCCGATACTGTGACTGCTATTGAACAATTTTCGGAGCAACCTTTGGATTATGGTCAGGCAGTTTTGGAAATGCAGGAGGCAGCAGAAAATCCTGATGTTGCTCGGACAATACAGGAGTTGGCAGCGGCAGTGGAAGAAAATTCTCATCCAAAGTTGACTGAGGTTGTGGAAGAAATTAGAGAAGCATTAAAGTCTCTGGAGTCGGAAGATGAAAAGAATGCCAACATAGTAGCAAAAGAAGTTAAGGCGGAAAAAGGTGGGATGGTGGTTGGAAAAAGTGAGAAGAAAATAAAGACAGGAAAAGATGGGATAGTTGCTGACACAATTGGTAAAATTGACAAACGTAAGATTGACAGGCGAACTACTATTTGACTGACTTCGCCTGAACAGGGCAGAGAATTGAGTCTCAAGAAATGGCAAGATATTTGTCGGGAAATGCTGAATAATCAACTAACCAGTAATTCCCTATTTCACGATGATGAGGAGGCAAAAAAACACCGAGAACAAATTTATGTTCCCCTGGCACTGGTGGAACGGAAAAAGTCGGAGAAACGGCAACAAGATGGGTTATCTCCCGAACAGGGAACGAAACTTTATGAACCCCAATATGAGGAAAAGCACAGATTTACCCACAATACTTTCTTAAAAGAGATTTTACAGCAAAAACAGGGAAAAAGTCAAGGCAAGAGAATTTCTTTAATTGGAGAACCGGGGGCGGGGAAAACTACTCTGCTACAAACTATTGCGAATTGGATATTGGAGCAGAAGTTGGGTTTGCCCGTGTGGGTTTCTTTGGCAGATTTGACTCACGGTGGGAATTTGAGGACTTTTGAGGATTATTTGCTCAATTCTTGGCTGCCTTTTTCTCCAGATAAGCGCCAGAAGGTGGGGGAGAATTTTACCGAACAATTTGAACGAGGGCGAATGTGGTTGTTGTTGGATGGGGTGGATGAAATTGCTACTTCTGGCAGTCAGACATTGCAAAATATTTCTCGTCAACTTTCGGGGTGGGTGGGTAAAGCGCGGGTGGTGTTGACTTGTCGTCTGAATGTTTGGCAGGCGGATGTGAATGCTTTGTCTGAATTTGAGACTTTTCGGTTGTTGGATTTTGATTATCCTCAGCAGGTGCATCAGTTTATTGATAATTGGTTCGATCCCCCCCAACCCCCCTTGGTAAGGGGGGAGCAAGAAGACCCCCAACCCTCCGAAAGGGGGGAGCAAGAGCAACAGCAAGACTTTGTAAGGGGGGAGAATAGTAAGGGCGATCGCTTAAAGGAGGAGTTGGGGAAAGAGGAAAAAGCGCGGGTGCGAGATTTGGTGCAAAATCCTTTGCGGTTGGCGCTGTTGTGTCGGAGTTGGCAGTTATATGAGGGAAGTTTGCCGGAGACGAAAGCGGAATTGTATGGTCAGTTTGTGGAGCAGTTTTATCGGTGGAAGTCTGTTCTTTTTCCAATTAAGGAAAGTAAGCGACGGGAGTTAAATTTGGCGTTGGGTAGTTTGGCGAAGGATGATATTGATTCTAGTGGGAGTCGTTTTCGGTTGCGTCAGGATTTCATTGTTGAGAGGTTGGGGGATGCTGATGATGAAAATTCTCTGTTTTATCTGGCGTTGCAAATTGGATGGCTGAATAATGTGGGGGTGGCGGCAGAGTCACCGACGAAAAAGGTTTATGCTTTTTTTCATGCCACGTTTGAGGAATATTTTGCTGCTTTGGTTATTGATGATTGGGATTTTTTCTTGCCTCGCGAACACAAGGATAAACCTGTGAAGGGGATACATTATCGTATTTTTGAGCCGCAGTGGAAGCAGGTAATTTTGTTGTGGTTGGGGCGAGAGTATGTGGAGGAGGAAGAGAAGGAGGGGTTTATTAAAGCTTTAACTGAATTTAAGGATGGGTGTGGAATTTTTTTAATTCCTGGAATAGTAGATAGGGGTTTTTATGAGTATCGGGCTTATTTTCTCGCTGCTGCTGGAGTTGGTGAATTTAGCAAATGCAGCCAAACTGATAAAATAGTGCAGGAAGTAGTTTTTTGGGGCAACGGTTTCAGTGGAATAGAAACAGAAGCTCAAGCTGCTTTACTCGAGACTCCAAGGAAAAATACTATCAATACTTTGGTCAAATTGTTTTGGTCTACTTCCTATTGTTTGACTCACGAGTTAGTAGCAGTAAACTTAGGGAAAATTGGCACGGTCAATGAGAAAGCGATTGATATTTTGGTGCGTTTGCTGGAGTCTACTTCTGGTGATAGTTTGGATCGCGACGATTATACTTGCTGGGAAACAGCAAAAACTTTAGAGGAAACTGCTGTAGGGAATGAGAAAGCAATAGATGGTTTAGTTCATTTGTTGGGGTCTACTTCTCGTAATACTCGCAGACAAGCAGCACATAGCTTAGGGAAAATTGACCCCGGCAATGAGAAAGCAATTGATACTTTGGTGCAATTGTTGGAGTCTACTGCTAATGATTATACTTTTACGCGAGCAGCAGAAAGCTTAGGGGAAATTAACCCCGGTAATGAGAAAGTGATTGATGCTTTAGTACAATTATTGGAGTCTACTTCTGATAGTCATACTCATAGACAAGCAGCAGAAAGCTTAGGAAAAATTGCCACGGGCAATCAGAAAGCTATTGACTGTTTAATGCAATTATTGGAGTCTACTTCTGAGTATTTGATTCGCAGGGAAGCAGAAGAAAGCTTAGGAAAAATTGCCACGGGCAATCAGAAAGCTATTGATGGTTTGATACATTTGTTGAGGTCTACTTCTGATGAGATGACTCACTCGTTAGCAGCATCAAGTTTAGGGAAAATTGGCATGGGTAATCAGAAAGCTATTGATGATTTGATGCTTTTGTTGAAGTTTACTTCTGATGAGGGTACTCGCATCAAAGCAGCATCAAGTCTAGGAAAAATTGACTCTGGTAATCAGAAAGCTATTGATAGTTTAATGCAATTATTGGAGTCTACTTCTGATGATTTGATTCGCAAGGAAGCAGCAGAAAACTTATGGGAAATTGACCCTGATAATCAGAAAGCGGTTGATTGTTTAGTTCATTTGTTTGAGTCTACTTCTGACGATTTGATTCGCAGGGTAGTAGCGTATAGTTTAGAGAAAATTGACTCCGGTGGTGAGAAAGCGATTAATGCTTTGGTACAATTGTTGGAGTCTAGTCCTAATGATTTTACTCGTCATCAAGCAGCATATCGCTTAGGAGAAATTGGCACGGAGAATGAGAAAGCAATTAATGCTCTAGTGAATTTGTTGGAGTTTACTTATGATGATGAGACTCTCTGGCGAGTAGCAGATAGCTTAGGGAAAATTGGCATGGGTAATCAGAAAGCGATTGATGCTTTAGTGCATTTGTTTGGGTCTACTTCTGGTGAAAAGACTCCCATGCGAGCACTAGAAAGCATAAAGAAAATTGGCATGGGTAATCAGAAAGCGATTGATGCTTTAGTGCATTTCTTAAAGTCTACTTCTGATAGTCATACTCGTTGGCAAGCAGCAGAAAGTTTAGAGAAAATTTTAGCAGAAGAGCAGATGGTAGGAGTTCTCGCATCCTTAAAAGACTGGTTATCAGCAAAAGGTGACAGAGATAGTAGCGATCGCTTTAAAGAATGCTACAAAATCATCTGGAAATGTGCCCAAACTCTCCCCTACCCAGAATTTTATCAAGCTTGGCATCCTCCATTTCGATTAAAAACACCTCGTTGGTTGTCTTGATAGTTACGCTTTCTGTTAGGATTAGTTTTAGTCTTTCTGCTCGCCTTAATGTAGGTTGGGTAGAACGAAGTGAAACCCAACTCTAAGCAGTTTATGTGTTGTAATGTGTTGGGTTTCGTTACCTCAACCCAACCTACAAATCCTATGATTTCCACCTTAATTGAACGTCTAATATTTGCTTCTCGCCCCATGAATACTCAAGACTGGTTAGTGGTAGGAGTAACATTATTAATTTATGGAGCGATCGCTTTACCGTTAGGCTTTAATTCCAGATTTTTACGAGTTAGTCAAAGCTTTCGTAATTTCAAAGAATTATTTCAGGGGTTGGTAGCAATCTTTTTTATGCCATCCCTAATAGAAGAGTCGATATTTAGAGTTTTGTTATTGCCTCATCCCACCGAGAAAATTTCAACTATTATGTGGTGTTTTTGGGCAGCATTAAGTTTATTCTTATTTATTATTTATCATCCAATTAATGCTCTAACATTCCACCCCCAGGGAAACCCAACTTTTATGAAACCGATTTTTTTGACATTGACAGGAATTTTAGGATTAGTATGTACAGTAGCTTATCAATTAACTGGTTGTTTGTGGGTTGTGGTAATTGCTCATTGGGCAGTAGTTGTAATTTGGCAATATTGGTTAGGTGGTAAAGAAAAGTTGTATGGAAGTAAGTAATGTAAGGAGGTATCATTCATCATGTCTCAAGAATTATTAAATGAGTTAATCAGTAAATCAGAAAAGTTAAACGTTGAAGAAAAACTTCAATTAATGCGTTATTTATCAAATAATCTTCAAATAAATGATAATTCAACCCCTAAACCTCGGCGTAAATGGCGTGAGATTCAAGGAAAAGCAACTTATCCATTAGTAGGAGAAGATGCTCAAGAATGGGTTTCTCGAACTCGTCAAGAAGCCACAGAAAACCGCGAACAAATTATCCGCAATAATTATGAAAGTTAATAATGCTATTCAAGGAGTTAGGCAACTATTTTTAGATACTGCGCCGATTATTTACTATGTAGAAAATCATCCCAATTATTATCGACTAACTGAAGCTATTTTTGATGGAGTAGATGAGGGTTTACTTTTGGGAGTTACTTCTCCAATCACTTTGTCTGAGTGTTTAGTACATCCTTACAAATTAGGTTTAATAGCACTTGCTCAGGATTTTATTGATTTAATTGTTTATGGAGAAAATATTAACTTTATACTCATTGATGAAGACATCGGCAAGTTGGCGGCACAAATGAGAGCAAAGTATAATTTATCATTAACTGATTCTTTACAAATTGCTGTTGCTATTCAATCAAAATGTGAGGCTTTTTTAACCAATGATTTACAGTTAAAACGAGTCAATGAGTTATCTATTTTAGTAATCAGTGAATTAACATTATGATTCTATCTCTGCTCTGAACATTTTATATTTATAGCAGTCGAAGGAAAGGGCGCAGAAATATCAAAAGCTTAAAACTCAGACAACGCCAAAATTTTCCTTCTTCCTTCTTCCTTCTTCCTTCTTCCTTCTTACATCAAACTAAAAATCTTGGCAATTTGCTTGTACAATTTTTCGGACTTCTCCAGGTTCTAATTTTATTAATTTCTGAGTTGCTTGAATTTGAGTAGGCTGATTTTCTAAATGTTGACGCTCAATTAATTCCCATTCTTCTGCTGTTTTCGTGTAGCGTCTAGATGTAGCTCTATCCATATTCATAGATGTTGCAACTTCGTTTAAAGAAGCCCATCCTGGTTGATTTCGCATTCTATGTAAATAGCGAGTCATTATATCAATATCAATTTTCATTGTGTATTTTCCTGATTATTTTTCATTATATATAATTTTATAAAAAAGAGTCTTATAAATAGTTTAGGAAAGAAATAAGTAAGAAAAAAAGCAATAATAATGATTTATTTTATTGCTCAATTATATAAATAAGTTTTGACAAAAGCAACCATCATCAATATTGTCTTTTCTTGATAGAAAATATCCCTCGCCCTTGGTTAATATAAGTAATATCATAATTGAAATAATTAATTATAAAAAAGTCTTTGTTTGTAGGCACGTTTAAGGGAACTACGCGCCTAAATAAGTTTTGACCGAATATGATACAACTATTTAATTATCTATAATCATTAGTAAATTAGGTTCTATTTGCTCACCCTATCTACTAATACTTTAAGAGAGCAAAAAAAAGAGTCCCTGGAAACTTAATATATCTTATCCAATCAAACTTCAAGACTAAAATTATAACTGATAACCACAACTAGAACAAAAGCGATCGCTTGTTTGTACAGGAGCACCACATTGGGGACAAAAACGCTTCCCAGAAGTTGCAGAGGAACTTGACCCCATTTCCATCGACATATTACCCATCCGCATCTGCATTGGGTTCATCTTCATTTCCATATCACCCATTTTCATTGGTTTCATCGGTTCCATCGGTTTCATCGGTTCCATCGGTTTCATCGGTTCCATTGGTGGCATACTTGTGCTGGGTGTTGCCTCTACTTCTTGAAGGGATAAAACTTCGGCATCACTCAAAGTAGGCGTCCCACTTATGGTACTTATTCCACCTGCCTGCAACTGAACAAAAGATTGTCCCTGTTCGGACTCTATCCGCAAAATTACTCCAGTAGCAGTTTTAAACAAAGTGGGTACTACAGTCCATTTACCTGTTTGAAACCCTGTACTTGCCTGTTGTTGTTGACCAGGACTAGCACTCAAAAGAGTTACCACAGTTTGCATTCCCTGATTTTCAATATAAACTTGCTGGCCATTACTAAGATTGCATTTGTAAGCCATAATTTTTAGTCAATCATTATTTGCACTTAATTTAATTGTATATATGATAACAATTTTACTTATAATAATTGTTAATCAATTATGTAAATTTTACACTTACTTATATAATAATTAAAATTTAATCATCATCAAGTAGTTGATAAATTATAAATAAAAATAGTGCAATTTGATTCTTATACACCGGGGGAATTTTACGATGAACTTTTCATCAGTAAAAATCAACCTCGTCCAGAAGCTCAATTATTGATAGAAAGAATTAATTCTCTTTCTGTAGGTGAACTATTGATGCGACAAAAAGCTGCACAAGTCGCTATGGTAAAACTTGGAGCAACTTTTAATGTCTATGGTGATAGTCAAGGTACAGAACGTATTTTTCCTTTTGATGTTGTACCGCGTATAATTTCTGCGGCTGAATGGAATTTTTTGGAAACAGGTTTAAAGCAAAGAATTCATGCTCTAAATTTATTTATTGCAGATATTTATGGAGAACAAAAAATTCTTCAAGATGGAATTATTCCTAGAGAGTTAATTGATTCTGCTTTTGGGTTTCTCAAACCTTGTATAGGTTTAAAACCACCGTCAGGAATTTGGTGTCATATTACAGGGACAGATTTAGTTAGGGATAAAGATGGTCAATGGTATGTATTGGAAGATAATTTACGTTGCCCTTCTGGTGTATCTTATGTATTAGAAAATCGACGGGTGATGAAAAGTACATTTCCCCAAATTTTTGCGACTTTAGGAGTTAGACCTGTTGATAATTATCCCGGTTATTTATTAGAAACTCTACTAAATTTAGCACCTTCTTATTTATCAAATCCTACTGTTGTTGTTTTGACTCCTGGTGTTTATAATTCGGCCTATTTTGAACATTCATTTTTAGCTAGACAAATGGGAGTTGAATTGGTTGAAGGTAGAGATTTAGTAGTTGTAGATGGGTATGTAAAGATGCGAACTACTAAGGGTTTGCAGCAAGTTGATGTTATTTACAGACGTATTGATGATAATTTTATCGATCCTTTAGCTTTTAATCCTGAATCTTTATTAGGAATTCCAGGATTAATGGAAGTTTACCGTAATGGTCATGTTGCCCTTGCTAATGCTTTGGGAACTGGTGTAGCGGATGATAAAGTTATTTATGCTTATGTGCCAGAAATGATTCGTTATTATCTTGATGAAGAGCAAATTTTACCTAATGTTCCTACTTATTTATGTTGGGAAAAAACACAGTTAGACCATGTGTTAGTAAATTTGGATAAACTTGTGGTTAAATCTGCCAATGAAGCTGGTGGTTATGGAATGTTAGTAGGAACTCAATCAACTGTTGAAGAAAGAGCAGAATTTGCAGAAAAAATTAAAGCTAATCCCCGGAATTATATTGCTCAACCAACTTTATCTTTATCTAGAGTTCCAACTATAATAGATGATAAATTTGAGGGTTGTCATGTTGATTTACGACCTTATATTTTATATGGTAAAGAAATTTATGTTCATCCTGGTGGTTTGACTAGAGTGGCAATGAAAAAAGGTTCTTTAGTGGTTAATTCTTCCCAAGGTGGAGGTAGTAAAGATACTTGGGTTTTATCAGAATAAATTTGGGTGCATCTCAATTTTGAATAAAGCTAAAAATTTATCGCTTTTAGGCAACAGGGAATATATAGGAAAAAAGTATTTTTGCACATAAGAGATGCACCCATAAATTTATTATTTAATAAAGAGATTTTTTCACAGAAAATTTTACTTGTGAAAAATGTCGAAAATTAGGAAAATTAAGATGGCAATTCAAAGGTTTATTTCTGGTTTTTGATTAATTAACTTTTCCTTTTTATTCTGGCATTAACAGAAAATTTTACTTGTGAAAAATGTCGAAAATTAGGAAGATTATAAGATGGCAATTCAAAGATTTATTTATGAGTATTGATTAATTAATTTTCCCTCTTCCTTCTTCCTTCTAGCATTAACAGAAAATTTTACTTGTAAAAAATGTCGAAAATCAGGAAAATTAAGATAGTAACTCAAAGGTTTATTTATGGGTATTGATTAATTAATTTTTCCTTCTGCCTTCTGCCTTCCTATTTCTTCCTTCTTCCTTCTTCCCTCTTCCTTCTTCCTTCTTCCTTCTTCCTTCTTCCTTATTAATTATGTTAAGTCGCGTTGCAAATTCAATTTACTGGCTAAATCGTTATGTTGAAAGGGCAGAAAACGTTGCCCGATTTATTGATGTAAATCTCAATCTACTATTAGATTCTCCAGGTGTAATTCAACAGTGGCAACCTATAGTTATTACTACTGGAGATTTACCTTTATTTCAAGAACGCTATGGCGAAGTAACAGAAGAAAATGTAATTCAATTTCTTACTTTTGACCGTGACTATCCTAACTCTATTATTTCATGTCTACGTCTAGCTAGAGAAAATGCTCGTTCCATTCGGGAAATTATTTCCTCAGAAATGTGGGAGCAAGTTAACTCATTTTATTTAATGGTAAAAGATGTTGCTAATAGTGGTTTAAAAACTTCTGAATTACCAGAATTTTTTGAGAAGGTAAAAATGGATGGACATTTATTTTCAGGCATCATGGATGCTACTATGAGTCATAACGAAGCATGGCATTTTGGTAGAATGGGCAGATTTTTAGAACGGTCTGATAAAACTAGCCGTATTCTTGATGTTAAATATTATATTCTTTTACCTTCAATTAAAGATATTGGAACTCCACTAGATGAAGTGCAATGGATGGCATTACTAAAATCAGCAAGTGCTTATGAAATGTATCGCAAACGTCAACAACATAGAATTACCCCTAATGGAGTAGTAGAATTTTTAATATTAGACCGAGAGTTTCCCCGCTCAATTCAATATTGTTTAAGTGCAACACAGCGGTCGCTCTATGAAATTATTGGAGTAACTCAAGGCATGAAAAAACATCCAGTAGAAAAAGTATTGGGTCGTTTATGTTCTGAGTTAGACTATTTAACAATAGAGGAAATAATTCAAACTGGTTTACACGAATTTCTGGATAATTTACAAACGATAATTAATCAGACAGGAGAGAAAATTTTTGAAACTTTTTTCGATCTTCAACCTATAGAGGCACAGCGATTAAATAATTAGCAACTGCGATAAAGTCGAATGACGATTGCCTAATTTTATCCTCTCAATATAGATTAATTTATCAATTAAACCAACGATCAGATATTTTTGACTCGATACAAAGAATTTCTAAACTACCAGTAATATTATCTCCGGTTGAATAGTTATAAATAATAAAGAAGGAGTCAGGTAGGGGAGCTGTCGGTAGGGCGACATACAGGAGGGAATAAGAGAGAGTTTTAAGCTATAAGGAGGGGAAAGTTTTTTTGTCAGGCTCTTATCCGGACATGATATAATCCAATAATTAATAGATATCTCCAACAATAAAAAATTCAATCAATTATCGCACATAAATTATCAATTATTTCTCCCTACTCTTTACCGAATAATTAAGGTTTAAAGCCTTTCCTTGGCTGCGCCGCGAGCTGTCGCTCTACAAAGAGAAACAAGAAAAAAATTTCATGATTAGTCAATCCTATCCGTTTTCAAGGAGAGGTAATAATTAATAATTAATAATTAATAATTAATAATTAATTATTGAAGGACTTTGTATGCAACGTCCCTACTCCCTACTCCCTCTTTTGGAAGAGATATCTAATAATTATTATTCAAAATTAGGCGTTGCTGAAATGTAATGGTAATACCATTTCTCTGTAACAATGCGCTTAATAATTGTTGCTCAGACCTTATTAAACTTACTATTCTCATCTTTATATTAAGTGCAACTTCATGGAGAAATGGTATAAGTAGCTGAAGGTAAAATTGAAAAACTTATGTTTTGCGTTGATACTTAATCTAAAAATCATTACTACTCAGCAACGCCCAAAATCAAGCCAAAGATCGAATATTTTTGACTCGATACAAGAAACTTCTAAACTACCAGTAACCCAATAATTAATAATTACAGCATATTTCATCAGGCGTGAGGTACATCCTTCGCAGGCAAGATACCCGCACTACCAACATCTTAACGTTAATATTTGTATCTCATATACGACCGAATCTGCTGTATTATTCATAGCAGAACTATTTCATATATATGTCCTTTATTCACTGTTCCTGAAAAATATCTAAATTTTTCCTCGATCAATTTGTCAATTATGATCAAGAGTAACTTTTTCATCAATATATTTATATTTAAGCTATAAGGCAGAAAATTTGATGAAAAAATAATCAAGAGTCGATATATAGACACAAGAGTTAATATTATTGTTATAGTAGTATCGACTTTATCATCAATTTAAACTCAGCTCGAGACAAACAACAACCACTAAAAAACTGTAAATATATTGATTTTTATGAGTAATTTATCTTCATCAACTCAAGACTCCAGAGAAACACAGACACAAATAGAAACGAATGCTTCCACAACTGAACCAAAACCCAGTTATGTCAAACTGGCCATGAGAAATATGGTGAGGAAGGGAAGTAAATCACTCAAACATTTTGCCCTGACAACCATTGGACTTGTAGGTATATTGGTTGGCCTTGCCTATCTAACGCGATAATTAAAATCACATTTTTGAGCGGAAAGGAGAGTTTAAGGGTGTATCTAGAAGTAAGTGTTCAGGATTATTTCTGGTCGTCCTCTGTGTCAGAAGTAGAAAAGTTAAAAGTCCAGGATGTTAACGAAGTCAGAAGTGGTTTTTGTAACGGGGATTTAAACCCCCCTCCAAAAACATTTTGCCAATCAAGGCGGGGTTTTAGACCCAATTATTTTGATCAGGACAAATTTTATCCCATATCTTCTGAAAATTGGGCATATTGGTTTCAAAAATGGCTAGAGATTCTACAACCAAATATTCCACCTGCTCAAAACTACGAACTTAGTCTACGTCTGACCGGGGATGGCGAAATCCAAATTCTTAATCATCAGTATCGTTATCAGAATCAACCAACAGATGTTTTAGCTTTTGCTGCTCTGGAAGTAAATGTTCCAATTCCAGAAGTAATAGATTCTGATTTACAACTATATCTTGGTGATATAGTGATTTCTGTTGAGACGGCCCTTCGGCAAGCCAGACAACGGGAACATTCATTAACAACTGAATTAGCTTGGCTAGCGGCCCATGGTTTTCTACACCTACTTGGATGGGATCATCTTGACGAACAGAGTTGGCAACAAATGCTCAAACAGCAATTATTTTTGCTTCATACGGTGGGAATTACTATTGAGAAACAAATCACTCCAGAAAATTGACAAGACTTAGGGTAACTTTTGAACTTTTTAGATAGACTATTAATCGAGTAAGTCTTTGATTATCTAGGCCATATTTATTAAATTGAACTGAGGTGGATAAATTATGAAACTGAACGAGTCATCAATGTCTTACAATGAAGCCACTTTTATACACAAATCGAAAAATTCTTCTGCTGCGAAGGTGAAGGGTTCTAAAAGTACAGTTAAACCTAATAGAGAATTATCTTGGCAAGTAGCAAATAGTCTTTTAATTAGCTTCAGATATGCTTGGGCAGGATTGTCTTATGCTTTCCAGACTCAACGTAATTTTCGGATTCACACTTTCATTGGTATTGTTGCTGTTAGTTTGAGTATTTTATTAGAGTTAAAACCAATAGAAACAGCAGTTATTGTATTAACTATTGGATTAGTTATGGCTATGGAATTGCTGAATACTGCTATTGAATCTGTGGTAGATTTAACAGTTAAAAAAAGTTACCACGAGTTGGCTAAAATTGCTAAAGATTGTGCTGCGGGTGCTGTTTTAATTTCAGCTATTGTAGCTTTACTTATCGCAAGCTATCTGATTTTACCTCCATTATTAAGTCTGGTTATTGATACTTTTAGTAGTTAGGGATTATCGCCTTGATTGATTAAATGAGGTACAAGGTTTGAGATTTTAAGTTGAGATTTAATGAAATTTCAAACAAGAGTTGGTTATTTACTAACAGTAAAAAGTCCGGCAAACTTTCTTGCCTGTTGCCTATTACCTGTTGCCTAAAAGCGGGTTATTTACCTAACTCAAATGAAATTACTATATAAGTTTTTGCCATTATCAAAGTATCTGACTTTTCACAAAAAATTATTTTTACTGGAGTAGAGGTTTAGCTATAATCAAAGTACAAAGTATTTTGGAAGTTGACTAATAAGTTATTCTTGCATGAGTGCAATGAAGCTAGAATTATCATAATAGTAGAATGTTTTTTTGTGCTTTAGTTGCTTGCTATTTTTCTCTTTAATTCAGTAGTAAAACTTTCAGTTTTATGAATCTTACGCTTGAGAAATTATTTGTCAAAATAACTAATAAGAGAAATTAGCGAACGCTCGTCGTTTGAGAGATTAAATATATCTAGGAAATTAAGGAGTAGAACGCTTTGATTATAGTTATAGATAATTACGATAGTTTCACCTACAATTTAGTACAATATTTAGGTGAATTGGGTGCAGAATTAGCAGTTGCAGCTAATGTTAAAGTTTACCGTAATGATAAAATTTCTTTGGCAGAAATTAATGACTTGAAACCTGATGGAGTGGTTATTTCTCCTGGTCCTGGTCGTCCTGAAGATGCCGGAATTTCTCAAGCATTAATTAAAGAATTAGGAGCAAGTTTACCTATATTGGGAGTGTGTCTTGGTCATCAAAGTATTGGTCAAGTATTTGGAGGAAACATTGTTGCTGCTCCAGAATTAATGCACGGTAAAACTTCTGAAATTTATCATCACGGAGTAGGAATTTTTGCAGGGTTAGATAATCCCATAATTGCTACGAGATATCATAGTTTAGTTATAGATAAGGAAAGTTTTCCTGAAGTATTAGAAATTACGGGATGGGTTGAGGATGGAACTATTATGGGTGTTAGACATAAAAATTATCCTCATATTCAGGGCGTACAATTTCATCCAGAAAGTATTTTAACTAATTCTGGAAAGTTGTTAATGAGAAATTTTTTGGAAGAGTTATAGAAATTTGAATAGGGGTTTTTAACTGTTGTCTATAATCTGATCATTATAGGTTTCTAAGAACGGTATATGTGGGATGGACAAAGATGGATAGATTTATTGTGATACCAAGTGTGATAAATGTTTGTTAAAAATTTTAGGGACATTGCATGCAACGTCCCTACGGAAGAGGGAAGAGGGAAGAAGGAAGAAGGATTAGAGGGGAAGGGCGAAAAACGTGATGTATGATAACCGGATTTAGTATTATTCTTTTAAAAGTCAAAATTAGCCCAGCTTAATAATTAATTTCTATAATACACCATAGTTTGGTAATTTTATATCACTACAAGAATTGGGCACCGACATTTTTCCATCCTAAAACTCTTTTACAGTTTGCTATTCCCTATTCCCTATTCCCTAGAGTGTAGCGCTATAATTAAAATGCTCCCCAATAAATCTGGCGATCGCTACTTTTATGCTCGGCACAATCTTCGGATGAAGGGTCGGCAGAAATAATTTTTTCATTGGGAAAAGACCTAATTCTTAATTCATTTAAGATAAAGCTAACATTTTCAGATTCAGCATCAATAATACTGGCAATAGGCAGAAGATTATCTAGAGAAAAGTTTCCCAGTTGAATGTTAATAATTTCTGCCAGATAGCAGAGCATAATATATCTACTAGCACTAGAAATAAGATAAAAAATTCTCTGGTTAGCATCAAAATAATAAACCCCAGGAATAGAAGATGCGACCAGAGTTTTATCTGGCAAAACTAAATCTACATTAATTTCACTAGCGGAGATAACTTTAGCAGTTTTTAACCAGTTGAATTCTACTTCTGACTCTAAGTCGTGGTAGTGAAAAATTAATCTCTGTAGACCATGAATAAATTCTGGATAATTGAGGGTATTTTGCCATTTTATACACCATTCAATAGATTGGTTATTATCGGCAGGTTTGACATTTTGAGGCATTTCAATAATATCTTTGAATAAAGATAAACTACCTGCTAGTTTTGCCAATTTTGGAGATACTTGAGGGTGTAATAACCAGGTACTATCTATATGGTTTAGAGGTAGGCGACCGCTCTGTTCAAATATCTCTTCAATAAAGTCTAAATAATCTACATCTGTAGAGATTTACTTGACATAAATCCGAATGTATAAACCATTATGGATAATCAGCAAATATTTCTCTTTGAATTTCGGAAGTATGAATAAAAATGGGATTTCTTGAACTATAGCCAAATACTTCCAGATAATTATTAGCCAAAATAGCTAATGGTAAACCCTGCAAATCTTGATAATTATCCTCCACACAATAACCAAGCATATCTATTACCCATTGCCGATTTTTCAGACTTGCTTTAGGAGCATTTTTTAATGGCAAACCTAAAGATTGATTCATTTTTAAATGATTTCTTAAATCCACAGGTTTAAATTCAGCAATTTTATAACTAGCTTCCACAAAAGCAGACAAGATTTTATCTGGTATTCGAGGTTCAGAAATATCAATTTCATCCGCACTTAAAGGAACAACTAATTTTCTGTGCCAACTCTTAGGAAGAACTTTAATTTTTGTAGGAGCAACCCATTTTGTTGAGTGGATAACTTGCTCGCCATTTTCCAATTTGATTTCTGAATGTTCTACAGCAGATTGAATAACATTTCGCTCATATAAAAGCCTAATTACAAAAATATGTAGTTCCTCTAGAGCTTTGCTAGTAGTAATTTTTATTGTGGGGAAAAATTCGTAAAATTTCTGTGGTTGATACTTGCCAATATCTTCTACTAAGTCAGTAATTAAATTTGCATAAGCATGAGCAACAACATGACGTATACGATTATCAGGCAAATTTTTAAATTTATGAGTCCGCCAATCTAATATAATTTCAACCCTTGTAGCTTTAGCATCATCAGCATTTTGAATTAACTCTTTGAGAATTCCTACACCTTCTGGATAATCTCGAATAATTCCTCGGAGACGAGCGATGAGTGGTTCAGATTGATAGAAGGATTTACCGCCTATTTGACTGTTGGTATATACCATGATTGTTGTTAATAATTATTGTGATTCTCTAAAATTGACTAGCCTTAAAAATATACTCGTTCGGAATTAGAATAGTCTATGGTGAAAATACTGAGTTATTATATCTAAAACGTAAGCATTCAACAGTCAGCTATCAGCTTTAAAGAAAAAAAAAGCAATTTTATCAAAGCTTAAGAGTACAAACCTCTGATTGAGAATGTAGTAGAAATTAAATGAATGCTTGCTTTATTCATTAGACATCTCCAATCAGAAAAAATCAAATCAATTATCGCACAGCAATTATCAATTATTTCCCCCTACTCCCTCTTTTGTGGAGATGTCTATTAAAAAGCTGTTTGCGCAGCAGTCCGCAGGAAATGCTTACTCTAAAACTAAAACAAACTTTGACTTATCTCATTAATATGAGATACAAAATTGTTTCCTGTTCTACCAGTTTGATAAATGTTTCCTACGAATCTCTGTTGCCTATTCCCTATTCCCTGCTTGTATAAAATTCTGTAACTATATGGGCAATAATATATACTATTACATTATTTCTATTTCTTGACTTTCTTATTGCTTATATAACCTATTTGTCAAAAAAAATATCAAACTGGTATTCTTATACCAATTCACTTTAAAGAAGTCACAAATAGTTTCACTCCTTTAAATGTTAAATAACTTCCATAAATTACTGGGTCATCAATTTTTTTATCTGATAAAATATTACTTTTGACTTTTGACTTTTGACTTATAACTTCCGTGAAACGGTATTACCTTCCACTGTTTCCTCTTTTGAGCATTCCCTATTTTTTCCAGCATTTAATTCTCTGTTCAAATCTCAAATGTAAATACTATATTTCAATCAATTTAACCGAGGTGTATAGTATTAAGAAGATACAGTGTATTTGGTGGTTTATGAAGTAGGGACGTTCCATGCAACTTCCCTATAGAACAGGGAGTAGATACCAGAAAAGAAAGAATATAGTTTCTCCAATACTGAGTATTTTATTAAATAAGCTTTCATTATTCAGACCCTGAACTGCTATGCCACATTTACATGGAATCTGCTGTAAATTGATGTGAAACTAACAAATAAAAGATGAAAAGACGAAACTTTATACGTTATACACAGGCAAGTTTATTAGCCTTAATGGGAACTGGTTTAACATCTAAATTTCACCATTCTCAGGCACAAACAGGAGAATCTTTAACAATTAAATGGTTAGGACATACTTGCTTTTTATTTGAAGATGCAGCGACTAAAGTATTAGTAAATCCTTTTCGTCCAATAGGTTGTACCGCAGGGTATCGCAACCCTACAGTAGATACAGATTTAATTTTAATTAGTAGTAGATTATTAGATGAGGGAGTAGTAGAAAACTTTACAAGTAATCCTCCACCAATGTTGTTATATGAACCTGGAGTTTATCAGGTTGATAATAGACAAATTCAAGGAATTCGCACTACTAAAGATAGAGAAGGTGGACGTCGCTTCGGGACTAATGTGGCTTGGTTATGGCAACAAGCAGGAATCAAGATTTTACATTTAGGGGGACTAGCAAGTCCCATTGGCATAGAAGAACGTATTTTAATTGGTCGTCCCGATTTACTACTCATTCCTGTAGGGGGAGGGCCAAAAGCATATACCCCTTTGGAAGCAAAACAGACATTGGAAGTGCTAAAACCCAGAATTGTGATTCCCACTCATTACAAAACTGAAGCTGCTGATGAAGCTACTTGTGATATTGTTCCTATCGAGGAATTTCTCAGTGTGATGGAAGGAACTCCAGTAAGAGTTGTCAATCAGGATACAATTTCGATTACTAGAGCTGATGTTCCTCAAGAAGGCTCGATAATAGAAGTTTTGAGCTATGGATTCGATCAACTATCTCCGGATTCTCTCGGAAGTAATTAAAAACTGAAAAGTAAAACTTAAGTATAATTATGTAAATTATCTTGACACTTATTAAAATTTTGTTAAGATAAATAGAACTAAGTTTACACTTTTTAACAAACAGGAAAAGTAGATCGGTATGAATAATCAAAATAGTTTCAATATAGTGGAAAGAGCGATCGCTATTTTAGGATTAGTTGGTACTAACGCATTCTTCGGTCTACCCGCAGTAGCTAACTTCTCTCAAAAATCTTCCACTCAGTCAGTAGTTAACCAACCTTTACTAATTGCTGACTCTCACTCTAAGGATATTGTCGCAACTGCAGCAGAAGCAGGTCAATTCAATACTTTAGCTGCAGCACTCAAAGCTGCTGGTTTGGTAGAAGTGCTTCAAGGAGAAGGTCCTTATACAGTATTTGCTCCTACTGACGAAGCATTTAAAGCTTTACCAGCAGGAACAGTAGAAAAGTTATTGTTACCAGAAAACAAAGATAAACTGGTAACAATTCTGACTTATCATGTAGTTCCTGGCAAGGTAATGTCTGGAGACCTAGAATCTGGAATGGTTAAGACTGTCGAAGGTAGCAAAGTAGAAGTTAAAGTTTCTGATGCAGATGTAATGGTAGGAGATGCCAAAGTGCTGAAAGCAGATGTACCTGCAAGTAATGGTGTAATTCATGTAATTGACACAGTAATTATTCCTGAGTAATTTAATTAGTGTTATACCATTTAATTTATTGGAAATATATAAATCTACCCCATTCTTAAACTATGCTTACGAATGGGTTTTTTTATGAAGTCAGAAGTCATACCAGTTTTACAAATCTTTGCTACAAATATTTAGGTTATTGCTTAGGAGTCAGGAGACAGGAGACAGGAGTCAGGAGTAGTAGGGTAATAGGTTTGATACCATTTATTATGTAGTAATTTATCTTTTTCGTCCAATAGATATTTCCTAGAAATTATTTGAATACTGTTTATTATTTGTAATACCAATTTCATAAAATATTGCAAAGCGTGAAGACACAGGGAACAGGGAACACTGGAGCTGGGAACAGAGAAAGAAAAACATAAATATTAAAGAGGAAAAAAGGTGGAAACTTTAGAATTTATAGAATTTATAATTTTTTCTTTTAGGAATAAATCACAAATTAAGATGTAACTGCCTTTGCGTGAATTTGGTATTACATTCTTTTTTCAAGTTGGTATAATTCCTATAGAACCCATTTGAGATCTATATAGTTATGGTAGTCAAGTTTTTTCGCGCATCAATTTTGAGAAAAAATCAGCTATAAGGAGCGTTTAATTTTTTGTATTATCTCTCCCCACATCTTCTCTCTTCCCTCTTACCGAAAAATTCTGGGTATGCGCCTCCCCTTTTAAGGGGATAAAAAAAGAGAATATTTCAGATTTCAAGCCTCCTTATTGCAGAGGTACTGATAACTGATAACTGATAACTGAAATGACCTCCTGTCTCCTGTCTCCTGTCTCCTGACTCCTAACTCAAAAAACTTGATATTTATGAAGATACCAAATGGGTTCTATAAATGTTTTAGTCTATTTGTGTAGTGCTATATTTGAAATATTTTTAAGATAAGTTCCAGTTTCTGTACTACTGTAAATAATGTAGTTAATGAAATCGGGAAAACATGAATACCCAAAATATTCAGACTCTCTTCAAAAAGTCCATCAATATCTTAGGATTAATCTGTGCTACTTTAGCGCTAATCTTTGCTAGTCCCTTTTGTAGTCTACCCGCATTAGCTAATCAGCAAGTAGTTAATCAACCTATACTCATTGCTTACGCTCAAGATATTGTATCAACTGCAGTAGAAGCAGGTCAATTCAATACTTTAGCTGTGGCACTAAAAGCTGCTGGTTTAGTAGAAGTTCTTCAAGGAGAAGGTCCATTTACAGTATTTGCACCTACTGATGAAGCATTTGCAGCTTTACCACCAGGATTAGTAGAAGATTTATTACGTCCAGAAAACAAAGACGAACTAATCAAAATTCTGACTTATCATGTAGTTCCTGGTGAGGTAACATCTGGCGACTTAGAATCTGGAAAGGTAAAAACTGTTGAAGGTGATTATATCTATGTTCAAGTTTCCTACAGAGGTGTAAAGGTGGATGATGCTAATGTAATTATTCCAGATGTACCTGCAACTAACGGTGTAATTCATGTTATCGATTCTGTAATTCTACCATCCAGATAATTAGTATTACATTATTAGCGATCGCTATCAAAAGATAGAAATTTGAACATACCTCATTCAAAAGTTAAGTAAGAATGGGGTTTTTTAGTAAGTTTTATAAATTAAAGAAAGAAGCTATACCAGTTTGATAAATTTTTGCTACAAATATTTAGGTTATCGCTTAGGAGTCAACCCACCCCTAACCCCTCCCAGGAGAGGAATACAGGAGTAATAAACCTTTAGTTTAAATATCATTTATTGGCTTGAATATCCTTTTATAATCAAAGGGAAATTTGGTTAAATTATTTTAATTACCCTGATTATTTGAATTATTTCCGTTGGTTGCACAGAATTTCCGTTTTATCTAAGTAAACTAAAAAACCTTGGTTTTCTTCTATTTCTGATTTTTGTGTTTTTCCTTATTCATTACTTATACCAACGAAAATGATATAATTTTAATGCTAATCGCTGATAGCTGAATGCTAATTGCTAGAATATGAATTTGAGTTTCTGTATTATTGTTAAAAATGAGGAAAAAAACTTGCCTCGATGTTTGGCAAGTGTGAAAAATGTAGTAGATGAAATGGTGGTGTTAGATACGGGTTCAACTGATCGAACGCCAGAAATAGCTAAAGAATTTGGGGCAAAAGTACATTATTTTGAATGGTGTAATGATTTTGCAGCAGCAAGAAATGAATCTTTGAAATATGTTACGGGTGATTGGGTTTTAGTATTAGATGCTGATGAATATCTCTCACCAAAAATAGCTCCACATATTCACGAAGCTATTAAGAGCGATCGCTACATTTTAATTAATTTGATTAGAGAGGAAATAGGGGCGCAACAATCTCCCTATTCTTTGGTTTCTCGTCTGTTTAGAAATCATCCTGAAATAAAATTTTCTCGACCTTATCATGCCATAGTTGATGATAGTATTACTGAGATTTTGGCGAAGGAATCTCATTGGGAAATAGGTTCTTTGCCAGAAATAGCGGTTTTACATGAGGGTTATCAAAAGGGAGAAATTACTTCTAAAAATAAGCTGCAAAGAGCAAAAGCAGCTATGGAAAGTTATTTTAGTAATCATCCTAATGATGTTTATGTTTGTAGTAAGTTAGGTGCTTTGTATATAGAAATTGGGGAAAAACAGAAAGGAATGGAATTGCTATTTCGAGGTTTACAAGACCCCGATATAGATAAGACAATTTTGTATGAGCTGCATTATCACTTAGCTATTGCCTATCGACAACAACAAGATAGAGAAATGGCAAAGAGTCATTATAAAATAGCTATAGAATTAAATGTTATGCCTAAATTAAAGTTGGGAGCATACAATAATTTGGGTAGTTTGTTGAAGGAAGAAGGAAATTTACAGGGTGCAAAAATTAACTATGAAATTGCTTTACAGATAGACCCTAATTTTGCAGTTGGTCACTATAACCGAGGAATGGTACTGAAAGAAATGGGTTGGTTTACCGAGGCGATCGCTTCTTATCAAAAGGCAATTCAGCTTGATAGTAATTATGCAGAAGCTTATCAAAATTTGGGAGTTGTATTATTGAAAGTTGGTCAAGTACCGGAAAGTTTAGAAGCGTTTAGGAAGGCTATTAATTTACATGAAAAATATAATCCTATAGAAGCAAAAAGAATTAGGCAAGGGTTAGAGTCTATGGGTTTTGTGTTGTAGGGATATAAATAAATTATTGGCAAAATTTATCAAGTTTAAGTAATAAAATTTTCTCAGATTTAAGTAAGATTAAACTACATCACTATAATAGTAATAAATCCTCAGTATTTTAGTATATGAAAGGTTCTACTCTCCATGCTTCTGGAAGCCAGTATATACCAATCTTATTAAATGCTTTGAAAAAGATTTTTTTTGCTTCCTGATGTAGCTTATCAATATTACGATAATTGTAAACTGGTCGAATAACTTCTGCGGGGGATGTTCTGATGTTATATTTTGCTAATAAACTTAGGATAGTTTTACCTCCTCTACCTGCTTCTCCACTGTGATTAATATTGCAACAACCTATAGCAACTAAAACTGTAATCTGTAGTAATGAATCAGGTTCTTTAACAATTAAAAATACATCTAGAGCACCTAAAAATTATCCTTGTTCAGCTTTTTTTAATAGGAAAGATGCAGGGTTTTCTGATGATTCAGCATAAATAAACCAATCGGGAGGCAGATTTTTAGGTACATTTTCTCCCATCAATATACAACCAACAATTGATTCTGGCTTGTATTCAATTAAAGTAAAAATGGGAATGATAGATGCTTTCATTAATGGATAATTGATAATTGATAATTGATAATTACCTCTGGTTAAAACCGCTCTTGATTGAAATAAGGAAATATTATTTCTTCTCTTGGTCGATTGGATATGGTTAGAAAACCCATCCATTCCTCGACCGCTTTTTTCCCCTTAAAAGGGGAGGCTTCAAGGCACGAATTATTTAATTATTAATTATTCGGTAATTCCTTCTTGAAAAAAATGAAATTCATTATTGCTATTTATCAAATTTTCTAAAATAAACTAATATCACATATTAATTGGGCTATCAAATCATAGCGATTTTCACTCATGTTGACTACAAAACTTCTGCCCTCAGCATAAGTGTCTCATACCAATTTGAAAAAAGAATGCTACAAAAAGGTAGACCTTGATCGGATATGCTTAAAAATAGCCAGTATAGTTCATTTTAGATAGTTATTTATATCGTTTTTCCATTTTTTTAAATATTTATCCCTTCTTCCTTCTTCCCTCTTCCTTCTTTGATACGGAAGTTGCATGCAACGTCCCTACCATGTGTAACAAACATTTATAAAATTGGTATCACAGGTGTTAAAAAAAATTAAATAATTTGAGTAAATTTAAAGATGATTATTTGGATCGATAAATTCAGGATTTTTGAGCATAAGAAATTAATTAGGTTGATTTTTCTGAGTGGAATACTATTTATTTCTAGCTGTAATATATTCCCCGAAACTAAAACAGAAAAACTATCAAAAACTTTACCTGTAGAATCACCTCAACCACCTCAACCAACTCCCTATGTTACGGAGGCAAAATTAATGGCGGTTGGAGATATTATGATGCACGGTATGCAAATCAAATCTGGTTATAACTCTCAAACTAAAACTTATTCTTATCAAGGTTTTTTCACAGAAGTAAAAGATATTTTATCTGCTGGTGATTGGGTAATTGGTAATCTAGAAACAACATTAGCAGGACCAGAATCTGGATATACAGGATATCCTTTATTTAATGCTCCGGCAACATTAGCTGATGCTATTAAATGGGCAGGTTTTAATATTTTAAGTACTGCTAATAATCATTCATTAGATAGACGAGAAAAAGGTCTGTTAAAAACTCTAGAAAATTTACGCGATCGCGACATTTATCCAGTAGGTACGGCAGCATCTTTAGCAGAATCTCAAGAAATTTTAATAGTGGAAAAAAATGAAATTTTGATGGCTTTCTTAGCTTACACTTATGGCACTAATGGTATCCCAATTCCTCAAGGGAAAGATTATCTAGTAAATTTAATTGACGAACAAAAAATTATTCAAGATATTACTAGGGCAAGAGAGAAAGGAGCAGATATTGTCACAGTTTCTCTACATTTTGGTGCAGAATATCAACGTCTACCTAATACTAAACAAAAACAATTAGTGGAAAATTTAGTTAATGGAGGAGCAGATATTATTTTAGGTAGTCATCCTCATGTAGTTCAACCCTATAAAATATTTAACGTTACATCAAAAAATGGAGAGACTCGTCAAGCAGTTGCGATTTATTCTATGGGTAATTTTATTTCCAATCAAACGAAAAAAGATACTAAATTGGGAGTAATTTTTCAGGTTAATATTCAGAAAAGTTTTCCAGAGGAAACAATTGAAATTTCTGGTGTGGAAGCTTTACCGACATGGGTACATCGTTATCGGAAAAATGGGAAATTAAACTTTCGGGTTTTACCATTAGAGGAAGTTGTTAATGCTAAAAACGATCCTTTACTTAAATCTAGAGATTATTCATTGCTAGAAAAATATTTAACTCAAATGAATAGTCATATTAATTCGTTAAAAGAAGGAGTAGAGGTTCAATAATAATTAATAATTAATAATTAATAATTAATAATTAATAATTAATAATTAGGGTTTGCTGATTAACTCTAAAAGCATTTATACCAATTTCATAAAATATTGCAAAGCGTGAGGAAACAGGAAACAGGGAACAGGGAACAGGGAACAGGAAACAGAGAAAGAAAAACATAAATATTAAAGAGGAAAAAAAGTGGAAATTTTAGAATTTATGGAATTTATAATTTTTTCTTTTAGGAATAAATCACAAATTAAGATGTAACTGCCTTTTTTGAATTTGGTATTACAGATAAAGGTTGTAGCCTTTTTGCTGCGAAAAAAGTGTCAGCTTTTAGCTCCTAATTTAATTGCCCAAAATACTAACATTTTGAGCAGACAAGGACAGAAAAATTGAGCGACAATTCTTTCAACTGCCTTCTCTGTAATACCAATTCCCATGCATTAGTGCTATATTTGCGCAATACTTCAGTTATCAACTAATTAGCAGAAGCAGAATCACTTTTTTGCTAATTTTAGCTAATTTAATATTCATTATTCTTATGTTTTATTCTCCCCCACTCCCCTACTCCCCTATTTCCCATCCGGGGAGGAGTTAGGGGTGGGTCCCCTGCTCAACAAAATGTAGAAAAGTTTTTGATAAATGGTATAGTTCCCATTCATTCTGACTTCTGACTCCTACCCTCCACAAAAAGACTTTTTCAGCAAACCCTAATTAATAATTACCGAATAATTAATAATTAATAATTAAATAATTCTAGTTTAAAGCCTCCCCTTTCAAGGGGAAAAAAGCGGTCGTTTGCGGAGCATTCCGTAGGATGGGATGGCGATCTTCGGAGCGGCTCTGTCAAGAGCGGGTCTCCTCCCCATATCCATGAGACCAAGAGAAGAAATAATATTTCCTCTGGTAATTCCTGTATTACGAATAATAAAGTTCAGTAGACTAGAAAAGGTGAATATATTATCCTTTTTTTTAATATCAGGACTTACGCAAAGGCACTATTTATAGGGTACAGTAACTATTTGACAATAGTTTTTAACACTATATATAGCGTATCTGCGTAAGTCCTAAATATAAAACACTATTATGAGGTGATTATGCCTAGTTCTTCCACTGGTCCGCAGAAAATCAGTATTAACCCAAGTGGCAAGTTAGTAACAGTTGCTGCCTTTGCTCAATCAAGTGCTAATCAAACAGTAACAATTGTTGACTCTAATGGTAATGAAGTATTTTCTGCTTCTGGTAGCAGCAGAAGTGGTGGAGTATTCACCTATATCGGTGGTGGTAGCTTCACATCAGCAGGAGATGGAAATTACACAGTTACCCTAACCGAAGGTTCTGATATATTGGTAGGTGAAGACGCTATTATAGAAAAAGGCGAAGTCTTTTTGCACCGATATTCTTTCATCACTAATGATGGTGGTTCTAATGCAAAACCCGACTTTAATGATCTTTTTGTAACTCTCTCTGTATTTGGTTACACTGGTTAGTCCAGTAGGGTGCGTTAATGAAATGTAGCGCACCGTTTATAGCAAATATTTCTGGTAAAAATAACTTTCCTTCATAACTGAAGTTACCAAATATCAAGCATTTGCTCGAATAAATAATGTTTAGAAATAGAAAATCCAAGATATAGCAAAGTTGATGGTAATTGGTATTACTTCTGCTCTAAATGCCTTTACTTGTAACAGCATACAACCCAAGTATTTCCATGACCCCACTCACGACTAAGTGTATTCGGGTTTGAATACGGATCGCCCCACGGCCAGGCATATTTCACAGGTTCATTACAACTCTTATTATTAGGTGTATATTTGCCGTGCATATTATTATTTGAGACCCAAACAAAGGGCACTTGAGAACAACGTTTCTGTTCTCTATTATTGGCAGCACAAATCTCTTGTCCAGTCTTACCAAGATACGAAGGTGGTACATGAGCAGCTAATGCTCCAGATACAGATGAGCAAATTTCATCAGCATCAGACTTTGTGACAATTACTCTAACATTTTCAATAGATCCCAGAGAGGCAATTTTCCCTTTAGCTTCCTCCATTATTTTTTCAGTTTCTTTCTCAAAATCTTTTAGAGCTTTATCCTTTTCTTCTCTTATTTTCTCAGGTTTTAAGTCTTTGACATCCTCTTTAAGGTTTTGAATATCTGAGCGTATTCCACCAAAAAAGAGAGGTATACCTACAAATGCAGTTAGTATTGTAACTAACCCCACCCCTAATTCAATCTTTCTCAGAAAATCCATTTTTACACCTCCAGCTAAATTTTATTTATAGCTTTTGTCTATTAATTATCTATCTAATTTAGAACTTTTTTTAGTTTATAAATCAATTGTTTTTTTAGTATATATAATAGTATAGTCAGGACTTACGCAGAGACTCTACATATAGAGGGCGAATGGCATTCGCCCCTACATATGGTTGTTTCAAGGTCAATTTGCGTAAGTCCTGATAATTTGAAATACATTTAATTGTGCAAATGAAATGTACGAATCTCCCCAAATTCCCCTCCTAGAAGAGGTTAGGGGTAGGTCTCTATCTCCCCATCTCCCCATCTCCCCATCTCCCTATCTCCCTATCTCCCCATCTCCCCAAAAAGGTACTTTATTAACGAGATTCTATATTACTCCCATCTCCATTTTTTAACTCAATTACTTCTGTAGGTATAATTTTCCCAATAGTTGTTTCCGCAGGTTGTAAATTAGTTTGATTTGATGGTTTAACGTAACTATTTTTAATTTCCTCAAGCCAATTAATCATTAAAACT
>NZ_JAAHGO010000025.1:0-68621 GCF_010672455.1 Okeania sp. SIO2C9 | reverse complement strand
TTTTAACTCAATTACTTCTGTAGGTATAATTTTCCCAATAGTTGTTTCCGCAGGTTGTAAATTAGTTTGATTTGATGGTTTAACGTAACTATTTTTAATTTCCTCAAGCCAATTAATCATTAAAACTTCTATTTCTTCAAAGGTTTGTTTGTCTTGCAATTCTGATAGGAACTTAGTTGTAAATTGCTTGACTAACTTTTGTCTAAGTTCGATACTCACAGGGTCTGGAGGTACATCTGTTTGATAGATTTTTTGTGGAATTGTAGCAACTGTACTTGATATTTGTATAACTAAATTATTGGCAATTTTATCCGGTAAGCAGGGTACTTGATTAACGAGATTCTATATTACTCCCATCTCCAGCTTTTAACTCAATTACTTCTGTAGGTATAATTTTCCCAATAGTTGTTTCCGCAGGTTGTAAATTAGTTTGATTTGATGGTTTAACGTAACTATTTTTAATTTCCTCAAGCCAATTAATCATTAAAACTTCTATTTCTTCAAAGGTTTGTTTGTCTTGCAATTCTGATAGGAACTTAGTTGTAAATTGCTTGACTAACTGTTGTCTAAGTTTGATACTTACAGGGTCTGGAAGTACATCTGTTTGATAGACTTTTTGTGGACTTCTAGCAATTGTACTTGATATTTGTATCACTAAATTATTGGCTATTTTATCCGGTAAACGACGTAAAAAAGGTATTTTTTGTAAACGTCTATATATAGATAACTGCTGCATAGACTTTTCAACCTGATAGCGTAAAAAATCTTCAATATCTGGATAAATTTCTGGAAGGACTCTACAAGCAGTTACTTCAAGTATATTATTAATAATTTCCTGAATGTTTCCATGGTCATTTTTATCTACATCAACTTGATCTGATTTATTTTTTGATTCAAAAATAGCTTTTTTTAGAGAACCTTGACTAATATTATTCTGAAGCTGATTTATACTCCCACCTACTACAACTTGAATTATTTCCTGAGCAAAACTACCAATAAGTTGGAATCGGATATTTGTGTAGAAATGTTTCATATCTGGCAATTTAACTTTCTGTAAACGAATAAATACAGTAATTATTCGCAGCGAAGGTAGCCAAGGTTGTAGTAAAAAAACATCATACCAACGCTTTTTAACAGCACCCCATAAACTTAGATTAGAACGACAACTAATTAGTAAAGTCCGTCCAATAAACTCTATCCAAAATATAATCATCCAAGGTAAATCTACTAACCAAAATCTATCTACAAATTCCCCATCTTTACCCAAATCGCGAAAGTAAAAAGAGTGCATTAAAAACTGAATATTTTTTGAAAAAAAATCTAACTCTTCTTCCCATTGATATCTTTCTAGATATTGACGACTCCAGAATGTATTAAACGCTATTTTTGATGATTTATCTGCCAACAAAATTTCTGGCGCTAAATATTGGAGTAGGTTTAATGACTGTAAAATTTGAAGAGTAGGAGTTAAACTCACATTACTATCTGGAATCTGGCTATAAATATGTTGCTTTATCCGGTATTTTATTTGAGTTAAAACTACAATCTGATTAACTATCTGGAAATCATAATCTTTATCAATTAATTGAGTACTACGACCGCGTAATTCTTTGAGTAAACGTTCTGTTTCTTCTGCTTCTAGATCTTTTTTTTCGAGTAATATATTCAATTCACTAACTGCAGTGAGATAATTTTGTGAATCTCGGAATGGCTCTATTCCTTTAATTAAATCATACTGTAATTTCGGCTCATACAATAATATTAAAGGGCGAATTTTTCTGTTGAAAAATTCTAACTGACTTTGCCAACCTTGTGTTTCTAAGTAATTTTCATCCCAAAACATCTGTACTGCTTGTGAAAAACTTTCTCTTCCAGTGTGAGTAGTGAATATTTTTCTAATTTTTGCTAAACTTCCATAATTATCAATAACTTTAAATGGAGGACGATTAATGAAAATTTCAAAGCTACTAATGCGTAAATCGTCTAATAAATTTTCTACTATTGGTGACTCTAAACCATTTTTTTCTAACTCTTCTTGTAGCTTATCTACTTTTTGGATATATTTTTTTTGAGGAGTATCAGTGATTGTTTGTAGGTATAAATCTATTTTTAAGTACCAATGACGAATTTTTATATAGGTAATATCAAATATTACTAACATTACATTAGCAAGAATTAGTAATGCCATAATTCGTTCACTCAATAATAGTAAACGTGAACGGTGAGACTTCGGAAATTTTTTGGATAACATAGTTATATATTTTGGACTTGAAAATTTCCTATCGCTAAACCCTTATTATATTATTTTAGAGCAGCACTAATAATTGTTTGATGATTGGTAAGCATTTTCTCCGGAATGCTGCGCAAACAGCCGTCAGCTATTAGCTATTGCTTTTAGTTGATGATATAGCAATGAGCGCTGGTATATTTACAAATTGCAGGAGTGGCCAAATAGCTAAAAGTCTTATATTATCGGCAATTTATTCCCCTCCTGGGAGGGGTTAGGGGTGGGTTGCCTGTTGCCAGATGAGCTGTTGCCAGATGAGCTGTTGCCTGCGCACAACGCTATAAAAGCTTTATTAATAGACATCTCCAGAAAAGAGGGAGTAGGGAGTAGGGAGTAGGGAACCCACCCCTCGCCCCTCCCCCTCCCAGGAGGGGAAATAATTGATAATTTCTGTACGATAGTTGATTTTATTTTTTATTATTGGAGATGTCTAATTCTCTTACTAAAAAAGTTGGCTCCCTTGCCTTTAAAGTCTATATTAATTTAAACACTTTCCTTCACAAGAGAGTCTTGTTGCTGACAGCTGACAGCTAATAGCTGTTTGCGCAGCAGTCCGCAGGAAATGCTTACGGATGATTGATATTTAGTTGATTTAAATTGATATAGCAGTTGCAGGAAAGATGAGGAGATATCAAAAGCTTAAAACTCAAATAATGTCAGATTTTTCTTCTTACTTTTTCCTCCTTTCTTCTGCTATAAATAGTCATAATTACCATTATAAAATATAGCAATTTGTCAAGTCATAACTCCTAGTATAGCCAAGGAGAGAATTGTTACCGATAAATTGTGGTTTTAAAGCCTTCCTTTTTAAGGAAATAAAAAGCGGTCGAGAGATTGCGAGGAAACCTTGCCATCTCTAATCGACCAAGAGAAAAGAGAATTCCGTATTTCAAGCCTCCTTATTGCAGAGGTAATGATTAACTGAAATGACCTATTTTTCTTTGCCAAGTTAATTAGAAGGTAATAAGTTGTAGATTGCAAAATATCTACTACCTAAAACTTAGCACCTTCTTAAATTCTAGACCGAGTTCCAGAACCCAGTCTTGACATCCTCCCGACGCTGCTCTCACGAGACAGCGCGGGATTCCCTAACATTGCTGATAGGGTCTTTCTGCTTCAATGCACCTGCCTTCCGGGATTTACTCCCTTCGGGCCTTACGGTCGCTCCACAGACTGAAACTGCCTGCCCGGCAGCCTTCTTGGTGGGCGTTCCCTTGCGTCTGTCGCCGACGCGGGTTCCCATCCGCAAAATATTTATACTAGCATTGAGATCTCGATCATGGTGAGCTGCACATTCTGGGCAATCCCACTCCCTAATATGTAGAGGTAATTTATCTACCACATGACCACAATTAGAACAACGTTTAGAACTGGGAAAATATCTATCAATTTTGATTAATTCCCGTCCGTACCATTCTGCTTTGTATTCTAATTGCCTGACTAATTCTCCCCAATTTGCATCACTTATTGCTTTAGCTAACTTATGGTTTTTTACCATATTCTTAACTGCTAAGTCCTCAACTACAATAGTTTGATTTTCTCTAATTAATTGAGTGGTTAGTTTCTGGGTATAGTCAAGCCTTGAATCTTTGATTTTTGCGTGTATCCTAGCTACTTTCAGTCTAGCTTTCTGGTAATTATTAGAGCCCTTGGTTTTTCGGCTGAGTGATTTTTGAGATAATCTGAGTTTTTTGTACAGTTTATTAAAATACTTAGGGTTGTTGACTTTTGTGCCATCGCTTGTGGCGATGAGACTACTAATACCAACATCTACACCAATTTGTTTATTGAGTGGTTTGAGTTTTAAATCTCTGTTGTCGTTAAACCTTAAAGACACTGACCATCTATTAAATGGGTCAAGTATAACTGTTATTGTAGTGGGGCTACATCCCTGTGGTAGTTGTCTACTCCATCTAATCGGTAATGGCTCAGAGCATTTAGCTAGGTATACTTGACCATCTTTCCACTTGAATGCGGACTTTGTGAATTCAGCACTACCTCCGTGACGTTTTTTCTTAAAGTTAGGGTATTTAGTCCGTCCACTAAAAAAATTAGTAAAAGCTGTTTGTAAATGTCTTAAACTTTGCTGTAATGGTACGCTACTTACTTTACTTAGGAAGTCTAAATCCTCCTGTTTCTTCCAATTGGTAAGCATGGCCGAAGTTTGCTTGTATCCTACACGCTCCTGTTTCTCGTACCAAGCTTGAGTTCTAATAGCCAAAGCTTTGTTATAGATGAGTCGCACACAGCCTAAAGTTCTCCGCAACAAGTTTTCCTGTTCTGGTGTTGGATATAGCCTAAATTTGTATGCCTTTTCAACCATTTACTGCTAGCTAATTTACTTTTCACAGTTTAACATATTGTGTGTGAAATATCAATATTGATTGCGATTCCCATACGACGCTCCCGTGACCGGAGAGCGCGGGTCTTCTCGCAACACTTTGATAAATTAATCAGCCATACCTAGCCATAAATTAATCAGCCATACCTAGTCATAAATTAGTCAACCATACCTAGCCATAAATTAACCAACCATACTTAGTGACGTGACACCCCTAAAATGGTGCATTAGATTCAATTCAAAAGTCAAAAGTCATGCATTAAGAATTTTCAAGTTAAAAGCTAATGCACAGTTTTAGTTGTGTCAGTCTACTAGTCATAAATTAATCAACCATACCTAGTGCAAGATGGCAAAAATAACTAACCAGTTACAAAATCCTAAAAGCATTACCAATCAATACTTTTGACTGTCTTGAGTGTGTCTTACATTCTGAGGAAACCTCAGAATTACACACCCGCTTTTAACTTTTGACTTTTAACTTCCGCGTAGCGGTACTAGTCATAAATTAACCAACCATTTGTAATGACTTAGTAGTAAATTCTATTCCCATCCAACTACCTCCATTATTACTAGAATGACTAGCTTTTTCAGCTATCTCTAGAACTAAACCAGCTTCCATCAAAGAGAATGGTTCAGTCTCTGGATTATTAGCGCAATCTAGAAAATTCTCAATCAATCCATTAAACCAATTAGTATGACCAGGATCGTCAAAATATGTAGGTACAAAAATGTGCTGAACTGGTTTATCTTTAACGCTTAAAAATACATCATTATTCTCAATGCTAATTTCTCCTTCTGTTCCCTGAATTCTGTAATACGCTTTTGGAATAGACCCTAAAGAGCTGACACTAATATTGATTAATTTGTTCTCCCAATCTAAGCAAAAAACAGCTACATCTTCAAGTTGACTATTTGTTTCATTGAAACTTCTAGTATGTGCAGAAATACGTTGAGGGAAACCACCAAATAAAGTTTGAGCAACAGAAATCGCATCTAAACCATGGTCTATCATAATACCACCACCAGATAGTTCTTTATCTTTTCCCCGTACACCTGGTTGAAAACCTACACCAAATATATTAAATGATGCAAATAAAGGTATCCCTATTTCACCTGAATTAATTAAGTAGGCGGCGTGAACTATTGAAGGAGCAAACTTATAGTTATGACATGGATATAAAATACGTTTTCGTTCGTTTGCTATATTGACTAATTCATAGTATTCAGCTTTATTCAATACTAATGGCTTTTCACATAATACGTGCTTATCTGCTGCTAATGCTTGTTTAATACTTTCTAAGTGAAAAGTACTAGGTAAACAAATATCTATTACATCTATTTCACTAGAATATTCTTCTAATAAATCGCTGAATTGTTCATAAACTCGGATATCTGCATATTGTCGAAGCGCTGCTGCACGTCTAGATGTTACTGGATCTACTACTGCTGTGAGATGAATATCAGAACGATCTCTGTATACTGGTACATGGGCTTTCTCTGCATTAAATCCAAAACCAACAATCGCTACTTTCACAATCTAAAATCCTCTTAAAGTATATTAATTTTTAAAATTTTTGTAACAAAACTTATAACTTTTGTCAAGTATTTTTTTTATAAGTCCACTCTTAAATATCTTTCTAATTTTATTATGGATAATTTTTATCCAATTTAACTCAATAATTTAGTAATCATAGCTTAAATAAGTTAAATTTTTTCTGGAATCAAAAATCTCAACTAAGAAATAGATATTACTCTTTGATATTTCTCAGATATATAGAATTTACGTTTGGATTGTAAATAGATTTTTGAAGAAAAGGTATAGAGAATAAAGTACACAAAGATTTTATAGTAAAAAAACTACTTTTCTCTTTGTAAATTTTCATGGAAATGTTGTATTCAAACAAAATTCACTGAAATTCAATCTTAAGTATAACTATTTGAATAATTAGTTTGATTGTAAGCATTCAGCGGTTCGCGGTCAGCTATCAGCGCTTAAGCTATTGCTTTTAGTTTGAGATAAAAGCTTTACTAATGGAGGCATAATTAAATCTTACTACCAAAGTCGGCTTTAAAATCTATATTCATTTAAACCCCCTCTTTTTGCTGAAATCTGACAGCTAATAGCGGAATGCTTACGTTTGATTATATTAACTTGAATCTGAGGTGAATAAATATAAAATTTCCGAATCATTAACTCACTATTAATATAAACAATGACTGAGAGTATCAATAAGATTTTTACCAAAATTATTTATTAAATGCTATTTTTAAATACAAAAAATTAAGTATCAAGCCTCAAATTTTAAGGCGGTCAAAAAGAAAATTATGTATATTCTCGCCTCCCTATTCCAGGAGGTACTTAAGCCCGCAGTTGTAGTTCCTCTTTCAACAATGAATAATGAATAATGAATAATTAATAATTACCTCTCCTTGAAAAGAAGAGGATTGACAAAGAGATGAAAATTTTTCTTTATTATCCCCTTAAAAGGGGAGGCACATACCCACAATTTTTCGGTAAAGAGGCTGACTATTAACGTTTGTACAGAATTCCGATAGGAAAGTTCCTCTGACAGGAGGCTAACTGAATTTACTAACTAATGTTAAAGTAATTTATAAATATAATGCCAATATCAAATCAATTAAGCAAGATGAAAATTAAAATTCCCAGCAACAACGGCGAGACTTTTTCCGCTTACTTAAAAGCACCGACTTCTACACCTGCTCCTGGATTAATAATTATCCAAGAAATTTTTGGAGTTAATGAAGTAATGCGTAATATAGCTGATGAATATGCTCAAGCAGGTTATGTGGCAATAGTGCCTGACTTATTTTGGCGTCAAGAAGCAGATATTGAACTTACTGATCGATCTGAGAATGACTGGCAAAAAGCATTTGAACTTTACCAAAATTTTGATGAAAATCAAGGAGTTGATGATTTAATTTCTACAATGAAAACTCTCAAAGAATTACCAGAATGTACTGGCAAAATTGGCAGTGTAGGTTTTTGTTTAGGAGGGAAACTCGCTTATTTAATGGCTACTCGTTCCCAAGCAGAATGTAACGTTAGTTATTACGGAGTTGGCATTGAAAAAAATCTTGAGGAAGCAGCTAATATTCAAAATCCGTTAATGCTTAATCTTGCTGAAAAAGATGAATATGTTTCTCTAGAAATTCAGTCTCAATTAAAAATAGAACTTAGTAATCATCCTTTAGTAACAATAAATTATTATCCAAATGTTAATCATGGCTTTGCTCGCACCGGAGGAAAAGATTATAGCGTAGAAGCTACTAATCTTGCCAAAAGTCGCACTATGGAATTTTTCCAAAAATATCTTGACTAAGTTTTTAGTTTTACAGATAATTACTATTTTTTAATCCACTCCCAATAAGTTAATTAGTTGATATTATATCTGGTTGATTGACTACCATTATTGGGAAGGTTTTATTCCACCGAAGTTAAGGTAGATAATAAATTAAATAAGGAATATAAGCAAACCAAGTAATTGATTAATTAGAAATGATAACCACACAAGAATCACTGATAATCAGAACTTCCAGAATTTCACAAGTATACTAAAAAAAAAATTTGCTTAAATGCCATTACTGACAGTCAAGAACTATATATAGATTTATAGAATATTAGTATTGTTATCCATATATATTTTTTTCCATGAAAATTTTATCATTCACTTCTATTGTTGCTGCTACAGTAATTGGATTTTTAAATCTTCCTATAAATAATCGTTCTGCTGAAGCTCAAACTACTAATTTTTTCTGTGGTAGAATCGGAGCAACTCCAGCAACAATAGCTACTAAACAAGGCCAAAATATTCCGATTATTCTCTGGAATTCTAATAATTATTTTACCGAATCAGGAGAAGATGCTCTAACTAGATGTACTAGAGTATCTGGAATTTTATCTACTCAACAAAGAAACGGATATCGAAGTATCACTGTAAGTATTTCTAAAAACGGACAGCCAATTATTTGTGCTGCTAATCCTCAAGATGGTTCTTGTAGATTATTATATCAAGTTCCTAATGGTCAAAATCCTCAACAAGCTAGACAAGAATTATTGAGAAGAGTTGCTAATCCTCAGCAAAATCTACCACCAATTACTGTTTATTAAAAGAATAAGTATTGATCGGAAAAATATAGTTACTTGAATCTTGACATAATATAGCGGTAAAGCCCATAATCAAATTATGATAGTTACTCATTGCTATAAAATCAAGCCTACTCCTAAACAGTCAACCAAAATTAATTATTGGCTAGAGCTGCTAAGAAGGCATTGGAATTATGCACTAGGTCAAAGGTTGGACTTGTTAAACAGAATATTGGTAGTGGTGCATTGTAATTTTTTCGGTAACGGTATAGCAAGCATTTCAGCCACCATTCACCATTACTATACAGGACTACCAGAATATTAAATAAGGCATTACACGAGGTGGGTATCATCTTGTCTGCTTGTGGAGGCTTAGGCGTTAGTCAGCCTGTGAGACAAGAAACTTCTGAGACTTGGATTCAATTATCTTTGTTTGAGAAGCTCCCGTTATAATCTCCGATTTAACGGGAGAGAACTTCACAAGGTTTTGGCTAATCTCAATTAAGCTGCCATATCATCATTATTGAATAGTTCAAAAATCTGCCGACAGAAATATTTTAGTTTGGCAGCTGATTCTGTCGTGGGTTGGGTATTTCCCACAAAACGCCAGCCACCCACCGTTGATAATTTCCATTGTTCTCCACGATGATCGTAACCAGCAACTTCCACTCCAATTACACGAGAATAAGCTTCAATTGGGTCTTGATATAAACGAATTTGCACCAATAAACAACGACTTTCGAGAGACCGACTTCTACCAGGCAAATGAAAACCAATATCTATAGAATCTGGGTCAACCAACTCCAAAGTATCTGGGTCATTCATCCAGGGCTTGAGATCGACCTTAACATCTGCAAACTGGGACTTAAATAAATTTACTACTGAAGCAATTTTACTAGCTACTTGAAAATTTTTGGCCTGTTCTGCAGCATTTACCATATATACTCCTCAAGAATAAAATTTCAGATTATTAACTAACTAATTTAAGTAAAAATCAAAAACTGTGATTATTGGGACAATTATTAATAATTTTAGATTTTCTACTTATTTGCTCAACAGTTAAACAATAGCTTCGAGGGCTTAGACGTGATTGGGGCTAAAATTTTTCGTTTAAGTCCAAATATCCACAGCCAAAAAGAAAATAGTTAACCTTTGACTTGACTACTTTTGAATTGATAATGCTAGTATCAAAATAATGAACCTAATTTCTAACATCTTATGCTCCAGTATCTTGTCGCTCTTATAGCAACTGCAATCATTGGTTATACGGTTAATTCATCTGTAAAAGTTATTGATGAAGGAGATGAGGCTTTAGTAGAACGCTTAGGTAAGTATAAGCGCACTTTGAAGCCTGGACTTCAGTTTGTTATACCTCTAGTGGAAAAAATAGCTCACGTTGATACCATCCGCGAAAGGGTCTTGGATATTGCTCCTCAGTCAGTCATTACTAAAGATAATTTGACTTTACAGGTAGATGCGGTAGTCTACTGGCAGATTATAGAAATAGAGAGAGCATATTATGCAATTGAAGACGTAGAAAATGCTATTGATAATATTGTTTTAACTTCTCTGCGTTCTGAAATTGCTCGCTTGCCACTTCAAGAAGTTTTATCTACAAAAGATGATATTAATAAAGCTTTGTTGAAGAAATTGGATGAAGCTACTTCTAGCTGGGGTGTCAAAGTGATTCGCGTCGAGGTTCAAAATATTGTTTTTCCTGAAAAAGTGCAAGCAGCAATGGAGTCGGAAAGGGTAGCTTTAAGTGAGAAAAAGGCTATGCTTGAACAAGCAGAGGGAGAAAAAAGAGCTGCTATTGCTAAAGCTCAAGGACAAGCAGAGTCTATAGAGGTTCTTTCCAAAATTTTAAATTTGCGCCCAGATAGTCCAGAATTTATGCAATTTCTGATTGCTCAAAGATATTTAGAAACTAATCAGAAATTAAGTGAAAGTGCTAATTCTAAGGTTCTATTTATGGACCCGAAAGCCATGTCAGAAGCATTAGCTGAATTAGTGGGAGATTCTCCTGATTATTCTCCACTAAACGATCTACCTATTTCACCATCTAAACTGAAAAAATCTGATTAGTATCATGTCTCATAGATATTGGGATAGGGAGTAGACTTCTCCAATAATAAAAAATAAAATCAATTATGGCACAGAAATTATCAATTATTTCCCCTACTCCCTACTCCCTCTTTTCCGGAGATGTCTAATAGAAACAAGGGATAACAAGATTTTTATTATGCTTACGAGTTAAAATATCTAATACTAAACTAGCTAAAATGCGCTCCTATTCATTAATTGCTCCTGCTAAAATTAATCTGTATCTGGAAATCATAGGCGATCGCCCAGATGGTTATCATGAATTAGCAATGGTTTTGCAAAGCATTAGTCTTGCAGACAGAATAGATATTCGTGCCATTGGAATTGAAACTATTGTGGTTCGATGCGAACATCCCCTGGTTCCTGCTGATGCTGACAATATTGCTTACCGAGCAGCTTCCTTGATGGGTAAACAATTTCCAGATGTATTTGCCAGGTATGGTGGCGTTGAAATTACTATCAATAAGCAGATTCCTGTAGCAGCAGGGTTAGCAGGAGGTTCCACAGATGCAGCAGCGGTATTAGTAGGATTAGATTTAATGTGGGAACTTGGTTTGACTCAGGGAGAGTTGCAAGAGTTGGGGGCACAATTGGGTTCAGATGTTCCTTTTTGTGTTAGTGGCGGTACAGCATTGGCAACTGGACGTGGCGAAGTTCTCTCCCCACTACCAAATTTAGACCAACTTTATGTGGTTTTGGCTAAATATAAGAATCTCTCTATTTCTACACCTTGGAGTTATCGCACTTATCGTCAAGAGTTCGGTCATACTTATATTGATGATACTGAAGCTCGGGAAAATAGCATACAAAGGGTACATTCTGGACCAATGGTCTCAGCGATCGCTCACCAAGATAATATAGAAATTGGTAAACTATTGCACAACGATTTAGAAAAGGTAGCTTTACCAGAATATCCGCAATTATTAAAATTAAGAGAAGCTTTTGCATCCCAAAATGTTTTAGGAGCTATGATGTCGGGGTCTGGCCCTACTATATTTGCTTTGACAGAATCTCTTGCTCAAGCACAGGAAGTTGAGGCCACAGTAAAAGCTCAAATGGCTGACCCCGGTCTAGAATTCTGGATAGCAAAGTTTAATTCTAGTGGTATTACTGTTGCTCATTGAAGGGTTCAGTGGTTCTTGTTGAAGCAGGAACTGAACTGCCAAAGTTCATGCAATTCCGCTGTGGGTAAGTTTAGATAAGTTTAGTAGAACGGAGAAAGGGCAGGAGGCAAAAGCTCATCTGTGGGAAAAATATTTCCCCTTTTAAGTCTATCGTTACTCTATGTAAAGCATCAACTCAATATTTGTTATAACTATTTCTTCTATGTTTTCTGTTCTTGAAAGCTCTATAAATCTCTATTTTGCATAGTCACAAACTGTTATTTGTGATTTTAATTTTCACCATAATTTATATAATTACAAACAATTTTTATTCCAACTTCAACTATTCAAAATTATGACTAATTTAAGGCCTAAATCTGACAAAAAAAATACTTCAAATACCAATCCTTTACAATGTTTGGCTAGTGCTGTAATTTCTGGTGGATTAGCCACACTTGCCTATCTATTAATGAAATCTATTTCCGAGACATTTGCTAGTAAACCTATTATTTCAGATAATGTTTTTGTGGTGAATATTTCGACTGCTGTTCGTGCTTTAGTAGTGGGAGTTATTGCTTTAGCTACTTGTATGTGTGCGATGGTTACTTTAGGTTTAGTTGCCTTAGCTATACAAATTATAATTCAGCGATTTACAAATAAGGAAATGCCTCCAAATGAAGGTTAAATAGTAAAAAATTGGGGATAAATATTGACTTCTTTAGATTTTATAGGGCAGTTCGACAATTAACAATTAATAATTAATACAGCAGATTTCACTTTAATGAGGTACACCCACGCGGGCAAGATGCCCGCACTACATAATTTTCACTATTTATCCTATACACCATTTGCCCGAAATATGCTGTATCACCTAGTATAAAATTTACTTCAACTAAGCTTAATGATACCTTCGTCAAAAACACGATTATTTACATCGATACCTCTAACAATTATGTGGTCTTGATAAACATCAAAAGCAGCAAAACTAAAATCACTTGTAGAATATTCAGTCCACTCTGATTTCCCTACAGGACGTTGTTTGCCACCAGCACCACAAATTAAATAGGTAGTACCATTAATTGAGCTAGTTCTTTCATAATCATGTTCATGCCCATTAATATAAAGCTGAACCCCATATTTTTTAAATAGAGGTGTTAAAGTTTGAATAAAATCTTCATTTAACCCATACATTCCAGAAGAATAAATTGGATGATGACCAAAGACTATTTTCCATGGAGTATTACTGTTACTCAATTCTTTTTCTAACCATTTTAATTCGGTTTCCCAGTCAGCATTAATATTAGTATCTAAGGCAAAAAATTGAATTGGGTGATACTGAAAAGTATAGTATCTTCCTGCCATATTAAAACCTGGATATTTGAGTTCCAAGTCTCCATTTTCAGTACGAATATCGTGGTTGCCCAGACAAGCATAAAATTTAACTTCTTTTTCTAGTAAAGATTTATATGGCTTCTCAAAAACATCTTCTATTTTTTCAATTTCTCCATCTTCATAAATATTATCTCCACCAAGAATTACAAAGTCAAAAGGATATTTTAAAAAATAACGCCCCATAGCTTCAGCTACAGCAAATTGATCTTTGCCTCCTGTACCAGTATCAGCGACAGAAACAAATCTGAAAATAGGGTTTGTTTGAACAGAGGAAGAATTGTTTAATGTCACTGCATTAGCAGGACTAAAAAAATTAATAATTTTTACTATTTTGTTCCATATACCAGCAATACTAGTGCTGCTGAGACTACTTAAAAATAAAAATTGACGACCTTTAATACTCATCGTTTGAGAAAATAAATATAAGTAGAAAAAGGACTATAGTCCAGAGTACAAATTTTTCTTTTATTAATTTATCGCTTTATCAGTCGATTTGTTTAGTTCAAAAGGTATAGATAAAATGTCAGAAGACCAACCAAAGCAACCAAATTTAGAACAACCTGAAAATGAAGCAGTCGATCGAGAATCAACAGAAACTACTTCCTTGACACCCGAAAGTCCACCTCAACCACAATCTACTACTGAGAAAAAATCAGTAGTGGCCAAACCTGGTTTTGGACAGCAGGTTTTAGGATTAGTTCGTTCCTTATTACCAGAGTCCCTAAGTCAGAAGCTTTCTGATGGCTTATTGACAGGAGCGATCGCTAGTGTTTTTGTCCTCATTCTGGTAATTATTTTTGTTTCTTTCTCCCCCGATCAACCTGCTACTGAGGTGGCAGATATTCCTATAGCTGAGGAAACAGAAGCGATCGCCCCGGAAAAGTCTCTACCTCTGAGTGTAGATCCAGAAGTATCCGAAAATTCATTTCCTGAAGCTCCTGAATCTGTGGAAGAAATTATAGCTCCACCTCCAAAGTTGACACCAGAGCAAATTTTAATTGTGTCAATTCAAAATCAAATTGATGACCTTATTAATCAATATGGTGCTGGAATTACTGAATCTTTAAGAGTTAATTTTCCCAGTAGTTTATTAATTGTTGAACTGAATAATGACTGGTATGACAAAACTGAGGAAGAACAAGATAAATTAGTTAAACAAATGTTTCAAGAAGTGCAAGATTTAGACTTTAGTAAGTTACAAGTTATGAACTTTCAAGGTAGAGTTATAGCTCGTAGTTCGGCGATCAATTCTGAGATGATTATTTTAGAGCGATCGCTGTTAGAAATACCAGGATAATTTTCAGAGTTAAGAAGGTTTTAGGTAGTAGGTGAAAAAAGCTGACCGCCTCACCTAAAACTTTTGATTTTTTCTATAGTTAATAATTTTGTAAGTTAATAATTTTGTAGTATATAGCAGTCGAAGGAAAGCTTAGGAAAGTTCAAAGGTTGAAAACTCAGACAACGTAAGACTTTTCCTTCTTCCTTCTTCCTTCTTCCTTCTTCCTTCTGCTATAATCAAAAATTACAGACAAAAAATTAAGTGTACTTAAAATATCTTATGAATAAAAAAAGTGGTGAAGGACGTAAAATAATTAGTGATAATCGCCAAGCTAGATTTAACTATCATATTATTGAAACTTATGAAGCTGGTGTTGCATTACAAGGAACAGAGGTAAAATCAATCCGAGAAGGTAAGGTTAATTTACGAGATGGTTATGCCTTAATTCGTAATAATGAAGCATGGTTACTGAACGTTCATATTTCTCCATATCAAAAAGCAGGAGAATTTTTCAATCATGAACCTCGTCGTAGTAGGAGGCTATTGTTACACAAACAAGAAATTCGTAAATTGATTGGTAAGGTAGAACAACAGGGATTAACTTTAGTACCATTGAGGATGTATTTTAAGCGCGGTTGGGTAAAAGTTGATATTGCTTTAGCACAGGGTAAAAAGCTCCATGATAAGCGTGAAACTATTAAACAACGAGATGATAAACGGACTATGCAAAGAGTAATGAAGCAATATTAGAGGTACTACGCGGAAGTTAAAAGTCAAAAGTTAAAAGTCAAAAGTATTAATTTGTAATTGTTTTAGGATTTTGTAACCAGTTATTTCCGCCATCCTGTACTAGAGCCACCAATTATATCCTTATTTTAGTACGTTTGAAGCTTTAGTTTGCTCATTCAAAAATTAATAAATAATTAATTATTATCTTTCTTGAAAATGGATAGGATTGATGAAAAGGATTTTTTTCTTTATTTCCTATATGAAATACAAAAAATTGTGCTACTTACGAATCTCCCCCATCTCCCTATCAATAGTTTGGTAGTAAACATTAACATATTTCATATTATTTAAAGAAGAGGCTTTAGACCTGAATTATTCGGTAAATTGAATAATACTTATTAGTTATATAGAAATAGAATCTGGTTATACAGTATCTGTTTATCATTCTATTCACACTTCAATATTCAATCTCCCCATCTCCCCATCTCCCCATCTCCCCATCTCCCCATCTCTCCCAACTATATAATAAGTATTCAAGCAGATTTTATATTAGTAAGTATCGTTATATTCATATTCATAATTGTAGGAGTCTTCAAAATTAGTGGCAACTCTAACTCCATTAGGATCAACAGTACATACAAACTTATTTTTTTCTCCATAAACATTTACCCATCCTTGCCACTGCCAACCTTCAGCAGTTTTAGTCACATTCTGAGTAGAAGACCACCGCCCATTACTAGGAATTCCCATTTCATATTGCATAAATTCTTGACAAGAACTTACCACACTAATATTACTTTTATTCATGCGATCGCCACCTCCATAAAAACGATCGGGGGAATAATCGGGATAAGTTTCTTGATGAAAATATGCTGTTACTTCATTATTATCAATATTGCAAATAAAATTGCTTCGTTCCCCATCAAATTCTACCCAACCTTGCCATTGCCAACCAGATGTATATTCAGTTATATTTTCTCTTGAAGACCACCGACTATTACGAGGAACTCCCATTTCATATTGCATAAAATCTTGACAATAACTGACAACATAGCTGGTATTAGAATTAACTGGAATGTTATTTTTAATTCCTACTTTTCTACGATTTATATAGTTAGGATAACTAGAACTGTGATAGCCATCACGTTTAAGTTTAATATGACTATTGTCACCAATGTCACAGGCTGTTAGAAAAACAACTGTAGCTAAAGTTATTGCTAGATTTTTGTTATTCATTATTCTGTGCTAGAAAATAGAATTTATAATTTATAGTAGCACTAAAGGTGATTTTTAGAGCTGATTTTCTACAATAATCTCAAAATCAGCTAATAGGCGTTTATTTTTAGATTTTCTCTTAAAATTGCCAAGTATTGTTGTAAGCATTTCCTCCGGAATGCTGCGCAAACAGCGGTCAGTTATCAGCTCTTAATTATTCATTGAAATCTGGTGGAAATTAAAAATCAAATCAATTATTATCCATAAATTAATTGTCAATTATTTCTCCTTCCTGTTCCCTATTTTATGGAGATGTGTATTACTCACATTGCTGATAGCTGAGTGCTAATAGCTGAATGCTTACATATTGTTCAAAATTTTTCCCATAGAAGTGAGTTACCAAGGCGTTGAGTTAAAAAATCAATGAAAGTTTTAACTCTCAAGGAATTACGACGATTCGGTAGATAAAGTGCGTAAATACCTGTATCCATATCTATGTGGGGATAGAACTGAAAATCATTAAGTACAGCTTCGAGAAGACCCCCACGGATATCTTCTCCAATTAACCAGGTTGGCATTAAAATCAAACCAGCACCATCTAAACAAACTTGCCGAAGGACTTCTGAATTATTTGCTACCAACGAGCCATTAACTTTAACTTCACATACCTCTTTGTCTCGTTTAAATCGCCAAATTTCATAACCAGTGGAATAGCTAAAGCACAAACAATTATGGTGAACTAAATCTTCAGGATGCTCTGGTTTGCCATACTGCTGAAAATAGGCTGGACTGCCACAAACTTTACGCGTATATGAGCCAAGTTTGCGGACGATCCAAGTAGCGCCAGAGCGCTCAAGATTACCCAAACGAATCACCACATCGAGTTGCTCATCAACAGGATTAGCTAATCCATCACTCAAAGTCAAATTTAGTTGCATTTCAGGATATTGCACGAGAAAATCCCGAACTAGAGGTGCAATGTAGAGTCTGCCAAAAGCTACAGGTAAACTAATTCGCAATAGACCTCGTGGTACTTCATCCTGTTCTGCAACTGAAAGATTAGCTGCTTCTACATCTTGAAGAATTTGCACCACTTTCTCATAATATCTTCGTCCTTGAGGAGTGAGAGTAATACTACGAGTGGAACGGTTGGTTAGTTGTGTATGGAGTAGAGTTTCCAGAGCATTCACTTGACGAGTAACTGAAGAAACAGCAACTCCTAACTGCCGAGATGCTTCCGAAAAGTTCCCTGTCTCAACTACAAGGGCAAAGGCACGCATGGCCGCCAATTGATCCATAGATTTCTATTTACAGGTAAATTATTGCGTAAAATGCAAAACTGTTTGGCATAAAAGCCATATTAACATCTTATATGAATGGAGTTAAAGTAAAAACATGGAAAAAGAAAGCACAAATAATTTGGAATTTGCTCACTTTCGCTAATTAACTTTTTCACCTGAAACTCGGCAAACACAGAACTTACGCAAATTCTTAGACAATAAGGTATCTGTAGAGGGCGAATGCCATTCGCCCCTACGAGATATGGAGGTTCTGCGTAAGTCCTGAAACAATTATAAAGAGATAAATTATGACTACTAAAACACTCAAATTACTCTCCCCTGCTACTTTAGGCGACCTAGAATTAACAAATCGTATGATTCTTGCTCCTTTAACTCGCTGTCGTGCAGGCGATCGCTATGTTCCTCAACCGATGAATGTGACTTATTATGCTCAACGTGCTTCTGCGGGATTAATTATTAGTGAAGCTACTCAGGTTTCTCGTAACGGTCTGGGTTACGCCAATACACCAGGAATTTATAGTCAAGAGCAGATAGAAGGTTGGAAACAGATAACAAAAGCAGTACACGAAAAAGGTGGCAAAATATTTTTACAACTGTGGCACGCTGGACGAGTTGCCCATCCAGACTTACTAGAAGAGGGAGACATTCCAATCGCTCCTAGTTCTATTGCGGCTGATTATTTAGCGGATCTTCCCAATGGACAATTTCCGCACGTTACTCCTAGAGAACTCAAACTAGAAGAAATACCTCTGATTATTGAGCAGTTTCGACAAGGAGCGAAAAACGCAAAAGAGGCAGGTTTTGATGGAGTGGAAATTCATGCTGGCAATGGTTATTTACCCGACCAGTTTCTGCAAGATAATTCCAATCATCGAACAGATGAATATGGAGGTTCGATAGAAAACCGAGCGCGTTTCCTTCTAGAAGTGACGCAAGCAGCAATAGATGTTTGGGGAAAACAAAGAGTAGGGGTGCGGTTATCTCCTAGTAGTACTTTCAACGATATGCATGATTCTAATCCCGCAGCTACTTTCAATTATGTTGCGCAAGAATTAGACCGTTTGGGAATAGGTTATCTTCACGTTGTTGAACCCCGTATCAAAGGTAACGTAACAGTTGAAGATGATGGTAAAGGTTTGGGAGCAAAATTTTTCCGTCCGCTATTTGGTGGAGCAATTATTACCGCAGGTGGATATACTCGCGACACAGGAGAGGAAGCTCTCCAAAATAACACTGCTGATTTCGTAGCTTATGGTCGTCTGTTTGTAGCGAATCCCGATTTACCTAAACGTTTTGCTTTGAATGCTGAACTTAACAAATACAATCGTAATACTTTTTATACCAGTGGTGAAGAAGGGTATATAGATTATCCAAGTTTGGGTGATGCTTAAAGACATTTAGCGTTGCTGAGTGGTAATAATTTTTATATTAACTGGACTTACGCAAATTCATCTTAAAAACGCTATATGTAGGGGCGAATGGCATTGACTAACGTCAAGCTCCGCTAACGCCCTCACAGGATGTAGTTTCTGAGCGTAAGTCCTGATACGCTGTAATAGTTTTTATTGCAGAATAGTTTCAAGGAAAAAGAGCGATCGCGCTAAATGTTTCGAGCTTTATTTCAGAATTATGAAGTTGGCATAACTTCGTCTAATCGCAGTTTTAAATTTGGAAATAAATCAGAATAAATTGGCTCACCCAAGCGATATTGTTGCTGTTGATAAACACCATTTAGTAACTGGCAAATTGTGAAAGTAGGTTGTTTAGGATTACCAATAAATTGTAAACCACCTAATGCTCTAAAATCGATAATCCAATATTCTGGGATATTTAAAAAAGCATATTCTTCTACTTTTCTAGCATAATCATCTTGCCAATTTGTGCTAACTACTTCAGCAACAAGTTTAATGGTACTACCGTTACAAATGACAGGGTCTTTTTGCCAAAGGGGTTCTTGAGTAAGTTCTATTTTATCTAATACTATTACATCAGATCGTAGTGCTGTAGTTTCAGTATATAGGGGTTTAATTAGACAATTTTTGGGAATTAACCAATTAAAATTATTACGAAAAATTTCGAGATAAATTCTACCAGCAATACTCCCGGCAACAGCTTCGTGAGGGCCTGTAGGTTCTATGTCTCTTAATTCTCCGTCAATTAGTTCATAACGTGTATTATCCCCGTATTGGGCAATAAATTCTTCAAAGTTAAGTTGTTTGGATGAAGTGTAAGTCATTTCAGTTATCAGTTATCAGTTATCAGTTATCAGTTATCAGTCATATTTTTATGTAGTGGGTGAAATCTAATATCATAATTTAATAATTTAATTATAAGTTTTATTGGTTATGAGTCAGACTTTAGACAATTGATGTTCTCAAAACATGAGAACTCAGATATGCTATGTTATAATAGCACAACCAAAACATCTTCAAATAAATTTATTGAAAAAAAATATGTCAAATCATCATCAAATTGACTTATTAATTGAGTGGATAAGTAATTTTAATCCACAACTTCTACAAAATGAAGATGATGTTGAAACTAAATTTGTCTTACCCTTTTTTCAACTATTAGGTTATCCAGAAAATAATCGCCGAGGTAAATATCCTATAAAAACTTATCAACCAGGCAAAAAACAAGGTAGAGATCCAGAAGCAGATCATGTCTATTTTTCAACAAATGAACAAGAAAAACAGAATGCTGAGACCTCACTGATTATTGTTGAAGCAAAAAAGCCTACAGAAAAAAATTTAGAACCACATATTAAACAAGCTAAATTTTATGGTGACCATCTTAAGTCTGTTTTTTTAGTAATAACTAATGGCTATCAAGTAAAAGTTTTAAAGCGACCTCGCCACCGTATAGAAGAATCTATATTTGATATTAATATTGATGAACTTAAAGATAGAAAAATAGCCTCAGAATTCTATAAACAACTCAACTTTGAAATTGTCAAACAAATTAATGAAAATACAGCAAATGACTTAACTCATAGTCAATATGTATCTTTAGAAAAAGCTTTGCAATGTCATCCACATATACAAGCTATTTTAGATAAAGGTGACTTTGAACCTTCTATTACTAGAGGAAAAAATTACTTAAGGGTTGTTAAAGCTAAAGTAGCAATAGAATGTAATTTGCCAACAGCATTTGATGAGGGTGATTGTACAATAGAGTTTAGTAGCATAATTTTAAGAGGTTCAACAATTTATTTAAGTCATCAAGAAATACTTGGCAACTTAATGATGGGATTAAAAACGAAATCTCACTGTGGAACTCGTAGTTTTCTTAGAAAATTAGAAGATAATTATTTTGAAGCAAGTTTAAGTGGAACAACAGTAATTTTATCAGCAGCAGAAACTCAAGATTTATGTGATTGTGTTGATGAGGTTTTTTCAGAATACAAACGTATAATTATCGAATCTGAGAATATTCTTGAAGCATCTGAATTTGAGCCAGTTAATCTTGAATATTTTCAAGGTTTTAAGCTGTTTTCAGTCACCAAAGAATTGTGGAAATTAATGCTTAAATTTGTCAGGGAGTTTAGTTATGATGATGGAAACTCAAATTGGCATATTTTTGAGAAAGTAAGATATATTAAAGTTTGTCGTCCTTGTAGTAGAAGTAATTATCCAGAGCAAACCAATGTTTGGCCTAGCTTAAACCCCAATATAGATTCATATTATAGTATTGATATAATCTATTTTTTGAGCAGTTATGAATTAGAATTTTTTGACAAGTATTATGACTCATGGCAAAAAAATGTAGGCCACAGAGGGTTTTGGACTGCTACCTATACTAAAAAGTGGTTATTAGAAAAGTTTATCCCCAAAGTCCTTGATTACTATTTCCATAATCGAGATCAAACTGAGTTTGAAGATAGTATTTTAGATGATGCAGAAGAAAAACTTATTCCCATTAAAAAAATTTATGAAGCTAGTCAGCTAAAACCTTATATTTGTTATATTCAACAATGGACTATCAGAAGGTCGAAAGCAATTGATGCTTCACTATTATACTCTTACTACCAAACTTGTACAAATTTAGTTAGAGATAGTGAAGTATCAGAAACGCATTATATTACTGGAAAATTAAGAGCAATTAAATATAAACTCTCTAGTAAAAATGAACGGCTAAAGTTCGCTAATGAGGGTAACTGGAGTTACGAACGTGTGGTAAATTTTTTAGACCAACAAGTAGAAAGAATTAGTAATTTAGAATTTGAAAATAGTTCTTATGTAGATTTAATGTCTCGGACATTTAGTTGTCTTTTAGAGTCTGAGGATGATCTCCACTACTCTCAAGCTCAACTTAATGCTGCCAAAAATGCTCTAATACCGCTTTGGGAATTAAGTCGCTTTGAAGAGCATCATGTTTATCCAAATAGATATCAGTAAAATACAATAAAACCCCCTTTGTTTTCAATATCTTTGCGTTACCTAGAAGTTATAAAAATCTTCTAGCGAGAGTGAGAAGGGGAAAGTATATTATCTATTTTATTCCCACAGTTATGTATCACACAGAATAAATATTTACGCCACTCAAAATGTTAGATTGGAACAGTCTATATGCAGCAACATTAGTTTTTCAATTTCGAGGGATACTAATGCGTAAGTTTGCCCATTTTTATTAGCAAATTCCACCTCAAAAGCTTTTCCTTGCTCGTAAATTTCTACCACAGTTCCTACTTGACCTCTAGGTAATACTATTTCTTTATCAGTCATAAATTGTGTAGTTTTCATATTCTCTGTTAAAGCTACAGTGTCATGTAATTTGATGTCATTCATAAGAAAAGAGGGAACAGAGAACAGCATTACTTTACCATTGCGCAATAGTTTAATAACAACAATTATTAATTATTGAGGTATCTTTTGAAATCCCATACCAACTTGAATAAAATGAGCATCTCCAGTTAAAACATATTCAATACCAAATTCTTTCATTACCACCATTGAAGTCAAGTCAGTAAATGAAATTAGGGGTTTATCTACAAACTTAATCCTTAATTCTTGTGCTTTAAAAAAGCGCTCTTCCGTAATCCAAACCAGATTAAATTTTTCTGCCTTAAACACCTCTATCAACAATTTCATAGACTGACTTGCAAGAGCAGGATGTAGTCGCTTGAAAAACAAGGTAAAAGTTTCATCTAAGACATAATCTGTTGTATAAATTCTCTGATTTTGAGAGGTAAAACGCCGATACAAATTTACAGTTTCCTGATGTTTTGATTCATTTTTATAGTGCAGAGTTAACCATCCCCATATATCTACAAACAGTTTTATTTGTGTTAGTCTACTACTCGACTCTAACTCATTTTCTTCCTCAACTCTCTTAGCATTTTACTGCTACCCATCGTTAATACCTGGTTGACTAAATTAGGAATTAATTCTAAGATAGGTAAATTGGGAAAAGTAGGACTGATAGATGATTCTACATATAATCCATCGGTAAAAACCTGAATCGTGAATTTTTCTTCAGTATAAATCCATAATTCTGGAACTGCTAAAGCTTCATAAGCATCAAGAGTAGTTTTGGATGTGACATCTACCTCAATAGCTAAATCTGGAGGTGGATCTACAGTCAGATCTATCCTCATTCGAGAGCGCATTTTTTGAGCGTTTTGGATATAAAAACAAGTATCAGGTTCTAGACCGACTTTTTTAGCTTTTTTCCTAAAGGTTGTTGAACCGAACTCTTCCCAGTCTCGCTCTTGACTATCCAGCAATACTTTCACAATATCACTAATAATTCGGTGCGGTCGTTCGTGAGCAGGAAGAGGAGACATAATGGTTAAAGTTTCTTGACTGTAAGCGACTCGTGTCTTGATTCCGTTAGCTTCTTTTTCTTCTAGAAATGCTTCAAACTGTTCCCAGGTTAAGTCATTTAGGGTAATGAGACTACCTGGGTGAAGCTCAATTTTGTTAATAGGTATGGTGACTGTCATTTCAGTTATAGCGCTACGCGCTAGGGAACAGGGAACAGGGGATTTTAAAGGCTTTTCCTACGGAATGCTGCGCAAACGGGATTTAGAAATGTCCTAACCTTACAGCAGTTTTCATCGTTCCATGGAACGTCCCTACAAGGTTTTGATGGTGACGATGTGGTTCATTTGTCTGAAAAGCGCTGTAATTCTTAGTGCTATATCAATTATACCAATTTCATCAGCACGACTTACGCAAAGCAACCAAGAAACCGGGTTTATGGTCATGGTATTGTGGTTCAAACCACTAAATTTCCTTGATAAACCCGGTTTATTAACGCACTCTAAAAGTTTTACTACTTAATCGCAGGCGCACGCATCAACAATTCAGACTCACTATTCAATGCCACTTCTCCAGATTCAATCAACGTTGGTACAGCATCTCGCAACCGCGCTGTCAACTGTACTGTCGTCGCATCATAAATCTGAGTTACAATCTTGGGATACAAACCAATACCAATAATTGGCACCAACAAACAACCGATAATAAACACCTCGCGGGGTTCGGCATCCTTGAGAACTTCATGTTCTACTAACTCCTTATTCTCAGGACCGTACAAAATCTCCCGCAACATTGACAACAGATAAATTGGAGTCAAAATCACTCCCACTGCCGCCAAGAATATTACCAATACCTTGAAAGTTGGATTATAAGCATCACTGGTGGCAAAACCAATAAATATCATCACCTCTGCCACAAACCCACTCATTCCAGGTAATGCCAAAGAAGCCATGGAACAAGTCGTCCACATAGCGAACACTTTCTTCATCTTCTGACCGACACCACCCATTTCATCCAATATTAAAGTATGGGTACGGTCATAAGTAGCTCCCACTAAAAAGAACAAACTCGCCCCGATCAAACCGTGGGAAATCATTTGCAGTACAGCTCCACTCATACCAATATTGGTAAACGAAGCCATACCAATCAACACAAAACCCATGTGAGAAATCGAAGAATAAGCAATTTTCCGCTTCAAGTTTCGTTGAGCAAACGAAGTCAAAGCAGCATAGACAATATTGACAACCCCCAAAATTACCAATATAGGAGCAAACACTGCATGAGCATCAGGTAACATTCCTGCATTCATCCGCAACAGAGCGTAACCACCCATTTTTAACAGAATTCCTGCTAGCAACATATGAGCAGGTGCAGTTGCTTCCCCGTGAGCATCAGGCAACCAGGTATGTAATGGGAAAATTGGTAATTTTACAGCATAAGCAATCAAAAACGCTCCATATAATAAGAGTTGCAAATTCAGAGCGTAATCTTTCGCAGCAACCGCCCTCATATCAAAAGTAACAGTATCGCCATAAAACGCCATTGTTAATGCTGCTATCAAAATAAACAGCGAACCACCTGCGGTATAAAGAATAAACTTAGTTGCTGCATACAACCGTTTTTTGCCTCCCCAGATAGAGAGAATTAGGTAAACTGGTACTAATTCTAATTCCCAAACCAGGAAAAATAGCAACATATCCTGCACAGCAAACACAGCTATTTGACCGCCGTACATTAACAACATCAAGAAATAAAATAGCTTTGGCTTAAAAGTTACAGGCCACGCTGCCATAATTGCCAGAGTTGTGATAAACCCAGTCAGGATAATTAATGGCATGGATAAACCATCAGCTCCCACTGACCAATTTAAGTCTAATTGCGGCACCCAAGCATAACTTTCTACAAGTTGAAGCTCAGGGTTACTCGTGTCATACCCAGTACAGAAGGCAGTAGTGATAATAGCAAAATCAATTAATCCAACAATTAAGGCGTACCACCGTACCGTTTTGCCGTCTTTATCCGGAATAATCGGAATTAGCAACGATGCAGCTACTGGAAATAGGATGATTGTAGTCAACCAAGGAAAATTAGTCATAAATATCAAATCCCACTTTTAAAATGTTTGAAGAAGGAAGAAGGAAGAAGGAAGAAGGAAGAAGGAAGAAGAAGAAATATTACTCGAAATTGTTAATTTTCTGTTCCCTGTTCCCTCAAAGCTGTTTCATTCTAAGTTTTTGCGTTTATCTCAAAGCCTTACGGGGAGAAAGTTATGGGCAGTTATACTTCTTTGGGTGAAAGCCAACTTTTAATTTATGATTAAAAGCCTCCATCCCCGTGTCTCCATGTCTCCGCGTCTCCGTTTCTATCGAGGGTGAAAAACCAACTTTTAATTTATGATTAAAAGCCTCCATCCCCGTGTCTCCGTGTCTCCGCGTCTCCGTTTCTATCGAGGGTGAAAAGCCAACTTTTAATTTATGATTAAAAGCCTCCATCCCCGTGTCTCCGTGTCTCCGCGTCTCCGTTTCTATCGAGAATGAAACAGCCTGTTCCCTGTTCCCTGTTCCCTCTAAACTCCAGAGAAAACAACTAAACCCAACACCGCTACAAATACAATGAGGGCATAAAACTGAGCGCGACCATTTTCTAAATATTTCAAACCTTCCCCAGTTAGAAGTGTAATAAAACCTGTTAAGTTAACAGCTCCATCAACTACTTTGTAGTCTACTTCCAAAACTTGACGTGCTAGACGACGACTACCTTTAACAAATAGAAAGTCATTGAGGTCATCTAGATACCACTTGTTGAGAGAGAAGTTGTAAAGAGGTTTGATTTTTTCAGCGATCGCACTAGGGTCAATTTTACGACTCAAGTACATCAAGGAAGCAAAGGTAATGCCAATTAAAGCAATACCCACAGAGTTACCTGCCATAATCAAAAATTCAGTCAGGTCAAACTCAGCTAGTCCCTCTAGCACCTCTGCCAAAGATTCTCCTGGTGCATAGATAAATTGCTCAAAATAATTAGCAAAAGGCGTTCCTAACAAACCAATAATCATTGAAGGAATCGCTAAAACCATCAATGGTAAAGTCATGCTAATAGGAGACTCATGGGGAGAGTCACTATGATGACCGTGGTCGTGGTCATGGTCATGGTCATCATGGCCGTGTTCTAATTCTTTCGGGTCCATTGCGCCAGGTCCGAAAGCAACCGCTGGGGTCATCTCGACCTTGTCACCTGTAGAGTTTGCAGCCATTAATTGCTGTTTAATCTGCTCATCGTTACCCCGGAACTCTCCCTCAAAAGTGGAGAAATACATCCGGAACATATAAAAAGCAGTCATTCCAGCAGTTGCCCAACCGATCAACCACAAAGCGGGGTTTGCTCCAAAAGCACTGCCCAGAATTTCATCCTTTGACCAAAAACCAGCAAAAGGAGGGATACCGCAAATTGCCAGAGTACCAATTAAAAAACAAGCAGAGGTAACAGGCATATATTTGCGTAGTCCGCCCATTAACCGCATATCTTGTGCCAAAACTGGGTTATGACCGACAACAGCTTCCATACCATGAATAACTGAACCGGAACACAAAAACAACATGGCTTTGAAATAAGCGTGGGTCATTAGGTGAAATAGTCCGGCGCTATAAGCTCCCACACCCATTGCCATGACCATATATCCCAATTGGGAAATAGTGGAATAGGCAAGACCTTTTTTAATGTCATTTTGAGTAATGGCGATCGTTGCTCCTAGAAAAGCCGTGAAGGCTCCTGTCCAAGCAATAATATTCATTACTACTGGCAGATGTTCAAATACTGGATACATCCGCGCCACTAGGAAAACCCCAGCAGCTACCATTGTCGCTGCGTGGATTAGAGCAGAAATTGGAGTAGGGCCTTCCATCGCATCTGGTAGCCAAACGTGCAATGGGAATTGAGCCGACTTGGCCGCAGGTCCTAAAAAGACTAAAACACCAAATAGAGTAGCTAAACCAGCACTCAGAGCGCCTGTTTCTACCAGTTGTTCTAGACGAACGCCCATGACTTCAAATTCAAAGCTACCAGTCGCCCAGTAAATTCCGAGCATCCCCAATAGCAGACCAAAGTCACCGACGCGGTTGGTCACAAAAGCTTTTTGGCAGGCATCAGCTGCTGCTTTCCGGTCGTACCAGAAACCTATTAGTAGGTAGGAAGATACACCCACCAGTTCCCAAAAGATATAAACCTGGACGAGGTTTGGAGAGACAACTAGACCCAACATTGAGGAGCTAAATAAGCTCAAGTAGGCATAAAAGCGTACATAACCAGGGTCGTGAGCCATGTAGCCATCGGTGTAGACCATTACCAAAAAGGCAACAGTAGTTACAATGACTAACATTAGGGCAGTCAGATGGTCGATGGTGTAGCCCATACTTAGTCTAAAGTCACCTGCTGCTGCCCACTCAAACATTTGAGTATAGGTTTCATGGCCATTAATTTGACTCCAGAGAATGGCAAAGGAGAGAACCATTGCAGTTCCTAACAGGGAGACTATAAATATTGCAGATCCCCGTCGCAAATTACTTGTGGCTTGACTATAGGATATTAGTCCCAGGCCAACTACCATTGCTCCAAGTAGGGGCAATAATGGAATCAGCCAGGCATATTGATAAAGTGCTTCCATAATTTATGGTTACTTTATAATTCTTAATTAAGTAGACAAAACTAATAAGCATTCTTACACAGACTTTCCTGGGATCAAAACTAAAGATCAATTTTTTTAATGGTTATCCAGGCATAAAAGTCAAAAGTCAAAATTAAATAGTCAAAAGTTTATATACTGTAGAGTTAAATTTTGGAAATCTTTGTAAATAGCACTTTTTTTGAGGAAAGTCAAAAAAACTGAGGATGAATTTGATGAATATTCACACAATTTCCTCATTCACGACTTTAATTAGTAGTCTATACAAAGTGGAAATTTTAATTTTTTTTCAGTATAATTGCTGAAGCCATTCTACCTGTGAAAGCTAGTGTTTAATTGTGAAGTTCTCTCCCGTTAAATAAGAGCGATTATAACGGGAGCTTCTCAAACAAAGAAGTTTCTTGTTTTGCTGCGCAACGCTGCGCGAACACAGGCCGATTAACATCTAAGCCTCCACAAGCAGACAAGATGATACCCACCTCGTTTAACGCTTTATTTAATATATTAATTGCAGCGTTTTCATCTCTATCTAAAACTACTTTACATTTAGGACAAGAATGAGTTCTAACTGATAAAGTCTTAGGGACTTTTAGGCCACAATTACTACAATTTTGTGATGTATTGTGAGGATGTAGGGGCGAATGGCCATTCGCCCCTACCTACATGAACACCTTAAATAATTAATAATTAATAATTAATAATTAATAATTAAAGAATCATATCAAATCCGGTAGTATCGGTGTTATTTAATCTTTAAAGATCAGAGTCTATATTGTAGGGAATGATGGCCATTTACCCTTGCCGATTGTATGATGATCGACAGAATTATACTACTGTGAAGCCAACGGATTTGAGATCATTCATTATTCATTATTCATTATTCATTATTTACCTACATCATAAATTGATTTTGAGAGTTTAGTGTTTTTAGCTAAACCTCTAATCTTTAGGTCTTCTAAAGCAATTAAATCATATTCTTTAACTAATTTATGAGCAGTAATGCACATGGAAATCTTCTCTTTGTCTAGCAATATGTTGATGTAGTCTAGCTATTTTATTTTGTGCTACCCTCCAATTGTTTGACCCAATTTCTTTTCTAGATACTTTTTTTTGCTTTCTTGCTAAATTAGATTGGGATTTTCTATAGAATTTAGGAACAGAAACAGTTTCACCAGTATTGGTAGTTAAGAACTCTTTTAAACCGACATCTATACCTACAGCAGTTTTGATATTTTCTGTAGGAATTAAACTAGGAATCGACTTATCTTCTAAACTGAAACTTATATAATAACCGTCAGCGTTTTTGGTTATAGTTGCAGTTTTAATCGTTAATCCATCTGGAATTGGTCTATGAACTATGACTGGAATAGCACCAAACCTCGTAGTAATTATTTGTTTTCCATCAAATTTCATTACTGCTTTGGAATGATTAACTCTACTAAAACAGAATGACCGTAACTTTCCTGATTTTTTAAATCTTGGTCGTCCTCCACGTTTACCAGTTTTACCAGGTGTTAGCCAACGTTTCCAAGCTTTATCTAGTCTTTGTAGGTTAATTTGTTGAACTTCTGAATATATTTCTTTGTAGTCGGGAAATAACTGTTTTGTCTGTTTAAGTGCTGATTGCTGAAAATAATAATCTGGCCTACTAGAAATCTCGCCAATAGGACATGAAATTAGTGAGCAACGGTCAATTTGACATCTAGTTCTATTTAACCAATCTAGTCTTTGACCAAGAGCATAATTCCAATGTCTTCGTAACAACTCTAGCCAATAATCAATTTTGACTGACTGTTCAGGAGTGGGCTTAATTTTGTAGCAATGAGTAATTATCATAATTTTATACTACTCTTTAGTGCTGCATTTGAACAGCAATCGACACCCTTTTAATTTACAGCTCGGCAATTCTCCTCCCGTTAAATCGCAGATGATAACGGGAGACCCCGAGACCGTATCAAGTTGGATTAAACATATTACTTTTAATATCATGTCCGGTAGCATCGGAGCATGTATAGAATTAAGTTTCAATTGAAAGAAACCCTTTCCTACGGAATGCTACGCAAACAGCATAGGAGCTCCCGCTGCCCTCTGCCTTCCTTCCACCAAAGTATAAGTATTCAAGCGGACATGATATAATTTGATGTTGTGATAAGTCCCGCATCATAGTGGAGTCTTGGTGTTGGTATTAATCACAATCAATATATAGCACTACGTTTTTTGGCGTTTGACAATAAACTTTAAACTTTGGTGGGAAAAGGGAACAGAGGAATGTCAAGAGCGTATTTGCGTAGCGCTATAGTTGCGGATACATAAAAATATATGCTAAAATTTTATCATTGTTATAGATAAGTGATAAATGTATCAGGCATATAAGTATAGAATATATCCAACATCAGAACAGCAATTGGCTTTAGCGAAGAGCTTTGGTTGTTGTAGATGGTTTTGGAACTATTCACTAAATTTATGCCATGAAACCTACAGAAATACTGGAAAAAGTCTCAGTAGAGCAGCTATTCAAAAAATGCTTCCTCAACTTAAAAAAGAGCATGAATGGCTAAAAACAGATACTTATTCTCAGTGTCTCCAAGTAGTAGCATTAAACTTATCTACAGCTTACAAAAATTTCTTTGATAGACAGGCTAAGTTACCAAAATTTAAGTCTAAAAAAGGTAGACAATCTATTACTTATCCTCAAAATGTAGAATTTCAGGATAACTATATCAAACTACCTAAAATTGGATTAGTTTATTATCGTCGCCACAGAGATTTTTCAGGAGAAATCAAGACTGTAACTGTTTCTGTTAATCCAGATGGTAAATATTTTGTTTCTGTTTTAGTTGAAGACGATCGAGTAAATCCTGAAAAATCAGCAGAAGGAAAAGCAATAGGAATTGATTTAGGATCGACTCATTTTTGTATAACATCAGATGGTTCAAAATATAAAAATCCTAAGAATATTGCTAAATATACTCTTAATCTCAAACGGAAGCAGCAGAAATTAGCTCGTAAACAAAAAGGCAGCAACGCCCAAACTAAAGCACGCATAAAAATAGCTAGAGTACAGGGGAAAATAGCTAGATGCCGTGAAGATTTTCTACACAAGCTATCCCGCAAGATAGTCAACGAAAACCAAGTAATTGCAGTGGAAAATCTGGCTATAAAAAAGCGGTGTGACCCAACCTCAGCAAAAGACGCACCTGGTAGCGCACCAAGACACAATAATTTAGCTGCATCTATTATTGGTGATGGTGCTTGGGGAATGTTTGAAACAATGCTTAGTTATAAGGCAGAAAGAGAAGGAAAAACTTATATAGAAGTCGATCGTTTTTTGCCTTATTCACAAACTTGTAATATTTGTTTAAATCAAGTTGGTAGTTTGTCTGTGAATGTGAAAAATTGGACTTGCGAGCATTGTCATACAACCCATAATAGAGAGATTAATGCTGCAATCAATATCAAAAATGAAGCCTTGCGGATATTGCGAGTGCGTAATTTGCCGTCGCACGATAAATGTCAAATGCACTCAAAACAGGAGTTAGGAACTAGCTCTACTGCCAATCTGAGGGAATGTAAGTCACCTGGCAAAACATCAGTTTTGTTAGATGCTATTCCCAGCGAAGATGGAAACCTATCCTGTAGCAATAGCTATAGCATTGGGTAGTTCACACCTCTATTCTTTAACCTGGGCAAAATGTTTAGCAAATTTCCCCTGAAAACTGTCCTCATTGTCCCTTTTGTTCTACAAATCTTTGGTGCTGTGGGATTAGTAGGATATTTTTCTTTGATCAATGGGCGACAAACTGTTGATAATCTTGCTAACCAGTTAACCCAAAAAATTAGCAGTGGTATTGAACAGCACGTTTTAGGATATCTAAATAAATCTCATCAAGTTCTAAGAGTAACCAATGATGCCATAGAAAGTGAAAATTTGGATGTTGATAATTTTGCTGCTCTGAGACTTTACTTTTGGCAAGTGGTAAAAGAAAAAGATTTGGAGGATTATCTTTTCTTTGGCAATAAAGAAGGAGAATTTATTGGGGTTGAACGTTTAGAAAATGGAGATATTCTTTTTAAAATTCGTAACATTGCTACTCAACCTATTCGGGAAACTTACCTACTTAATAATGAGGGTAACATCAGCGAATATTTAAAAGGAAAAGCTTATGACCCTCGCGATCGCCCATGGTATAAAGCAGCAAAGCAGCTAGGTGAACCAACCTGGAGTCCAATTTTTGCCTCCTTTTCCCGTCAAAACACCTCCTTAGACATATCCGCAGTCAGACCTATTTTCAACTCCAGTGGGCAGTTAGTGGGAGTTCTCTCGAACAAAACTACTCTCGTGCAAGTTACAAATTTCCTGAGTAACTTATATATCAGTCCCAATGGACAAAGTTTTATTATGGAGCGATCAGGAGATTTAGTAGTCAGCTCTCAAATTAAGACACCATTTATCATTACTGAAGAGGGCAAAAAGCGCAATATCCAACGTCTACCTGCGATCGAAAGTAATAACCCTACACTAAGCGCTACTGTCGAACAACTGCAAGAACATTTTGGTGATTTTAAAAATATTAATAGCGATCGCAAACTTAAATTTCTAATTGATGGAGCTTGGTACTATACCAGAGTCATGCCACTTAAGGATGGTAAAGGTATTGATTGGTTAGTGGTTGTGGTTGTTCCTGAAAATGACTTCATGGAAAAAATTAACGCCAACACCAAGACCACTATTTTATTAAGTTTTAGTGCTTTGATGATAGCTATATTGGTAGGAATAGCCACTACTCACTGGGTTACTCAACCAATTTTACAAATTAATTCTGCTGCGAAAGACATTGCTACAGGCCACTGGGAAAACACCCTTAATATTCACCGTCGCGACGAAGTAGGTGAACTTGCCAACTCTTTTGAGCTCATGGCCAACCAACTCAAAAATTCCTTTGAAAGCTTAGAGGCAAAAAATGAACAACTCAAACAACTAGACCGCCTCAAAGACGAATTTTTAGCCAACACCTCCCACGAGCTCCGAACTCCCCTCAATGGCATTATTGGTATTGGCGAATTTCTTTTAGAAGAAGATCAACCACAGCTAAATTCAATCACTAGTTCTAACTTAAGCATGATAGTTTCTAGTGCTCGTCGTCTATCTAATCTTGTCAACGACATTCTTGACTTCTCTAAAATCAGACACCATACATTAGAGTTACAAATTAGAGCTATTAATATTTATGGGGTAGTAGAGACAGTAGTTAGCTTAAATAAATTTGTGGTCAGGAAAAATAAACATCTACAGTTAGTTAATAATATTCCTAAAGACTTACCCCCCGTCCGTGCTGATGAAAATCGTTTACAACAAATTCTCTATAACTTAATTGGCAATGCTATTAAATTTACTGAGTCTGGTAAAGTCGAAATTTGGGCAGAAGTAATTCGCAACAATTCTATAAACCCCCACCAACAAATTCAGGCCCGAGAATACTCCAATCAAAATATAGAGGAATTTCAAGAACTGAGGATCGTCGTCTCAGATACTGGTATCGGTATTCCCGGTGATAAACTAGACCGCATCTTTAACTCTTTTGAACAAGCAGAAGGTTCCACAGCTAGAAAATATGGGGGTACAGGTTTAGGGTTAGCAGTCACGAAACAATTAGTCGAACTCCATGGTGGTCATATCTGGGTGGAGTCTGAAGTTGGTATTGGTTCCCGATTTTACTTTACCCTACCAATTTCACAAGGATCTGTAGCAGAAACCTCTACTACTTCTACGGTCAATAGTATTCGTTATTTTGTAGATTCAGTAGAAAAACCTCAAGAAATTACTCCTCTCAATACTGATATTGCTAATAGTAATTTTCATATTTTAATTGTGGATGATGAACCTATAAACATTCAAGTTTTAAGTAACTACTTAAAAGCTAATAACTATCAAGTTACTCAAGCATTAAATGGAAAAGAAGCTTTAGCTGCTTTAGAGACTAATAAGAATATCGATATGATTTTGCTAGATGTGATGATGCCTCAGATATCTGGTTATGAAGTCTGCGCTAAAATTCGGGAAAAATATCCTGCCCAAAGTTTACCCATCTTAATGTTAACTGCTAAAAATCAAGTCGCCGATCTAGTCATGGGTTTCCAATTTGGTGCCAATGATTATTTGACTAAACCTTTTTCTAAAGATGAATTATTAACTCGGATTAAAACCCATATTCAATTATCAAAAATCACTAATTCTTACGAACGTTTTGTCCCTTACGAATATGTTAAATTACTATCAAAAGAAAATATTCTTGATGTGAAATTAGGAGATAGAGTAAGTAAAGAAATGGCAATTTTCTTTTCTGATATTCGCTCTTTTACTACTATATCTGAAAACATGACACCTCAAGAAACTTTTGCTTTTGTCAATGGTTATTTACAAGAAGTTTCCCCAGAAATTCGTGACCGGAATGGTTTAATTATTAAGTTTATAGGAGATGCTATTATGGCTGTATTTCTTGAAGGCGCTGATGATGCGTTGCAAGCTGCTATAGGTAAACTTCGGAAATTACAAGAATATAATCAGACTCAACAAGCAGAAGGTTTACCCCAAATTCAGGTAGGAATTGGCATCCATGTAGGTTTTATCATGGTTGGTATTGTGGGAGAGCCAAATCGAATGTCAGGAGATGCACTTTCTGATCATGTGAATTTGACAGCTCGTTTGGAAAGTTTAACTAAATATTATGGAGTTTCTTTATTAATTTCTGAATCAGCTTTTCAGGGTTTGAAAGATACAGAAAAATATCAAATTAGATTTTTAGACCGTGCATCTGTAAAAGGTAGACATAAAGCTATTAATGTTTATGAAGTTCTAGATGGAGAAATTGATTATGTACGAGAATTAAAATTAAAAACTCAAGCAGATTTTGCATTGGGTGTAGAGTTTTATCGGTTAGGAGATTTTGTTACTGCTAAAGATTATTTTGAGAAAGTATTAGCCGTTAATTCTTCAGATAAAACAGCTCAACTTTATCTAGAAAGAATTGATAAATTAACTGTAACTGGTGTGCCCAAAAACTGGGATGGAGTTTGGGCATTTACTCAGAAGTAAAGGGAGTAGGGAGTAGGGGAGTAGGGGAGCGGGGGAGTAGGGAGTAGGGGAGTAATTTTTTGGCTACTCTCCTGCCCAAAATGCGCACCTTTTTGAGCATAAAGAGCTGAAAGCTAGGTACTTTTTCCAGTTCTAAAAAGGCTAAAACTTTTATCTATAAATGCTTTTAGATTAGATCGGTAAGCCCTAATTATTAATTATTAATTATTAATTATTAATTATTAATTATTAATTATTGTCTATTCCCTATAACTTGTAACATTCTTTTTTTTTAATTAGCAACCAAATTCAAGTTCAGGGATATATTAGAAATAAACCTAAAGCTTTTATGTTATTTAGACCTCTATATTTCACACTAGGCAAAATGTTTAGCAAATTTCCCCTGAAAACAGTCCTCATTGTCCCTTTTATTCTGCAAATTGTTACTGCTGTGGGATTAGTGGGATATTTTTCTTTTACTAATGGACGCGAATCAGTTGAGACTTTGGCGAGTAAGTTAACTTTGGAAATTAGCACTCGTATTCAGCAGCATGTTCTAGATTATCTAGACAAATCCCATCAAGTTCTAAGAATAACCAATGATGCTATTACCAGTGGCAACTTTGATCTCTACGACTTTGGTGCAATACGGCTCTACTTTTGGCAAATTGTCAAAGATCAGGAGTGGGAAACCGACCTTTTTTTTAGTAACGAAGAGGGAGAGTTTATCAACGTTGACATTAATCCTGAAAGTGGAGATATTGTCTTGAGAATTCTGACTACAGCTACTCAACCATTACGAGAAACTTATCTGTTAGATGAGCGTGCTAATATCAGCAAATTATTGAAAATTAGAAAGTATGATCCTCACATTCGCCCCTGGTATCAGGCAGCAGAAAAAATAGGTGAACCTACATGGAGTTCTATTTATCCTAGCTTTTCTGACAAAAACACATCTTTAGATATAGCTGCGGTTAAACCTATTTTTGATTCTGACGATAATTTAATTGGAGTTTTGGGTAATGAAACTCGCTTAACTGAGATGACTCAATTTCTCAACAACTTAAAGATTAGTCCTAATGGCAAAAGCTTTATCATGGAGCACTCTGGAAATCTAATTGCTAGTTCCGAAGATATTGAACCTTTTGTAATTACTAAAATTAATGGGGAACGAAACATAGAACGCTTGCACGCTTTTGACAGCAATAATGCTGTAGTCAGTGCTACGGCAACTCACCTAGAAAAAATGTTTGGTAGTTTAGAAAAAGTTAATCGCAGCAAACAATTTAGTTTTCTTATTAATAAAAAGTGGTACTATGCTAGCGTCATCCCAGTTAGAGACGGACGGGGTATTGATTGGTTAGTGGTGGTTGTGGTTCCCGAAAGTGACTTTATGGAAAAAATAGATGCCAACACCAGAACTACTATTTTATTGAGTATTACGGCTCTAATTATCGCTATCTTAGTTGGGATATTTACTGCATACTGGATTACTAGACCAATATTACAAGTTAATTCTGCTGCGAAAAAAATTGCGGAAGGCAAATGGGAAAATCAACTGCATATTGATCGTGGGGATGAAGTAGGAGAACTTGCTCAGTCATTTAACCGGATGGCAACACAACTCAAAAACTCCTTTGAAACCCTAGAAGCAAAAAACCAAGAACTGAAAAAATTAGACCGCATCAAAGACGAATTTTTAGCCAACACTTCCCATGAACTCCGCACCCCACTGAATGGCATTATTGGTATTGGTGAATTTCTTCTAGGAGAACCAACCCAAAATCTCAATACAACCATCACTTCCAACTTAACTATGATTGTATCTAGCGCTCGTCGTCTTTCTACTCTAGTTAATGACATTCTTGACTTTTCCCAAATTAGATACAATAGACTAGAATTACAGATTAAAGCAGTTGATGTTTTTGTGGTTGTAGAAACAGTAGTCACCTTAAATCTATTGATCAGCAAAAATAAAAATCTACAGTTAATCAATGCTATCCCCAAAAATTTACCTCTCGTTAGTGCTGATGAAAACCGTTTACAACAAATTCTCTACAACCTAATTGGCAATGCGCTCAAGTTTACTGACTCTGGTAAAGTTGAAATCTCAGCAGCACTAATTACCAATAATTATAACTCCCAAGCATTTCAGGAAATAATAATTACTGTTTCTGATACTGGTATTGGTATTCCCAGTGATCAATTAGAAAGCATTTTTAAATCTTTTGAACAAGGAGAAGGTTCCACAGCTAGAAAATACGGTGGTACAGGTTTAGGGTTAGCTGTCACCAAGCAATTAGTTGAACTTCATGGGGGTAAAATTTGGGTACAGTCTCAAGTTGGTGTCGGTTCTAGTTTGAGTTTTACTCTACCCGTTTCCGAAAAATATGTCGCCGATCCTCTGAGTCTTTCTGTTTCTAGAGTTAATGAGATCGTAGAAACATCCCCAAACATCGAACCCTATGACAATCATTTAGCAGATGGTGATTTCCATATTCTAGTTGTTGATGATGAACCGATAAATGTGCAAGTTCTAACTAACCATTTGACAGCCAATAAATATCAAATTACTCAAGCATTAAATGGAAAAGAAGCTTTAGATGCTGTAGCCAAACATCAGAATTTTGACCTAATTTTGTTAGACGTAATGATGCCAAATATGTCTGGTTATGAAGTCTGCGCTAAAATTAGAGAAACATATCCTGCGGAGAATTTGCCCATTTTAATGTTAACTGCTAAAAATCAAGTGGCTGATTTGGTTATGGGTTTCCAATTTGGTGCGAATGATTATTTAACTAAACCTTTTGCTAAAGATGAGTTATTAACTCGGATTAAAACTCATATTCAATTATCAAAAATTACTAATTCTTATGAGCGTTTTGTTCCTCACGAATATGTGAAGTTACTCTCAAAAGAAAGTATTATAAATGTTAAATTAGGAGATAGAGTAAGTAAAGAAATGGCAATTTTCTTTTCTGATATTCGCTCTTTCACAACCCTATCCGAGCAGATGACTTCTCAAGAAACTTTTGCTTATGTCAATAGTTATTTACAACAGGTTTGTCCAGAAATTCGCGATCGCAATGGTTTGATTATTAAGTTTATGGGAGATGGGATTATGGCAGTATTCCCGGATAGCGCTGATGATGCCGTTGAAACTGCTATTGCTCAACTTAAGAAATTACAAGAATATAATCAGACCCTAAAAGCAGAAGATTTTCCCCCAATTAAAATTGGTATAGGTATTCATTGGGGTCACATGATGGTAGGTATAGTTGGGGAGAAAGGTCGGATGTCAGGAGATGCACTTTCTGATAATGTGAATTTGACAGCTCGTTTGGAAAGTTTAACTAAATATTACGGAGTTTCTTTATTAATTTCTGAATCAGTTTTTCAGGGTTTGAAAGATACAGAAAAATATCAAATTAGATTTTTAGACCGTGCATCTGTAAAAGGTAGACATAAAGCTATTAATGTTTATGAAGTTCTAGATGGAGAAATTGATTATGTACGAGAATTAAAATTAAAAACTCAAGCAGATTTTGCATTGGGTGTAGAGTTTTATCGGTTAGGAGATTTTGTTACTGCTAAAGATTATTTTGAGAAAGTATTAGCCGTTAATTCTTCAGATAAAACAGCTCAACTTTATCTAGAAAGAATTGATAAATTAACTGTAACTGGTGTGCCCAAAAACTGGGATGGGGTTTGGGCATTTACTCACAAGTAAAGGGAGTAGGGAGTGGGGAGTGGGTTATTGAGGACACGGAGAGTGGGAGAGGGGGAGAGGGGGAGAGGGGGAGACACGGAGAGGGGGAGACGCGGAGATGGGGTAACAGACAATGGTTTCGCCATTTTATGCGAAGAAATTTTCTTGAATTTCAGCAGAAAAATTCAGTAAATTGATGCCAATAAGAGCCAATAACTTAGGAGATAAATTGAATATAAAAAGCTCAATTACCCTAAGCTACCTGACTTTTAGCTTTATGAGCGCAAGCCCTAGTTAAGAGAAACGAGGAATTATAGAAAAGATACCCGGAACAATTGTCGATCGTGATTTTTTTGCTATCCCCCCTGGCTTTTATGCTAACTAAGGACAGAAAAATTGAGGGACAATTCTTACTCCTATCTCCTGTCTCCTACTCCTATCAAAAAACTTTATTCAGCAAACCCTAGATTAGCTCGGTAGAGCAATAATTATTAATTATTAATTGTTGCCTATTCCCTATAATTTGTAACATTCTTTTTTTAAAATTGGCATGATCAAATTCAAGTTCAGAGATATATTAGAAATAAACTTAAAGCTTTTATGTTATTTAGACCTCTATCTCTCACACTGGGCAAAATGTTTAATAAATTTCCTCTCAAAACTGTCCTTATTGTCCCTTTTATTCTACAAATTGTTAGTGCTGTGGGATTAGTAGGATATTTTTCTTTTACTAATGGACGCCAAACTGTCGATACTCTTGCAAACCAGTTAACTAAAGAAATTAGTTCTCGTATTGAACAGCACGTTTTAAGTTATCTCAACAAGTCTTATCAGGTACTAAGAGTAACTAATGATGCAATTGAAAGTGACAATTTAGATGTTGACAATTTTCAGGCAATGCGAGCCTATTTTTGGCAAATTATTAAAGAAGGGGATTTGGAAAGTGACCTTTTTTTCGGTAATGAGCAGGGAGAATTTATTGGTGTTGAACTTAATCCTGATAATGGTGAAATTGTCTTCCGGATTCGTACTATAGCTACTGAACCAGTTCGTGAAATTTATCGGTTAGATTCTCAGGGTAATGCGGAAGAGTTTGTGACAGTAAAAGAGTATGACCCCCGGATTCGTCCTTGGTATAAGGCGGCAAAGAAACTTGGTCAACCCACATGGAGTTCTATTTATCCAGCTTTCTCTCGTGCTAATACATCTTTGGATATATCTGCTGTCAGACCCATTTTTAATTCTACTGGCCAGTTAATTGGGATTTTAGCAAATCAGACCAGCTTGACCAGGATTACAGAATTTCTTACAAACTTATATATTAGTCCCAATGGACAAAGTTTTATTATGGAGCGATCAGGAGATTTAGTTGTTAGTTCTCAGATTTCCCAACCGTTCCTAACTATTGAAGTTGGTGAAAAGAAAAAAATTGAACGCTTACCTGCTATTGATAGCGATAACATTATAGTAAGTTCCACGGCAAAACACCTACAAGAAAATTTCGGTAATTTTGATGAAATTGAGGGTAACGAACAAATCAATTTTCCGATTGATGGAGAGTGGTATTATGCTAGCATCATGCCAGTTAAGGATGGTAAAGGGATTGAGTGGCTAGTGGTTGTAATCGTTCCTGAGAAGGATTTCATGGAAAAAATAGACACCAACACCCGAACGACAATCTTATTAAGTCTTGCTGCTTTGATTGTAGCTATATTAGTAGGAATAGTAACTACGAACTGGATTTCACAACCTATTTTACAACTTAATTCTGCGGCTAAAGAAATCGCTGAAGGCAAATGGGAAAATAAACTCAATATTCACCGTCGTGATGAAGTAGGCGAACTTGCCAACTCTTTTAATCTCATGGCAAGTCAACTTAAAAATTCTTTTCAAACTTTAGAAACACAAAACGAGCAGCTCAAACAACTAGACCGCCTCAAAGATGAATTTTTAGCTAACACCTCCCACGAACTCCGAACCCCACTTAATGGGATTATTGGTCTTGGTGAATTTATCTTGGAAGGTAACACTGGAGAGTTAAATTCGGTCGCCTCTTCCAACTTAAGTATGATAGTTTATAGCGCTCGTCGTCTATCTAATCTCGTCAACGATATTCTTGACTTTTCAAAGCTCAGACACCAAAAATTAGAACTGCAAATTAAACCAGTTGATGTGCGTGGGGTGGTTGAAGTAGTGATGGCTTTAAGTCAAGTTTCTTTAAAAAAGAAAAACCTGGAATTAATCAACAGTGTTCCCAAAAATTTACCTCCAGTTTATGCTGATGAAAATCGTTTGCAACAAATTTTTTATAATTTAATTGGCAATGCTATCAAATTTACTGAATCTGGAGTAATTGAAATGTCAGCTGCATTAGTTAGCGATCTTACTACAAAATCTCAAAATAGCGATCGCTCTTGCCTTGAATGGGAAAGACTGGTAATCGCTATCTCTGATACTGGTATTGGTATTCCTAATGATAAATTAGACCGCATCTTTGAATCTTTTGAGCAAGGTGAAGGTTCTACAGCAAGAAAGTACGGCGGCACAGGTTTAGGGTTAGCAGTCACAAAACAATTAGTTGAACTTCATGGCGGTCAGATTTGGGTTGAGTCTGAAGTGGATATTGGTTCTCGCTTTAGTTTTACCTTACCAATTTCTCAAGAAACTGTAGAAGAAACCTTGAATGCTTCAATAAAAAGTATTCATTATATTGAAGAGCAAGTAGAAATTGAAGAAATAACTCCTCTTGATACTAATATTTACAATAGTAACTTTCATATTTTGATTGTCGATGATGAACCTATAAATATTCAAGTTTTGAATAACCACCTCAAAGCTAATAACTATCAAGTTACTCAAGCATTAAACGGAAAAGAAGCTTTGGCAGTTTTGGAGAAAGAAACGAATATTGACATGATTTTACTAGATGTAATGATGCCTAATATGTCTGGTTATGAAGTCTGCGCTAAAGTTCGGGAAAAATATCCTGCTCAAAGTTTGCCCATCTTGATGTTAACTGCTAAAAATAGAGTAGCTGATTTAGTTATGGGTTTCCGATTTGGTGCCAATGATTATTTGACTAAACCCTTTGCTAAAGATGAATTATTAACTAGGGTTAAAACCCATCTTCAATTATCAAAAATCACTAATGCTTACGGACGTTTTGTACCCCATGAATATGTCAAATTGCTATCAAAAGAAAATATTCTTGATGTCAATTTAGGCGATCGGGTGAGTAAAAAAATGGCTATATTCTTTTCTGATATTCGCTCTTTTACGAGTATATCTGAAAAGATGACTTCTCAAGAAACTTTTGCTTTTGTCAATGGTTATTTACAACAAGTTTGTCCGGAAATTCGTGCTTACAATGGTTTAATTATTAAGTTTATGGGAGATGGTATTATGGCTGTATTTCCTGAAGGCGCTGATGATGCTATACAGTCAGCTATTTCTCAACTTAAGACATTACAGGAATATAATCAGACTCTAAAAGCTATGGGTTTGTTACCGATGAAAATTGGCATTGGTATTCATTGGGGTCATATGATGGTTGGCATCATTGGAGAGGAAACTCGGATGTCAGGAGATGCACTTTCTCATAATGTGAATTTGACTTCACGTTTAGAAGGTTTGACTAAGTATTATGGAGTTTCTTTATTAATTTCTGAGTCAGCTTTTAAGAGTTTAAAAGATCCTCAAAAATATCAAATTAGATTTCTAGATAGAGCTTCTGTTAAGGGTAGAGATGAACCGATTAATGTTTATGAAGTGCTTGATGGAGAAGTAGATTCTGTGCGAGAATTAAAATTAAGAACTCAGGCAGATTTTGAACTAGCTGTAGAGTATTATCGTTTGGGAGATTTGGTTGGTGCTAAGAATTATTTTGAGAAAGTATTGGCAGTTAATTCTTCAGACCAAACATCCCAACTTTATCTAGAAAGAATTGAGGAGTTAACAGCAACTGGTGTGCCGAACAACTGGGAAGGAGTTTGGGCATTTACTCACAAGTAATATCGTTTCATGGAAGTCAAAAGTCAAAAGTCAAAAGTCAAAAGTTAAGATTTTATCAGCTTTATTCAGCAAACCCTATTTAACATTTGAAGGAGGGAAACTATTTGTGACATTTTTAAAGTCAATTGGTATAAGGAGTGGGAAGCGGGGGGATGGGGAGTGTGGGGAGATGGGAAAATGGCACTCAGTTGACACTCCACGGACTAAAGTCGCGTGGATTCTTCAGAGGAGCTTTCTATCGGGTTAAAACCACGATTTTCACATTGCTCGTTTACGAAGTATGCCGTTAGGCAAACAACCACATTGCCAGTACCGTACCGTAGTACTTATACAACAGTAGGGGCGATTCGCGAATCGCCCCTACTAGGCGGTGCCAATTGCCACTACTCTCTCCGGCTAAAAGGCCATTGAGGCTACTTTTTAAGTTATTCATTTATAATAACACATTTTTTTGACTACGGGTTAAAACCCGTCGAGTCGCTTCCATCCACCGCTTAAAAGACGGTGGTTTCCCACTTACCGAATTTTTATGATGATTTTTCGATTCCTACATTTTTCAATTGGATTTTTATTATGTTGTTTATTGATTTTAATAAGTGGTTGTCGCCCAATATTATTAAATTCACAGATTAATAATAATTCCAAATTAGTTTTAGTTCTGCCTAGTGCGCCACCCACTTTTAACTACCCAATATCTCGTTCTCCATACGGAATTTTTAATTTTATTTACGAAGGATTACTATCAGAAAATGGTCTAACTGGTGAGTTACAACCAGCATTAGCAGAATCTTGGATTTTGTCTGAAGATAAAAAACGAATTATCTTTACTTTACGCTCAGGATTAAAATGGTCTGATGGGGAACCTCTAACTGCTGATGATGTTGTTTTTACCTATCAAGATATTTATCTAAATAAACAAATTCCTACTGTTTACAGAGACTTTTTAAGAATTGGTAGAAATGGTGCTTTTCCCTCTATCAAAAAACTCGATCGACAAAGAGTTGAATTTATTTTGCCTGAACCATTTGCCCCATTTCTCAGATATATAGAAAGATTAAAAATTTTACCAGCTCATGCTTTGCGAGATACTGTTTTATCAAGTGATGCTGATGGTAAACCTCTATTTTTATCAACCTGGAATACAAACACAGAACCACAAAAAATTATTAGTAATGGTGCATTTAAACTTGCTGGTTATATACCTTCTCAAAGAATTATTTTACAAAAAAATCCTTTTTACTGGCGTTCTGATGCCATGGGTAATTCACTGCCTTATCTCGATGAAATTATTATCCAAATTATTCCTTCAACCGATAATCAATTGCTCAGATTTCGTTCTGGGGAATTAGATACTCTACGAGTAGATGCCGAAGCATTTCAATTACTTAAACGAGAAGAAAAACGAGGAAAATATCAGATTTATAATGGTGGTCCTCAAGTTGGCTATCAGTTTGTTGGTTTTAATCTTAATCAAGCTAAAAATTCGGAAGGTAAGCCTTTTTTAAATCCTATTAAGTCTGGTTGGTTTAATAATTTGGCGTTTCGTCAGGCAGTTGCTTATGCTATTGACCGTCAACAGATAAATAATAATATTTATCGAGGTTTAGGAGCAATACAACATTCTGCTCTGGGGGTACAAAGTCCTTATTATTTATCTCCGGAAGCAGGATTAAAGGTCTATAATTATGACCATGAAAAAGCTAGAAACTTATTGTTAGATGCTGGTTTTAAATATAATAATGCCAATGAATTATTAGACAAGGATGGTAACCGAGTAGAATTTACAATTTTAGTAAAATCTGAAGAAAAACTCAGAATAGATACAGCAGTTCAAGTCAAAGAAGATTTAAGTAAAATTGGGATTCAAGCTAATTTACAGGTACTTAATTTCAATACTGTTTTAGAGAAGCTATTACTTCGTAGAGATTGGGAATGTTATGTCGGAGCTTTTGGTGTTCCTGGTGCAGATTTTGAGCCAAATTTACTCTCCTTATTTTGGTTAAGTAATGGCTCATTTCATCAATTTAATCTTGGTGCTAAACCTGGAGAAACACCAATGCAAAATTGGCAAGTTTCTAATTGGGAGCAAGAAATTGACCGTTTATTTGCTGCTGGATATCAGACGGTAGATGAGAATGAACGTCGAGAAATTTACGGTCAGTTTCAGCAAATTGTTGCGGAACAGTTGCCTATATTTTTTTTAGTAAACCCTCTTTCGTTCCAAGCAGTTCGCGATCGTATAGATAATTTAAAATTCTCTGCTATTGGTGGAGCTTTTTGGAATATTGATGAATTGAAAGTTACCGAAAAATGAACCTATAGCAAGTAATAGGCAACAGGCAACAGGCAACAGGCAACAGGCAACAGGCAACAGGCAACAGGCAACAGGCAACAGGCAACAGGCAACAGGAGGAAAAACATTTCCCTGTCTGAGGTTCATCATCCGCATAAGTCAAACATCAACTCTTTCTCTGCCATCACATAATCAGGACTTACGCAAAAGATTAAATTATACACCATTTGTAGGGGTTAATGGCCGTGTAGGGGTTAATGGCCATTAACCCCTACTATCTGTAGTGGTTATGCGTAAGTCCTGATTATATCTGGTTGAATACTTATAAATAATGATGAAGGAGTCAGGAGTTAGGAGGGAAGAAGAAGGAAGAGGAGGAGAAAGTTTTTTATCACTATTTAAACGGATAATCAGGTGTGACAGCTTAATTAATGATGCCGTCACACACCCTACCTTGAATAGAGTCAAAAGATTAAACGTTGGTATATTCAGGAAATTTAGGAATTGGAACTACATCGTTTCATATATTCCCATCCACGTTGGGGAGAAACGCGATCGCGTCCAATAGTCTTCGCAATCCATTCTGCCACTTTCGGTCCAGTCCAGGTTTCTTGGTCTGTGGGTGGATTTTTGAGTGCTATGCGTAATTGTTCTTGTTGTTCTAGTGTCAGTAAAGCATGAGAAGGATAAAATTTCCGAGTTTTCCGTCGATTCAAAATAGCATTTGGTCCTTGTTGATTGTAATTTTTTACTATATCTTTGGCATAATCATAGTTAAGACCCAAAGCTTTAGCTGCTTCTTTAATCGTCCACTTTTGAGACACTAACCACAAAAGGTGCCAGCGTCGAGATTCTACTCTATCTCTAGTTTGGAGATAACGTGTTTTGATTTCTATTTCACTCAGGTGAGATTTGAGATAGGCTTTTTTAGGCATCTTTTTTTACTTTATCAGGGAGTAATAAATGTTAGTAGCTCGACTCTGGGAAGCAATAGAACTCTGTTCTGCTCAACGCAATTGCTATCCCAGAAATAGATGACCCTGTAAAGTTTAAATCGACCGTTACAACTTGAGATGATTTCTTAGTTAAGGTAGTAAACCTCTTTGAGCAGTTTAACCGTAATTTTTAATTTACGGACTAACACTTAATGTTAGAAATATCTGTTAATTTTATTAACTTTGCAGTTGTATTGTTTACGGTTTAGTTACTTATCTACATATACTATATCATTTTATAATATCTGTGTAAATACATAAAAGACTTAATTCAGATAATTTTTTAACTTCACGAAATCTTTACTTTTTTTATAAAAATCTTTACAAAATCTTTATAATATTCAACTCAAATTATGATTAAAATATAATTTTAAGCATTTAATATGCAAATTTAGTTGAGTATAGAAAATTTGATCCCTGTTGAGAATATGGATAGATTACCCTAGTCTTATGAAGTAATTTTATCTGCTGGAAGTAGCGGTTAGTGAGTAATTAATTTTCTGTCTTGCTCTTATAATTCTGAAGTTATTTTTCAATTACTACGCAAATTTAAGATAATAATAGCCAGGTATTTTACCAAAAATGATTTGTTATTGGCAGTGCTTCTATATTTATGAATTGCCTATTGTTATATTCTGTCTCTACCTAAAATTTTCAATTTACTTAATAAGGGAAGAGGGAAGAAGGAAGAGGGAAGAAGGAAGAGGGAAGAAGGAAGAGGGAAGAAGGAAAAAAGCTTTAGTTATCTAGAACAGAAGACTTAAAAGTCCGAAAAAACTTAATTAAATTTTCTGTAGATATTCACGCTAACTTTTACACAAACGATAAAGTACGAACATGTTATAAAGAGTGTGGGGAGATGGGGAGATGGGGAGATGGGGGGTGGGGTAGTGTGGGGAGTATGGATATCCACCCCTAACCCCTCCCAGGAGGAGAATGTGGAGAGATGGAGAGATCGAGAAAGATTTGGCAATGGCGCTCAGATGGAACATTTTTTTTACTGAATTCAGCAGATTTGATATTAGAGGAAGCTTCGCGAAGCACAAAACTGCCGTTAGTTTGCGCACAATTATCGTTAACGATACGGGAAACACAGAATAGAAAACAAGAAAAATAACTCTACCTCAGCAATTTGAGAAACGCTATATAGAACCCATTTGAGATCTATATAATTATGGTAGTCAAGTCTTTTCGCGGATCAATTTTGAGGAAAAATCAGCTATAAGGAGTGTTGAATTTTTTGTATTATTTCTCCCCACATCTTTCTTCTTCCCTCTTACCTCCTGTCTCCTGTCTCCTGTCTCCTGTCTCCTGTCTCCTGTCTCCTGGCTAAAAAACTTAATATTTATGAAGATACCAAATGGGTTCTATATATAGCGCTACGCATTAAGGTGTTTGACATGAATAGAAGCAACAAACCCTTTTGTATTTCCCTATTGCCTTCCGGATCTGTTGCCTGTTGCCTTGCGCGTAGCGCTATATATATTCAGGACTTACGCATGAGTTATACCAAATTGATAAATGTTTGCTACAAATAGCTAGGATATTTCTTAGGAGTCAACCCACCCCTAACCCATCCCAGGAGGGGAAGTCATATCAAATCCGGTAGCATCGGTGTAATTAGATCAAGAGGGTAGGGAGTGTGGGAAGGGTGGGAAGTGTGGGGAGATGGGGAGATCAAGAAATATTTGGTAATGGTTGAAGATGGAACATTTTTTTATACCGAATTAAACGGATTTGATATCAGAACTCAGGTAGGGGAGCTGTCGGATTGACGACGTACAGAATGAATGGTTTCAATACCATTTTTTAAGTCGTAAATCATTCTTTTCTCTTGGTGCGCGTTCCCTCTCTTGGTGCGCGTTCCCTTGCAACTGTCGTCATCGCGGGGTCGCACCGCTCTCTTGGTCTATTGGATATGGCGCAGGTTTCCTCGCCATCCCTTGACTGCTTTGTCAAAGTACATATCCTGCATTTGTCTTTTTATTCCTCTTATTCCTCTTACTATTCGTAACATTCTTTTTTTAAATTGGTATAGCAATGAGCGCTGGTATATTTACAAATTGCAGGAAAGGCCAAATAGCTGAAAGTCTTATATTATCGGCAATTTATTCCCCCAGATGAGCTGTTGCCTCACAGGAGTGCGCGTTCCCTCTCTTGGTCAGCGTTCCCTTGCGACTGGCGTCGTCGCGGGGTCTGACCGCTTGCAACTGGCGTCGTCGCGGGGTCGCACCGCTGTTGCCTGTTGCCTGCGCACAGCGCTATATTACGAAAAACTAGGATTTGAGATTGCTATCCGTTCCGGACTACTCCGCAAACCCTGTCGGTCGCTTCGGACGAAAATACGTTTTACTGCGTAAGTCCTAATTAATATTAGACATCTCCAGAAAATAAACTTGCCCTTTCTTTGCTATAAACTGTAATAACTAAAAAAATCATTTTTCGTGTTTTTTTCCTAAAAATATCTTCCCTATTTCCTATTCCCTATTCCCTATTCCCTACTTTTACAAAAAGTTTATATCTTTTTCACCAGATTTATATTAATAAAAATACTATTTTATCATCTTTCTCTTTTCCCTTTTTCTTCACTCCTTCTTACCTTTTCAAGTTTAAAATATCATCATTATATTTTTTTCGGAGATATCTAATCTAATAGACATTTCTAACTTCTTTGCTTTCTCCAAATATTAAATTACAGCAGATTCCATGTAAATGTGGCACAGTAGTTGAGAGTCCAAATAATGAAAGCTTATTGAAGAAAATACTCAGGATGGAAAAAACTATATTCTTTCCTATCCCCTACTCTGTACGGACGTTGCATACAACTTCATAAACCACCGAATACGCTGTAATTTTGCACAACTGCTTATAGCTTTTCTCGGTTAGATTGAGGAAAGTTATGACTGTTAACTTAGTTGATAAATACATTATTACCATGAATGATTCAACACAAAAATCCTATTATCAAGTCGGTGGTTGTCTCCCCAGAAATTCACCCAACTACGTCAAGCGACAAGCAGATGAAGACTTATATAAAAATCTCAAAATAAGTGAGTTTTGTTATGTTCTCAACTCTCGTCAAATGGGAAAATCTAGCTTGCAAGTTAGAACGATTAAAAGATTACAGCAAGAAGGTATTTCTTGTGTGGCAATAGACATCTCCGAAATAGGTAATCGGGGAGTTACTCCTGAGCAGTGGTATGCAGGTATTCTTCGCATCTTGGAAAATAATTTTAATCTCTCAGAATATATAAATATTCGTACCTGGTGGCGAGAACGAAATTATCTGACACCCGTACAACGATTAAGTGAATTTATTGAAACGATATTACTAACAAAAATCCAGAGCAATATTGTGATTTTTATTGATGAAATTGATAGTATTCTAGCTCTAGATTTTCCGGTAGATGATTTTTTTGTATTTATTCGCTCTTGTTATAATAAACGTGCTAATAATCAAGAATATAATCGCTTAACTTTTGCTTTGTTAGGAGTTAGTACGCCTCAAGATTTATGTCAAGACAAAAATAGTACGCCTTTTAATATTGGTAGAGCTATTGAACTAGCTGGTTTTAAATTTGATGAAGCTTTATCATTGGTGGATGGATTAGTTGAAATTTGTCAGCAGCCAGAGGAAGTTTTAAAAGAGATTTTGTCGTGGACGAATGGACAACCGTTTTTAACTCAAAAAGTATGTAAAATTATCATTGAAAATAGAACTGTAATTGTTAATCCCAAAATCGAATTAGAGGAGATAATTAAATCTAAAATTATTCATAATTGGGAGGCAAAAGATATACCAGAACATTTGAAAACTATTCGCGATCGCCTTTTCAGAAAGGATGAAAGAATAGTCAGAAGATTAGGGTTATATCAGCAAATTTTACAGAATGATTTGGCTGGAATAGTTGCCGATGATAGTCCTGAACAAATGGAACTTAGGTTATCTGGATTGGTAGTTAGAAGAGATAGTAAATTAACTGTGGCTAATCCGATATATGCTACAGTTTTTCACGAGGAAATGATTAATGAAGAGTTAGAAAAACTACCTCCTTATTCTACAAAAATTAAAGCATGGCTTCATTCAAACTGTGAAGATAAATCCTATTTATTGCAAGGGGAAGATTTACAATCTGCTTTAGTTTGGGCAGCCGGAAAAAGTTTAAGAAATCAAGACTTTCAGTTTTTGACTACTAGCCAAAGATTAGTATTAGATGCTCAAGTAGAAGCCTTAGAATCAACAAAAATAGAAACTAAAAAAGCTCAAGCAAAAGTTGCAAAAGCACAACAAAAAGCTAAACGTTGGATTTCCATAGGTTCTGCTATCCTTGGCACATCTTTAGTTTTATCAATAGGTTTTTCCCTATTAGCTTATCAGAGATTTAGATTGGCACAATCTAGTCGAGAAATTGAACAAACTGGCACCGATGCTCTGTTATTAGCAATGTTCAAAAAGTCAACAACAAATCAAGCATTGTTTGAAGCTTTACCCAAGGCAATATCTGCGGGACAAAGATTAAAAGATTTGGTTAATAACAATATTCCTCTAGCAGAATATCCTGCAACTCGACCGATATTAGCACTACAAATGATTCTGGATAAACTTGACGAACAAAAACAATTTGAAGATAGTTTTCTTCAGAAAAGAAAGATTATTCTGCAAGGTCATCAAGGTGCTGTTACCAGTGTTAAATTTAGACCGAATCGAGATATTTTAGCTTCAGCAGGAGTAGATGGAAAAGTAATTATTTGGAATTTTGAGGGCAAAAAAATTACAGAATGGCAAACAGAGCAAAAATCAGTTAATAATCTAATTTTTCATCCTAATGGTCAATATTTAGCAACTGCTGGTAGTGATGGTACTGTAAAAATCTGGAATTTATTAGGGGAAAAATTATATGTATTAGAGATATCTCAAACTGAAGTTAATAGTATTAGTTTCAGTGCTGATGGTAAGTATTTAGCAACTTCTGGCATAGATATTCCTATTCAAATTTGGAATGTATCATCCTCACCTATAACTATATTATCTGATTCAATTTTGAATGATAATGGTTTGATTAGAGCTGTTAGTTTTAGTCCTAATGGAAATTTTCTAGCAACATTAGATGGAAAGTCTACAATTAGATTATGGAATATATCTGAAAATCAATTCCAAACTCTAAATGTGCAAGCTATTAGTATGAATTTTAGCATTTCTCAACCTCAGCTTTTACTAACAGCAACATCAAATGGAGTAGTGGAATTGTGGCAGATTTCTACAGGAAAATTAATGAACAATTTTCAAAGTTTACATTTGGATACTAAGCTAATTAGTTTTAGTCCTGATGGAGAGTTAATAGCTACTGTTGGAATTGATAGTATTGTGCGACTTTGGAATTTATCAGGACGGCAGATTAGTCAATTTGAATTTATGGACAATGTAATTAGTATTAGTTTTAGTTCAGATAGCAAAAAAATTGCTGTTGCTGGTAGTAACGGCAAGGTTTGGCTAAGGTCTGTGGAAGATTTAGATGAACTTTTAAGTAAAAGTTGTAGTTTTTTAGTAGGAAAACCTAACTATTTTATGAGAGTAGTAGAATTTTGTCAGAGTTAAAATAAAATACTAATACTAATATCGGCAATAGAAATTACAAACTATTATTGCGGCTAGCTGTTGATATAGAAATCACATAAATTGTGGATTTACTTCTATGATCAAGAAGAAAAAATAGTCCAAAATGAACTATGGAATTCATTAAGCTGGTCAGTATTCAAATGATCTATTCTAGAAACAGGAATAAAGAAGTAAAAAAGTTAACAAAAGAATGGGAAAGATGGATAGCTAATAGATTAGTAAGTTACTCTGAAGACAAGACTGGAATAAAGTTAAATTGTTCACAACTTATATGAAATATGGTTATACCGTTATCCCACTCTATACTTCCACTCAATACAGACATAAAATACCGAAATATCCCTAGATAATTTCCACTCTCATCCTTCCTTGATCCTGATTCCTGACTCCTCAATATATCAGATAAATAATTACTAAAATACTATATGATACTATTCTTAAATCACCATGATAATAGCTTAAATTACGTTATTTTGAGGAAAATAGTGATTAATTTGAATATGTAAAGCATATTTATGTTGCTAATAAACTACATAATGCGATAAATTTATTAGCTGCATTACCTCAAGAAGAGTCAATAGTATGGATACTGTTTTATGGGAGTAAATAAAAAACTCTTTGCTTCGATAATTATTTACTGTATTATTGTCGAGATAATAATTATTTATCTTACCGAAAAATTGTGGTTTAAAGCCTCCCCTTTTAAGGGGATAATAAGCGGTCGTTTGCGGAGCAGTCCGTTAGGATGGGATGGCGAGGAAACCTGCGCCATATCCAATCGACCAAGAGAAAAAAAATTTTCATCCCTTTGTCAATCCTCTTCTTTTCAAGGAGAGGTAATTATTCATTATTCATTATTCATTATTCATTATTGAAAGCGGTTTTCGTTTGGGTAGACCACAGTAGGGGCGCAATTGCGAAGCCCATGCCGTCAGGTTATATGGCCATTCGCCCCTACACGATTTTTGTTGTGAAGATCTGGTTCATCAATCTGAAAAGCACTGTAAGCAGGAGTTTGTTAGACTTATTGCTGAATTAGAAAAGTTTAATAATAGGCCTATTTTTGCCTGGTATTTTTGCAAATGAAACTAATAGCTAATCATAGTCACTTAACTCTTTAGCTACTTCTAAAACTAATTTTTATCAATTTTACATATAGCACTACGCAAATAGGGTACGGACATTCTTCTATTCCCTACTCCTTATTCCCTTTTCACTCAAATTTATTGTCCTAACTCAAATAACGTACTCCTATAGGAACAATAACTTTTCCATTTGATCGCCAATCTTGTCATCGCATTCAAACATTAATATCTTTATTTATTATGCTAATACCTAACTAATTTATTTAAGTTAAATATTATTGCTTTGGAGAGCTGATTTGATAATTTATAGAACACTTAATTTACAAGGATTTAAGTGTAGATTCAACACAAATCGTATTTTCTAGAACGAATCACACTAAGTATTACATGAAACTTAATATTATAACAATTTGCAAGCAAGTGAATTATGAAAATTACGAAACATTAATTATATACTACCAATTTGGAAAAATAATGTTACTAATTAATTTAGGCAATTATAAAGACTTGATCAAAGATGTCCCTTGGACTAAAAATATAAATTCTGACCTAATAAACCTAATAAATGGTATCAAAGCTATTTATTCTGTACCTCGCCAATCCGACAGCTCCCCTACCTGAGGACTGACTTCCCCTCATGGGAGCAGTAGGGGTCGGTTGACTCCTAAGAAATAATTTATTTATTTGTAGCAAATATCTATCAAACTGGTATACAATTAACCGAGTTTGAGATGAGATACAATTAAATCAATGTTGAAAATATAAAATATTACAGGGAATAGGGAACAGTAGGAAAAATATTTCCCTGTTTAAAAATCTTGATCAATCTATGTCCTAACCTATTTGTCTATTGCTATACCTAAAATCTAATATTATGAATCTGGTGAAAAAATAATTAAAAAATAATCTGAATGGCGGATGTATAATCCGTAGAGAATGTGGTTAGTAATAAATATTGTTAGTAAATATTGAGTTAGTTAGTATATAGAGTAGTGATGAATTGAATACAAGAAAACTTTTTTCCCACTTTTAAGTATTTCCTGCTACAAGTAAATCAAAAAGTTTCCGAGAAAACCCTGATATTTCAGTACAATTCTTAAAAAAACTCAGTATAACAAGCGATGACATAATGAAGGAAATATGAAACAATAAAAACCATGTCTATATCATGCTGCTCTACTGCTTAATACTGCAAAATTAAATATTACGATTATTTGAAAGGTTAAATAATTATGTCAGCACCCACTATTGGTTATATTAAGCTAGCAAATACCCTGAGTATAGTCAGCAAAAAGCAAGTTACCGGAAAGTTGAGCGTCGCTCATGGCAATCAAGAGTGGCAACTTTATTTCCTATTTGGTCATCTTTTATATGCAAGTGGTGGGTTACACCCTACCAGACGTTGGTATAGAGCTGTCAAAAAACATTGTCCTAACTTTAAATTTGAAGTTAATCAGTTAACAAATGTTCAACTATGGGAATATAAATTGTTGCAAACAGCTATTAGTGATAATCAGATAACTTTAAGTGAAGCTAAGGCAATTTTGCGTACTATTACTGAAGAAGTTTTCTTTGCTATCATTAGTCAAGCAGGTTTGACAAGAAGATGGCATCCACAGAAACATTCCACTTCTCAAACAACTTTAAATTTACTGTTATCAAGGCGAGAAATTAAAGAAGTTCTTGCTTCAGCAAAAATACTTTTAAAATCTTTACAAGATAAAGGTTTATGGCAAATTAATCCCGATCTTGTGCCAATTATTAAAAATAGAAATAAGCTATTCAATCAAGAAAAATCAGAGTCTGTTTTGAAGATCGATAAGTTACTCAATGGCGAACGAACAATTTGGGATATTACATTAGAAATGAAAATGTCATTAGAGGTAATTACCCGTAGTTTATATAGCTTTGAAAAACTAGGCTTAATTGATTTTCTGAAGGTAGAAGATTGGCTTCCACCTTCAGAAAGATTTAACTTGCCAGCCATAGAAAAGAGTGTTGATAAAGTCAAAATTGCTTGTATTGATGATAGTTATAGTACTGGTTTCTTACTGGGTAAAATTCTCCAGCCACTGGGATATGAAATTTTGCATATTCAAAATCCAATTAAAGGATTAGCTCTTTTGGAAGAATGTAAACCTGATTTGATTTTTTTGGATTTAATTATGCCTAAAGTTAGTGGTTATACAGTATGTGAGTTTTTACGAAAAACTACTACCTTTCAAGATATACCAATTGTATTTTTTTCAACTCAAGATAGTATTATCGACCGGACTAGAGCTAGAATTGTAGGTGCTAATGATTACCTGTGTAAATCTTACGACCCAGAAAAAATTGTAGAAGTTGTGGAAAAGTATGTCAATCCTAAACATTCTACAAATGATTCAAAAAGCACTTTGGGGCAAACATATAATTTCACTTTTATGGCTGTAGGAAGCTAACACTAAATTACGATAAATTATAAGTTAATTATTCATTAATGATAATTTTGATACACAATTTTGCACTTGTAAAATCTAGTGTTTCTATATAAACCATATCACGACTACCCGCTTAATCTTTTTGTTATATCTCCTAAAATATATTAAAAAAGTAATCTTAATAAAATCATTAAATCAACATTATTAAAAAGCATTTCCTGATGGAATGCTCCACAAACAGCGAGAGAGCGTTTAGTATTCAGCTTTTTAGAATGGGATTTCAACCCCTCATAAAATTCAACGAAAAGCTAGAAGTCGGGGATTTTAATCCAAGCTTTTAGATGTCTTTTTTATATGGACTATTCCCGCTGACTGCTAGTAACTGATAGCTTACAGCTAGTTAATCTATATGTTTATAGTAAAATTTTCAGAAAAATTAATTTTTTAATAATTAATCATGGATAAAATAGTCAGTAGAGGGTTAAACCCTATAGAAAAAGTTTGATTGTATGATTAAACTAGAGATAAAATTATATAGCAAATATAACATAGAATAATTATGTTAATAACTAATATAGGATGTAATCAAGTATGGAATGCTTTGGCTGCACTTAGTTACAAGCAAGCAACAGGTAAACTAATATTAGACAATGGCGAAGAAAAATGGCAGATTTACTTTTGTCGGGGACAAATGTTATATGCCACAGGAGGATTACATCAAACTAGACGTTGGTACAGAACAATTAGTCAATATTGTCAGCATCTAAAATTTAACGCTAGTTTACTATCTACTGAAGAATTATGGGAATATAAGCTTCTTCAACAAGGTCTTACTGAAGAACAAATAACTATAAAACAAGCTAAAGCAATTATCCGTAGTAGCAGCTATGAAATTTTCTTTGCTTTAGCAAGTCAGTCAATTTTAAATCTCAACTGGCAATCCGATCGGGAATTAACATCAGAAATTTGTTCCAACTTAGCATTATCTCCATTAGAATTAAAGCAAGTTATAGAGGCAGCACAAAAACTTTGGGAACGCTGGCAAAAAATAGGTATTAATGATATTTTTCCAGAACAAGCTCCGGTAGTTAAACAATCTATAAAATTACACAGTCGTCTCAGTGAAGAATCTATACAGGTTCTTACTAGTAAATTTAATGGTGAAAATACCTTGTGGGATATTACAGCTCAAAAAAGGCAATGTTTAGCCTTAACAACCCGTACTATGTATCATTTTTTTAAACAAGGTTTAATAGAAGTTAGAGCTATACCAGATTTACCTTCTCCATTAGAGCAATTACGCCTAGCTTACTGTTCAACAAATCGTTATAGACCTCTCATAGCTTGTATAGATTCTACACAAACAACAGGTAAATTTTTAGAACAAATTTTGATGCCTAAAGGTTATAAAATTGAGAAAATTACTGACCCAATGCAAGGGGTAGGATTAATGGCTAAAAAAAATCCTGAATTAATATTTATGGATTTAGCTATGCCGGAAGTTGATGGTTATGCACTCTGTAATTTTTTGCGGAAAGCTTCAATTTATAAACAAACTCCTATTATTATTTATACTGGACAGGATAATTATCTAAATCGAGCCAGGGGGTTATTAGCAGGGGCAACAGATTTTTTAAGAAAACCAGCAAATGCAAAAAAAATCTTAGACATAGTAGAAAAATATTTAAAGTTAAAAAAACAGGAATATCAAAATAAAAATAACCTTTCACAATCTTTAGCTTTGGCACCTGAATGCTGAAGAGAATAAAAATAGTATAATCAGATAATTTTCTGACCATAAAATTCTTATAAATAAAAACAAAAAAATAAAAATTTAACTAAGTCAGTGCCATAAAAGATAATGATGTAAGTAAATATAAAGATACACCATATCATAAAAATACTAATGACAGAATTAATGTCGCCCAAAATGCGCATTGAAAGCGATAGCATGGGAAAAATAGAAGTACCAACAAATCGTTATTGGGGCGCTCAAACTCAGCGATCGCTCATCTACTTCTCCATTGGGCAAGACTATATTCCAGCAGAAGTCATCAAAGCATTCGCCATTCTCAAAAAGGCAGCCGCCAAAACTAACCATGAATTCGGCAAACTTCCAGAAGATAAAACAAAATTAATTTCTCAAGCAGCAGAAGAAATAATTACTGGGAAACTAGATGGTAACTTTCCCCTGCGAGTCTGGATGACAGGAAGTGGCACCCAGTGCAATATGAATGTCAACGAAGTCATCTCCAACCGGGCGATCGAAATTGCTGGTGGAGAAATGGGAAGCAAAATACCAATACATCCCAACGACCATGTTAATATGTCGCAGTCATCTAACGATACTTTTCCCACTGCTATGCACATCGCCTCAGCAATAGCATTACAGGAAAAGTTGCTGCCGAAAGTTAAGAAGATGCGCGATGCACTCCAGGAAAAATCAGAAATATTTTCCGAAATTGTAAAAATAGGGCGTACTCACTTGCAAGATGCTGTACCGTTAACATTGGGGCAGGAATTTTCTGGATATGTGGCGCAACTGGATGCAAATATGCAATACATTAGTGATGTATTGCCAAGTTTGTATGAACTCGCTCTAGGTGGCACTGCGGTGGGAACGGGATTAAATACAGTTAGTGGTTTTGCCGAACTTGCTGCAAAATATATTAGTGAAATAACTGGGTTGCCATTTGTGTCTGCACCTAATAAATTTGCTGCTTTAGCTGCCCACGATCCAATAGTTATGGCGAGTGGTACTTTGAAAACTTTAGCTTGTTCGCTGCTGAAAATAGCTAATGATATTCGGTGGTTGGGAAGCGGACCCCGGTGTGGGTTTGGAGAGTTGATTTTACCTGCAAACGAACCAGGATCTTCAATTATGCCAGGAAAAGTTAATCCTACTCAGTGTGAGGCAATGACGATGGTGGCAACTCAGGTAATGGGGTATGATGCAGCGATCGCTTTTGCTGGCGCTCAGGGAAGTTTTGAGTTAAATACTTATAAACCGATGATGATTTTTAATTTGATTCAGTCGATTAATTTGATTGCTGATAGTTGTAATAATTTTACTGATTTTCTATTAGTTGATTTGCAGGCAAATCAGAAAAAAATTGAATTTTATTTGGAACAGTCTTTGATGTTAGTGACAGCTTTGAGTCCGAAAATTGGGTATGATAATGCGGCGAAAGTAGCTCATTTTGCCCATGAGAAAGAGTTGACTTTGAAGGAAGCTTGTTTGGAATTGGGTTATGTTTCAGCGGAGGAATTTGACGAGATTGTAATTCCTAAAAATATGACTCATCCTTCGACTTAGTTTGAGGAAAAAGTATGTAGTAATATTTTTATTGACTAAATCATGGAAACCCAAAAAAAATAAGCGTAGGTTGGGTTTCCTACCCCAACCCAACCTACGCTTATTTTACGATTTTATCTAAATTTTAATGTTTTAGAAGATTTAATTTTGAAGTTTAAACTAATCAAAGGTTATTGGGAAATAATTGTACTTTTTCTTTGTTTAATTGTACCTCTAGCTCAAGGTTGGCAATTTATATTAATTTATAGGTCTACCCTTGAATTTTTAGTATATTTAATTGCTCTGATAATTGCTCTAATTTTTTGTTTAATTATCGGCATTTATTGGGTCATAGAACTTGTGAGAATGTTAATATATTCTCTCAAAAAAAATAAACTGAAATATTCTCCGGTAAAAACTTTAATTAAAGCCATAGGAGTACCATTATTAATTTTTTCCTACATTTTATTAGCAGCTTATACAGATACAATTAGATTAAAATTATCTGAATCTGCTTTAATTAATTGTGTAAATAATCCTAATTTATGTCAATACAATACCAGAATTGGATGGTTTTATGTTAAGTCCATTCGCCAACGCGAAGGATGTACTTTCTTTAAAACTGGTATCTTTATGTTTGATGAATTTGGTATTGCTTATGTGCCTCCTGGTAAAGAAAATTGTTTATATCTACGCAATGACGGGTCAGATGGAATAGTAAAAATATATGGTAATTGGTGGGATTATTATTATCCTGATTTATAAACTTATAGCTGATTTATGAAGTAAATATTAAGGGACTAAATCAATTATCGGACACAAATCATCCATTCTTTTCCCCTACTCCCTCTTTTCTGGATATGTCTAATGATTTCATTACTAGCCTCCACGGAACAAGTATTTAATAAATTATGTTCTAGAGAAAAATAATGGTTTGCGATTTTTAGCAATTATAAACATATATAATTCAGTTATTGATTAGTATTCAGGAAAAAAATAATGAGGCTTCATTCCGTTAAGATTAAAAGACTTCGCAGTATTGAAGAAGTTGAGCTTAAAGATTGTGGTGATTTTAATGTTTTCATAGGTAAAAATAATTCTGGTAAGTCTAGCATCCTATTAGCTATTGATACTTTTTTTGTAGAAATTAATACCTTGTTGAAAAATCTTAAAGATGCTAAGGATGGCAAGATAATTACACTTGATTATACCCTCAAAAAAGAAATAGATTTTTTCAATAAAGAAACTGATTCACCTATAGAAATTGTAGTGATTTTCGGACTTGAATCCAGTGATAAAAAAGATTTAATGAAAGTTATTAATGAAGCACCACAAATGAAAAATGCTGTAGGCAATATTGAATATATTCAACAGCTTTTAGTGACTTTAAAAATTTTTCCTCCTCCCGAAAGTTTTAGTTTAGTAACTCAAATTAAGCTAAGTGGAAATTGTGTTGATGATATAGATTATCGTGATGAAACTGTTATATTAAATATTGATGATGGTGCAGCAACGGAAGTATATCAGCAATTAGTGGAGAATAATAAGCAACTTTCAGGCGTTAATCAAATAAATAAAATCATAACAAGAGCAAGCAAAACATGGAGTGAAAATTGTAAATATAAAGATATTACTGATGATTCTTTTGATGAATTTAGTAAAGGTTTTTTTCAAGACTATATAAGTAAATCAAATATTATCATATCGAAAATTGAAAATTTTTACCAAGAATCACAAAGTTACGAACAATTTATAGAATCAACTATAAAATATTTAAATGAGCTTAAAGAAGAAGCACCAAAAAATATACGAAAGCTTTTAATGGAAGAAGAATCTTTAGTTATCAATCTAGTATCAAAACTGAAAGTAATTCATTTAAAAGAGCAACGTAGACCTATAAACCAGCATGATGCTCAGAGTTTTTTAAAATTGAAAAATACAAGAGGTTTTACAGAAAAATTCACTAATATTCAAGATGTTTTTTCTTCTCTATTGGGAATTGAAATTGATGCCTTTCAAGGAGAACATGGTCCAGAGTTAGATGTTGATAATTTTCTAGTAGAAGTCAATGGGTCTGGAATTAGAGAAGCTTTAAGATTAGTCTTTGATTTTGAGTCTAAACAACCTAATATTTTGCTGATTGAAGAACCAGAAGTTCATCTTCATCCCGCTCTTGAAATAAGTATGATGCGCTATTTAAAAGGTATTAGTTCTCGCTGTCAAATTCTTTTAACAACTCACTCTACAAATTTTTTAGATACTGGTGAAATGCAAAATGTTTATTTAGTATCTAAACCAGATTCAACTCAAATTCAAAAGTTAGATATTCAAGAGGCAGAAACTAAAATACCTCAAGAACTTGGTATTAGACTTAGTTCCTTATTTATGTTCGATCGCCTGGTATTTGTTGAAGGTAAATCTGATGAAGATGTGATTCGGGAATGGGCATCTAAACTAGGCGTTAATTTTAGTCAAGCTAATGTAGGTTTTGTGATTATGAGTGGGGTAAGAAATTTTGCACATTTTGCCACAGAAACAACTTTATCTTTTCTGACTAAACGTCAAGTCAAAATGTGGTTTTTATTAGATAGAGATGAAAAAGAAGATTCAGAGGTTAGTAAGTTACAAAGTCTTTTAGGAAATAACGCAAAATTAAAAGTTCTCAGTAAGAGGGAAATAGAAAATTACTTGATTTGTCCTAGTACAATCAGAAAGTTTATTCAGTCAAAAAAAGAATTGGAAGGAAAAACAAAAGATGATTTGCCGGAAATACCGGAAATAGATGAAATTTCCAATAAAATAGAAGAATGTGCAGAAAAATTAAAACAACTTTCGATTGATAAAAGGATAATTAAAAAACTACCTAAGCTAATTTATCTCTCTGAACAAAGCTTATTAAAATACTCGGATACCAATACAATTGTTGAAAGAATAAATTTAGAAATTAACAGTAATCTTAAAAAGCTAGAAGAAAGTAAGAAAGATACAGAAAATATTTACAATAAAATCTTATCTAAAGTTGAGAAAAACTGGAATTATAAAAAGCTGGATATAGTTCCTGGTGACTTATTACTCGATCAAGTTTGTCAGATATATAATGTTCGCTTTAACAAAAAAAAAGATGCTTCTCGTATGGCAGCTTTAATGGATAAAGACAAAATTGATTCAGAAATTTGCGAAATTATCAAAGAAATCGGTAGTAGTAATTAAATCTTAAATATCTCAATTAAAATCTATTAGTCAACCAAAATTTGTGATTTATTTTTCATTGCGAAACAGTTAAGTTTTCCGATTCCAAAGCAGAAGGAAGAAGGAAGAAGGAAGAGGGAAGAAGGAAGAAGGAAGACAGAAAAATCTTGCGTTGTCTGAGTTTTAAGCTTTTGATATCAAATCCGCTTGGGTTCGGTATAAAAAAATGTTCCATTAAAGCGCCATTGCTAAATCTTTCTCTATCTCCCCATCTTTCCCTCCACCGGAGGGGTTAGGGGTGGGTCTCCACACTATGAATCTAATTAGACCAATGCTACCAGATTTGATATTACTCCCAGTAACTAACTTCCCAAATCTGTCAAAGATACCGACAAATATTACATTTTAACTACTTCAGCTTGAGTATTTTCTGTTGATGATAATATTGAACTAACCTTGACCGCGCGGAACATTCCGAAACGACAAAGACCACTCCCGAATGCTAGACGCATCAGTAACAAGGTAGGTACTTCTCGTATAGACTTAATTATCCCTGATAAACCAAAGCGAATCATTCCTTGAGGTCTAATTACACCTTGCCAAATAGAATCCAACCAAGAAGGAATAGTTTCCTGTGTCCAATCTGCTGTTACTACTTCCCCTTCAACTAATCCAGTTTCTGCTATCAGTTCCGAAAAACCCTCAATACTAGAAAAAGCAGGATGAGACCACTGCTCTAATAACTGTTTCATTACAGGTTTTTCCCAGAAATTGAGTGGTTTTTGACGATCATCTCGCTGATTCCAGTCAGCTACAACCAATATTCCACCAGGTTTTAATACCCGCATCATTTCTTCAGCATATTTAGCTTTATCTGGCATGTGAGGTCCTGCTTCAATCGACCAAACTACGTCAAAACTATTATCTGGAAAAGAAAGTGCTAGAGCATCATCCACCTGAAATTTAGCATCAACTCCTTCCGAGGTTAATTCCTGAGCACGTTGTACTTGTTTAGGACTAATCGTAATTCCTGTAACGTCAAACCCATAATCTTTTGCTAGAATACGGGTGCTGCCGCCAATGCCACAACCTACATCTAAAACGGTAGTATTGCGAGATAGTTTATCCAACCCTCCCCATTTCACCATTTCATGGACAAAGTCAGACTTGGCAGTCAAAAAATCTTTTTTCTGTGGTGGCGAACCATAGTGACCCAAGTGAATGTGTTCGCCCCAGTAAAATTCTAGGATACCGTCTTGAGTCCATTCATCGTAGGAATTAGCTACCGTCTCAGACGACTCATAACTGCGAGGGGTGAGAAAATAAAGCGCAATACCTAGCACCAAAAGTAAAAGTAGAAATCCCAATAGGTAATATAAGAACATTTATCAAACCAGATTATTTATTTACCATTTTATTTATAGCAGGGAACAGGGAACAGTGGTGCGGCCTCGCGTCAGCATACCATGCTATAGAACCCCTGAGTGGTATCTATGCGATCGCCAATCTCTCAAGCATCAATCGGATCAAACACTGATTAATCTTAGCTGTAGTCTTTTTAAGAATCCTTTTCCTGCGGAATGCTGCGCAAACAAAATTTTTGGTCAAGCTTTTACCGAAAAATTGTGGGTATGCGCCTCCCCTTTTAAGGGGATAATAAGCGGTCGAGGGATGGCGAGGTCTCCTCGCCATATCCAATCGACTCCTGTGAAGAAAAATTTTCATGAATTTGTCAATCCTCTTCTTTTCAAGGAAAGGTAATTATTCATTATTCATTATTCATTATTAATTGTTGAAACCTGTCAAGTAAAATAGTAATTTTGGTATGGGTTAAAAGGTTTGGACTTGAAGTAATCAATGTTATCTGACAACATTTCTATTCATCCCTGATCGTCAGATACATTGGCTTTGCTGCAATAAGTAAAAAAAGCGCACTGCCCGCTCTGAGGTTTCCTCAGAGTAAGGACGGAGCAAGAAGGAAAACCGAGACTATCTAACGCGCTTATGTCGCTTAATTCCGTTCGTGGATTTGTAAAAACAAAATCATGATTGACTTGATACTAGCATTACAGGTATTTTTTACAGATAAGTGAATCAATGATGATTAAAGTTGTCCATCTGGCTTTTTTTACCTGTTGATATACTTGAGAATGCAATACATCTCTAACCTTCTCAATTCTCCCTGATGCTCGCCACTGAATGTAGCTGCCAAAATACTGTTGAATAAGGAGGTAAGTATACAGGGTAAGTTACACCAGTTACAACCATTCTTAAGTTGATACAAGATACCATCTAAGATTTCTCTGTTGCTCCATTTTTGTGGCCGAGTTTTCTTCTTCTTAGGTAGTAGTGGTTCGATCAGAACCTATTCTTTGTCTGTTAAACTGCTTGAAGGCTGGCATTTTCTCATGCTAGTTGGCGTTGGCGGAGCCTAGCGGCAGCTATATCGCTCATTAGTATAACTTTATTCCTAAAAGATCCCACTCAGGGGTTCTATAAATACATTTTTCCTTTGTTTCGTCTGAAAATTATCTAATATTATCTGTTATACCTGGAGTTTATTAAACTTGAAAAGCTCTTGAGTATAGTCATCAATTAAAATATTTCTAGTCTATGCAGCAGTTAACGCGCCAACAAATTCCTATTTTATGTCTGATTTTTTTGCCAGTTTTATTCATGGGAATTTGCATCCTAAAATATAGTGTAAATTTTCCTTTTTCTGACCAATGGCCTCTAGCAGTAATGTTTGAGAAAATCTATGCTGGAAATTTATCTTTTAGCGATTTATTTGCTCAATTCCATGAAAGTAGAAAATTTTTTCCCAGGCTAATTTTTATCGGTTTAGCTTATTTGACTAATTGGGATGTCAGATATGAAATGTTGGTGATATTTCTGTTGACTTGTGTTGTTTCTTTCAATATTTATTGTTTAAATAGGTTGACTGTTAGGGCTAGTCTTTTTACTCAACTTTTGCTCTTGGCAATTTCTAATTTACTAATTTTTTCTCCTGCCCAATATGAAAATTGGCTTTGGGGAATTCAAATTGTGGTTTATATCCCTATTGCTTGTTTGACTGGTTGTTTGGTTATTGCCCAGAAAAAACTGAGTTTAAGAACTAAGTTTATTATTTGTTTTTGTCTCTGTGCGGTTAGCACTTTTTCTTATGCCAATGGAATGTTAACTTGGGTATTAGTTTTTCCAGCATTGACAATTTTAGCTTCTGGAAAATTTGAGGAAGTTTTTACTAAGAATATTTGGATAATTATCGGTGGGTTGTTGGGTTTAGTTGCTAATTTAGTCGTATATTTTTATGATTATCAAAAGCCCGATAAACATCCGAGTTTTTTATCTGCTATAGCTCACCCAGTTGAGACAGTTCATTATTTTTTAGCTTTTTTAGGCGCTCCTTTAGGATTTGAAAATTTAACTGTGGCGACAATAGTTGGAGGTTTGGTATTTGGTTTTTGGCTGTTTTTAGGTTGGAAATTTTTTTGGTTAGTTAAAACAGATTTTTTATTGTTACATCGTTTAATTGGCTGGCTAATAATTGGGGTTTATGGAATTATTAGTGGTGCTGTAACTGCTGTAGGTAGAGTTGGTTTTGGTGTCGAACAATCTTTGGCTCCAAGATATACGGCTTTTTCTTTATATTTGATGGTTTCTTTGGTTTATTTGTTGGCTATTTTTTTGCAGTTAAATATTCATAAATTGCCTCAGAAAAAGTTGATTAAATATAGTTCATACTTTTTGGTTAGTGTTTTTGTATTCTTGCATATTAATACTACAATTAATGCTGTAGAGAGGATGAGCGATCGCCGAGTAATTTTATTACAAAGTAAGGCTTGTTTGTTAATGATAAATGTAATTCTGCAAAATGAATGTTTGGTGACCAAAAGAAATCCAGAACCTCTGAGAAAGACAGCTAATATTTTAGATAAATTAGGTTTTTTGCAACCGGGTTTAATTAAGAGTAAGAATATTCAAGATATTGCTGGAGAGACAGAAACAGATGTAATTTATGGTTATTTTGATACAGTTAATAAAATTGACTATGGGACTTATGTTGCTAATGGTTGGGCAATTTTACCGGAAAGAAATGAAGTTGCTGATGGTGTGATTTTAACTTATGAAAATACCGAGGGAGAAGACATAATATTTAAGTTAATTAATCAGAGAATGCCGAGACCTAGTGTCAGGGAATATTTTGATAATTCAAGTTATTTAGATTCAGGTTGGCAAAAGTCTTTTACTGTTGAAGAAATTCCTCAAGGAAGAGTTAAAGTTAAAGCTTGGGCATTTGATACTGAAACTGCTAAAGCTTTTTTGTTGAATCAAACTCAAATAGTTAACTAGCTATCAGCTTTTAGCATTTCCCTGCCGGAATACTCCGCAAACAGCTAGTTTTCTTGGTCGTAATATGAAATACGGAAAGTCATGCTACGCAAAGATTTCGCCTAGCGTTAACGAAGTTGTAAAGTGGGTCTAAGATTGCAGGCGTTGGTGATTTGAGGTATGATATCATTCCAGATAAGAGCGGGATAGAACTCCGTTGCGCACTCCGCGTTAACGTGCGTTGTGCGCCAGTCAACAAAAAACTTTCTCCTTCTATTCCTTATTTCTTCTTCTTTCTTCCCTCCTGACTCCGTTCTCCCCCTCCTGGGCTATGCTTTATAAACATCTTTACTTCACATAAAACTTGACAAAACATATAAATTATGTATAAGCCTTCAAAAGGCTTTTTCCTGAGAAAAAATGTATTTAAAAGCACATTTATTTGGATAAGTTAAGTAGTTTTGCCAAGCTTTATTGACTATTTCTCCCTTCTCCCCTGCTCCCCACAAGCTTTTCAGGAGTTCCTTATCAGGGATAGCTCTCCTGGGAGGAGTTAGGGGTGGGTTGACTCCTAAGTAATTAAGACAGGACTTACTCAACAGCACTAATTATAGTGATTGTATCTAGAATAATTACGAAGTTATACTCTATATATAGCGGTACTGCGTAAGTCCTGTAAGATTAATATTATACCCTAATTTATCTCAACGTTGGTTGAAGACCCGCGCTCTCCCGAAGGGGAGCGTCGGGATGAAAACCAATCAATTTTGCGGTTTCGTCAATAGTGTGTTAGACTTAGAAATATGGCTGCTGGGCTAGCAGTGTCAGTCTGTGGAGCGCGCCTTTAGACCGAAAAGAGGATCGACCTTGGAGGCTGGTGCATTGTTAGCGCAGCTCCTCTGCAAGAGGCAGCAGAAAGATCTAAGAGCGCGATGGTTAGGAATCCCGCGCTGTCTCGTAGAGCAGCGTTGGGAGGATGTCAACAACCCCAGATTGCGATTAGTCACTGTAACCTTGGGGTTTTAATGCAGAAATGTAGTCTGGATTTACTTCTGCTGAAAAGTAAGCCATTAACTCCGTACAAGTTGATGTAGGTCGAAACCAATTCACTGCTATACACTCAGAATCATTTTCACATAAGTTAGAACATTCTTCTGGGCCATAAACATCGGTAACAGCAAGTCCTCGCCCTCGGATAAATACATCAGGGGACAATGGCCCCATATCGTCTGCAAGAGCTGAAGTTACATTTGCCAGCATCGTACCGAAAAAAACCAATGCGACCAGCATGATTCCTGCGATAATTTTCCACAATCTTTCCATTTGTCTCTTCGTTTATCCTTATATTGGGTGCTTTTCAAAAGGAACTTTTCATAACATTTTTACCTTTCCCTCAGATGAAGACCTTTTTCTCTAATATTTTCTTAATTTTTCCTTCTCAAACAACTCAATAATTGACTTTTCATCAAGCAATATCTATAGAGATAATCTTGGACGAATCTTTCCAAGGATTTTAGTTGAAAACTATTTGGTATTATTCTGTAAGCATTTCCTACGGAATGCTGCGCAAAAAGTTATATAGAATCCGGTTGAATAGTTATTGTATCGTAGGGAGATGGGGAGATGGGGAGATGGGGAGATGGGGAGATGGGGAGATGGGGAGATTGAAGTGTAGACACCAATTATGAACATATACTATATAACCGGATTGTATATTATTAGCTATCAGCTCTCAGAAAAAGGACAGGGTTTTAATGAAAATAGACTGTTTTAGACAGTTTTTGTAGTAAGATTTAATTCTGACTCAATTAGTAAAGCTTTTATCTAAAACTAAAAACAATACCTGATAGCTGATAGCTGATAGCTGACGGCTGAATGCTTACATTATTCTGCTAGAAAAATTTGCTCCACAGTCAATTTTAATTCCGGAAAAATAGAAGACTGAATGAGCTGTTTGTCCTTAAATTGAGTAGATTTATACTCTCCATTTTCTAGAATATTAACAGTAAAAGTTGGTTGTTTGGGATAACCGATAAATTTTCTTCCTCCTAATCCCAAATAATCCACAATCCAATATTCTTTAATGCCCATAATTTCATAAGCATCTAGTTTGAGAGCATAATCATCGCTCCAATTGCTACTGACAACTTCAATTACTAACTTAATTGACTGACTATTAATCCCACATTCCGCACTTCACAATGTAGTACGAAAAGATACATGAACGATAATCAAAATTTTAGCCAACAAATTAATAGATAGAACATAAAAAAGTGAGTGGCACAACTATTGTTGGTGAACCAGGGAG
>NZ_JAAHGO010000249.1 GCF_010672455.1 Okeania sp. SIO2C9 | reverse complement strand
GTGTGTTAATATTAAATAGGCAACTAAAGCTTAGGAAATAATTCATGTGAATGCGACTTGTTGACAGACATATTATTAACCGAACACATAACTTTTGGCGAGTGTGTGATGAGTTAGCCTTTAAGTCAAAAAACTTGTATAATTTGGCTAATTATTACTGTCGTCAACATTTTTTCTGTACTGGTCATAGTCTGGATTTAACTAAACTGTACCACACCACCAAAGATAGCGATGCCGGAGCGAGCATTACCAACTAAAGTATCAAAACAAATAATCAAATGCTTGGTTGCCACTTGGCATGGTTATTTTCAGGCTATAAAAGAATGGTCGCGCACATCCAGGGAAGTTTTTAGGTAAACCCAAAATACCCAAATATAAGGACAAAAGCAAAGGTAGAAATGTAGTTATATATTCAAAGGAATCAGTCTATAAAGCCCCTTTAAAAGATGGTATTTGTCACTTATCCATGAGTGAAATCAAAATACCTGTAGTTGTGGATACTGTCATCGAAGTCAGGATAGTACCTGCGACTGCCTGCTATATAATTGAAGTTGTGTATGAAAAAACAAATCAGCCCCAAATACATTCAACATCTGTAGCCGGAATAGACTTAGGGATTGACCGGTTAGTAGCTCTATCTACAAATAAGCTTGGTGTCAAACCACTGCTGATTAATGGGAAGCCACTAAAAAGCGTCAATCAATTATATAACAAGCGTAAAGCTAAGTACCAAAGTCATCTCAAAGGCAACAGAAAAACCAGTCGTAAGATTGAAGCATTGAGTTATCATCGAAATCGTTTTGTGGAGAATTATCTGCATAACACCAGTTTCTTAGTGGTTGAGTATTTAACCACAAATAATATTGGCACTGTAGTAATTGGAAAAAATGATAACTGGAAACAAGGTGCAAATATAGGCAAAAAAAACAACCAAAATTTTACTCAAATACCTCACTATAAGTTAATTCAACAGATAACTTATAAATGTGAACTTGCTGGTATCAAAGTCATGGAAACGGAAGAAAGTTACACCAGTAAAACTTCTGCACTTGACCTAGAATTGCCCTTAAGCCATGAAAATTATGTGGGAAAACGAGTCAAACGTGGTTTGTTTAGAAGTGGAACTGGTAAAGTGATTAATGCGGATATCAATGGTAGTATTCAAATTATCAGAAAGAAATTCCCAGAGGCATTTACTGCCGAGGGAATAGTGAGCTGTGCCGTACAGCCAGTATTGGTTAATCCAATATCAAGATAAAAGCTGTTACAATTTTCTACAGTTTTTTTCGTACGGT
>NZ_JAAHGO010000248.1 GCF_010672455.1 Okeania sp. SIO2C9 | reverse complement strand
GCTTGTGCTGGTGAAGAGCTTAGTACTGCTGTTCCCACTCATCAGCCTTTAATTTGGCTGAGTCAAAACTCAGCCAGTATCAATTCATTGCCCATGGGCAGTCGCTGGGTGCTGTGGTCATCAACCAAGCTTAGAAATGAACCAGCAACATCAGTCAAAGGCAATCGTTTCGGTATTACCATTAATATAGCCCAACCTCTACAAAGCCAACTGGAGCAGCTGAGACAATAAAATTCTCCCACACTAAATCAGTGGTATGGCAGCTGATTATCAAAATCTGGCAAGAACATCCCATCCCTCTATAGGGTGGGGAACGTCAAAGCTCCTAATTTAATAATTAAGAACTAACTCAATGCATAACTTTACAAACACAAAAAAATATTCACACTGAGATACAATAAGAGAAATTTTCAAATACCTAGGTTTATTATATGAGTTCACCACAAACAACTGAGACGACAACGGAAACTAAAACTCAATCGAACGATAACAAACTAGAGGCAATGAAAAACTTTGCCGAACAGTATGCCAAGAGAACAGACACTTACTTCTGTGTTGACCCTTCAGTCACGGCTGTGGTAGTCGAAGGACTTGCTAAGCATAAAGAAGAACTCGGTGCACCTTTGTGTCCCTGCCGTCACTATGAAGACAAAGAAGCAGAGGTTAAAGCCACCTATTGGAACTGTCCTTGCATCCCTATGCGTGAGCGCAAGGAATGCCACTGCATGTTATTCCTGACGCCAGATAACGATTTTGCCGGAGACAAACAGACAATAGAACTTGAAGAAATTAAAGCTGTGCGAGATAACATAGCCTAAAATAGTGCCACATCAAGAATTTTTAAGGGGTGTAGAGCAATTCAATCAGCAGGATTTTTATGCCTGTCACGACACCCTTGAAGCCCTTTGGATCGAAGCCTTGGAGCCGCAAAAGCGGTTTTACCAGGGTGTCTTGCAAATTGCCGTGGCTTGTTATCACTTAAGTAACCTCAACTGGCGCGGTGCAGTCGTTTTACTGGGTGAAGGAATCAGACGCCTCAGAGACTACCAACCTGTTTATGAGGGTATTGATGTTACAAAGCTACTGAGACAGAGTACAGAATTATTAACATCACTACAACAGATAGGTTCAGAGCAAGTTGCTGATTTTGTTGAAAGGCTGGCGGCGTTAGAGATTAAGTATGCAACTTCCATAAGTCCTAAAGCTGTTAGTGATTAGTCACAAATCCAGAGATTTGATTGACATGTTTTCTATAATTGTTACAGAATGACCAGATTAAATTATTTGATTTGGTGCTGGGA
>NZ_JAAHGO010000247.1 GCF_010672455.1 Okeania sp. SIO2C9 | reverse complement strand
CCAATTAGAATTTTGATTAGCTGTTTGACACTAGGGTTTGTAATCATGGCTTTTATCCTGAGTGGAAATGGCGAACTCTACTGGTTACACTAATACGTGATTTTGTCCCGACGCTGACCCTATAGTTACAGCACGGGCTTTCCAAGCGGACTCCGCCCCTCTGCGCTAACATAATTGGGCCTTCCTAGCTTTTCCCTGAAGTGCGATTCACGGGGAGGTACTTGAATTTATGCGTTAATTATATAGCATCAAGTAACGCTCGGATAAATTGGAGTATCTTGCTCCACTGCAAGCCAATAGAGTAATCCAGGTTTGTTGAGTGTTTCCTTTTGACCAAAAAAAATGGGATTGGTGCCTCCCCCTTCTAGGGGGACTTTTCGAGGAGGGGGGTTCTCTCCCCTCAGTCCTCAAGCTCGAATACGTGTTTAAATACTTAGTAGTTGAAGGGTGCATCTACTAAATTGCCATAATCAGCCAAGCTTAATTGGCTGCCCCGGTATAGCATCGGGGTTTTTTATCTTTTGAGGGGGTTTGGGGGAGCGATAAAACCTACGCCATAACTTAGAATTTGGCGTGGTATACATGGGCTCTCCCAAATTAGTTTTAGGGGACTCAATGTACCTTTAATTTTAATTAAAGTGTAATTTCTACTGCTTCAATCGCACCATAAAAAAGCCATCCATCTGATTCCTGTGAGGCCAGACTTGAAGCCAACCTTGCGGCTTTGAGAAGTCAACCAGTACTGAATCAGGCGGCGGCGGTTCAATTTGCCAGTGGTGGTGAGTCTCCAGAAATGATTGAATCACCACTTCATTCTCTTGGGGATTTAGGGTGCAGGTAGCATAAACTAAGATGCCCCCAGGCTTGACCCAAGTAGCTGCTTGTGCTAAGAGTTCGCCTTGGAGTACTGCCAGTTCTTTAACCTTCTCTGGGGTAAGATGCCAACGGATGTCAGGGCGTCGGTGGAGTGTACCTAATCCAGAGCAAGGGGCATCGACTAAAACCCTATCTGCTAAATTAGTAAATTGGGGGAAGTAACGGCTGTCGCCAGTACAAATCTGAATTGATTTTAGTTGCAATCTTTGGGCATTTTCTTTTAGTTTTCTCAAACGAGAGGCAGTGCGATCGCACGCCCAAATTTTGCCCTGATCTGAGATAAGTTCTGCAATATGAGTTGTCTTTCCTCCCGGTGCAGCACAAGCATCAATAACTATATTACCAGGTTGAGGGTCAAGCAGATAGCTCACTAGTTGCGCACTACCGTCTTGAATTGTCCACCAACCTTCTTTAAATCCGGGCAACTGTTGA
>NZ_JAAHGO010000246.1 GCF_010672455.1 Okeania sp. SIO2C9 | reverse complement strand
TCTAGTATATCACCTTTGTTCAACGAGCAGTTTTACTTAGCCAGTAACTCCGATGTTTCTAGTGCTGTTGCTGGTGGATTCATAGCTTCTGGTCTCCAACACTTCCTTGAATTTGGTCAACAGGAAGGTAGGACTAATATCTCACCTTTGTTCAACGAGCAGTTTTACTTAGCAATTAACCCTGATGTTGCTGTTGCAGTCGCTGCCGGATTTATAGAATCTGGTCTTCAACACTTCCTTGAATTTGGTTTACAAGAAGGTAGAACTAATGCATCAGCTTTGTTCGACGAGCAGTTTTACTTAACCAATAACCCTGATGTCGCTGCTGCTGTTACTGGCGGATTCATAACCTCTGGTTTTCAGCACTTTCTGGAATTTGGTCAACAGGAAGGTAGGACTAATATCTCACCTTTGTTCAATGAGCAGTTTTACTTAACCAATAACCCTGATGTCGCTGCTGCCGTTGCTGGCGGATTCATAACCTCTGGTCTTCAACACTTTTTGGATTTTGGTTTACAAGAAGGTAGAACTAATATTTCATTTGAGTACAGTGAGAGTATTTATTTGTCTAATAATCCAGATGTTGCTGCTGCTGTGAACACTGGGGTTTTTGCTTCTGGTTTTGAACATTTATTTCTGCTTGGAGCTACAGAAAATCGCATAGGAGTACCTGAAGTAATTCCAGAATTTCCTGATTTACCAACGTTTTTCAACGAAGAATGGTATTTATTAAGTAATCCTGATGTCGGCTTCTCTGTAGCATTTGATTTGTTCGACTCTGGTCTAGATCAATACGAACAAGTTGGGCAATTTGACGAAGAACGAACTGGCTTTTTTACTGGCACCAGTGGCAATGATATAATCACTGGCTTTGGGACACATACAAATATTATTGGAGTTGAGATAGGAGAGGGTCTTCTTGCTACTAGTTTGGGAGTTGGTGAAATTGATATCCTAATTGCTGGAGAGGGGGAAGATGTGTTTCTTCTGGGTTATACTAATGACCTATTTGATATTAATTCAACCTCTGAACAATTATATGTAGGTAATAGGAATAATGATTTCGCCTTGATTCGGAACTTTGAAAGATTTGAAGATAGTATCTTTCTAGCTGGATCATCTGATGACTATTCTTTTAATATAGTCAATGGCAATTTAAATATCTCTACAGATTCTGGAGATCTTATTGGAATTGTTGAAGGCGCAATAAACCCATTGTTTTTTCCTGATGATCAGCTTGGAGGATTTTTCCTTGTCTAGAAACTAATCCCTCCTGCATAAACTTCAAGACTTATGCAGCTAAACCACATATCGTTTG
>NZ_JAAHGO010000245.1 GCF_010672455.1 Okeania sp. SIO2C9 | reverse complement strand
AGAGGAAAAGACCGAGTAGAATATTGGCACGGTGATCCGGATACGGGACAATGGAAGTGTGAACGCAACAAAGTTCGTGTTCCTGGATTAGTGCACGAAGCCTCAACCATGTGGATTGGCGATGATGAAGAGGCTGTTGTTGGGTTAGATTATCAGCTTAAGGGTGTCGAGAATATCTATATCACCGGAGCTTCACTTTGGCCGACTGGCGGTTCTTGGAACCCAACGTTGACTATGGTTGCCCTTGCCCAACATCTAGCCGATAACCTTACCGAACAAGCTAAGGAAACTAAGACATAAGGGATGCAAACAGTCACGAGTGTAGAGTTGTTGACTATTTATCAATGCAATACCCCTAACATTGCACCAATTGAGACAAGCCCTATCAACCTCAAAACCCTAAATCTGCCTTAGCCGCCTCCGCCGCCGCAAACACTTCCTCGTCGGACTTTTCTTGCCAAGAAGTATCCCCAATTTCTGCATAGAATTTCTGGTCATAGGCACGAGTTCTTACTACCACAGGCATTGGCACGGCATGACCTAAAATCAAAGCTTGTTGCTTAGAATCTAGTTTGGCTAATACTGAACGTAGACTTTGCCCCCCAGAAACCCCTGTAAAGATTGCTTCAATATCCTTATCATCATTAAGCAAACAGGTAATGCGAGTACCAACCTGAGACATTACCTCATTATCAATTCCAGAAGGACGCTGATCCACTACCAGTAAGGTCACAAAGTACTTGCGCATCTCGCGAGCAATAATCCCAAAAATAGTCTGGCGCACGGTAGATGGATCAAGGAAGCGGTGCGCTTCTTCAATTGTAATTACTAAAGGACGAGGTCGATCGCTAGGATTTTTCGACTGCAAAAACTTCTCAGCTTTACGTACATAGCTACTATGGATGCGGCGAGTCATCAAATTGGCTGCCAACATATAGGAAAGCATATTAGACTGAGAACCAAATTCCACCACCACATGCTTACCCGCGTCTAGAGATTGTAAAATTCGGTCTACATAATTGTGCGGACAAGCAGTGCGCATGTATTTTAATTCATCCAGACGCAATAGTTTGCGCTGCAGCGCCATAATTGAGGACTTATTACCTCGTTTTTCGTCACAAAACTCCTGGATTTCTTCATTAGTCATCGCTAATAGCTGCACCATCCAGGATTTGCCAAACTCATTGCGCAGAATAATCGCATTTTCTAGACTCGCCTCGGAAAGATTTAACTCTCCCCGCACCAGCATGATATCTTCAACTTCAATTTGGTCATAGCTGAGAAAAAGTTCATGGGCATCTCGAATACCACGGCGTCTA
>NZ_JAAHGO010000244.1 GCF_010672455.1 Okeania sp. SIO2C9 | reverse complement strand
TGGAACTAATCGTCGGGTACTAATTCTTGCCGATGGCGACAATACCTTCTTAGCCGCACAAAGCTTTAACCGCAGACTTGACTGGCAGAAAATCCGCGACTATCTCGCCGATCCCAAAGAAGGTCGAGAACTCATTGGAATGGTCATTTATGTCGGTTTACCTCCAGCCAGAGAGCGATTTGAAGAACAACGAAAAACCAAAGAAAAATTCATCTATTGGGCAAAAAGCAATGGTTTTTTAGTCGTTCATAAAGAAGGTAAAACCAAAGGGGATGAGTACGAAACAAACATTGATATTGTCATGGCGATGGATGCCATTGAATTAGCCCTAGAAGTTCGCCCCGATATTGTTGTCTTAGTCACCGGAGATTCCGATTTTGCCTATCTCGCCGAAAAACTGAGAAGGCGGGGAATGCGCGTCGAAGTTGCCTCCGTCGAACAATCTCTCGGAAACGACCTCAAAGTCGCCGCTAGTAGTATTGTCGATTTGATTGGAGTTTTCGATGCCTTTGAACAGCAAAATAACCAGCAAAACTTTCACCGAATTGGTCACGCCAACGTTTTTGATTAAAAAGTAGTCAAAAAAGCTTGTTGTTTCTCTATCCTGAAGGCTTTGAAACTAACATTTTGCCCTGACACCAATTCATTCTAAGAGAATTATGCAAACTATCAATGGCAAATTGATTGTTGAAGAACAATCAGAGTTGGAACAACTCAAACCAAACCTGGAAAATATCGTTCAACAGTTTGAACATTTGGAGTTACAGATAACAGCAGTAAACCAACAAGACAAAATCGAATATCTCAAACAACTCACCTCTGTTCAACTGTCTTTACACAAGTTAGAACGAATTTACAACCGCCTAGTATTCACCACCATTTTGACGGCATTCGGCTTAGCCAGTTGGTATATTTGGTTGGGTTTCAATCAAAACTCAGCCCCAGCTAAACTAGCGAATTCACCAATTCCGATTACCTCCATTAAAGCCGCCACAGACCATTAGGAAGCGACTCCCTTAATCCTGGTTAATTCAAACAGCATAAAACAGATGGCAATGAGAGCATTTTTTCAGCGAATCCCTTGGCGGAAACCGCCTCAATTCAACCAGCCTAAAACCGTTAGTGAGCAACACTTGAATCCAGTTAAATTCACCCCGACAAAGGAGACCACAGTGAGAGCAATTGTCAACGGCAAATTAGTGAATTTACCCAATGGCGCAACCGTTGAAGAATTGAGAGCCAAACTGCCAGAAATTGGCAATGATATGGTCATGAAAGAAGCCTTGGCCGTAACTAAGCCCTAAAAGAAAAATAAACCCTCAAA
>NZ_JAAHGO010000243.1 GCF_010672455.1 Okeania sp. SIO2C9 | reverse complement strand
TCTGGTATAGTCGCTGATTTTATCAATGTGATCATCGAAAACATGCGACAGATTGTGTTGCAAGTGCAATCGGCATCTCAAGCTGTGAGTAAAACTGCTCAAGGTTCTCAAACAGAGGTTAAGAATTTTTCGGCAGAGGCTCTAGAACAAGCCCAAGCTATAACCACTGCCCTTACTCAAATTCAGGCGATGACAGACTCAATCCAGGGGGTAGCTCTCAATGCTAGGCAAGCTAAAGTGAAGGTTGGGCAGGCAGATCAAGCTCTCCAAGAAGGAGATGAAGCCATGAACTACACTGTAGATGGTATTCTAGCAATTCAAGAAACTGTCGAGACAGCCGCTCACAAGGTCAAGCGCTTGGGCGATTCCTCACAAAAGATATCCAGGGTTTTGAATCTGATTCGGGATTTGGCAAGTCAAACCCACGTTTTAGCCTTGAATGCCTCAATTGAGGCTCAAGGTTCCTTGCAAGAAGGTCAAGGTTTTGCTGTAGTTGCCGAAGAAGTGCGGTCTCTCTCAGAACAGTCAACTGCAGCAACCAAAGAAATTGAACAAATTGTTGAGGAAATCCAAGCAGAAACTAATCAAGTGGTAATGGCGATGGAAGCTGGGCGAGAACAGGTAATTACCGGAACTGAATTGGTGGAAACAACTAGGCAGAAACTAACTTCCATTGCTGTTGTTAGTGGTCAAATTAGGACAATAGTTGAGGAGATGGCTCAAGCCTCTTACGTCCAAGCCCAAACCTCAGCCTCTGTATCAACTACCATGCAGGAGATTGAAGCAATTGTTCAAAAGACTTCCGATCAATCTGTTGCTGTAGCAAATTCTTTCTCTCAGCTGCTAGGAGTGGCAGAGGAACTCCAAGAAAGTGTGGCTAAGTTCAAGGTGAATGAGTAGGAATATTGAAATAGATGGGGAGATGGGGATAGGGAGAGGAAAACAGGGAATGAGTATATACACTCATTCCTCCCACACCTCCCTATTCTTAATTTCTCCTCCCACAGTTCCCTCAAGTGAAAACTGCGACAAGTTATGGTTTCTGACTTCCAATCTCAAGAGTCCTATCAATTTTTCCTCCAGGAGGCGCGGGAACTATTACAAGCTCTTGAAGAAGGGTTGTTAAATCTCAGGAGAGACTCTAGTATCTCAAAAATTCACGACCTGATGCGCATTGCTCATTCTCTCAAAGGAGGGGCAGTTTGTGTGGGTTTAAACAGTATTGGGAACTTAGCACACTCCCTTGAGAATGTTTTCCAAGCTCTCTATGAAAAAAACACTGAAATTGACGTTGAGTTAGAGGATTTGCTACTAAAAGCTTACGATTGCA
>NZ_JAAHGO010000242.1 GCF_010672455.1 Okeania sp. SIO2C9 | reverse complement strand
ACTACTTATTGGTTTGAGCCTACATTACAAGCTAAAACTCAACTCGATGGCTAAAAAATTCAAATTTGAGCAGTTCAGATCCAGAGAAATTCAGAAAAAGTTAAAGTTAGCTCTCCAAACTATCCGGAAAATGGAAGGAAATCCGGATTTAATCCACTCACGAGAATTCAATTTAGATTACCTCAGAATGCGAATGGCAGAAGAGGTGTTTCATTTTGCAGTGGTTAACCAAATTAAAATCAGGGTCAAACAGTTAATTAGTATTGCTCTTCGACCTACTCAGGCAACTACTAGTTCGATTGGTATTGCTACTACCTCAGGGCGTCGAGTTAATCAAATTTTTGATGTCATGTACGAAACGGAAAGGGGAGGTAAACGTAAAATGGGAGTGCTTTTCCGCATTCAAGTCAAATTAACCAAGCTACCTACTCAGGCGACCTCGGCAACTATTAGTCAGATTATTGACTGTATTGAGCATTTTCTCAATCCAGATGATGAGAGTTGGCAACCGACAATTCAAGGGCGCATTGTTTCCATCAGTTGGGATCAAAAAGCCAAGCCTACACCCTTACTGGTACTACAGCAATCGAGTGAGGGTGTTAATGTTACCTTTAGAAGTAGGCGCAGGAAAGTCTAACTATATCAATACAATATAGCAATTCCCTTTTAAGTGAGATACATTTAATTTTCTTCCCTATTCCCTATTACTTGTTACCTAACATCTAGGGTTTTGTAACTCATTCAATTAAGAACTGCTATCGGAATCAACTACTAGAAATAAGACTAAATCTGTGACTTCATTGAGGTCTTGGCAAGTCAAATAAGACCGATGTCATGTAAGATTGGGCCCATTCAGAACCAAAGGCTTTTTCTAGTACCCGACGGGTTTTGTCATTCTTTTGCTGCTTGAGGCAATAGTAACTTTGACCACTAATGATTTCTGCTTGTTGTTCTATCGGTACTGGTGAGGCATCAGCAGCATAGGTGCAGTGAATTGCTAAGAACGCCTCCACTTGAGAGAGAAACTGAGCTTCTTCTTCTGGACTAACTGGTCTAATAAATAGGCAAAATTCTGAAAAAATGTCTGCCCAAGCCGGAAGGGAGCGAGGCTGAGAAAATTGAAGTTTTGGTAGTTTTGATAGGGTTTGCTGATAATAGTCTGGTAAGAGGCGCGATCGATTCACAGGAGAAAGGTCAACGATCGCAGCAGACATTTGTTCCCTTCCCCCTACTAAATCACAGCCCAAGATCGGTAGAGCGTATTCTGGGCGGGGAAACATTACACAGTGTAGAATATCGAGATTTTTGCCTATTTTTGCCAGTTCTAAGTGGATTTTA
>NZ_JAAHGO010000241.1 GCF_010672455.1 Okeania sp. SIO2C9 | reverse complement strand
TTACCGAAAAATTGGGTTTAAAGCCTCCCCCTTCTAGGGGGACTTTTTAGTTGATTTTTTTAATAAATATGTTATTATTTTCTTAGTTGAAAAATCATGCCATGAAAGGAAGATTTAAGTACCGTATCTATCCAACGCCAGGACAAAAATACCGATTAGCAAAGCTCTTTGGTTGTGTCCGTGTTGTCTGGAACGATAGTTTAGCTTGCTGCCAACAAAAGTATAAATCAGGGGAAAAGAAGCCCACTAATACTGAACTTCAAAAACAGTTTATCACATCTTCTAAAAAGACTGAAGAGAGGGAATGGTTATCAGAAGTTTCTGCTATTCCATTACAGCAATCTTTAAATGATTTAAACCAAGCTTATCAAAACTTTTTTGCATCGACCAAAGGCCAGAGAAAAGGTAAACCTATAAAACCTCCACGATTCAAAAAAAGGAAATCAAAGCAGACTGCTAGATTTACAAAGGGAGGGTTTAAAGTTGGTCAACATAAAGTCTATTTAGCCAAGATTGGAAAACTGAAAATAGTTTCGCCTGTGAGAGTTACCCGCTGCTCCATCATCAGTAACAGTAATTAAAGATTCAGCGAATAGATATTTATTAAGTTTTGTAGTAGAAATACAACCAGAAGTATTACCGAAAACTGATAATTCAGTAGGTATAGATTTAGGAATTAAAACTTTTGCAACATTGAGTGATGGTACAAAGGTTGATGCTCCTAAGCCACTCAAAAAGCGGATTAAGAAATATCGCAAGTTAAGTAAGTCATTATCTAATAAAACTAGAGGGTCGAAACGATATGAAAAAGCTAGACTGAGAGTTGCTAAGTTCCATGGCAAATTAAAGGATACTAGGGCAGATTTTCTACATAAATTATCTACTAAAATAATTCGTGAAAATCAAACAATTGTTTTAGAAGACTTGAATGTTTCAGGAATGGTGAAAAACCGTAAATTATCCAGAGCAATATCAGATTTAGGCTGGAGACAATTTAGAATACTCTTAGAGGGAAAAGCAGAGAAATATGGTCGTGATTTTCGAGTAATTAGTCGCCCTTGAGCCAACATCTCAAACTTGCTCATGTTGTGGATTCAAAGGTGGAAAGTTAGAGCTTTCAGTTAGGGAGTGGGAATGTCTCAACTGTGGTACAAAACACGACCGTGATGAAAATGCAGCAATAAATATATTAGTCGCGGGCGGGCAGTCCGAGACAAAAAACGGACGTGGAGGCAAGCGTAAGACTACCGTCAAGGCAGCAGCAGCCGATGAGACGTCAACCCGCCGAGGGGCTACGGCTCGGTAGGAATCCCCGTGCCTTTAGGCCGGGGAGGATGTCAA
>NZ_JAAHGO010000240.1 GCF_010672455.1 Okeania sp. SIO2C9 | reverse complement strand
TGCCATGCCTTTTAGGCGACCTCCCCTCATCAAAAAAGTCTAGGCTAGTTACATGCTACACGAGTAATACAAAAGCTGCAACGTTATGATAGACAGGGTTAGGGTTGAGATTTAGTGGGTGAGTGTGTTACAAATCCAGCTTCGAGCCAGGGGCTGATTGAAGGTAAGCGCGCATCGCTACGGAGAATTTTTCGTGATAACTTCGACTGTGAAGAAGTATGAAATCTGAGGAAAGTCATGGAAATTGCAGCAACTGCCATTGATAAAATTCTGACCGATTTAGCATCACAACCTGACCCTCGTTGGAAAACTTTAGATCTCGACAAACAGAGAAAACAGATTCAAACTGAATTAAACTCTTCTGCGCCCAAGGATGGCATGATGCGAGTCATAACCAGGATGCAGTTTCAGGAAGCGCCGGATTTAGGAGAGATTGATTGGGAATCAGAATTAGCCACTTTTGAACAAATAGAATATCCTCAATACTACCTTCAGCCTTTTCATAGTGTTTTGGGAGGATGGTTGTCGGAAATAGCCGCAGTTGGTAATCGAGTAGCAATGGAGGCGGTTTTAGAAAATGCCCATCCGCGAAAATCACTGGGAGTAAGAGACTCTATTGCCCAATTGTTTCCCGAAGATGCTCGCCAGATTTTAGACTTGGGAGCAGGTAACGGAGACGATGCAGCAGCTATTGCTCGCCGTCTTCCCTCTGCGACGGTAACGGCATGGGAAGCTTCTCCGTTGATGATTGTAGTCGGTCGCCTTTACCACAAAGATCTTCCTAATCTACGTTGGCAACATGGTTTAGTGGAAAAAACACAATTGCCAGACAATTGTGTTGATGCGCTCAATATGACCTATCTTCTCCATGAATGTCCTGATGAAATTAAGCAAATAATTCTAGCAGAATGCTGGCGAATTCTCTCTCCAGGCGGTCTGCTAGTGGTAACAGATTCTCTCCCCGGCGACCTGTATTCATACAGAGGCTTCTTTGAACCCTATAAAGAACAATGGCTTAAAATTGACCCAGATAAATTACTGCGAGAAGCAGGCTTTATTAATATCAAAGCTTATCAGTTTGCCTATTCTACCTGGACTCGTGTTGGGGAAAAACCTAAGTAATCAATAAAATAGTAGGCTATTTCTATGCTTCCTGAAAAAGCCAATAAAAAAGCCCAGTCACATTGAGTGTAACCAGGCTGATGAGTTAAGTTAGGACTAGCAATCTAGCTAAAGTTTTTTTGAGGATTAAGCAGCATCCAGGTTGACTTTGACCACTTTGTTCTTCTCTTCTTCCCTAAAAGGCAAGGTCAGATTCAAAACGCCATCTTTATACTCAGCA
>NZ_JAAHGO010000024.1 GCF_010672455.1 Okeania sp. SIO2C9 | reverse complement strand
CATACTTGTGTTCTTCCGATCTATCTACAAATCTTTCTCCCCATCTCTCCATCTCCCCATCTCCCCATCTCCCCAACTCCCCATCTCCCCATCTCCCCATCTCCCCATCTCCCCATCTCCCCATCTCCCCATCTCCCCATCTCCCCATCTCCCCATCTCCCCATCTCCCCATCTAATTACACCGATGCTACCGGATTTGATATAATTGCTCTGTCTAGGTTGGAGCGATTTTTTCCCTCTATTAAGCGACAAGTCTAATAAAAATGTTCTATTGAAGCGATCCTGAATTTACCGAATAATTAAGGTAAAAATCCTCTCCTTTAAAGGAGAAACAAGCGGTCGATCTTCGCAGCTTCCCGTAGGGTGGGATGGCGTACTTCGGAGCGGCTCTGTCACTCTTCGGGTCTCCTCGCCATATCCATGAGACCAAGAGGAGAGGTAATAATTAATTATTAATTATTAATTATTAATTATTAATTGTTGAAACCTACCATCTAAGTCTCTAGGGCGAGCAAATATTTACCCACCCTACAACTTTTTAAGAAACCCTAAACCGCATCTGAATCATTCGCCAAATTTCTCCAATCCACAACACAATAGAAGTACCACCAATAATTACTAACCAATCTCTTAAAGATAAAGGAACTGTTCTAAAGACAGCTCCACCAAATTGCACCATCAAAATTTGTCCTACAAAAATAAATGCTGCTATTGCTACAAAACTGACATTTTTACTAATGTTAGAAAATGCAGATTCTTTTAAACCAAAACATTTGGCATTAAACATATTCCAAAACTGCAACATCACAAATGTGGTGAAAAATAGAGATAATTCATAAGGAGTTACTACTCTATCTTTCTGGATATAAAGTAAGAAAGCAACGAAAAATACTAGGAATACTGCAGCTACTGAAAAAATACTCACCATCATTGGTTTGGAAATAATAAAATCTTGGGAATTTCTAGGTGCATTTTCCATCACTTTTTGATTGGGGGGTTCCGTTGCTAAAGCTAAAGCAGCAAAAGTATCCATAATCAAATTCACCCACAATAATTGAGTCACCGTAAACGGCAAATTAATTCCAATAAACGGACCCAACAAAGCTATTCCACAAGCAGCAACATTTATTGTTAACTGGAAGAGAATAAACTTCTGAATATTTTGGTAAAGCGATCTCCCCCACATCACGGCATTTTCAATACTGCCAAAAGAGTCGTTCAAAATAATGATATCGCTTGCTTCTTTAGCAACAGAAGTACCGCTACCCATCGACAAACCTACCTGCGCTTGATTCAAAGCAGGTGCATCATTAGTACCATCACCCGTAACTGCCACAACTTCCCCGCTAGTTTGTAATAACTGTACAATACGTTGCTTATCCTGGGGTCGCGCTCTAGCAATCACTTTAACTTTTTTCAGCACCTCCAAAACTGCTTCATCATCCAGAGAACGTAGTTTACCACCAGTAATACAATAATCATTAGGATCGTCCTGACTTATAATACCGATTTCGCGAGCTATTTCAACAGCAGTCAGACGACTATCCCCAGTAATCATCTTGACTTTTACCCCAGCTTTTTGACAGATTTTAACTGCATTTGGCACCTCTTCTCGCACTGGATCGGCGATCGCTACAAAACCCAACCAAATCAAATCGTTATATTGTTCGAGTTCTTTTCCTTGTTGATAGTCTTGAGGGTCTCGAATATAGGCAAATCCCAAAGTCCGTCTACCAATAGTTTCATACTGATTTAATTCTGCTGCAATAGATACTCTTGTAGAATCTGCAAAAGGTTTGACTCCCTCCGCAGTCAGAATTTGATGACAACTGGCGAGTAGTAATTCTGGCGCACCTTTAATATGGAGTATTTTGTCTTCTGTTGTGGGAGAAACCCCAAAAGTTGCCATGTACTTTCTATCTGCTGAAAAGGTTAACTGACTGACAATATCAAAATCATCTCGTTTGTCAATATAGTCAATATTATTTTCCTCCAACCACAACAGCAAAGCACCTTCTGTATGGTCTCCCAGAGGGATAGATTCTTCACCTTTTTTGTATTCTAAGTTGGCCGTACTATTGCTACAAATTGCTTCTACTATAATGTTGTCAGGATTGAGAGTCTTGTCGTCGAAGCTAGGAAAATTAACATCACTGACCTGCATTTTGTTTTCAGTCAAAGTACCTGTTTTATCAGAACAAATGACCGTTGTAGCGCCAATGGTTTCACAAGCGTGCATCCGGCGAACCAGATTATTTTGTTGAGTCATTTTCTGCATACTGTAAGCTAGACTGAGAGTGACACTCAGTGCTAGTCCTTCGGGTACTGCCACAACTATAACTGCAACTGCAATCATAAAGTAGGTGAGAAATTTCACAGCAACATCTGCTGATATCCAGTCAGTGGGAGAAGTGGGAACCAATTCTAAATAGTAACCTACCCCGATACCGATGGCAGATATTGCCAGAGCGAGCAAAATATTTTTTACCCATGCTATCCCGCTATCATTTTCCAGCCACTCTGGTAGTTCGATTTCTTTGCCTATTGATTCTAATCCATCTACAATTATTGGCAACCAGACTCTAGTCAGAGCAACAATTAAGCTAACGGTCAGGATACTGATAATGTACCATTGTCCGGAGGTGAGTTCGAGTTCTCCTGTGAAGATACCTCGTGCTACTAAGGCGATATCAATTAAGACTGCTATGACTAAACCGAGAATACCAATTAGGTTACTAAGACGTTCGAGTTGTAGATTTAGAGGCGTTTCAACATCCGTAATATCTAGAACGCATCTAGCAGTTTTACCAATTTCTGTCTCATCGCCAACCGCTGTGATTTCGATTACTCCATGACCATCATTAACTACAGTATCTCGCAATACTTTGTTTGGGGGATAAGCGCAACCACTATTACCATTAGAGGATAATTTTACATCTGCTACTTTGGCAACAGGTATTGCTTCTCCCGTTAAACTAGCTTCATTAACTTCTAGGGAAACTGCTTCTAATACTTGACCATCTGCTGGTATTTCGTCTCCTGTTTCTATCAGTACAATATCGCCTACTACTAAATCTTTTTTCGGAACAGTTGTAACTTTATTATCCCTAATTACTGCAATAGGAATTTCATCACTTACTTGATTAAGAATATCGAATTCTTTACTAGCTTTATACTCATTTAAAAAAGCAACAGAGGTAGCCAGAATAATAGCAGCAATAATGCCTAAACCTTCTACATAATTACCTTCAAAAATTCCCACAGTAATGGCAATAACGGCTGCGATTATTAGAATCCGAATTACTGGGTCGTCGAACTTTTCTAACCATAATTTCCACCATGGCGATCGCTTGGGTGGCGTTAATAAGTTAGACCCGTATTTTTGCCTGTTTGCCTCAACTTCAGCCTGTGTGAGTCCTCTATAGCGACTTTGTTTTTGCCGTGGTTCTTGAGTTGTTTTCATTAATTAATCTCCTTACCAAAGTTAACTTTGGTGAGTCTCGTTATAATTTTAGTATTTTATTGTTTTATGTCTTAACTTTATTAATATATCTTAAATGCGTGATTTTGTCTAGAAATGTTTATAATTAGGACTTAAGCACAGACACTAAATCAATTCATTAATGGATAATGGATAATTGATAATTACCTCTGGTTAAAACTGTTCTTGATTGAATATAAGGAAATATTATTTCTTTTTTCCCCCTTAAAAGGGGAGGCTTTCAAGCAGAATTATTTAATTATTAATTATTAATTATTCGGTAAGTGCGAATGCCATTCGCCCCTACATATGACGTTTTTAAGTTGAATTTGCGTAAGTCCTGATAATTAGGAAAACAACTCGTTTTTTTGTCTGTTTTTGCAATCAAAATATTTAATTTTTTTTCGTAAAATTATGCTATATTTTATTGTAAGCATTTCCTCCGGAATGCTACGCAAACAGCGGTCAGCCATCAGCTATCAGCTATTGCTTTTAGTTTAGGATCAAAGCAATATTTAATTGTCTTAGTACAAAAGTTGCCTCCCTTACCCTTAAAGTCAATTGTTAATTTAAACACTGTTCTATACTAGAAAGTATTGTTGCTGATAGCTGACAGCTAATAGCTGTTTGCGCAGCATTTCGCAGGAAATGCTTACCATTTTATTTTTCCCAAAAACCGCTTATTTTGTTTAATAAAATGTCGCTCTATCTTCTCAATAAAACACATTGGAAAACACCACCACAGCTTATTTCTTTATTTTCAGGTTGTGGAGGAATGGATTTACCATTTCATTACGCAGGATTTAAGGTTATTTGGGCAGTTGATTCTAATTTTTATGCCTGTCAAACTTTTAAGACAAATATTGCTGATGTTGTTGAGCATAATCAAATTGAAAATATAGATATTGATGCAGTTCCAGAGGCGGATTTAATTACGGGAGGGTTTCCTTGTCAAGATTTTTCAATGATTTGGAAACGTCCTGGTTTAGAGGGTACAAGAGGCAATTTATATACTTACTTCTTAGAATTTGTTAAACGGAAACAACCAAAGGCATTTATAGCAGAAAATGTCAAAGGTTTATTAAGTGCGAATAAACATCAAGCAATTCAACGAATAATATCAGATTTTGAAAGTATATCTCCAGGTTATTTAGTAAAGCCTAAATTATACAAATTTGCCGATTACGGAGTACCTCAATTTAGGGAAAGAGTAATTTTAGTAGGGATTAGAATGGATACAGGTTTTAATTTTATTCATCCTCAGCCCGAATATGGTCTTGGTCGTAAATATCCTTATAAAACTGCTGGTGAAGCACTTAAAAATGTAGAAAAAATTCCCCACAATAATGAACATCAAAAAATTCAACCTCGAACAATTGAAATATTGAAAAGGATAAAAGCTGGAGGTAATTTTAGAGATATTCCTCAAGATAGTCCCTACTATGTAAAAGGAATGATTAGTCATGTTTATCGACGCATTCATCCAGACAAACCTTCTGCAACAATTATTGCTGGTGGGGGTGGTGGAACATGGGGTTATCATTATCCCGAACCAAGGTCTTTAACAAATAGAGAAAGAGCAAGGTTACAAACATTTCCTGATGATTTTATTTTTGAAGGTTCTTTTACTGAAATTAGGCGGCAAATTGGTAATGCAGTTCCTCCAAATGGAATTGTTTCTATTATTGAATCTTTGATTCCATTATTTAAAGATGATTATCATAAAATAGATTTATATAGTCTTAGTAAACATTTACAATGTATGTCAATCAAAGATAGATTAAAGTTAGTAGAATTAGAATTAGATGAACAACCAATACAGTTAAGTTGAGTATAAAGTTTTGATATTAATTTTATGACTATTTATACTAATTATCCATATTTGAAAACTCAAATGTATTGAAAATAATTTTGATGATGTTTCTGAAGCTTTCCGGAATTATTAAAGTTACTTTTGTAGGTAAATTCATTGTTGCTAAACCTCAATTTATACTCATTCAATTTAGCAGCTAGATGCAAAAATTAAATATAATTGATATATATTTTTTGGTAATTAGGAGTGCTATATATGAATTTTCAATTTGTCAAACAATGGGCGACTATTGGTTTCTTAAGTTTAGCCGTAATTTCTGCTCTAACTCAATACAGTCAGGCCCAACAAGCTAGTCGTTTTGCTAGTTTCTACTGTGGTACTGATAATGGTAAAGCTGCTACTATAGCAGACCATCCTATCAGGGGGAAAATAACTCTAATTATTTGGGAAAGCGAGTATTTCATCAAAGCTGGATATGACCCTCAGAGACGTTGCCGTGAAGTTTCTGATAACTTTGAGAAGTTTCAACAGACAGGAGATTTGAGTAAAATTGTTCCTGGCCGTGCAAATAACCAACCTGTATTATGTGCTATTGGTAGTCTAAATAACTATACTGGCAAATGTCCTAGTTCTAATGTTTTGATGACTCTTATACCTGGTGATAATGCTCAAGGAATGGTTAATCAAATAGGCGAATTAAATCTAAAAGATTCTGTTGATCCTCTGAAGCATTCGGCTAGTATTTTTGAACAATATGGGGATATAAAGACTATTAATATCGATGCAATGTTGAAATATTCTCCACCTACGAAATAATTTGTTTGGCTTGAGTTTTTTCTAGCTAATGTAGGTTGGGTAGAACGAAGTAAAAGCCAACAAAGTAGCCAATTTTGTAGGGTGCGTTAGACGGCTTAAATTTAGACTATAAAAGGGATTTAGCAATCCGTCGTAACGCACCATTTAAAATGTGTCAGTCCACTAATATAGAATCCGATTGAATAGTTATTGTATAGTTGGGAGTAGGGGAGTAGGGGAGTAGGGGAGTGGGGGAGTGAGGGAGATTAAATATTAAAGTAATTATAGAATTATCAACATATACTGTATAACCGGATTCTATATAAAATAAATTATTTTTTAACAATAAACGTTATATTATCTTTGCGTAAGTCCTGATTTATGTAGAGTCTTTTGATAAAGTTTTAGTTACGACTAATTGTTTATAATCCAGACATTGAGGAAATTATCAAATGGCAATAGACTATAGTCAAATAATTCAAACTCTGATTAAAGAACAAGCTTCTTTGCACAAGTCTGGTGATGTTCGGGTAGAGACAATTTTCGATACTGAGCGCCACCATTACCTCTTAGTACAAGTCGGTTGGGCTAAAAATCATTGGGTATACGGTGCTATTCTGCATCTAGATATTATTGAAGACAAAGTATATATTCAACAGAATAACACAGAGCAATCTGTAGCTGAACGTTTAGTTGAATTAGGAGTTGACAAAGAAAATATAGTGATTGGTTTCCATTCTCCTTTCAAAAGACAATTTACAGATTATGCAGTTAGCTAAATTTATATTAGTCAGGTAATGAAGGTAAATTTTTCATTCAAAACAGTTAGCATCTTGAGTATATTTATGACAACTTTATTAGTGTCTTGTTTATATCAAAATATCGCTCCTGCTCGTCCTCCTTTTTTACCTGAAAAAATAGCCGCAAAAAAACTTTGTCAAACTGCTGCAAAATTTACTGTAAAAATTATTTCTGGTGAGAGTTGGGGCACGGGAATTTTAGTGCAGAAACAGCAGAATATTTATACTCTGGTAACTAACGGTCATGTTTTGAAAGATAAGGCAGAAAAATTTATTGTCGAAACTGAGGATGGTCAACAATATCAAGCAAGTTTATTGGTGAATTTTTATCATGGTAAAACAACAGGTAATGATTTAGCGATTTTACAGTTTAATAGTCCGAAAAATTATCCAACCGCTAGTTTGGCAAAGTGGAAAAAGGATGAACAAGTAATGGCTGTTGGTTTTCCCACTGATGTTAATGTTGCTAACTCTAATAATGGCGGTTTAACCTGTAGTAAATTAGGTGATGTTTCTGAAAAATTAGCAAAACCAATGCAGTCGGGATATCAAATTGGATATAACTTAACTACTTATAGTGGCATGAGTGGCGGACCTTTATTAAATAATTATGGTGAGTTGGTAGGAATTATTGGTATGGGGGAGCCGATTATTTTTGTTAATCCTGATGTTTATCTATATAGAGATGGTTCGCGAGTGACAGAATCTTTGGATGCTTCTCCAGAGGAAGCTTTGGATTTTTTATCTAGTTTAAGTTGGGCAATTCCATCAGAAACTTTAGTTTATTTATCGCCTTCTGGATTAGAATTGAATTTAGATTCGGGGAGATAGTCAAGTAATCTCAATATGACAAAAGACACCCAAACTGTCATTGCGAGGAACGAAGCAATCCCAGTATTTAGAAAAGATTGCTTCGGGAGGTCTCAAATATGAAATCTCCTAGATAAAATGTTAATCATCCTCCCTCGCAATGACACCCATTCTTTATATTTCTAAGAACGAAACAATGCTAAAATATTTAAATTAGGACTTACGTAAAGACCATGTAAATAACAAAACAACCATAATGAAACATATTACTAAAATAACAATTGGATTAATCACTATTGCTCTGGTTGGCTACAGTAAATATGAATCAGAAATAAGTACAAATGTATCTACTAAAATTTCTATATCAAATCCAATTTTTACTGCTAGACAAGACAATACTCCTTTAAGTCGATCTGCTCTAAATAGATTAGCTGAAAACATTACTGTAGAAATTGTTACTCCTAGTGTTACTACTGGAGGTGGTAGATTTACCCCTGCTGGTTCCGGGGTAATTATTGGTAAACAAGATTCTACTTATTATGTGCTGACTGCGGAGCATATTTTTCCTGACCAAAATGATTATCGAGTGGTTGTTCGTAGTAAAAAACCAGGGGAGGATGCGGAAGTAGTTAAACTACAAATTCTCCGCCGTTACCCAAAGCAGGATTTGGCAGTGGTGAAGTTTGCTAGTCTGAAGAAATATAAGGTTGTGGAAGTAGGAGAGGCGAGTCAGTTAAGTAATAATAGTCAAGTTTATGTGGGGGGTTGGCCTGGAGTTGAGAATAGGGAGGGTTTTCAGTTTACTCCCGCCAAGGTGACTAACCCACGAGCAGGAGATAATTTGACGTATGAACCTACTGAACCTGGTGAGGGTGTGTATAAAGGTATGAGTGGGGGAGCGGTTTTGAGTGAGGCAGGGCAGTTGGTGGGTATTCATGTGCAGTTGACGGAAGTTGATGGAGATGGGGAAGGGGTTTTGATTTCGACTTTTTTGCGGGAGATGCCACAGGAGGTTAGCAGGGTTTTGGTGAAGCCAACTTCTGTTGCCTCACCTTCTCGGACTAGAGAAAATCAGACTGTGAGAAATTATGCTAATCCTACTCCCGTTGCTTCACCTTCTTGGACTAGGGAAAATCAGGCTGTTACAAATGCTGGTAATCCTATTCCTGTTATCTCAACGTCTCCGACAAGAGAAAACCAGACTCTCAGAAATTCTGCTAATCCTACTCTATCTCAAAGTCAAAATGCTGCAATTTACATTTCCCAGGGTATTATTTACACCATCCAGGGACAATATGACAAGGCGATCGCTGACTTTAACCAAGCTATTCGACTCAATCCCAAATATGCTGAAGTTTACATAGCCCGGGGTGCTGCTTACGGCATACAGGGAAAATATGAAAAGGCGCTCACTGACTTTAACCAAGCTATTCGACTCAATCCCAAACATGCTGAAGCTTACAATGGCCGGGCTAGTGTTTACTATGAGCAGGGAGAATATGAAAAGGCGATCGCTGACTTTAACCAAGCTATTCGACTCAATCCCAAACATGCTGAAGCTTACAATGGCCGGGCTAGTGTTTACTATGAGCAGGGAGAATATGAAAAGGCGATCGCTGACCTTAACCAAGCTATTCGACTCAATCCCAAACATGCTGACGTTTACAATTACAGAGGTATTGTTTACCGTAAGCAGAGAGAATATGAAAAGGCGATCGCTGACTATAACCAAGCCATTCAACTTAATCCCAAATATCCTGAAGCTTATAATAACAGGGGTATTGTTTACCGTAAGCAGGGAAAATATGAAAAGGCGATCGCTGACTATAATCAAGCCATTCAACTCAATCCCAAATATGCTCATGCCTACTATAACAGGGGTCTGACTTACAAAGCTAACAAAAATATTGAAAAAGCCATATCAGACTTTGAAAAAGCTGCCGATTTATACAAACAACAAGCAAATCAAGAAGATTATCAAGACTCTTTGGATCAACTCAAAGAATTACGAGGATATTAATGAGTATTTCTTGGTGAGGTACACCCGCGCGAGCAAGATGCTTCCTCGCGAGCAAGATGCTCGGACTGGGAACATTTAATTGTTAATATTTGTACTTCTTATGCGAGGAATCTGCTGTATAATTAATAGGATTTACGCAAATACGCTATATATAGCGCTAAAAACTATTGGACAATAGTCATTAAACTCTATAGATAGTGCCTTTGCGTAAGTCCTGATTAAGTTGAACATTTCCCAAAAGCGATCGCTCTATAATCCAATTATCCTTTAAACAACTAATCAAAACTACCAATGACCAGACCATCATCAGACCGTACGAAAAAAACTGTAGAAAATTGTAACAGCTTTTATCTTGATATTGGATTAACCAATATTGGCTGTACGGCACAGCTCACTATTCCCTCGGCAGTAAATGCCTCTGGGAATTTCTTTCTAATTATTTGAAGAGATCCATTAACATCAGCATTAATGACTATACCAGTTGCACTCCTGAATAAACCACGTTTGACTCGTTTACCTACATAAGTTCTATGTTTACAAGGTTTTTCTAAGTCAATAGCTGAAGTTTTACTGGTGTAACTTTCTTCCGTTTCAATGACTTTTACCCCAGCCAGTTGACACTTATAAGTTATCTGTTGAATTAGCTGAGAATGCGGTATTTGAGTAAAATTTTGGTTGTTTTTTTTGCCGATATTTGCGCCTTGTTTCCAGTTATCATTTTGGCCGATGACTACAATACCAATTCTGTTAGTGACTAAATAATTCACCACTAATTTACTGGTGTTATGCAGATAATTCTCGACAAAACGATTTCGGTGATAAGTTAATGCTTCAATCTTACGGCTCGTTTTTTTCTGTCCCTTGAGAACACTTTGATACTTAGCTTTTCGCTTGTTATATAGTTGATTGACGCTTTTTAGTGGCTGACCATTAACTAGCATAGGTTTAACACCGGGCTTGTTTGTAGATATAGCAACCAATCTGTCAATTCCTAAGTCAATTCCGGCTACATATGTTGAGTCTATTTGTGGCTGATGTTTTTTTTCATACACAACTTCAATTATATAGCAGCTAGTAGCAGGTACTATCCTCACTTCGATGACAGTATCCACAACTACAGGTATTTTGATTTCACTCATGGATAAGTGACAAATACCATCTTTTAGAGGGGCTTTATAGACTGATTCTTTGGAATATATAACTACATTCCTACCTTGAGTTTTATTTTTATACTTTGGTATTTTGGGTTTACCTAAAAACTTACAGGGATGCTTTGACCATTCAATGATTGCCTGAAAATAACCACGCCAAGTGGCAACCAAGCATTTGATTATTTGTTTTGATACCTTGGTTGGTAAGGCTCTGTAAGCATCACTATCTTTGGTTGCATGGTAGAGTGTGGTTAAATCTAGACTTTTTGAACACTTGAAAAAATGCTGACGACAGTAATAATTAGCCAAATTATACAAGTTTTTTGACTTAAAGGCTAACTCATCACACACTCGCCAAAAGTTATGTGTTCGTTTAATAATATGTCTGTCAACAAGTCGCATTCATGCAGAATTATTTCATGTCTTTGGTTACCTGTTTAATATTAACACACTTTTCTACTTCTAGCAACTATTTTATACAATTTTCATTCAACAGTTAATTACCCTTCTCAAAATAATTCTCCACGACCTGGAAAAGGTAAGTTATTAGCAGTAATAGGGACAGCAATAATGATAATTGGTGTTATTGTTGGTATTATTGCTGATACAGCAGATATTTTTGACAGGTTTAAAGGAGTATTTCAAAAATCAGAAACCAATACTCAAACAATATTAGACACAGCAACTAAAAAAGCAGAGTCAGCCATTAGTAAAGCCAAAGTTGCTCTCAAAAAAGAACAATTAGAAACTGCCAGAGACGAACTACAAAAAGCAATTCAAGAATTAGAAAATATTCCTCTAAACCAAGGTACTGAGAATCAAATTAAAACTAAAAAAACAGAATATATAAAAATCATCTATCAAATAGACCAGGCATTAGAAAAAAAACCTTGTTATGAATTATTATATAAAATAGATGATTGCCAAGAATATCCAGTAAAATTAGATGATGGCTGAAGTCCGCAATTCGGACCTTATGAGGCTAGCTGACACCTAAATACTTACCTTAAACCTATCCCATCGCAGGCATACTTAAACCTTTCAAAATCTCCTTTTTTTCTTCCTCACTCAAACCTTTACTCTGTACTAAAACTCCAAAATTTCCCAACCCCATTGGGTCTATTAATGAATGTAATACTTCCCTACGTCGGAAAACTTCCTCAATAGAAAATCCTTGATTATTTGATAATTCATTTAATCTATCTCCTAAACCTAACGCCATTAAAAATAAAGCCTGTTGAGTAAAGCCTAGATTTTCCAATCCTGACAAAATTCCCTGTTTTTCCAAAGCAGTAAAATCCACATGAGCTGTAATATCTTGTCGCCCAATATTCCAATATAAGTCATTATTTCGATGATGTTGATAATAACATTGTAGAGTTCCTTGTCTGCGAGTGGGATTATAATAACGTGGTGCTTGATAACCATAATCAATTGTTAACAAATATCCCTTTTGTAGTTTAGAGGCAACAGTATTTATCCAATCTAAAGCTTGTAAATTCACCTCAGTTTGATAACCTTCCGCATCTGGAAATGCAAGTAAATCTATACCCACTAAATTAAAATATTCAACAATTCTAGGAGTGGAAGTTTCACCACTTATTTCTATAAACTTTCCATCTGAGTCAGAGCTTACATAAACTTCTCGAAATTCCTGATTTTCTATGATAATTTTATGCACTGGAAAAGCATCCACTAATTCATTAGAAAATAAACACCCCGTAATTGAACTATGAGAAATTTCATCCCAATCGCACCACCTGACTTTATATGAGTGTAACCTTTGTTTTTGTTCCTCTTTTAAAACTTCTGACTTTTCGATAATCAGATATTCTATTGTTTGGAAAAAATCTAAATACTTTTGCTTTAAATATCCTAAAATTTGTTCTGCTAAAATTCCCTGACCAGCACCCATTTCTACCAGAGTAAAATTATGGGGTCGATGGAGAATATCCCACATTTGCACAAATTGTTCTGCCAATAATTCTCCAAAATCTGCACTCCAATGAGAAGATGTTAAAAAATCTCCTTGTTTGCCAATATTCACAGGATGACTTGCATAATAACCATATTGTGAATGGTACAAAACTAAATCCATATATTCAGCAAAAGTAATCCGTTTTTTTGGAGATTCAGAAATGCTTTGATGGATAATTTTACACAAATTTTCGTTACTGTTGTTGATAGTTAATTGTGGTTGATTCATAAATTTAAGTAAGAAGGAAGAAGGAAGAAGGAAGAAGGAAGAAGAAAGATAAGTTTATAGTAAAATACAATTCAGTTACAGCGCTTTTCATATTGATGAACCACATCGTCACAATCAAAACCCTGTAGAGACGTTCAATGGAACATCTCTACTGTGGTCTACTGAAATGAAAACCGCTGTAAGGATTTTTTTTTGCCAGTTCCGTAACCTCAAGAGCTACTCTAATGGTTCCATACCTTATAAGACTAATGTACCTTACTAATATAAAATACCCTTGATGTACCTTACTAATATGAAATACGCTGTATCATCTTTCCCTTCTTCCTTCTTCCTTCTTCCTTCTTGCTTCTTCAAAATTATTCCTGAACCTTCTCCTGGGTTAATTTTATCCTGGGGATAGGAATTAACATAGAAACTTGCTGCCGATATTCCTGATATAAATCTCCATAAATAGAAATCATATCTACTTCTTCTAATTTAATTCCCACTAACATATAAATTGTTGTACCCAAGGCAAAAATCAAATGAGAAAATGTCATAGTTGGAGCTGCCCAAAAAACAATAACAAAACCCAACATAATCGGATGACGAACATATTTGTAAAATCCTGGAGTTCTAAATCCTAAATATTCATATTCCTGACTGCGCAAATATAAATATACTTGTCGCAACCCAAATAAATCAAAATGGTTAATCATAAAAGTGCTGAGGAAAACAATTAACCACCCCAAAGCAAAAATGCCATAAATAATATTAGAAGCAATCGGACTTTGTATATTCCAAATAATTCCACCAAGAGAATGCCATTGCCAAAATAACAGTAATAATGCCAGACTTGCCATTAAAACATAAGTGCTACGTTCAATCGGATGTGGAATAATTTTCGTCCACCATTTCTTGAAACTTTGACGTGCCATAAGACTATGTTGAATAGCAAACAAACCGAGTAATAAAATATCAATTAATATCCCGTTAATCAGAGAACCATCAAAATCGGAATCTAGTGTTTTTGGTACTATTAAGTTGCCGACAAAACCAATGCTGTACAGAATAGTTATCATTGATATTAAATAACAAACTACACCATAGATAAATGCTAGTATTCTACTCATATTTCTCTGATAAAATCTCCATTACTTTATAGAAATAAATGAAATTATTTTTTACTCTAGTATTTCACGAAAAACTTCTAAGTATTTTTCATATACTTTAGTCTGAAAACAAACAAGAACAACCTTTTCAATAGATTTACTTTCCAATAAAAATTGCATAACTTCAGTTATAGCTATTCTTGCTGCTACTTCCACCGGAAAAAATAAACCACCAGTAGCAATAGCAGGAAAAGCAATTGTTTTTATAGCATATTTTTCTGCTAAAGCTAAACTATTTTCATAACATCTCATCAGTGTATTCTTCTCTCCGAAAACTCCAGCTCGCCATCTAGCTGCAACTGGCTGTAAAAACTGAAAGAGGCTAAAACTAGCTCCAAAGGAAATTATTATTATTATTCCCTTCAATTCTAGTTTTAACCTCTTTATTTAAGACTCAGCAATAGTACAATTAGCGTTTGATCTTCCCTAAACTCCAAAAATGCTAGGTATAAGAAACTGGTGCAAGCAATTATTAATTATTAATTATTAATTATTAATTATTAATTATTAATTACCTAACACCTTCTTCATCCCATTAACTGAGGTTCCAAAAGTCGAGTTAGACAAGTTTTTTGGTAACTGGTCATAAAAGCATCTAATGTGCGTAAAAAATCTTCCCGTGCCTGAAAATGATCCACTCGATTCACTATTTGGCCATTTTCAAACAGGATCAGGGTAGGTAAGGTTCTGAGTTGATATGTACTAGCAAGCTTTAAACTTTCGTCAGCATTGACCTCCACCAACTTTAAGTGGCCATTCCATTCAGACTGAAATTGAATTAATTGGGGGACAATCATTTTACATAGGCCACACCACGGTGCCCAAAAATTTACTAAAACCGGGTTAGAGGCATCTAACACCTCTTTTTTAAAAGTTTTTTCGTTAATTGACAAAAGCATGGCTTCTCGATGTGAGTTAATTAAATTTTTTATATCCTGGGATCATGCTACCAGTCTACGCTCCCAGTTGCACGGATTAGTAGTGGATGAGCTTGCCAAAGTAAGAAAATAAAAATAGCTACTCCCACATAGGCCCATCGGAGAAACTCCTGTAAATGTAGAGTTTGACGTCCTTGGATAATAGCGACAAAAGGTATAACCGATGTGCGAAACTTTAACTTTTCAAAAGATTCACCAAAATGCTTTTGAAGTCGTCGATCCCCATGCCATACACCAAACAAATGATGGAGTATGAGGCCAAAAGAGGTCACTAGGGTAAAACTTGTCCCTAACCAAAGAGTATGGGCAATACACCAAATTACTTGGCCGACCATTTGGGGATGGCGGGTAATCCGAATGATCCCTGTTTCATAGAGATGGACTTGGGGTTTTTGAATTGCAGCAATTTCTAAAAGATTGAATGTAGAGGGATAGAGAAAGATAAATGAAATTGCTGATAGTATCCAGACTATAGGCTTAACTATTGGGACACCTTGCAGTTGCCATAACTGCAACCCATCGTAACGGTGGTTGAAAAAGTAAATAATCAGAATTACTGCTAGTGGTAGACTGACCAGAGCAAATAAGATGCGATAGGGTCTAGGACCAATTTTGGTTTCGGCCCATGGTCGGAGGGCTGCCAAACCACTATGAGCGATCGCAAAACTTAGTAGTAACCCCAAGATAATTAAATGGCTAGGGGTTAACCAATCATGAGACATGGGCACTATGGGAAATTGATAATAAAAGTTAACTTTTGGAGTAATCGTCCAGCAGTATGCTGAAGGGACGTAATGCCAATCCCTGGAACAGGGAAGGAAATGCGGTGAGTGTAGAGTTTGATTTTCCCAATAAATTATTGATTCCCTAGCTGAGGAATTTGGAAATCTCAATCTTCTACTCTCAACCTCTGTTTTAAGGACTTTTGTCCCTGATTCAGTTTAATCTAAACAGGACAATCAGAGCTTGATTAACTAACAAGATTGAAGATATGGGACATGGAGTTAACAAAGTCAGAAGTCAGTAGGGGCGAATGGCCATTCGCCCGTACAGAAGTTATTTTTGTAACGGGGGTTTAAGCTCCCCTACAAAAATATTTCGCCTTAAAAGGCGGGGTTGTGTGACCCAATCCTGTTTGATAATTGTAATTTCTTCCTGATTTAATAAAATTAAGTAACTTAAATGCAAACCAATTTAAGACAGAAAAACACTGTAAATTCAAACTTGTTAAAACTTTCCCATTCTCTACTTGCTCTGGAAAGACCTACCGAGTCAAATCAAATACCATTAAGCAATTTGCCCATTTGCTAACTCTTTGGGCGTTAACTTCCTCAATTTCTTTTTCCTTTAACAATATGTCTGAGCTTCCTTTCACCCTAGACCAATTACGCATTCTCAAGGCGATCGCTGCTGAAGGTAGTTTTAAACGAGCTGCCGATAGTTTGTTTGTTTCTCAACCAGCGGTTAGTTTACAGGTACAAAATTTAGAGCGACAGTTGAATGTACCTTTATTCGACCGGGGTGGCCGCCGGGCACAATTAACTGAAGCTGGTCATTTACTGCTTACTTATGGTGAGAAGATATTATCTTTGTGTCAAGAGACTTGCCGAGCTATTGAGGACTTACAAAACCTTCAGGGTGGTACTTTAATTGTTGGTGCTTCTCAAACTACTGGTACTTATTTACTACCCCGAATGATTGGGATGTTTAGGCAAAAATATCCTGATGTGGCTGTGCAGTTACATGTTCATTCTACTCGTCGTACTGCTTGGAGTGTGGCTAATGGACAAATAGATTTAGCTATTGTTGGGGGTGAAGTTCCTCCAGAGTTACAAGAGTCTTTGGAGGTTATACCTTATGCTGAGGATGAGTTGGCTTTAATTTTGCCTGTTTCTCATTCTTTGGCAGAAAAGGAGACTATTCAAAAGGATGATTTGTATCACCTAAATTTTATTACTCTAGACTCTCAATCTACTATTCGCAAGGTTATTGACCAGGTATTATCCCGTAGTGGTATTGATACTCGCCGTCTGAAAGTGGAGATGGAATTAAATTCAATTGAGGCAATTAAAAATGCTGTTCAATCTGGTTTGGGGGTAGCTTTTGTTTCTGTTTCAGCTATTGAGAAGGATTTACAAATTGGGGTTTTGACTACGGCTAAAATAGATCAGATAGTTGTCAATAGAATATTATCGGTTATTTATAATCCTAATCGTTACCGCTCTAAAGCTGCCGAGGCTTTTAGTAAGGAAATTTTACCTTTGTTTTCTAGTCTCAATTTTAATCCAGATAAGATTAAACCTTTATCTAAAGAAATACAGCCTATAGAGATAGTAACAAATAATGTTAGTGAAACTTGAAGATCAAATATTAATGGAGAATTTTTGAATCAATTATCAGTAATAACATTTTCAAAAAAGAATATTATGAATAATTTTGGTGATTAAAAGATAGGTGCAGGAGATGTCCCTTTGGCTAAAAAGATAAGTTCCGACCTAAAAAATGATATCGAAGCTATTTATTCTGACTCGGTCTTCCTGACTCCTAAGAAATAGCCTACCTAATTTGTAGCAAATATTTCTCAAACTGGTATAAGTGTTTCGGCATTTAAACTGTATCTCTCAATGGGCGGTTAAGGGAACACCAGAGATGAGAAAACTGTCTGAGGGAATATAGAATCTCAATGGGTATTAGTTGAGTTCCAGTTCAATTTTTCCTATCAACTGGAGTTACAAAAAATTAACTGATAACTGAATAGTGGGTATCTTAAACCCAGGGTTAAAAATATAGATAACAATTTCAGTTTATACTCATAGATTTATAATTTTGCTCTGTTTCTTCCTTTAATAATGAATATAAATTAACCAAGTTTTTCAAATAAAAAACTCAATAAATATAGAAGAGGAATCAGCAAATTTTGCTCGCAATAAAGATTAATTTGCTTGAGTATATTTGATGTTCGCTAGAATAACAATTTTGTCACATTCTTAGAGCTGATTTATAAAGTAAATATTAAGAGGTTAACAAAGTCATTAGAAGTCAGTAGGGGCGCAATTGCGAAGCTCATGCCGTCAGGCTATATGGCCATTCGCCCCTACAGAAGTTATTTTTGTAACGGGGATTTGAGCGACTCTCCAAAAACCTGATCGCCTTAAAAGGCGGGGTTTTAGACCCATATTATTTTGATAAATACTTCACATTGTAAGGGTTTGAAACTATCTAAGGCCTAAGGGCATAACTTTTGAAAAACCCATGCTAGAAAGGGACTTCAGCTCAGTTTACAAATCAGCTCTAAGATCGGAATTGGTATTATATCAAATCTGTTTAATTGCAAAATCCGAATTTCACCCTCGACATTTGCGGAATAGACAATGAAAATGTAAGCATTTCCTGCGGAATGCTGCGCAAACAGCTGTCAGCTATTAGCTATCAGCTATTTTTTAGTTTTAGATCAAAGCTTTATTAATTAAGTCAGAATTAAATCTGACTACAAAAGCTGACTTTAAAGTCTATATTAATTTCAACCCCTTCTTGAAGGTTGGGATATCATTGCTGAAAGCTGACAGCTAATAGCTGAATGCTTACATGAAAATAAATATAGGTAAAATTTCTGGCATTCCTATTTTTGACATAATTAATAACTTCTGGAAAAAAAGTCAAAAAATCTGACTCAATTTCAGTATAATTTTTAATCAGTTCATTTCCAGCAGTAGCAAGATTATTTTCTCTCTTCAAACGTTTAGATAAAGGAACAAAACTTAAGTTAATCCCTGATAAATTTTTGTAGGAACTAAGCCTATTTTCAGAGATGATTTTCGGTAATATTTTTTGTAATTTATCAGGTAAAATTTCCTGATTTTTTTGCAAAATAATAGGGTGCATCTCATATTTGCAAAAATACTATTTTCCTATATATTCCCTGTTGCCTGTTGCCTGTTGCCTGTTGCCTGTTACCTGTTGCCTGTTGCCAGATGAGCTGTTGCCTAAAAGCGATAAAGTTTTGGCTTTATTCACGCATTGAGATGCACCCAAATAATATATATTTTTTGCACAAATACATCTAAGTTTTCATAGGCAAATAAGTTCCAGTGATTGGCTAAAAAATGGTCATAACAAATATCAATAATTATTCCTGCTAAAAGTCTATGATTATTACTAATACGATTTTTACTTCTCAAATATATTGTATGAGTATCAGTAAAGCAATCAACTTGACGATGAGTTTTGATTCCTTGAATAATTTCATGGCTATAAATAGTTTCATATTGTTCTAGATACCCTTTGACAAAATCACCTAATAAATTTCCTGTGATTCGGGAGTATTTTTCGCTAAAAATAAATGAGCTAGATAGTTCATAAGTAGATAGTTCGATCATTTTTAAGTACAGTACATAGCAGTTATAGCAGAAGGAAGAAGGAAGAAAGAAGAAGGAAGAAGGAAGAAGAAAAAATCTGGCGTTGTCTAAGTTTTAAGCTTTTGATATGTCCTAATATAAAACCCACATTCCGCACTTCAAGAGCGTATCATTAAAAGTAGTATATGAATCTGTAGCTTGGTAGGTATTTATACTATGCAAATCATCTCAATACTTTTTTCGTTCATCAAATTCCTAGTAAATAATTTACGCATAAATACTTGCTCTGATGATGACTCAATCACGGCAGCTATAATTTTCTTCTAAAATTCTGTCTCCAGTATAGCTGTCTCCTGACTCCTGATTCTATACTGCATTTTGTGGTGCGGAATGTGGGATAAAATACTAAAATTTTTGCTACAAATACGCACGGTTGTTTCCAGTCCTCAGTCCTCAGTCCTAAGTAGGAATAGCCTACATATCATTTATTAGAGTAAAACTCTGTTTTTAGTCAAATCGATATTTCAAAGTTTTTTAACCAGCTAAATTATTTGTAGCATTCTTTTTTATCTTTCATATAACCTTTCCTTCAACTGTTATATATTTTGATTTTATATAAAATCTCTATTGGAATTTAAGAAGAGATCACAGTAATAGGAATTTCAGACTTTATTATCTATTTTTTTTTTACAAATCCTGCACATCAAGAGTGTATAAATATCAATATTATAAATCTCTATAAACGAAGAAACAGGGAATAGAGAACAGGAATAAATAATTGACAATTTATAAATAAGAATTGCTTTTATTTTTTATTTTTGGAGAAGTCTATTGCCTAGATTTTATGATTAAATTTTGATATACTTCCCATCATATCTATGTAAAAGCAAAGTTAAACTGCTCAGGATAATTTATACAAAAATCAATATCTATTGAAATGAGTTAGAAATGACGATTGACGTTATTAGCTAACAGCTTATACAATAAATCAAAATTATGATGATTAAACTACCCTAGATTTTTCCGAAGCTTTTTCATAAATTAAGTGGATTTTGTAGCATGGCAAACACCCTAGAATCTATTATTAATCTACCGAAGTTAAATTCTGAATCTATCCTCAGAGAATTACCACTGACTGATTTTCAAGTAAGTCCGATGACTTCCCTAGAATTAGTTGAATATCAGTTTAATGAACAACCTGACTTACCTGGAGTTATAATTGCTTCCGATGAAAAGTTTTTTGGCATGATTTCTCGACGCTACTTTCATGAACAAATGAATTATCGTTATGGAAGAGAACTATTTATCAAACGTCCTATTCAATATTTTTTAAAAGCTACTCCAACTAAATATTTAGATAACTGTTTGGTATTACTTTCTGAAGAAAAAATTAATTTAGCTGTACAAATAGCACTAAATCGTTCTGAAGAAACTGTATATGAACCGCTTGTAATTCAATTCGTCAACAAAAAAAATCCTAATTTTTCTATTTATTTTTTATTGAATTTTAAAACTTTAATTCTGGCTCAATCCCATCTGCTTAGAGAAGTCAATAATGAGTTATCTCGCTACAAAAGTTCTGCTAAAAATTATTTGATGCAGCTCAAACATAAACAGCAAAAACTCCAACAACATACGACAGCATTACAAACGCAAAAACAAGAAATTTTAGCTAGACACAAGTTATTAGAAATACAGCAAAATGGCTTAATTAGTCAATCACAACAAATTCATAACCTTAACCACAGACTAAAGGAAATTACTGGTTTTATTTCTCAGGAAGGAAAAAAAGCATTTTATGCCACATTTGAAGGAGTACAAAAAATTAACAAAAATATGGATAAAATTGTCAATATTGGTCACTTGTTCACCAATGAACTCAAACTAATTAACTCTGCATCCCATCAAATTGAAACAGTTAGTAAGCAAGCAAAACATTTGGCAATACAAGCTGCTATTGTTGCGGGTCATTCAAATTCTCAACTTAGCGGTTTTAGTCATATTACTAACGAGATTGGAAAATTGGTGAATGAAACTTCACAAGCAGGTCGTCAAATGAATTTAGTAGCTAATAACTTAATGATGAAAATTTCTGAACTTAACAATTTAGCTGAAACTGGTAAGCAAACCGCTCAGTCTCTAGTAGAAAATAATCAACGTTCTGAGATAACATTAGATGAGTTAGAAAAATTAATTCAACAACCAAACTTGGATCGAGCAGCAGTAAATTCCTCTGGTGTTACACAAGGTAGCAAAATTACTGATATTTCTCAAGAAAATCCGTATCAAGATAAAAATATAGTCAATAACTATCAAGAAAAGTTTGAGGAAAAAAATACAGATATTTCTGAATTGCAAATGCAAATATTGAATAACAAAAAAGATAAAGAAAAATTGATACAACAAATTCGTTCTACTTTAAATAAAAAAAAATTTGATATTTAGTTAGATTGAGTTGACAAAAAAATAACTAACTTGATAGAAGATGTAGCCAGTTTAAGTGAATCTTCAACAATTAATAATTAATAATTACCTCTACTGAAAATAATAGCATTGGTGAAAAGTATTTTTTTCTTTATTTCTTCTTCAATGATATCAAATACGTTTGATTGGATATAAAAAAATTCTCGAATCGTCATAACTAATAAATCTTCGTGATTCTCTCTCCCCCTGACTCCTAAAGACTTAACTAATTTATAACTGTTTAACCAGATTTGATATGAAAAGGTTTTCAACCTTAATTATTCGGTAAAAAAATATCAAATTCTACCCCTGTTTATTTATTTGAAATTTTCTAGAATAACTAGAGTATAACTTCTATAGTTAATGAACAAGATGCAAATTATTGTGACTCCAAATCACTTTCTTTATCAAGATGTACAACTATACCATCTTAAACTTCGAGGTATTAGTAATCAAGCTACTGGATATTTATATTGCAAAAATAATGAAACTATTACTAGAGCTACTTCTATGGATAAAATTCAGTTAGAAGGACTTTGTAAGATTAAACAAGTTATTGCTCTACGGCAACGAGCAGTTATAGATATTGCACCTATTCTAGAAGCACATAACTGGGAGATAATCCCTATTTCAGAATATCAAACTAATAACTAAACTAATAATTAATAGATACATTATTTCATTTTCCTTTTCTTTTTCCTTTTCCCTGTATCCAATCATTAATCATTTCAGGACAACTAGCTAAAGACTCTGCTAAGGATGCAAATTCGACCAAAGGTAAAGGACGATGAAATACATGACCTTGAAGTTCATCGCACTGATTTTTAACTAAAAAAGCCAATTCTTCTTCAGTTTCAACTCCTTCAGCAATAACTCGCATCTTTAATTTGTGAGCCATCGAAATAATTGCTGATACGATAATTTGGTTAGGAGGATTACTATCAATTTTACTAATAAAATTTTGATTGATTTTTATAGCATCAATGGGGAATTTTTGCAGATAAGTTAAGGAAGAATAACCCGTACCGAAATCATCTATAGAAATTTGAATACCTAAACTTTTTAAACCATGTAAACTGCGTATAGCCTTTGTTTCATTTGTAATCAAAATACTTTCATTAAAATCTAACTCGACGTAATTAGGAGCTAGACCGCTATTTAAGAGAACTTTAACTAACTTTTGACGTAAATCTAATTGATTTAACTGGCGAGCAGATATATTGACCCCTACCCGTATTTTTCCTAACCCAATATCCTGCAAAGCTTTAACATTTTCACAAGCAGTCTTCAACACAAATTCACCTATTGGTTCAATTAATCCTGTTTCTTCTGCTAGGGGTAAAAATTGTCCTGGTAATATTATAGAACCATCAGATTTTTGCCAGCGCAGTAGAGCTTCTGCACCTACAATTTTGCCTGTTTTTAAATTAACTATTGGTTGATAGTAAATCTTAAATTGTTTACTTGATAGTGCCGAATGTAAATCATTTTCTAACTGCAAAGTATTGCTGTTTTGATCTTTACCTACTTCATTATCAAAATAATATTGATTATTGCCCTTTCTTCTGGCATACTCCATGGTTTTTCTGGCTTTTAAAAGTAATTGCCCCAGTTGTCTTCCATCAATAGGATAAAGAGCAATTCCAGCATTAGCACTAATCAAAAACTTTTGCTGTTTTAACACATAAGGTTCGACAAATTGCTGTAGAATATTTTGAATTATACCTGTAATTTCTATCTTCTGATGAAGTGATTCTAGGATAATCACTAATTCATCTGTATTTAACCGAGTTATAACGCTATTTTTACCAATAAATTTATTGATTCTTTTACCTATATTTGTCACCAATAAATCACTCCAATCATATCCTAAGTCATCAATGCGCTTAAAGCGATTTATGCCTAAATAAATCACAGGAATAGTTAGTATAAAATCTTTTTCTTTTACAGAATATTGTGTTTTTAAATTTGCGATATTACTAATAATTTGATCGAATTTATCTGATAATAAAAGCCGATTACTTAAAATACTTGGATTTTCTTGATTAGTTAACTTATTAAGTTGATATTTTACCGTTTCAATTTGCTGAACGTACCGCGACTCTACATCTTGTTCGCCTTGATATTTCTGAAGGGCAATCTCAATTGTAGTTTTTAATGATTGAGGTTTAAACGGCTTCACTAGATATCCATAAGGTTCGGTTAACTTTGCCCGCCCTAATGTATTATCATCTGCATAAGCAGTCATATAAACAACAGGTATTTTTAATTGGGAGCGAATATACCCAGCAGCTTCAATGCCATCCATATCTCCTTGAAGCATGATATCCATTAGTACTAAATTAGGATGTTTTTTTGTTGCAGTTTGAATAGCTTCTTCGCCAGAGTCTACAATTCCAACTACTTCATATCCTAATTTCTTAAGATTTCTAGCAATATTTTCCGCGACAATAAGTTCATCTTCTATAATTAAAATTTTTGTGGGAGATTTGGGATTTTTAACAGAATCTTGAGTAATATCCATCGCATTTTACCTGCATAAGTTGGATAATTTGATTGTATATACCATTATACTAATTATCAAAAATTATGTGACAAAAAGGAGATTGAAAAATTCTCCTTAATAGGAGATGATTAGATCCTAAACACTATCTATATATATCATTTTTTTCTTTATTTACTTTTGACTTTTCCTTCTTTTTTATCTTTAATATGGCATTATTTTATAAAATTTATATTATACTACTAATCTAAATTATGCACAACGAAGTATAGTACATGAAGCTCTGAAAGAATAGTAATATTAAATCCGGTAACATTGGCATAATTCAACATTTAGTAATAAAAGTCAATATTGTAGGGGGTAAACCGCCGTTTGCCCATACTGATGGCAAGAATTATATTACTCAGAAGCCAACTGATTTGATATAATATTACAACCAGGCGATCGAGAATTCTTTATAGGATATTAAGATTAAATCATCTCTCCATCTCCCCTACATCCTATATGCTTTACACCCTATCTCCCTATCTTCATAATTATGATACTCTATAAACTCAACTTTTTCAATGGAGGAAAGTCGTAGAGGGAATCCTCACCCATAGTTTATGCTTGGAACATCAACTTTCTCTCTCTCTCTCTCTCTCTGCGTGCCAGTAGACATTGAAACGGGTGAACAGTAAATCATTTGCACTCACAGATAGCAAATATCTAGCTTTGCCTAGTTTTCAAGAAGGTGTCATTTATAGCAGGGAATAGGGAACAGTAGGAAAAACATTGCTTAGTCTAAGATTCATCATTAGTCTATGTCCTAACTGCCCTGACTACTGCTATAGTATAAATATTTAGATCCTTTGTAATTATTTGATATTACTAATCCAAAGATATGTGATCGCGTAGGGAAACTATTGAAGGTTACTTTGATTAAATTAGTTAAGATATTGGGTAGTATATACAAATAGTAATTTTATCAGAAAAAGTCAAGTTATATCATGTCCGTTTAATCGCGGCCTGAAAAAAACCCATCCTCTACCTTCAACAACAAATCTTTCTATTCTCCCTGCTCACTTATTTATAAGTATTCAACCGAAAATGAGGTGTTGCACAGTGACAAATGATTTTAGATTTTTGATGGAATTGGATTTTGGATTAGTCAATTGCTAGAATGATTAATATTAGGTTTTTTTTAGCCAAAGTCTAAACTAATTTTTGGCAATATCATTCCATAATGTGCAACCCCGAAAATGATACAATTCGTGAATACTATTTCTTTGAAACTTAGAATTTGAGAAGTTTTCTGTTCCCTACCTCCACCATAAATTATTATATATAATGCCAATTCCCAAAAATAATGGTATACTTCCTCAAGACTTTACTCTCAAGAAGATTTAGCAAGAATAGGTAAGATTTGGTATAAGACTAGTAGATCTTGAAGTGAATAAAGCTTAGGTTTGTCACTATTCATCATTTTTTACTTTCTTCAAAAGTTATTAATTACTTCCATTAATTCTTGCGGTCGATCAACTAAAGCATCTGGCTGATAATCGGATAATACTTCTCTAGAATTAAATCCCCAAGTCACCGCTATTACTTTAACTTTAGCTTTTTTGGAAGCACTAATATCTCTAACCTCATCTCCGATATAAACGATCTCTTCTGGTTGAATATTCTCCACTTTTAGATATTTTTTAATCACCTTATCTTTGCCAAAAAGTGTTGGGGCTGAAATTATAAAATCAAAGATTAATAAATCATATTTTTGCAAGATAAACTCTACATTTTTCTGAGCATTAGAAGTAATTATTCCCAGCTTATAACCTTGTTGTTTCAGTGCTAATAAAATTTCTTTAATGCCAGAAAACAAACTGACATTGTTAATTCCTTTTTGAAATTCTGCTCTAATTCTTCTCAATAAAAAAGGAACTTTAAAAATAGATATTCCTGACTGATTAATCACTTGTAGAGGGCTTAATTTTTCTATTTCTGGAATTTCTTCCTTCTTAGCTTGTTTATATCCAAATTCAACTGATAAATGATTTGTAATTGCAAAAATCAGATCAAAAGTATCTGCTAATGTACCATCAAAATCAAAAATAACTATTTTTATCATTATTATATAACAATTGCTAATTGCTTTCTGATTCTATCATTAACTATTACTCGAAAATGTCAATCAATCAACCTAATCTATGGCGGTGGATAACCTTGACTTTGACTTCATTAAAGATTAGCACAAGCATTTCGTCGCAGCATTTCTGGCTTAATACGTCGTAGCGCGGAAGCTGGAAACTGCTTATCCCAATCTTGTTGAGATATCTCTGCTAGTTCTGTTAACTTAGGAGTTACATTACCAGGATAAGGTTGAAAATCATCAATATTTGTCTTTTGAGCAAATCGTTCATTCCAAGGACAAACATCCTGACAAATATCACAACCCGCGACCCACCCTTTTAAATTTGATTTAATATGTTCAGGTAGTTCAGGATTTCTATTTTCTATTGTGTGATAAGCAATACAAAGATTTGCATCAACAACAAAAGGTTCTACGATCGCATTAGTCGGACAAGCTTCCAGACAACGAGTGCAACTACCACAATGTTGAGTATGAGGGCGATCGCTTGTCAACTCTAGGTTAGTTAACACTTCCCCCAAAAATACCCATGAACCGTATTCTCTAGTAATTAGATTACCATTTTTTGCTATCCAACCCAAACCTGCTTGTTGTGCCAATAGCTTTTCTGGCACTGGACCTGTATCTGCATAATACCTGGTTAAAATTTCCTTTTCTTGCTCCTGCAACCAGTTAGTCAGAGCTTTTAACTTTTGGTGCATGACTTTATGATAATCCCTACCCCACCCATAGCGAGAAATTTTACCTATTTCAGAATTTTCAGAATGTTGATGTAGCGTGTAATAGTTGAGAGCAACACAAATAATAGATTCAACCTCTGGCATCACTAGCTTCAAATTTTGACGTTTGGGGTTAGCCATCCATCTTAAGTCTGCTTGATAACCTTTGTTCAACCATGCCTGCAATCTTTCTGTGTCTGAACCTAACTCATTTACTGAAGCTATACCAACCTTGTGAAATCCTACTTCTAAGGCTTTCTGTTTGATTTGACTAATGCTAAGTGCAGATTTCATCGATACTAGCTAGATTTGTAAAATTTGTATTAATTTATAATATTTTAAATACCTTACATCATGTTTATTTCATTAGTTATAATAAATTTCTTAGGTAGTAGGTGTAAATTAAAGTTAGAACACTGGAAACGAAGCATAAATTTTGGATATTTCTTCCAGAGCGCTTCTATAGAACATTTTTATGATACTTAATCATCCGGACATGGTATTAATTGGTAACACAGATTGGCAAAACTGTATAATAATTTAGGATACAACCACCATGAATTTTGAATTATACTTTGTTTTGAAACTTTTCAACTTGTCAATTTTATTTGCACCTATTAACAAAAAGTTACATAATGCCAAGCAAGGAGGCAGAGATTTGCAAGGCCATTTTATTTTAGGTTGGCTAACATAAATATACATCTCTAAGTTGCAGACATGACATATACTGCTGAATCTACAATGAAAATTTTTATCTGTAGTAACCCTAAAACTGTTATTGAAACTACAGCTCAGTTCAATACTCTTAGTATTGATGAACAACTGGCCTTACTATGGTACATCTACACCAAAATTAGAATTAGACGCTCTGTTACACCTACAGCCCCCGGTGCAGCACGCCTACAGTTGGCTGAAGGTCTGCTAAATGAGATTAAATATATGTTTCACGAAGAACAATTAGGAATCATCCGTGACTTAGCTGCTAGCAAAAATAACCCTATTTCTCGTGCTTATGGTATACTAAGTGCTAATACTAAGCTAGCTTTCTGGTATCAACTAACAGAGTCTATTGAAGAAGGCGATATAGTTCCAATGCCTACTTTTCATCAGCTCTCGGTTTCTGGCTCTCAAGTATTGACCTCTATAGAAGTATTAAATTTTGCTCAACAAATTACTGTATTACGCAATGTTGTAGCGAATATGGGTGTCGATCCTTTAGCTTAATTTTTTAGTAATATTCCCGAAACCGAATCTAATACCATATCTCAAAAAGTTTGCTATATATCTTTGTAATGAGGAAATAGGGAGATGGTAATCAAATATAGCATTACTATCAGAAATGGTATGGTATAATATCAAACCCGGTAGCATTGGTGTAATTAAATAAGGAGTCAGGAGTCAAGATTCAGGAGTCAGGAGGCGCGGAGGCGCGGAGGGAAGAGAATTGAGAAAGATTTGGCAATGACTGAAGATGGAACATTTTTTTATACTGAATTAACCGGATTTGATATAATATCATGTCTCTTTAAATACCCACAAATAACATTGATTAGGGGCACCGGAGCAGGGGGCAATTTGATAGATTCTCAAGATAATTTGAGAAGATAATTTTTACCCTTGTCTAATTAATTAATGACACTTGATATAACGAAATACTTACTGTGAAACCGTCTGATATTGGACAGTACAGAGCCAAACAATTATTGGTATTGAACAGCAAGTAGTTACTCGCTACTTTGAAACTTTTAATAACAATAATTTTGAAAGTACAGCAGTCGCCATTACTGTATTTGACTTATGAAATAGCTGCAAGCTTGGGAATATCAATAATCAAACTTTTTCCTTCTTCCTTCTGTGTTTGCAGCAAGTCTATTTACTGCTAATGGCTCACTGAATGATCTTCAAGATCCTATTATTAGTAGGAGTGCGATCGCTTCCTATCTTCAGGAAAAAGATTAAAGTTATAGCAGTCGAAGTAAAGTTTAGGAGATATCAAAAGCTTAAAACCCAGACAAAGGAATATTTTTCCTTCTTCCTTCTTCCTTCTTTCTTCTGCTATATACAAACTTATCCTCAAGCAGCAGTGATCCTAGAGCTTGGTGAAAACGACGTAGAAGTTTAAGTCAGGCAAACAAAACTTCTTGATTTTAGGTAAATGTAGCTGGGAAATTTATTTTGAACCGTCAGTAGGAGCGAATAATTGCTCTTAGTTTAAAGCTGTTAGCTTATCCACAAAAGTTCTTAAAAAGCATTCAGCTTAAATTTATGCTGAAACCGAGAGAAATGCAATTTAAGAGGGGTTGAAATCCTTTTTAAATTATCCGGCATCTAACCTATAATTCGGGGATTTTAACCCAAGCTGATAGCTGAAAGCTATTAGTCCAGAGCTAGTTAAATTTGTGTCCTCACACTAGATTTCATGTTAGATGATTAATTTCAAGCTGTAGTGGATACTTGCAATGAACGAGCTAACATTTGTTGTCCTAGTTCTATATGACTAGAACCACACTTCCAGTCTGGATGACTTGTCATTAATAAACTTTCTAAAGTTTCTTTGTCAAATAGATGCCATACTAGCGATTTATTAAAATAGCATTCAACTGCATAGCAGTTTTGACTAATACAGTAAATATAACAAGTTTCGGAAGCTCTCTCAATTTTTATATGTGCCCCTGGTTCTAGGTCGCGAAATTGAAATATATTTTGTTTAAATTCATCTGTAGAAGACACTGTAAAACCAGGAATTACAGCCGTTAGTGCTTTTTCTCCATTGATATGAATCCAATAATTACGAGTAGGATCGATTCTTTCTAGCCAAGGAGATTCGTCATCTAGGCGATAACGAGGGGCTAAAGGAAAAAACATATTCATATAACAAACCTAATATATATATTTTAATGGTATCTAAATAAACCTTATTTTTATCTTGCGGTAGAGTATAGTTAGATGCAACCAAACTTAACAAAACTTATCAGGTTGATCATAATATATAATAGTTATCGCAAAATTTTTTCAGTTGTGTAATACCAATTTCATCAAATATTGCCACACTCAGGGAACAGGGAAAAGAGAATAGGGAACAGATTTAAGGATAAACGTATCAAAAAAGAGAAAAAAAACTTAAAAATGTACAATAATCAAAGTAAATAAATATTGATAACAGATTTAATTTTTAAGAGGTACTTTGACTTATCTCCACAAATTAATCTTGATCAAAGAAAAAGCCTGACAACTTCGGTCTATATTTGTTGCATTATTTAGCTTGTAATTCCGATAAATTTAGTCCAGGCAAAGTTGTTAATCTTAACTTCCATCGGTAATATTTATAATCAAGGTCAAAATTAAATATAATGAAGCAAGTGCTTTATGGTACTTTTTCTGGTATATTCGCTTGTAATTTTAGGCAGTTTCTACCATCTATCTGCAATGTATAATCTACACGATCCATCAATCTATTCATAATTAACCATCCATAACCACTTTCTTGTTTAGCTTCTGGTGTTGGTGGGTTATACTCTCCTATACTATAACCTTGACCATAGTCCCAGATTTCCAAAGCAATACCACCGTCTTTGGCTTCTAAGCGTATTAATACTGGTAAGTTAGGTTGGTCTTTATGAGCATGACGAATCACATTGGAGTAAGCTTCTGCCAGCACCAAGCGTAAACGGTTGGATTGACGAGGCCAATCAATATGTTCTCCTAGCTCTACTTCTAAACTGCTCAATAACCAGTGTTCGACAATAGTTAAAAAGCGTAAGTCGCTTGGCACCTGAAGCTCAGTTTTCATAAATTCACAGAACCTCCAGAGATAGTATAGTTTGGTCATCTTCTTGAACTTGATTATTAGCTCGGATATAAGCTAATAAGCCATTTAGGTCTATTTGGCTTGTATGCTGTTTTAAAAGTTGCCATAAACCTTCTTGTTGCAGCATTACACGAGTTTGTTCCCTACTATCAGTAGCCTCTTGAACTACTGTAGCTTCAGTGATACCATCACTGGTCAGTAGGAACACATCTCCTGGATTTAACTCTATGGTACCTGCTTTTCCTTTCCATATTGGCAATATTCCCAGGGGAATACCACGTTCCTTGAGGAAATTTGGTTTCACTTCATCATTTTCTGCAGTTAGCAGCGCAGTTTGAGACCAGACCAATGGATATATATGGCCAGCATTAGCATAAGCTAATAATCCTGTTTCTGGTGTATAACGAGCCAAAACCATTGTAATGAAGCAATTGTTACTAATCAGGTGGTCACATAAACCAATATTAAGATTTTGCATGATTTCGTAAGGGTCTGGGGGATTTTCTTGAGAAAGTTCTCGTCGCATTACAGACATAGCACTTGCCATGAATAAAGCAGCGGGTACTCCCTTGCCAGAAACATCTCCCAGTGCCAACCAGATGTCACCTTGAGAATGGGTATAAACTTCAAAGAAATCACCTCCTACTTCTCTGGCAGGATAGCAGCAAGCTTGTATCCTTAATTTGTCAAATTCTGGCCAACTTTGAGGTAATAAGTTGCTCTGTATCTGACGAGCTACCTCTAAGTCATTACGCATTTGTTCTGCAAGTTCTCTGGTGCGTTGATAGAGTTTAGCCTGAGATAATGCTAATGCTCCTTGCTCCAGGACACTTTCTATCAATTCTATATCTTCTGAAGACCAGAATTTACTGCTTTCTTGTTGATAAAGAGCTAAAACTGCTAGTAAGTCTTGTTGATAAATCAGGGGGATTATTAATTTATAAATGCTTTTATCTGAACTTTCTTCTAATTGGGTTTGACGATTTATTACTACTTCCAAAAATTGTTCTGGAGTGAAAGGGAAGTTGTTTTGAGTAATTTCAGGGTTTTGATAAGAAAAAGATTCAGACATTAAGCGATCGCCTTCTACTGGCCATAACTTGCCTTCTGTTGCCTCAAAAGTCTGTCCCACTGTCTGAATGATTGTCGATAACATACTAGAGTAATCCAATGATTCTCTAATAGCACTCATTACTTCATTTAACATAGACTCTCGTCGCAAAGCACGAGTTAGAGCATTGGTGCGTTGCGTGACAATTTCGTAGGTTTCTGAAGCTTGTTGTACTACAGCTTTCAATTCTTCAGGATTCCAAGGTTTTGTAATATACTTGAATACTTTTCCTGAGTTAATTGCTTCTACTAAGTCTTCTACATCTGTATAGCCTGTCAGTAGAATCCTAACTGTATTTGGATATTTTTCTAATGTTCTGCCTAAAAACTCTGTACCATTCATTTCTGGCATTCTTTGGTCAGAGATAATCAATGCCATTTCTCCTTCATCTTCCAAAACTTTCATGGCACTGAAGGCACTATCTGCTTTATATACTTTAAAGTCTCGCCGAAACGTCCTGTACAACAAATCTAGGTTGTCTGGTTCGTCATCGACTACCATCAGTTTTAATTTCCCCTCTCCCCGACTCATGCTATGCCTTACTCCCAGACAATTTTTCAAATTTTATACTCTCCGGTTGGCCTTGATAGCTTCCTAATTTATTGATGTATATGATTTAGGATAAATAGCCTTGAGTTAAATTTTATGAATTTGGGTTTCATTTTTTCTCTGGCCATAAACTTCCAAGAAAAACTCATTTTGAGTATATTTTATACTTAAGTTATAGATATAGATTATTCCAATAAATATCTCATTTACTAAATAATATTCAACAATAAATTTAATTATAATTCAGTTTTTTTTTGCTAATTATTTATGTATTTTTATACTTAGATTAACCAATTTTTTCTGCCAATCTAAGTTTAGCAGAACGTGCCCGTGGATTTAATGTTATTTCATTATCTTGGGCTTGGATGGGCTTTTTTGTCAATACTTGCAAAAGAGATGAACCTCTTAAACTATGTTTAACCAAACGATCCTCTAAACTATGAAAACTAATAATTCCGATTCTACCTCCTGGTTTGAGCCAGTTAGGAGCATTCTCTAGAAAAGTTTCTAGGGCAGTAAGTTCTTGATTTACTTGTATTCTTAAAGCTTGAAAAACACGAGTGGCAGGGTGTATCCTACCATAACGGTATTTGCGAGGTACACAGTGGGCGATCGCTTCTGCCAACTCGGTTGTTGTTTCAAAAGGGCGATGTTCTACTATTCTTCTGGCAATACGTCGTGACAAACGCTCTTCCCCGTAGGTATAAAAAATATTTGCTAATTTGGCTTCTTCCCAAGAATTAACTATTTCGGCTGCGGTCAGAGATTGCTGCTGGTTCATCCGCATATCTAACTTAGCTTGATGCCGAAAACTGAACCCTCGTTCTGGGGTATCCAATTGCACAGAGCTTACACCCAAATCAGCTATTATACCATCAAATTCCAGATTTTTTGGCTCATACTCAGCAAAATTTCCATGCCAAAATTGAATATTAGAGTTTTCAGAGGCCAATAAAGTTTGACAATAGGCGATCGCTTGCTCATCTTGGTCAATAGCTACTACTTTTACATCTGGGGCCGTAGCTAAAATTGACTGAGTATGGCCACCAAATCCCACTGTTGCATCTAAGTAAAGACCTCTTGGAGATATTGCCAAACCTTGGATTAACTCGGCACTGAGAACAGGTATATGGTTCATCAAGTCTGAAGTTTACAATAAGAATTGACTAATTAGTTTGTAAATTACGCATTTTTGATTTAAAACACTACTTATAATGTGGCACTATAGTTTTTATCTAGTATATATAGTGTCTCAGGATAAGTAGAATTATCTCTGGTTCGAGTAACTGACTATCCCTATCAGAGAATGTTGAAAGAGTTCGAGCCACTATAATTTTAATTTAGCGGTGAGATGAATTTCAACCAGCTAATTAATTGAGCGGTAGCGAATCAATATAGCATTAGTTATAATACAATACAGTTTAGTTAAATATTTTTTTTTGCATTTTTGTAATTTCAAAAGCTTATCTAATGGTTTCATGCCTTATAAGTTTTGGTATTATCTGTTTGCGCAGCATGACCTAGGAAACCGTATTGAATTATCATATAGATAGTTATTAACTTTTGATTTTTCATCTTTGATTACCTTAATGATTACTTTAACTTACCAATACAAACTTAAGCTAAACAAACAACAAGAAACCGAAATAAACCAGATTCTTGATGTTTGTAAAAGTGTGTATAATTATGCTTTAAGAGAGCGTAAAGATTGGTTAAGTTCTAGAAAATCACAAATTAATAGTTGCTCAATCCTAACTGAATATATTATCCCTGCCGATACTCCTTATCCTAATTACAATTATCAAGCAAAAAATTTAACAATGGCCAAGAAAACTAATCCTAGATTAAGGTCAGTTAATGCTCAAGTTTTGCAACAAACTTTAAAGACTTTAGAACGAGCATTTTATGAGATGAAGTCTCTTGGTAAAGGCTTCCCTAGATTTAAGAAGTTGACAAAAATTATACTTCTCAAGAATGCCCTAAATGTGGTCAGATAGAGAAGAAAAAACTTTCTGATAGAAAGCATAATTGCAGGCATTGTAATTATCAAGAAAATCGCGATGTAGCTGCTGCACCCACCCCCATCCCCTCCCGGGAGGGGAGCAAGAGGGGTGGGTGAGGATTGACAGCGGTAGGGCATACCGTTAAATAAAAAGCTTATCGTTGGTACAACAAACAGATATTAACTATTAAAGAAAATAAATCTCAAGGATTTTGGTCAAATAGGCTAGCTGCAATTACAGAAAAGCGTAACCGCCAAATTCGATTTGGGTATTAATAAAGCAGCCAGAATAGTCATTAACCATTGCTTAAAAAATTCTATTGGTACAATAGTTTTTGGTTCGAATAAAGGTCAGAAAAATCAAATAGAATTAGGAAAGAAAAGTAATTCATAATTTGTACCAATTCCGACAGCTAGACTCAAACAGAGAATAGCTAAGTTATGCTCTGAATATGGAATAATATTTATAGAAACCGAAGAAAGTTATACTTGTAGGGGCGAATGGCCATTCGCCCCTACATTTTTAGATGGTGACTATCTACCTAATTTATGGTGAAAAACCCAATGATTGGAAACCATCAGGAAAAAGAACAAAGCGTGGTTTGTATAGAACAGGTAATAATTGGTGTGTGAATGTAGACTGTAATGGGGCTGCAAATATAATCACAAAAGTAAGCAGAAAGCAGTAGGGGCGAACGGCCGTTCGCCCCTACTTAAGGCGACTGTGTAGGGGCACTTTGACTTGCCCCCAGAGAGTGTATCTTTGGTCAGCTAAGAAGAAACGAAGCAACATGGATTTATCAGTGTTGCGTAGTATCTGCTTAGAATCCCCGTGACTTGAGTCCGGGGAGTAGTCAAGGTCTAACAATATAATTAGGCTGAAATAAAATAGGTCACTATGGAGAATAGTCAACATGAGCAAAATTGAAACTAGAACCGAACCCATGGTCATTAACATGGGACCCCACCATCCCTCAATGCACGGGGTGTTACGGTTGATTGTCACCTTAGATGGGGAAGATGTAGTTGACTGTGAACCTGTGATTGGCTATTTACACAGGGGCATGGAAAAGATTGCCGAAAACCGCACTAATACAATGTTTGTCCCTTATGTGAGTCGTTGGGATTATGCTGCGGGAATGTTTAACGAGGCCGTAACGGTGAATGCTCCGGAACAATTGGCCGATATTGAAGTCCCGAAACGGGCTAGCTACATCCGGGTAATTATGCTGGAACTAAACCGGATTGCTAATCACCTTTTGTGGCTTGGCCCATTCTTGGCTGATGTCGGTGCCCAAACTCCTTTCTTCTACATTTTCCGGGAACGGGAAATGATTTACGACTTGTGGGAAGCTGCTACAGGTTATCGGATGGTGAATAATAACTACTTCCGTATTGGTGGGGTTGCTGCCGACTTACCTTACGGTTGGGTAGATAAGTGCGAAGACTTTTGCGATTATTTTTTGCCAAAGGTTGATGAGTATGAACGTTTAATTACAAATAATCCGATTTTCCGTCGTCGCATTACGGGATTAGGTGTAATTAGTAGGGAAGAGGCGATTAATTGGGGGCTTTCTGGTCCAATGTTGCGTGCTTCAGGTGTTAAATGGGACTTACGGAAGGTTGACCACTATGAATGTTACGACGATTTTGACTGGGATGTTCATTGGGAAAAAGATGGAGATTGCTTGGCCCGATATTTTGTGCGTATTCGGGAAATGCGAGAGTCTGTCAAGATTATTCGTCAAGCAATCAAGGGACTTCCTGGGGGACCTTACGAAAATCTGGAAGCAAAACGGATGGCTGGAGGGCCGAAGTCTGAGTGGAATGGTTTTGATTATCAATTTTTAGGTAAGAAAATACCTCCTACTTTTAAGATTCCTAAAGGCGAACATTATGTTCGGATTGAAAGTGGTAAGGGAGAAATTGGTATTTACATTATTGGTGATGATAGTCCTTTCCCTTGGCGTTTTAAAATTCGGGCTGCAGATTTTGTGAATTTGCAGGTTTTTCCTCATATTTTGCAAGGTGCAAAAGTGGCAGATATTGTTGCTATTTTGGGTAGTATTGACATTATTATGGGGTCTGTAGATCGATAGTTAATTTATTTAAAATAAGGGAGTAGGGAATTTTTTCTTTATTCCCTTTTTTTTAGGTTTTAGGTGATAGGTTTTAGTGGTACTTATATTAAATATTAAATATAAAAAAGAATGCTACGAATAATTTCCCTGCTTAAAAGCCTTTACTTAGAAATGTCGATTTGACTAAAAACAGAGTTTTACTCTACTATAACGGCCGTTTTCTGGCGCACAACTATTGTTAACGCCTGTACAGGAGTTAGCAGAGTAGTTAGAAAGGAGTTTTTCGGTGATTAAATAGGAAGAAATAGGTATAATTTGCACTATTTTTTTTGCTGAAAATTTACCCAAAAAATTTGAATTTCATACCTCAAATCAGCAACGCCAAGGATTTATATCATGTCCGGTTGAACAGTGATAAATAAATAACTACGGAGGAGTCAGGAGTCAGGAGTCAGGAGTCAGGAGGAAAGAGGGAAGAAAGAAGAAGAACTGGAGTTGAAGGAGAAAGTTTTTTTATAACTAATTATCCGGACATGATATTATACCTTTTTGAGGTAAAACTCTCTGCTTGTATATATTTGAAGCTATTTTATGATTCTATTTTGTGTAAGTCTTATTAGTGGCTCTTTGAAGTTGGGACGTGGTTTCGGCATCATCCCTAATGCGGACTTTACAGGGTGGGAATAGTCAGAGTACGTTGTCGAATGAGACATATTTTTTTGTCAAGTTAGAAATAATTTTATTTTGATCGTACTAAATTTTACCGACAATTATATAGTTCATAACTATAATTAACTTTGGGTAAAATATCGGGATTCTCCCAACAGTTGAATTTCTCTAAATCATTTTCATTTACTTCTAAATTCACTGCCCATAAATCTAGAGGTATGGTTTTTTCTTTCAAGATTTGAGCAATTGTTGAATCTGGTAATAATGCTGATTTTTCTGTTTTTTTTGCCAGAATAAATTCTAAGGTTGGTGTTGGTAAATTAGTCTTTTTTTCGAGATGTTGAAAATATAAACCAATAGCCATTAAAGCACGAATTTCTGAGTGAGTTTTATAACTCATGGCAATCAATATTGGGGCTTGAGATTTTGTTTGAATGACTTTGGCTAATAAATCGGCTCGTCGTGATTTTTGATAGGCATAATTTGTAACTACGCTTAATGCTCCACATAATCCCATTATTAATATTATGACAACTACTTTTTTTCCTGTTGCTCTGAAAAAAGTGGGGATAATTTTAAACAGTTTGCTTCTTTGTTTTTTCTCCCCAATATTATTTTGCCAACAACTCGCCAGAATTGACCCCAACAACAATAAAACTACAGGAAAATAAACAAAGCTATAACGAGCGACCAAAGATATGTCTTTTCCTAAACCATAAATTACAAATAAAAATAGGAAGATGGCAAAGCCTAAAAACCATCCTAATATCTGAAGAGAAAGACCTGCTAATGGAGAGGCAATCGCTACTTTCCACCCTTGCCATAAACTAGGAAAAACCCAGACTAATACTAACAACATTGTCACGCCAGAAACAATGCTAATAAAAGTATTTGTTCCCTCCACTGGCAACATAAATATCATTGTTATTCCCCATACAAATAAACGCAGGATAGGTTGCCAGATTTCATCTAGGTCATAACTGGTATCGATCCAACTCGTCAAGTCATTGCCCGAAATACCTGTCACTGCTGGCAACCAAACTAAACAACCGAGCAAACTTCCCAACCCAACCGCATATATGCGCCACCAATAACGTTGAGAAAATTGTTTGATATCCCTGAGCAAAAACCCACCCATAACTAAGCCTTCCGCAGCTAGGGTTAATGCAAAAAAGTAGTGGGTGGCGATGCCTAAACTATTAATTATTACCCACAAACATCCTAACCATAAAGGTAATATTTTTTGCTGCTGAATACAGCGTATTGCTTCGATGAGACAAGCTAGAGAAATGATTATCCAGAGGATAGTTAGGGTATAATGACGAGCTTCTTGGGCAATATAAATGCTGAAAGGAGACACCGCCATCAGTGCAGCAGCTATTTGCCCCACTATCTGAGAGCGAAAGGCAAAGCAACCAAGGGCAAATATTGCCGGAATAGCTAATACACCAAACAAAGCACTGAGCGATCGCCCTACTGCTAATGATACTATTTCTCCGTCTGGGGTAAATATTTTTAGCCAAAAATGAGTCAGCAGAAAATATAGAGGGGGATGAGTGCTTTCGGTCATTAGGTTGTGAATGACGTCGCTGTAGGGAGTTGTTGGGTCTAAGCGCAGGGGTGACAGGAGTTGTTGCCAAGTGATGACTTGATCTAGGGGAATGTCAAGAAAGTTATGACCGAGACTGTAACCTAAAGTGGATATTTCTATGGAGTCAGCGGGTTTGTCTGCCGAAAAATTGTAGCGGAGAATAGTACCTATTAAAATTGAGATGCTTAGTAGGAAATAGTTGAAGTTATTTGTTTTTAGACTTTTTCTGGTGTTAATTACGATTGCCAATTTAGTAGTGACCTCTTAATCTATTTGATACAGAAGATTCTACCAGGCGTGAGGTACACCCATAGCGGGCAAGATGCTATAGCGGGCAAAATGCCCGCACTGGGAACATTAGGCGTTGGTAATTAGTAAGATGATTTTCTAGCAGGGGTGATACGCATTACTTACTCTGGTTAAAAATTTAGAGTGACTCAGAAGGGGATTAGTCTGAAAGTTTCATCTCTTGATTTACCAACGCCATATACTTGGAATCTGCTGTAACTTTTTGAATGTGAAAATTTTAATTATCGCCATATCATATAATGATTTTAGATCTTCTATTATATCATGTCCGGATAATTAGTTATAAAAAAACTTTCTCTTTCTCGTCCTCTTTCTTCTTCTTTTTTCCCTGCTGACTCCTGTACTTCGCCAATCCGACACCTACCCTACCTGACTCATTCATCGTTTATTTATAACTGTTCAACAGGACATGATATTAGTCATCAGGGTGTTTATAGACAATAACAATAGTTTAATTATAGACAGGACTTACGCAGGGACTCTACATATAGCTAGGGCGCCATTCGGAGCTTTGCGGAACGCAAATGCCATTCGCCCCTACAGATGGTGCTTTAAAGGTCAATTTGCCTAAGTCCTGATAGAATGTATTCTGTGTTATCTTAGTTTTTGTTGTCGCAACCAAGTATCTGCCCAAATCGCATCATCTTCTAATAGACATCTGGTAAAAATCAAAAATAAAATCAATTCTTATCCATAAATAATCAATTATTCCCCTCCCAGGAGGGGTTCGGGGTGGGTTCCCTGTTGCCTTCCGGAGCAGATGAGCTGTTGCCTCTTTTCTGGAGATGTCTAATAATTCTGGTACTTGAATTGCTTGCTGACGTTTGTTGAAAGTATCGCAATTATGAAAGAGTATCGCCAGCAAATAAGTTGAATCTTTGGTTTTCTGGCAATTTATAATTAGCTGTAGCAATCTCAATTGCTAAGTCAAATGAGTTTATTAGAACAAGAAGAAGGGAGAGAAAATGCGGAATGTTAAAAGATTTCCCTTTGTTGGGCGTTGCTGAAATGTAATAGTAAGTAGCTGAAGGTAAAATTGAAAAACTTATGTTTTGCGTTGATACTTAATTTAAAAATCATTACCATTGAGCAACGCCTCATGTCCGCTTAATAGCGCGTTCAAACTCTGTTCCTCTTTTCTACGCAATGCTACGCAAACGCGATCAAAAACTTTCTTCTCTTCTCCCTTCTTCTTTCCTCCTGATATCAAATCCATTTAATTCGGTATAAAAAAATCTTCCATCTTCAACCATTACCAAATATTTCTCTAATATCATGTCCGAAGGCAATCGTTTGTGTAAAAGTTGGCGTGGATATTTGCAGGAAATTTAAGTTTTTTTCTTGCCTGTTGCCTTCCGGAGCAGATGAGCTGTTGCCTATTGACTATACAAGACCGATGCTACCGGACATGATATAACTCCCCATCTCCCCATCTCCCCATCTCCCCATCTCCCCATCTCCCCATCTCCCCATCTCACCATCTCACCATCTAATTACACCGATGCTACCGGATTTGATATGACTCAGTCCTCCTGACTCGGTCTTCCTCCAAAGTTATTTATAACTATTCAACCGGACATGATATAAATATTGTATTTCTGCTCAAGAAAGGTTTAAACTTATTGACATACTCCCGACGTTGCGCATAGCGCGACAACGCGGGATTCTTCAGCCATGAAAAAAATGACCGCTGTTTCGTGTGAGGTGATGTCCTCCCCCTGTATTGACCTTGATGATAACATGCATACCTCCTAGCTTGTCAAGGGTATAGGAAGGTTTTATTTGTGGAGGTATCCGACTATTGGCCCAGGCTTGACCATACGACGCTCCCCTTCGGGAGAGCGCGGGACTTCCCGCCAGGGAAGTTAAATGTCTTACCTTGTAAATAGACAGAATGAAAAATATAAAACTTTTTTCCATGCTTCCCAAAGTTTTTGAGCAATTAGGTAAACTATTTAACAAAAGTTATATCAAACTAGGGGCGGTATTAGCCCTGATTACTCTGATTGGTCTTTCGACTGTCAATCATCATGGAATATCGGTTGACGAGGATATCCATCTTTTAATCCTGAAATGGAATTGGGAATTCATTCAGGAAGGAAAACCCGTGCCGAAAGATCTCGGGTTTTATGGAGTTGTTTTTGACGGAGTTGCTGAAATCGTTTTTCAAGTTAAGCATTGGATTGAAACTAACTTATTTTCTCGTCCTCCCTTGGAACCGTACCTATCAGCACTTGATTCAGAAATTCTGGTTCTCGATCGCTTTTTAACTAAGCACGTTTTTACATTTTGCGTTTCTCTAATTACCTACCTATCTGTCGCTGGTGGCATTACACTCCTTTATGGAAAAAAATGGGCTTGGTTAGCTCCTCTAATGCTCGCTCTTTTTCCGCGATTTTGGGGGCATAGTTTTTTTAATCCCAAAGATATTCCTTTTGCTGCTTTATTTAGCCTTTGTGTTTATCTAGGAGCATATATTGTTGAAGAAATAAAACAAAACTCAAGTTCACCGTTTTTTTTAGGAATTAGGCGCACAACCATTAGAGCGATTGGCTATGGTATTTTAGTAGGGTTGCTTAGTGGTATTCGGATTGGCGGGTTTCTGATGTTGGGATTTGTAGGGTTGGTATCTCTCATATTAATCCCCCGAAACAATATAGGAAGATTTCTCAAATTTTCCCTATTCAATTATACTTTAATGACGGTCAGTTGGGCGATCGCTCTTTTCTGCGTTATCCCCTCTTCTTGGTCAAACCCGTTTCGTTGGTTTTGGGATACCATCAACTATCTTTCCCAACATGAATGGCCTGGATCAGTTTTATTTAAAGGAGAATGGATTAAAGGCTCGGAACTACCCTGGGATTATCTTCCTACCTGGTTTTTGATTACGACTCCTTCACTGTTTCTATTTTACTTTTTGTTAGGTTTAATCGGTCTAACCCGAAACTATCATCAATTTAGTGATCGCCAAAAAGCCTATATTCTTCTGGTGATTTTGCAAATTTTCCTGTTGCCGATGATTGCCATTATCAAAAGTTCTAATATTTATGATGGGTTAAGACACTTTTTGTTTGTAATTCCGGGAATGGCGATCGTCACAACGATTGGCTTCATTTGGAGCTACCAACAGATTTCTCAACCCAGGTTTAAGCTTTGGTTAGTGGGGGTCACTTTACTAGGAGTTCTGATTATTCTTTTCGATATGGTAACATTACACCCTTATGAATATATTTATTTTAATCGAGTTTTTGGAGGTTTAAAAGCTGCCTACCAGCAATATGAAACTGATTATTGGGCATTAAGCATGAGAAAGGGTATGGAATGGATTAATCAGAATGGTAAAAAGGGAGCGATTCTAGTTGTTCCAGCAGCCTGGAATTTATACTCAGCAAAACCATTTGCTGAACCTGATTTTACCATCGTTGATCGAAGTCAGTTAGAAAAAATCACATTAGAACAACCAGATTATTATTTATTTTTTTCTCGTTTCAAGTATCAAGAACATTTTCCAAATTGCGATCTTGTTTATTTTATCACTCGTAAAGGCGTTCCGTTAACCACAGTCAAAGACTGTACAGCTAACACAGATGAATCATATTAAATACACAGAATGAAAAATATAAAACTTAATTTCAGCATTTTCCAGAGGTTTTGGGCAATTGGTAAACTATATTGGTGGGAATCTCCAGAGAAATGGCGAGCAATTGGTTTATTTACATTGCTGCTTTGTCTTCTCAGTTTAGATTCAACTATAGGAGTTAATCAACTCAAACAACAAGGAGAATTAATTTCTGCTTTAGTTGATACGGACTCTGAGAGATTCTGGAAATCTGCATTTTTCTATATTGGTGCTTCTATTGTGTTAGCTGTTAATGTTGCTACTTGGCAGTATGTGGAAGATAAAATTCGTCTGTATTCCCGAGGGTGGTTAACTAAATTTTATTTAGATAAGTATTTCCAAAATGATTGTTTCTATAAAATCAATACCCTCTATCCAGAAATTGATAACCCCGATCAGCGAATTGCAGAAGATATTGCATCATTTTGTCATCGTTCTGTAACTCTATTTCGGCAGTTTACTTTAGCAATTTTTAACTTGTTTGCGTTTGGAATTCTACTTTGGGAAAAATCAACATTATTGGTTCTGATTTTAGTCATATATTCTGTAGGAGGTATGCTAATAACCACTATTGGTTTTGGTAAAATTTTGATTCCAATTAAAAAAGAACAACTGAAACGAGAGGCAAATTTTCGATTTGGTTTAGTGAGAATTCGAGAGAATGCTGAATCAATTGCTTTTTATAATGGAGGTAATAGAGAATTTAGTTACATTAAGCAGGTATTTGCTCCTGTTTTAAGTATTTATAACAAGGTGATTACTTGGGAGAGAAACTTAGATATTTTTCAAAACATATATAATTACATTACCTGGATGTTACCTGCTTTAGTTATTGGTCCGAGAATTTTGGCAGGGGAACCAGGGTTGGAAGTGGGAGCAATACAACAAGCTTCTGGAGCTTTTGGAAGGGTCTTTAAGTCCTTGAATATCATAGTTAGGATGTTTGAATTTCTCACCAGTTTTATCGCAGGTATTGAACGTTTAGAGAGTTTTGTTAAAGTTCTAGAAGAACCAAATGCATCACCAGTGGAGGGTGGTCAAACAATTGATACTGTTGAAGACTCACGTTTAAGCTTACAGCATCTTACTTTGCAAACTCCTAACTATCAAAGAACTTTAGTTAAAAATGTATCTATAGAATTACAACCGGGAGAAGGACTGTTAATTGTGGGGGTTAGTGGTAGCGGCAAGAGTTCTATTTTGCGAGCGATCGCTGGTTTGTGGAATTCTGGAACTGGGACAATTTACCGACCGAAACCAGAAGAGATTCTGTTCTTGCCACAACATCCTTATATGATTTTAGGTTCTCTACGAGATCAACTGCTATATCCACGCACTGACTTAAATATCTCTGATGAAATAATTTATCGAGTGCTTAACCAAGTTAATTTGCCAAAATTAGCAGAAATATTCGGTGGTTTAGATACCGTTGAAGATTGGGACCGTGTGTTGTCAATGGGAGAGCAACAGCGGGTAGCTTTTGCTCGTTTGTTGCTGACTCAACCTCGTTATGCAATTTTAGACGAAGCAACGAGCGCTCTGGATGTGCAAAACGAACAAAGTCTTTACCAACATTTGCAAAGTTTATCGACCACTTATATTAGTGTAGGACACCGACCAACTTTGTTACAATATCACCACCAAGTTTTGGAAGTTATGGGTGATGAAACTTGGCGAGTGACTTCTGCACAAGATTATAAGTTTATGTCAATTCATTAGATTTATCTAGGAGATGGGGTGATGGGGGGATGGGGAAATGGGGAGATGGGGGGATGGGGAGATGGGGAGATGGGGGGATGGGGAGATGGGGAGATGGGGAGATGGGGAGTGTGGGAACCCACCCCTAACCCCTCCGGTGGAGGGGAATGTGGGGAGACCGAGAAAGATTTGGCAATGGCGCATCGGTTGGGACATTTTTTTATACTGAACCCGAGCAGATTTGATATAATGTCATGTCCGGTTGAATAATTAGACTTTGGTGGAAGGAAGGCAGAAGGCAGGAGGCAGGAGGCAGAAGGTTTTCTCAAGAGTGTCACCTTAATTTTATACACAAATGATGCTACCGGACATGATATAATTGATAATTGATTGATAATAATTGATTTTATTTTGGATTTTTGGAGATGTCTATTAATATTTATAGTAGTCGAAGGAAAGGTCAGGATAGATCAAAAACTTAAAGTTCAGACAATGTAAGATTTTCCTTCTTCCTTCTTCCTTCTTCCTTCTTCCTTCTTCCTTCTGCTATACCGAAAAATATGAACAATAATGCTACAGGTAGTCTAATATAAAATACAGAAATTGATTTCATATACATAACTCAAGGAAAATGAAAAAAACAATTAAAAAAGCTTTTTTAGACACAGAAGACGGACAAATTTTTTACCGCATAGGGGGAGAAGGAGAACCTCTAGTTTTACTGCACATGACTCCTCGAAGTAGCGATGAATTTAAAGAGTTAATGGCAATTTTAGCTCCTAAATATCGTGTTATTGCCATGGACTTAATGGGGTTAGGAAATTCAGATAAACCTCCTAGAGAATATTCTATTGCAGACTATGCTAAAACTGTCATTTTATTGTTAGATGAATTAGAAATTCAAAAATGCAGTATTTTGGGCAGTTTAACGGGGGGTTATATTGCTGGAGAAGTAGCCGTATCTTATAGCGATCGCCTGAATAAATTAATCCTTTGTAATACTCATGGTTTTGATGCAGAAGAAGCTGAAAAAATTGGCGAAAGATATAGGCAAGGATTTACCATAAAAGAAGATGGTTCTCACCTCATGGAAAGATGGTTAACACGGAGTAATTATCTGGAAGCGGAATTAAATCACCGTTGTCTTATTGATGATTTAAAAACTTTTGGTAGACCTATTTATACTGGTTTAGCAGTTAGTAAATATTGTGTTTATGCTCAAAAAAGGTTTAAACTTATTCAATGTCCGACCTTAGTTTGTACAGGAACTAAAGCATTAGAACCTTTAGAAAAATATGGTTTAGCAAAAGCAGAAAATCAAGGTTGGTTATCAGAAGCAATGCCCCATAGTCAAGCTGTAAAAATTCAGGGGGGAACTATCTGTATGATTAATCAAATGGCTGAAGAAATATCTACAGTTGTTGTTGATTTTTTAGATAAAAATAGATGAGGATAAATTAAATATTATGAAAATAAAAAGAGCATTTTTAGATACAGAAGACGGTCAAATACATTATCGAATTGGTGGTGAAGGTGAACCACTAATTTTGCTACATCAAAATATAAAAAGTAGCGATGAATATCGAGAATTAATGCCAAGATTTATTAAAGAAAAAAAGTTAGTTATTGCTATGGATTTTTTAGGTTTTGGTGAATCGGATAAACCACCCAGAATGTATTATATAGAAGACTACGCCAAAACAGTTACTTTAGTTCTAGATCAATTAGGAATCAAAAAAGCAAATGTTCTTGGGCATCATACAGGTGCTTTCGTAGCAGCAGAAGTAGCAGCAGCATACCCAGAAAGAGTTAACAAACTGGTGTTATCCTGTATTGATTATTTTGAGGAAGAGGAGAGAAAAATACTTTATAGTAGGTTTTCTAATGCTTTTGAAATAAGAGAAGATGGTTCTCACCTAACAAACAGATGGCCTGTTCGTTTAAGCTATGTAGGTTCAATAGAATTAAATCATCGTTGTTTATTAGATGAGTTTAGATGCCATGGTTATCCTCCCTATGGTCCTTTTTCAATAATGAATTATGCAGAGAAAAGCTTAGAAAGATTTGGATTAATTAATTCTCAAACCTTAATCTTGTCCGGAACTGAAGACATTAAACAACTAGAAAAATTAGGACTGGCAAAATCAGAAAATAGAAAACTAATTACTCAAACAATTCCTAATGCTAAGAAAGTTGATATTGAAGGTGGTACAATTTACATGATGAATCAAATGTCTGAAGAAATTGCTAAAATAGTGGTGGATTTTTTAGATAATTAGAGAATTAATAATTGTATTTTTTGTTCAGTTATAAGCGATCTACATAAGATAAAACCCTCCCAGGTTTTGAAATATCCCGATCGACTCGAACAAATGCTAAAAAACCATCATCAGTAATATTTCTAGGAAGAGTTGAAAAACTCGGACAATAGTGAAACCAATTCTTAAGCAATTGATAATTACCTAGATTCATATACCCGACTAAAGTATATCCTTCTTCGTTATAACTTTGAATTGCTGGATAATGTCGATAATAATGAGGGAGAATAGCAATTAACCACACACCTCCCCCATTATTATCTTTCCTTAAATACTTCTTTTTAGCCACTTCAAATTGGCTAGTTTCTGTTTTTCCCCAAGGTAAAAGTTTACTATCCAATGCTGGAATAAACTCATTAATTATAGCATTAGGAACGTCTATTTCTGAAGCTTGATATTTAAAAGGAACTATTCCATTTTCCATCCAAAGAATTTCTAGAGGTTCATCTCCTAAAACCTTCCAAGAACTAACTCTAACTCCAGCAGGAATAAAAGAGTAACTATGTTTATCTAATTGCCATTCTCCTATTTGAATAACTCCACTCAAGACAAAAATTTATAGATCGGCTTTCATTAATGGATAATTGATAATGGATAATTGATAATTACCTCGGATTTTAACCGTTACGGAATTGAATATAAGGAAATATTATTTCTTTTCTTGGTCGATTGGATATGGCGAGGAGACCTCGCCATCCCATCCTACGGAATGCTGCGCAAACGACCGCTTTTTTTCCCCTTAAAAGGGGAGACTTCAAGGCGCGAATTATTTAATTAGGGCTTGCTGATTAAATCTAAAAGCATTGACATATAAAGACTTTAGCTTTTTTGGGGTCGAATTGCAGTACCTGGTTTTCAGCTCTTCATGCTCATGCATGGAGCGTATTTTAGGCGCATAGTTAGGCAGAACAATCTTGGGACAATTCTTTCTACTACCTCTTCTAAATTCCCCGTTCCTCCTGTCTCCTGTCTCCTGTCTCCTACAAAGAGCAAAAAGACTTTCCATACGCAAACCCTAATTATTAATTAGTTAATTATTCGGTAAATATTCCTGCGGGAGCTGTAAACTGAGAAGGTAAACTAACCCGTGATGTAGATGCACCACAATGATGCCAAGATAGTAATCTTCTTGTGGCAAAAGGAACAGTATCTGGCATTCCCTTAATACACCAATGTAAAATTTCTGGTACAGTATTAGAGTCAAAAAACTGGTATTGACGAGGGATAAAGTCTGGAGAAATTGCTGTACTTCTCCGAGATAAATTCATCCGTCCCCTACCATCTCCTCCCCAGTCTTCTTTAAGATTGGCATTTTCTTGATTATCATTCACTATATTCTATACTCCTATCCAAACTTGCATTTTTTCATTAGACCATAATCCAATCTTTCTAAAATTTCAAGGAATATTATTAAGGAAATAAAATATACTAATCTAACTATTAATCTCTGAACTTAAAAATTAACTATTTTAAACCTATGAAAGTTGCTTTAATCACTGGTGGAACTCGTGGAATAGGGTTAGCTATTTCTCGTAAATTAGCTGAAAATGGTTTTAATCTTATCCTGGGATATCATTCTAACCATGATGCTGCTTTTGCAGTTAAAAAAGAGTTAGAAAAATCAAATATTAGGGTTATTACTGTAGCTGGAGACATCACAAAATCTGAAACTGTTGATGCTTTATTTCAGGTAGTTGAAGAAAACTTTAATAGTCAACTTACAGCTTTTGTTCATGTCGCTGGTTATGCTATTACCGCAACACTCCCAGGAAATTTTACTTTTGAACAGTATGAAGCAGCTCAAGAAATTTATCCTAAAGCATTTATTCGCTGTATTGAAAAAGCCTTAAATTATATGGTTGACGCTCAAGGTAGAGTCGTTGTCATTTCTGCAACAGGTGTTCATAACCCAGGAAAAGTTTATGGAATGGCCGCACCAGCAAAAGCAGCAATGGAAACCTTGGCCAAACATTACGCGATCGCTGTTGCTCCACGGAGAATTACTGTTAATATTATTACCCCTGGTTATATCAAAACTCAAGCTTGGGATGGTTACCTTGATCAAGTACCTTATATTGATAAAATTCCTCCTCAAGTAACTCCTATGGGAAGATGGGGACAGCCGGAAGATATTGCTCCCTTGGTTGGGTTTTTATGTTCTCCAGAAAGTCAATTTATTACTGGTCAACATATTTATGTTGATGGTGGGTTAGAATTATCTTTATTTTGGAATATTCATCGGTTTAGCAAAGTAGAATAATCGATTATCGTGATGAAAACTGCTATAATCAATTTTCTGGCAATCTTTTCATCAAATCTGTAAAAGTATATTGATTTTATTCTTGATTTTTACCAGATGTCTAATAAATTAGACCATTTCTCAAAAACTTTTCTACGCTTTCTTGAGCAGGAGACCCACCCTTAACCCCTCCCAGGAGGGGAAGTAGGGGAGGAGGGGAGTGGGAGAGAAGTAAAAAGTAAGAATAATTAACACTAACATAGCTAAAATTAGCAAAAAAAATATTTAGATAACTTTATTTAATGTTGTTCTATTTTTGGACATTTAACTATTGTCCAACAGTTAAGGGGAAAAATTATGGGTACAAGAGAAGCATCTTTTTTATTAGGTATATCTCGTCAACGTTTATTAGTTTTACTCGCTCAAGGAAGAGTTAAAGGAGCTGAAAAAAAAGGTAGATTCTGGGAAATACCAGTATCAGAAAGTGGAATGCCTGTAATAATTCCGGCTCGGCGCGGTCCGAAAGGTATGTGGCGCAAGAGAGAATCTACTACACCAAAAATGATTCATGTCAATCAAAACAAAATTCAAAGTAATAAAAAGAAGCCTCCAACAGAATTGGAAGCTGTAGTGTCACTCAAGCATGGCAGTGATAACTATTATGGTTATGAGTTATATATTTCAGGTCCTTGCCAAATCGTCTATCGACCTTATAAACCAGCAAGTTGTGGCGCTCATCTGTGGATTAATACTTATCATCCAGTGCAATTCATAGATACTAAATCCAATCCAGCCACCGCAAGGCAATCTAGCAAACAAATTTTCATCTAGTCTGGTTTCAAAGTCACTCCGATCATCACCAAAAAATATTTCCAAGCTCAGAGCAGCTCAACTGACAATAACTTCAGCAGGCTTTGTGCTGATTGTTTGTGGGAAATCGCCACAGTAGTAAGGTAGAAAATTTTGATTTTCCTAATTTTTGAACTCCGTCCTACTAAACTTACCCAAACTTACCCATACACGATTGCATAAGCTTTGGAGTTAGCTTCCTGCTTTCCTACGGAATGCTGCGCAAACACAGAAGACCACTGACCGCAGTCTGCAACTTATCTTCTCCACAGGCTTAAATTCGCTTGGAACTCAAGCTACTGATACACATAGTTTTTCAGGTTGATAGCAGCATTCAAATCTCTATCAGTTTTAAAACTGCATTCACTACACTCATAAGTTCTCAAGTGTAACGGCATTTTCTGTTGATGCCCACAGTTTGAACATATTTGAGAACTTGGATAATATCTATCCGCTATGACTAATTTACTGCCGTACCATTCACATTTGTATATAAGCTGACGCTTAAATTCATAAAAGCCACAATCAGCAATAGCACTTGCTAGTTTGTGATTTTTGAGCATTCCACTTACATTCAAGTCCTCAATTACTATGGTGCTGTGGTTTTTAGCCAACCATGTTGTGAGTTTATGTAGTACATCTGCTCTGATATCGGCTACTTTTTTGTGAATTTTTGCTAATTTTTTTACTGCTTTGCGTCTGTTTTTAGAACCAATAACTTTTTTACTGACTGCACGTTGATGACGAACTAATTGTTTTTTGGCTTGTCTGTAGGCTTTGACATTAGCAAATTTGCTGCCATCAGAACAGGTTGCTAATGTATTTATTCCTATGTCTACACCTATAGTTTCTCCTACTTTTTCTGTTGGATAGGATTCAAAATTATATTTAAAACTGATGTACCAATTATCTGCTTTTTTTGATATGGTGACGTTTTTTACTGGTACTGAAGGTAAGATTTCATAAGTTTTTACTATTCCTATTCTGGGTAGTTGTATGTAGTTTCCTTGGAAAATTTTGATACTTCCTTCTAAGTAAAAGCTGTCTTTTCTACCTTTTTTCTTAAAGACTGGAAATCCACGTTCAGGAATAGTTAGAAAGTTTTTAAATGCCCTCTCTAAGTCTCTTAATGCTTGCCCTTGGTGCACATTTAGATACCTCATAATACCAAGGATTAATTGATTTTACTTCGGCTACTAAACGCTTATGTAGGGTGATGGCGCTGGGGCGTTTTTTAGTTTCTTCGTACTCTTTTATGCAAGTTGCCAACCCCCAATTATAAGCATGACGAGCAACACCTGCGTGTTTAGCAAGTATTGTTTTTTGCTGATTGTTAAGTTTTAGCTTAGTTTTAAAGGATTTCATGATTATTAGAGTTGTTGGCACTCAAGGGAAGTTCTGCTGTTTCATATATAGTTAACTAAGTTAGACATAAATCTAGTATATCACAGTAAAGGTTTAATTGTGTCTCACTTTGTTTAATTATTTTAATACTGTTGATATCCCTACCTACTCCCCCACTCCCCTACTCCTCTACTCTCCTATTCCCCCGCTCAAGAAAACAAGGAACTACAATAATTTTTCCCATCAAACGACGCTGCTCCATTTTCGTCAATGCTGCTGACACTTCCTCCAGACTAACTACTTGCTCAATAGTTGATTGTAACTTTCCCTCCACAAATGCTGGTATAACTAAATCTTTGAGAGTTTGCCAACTTGCCTGATAATCACTGTTATACCAAAGGGCAATGCCATAAACTGCAATATTGCGCCCCAGTAATTTTCCCATTGGTAAAGCAGCATCTAAACCAGTAGTCGTGCCATAGCAAGCAATACGACCATTATTAGCGATCGCTTCTAAACAGTCGGCAAATGTCACTTTACCAGCACCATCCACTGCCACCTGTACCCCTATATTATTTGTAATTTTTCTGACTTCAGAAACTACACTTTGACTGCTATAGTCAATACCATAGTCAGCACCCAGTTTCAACAGGTATTCCACTTTAGCTCTATTGCCAGCAGTGGCGATCACTTTTGCTCCCAATAATTTCGCTAGTTGTATTGCTGCCGTCCCCACACCACCACTACCAGGATGGACTAATACCCACTCTCCCACCTGAACTTTTGCCCGATAAATGAGAGCTAAAATAGCAGTCAAATAATTAATAGGTAAACTGGCAGCTACTTCAAAAGATATATCATCAGGAATAGGTAATAATTCTGTTGCTGGAGCGATCGCCATTTCGGCAAAAGCTCCTTGAACGTGTCCTACTACCCGCATTCCTGGGAAAAACCCTTCCACTTTTTCCCCCACTGCATCAACTATACCTGCTGCCTCTTGACCTAAAATTTGAGGTAGTGGGTCATCCCCTGGTCTTTTATATTTTCCGTAGGTCATTTGCAGATCTGAGTTATTAATTCCTGCTGCTCCTACAAGCATTCTAATTTCACCAATATTTGGTGGCGATATTTCTGTTTCTTCTACTCGAATACCATTAATACCTGTATATTCATGTATGCGAACTGCTTTCATTTTTTGTGTGTTATACAAATTGATAAGTTTTTGCGACAAATAGCTAGTAGCTCGTCTAAACTAAAATTGTGAGTAAAACCCAACGCTACGATCCCCCCAACCCCCCTTGGAAAGCTATCCCTTATAAGGAATTCCTGAAACCCTTGTGGAAGGGTGGGGAGTGTGGGAAGGGTGGGGGGTGTGGGGAGTAAGAATCTTCAAAAAAACGTCTAATTCAATACACTTTTCTGAGGAAAAAGCCTCTCAAACGACTTCTCCATAACTACTCACTTTTGTCAAGTTTTATGTTAAAAAAGATGTTTATAAAGCATAGCTTGGAAAGGGGGGAGAGGTCTACATTTTCTAAAATTTACCCACATTTTCAAGCTAGACGAGCTACTAGGATATTTCTTAGGAGTCAGGAGTCAGTAGGGGGAAGAAACAAGAGTATAAGGATAAAGTTTGTTGTTTGCTGGCGCAAAATGCACGTTAACGCGGAGCGCAGAACGGAGTTCTATCCCTAATTATCCGGACATGATATCATACCTCAAATCACCAACGCCATATTTTTTAATTTCTTCCCACACTCCCCACACTCCCTTTTTTCCTTCTTCTTCTTCCCTCCTGACTCCTGACTCCTGACTCCTGACTCCTCTCTCGTTATTTATAACTATTCAACCAGACATAATTCAACTTACTCTTTCTTCTTTAATTATTGTTCGTTTAACTATTTGATGATTATTAAACCAATGCCAAGTTCTAGCACGATGATTATTATCGGGACTAATATTAATCATTTCATAGATATAGAAATCTGGCATTCCTTTATATGTAATCCACAAAATAATTGTTGAATCATCTACTTCCCAAGCGTAACCATCCAACCTTTCTGTATCAAACCAAATCTTTTTATCTCGATATATTCCTGGAAATTTATATTCTTCTTTTTTACCATCTTCCCATTCATAACGATTAGTTTGAAAATAAGGATATTCTCCATTATCTGGAAACTGACAAGTTAAATGAGAACTATGGCGATCGATAATATTTCCCTCATTATCTACTATTGTATATGTTCCTTTCCAATCTCCTTCATGGCGCACTAATACGGGCATTTCTTCTCTAATTGTGGACATAATCTAACTCCTGATGGGACAAAGATAATTATGTTATAGCAGAAGGAAGAAGGAAGAAGAAAGAAGGAAAAGTATTATGTTGTCTGACGTTGCTGATTCTGGGTATGATTTTGCCCCCCTAGCCCCCCAAAATTGGGGGGAATAAAACTCTAAAAGTCCCCCAAAGTTGGGGGATGCGCGGGGGCTTTACCAGAACCAAACAGGGTAATAAAACTCTAAAAGTACCCCAAAATTAGGGGATGCGCGGGGGCTTTACCAGAACCAAACAATCGCACATTCATACTTCAATTCAGCAACACCTGTTGTCTGAGAAGTCTCATTTGCTACATCAAAGTCGCCTAATACCATTTCTCACGCAAGAATTCTATATCTGATTGGGTGGGGAAGTGTGGGAAGTGTGGGAGGTGTGGGGAGAGTAGGGACGTTGCATGCAACGTCCCTACGAAAAATCTATACTAACCAACTAATAATTGTCAAAAACAAACTTTTTATCTTGGTACCTATTTGACTGTTGAAATATAGCTCAAGTATAGCATTAATGCATGGTAATTGGTATAAATCCCCCTAAATTCTGGAACTTTTACCAGCTAATGGATTCTTTTTCCCCCCAGAATTGGGGGGTTAGGGGGGCAAAATTCAGTATTAAACAACTTTTCAAACATCCTCTAAAGCAGTCTATTACTGGACTTTTATGTACCGATAACTGTTAACGCAGTTCCTCCGGAGGAGGCTAACTGAAATGACATCAGGAATTTACAGAAATTAAACTGTAGATATCCAAATATATTAGGCAAAAATTAAAGCAGGAAATATTTACTATGGCAAGTAAACTCTGGCGGAATATTTGGCGAGTTCTCAACACAGAAATAGAATTGAATTTATCAGAAACTGTTAAAGGTGGGGTTGAGTCAACGAAGGCGGTTTTGGAAATAGCAAAAGCTCTACAAGAAAATAAGGATGCTAAAGAGTTAAAACCTTTTATTGAGAATATTGATTCAGTTTTGGATGTGTTAAATTCTCCCCTGGGAAAAGTTGCCGGAGCTAGCTTACCTTTTTTGCCTATTCCAACTGGAATTATTACTTTTATTATTGAAAAAAACTCGTAAAGAGCCTACTTTAGAAGATGAAGTACAATTGGTGGTTCAGGTGGCTTATTTAGAAAGTTTACGAAAATTTTTAATAAGCCATCCTGAAATATCGGAAAAGTTGACAGAAACTGAGGCTTCGGAAGCGGTACAAAAACGGATTAAAAATTTGGATGAAGAAATTAATTTTAATGACCGAGATGCTAAGGATACTTTAATTTGTTTTTATGATTCACCTTGGAGGGAAAAGTTTGATGAAATTTTGATTGAACGTTTTAAAGAATCTGGTTTAGCTGAAAATAAAGCCAAAATTGTTGCCGAAAGAATTTCTCGCAGTACCCACCGTTATATGAAAGAAGCAGTGGTAGAGGTGAAAGACAATGCTAAAAAATTAGCCGGAATTTATGGGTATGGGTGGCAACGATGTTTGGAAATTTATGGCAGTATTGATAAATATTTGAAAGAAAATATCGCTACTAAACCAGACGAAAAAGTATTTGATGAAAATTTCACTTTTCAGCAGATTTATGTACCACTAGAAGTTAAACCTGTCAACTCCGATGGGAAGGTTGAAGAAACAGCAACACCCCAGAACATTGAAGAGTGGGCAAAAACTATTTTGTTAGATAAAAACTCGGATGAAAACTTGGATGAAAACTTGGATGAAAATTCGCATAAAAAGAAAAATCAAGACAAAAAAGACAAACAGGTTTTATTTATTCAAGCAGGACCGGGAAGAGGAAAGAGTGTATTTTGTCGAATGTTTGCCGACTGGGTACGTCAGGAATTACATCCTATATATACGCCGATTTTAATTCGGTTGCGGGATGTGAGAAATTTTGCAGCAAATATTGATGAGACTCTAGCTGATGCAGTGGGTAGAGATTTTGTTACTAGCGATAGTGGTTGGTTGACAGACCACAATACTCGGTTTCTGTTTTTGCTGGATGGGTTTGATGAGTTGTTGTTGGAGCGCGGTGCAAGTAATGAGTTGAAGGTGTTTTTAGACCAGGTGGCGCAGTTTCAGAAACAGGCAGCAGAAAATAACGAACGCGGTCATCGCGTTTTAATTACTGGTAGACCTTTGGCACTTTATGGAATTGAAAGGTTGATGCCTCCTAATTTGGAGCGGGTGAGTATTTTGCCAATGGGTGACGAAATTCAGCAACGGTGGTTTGAGAAGTGGCAGACTATTGTTGCGCAAGAGGAAACAAAAAAATTTCGGGAATTTTTGCAGAGTCAAAAATGTCCGGAGCAGGTTCAGGAGTTGGCACGGGAACCACTTTTGTTGTATTTGCTCGCTGCAATGCACCGGGATAAGCAGTTAAAGGTAGAGATGTTTGCTCATGCTGATGTTGGTGGGGCGAAAGTTTTGATTTATGAGCAGGCGTTGAAATGGGTGCTGGAGAAGCAGCGAGTAGAAGAGGGTAAAAATTTTAATCCGAAAATTACGAAATTAGACCCAGAAGATTTAGAAATTTTGTTGGCAGAAGCGGGGTTATGTGTGGTGCAGTCTGGTGGGGAATATGCTGCCATAAAAATGATTGAAGACCGACTGGTGAAACAGGGATATAAGGAGTTGCAGGATTTAATTGAGAATGCTCGGCAAGATAAACGAGAGGATGGATTGAAAAATGCTTTAGCTGCGTTTTATTTGAAATCGGCAGCAAAAGCAGAAAATTCGGTGGAGTTTTTCCACAAGAGTTTTGGTGAGTTTCTCTGTGCAAAACGGATGGTGGAAAGTCTGGAAGATTTGACGGAGAAAACAGGGAAGCGACGTAAAACTTATGCAGTATCTGATGAAGAGTTGGAATGGCAGGTTTACGATCTGTTTGGTTATGGGAGTTTGACAGCGGAAGTTGTGGAATATTTGATGGCGTTGTTGGTGAAAAGTGAGGTTGAGTTGGTAGTGTTGTTTGAGCGGTTGTATGAATTTTATTGGAATTGGAGTGATCGAAAGTTTATTGAGGCGACGGAGGAAACTTTACCTCAGAAGAAGGGGAGGCAGTTGCAGCAGTGGGGTATTGAGTCTGGGCAACGTCGGGTGGATATTTATACGGGGTTGAATGTAATGATTTTGTTGTTTGAGTTGCATCGTTATGGGCAGTCTCAGGAAGAGTTGCGGGAGCAGTTGCATTTTTATCCTTGTGGTCAACCTGGCAGTGAAGATTTTGATCGAAGAAGATTACTGCGAATTATTGCTTATAGCAAGTGTCCTAAAGTTGTTGTTTTTGTGAAAATAGTAGGTAGTTTTCTCAGAGGTGTCGATCTTAGTAGTGCTGACCTCATTCGTGCCGACCTCAGTAGTGCCTACCTCAGAGATGCTGACCTCAGAGATGCTGACCTCATTCGTGCCGACCTCAGTAGTGCCTACCTTAGTGGTGCTAACCTTAGTGGTGTCTACCTCGGTGATGCCGACCTCAGTAGTGCTAACCTCAGTAGTGCTAACCTCAGTGATGCCAACCTTAGTTATGCTGACCTTAATGGTATCGACCTTAGTTATGCCGACCTTAGTAGTGCAGATCTCTTTGCTACCAACCTCAGTGGTGCTGATCTCATTTATGCAGACCTCAGTGATGCCGACCTTAGTAGTGCAGATCTCTTTGCTGCCAACCTCAGTGGTGCCGACCTTAGTGATATCAAATGGGATAACTATACTAAGTGGTCAGATGCTATTGGTTTACATGAAGCAAGAGAAGTTTCAGAAGACCTACAACAAAATCCAGAATTTGCCGCAGCAGTTGCTCAGTCGGAGACAGCAAGTCAGGAAGAAGAGTAGCTTGTAGGTTGGGTTGACGAAAGGAAACCCAACACCAATGTGTATCTGTTGCGTTGTGCGAAAGTGTCATCTTGGGGTTTTCCCCATAAACAACTTTTGTAAGATGACGTTAAGGAAACCTAACAAGAAACAGGCATCTGTTGGGTTTATTCTCCGGATAAGCTCCGCTAACGCCAGCTCAACCCAACCTACGGGAAAATTGATAATGAATCATTACCGAAAAATTGTGGTATAAAGTCTCCCCTTTTAAAGGATAGGTAATTCTAAATTCTAAATTCTAAATTCTAAATTCTTGAACCCATTTTTAACCAGCCAAATACTTGATCGACAGTGAGAGTTAATTCTAAATCGGGAAATACTGGAAGGACTCGATCGCTTCTACACAACACAGGTTGTTTTTGGTGTCGTAAGCACAAAATGCTGAGGTCATCTGGGTCAACAAACCACCCTAGATGACTTCCATGCTCTAGACAATGGAGAATATTACCTATCACCTTGTTTGGTCTTTGTTCAGGGGAGAGAATTTCAATCGTCCAATCTGGCGGTAGGTCAAAATTGTCTGGAACCTCACCCTCTGGTGTAAACGGGATACGATCCCACCGAAAGACCGCCACATCGGCAACAATCGATCGCCCGCCAAAACTACATCTCAACTCTGGGAAAGCATAGGCAATCTTTGTTTCTTCTGCCACTTGATTGATCGTGGCACAGAGTTTTGCTTGCAAGCGGCTATGTCGTCCCTTTGGCATAGGTTTTTGAATAATTTCTCCATTAATGTATTCACTTGCTGGTTTCGTTTCTGGCAGTTGCAGAAATTCTTGTAATGTTATTAAAGCCGAATATTCTTTTAAAGGCATAATCAAGTTTAGGACTTACAAATTTCATAATTAGGGAATAGGGAATAGGAAATAGAGTTAGAATAATTTCTGCTAATATTATAGCAGAATATTTAAGGGAATAAAAATCATGTCAGAACTACAAGAATTAAGAAAAAAAGCTTTGAATTTATCAGTAAGCGATCGCCTCTCTTTACTCAAGGATATTACTGATTATTTGAACGAAGAATTACGCCCCCGTCGCGACCTCAAAGCTGCTATAGAAGGTTTGCGAGGTATAGGAAAAACAGATAGTCCACCTCCAAATGATGCGGAAGTTGAAGCTATGCTCGAAGAACGTTTAGTGGAGAAGTACTTAAAATCCTGATAAAAATACATATTATAATATTTAGATAAAAGCAATTTGAAGGAATAAAAATCATGTCAGAACTACAAGATTTAAGAAAAAAAGCTCTGAATTTATCAGTGAGCGATCGCCTGTTATTACTCAAGGCCATTACAAATTCTTTGTACCGAGAACTTCGCCCTCGCCCAGAGTTACCACCTGATTTCTTAGACAAGTTCCGAGGTATAGCAAAAATAGATAACCCACCTCCAAATGATGCGGAAGTTGAAGCTATGGTCGAAGAACATTTAGTTGAGAAATATTTAAAATCTTGAGTAAAATATATACTATAATATTTAGATAAAAATAATCGTTTGAAGGAATAAAAATTATGTCAGAACTACAAGAGTTAAGAAAAAAAGCTTTGAATTTATCAGTAAGCGATCGCCTGTTATTACTTAAGGCCATTACAGATTCTTTGTACCGAGAACTTCGCCCTCGCCCACAGTTACCTCCTGATTTTGTAGACAGGATGATTGGGATAGGAAAAACAGACAGTCCACCTCCAAATGATGCGGAAGTTGAAGCTATGCTCGAAGAACGTTTAGTGGAGAAATACCTAAAATGAGAGTTTTAGTAGACACAAATATTATTTTAGACGCATTTATAGAACGGGAAGCATTTGTTCAGGATGCAAAGACTTTATTAACAGCTATTCAATCTCAGCAAATAGAAGGATATGTTACAGCAACAACTTTAACTAATATTTTCTACATTGTTAGAAAACAAACTAAAAGTGTTGAACGAGCAAGGGAAGCAGTTGCTATGACATTAGAATTAATGGAAATTTGTGACGTTCATCGTAATATTTTAGAAACTGCTTTTGCTACTAATTTGAGAGACTTTGGAGATGCAGTGCAACTAGCTTGTGCTTATGCTGAGAATGTTGATGCTATTGTTACTCGCAATGCTGATTATTTTGTTGATGCAAGTCTGCCTATTTTGTCAGTTCAACAGTTATTTGAACAGATGAATAATTCTTGAGTAATATTATATTCGGACAATGAAGTCTTTGTTTGTAGTTGCGCTTCAGCGCTGCTAGATATATTTGAGGTGCTAAAGGGCAACTACGAGCTGTTATTATACAGCATATTTTGGGCAAATGAGATACAGGGTAAGTAATGAAAATATGGTAGTGCGGGCATCTTGCCCGCTTCGGGGTGTACCTCATAACAACGGGAAGCACTGTAAGTGTTGGTAGTCCTCAATAGTAATAGTATGCAGGAACAAGAAATTGACACGGGAGCAAGATGCTCCCACTGTTATGGTTCGTCAAAAAAATAATGACAATGCACAACCATTACTGTAATCTTTCCTTCAAATGTTCCCCTACCCGCAGAGCATTAGCAATAATTGTCAGTGCAGGAGTTACTGCCGAACTTGATGGGAAAAAACTGCTATCCACAACATATAAATTATCAACATCGTGGGTACGACAGTTAATATCCAAAACCGATGTTTTCGGGTCTTCCCCAAACCGACAAGTACCACATTGGTTTGCTACAACTTCAATGGGAACTTCCCCACGGGGATAAATACTGCCGCGCTTCAAAACAGCATTTCCCACCTCTTTGTCTACCAACTTCAATACATCCATCCAACGATGTACTAAGCGATCATGTGCTTCCCAGTTATTGGGAGTGTAATGGAAAAACAATTTATCCCCTTTGACTTCAACTCGGTTATTGGGGTCTGGTACTATTTCCGAATGCAACCACCAACCAATGGAACGCAATGCTAACTGTTTCAAGCCAAACCCTGGCATTGCTTTTGCTAACACAGATAAAATTGGTGGAGACTCAGCAAAAGTAATATCTTGCAGCAGACCACCTGTATTTTCTATGTGACCCATAGGATACGCAAAATTCTCATCCCCCCAATAAAAGTCATTCACACTCACACTTCTGAGAAAGTTCCCAGAGTTTGGTTTGGGACTAGGTTGCACTACGGCAGTCATCAGATGTTTCATTAGGTTGCGTCCCACTTGTCCGGAACTGTTTGCTAAACCATCTGGATGTTTTTCATTAGCAGAACGTAATAGTAATGCTGCTGAATTTACTGCTCCACAAGCAAGTACGACAATATCTCCAAAAAATAGAAATGATTGTTTGCCAATTTCTACTTCTACTGCTTTAACTGTATTACCAGATGAGTTAGTGAGTAAGCAGACTACTTTTGCATTAGCTTTAATAGTAATGTTAGGAGAGTCCAGCAGTGGTGCAATACCGAATACTTCCGAGTCTCCAGTGGGGTCTTCCTCTTCGCGGGTGAGAGTTAATGGTAAAGTTTCTGGATGTAAACCTTGCCCGGCGATCGCATCGACAACTTTTTTAATTTCTGGGTCGTGGTCAACTGCGGGATAAGGATATTCTGAACTGTGGGTAGGTTCGGTTGGGTCTTTGCTAACTTGACCATGAACTTTATAAAGTTTTTCTGCTTCAGTGTAATATGGTTCAAAGTCTTTGTATTTGAGACACCATTCTGGAGAAATTCCTTCTTGATGTTTTACTGTTTCAAAGTCTTTTTCCCGCATCCTAATGAGAGCAGCACCATAGATTTTGGTATTGCCACCTACGGCATAATTTGTCTGAGGAGAAAAGGGTTCCCCTGCATTGTCATACCAATTTTCGGGGGCACGATAAAGTTCTTTTTTGAAGATATCAACATGAGCTCTATTTTGAATTTCTAGGGGCATAAAATCACCCCTTTCTAAGATGAGTATTTTTTTTCCGGTACTAGCAAGTTTAGAGGCTAATGTTCCTCCTCCTGCACCTGTGCCGACAATAATTACATCATAATGTTGGTCGTCAATAATCATTTTATTCTTCCTTTAGTAATTTTTTTTGAGTGTATTGAAGAAGGAGTTATATCATGTCCGGTTGAATAGTTATCATTAGGAATAAATAGCATAAATATCTAAAATATGAGATTGCTTCCTTCCACTCCGTTCCAGTCGCAATGACTTTATAGTTAATGTTGATCTGGAGATCATATTAGGAGTCATTAAAATTCAATTTTTGAGTAGTGGGAGCATCTTGCTCCCGTTTTGGAGTAGCTCCCGTGGATAAGGGAGAGTCCCCTTTTGTCAACATTATGTTTTCTTTTACACAAAAAATTTATTCTGACTCCTAACTCCTAACTCCTAGACTCCTAACTCCTGACTCCTGACTCCTGAATTCCTAATTATTTCACTGCCAAATGTAAATGAGGATAAACAAAATAATCCAAATTACGTCAACGAAATGCCAAAATAAAGAAGTAGCATTGATGCCAAAGTGACCGTTATCATAGTTGCCAGGAATGAAAGAGCGACCCAACATAATACCCTGCAACAAAATACCAGTCATAACGTGCAGACCGTGAAAACCAGTCAACAGATAGAAAGTTCCACCGAATACTCCCGTTGTGAAACCAAATTCTAGACTATTCCATTCAATTCCTTGACCCACTACAAAGTAAGTTCCCATTGCCATTGTGGCAAACAGAAATATGCGAAACCATTTCAGGTCGTTACGCTCTAAAGCTTTTTCGGCAAAATAGATAACGAAACTACTCGAAACCAAAATCACTGTATTAATAGCAGGTTCTCTAACTTCCAAACCAGACACACCGGGTGGCAACCAGTCCGTGGCACTTGTTTTGTAGATAATGTATCCGACAAAGAAACTCAAGAAAATTACGCTTTCCGAAAGTAGGAAAACGATAAACCCGAACATACTATTACCTTCTTCATCGTGAGTATGTTCGGCAACTGCTGAATGCAAAGGTTCTTCTAGTTGTTCTGAGGCGATCGAACTATCCATATTTTAATTCTCCTTTAATTTACTGGTTTTATCCTTGTTATAGCAGGCAACAGGCAACAGGCAACAGGCAAAAGTGGGAAAAGCATTTCTCTGTCTTACGGTTCATCATCAATCTATGTCCTAACCAACTCGTTCCTTGCTATATGCTCAGAAAAAAGTAAAGATTGTAGGGGCGAATGGCCATTCGCCCTTAAGCATTGTATGACCATTGACAGAATTATATTACTCCGATTTATCGAAAACCGTAGTCAACGGATTTGATATTATCAGGACTTACGCACGGACACTAAATCGGGTGAGGGCGTTTTGTTCCGCAACATATAAAGCGGAGCTTTGGAGCGCAAATGCTATTCGCCCCTACATATGGCGTTTTCAAGGTGAAGCATGGGTAAGTCCTGATTATTTATTACTCGTTGTAGATGAGAAAAGTTTACCTAAAACCTACCAACTAAAACCTACTACCTAAAACCTACCACCTACCACCTAATTAATTAACAGGTTCGGGAACTTCTGCATGATGTCCGTTGGGGTCATTAGAAGTCAAAGGTTCCGACTTACCATAACCATAGGGTTCCGCAATAATTATCGGAATTTCTTCAAAGTTCTCTACATCTGGTGGGGAAGAAATCATCCATTCTAAACCGATCGCTCGCCAAGGGTTAGCAGGTGCTTCCTTTCCTTGTATCCAGGAACTGACAATATTTAAAATGAACGGTAAAGTAGACATTCCTAATAAAAATGCCCCCAGACTTGCAACCAAATTCCAAAATTCATACTCAGGTGCATAAGAAGAAACTCGGCGCAACATTCCCTGTAAACCTAATGGGTGCATGGGTAAAAAATTGAGGTTAGTACCGATGAATGAAAGCCAAAAATGCAACTGACCCAAACCTTCATAATACATTTTCCCAGTCATTTTGGGGAACCAATGGTAAATGGCAGCATACATTCCCATGGTCACGGTGCCATAGAGAACATAGTGGAAGTGACCCACCACAAAATAAGTATTATTAACGTGAATATCTACAGGAACAGCAGAGAGCATAATGCCAGTAATACCAGCAAACACAAACATGATCAACCCACCCAAAGCAAACAACATGGGAGTATTCAGTCTAATTTTTCCACCCCAAATAGTTGCCACCCAAGCAAATACTTTAATTCCAGTAGGTACAGAAACACACATAGTTGACAGCATAAAAATCATCCGCATCCAGGGAGGAGTACCACTCGCGTACATATGGTGTACCCAAACTAAACCACTTACCGCAGCAATGAGCATTGATGAAATTACTACCACTTTGTACCCGAATAGTGGTTTGCGACTGTAGACTGGGAATATTTCGGAAAAAATGCCAAAAATAGGCAGAATAATCACATAAACTGCTGGGTGGGAGTAAAACCAGAAAAAATGCTGGAAGAGAACCGGGTTTCCTCCGTTTGCAGGATTAAAAAATCCAGTTCCCATTGTGATGTCAAATAGTAACATCGTTGCACCTGCTGTTAGTGCTGGCAGTCCGAACAATTGAATAATCTGAGCAGCAAATACTGTCCAAACAAAAGCTGGCATCCGGAAAAATGTCATACCAGGCGCTCGCATTCTCACAATAGTTGTGACGAAATTGACCGCACCCATAATGGAGGAAACACCAGAAATGGCAACAGCAAGTATCCATAGTACCTGACCATTGATTAAATTACCCGTGGGATTTTGTATACTTACTGGAGGATAGGCCCACCAACCTGACTGTGCGGGCCCGCCAGGAACAAAAAAACTGGCTATCATCAGGATGCCAACTACTGGCACCATCCAAAATGCAGCAGCATTTAGACGGGGAAATGCCATATCTCGCGCCCCGATCATTATCGGTACGAGATAATTTGCCAGACCAACTAAAGATGGAAATGTCCACAGAAACAGCATGATCGTGCCGTGCATGGTGAACATTCCGTTATAAATCGTGCGGTCTACCAGGTCTGATTCTGGTGTCATTAGTTCGCCACGAATTACCATGGCGAATATTCCACCTACTAGGAAAAATAGGAAAGAGGTAACTAGATATTGGATACCGATAACTTTGTGGTCGGTACTGAAGCTGAAATATCGTCGCCAGTTAGGCGGTTGTTCATGTTCTGGTTTTTCCGTGACATCACCGATGCCGTCGATTGTTATTTCTTTCATGGAGTAATTTTTTTCCCTTGAGTATCTAGATATAAATTTCTGTAGGTTGGGTTAAGCAGAGCGCAACCCAACAAAACAAGTACATAATTTTAGGTTTGCTTGCTTAAGTATAAGTTGGGTTAAAGGTGGCTGTCAGACAACATAACATCTATATGATGTTGGGTTTCCGTAAACGTCAACCCAACCTACCTTACTACTGATGCTGTCGATGGTTATTTCTTTCATGGAATAATTTTTTTCTCGATCTCTGCAAATAGTCTCGCTCCTGTAAATGTCAAATAATTGTCTGAAACTATTGTCTTATCAAAGTTTTTAGCCGTCCGAGTCTAACTTTTGACTTTTGACTTCTTAACTATGATAATTAACAATAGGAGGTGCAGCAGGTATAACTGAAGGCCAACCTGGTTTGACTGGAGCTTCTAATTTTTGAACATATTCAGTCTGTGCCTGATTTTTGGCTGGAGATAATTTAGTATTTGCTGCTTTTGCCAACCAATTTTTATAGTCATCGGGAGATTCAACAACTACATCTGCTATCATTGTGGCAAAATAAGTACCGCTATATTGTGAATCAGTTAGACTATATTTGCCAACACGAATGGGAGTAAATTCAAAATTTATTGAATGGTTGGGAATAATGTCTTGCTTCAGTCGGAATGCTGGAATATAAAATCCATGCAGCACATCCTCTGAATTTAATGCTACCCGTACTCGCTTATTTGCTGGTAAGTGTAGTTCGGTGCTAGTAACCCCATTTTCTGGATAGCTAAATACCCAAGACCATTGTTTGGCAAAGACTTCGATTTCCTCTACAGGTTCAGTTACAGGTTTTAGTGTGTCTGCAATTGCTGATTCCATTTCTAATGGTGTATGCAGATGTACTAATTCCATCGGTCCCTGAATTCCCATTTGTTGGTAAATATTGTAGCTATAAGCAGCAATCCAAAATACGAGAAAAATAGGAATTGCTGTCCAAACAACTTCTAGGGTGATGTTGCCTTCAATATGAGGGCCGTCGCTGTAGTCATATTTGGCAGCACGTTGGAATAGAACTGAATACATTAGGGTTCCAGTTACCCCCAGAAAGATAAATGTACCGAGGGTGACGAGAAAGCTAAATAAGTCATCTATCAATATAGATTCTGCTGCTGCTTGAGGTGGGAGCCATGAATAGGATAGTCGTCCAACCCAAATACTCACAGCAGTTAAAACGAGAGCGATCGCTCCCAATGTCAAAATAGTCCGGATTTTCATCTAAAATAGTTGCTGGAGACCTACACTATAATCTATGATTTAGTGCTAGGGGGAAAGCAACCAGCAAATAAATTACTTTCCTCCAATAAATTAGAACAATTAAATTTGTTCTCTATCAGTACCATTAAACTTTTTCTTTTTCCTTTTGACTTTTGCTTGTACTTTCCTTTGCAACGCTAACGCCAACAGTAGTTAACTCAGAAGTATCAAACAAATTAAGTTGAATTGGAGTATTTAAAACTTTAACTACCTTCTTGACAAAGTTAGTACTTTCCTGTTTAACTAATTCACCAAAACTATAAATGTATCCATCTGATTTATGGATTATTTTACAATACTTATAACTAATTCCTTGCACGGTTTCAGTTTGAGTTTTGATATTAAAATTGCCAGTCTTTCTAACAGCAACTCGACCAACATAAGTGCCAATCTTTTTACCTTTAGTAACAACAGCTTTGACAATATCTCCAGTTTGAAAACCATAGAATAATTTCTGTCTTAGTTTAGGCTTTGTTTTAGGAAAACCATATTTATCTGGCTTAACCATTTGTCTATTACCTCTACCCATAGCTTTGATTATTAATGGCTGATAGTTACTAATATTTAAACTATCTGGAGTAGAAGTACCAACACAAGCAGCATCAGTCCAATGAGATTTACTAATACCATTACGTTTCCTGTTGTATTTAGTTAAACCACCAGAGCCAGTCTCTATTTCTAATCCAGTAGATTCTAAGACTAATTTCAGTTTCCACCTAGTAGCATTAACAGCAGCAGCATCAGCTAAAGGTAACTTTCTTTGCTTATTTATTAATGCTAGTAATTTAGGTCTGTCTGACAGGAATTCAGTCGGTAATCTAGCTCTTTTATTTTGATTGCATTGAACACAACTAAGAACTAAATTAGATACTTTGTCACTACCTCCACGAGACTTAGGGTGGAAATGGTCTAAATTAAATACAGCTTCTTTAGTCCCACAATAAACACAAGTGCGATTAAACTTTTCAAGTAGATATTCTCTAACCTCATAACTAAATAACTCACCTTTTTGATATTCAGTTCCTTGTATTTCTGGATTAACTATCTTCTGGGTATTAAACTTAACTAATTCCATTGATATTGCTGAAACTGGAACAAGTTTGATTAACTTATCAACCCAAGATTTAATGTTTTGAACTCTACTAATTAAGCTAGGTGGCAACCAACCATTCGGTCTAGTTCTATTGAGAAACCGAGGTTGACGATATCTGGTTTTACGGTTTCTACGAAAACGTCTAACTTGTCTACGTTTAATTAATGATTCAGATATTTGAAAGCCTCTATGTTCAAGTTCAGCACACCAAATTATATTAGAATTTGATAGCAAAGCTAAACCAGTAAATTTTGCACCGGGGTCAACCTTAATTCTGTAATTTTTTGTGGGTTTTGATTCCGACTTCAAAATAATAGTAAATGGATAGTTTCTAAATACTGCTGCTTTACCTTCCGATAATAATTTTCTGGCCTTAGCAGGATGAATTGGGTCACAAGGTACTTTGTTATTATTTAGAACAAAAACTGAATTTTTGTTTAACATAAGAATCTCCTATTGCTAGGGTAATGTCCAACTTGTCAATGTTATTTAAGCTTTTTCAGGTGGCCACACTTCCAATGCCCAAATAAGATGTTTAATGACTACCGATAGAGCAACAAACTGTTGGAGCATTTGCAGGTATCGTGACTTAAATAACGTAGTGAATGAACACTTAGACGGGTCAACTAAGACTTAATTAGAGACTAGCTTTATCAAGCCTACACTATATTCTAGGAATTAGTTTTGGGTCGTTGACATCAAAATACCATACTAAATTACTTAAGCACTTGGTTGGGGTCTTCGCCTAGTTTTAGCAATGCATCAGCAGTATTATGTACTCCAAACTCAGCAGCTAACTGTGCTCCCAGAGTCCCGTGAACATACATCAGAAACATGATGAATAAACCCACTGCTAAATAGCTCCACTGCACTTGTTGGAGTTTGTCTTTAGACCATATATAGCGTTGAAATCCTCTCCAGATTGTCATGCCCACAATGAAGGCTAAAAGGAACACACCACCAACACCGTGCCAAATCATAGTATCCATAGCTCCGAATCCCCAGGCACTTTTTAGCTCTGCGGATGGTCTCGCTAGCATGATTTCATAAAACCCTGCTGCTACCGTGAAAAATGTAATTATTGATGAGGCGAGCATATTGTACCAACCTACATCAAAAAAATTAGAACGAGTAGTGGATATTGCTAAAAGTTTAAAGACTGGTTTTTGTAGAGGAAAGAGTATTCCCACGATATCAAAGGCGATCCCCATAATAAACAAACCTAAAGTCAGGTGAACTAAATTAGGATGAATTGGGATGCTGTATGGGAGACCATTTGCTCCCAACTGAGAACTCAAACTATCTATTAATTCTGGGTTCATTGTAAAATTCCCTCCTCGATCGCTTCCACTACTGGCACTGTATGTAACCCATATACCCACACCAGTTTATCTCCAAGATATACCTGGAAGAAAACTATACCTACTAGCACCAACCCCAATCCTAGATATGGCATCGGCAGTTTTTCTGTATTATTTGAACGAATCACATACCGCCAACCAGTAAGTGCAGCGATTATTCCTGACAGAGACCAACCAATCAAGGTATGTAAATTTAGGACTGGTTGGACTGCTTCGTAGGGTTGTGCCAGACCTGCTTCAAACTGACCAAATATTATGGCGATAAAAATAGAAATTGTGGCGAAAAACATATTCCACCAGCTTACTTCATATAAACGGTAATTATGAGTAAAATAACCAATAAGATCGCATACAAAAGCAAATAATACCATCGCTATTACGAAGTGGACAACAATGGGATGTATTGTATCTGGGTAAGGCAAGTAATGATCGTTTAATTGTGGTAGATACTCCCACATAGTCTTCTCCTTCAGTAAATCAGTAGATATGCGTGAAAAAAATGTAAATTTTACGAGTTACTACAGGCAAATATTTGCATCAACTTTTTCTCACAACATTCTAATTGAATTTATAAAATCTGTTTGTTTTTTACCGTATCAATTCTCACAGTTTTTCTTGAGAGATAGCCATTTTTTTTCTTTAATCAAAGTGAAAAAGTAATGTAGTCAAGACAACATTATTTTTTTTTCAGATTTTATGCTTTGTCATAATTAACTAAACTATTTTTATTCTGAAAAGGTAAAAAAAATCATAATCCGTAGGTCTGACAATCCTTAGAATTAAATATCTTTTCTGTAATGCCTATATAGCTTAATTTCAAGAGATTATAGGTATTTAATTAGAGGGGATATTAAGCCGGATTTTGTATTAGCAATAATCGACCTCAACTCTACAAAAGCTAGATATTTAATTAAAATTTAATATTATGATATTTTCAATCTGACTCAAATCCTGTAACTAAATTTACAGAAAAAATTAATGTTTTTCAAGCTAAATCAGTCTTGCTTTCCAGATTTTTTTATGCTATAATTATAATTTACTGAAAAAGTCTTTTAGTAGGGGTAGAAGACAGGAGACAGGAGACAGGAGACAGGAGAAACGGGGAATTTATAGGAGGTAGGAGTAAGAATTGTCACTTGATTTTTCTGCCCAACTCTTGCCTAAAATACTAACTTTTTGAGCGTTTTAGACTGAAACAGGCGCACTGCAATTCGACCCCAAAAAGGCTAAAATCTTTATCTGTCAATGCTTTTAGATGTATTTAGCAAACCCTAATTATAAGTTAATATTAATCTTTATCTCTTATAAGTTTAATACCCCACAGTGTATATGATGCAAATGCGGTTGGTGGGGTGAGAATCTCCATCGACCCGATTCTCCTGACTCCTTCTTCAAATTAATAATTTCCTTAAGAATTTCTCTCTAATCAAGTTGGGAAGTGAGCGAAATTTGAGAATATATGTAACGAAGACAAACTTTCTCCACAATCGGAATGCTATAATTTATCTAAAATTAAGAATCTAAAATTGAGTTACTTTGCCCAGTAAATAGCTACATTTTTGGGAGGATTAGTAATGATTTTTACGAGAGTTGACGATACAAACTCCACAACAACAGTTAGGGAAATAACTGCACCAAAAAAAACAAAACAGACGTTAGTAATTATTGACCCCCGTGTGGATAATTATCAGCAGTTGGTTTCGGGGACTTATCCTGACACAAAAGTGGTGGTGTTGGATTTGAGAAAAGACGGTATTGAGCAAATAACAGCAGCGTTATCAGATGAGCTAGCTACCAGTATTCATATAGTTGCTCACGGTGCTGATGGTGTTTTGTACTTGGGTAAAACTCCTGTGAGTCGGGAGAATATTTATCAATATAGAGGGTTACTGCAAGAATGGGCAGTTGAGGAGATTTTGCTTTATGGTTGTAATGTCGGTGGCGATCGCCAATTTCTCAATTTTCTCCACCAGTTAACAGGAGCAAATATTGCAGCATCTGCGCACCGGGTGGGAAATATTGCTAAAGGTGGCAGTTGGCAGTTAGAAGTTCGGATAGGACTGGTGAATTCTCGGTTGGCGTTTTTGCCGGAAGTTATTCAGGAGTATTCAGGGGTGTTTGCGGTTTCCTTTAGTGAACCTACTAATTTTGCAGTGGGAAATTCCCCAGAATCAATAGTAGTAGGAGAATTCAATGGAGATGGCAATCTCGATTTAGCCACGGCTAATTTGAATTCCAATGATGTCTCAGTATTATTAGGAAATGGTGATGGTTCTTTTTCTCAACCTACTAATTTTGCGGTGAATAACCCAGACTTAATAGCAGTAGGGGAATTTAATGGAGATAGCAATCTTGATTTAGCTACTGCTAACACTTCCTCCGAGGATGTGTCAGTGTTATTAGGAAATGGTGATGGTTCTTTTTCTCAACCTACTAATTTTGCTGTGGGAGATTTCCCAAGATCAATAGCAGTAGGGGGATTCAATGGAGATGACAATCTTGACTTAGCTGTGCTTAACATTTCCGATGAGATTTCAGTATTATTAGGAAATGGAGATGGTTCTTTTTCTCAACCTACTAATTTTGCTGTGGGAGATTTTCCAATATCAATAGCAGTAGGGGAATTCAATGGAGATGGCAATCTTGACTTAGCTTTGCCTAACATTTCCTCCGATGAGATTTCAGTATTATTAGGAAATGGAGATGGTTCTTTTTCTCAACCTACTAATTTTGCTGTGGGAATTTTCCAATATCAATAGCAGTAGGGGAATTCAATGGAGATGGCAATCTCGACTTAGCTGTGGCTAATAATATATCCAATGATGTGTCAGTATTATTAGGAAATGGAGATGGCTCTTTTGCTGATGCTACTAATTTTGCTGTGGGAGACAGCCCAATATCAATAGCAGTAGGGGAATTCAATGGAGATGGCAATTTTGACTTAGCTACTGCTAACATTTTCTCCGATGATGTGTCAGTATTATTAGGAAATGGAGATGGGTCTTTTTCTGAACCTACTAACTTTGCAGCGGGAGAATTCCCAGAGTCGATAGCAGTAGGGGAATTCAATGGAGATGGCAATCTCGATTTAGCCATAGCTGGTTTTTCCCCTAGTACTGTCTCAATACTACTCAATACTACCGGACCTCCTGGCACTCCAGAAAACGATAATCTCTCTGGCACCTCCGCAAACGAATTGATTGATGGATTAGCAGGCAACGATACTATTGACGGTGCAGGGGGAAATGATACTCTTCTGGGCAATACTGACAACGACTCCCTCATAGGTAATGCTGGCGACGATCAACTTGATGGCGGCTCAGGAATAGACATAATGATTGGTGGGCCTGGCAATGATTCTTATGTGGTAGATAACTCAGAAGATACCGTCATAGAACTAGCTGATGCAGGTAATGATACTGTCAATTCCTCCATCACTTACACTCTAGGAGATAACTTAGAAAATCTCAATCTCACAGGCAACGACGCCATTAACGGTCAAGGCAATAACCTAGACAATACCATCACAGGCAATGTAGCAAATAATCGTGTTAATGGTAACGACGGCAATGACATTCTCAAAGCTGGTGGTGGTAACGATACTGTTAATGGTGGTAGTGGTGCAGACCAAATCATCGGTGGTAGAGGCAAAGACTTGCTCCGTGGTAACGATGGCAATGACATAATCGAAGGCCGCCCTGGGTCTGATATCTTACTCGGTGGCAATGGCGACGATATTTTAAACGGTGGTATTGGTCGCGATCGCCTCAACGGAGGTGCAGGCAACGATACTCTCACAGGTGGAGCTAGCATTGACAGCTTTATCTTCAACACTAACCAAGAGTTTGAAACCGCCGCAATAGGTATAGATATAATTACAGATTTTGATGTACAACGAGACTTGATTTTGTTAGACAAAAAAACATTCACTGCTTTAGAGAGTGATGCAGGTGAAGGTTTTAGTGTGGAAACAGATTTTGCCATAGTTGAAAGTGATGATGCTGTTGCCACTAATGGTGCTTTTATTGTTTATAATTCTGCCAGTGGCGCATTATTTTATAATCCTAATGGTAGTGAATTTGGTTTAGGAGATGGCGCTCAATTTGCAGTTTTGAATAATGATATTTCTCTGGAGGCGAATAATTTTCAAATTAGGTAGTGCCGCTACGCGGAAGTCATGCATCGAGTGTGTAATTCTGAGGTCCCCTACGGGGCGTATAAAGTGCGGAAGTAATTCCGCACACAGCCCCTCCAGAATGTAAGACACACATCTGACAGTCAAAAGTTAAAAGTATTGATTGGTAAGGCTTTTAGGATTTTTTAACTGGTTATATCATGTCCGGATAATTAGTGATAAAAAAACTTTCTCCTTCTTCTTCTTTCTACCCTCCTGTCTCCTGTCTCCTGTCTCCTGACTCCTTCGTCGTTTATTTATAACTGTTCAACCGGACATGATATTAGTTATTTCTGCCATCCTGCAGTAGTAAAATTAATTGGCTAAATATTTGCTACAAAATGAGCAACTAATAAATATCAGGAATTAGGATTATAACCCAATTCCAAATCATTAATTTTAATAAGTAACTGAAGTACTTAATTTTGACATTTCATTTTGTTTAATCCATTCAAAAACTCGATTCAATGCCCACCAAATATCAGGATCTTGAGCATTAGCTTGACAAGATTTACTGCTAACATGAGCTACATGGCCACCGTAACGAGTTAACATTAAATCAATGGCAGAATTACTGTCACAAGCAGCTTTTAAATCTGCTGCAATTGTTGGGTCAAACATAGGGTCATCTTCAGCATAAATAATCAATGTTCGTTTTTTTATATGAGGTAAAAAATATAGAGGACTTGTTGCTTGATAGTAATCTTCTACTGATGAAAATCCTAACTTTTCAATAACAAATTCTTCATCAAATTTCCAGATAGAATCAGCACGCTCTATTGCTTCTGGATCGATAAAATCTGGATGATGTTCGTGAATTAACCAAACTAATTTTTTGAGGTTTTTAGTAATTCCTTTATCCAAGTATCTTCCTAAAGGAGAGCTATCTAAGTAAGATAGAGAACGTTGAGCTTCCAGACTGGGGCAAATAACTGCACAACCACCAATATCTGTTTCTGCTAACCCTAATTCTGGAGCCAAACTTTCTGCTACTTTTGCACCCCAAAGTGCTAGTTGTCCTCCCAAAGAATATGCAGTAAACCAAAAATTAGGCGGACAACCCATTGCTTTTGCTTGAGCAGCAATATGAACAAAATCTTGCCCTTCATAAATACCATCTGAAGTTAGAGTTTCTGATAGTAATGCTGTCTTGCCATGGGCACGCCAATCAAATAAAATAACAGCATAACCTTGAGCATAAGCTTTGCGTCCTAATAGTTGTAAGAACCATTGATTATCTAACTCTCCTGTAATTCCATAAGTCCCAATAATTGTACCTTTTGGGTTTTCTGGAATAGCCATCCAGCCAAAAATTGGCACATCATTTGCTCCAATAAAAATTTTATCTTGGTAAGAAGGCTTAGGAAATGTAGTAGTTTCTTCCCAAAAACGGGGTATCCAAAAGGCTGCATAAAGAGTCATTGCTAAACCATTTTTCAGGAACCACGGAGGAGTATAAGAAGGATAACCCATAGATAAATTTTAATCTGATAAAACTTAAATTTGTTGATCAGATAGTATATCAGTTGGTGATGAAATTTTATAATCCAGAATTTTTCGGTCAATAACTGGTCTTTATCAGTAATTCAACCACCACTTGCTTCGATGCTTTTTCTTATACTTGGCGAACCAGTCATTTCAGTTATCAGTTATCAGTACCTTCTAATTCAGTAGAAGGCTAGGAAAACCCTATTTTTATAGGTAATTCAACCACCACTTGCTTCGATGCTTTTTCTTATACTTAGCAAACCAGTCACAGATAATGTATAAAAGGAAGGTTATTAACAACCAAATTAGATAAACAATTGGTAAATCATACCCAAATTCTTTTGGTTTCCAACTGATGCCTACTTGGGAGAAAGTAAAAGGTTCTATCCCATATCTAGAAAGGGCAAATAAAATAGCAGTTAGATGAATTAAGTAGATGTGTATAACATAGAAAAATAATGGTTGCTGACCTAATATAATTAATGGTTTAAAATAACGTATTTTTGTTTTTTCCAAACAATAAAGTAATAATATTGCTAGACCGAGTGTTATTAGTAAATATAGTAGAGAAGGCGGATATTTATGACAATCGATAAAGGATAGTAAGGTATTAGGAAAGTTAGACTGGATTGACCAAGGATTGGGGTCGCCATAAATATTAGTTGCTCGGATAATGATAAAAGCAGCAATCGTACTTAAACCGATGTTTCTTAATAGCTGAAGTCGCCGTTCTTTTTCCATTTCAAATAGTGTTCCGAAAGCATAACCTAATGCCATTACTCCGATCCAAGGAATAAGAGGATAAAGGATAAACAAACGAAACCCAGAAATTGGTTCAATCATTTTTTGCTCGTGAAGTATTGTCCAAATCCAACCAATATTTCCTAATTGTTCTGCTTGTACGTTATCAAAAAGATTATGTCCGACTATCAGGAAAATTGCGATCGCCAAAATTGTCCGAGTAGGAAGATAAATTATTGCTGCTAAGAAAATCATCGACCATCCGATCGCCCACAATACTCCGGCAGCAGAAAAAGTGAAATTCAAGTCAAACCTCCAGCTCAAACGTACTACTGTTAAATCTAGAAATACTAACCACAGTCCTCGGAGCAACAAAAAACGAGAAAGTTGTTGTTTAGTTTTGCCACGTTTGAGAGAGAGATAAGCGCTAATTCCTGCTAAAAAAATGAATGTGGGAGCGCAAAGATGAGTTATCCACCGTGTTAGAAATAGAGGAATGTTTGACTGAGTCAGGTCTAAGGGGTTAAAGTCGGCATTGGAAAAAAATCCTCGTACATGGTCTAATGTCATTAGCACCATTACGAGTCCACGCAAAAGGTCTATTGATATTATTCGTGGAATGCGGTCTGGAGTTTGATTATTTGCGATTAAGACTAGCTGGTTTATATTAGATTTTTCCATCGGTGAGCGTGATAAATTAGTTGCTATTCAAACAACCAACATTTTTACAATATTTTCCTTTCCACAAGATAACACCATTGGCAACAATTTCAATATTTGAAGTGTATTTTACATCTGAAGAGCGATCGCGAATTATATCATGTCTGGTTGCATCGTTAGTGTATAATCAAGTTGAAGAAAAAAAGAGCGATACGGCGCTCCACCACGCTCCACGAACGCCACTATGCCAAAACGCTTTATAGAACCCATTGGATATGTCAGCATCTAGCACATATTTAGATTTTTTGTTGATGCTGGCATAGATGGCTGCTATGGCATCATGCGTTGGCCACCGGAAAAGACCATAGCTATTAGGTTCAAAACGTCCCTGCCATTCTGCTTCCATACCTAATTTCACCAGGACTTGTAATGCATGATCGTATATTGTTGGAATTCCCAGCGGTCGTTTTTCATCCTTTCCTGGTTTTGGTATCCAGACTCTAAAGATAGACTTTTAGGCAAAAAAGGTATAAATCCAGTATTGATAAGGGTTTTAGCCAATTTTAGGGCTTTAACGTCTTTCCCCTGCCTAGACATTTTTTTGGCTAGTTTATAGCCGAAAAAATGTCTACAGCAGTTTTCATTTGAATCGACCACAGTAGGGACGTTCCATGGAACGTCCCTACAAGTATTATTATTTTGAATGTGTGGTTCACCAATCTGAAAAGTGCTTTCATTAATGGATAATTGATAATTGATAATTGATAATTACCTCGGGTTTTAACCGCTACGGAATTGAATATCAGGAGATATTATTTCTTTTCTTGGTCGATTGGATATGGCGCAGGAAACCTGCGCCATCCCACCCTATGGGAAGCTCCGAAGAGAGAACTCCGTTCCGCTGTCGCGTTTCGCGTCAGCGTTGCGTTACGCCAGTTTTGCGAAGCAAAAGCAAACGACCGCTGTCTTGGTCGATTGGATATGGCGAGGGGACCTGGCCATCCCTCGACCGCTTTTTTCCCCTATCCAAGGGGAGGCTTCAAGGCGCGAATTATTTAATTATTAATTATTAATTATTCGGTAAGTACCATTATCTAGGAATAACTGAAGTTATTAGCCAATATAGCTTATGCCTGAAAAAATTTTTTTCTACATTTTTCTCTACAATTGTAGGTTTTGTAGGTTGTTTCATTACCTGTAATAATGAATTTAAAGCATAATCTTCAGATGAGTTGACTTGCCGATCAAAAAGAGCAATATTCATCGCTAAAGGAAGAGCGATCGCTGCTACATCTGGCTCTAATTCTTCAACTAATAAATCAATAGACTGAGGTACTCTAATCGCAGAGCGAATTCCGTCTAACATATTTTCATCTAATCCCAATTGTTGTAAATTAGGACATATTTCTTCCCATTTAATTTTCTGATTTGGTTCCCCTGCTTGAATAAGATAAGCTATCAACCTTTGCAGTTTTCCTTGTTGCTTGGCTGTCATTATTTGGATCGGTTCGGTCGCAGTTATTTCTTGGGAACTATTTTGAGGTTTTTCTATATTAATACCATCGACAATTTTTTGCCAATCTTGGTTATCGCAAGATTCTGGTTTTTCTACAGTTAAGGAAATAGTTATTTTTTTGTCTAGATTAGCATTAAGTTCGATTACTTCTGCTTTTACTCCCAAAAAACCTAGCCATTTAGCAATTGTATGAATTAACGTTAGACGGGTTGAGTGACAGTTTGCTAATAACCGAACCTGGGTCCGAACCATGGGACGAACTATTTGTGTCAGCATTATGATTAACGTACTGTCTTGGTTATAAGTTTACTTTTCTATAAGATAACTAATTTTTCTAGTATGAATAGCAATTTTAGCTACAGATTTTTTTTACGCTTATAGTAATCTGATTCAATATCAAAAATTGAAGATTTAGCAGGTTGGGTTGATAAATTTTACCACAGCTTATCCATTATCTTTGAATAATCACAATAAAAAATTAGTTGTCCTGCTCCCTAAGGTGTGAAGATATATATTTTTTAATTTTTTCCCACACTTCCCACACTCTCTCTACCATTACTATGCACCACCACCAAAAAATTTAAGGAGTAAGGAGCAGGGATAAATTTATCTCAACGTTGGTTGAAGACCCGCGCTCTCCCGTAGGGGAGCTAGGGCATGTTTGCGCAGCATTCCGCAGGAAAAACCAATCAATAAGAGCGGTTCTTACAATAGTATGCTATACTCAATAAAATAAGGCTGCTGGACTAGCAATGTCAGTCTGTGGAGCGACCGTAAGACCGAAAAGAGGTTCGGCCTCGGAGGTAGGTGCTATGTTAGCGCAGCTCCTCTGTCAAGAGGAAGCAGAAAACCCCTATCAGTGATGTTAGGGAATCTCGCGCTGTCACGCAAGTGCAGCGTCGGGAGGATGTCAATTGCGCAGCATTCCGCACCAAAAAAATATTCTTTCTCAAGAAAAGAACATTTTTATTATGGCTAATTAATGAGACTTGATATAATACTAAATTGATAAATATTTGCTACAAATAGCTAGGATATTTCTTAGGAGTCAACCCACCCGCGCGCCCCTCCCAGGAGGGGGAGTCAGGAAGACCGAGTCACACGGGAATAGCTTCAATACCATTATTTTTCAGGTTGGAAATCATTCTTTTGTCTTGGTGCGCTACCAGGTGCGACTGGCGTCGTCGCGGGGTCGCACCGCTCTCTTGGTCGATTGGATATGGCGCAGGTTTCCTCGCCATCCCACCCTACGGGAAGCTCCGAAGATCGACCGCTTTGCCAAAGGGGAATATCCTGCACGTGTTTTTTTATTCCTCTTACTATTCGTAACATTCTTTTTTCACGCTTGGTATAACACCTAAAACCTAACACCTAATATAGAATCCGGTTATATAGTATATGTTCATTATTCAATCTCCCCATCTCCCCATCTCCCCATCTCCCCCAACAATACAATTAAGTATTCAACTGGATTTGATATTACTCGTTACTCGTTACTCGTTACTCCTTACTCCTTACTCCTCAGTAATACGATAACTAATTACCCGGATTCTATATAAGACCTTCTTCATGGCATTCTGGCAAAATGTTCTAACAATAATCTATGAATAAAAATATAGCCACCTCCTACTTTTTGTAAAAATATTAACTTGGTTGCATAGTCGAGAAAACGAGTATAATTCCAAGGGATATAACCATTAAAATACAAAATAATTCGTAAAATAAAATGTTTTACACAAGCTTCCCCTCCTCCCACAGCTAATCCGAAAATCAACCCATATTCACCCCAAGTTAAGAAGTACCAGTCTAATAATTTAGCAGCTAAACTCATTACTATTGCACCAACTAAACCAAAGATAAAAGCATTTTTAGTTGACTGCCAAATTCCTTGATTGGGAACAGTTACTTCTTCTATTCCTGGACCTGTCATACCACGAACTATTCCTAGAATTAGCCCTAAGCTTAATCCAGCTATTACTCCTCTAAGTAGAGGATGACTAATTTGATTAGGAATTTTTAAATTATAGTAGAAAATAACTGCAGATAATATACCAGAAATTAGTCCGATAGTTATGCCAATAACTACTTGGTTGATAGTATATTTTCCTAACCATCTCAAAGTAGTGACTGTTTGAATAGTTTTAAATCCAAAAAAACGCCAAAAATATACAAAACAAAATGCTACAAGTAACGCCATTTTAGGCAAAGTTAAAAATCGATAAAATAGGTTCCATAATACGAATAATATTATCGTCAAAAGAGTAATAATATAACCAATAATATAAATTTTATTTCGTAGCCAAGTTGGCTGAATTCTTTCAATTAAAAATACAGTTTCTGACTCGCTTACCATTTGCTTTGCTAACCAAATTAGCCATTTTTTTACTTTCTCTTGAGAATAGAGAATATTAACCGAACGACGCTTAAACATTCGCTCAATATAAGCATTAAATAAATGTTCCCTTAGTTCAGTATTACTGGGACTAGGTAATTCTTCAATTGATATTCCTTGATAAGCTAAACTGATAATACTTAAAATCAAAGGAGACCGAGAAAATTCTTGTAATTTAACATCAGATTCTAATGCTTTTCTGACTGCTACTAATTCTGAACCTGCATTTTTTAAATACTCTTGAATTTGCTCTAAACTTAAGGGCTGTAAATATATAGCTGCTTGAAATTTTAACTTACTTGAAAGAGCTTCATAATCACGAATCCGGCTACAAACTACTATTTCTGTCTGCCCGTATTCTTGACAGAATTTATTCAAAGCATCTACACAATCTTCTCGTTTTTCTCTACTAACTTCATCTAAACCATCCAGCAATAAAAGTAACTTTTGTTCTTGTATCCAAGCTTTACCAATTTGTTGAGACACTTGATATTTAGTATGTAATTCTATAACTAACCAATCAGCGATCGCTTGTTTTTTACCCTCCCAAGAAGACAAGTTAAAAACAACAGGTATTGGTTGAGTTAAATCAGCTTCAGTTCTATTAATTAAGTCTCGTGCTAATTCTAATAAAGTTGTCGTTTTGCCAGAACCAGGTTCACCCAAAATTAATAAAGTTCGCCCCGCGCCTAATTCATCAAATTTATCAATAATTCGAGTACCAGGCGGTAATTCTTGTTGGGGATTTTCTAAGTCTGACCACAGTAAACCCCAAGGACGATTTACTGCATTTTTTCGTTCTTCTAATCCTAGTTCAATTAATACTTTGCCGTGCAAGGAAGTTTCTAAAACACCTTTAACCCAATAATTTTTTACCTTGTTCAACAATATCTGACTATTTCGGTATTCCTGCCGATTTATTGATAAGTTAGTATCCGAATTTCGCAGATATTTACTATCTTTTACTATTCCCGCTTCTGGCAAAACATTATTTATCCAATTTAGATTAAAAATTGCTTCATAAATGCGATTATAAACCTTTAACTTACCTCGGTCATGAATAACTAACCCAGTTAATCTTAATTCTAATTGTTCAGGACTTTGATTAACTTTTACTCCTTTTGTCTGCAAAATTTTTTGATATAACAATAATAACTTCTGACGTTGATTACTTAATAAGAAGCGATCGCGAATAGTCCGTAAATGTTGTGGTTCATCCTGACTTTCCCAATTATCTATTATCATGCTTCGGACAAAATTTTCTACCCATTCTTTCTCCTTACCAAGGGGAATAAAAGACTCAGATTTTAGGATGAGTTGGCATAGCTTCTGAGTCAGAAAAGGTTGCCCCCCAGTCCAATTTAATATTGCTTGTAATATTTGTTGATGATTATTATATTTTGTAGCTAATCCTGTTACTAAAGGTTGAGCTTCTTTGAAACTAAAACCAGTTAATTCTATTCCACGACCAATATTAAAAGGACTCCCAATTTTATCTCTAATTAGATCGGCAGGAGTAGCTACACCAAAAAAAGAAAAAGTTAAACGCTTATATTCCTGATTTTGCCCTCTTTTATCGTAACAAGAGCGAATCACCCTAAAAAAATCATCTACTTGAAATTTTAAACTGAGGGTACTATCAATTTCATCAATAAAAATTATAATATTTCGGGAAATTAACTTGAGAATAATCGATTGAATAAATTTGCTAAAACGCTGCCCATAAGATAAATTATTATGCTCAAACCACCAACTTGTTAAATCGAAGCGATCGTATAAATCCAAACTACTAATAATACTGTCAATTACACTTGCATACCACTGTTCGGGAGTAATGTCTAAATTACCAATTGCACTTAGATCGATACCAGCACAAATAATTCCTTCCGTTTGTAAAATTTCCATAGTTTGTATTCGCAAACTAGACTTACCCATCTGTCGAGAATTAAGAACATAACAAAATTCTCCTGCTTTTAATCCACGATATAATTCTAAATCTGCTTGACGTTTAATATAGGTAGGAGAATCAATTGGCAAACATCCACCAACTTGATATTGATAATTTGTCATAGCTTATTTTGACAGAAGGAAAAAAAATAAAATTTTTATATTTTCGAGGTTTTAGCAATTATAGCAACTTTAATTGCTCTGAAAAAATATTATTTATCACTAAAGTGGTTTGAGCGACCTACATTTTTCCAATTTGTCACAAATTATCGAGAGCTTGAAAGAGGTGAAAATATTTTTTTATAGATCGAGTTAGCGATCGCCGGATAGTATGATTGAAACTAACTTTTCATACTTTTACCGAAAAATTGTGGGTATGCGCCTCCCCTTGGATAGGGGATAATAAGCGGTCGTTTGCGCAGCATGACCTAGGATGGGATGGCATTGTAGCGACTGCCACGCAGGACAGCTTGTGCAAAAAATACTCTCGAAATCTAGCTATTTTACGATTAGCTACTTGATAATGGCGTGAGGTTTCTGCAACAGTTAAATATTGAAGATGACTCTATATCATGGAGATACCTGAGATGGAGACGAGGGAGGTAAGTCTTCTATTTGAGCTAAGGTTTCCTGAATACGCGGAGTTGCGAAAAACCTTTTTGCATCCTCCAGCAAGCGTTTTCCCCACAAGTTTTGGTCAAGATAATCAATATCTGCATATCTGCTATCTAGTCGTAGAGCTTCTTCTCCCATAGCAAAACCTTGTTGTTTATCACCTTTAGTGTAGAGAGCTACTGATAGCGCTAGAAGTGGTTCTGCTGCTTTACTATCTAAAGAAACAGCTTCACGCCATTTTCCGATCGCATCATCCACATCTCCCATCTCGTATCTAACTAAGCCAATATTGTTAATTGCAGGCCATAGATTTTTTTCTAACTCATAAGCTTCTTCATATTGATCGATCGCTCTTTTAAACTTACCACGTTTGTAATAAGCATTACCTAGATCGAATAAAGCACCAGGACTATCTGGTTTGAACTTCAAACCTGCTCTTAACTGCTTGATAGCTTCTCCATACTCAGCTTTTTGAAAGTAAGCTCTACCAAGAACAAATCGAATATCAGCATTACTTGGATCAATTTCTTGAGCTTGTTCTAGAGCTATAATACCTTCTTCTAACTCTTCAGCTTGAATGTAAAGACTGCCTAATAGTGCCCAGGTCTGTTGACTATTTGGGGCTAACTCAGTGGCCAATTCAGCTCTTGATAAAGCTAACTCAAATTGTTGAAATCTTGCTAACTGTACAGCTTCCTCAGCTAAACTTAAACCCGTTTGTTCCAATTGAGCTGAGTTTAGCTGTAGTATGTGAGGAACTAATGCTTGTCCCAGCATCGGTTTCACTGTAGTGCCCCATAGGCCAAGGGTAATGAATAAAGAAACTAAGAAATTTCGATTTGGCACGGTAAAGAGTATTTATGGTTAAGAAGTTTAGTTGAAAGTATAAAGTATATAATATGATAGGATAAAATTCGACTAAACTTACCCAAACTTACCCAAAACGGTATTTTGAGCTTTGGAGCTAGCTTCCTGCGCGTGCTGACGCAATGCTGCGCAAACACTGAAGACCACTGACCCCAGTCTGTAACTTATCTTCGTCCACAGGTTTAAAATTGGTGAGAACTCCACCTAGTAATTCAAGTATAACAGAAGTTTTGCCATTTACCACTAAAAAATTTGAAAAAAAGTAGGGAAAGAGTATATTTAGGTAGGATTTGAGCTTCTGTTTTTACCCTAAAAATTTTATAATTTGCAGTATACTACTATTACATATATGTGAAAAAGAATCTGAAACCCTTATCCTGTTGTATAGGTAAAAATCTAATTTATGGAGATATCTATTGGAAATAATATATCTATAAATAATACGTCTATAATTTCCGCTTCAGACTTTTAATAAATTCTCTTGGTAAAGATCCTCTGATCTTTTTTTTTCAGTAAGGACTGTCTGATTTATATTTTTTCTTTTCTAGAGCGTGAACAGTATTCAATTAAACTATTGGTATAATAATTTCAAATTCAGTACCCTTGCCTGGTAAGGAATTTAGTTTAAGCTTTCCACCATGTTTTTCAGTAATAATTTGGTAACAAATAGCTAGACCCATACCTGTTCCTTTACCTACAGGTTTAGTGGTAAAAAAGTTTTCAAAGATTCGATCTTGTATTTCTAGAGGAATACCTTGCCCATTATCAGCTATTCTAATAGTCAGCAAATCAGACTCTTTCCTAACTATGACTTCTGTACTTATTTCAATTTGAGGTTGCCAATCACACAAGTCCAATTCAGCTAATTTTTCATTAAGTGCATCAATACTATTACTAATTAGATTCATAAATACTTGGCTAAGTTGACCAGAATAGCAACTAATCATTGGTAAATTTGTACAATAATTCTTAAGAATTTTGATACCATTTTTAAGACGATTATTTAAAATAAGTAAGCTACTATCTATACATTCATGGATATATGCTTGTTTCTTTTGAGACTCATCCATGTGAGAAAAATTGCGAAGACTATTCACAATTTTCAGCAGTTGTTCTGAGCCAAGTTTAATACCTTGAGTCGTCTCAGCTAATTCTTCTTGTAAAGAATCATAATCTATTTGTTCTTTAATTCGATTGATAATTGGAGATGGCTCTGATATTTCATCATAAGCAGATAAAAGCTTAGTAATTTCTTCTAAATAAGAAGTTAGAAATATCAAATTATTCCAAATACAGTTAACAGGATTTCTAATTTCATGGGCTACCCCGGCAACCATTCTTCCCAAACTTGCCATTTTCTCCGTTTGAATAGCTTTTGCCTGAGTTTGTTTTTGTAGTAGATGATTCGTAAGTTCATGAATATTTGACTGAGCGACTAATAACTGATGCACATCCAAAAGTCTATAAACATTAGCTTCTATTTCTACAACAATTGGGTCATATAATAACTCAGGCCGTCTCTGCAAAGATTTTTGTGCTGCTTCTACTATCAACGTATTACCAGGAAGAATAGATATATCTGTTTTGGAGACACGATATAAAGCTTCTATAGGCCGCTTGTAAAACATCTCTATACCATAGCGACTTCCCATTTTTTCAAAAAATAATCTTCGAGAAATCATACCAACTAATTTATCTTGCCGATCTCTCAAAATCACGCCAGGCAGCAAAGGGTTGGATTCAAACACAGGTGCAATATCTTTCCCAAGGTAGCTAGATGCAATTTGAAAGTCTTGCAGAGGTAGTTCCTGTATAGTTGACTCTAAAGATAGAAATTGACTTTTAACCTCTAAATTAGGCACAATAAATGAATCTGAATATGACTCATACAAAGCAAACATATTAAGGGAATTCCTAGTATTTTTGTATCAATAGATACGATTTATCAAAATATTCCTGATAGTTTGCTTGCACATCTGGAATATATTATCATGGCTATCTTTAACTTTTCTAGCACAATCCTCAGAAGATCATCAGAGCTGATAAAAATTGCTTAATTTTATTTCTTAATATATTTGTTTGTTTTATATAATATGTATAGATTATGTGGCCTATATCTTGGTCACAAATAAAAAAAGGTTTAATTATTTCATTGCACACTACTTGATAGATAATAATCTATATAGTTGGATACTATGATAAATTTATGACTGTAAATCAGTAATTATTCTTATAGAATTTAAGTAAGTAAATTGAGCAAAGTACTCAATATTTTTATCTATAACTAATAGTTAGGATATATGGATTAACTAAGCTTACCTACTTACTTAAATAGAAATACAAGTACTCACCCGTAAGAGTTGTCATAAATCCTAAACGTTCTAGATAAACAGTTTTAACATCTTTATCCACGCTGCCTTTTTCCAGAATATTTTTTATATAATCATCAAAGATGGCTCCTAGATCAAATCCTCTTAAATTAGCTATAAATACTGTTTTTTTCCTTAAACTTAAATAACAGCAAAATTACTGTAGGACAAAAATATTCTAGTAATGAGTTTGGAAGTCTGCTTTATAGACGATAGGGTAAACATTATTCATTAATGGATAATACCATTTCTCAAAAACTTTTCTACATTTTGTTGATCAGCAGACCCACCCCTCGCCCCTCCCCCTCCCAGGAGGGGAAGTGGGGGAGTGGGTAGGGACGTTGCATAAGGGCGTCCGTACAGGGAGAAGCAAACACAAGAATAATTAACATGAACTTAGGTGAAATTAGTAAAAAAGTGATTTTACTTGTGCTAATTAGTTAAGAACTTAAGTCTTGTCCAAGTATAGCAATAATGCATGGGAATTGGTATAATTACCTCTGGTTAAAACCGTTACGGAATTGAATGTAAGGAAATATTATTTCTTTATTTTCCCTTTGAAAGGGGAGGCTTCAAAGCGCGAATTATTTAATAATTAATAATTAATTATTAATTATTAATTATTCGGTAAGGATTTTACTTATTTCATATTAAAATTAAACTATTTTGTGATCTAATATGGATTCAACATTGACTGCGTTACAAGAACTAATAGAAATAGTAGCAAAATTACGTTCTCCAGATGGGGGATGTCCCTGGGATTTAGCTCAAACTTCAGAAACTTTAACTCCTTACATTATTGAAGAAGCTTATGAAGCAGTTGATGCCATAAAAAGCGGAGATAAAGAAGCAGTAGTTGATGAATTAGGAGATTTATTATTACAGGTGGTTTTGCAAGCACAAATAGCTAGTGAAGCAAATGATTTTACTTTAGCTGAAGTCGCTAAAAATATTAATAAAAAAATGATTAGAAGACATCCTCATGTATTTGGAGATGTGAAAGTAAATAGTACAGAAGAAGTTAAGCAAAATTGGGAACAAATCAAAGCAGCAGAAAAAGGAGAAACTAATGATTTATTTAGTACAAAACTCAGTCGATACGCTCGACAGTTACCTCCACTTATGGCAGCAATGAAAATTTCTAAAAAAGCTGCTGCTCTTGGTTTTGAATGGGAAAATATTGAAGGAGTTTGGGAAAAATTTAACGAAGAAGTTGGAGAGTTTGAAGAAGCTTTAAAATCTGAAGATAAGGAACATCAACAAGCAGAAATGGGAGATATTTTATTTGTTTTAGTGCAATTGGCAAGGTGGTATGATTTAAATCCAGAACAAGCTTTACAAGGAACTAATCATCGATTTTTGAAACGGTTTGCTTTAGTAGAAAAAATGTGCAACCGTCCTCTTTCTGAGTATACTTTGGCGGAGTTTGAACAAATGTGGCAAAATGCAAAAGTACAATTAGCAAGGGAAAAAAAGAAGTATGTATAGCAGTTATAAACTGGATGAAATACAAATTTATAGGTTTTAGCCAATAGGGAATAAAAGTTAAGCTTCAGCTTGATCATAAATATTAACTCACAGTTTATAGATGATTGGATCTATCAGGTTTTAGGTAATATTATTTCCGTTTAATAGCGTGATGAAAAACTTTCTGCTCTTCTTCCTGATTCTTCCCTCCTGACTCCTGACTCCTCGATTGTTATTTAGGGCTTGCTGATTAATTCTAAAAGTATTTACAGATACAGGTTTTAGCGTTTTAGAGTTGAAAAAAGTACCAACTTTTTGGTGGAAAAAGCTCATGCATGCTGGTATTTTGGGATGATTATGGCAGAAAAATTGAGAGACAATTCTTGCTCCTAGCTCCTCTACATTCCCCGTTCCTCCTGTCTCCTACAAAGAGCAAAAAGACTTTCCATACGCAGACCCTATTTATAAGTATTTAATTGGACATCATATAAGTATCAAGAAACTTAAAATTATTCTTGAGTCAAACTTAATTGCTACTATTGATTTTGTTGCACCAAATTAGCAAACTCAATCATCACTTTTTCATACTTTTCGCCCGCAACTTCTAATAAATCAATATGACCAGCACCATCGACCCAAAAGGAAAGCTTAGGCTCATTAGCTGTGTTAAAAAGTTGTTTCCCCTGGGAAAAAGGAATCACTCGGTCAGAATTTCCGTGGATTACCAAAACTGGGCAGTTAACATTTTTTATCTTATCAATACTGCGAAACTTGTCAAAGGGATAAATAGGGATGCGGGTCACCACCCGAAACGCAGTTGTAAATGAACTTTCAACTACTAAACCAGCCACAGACTGCCGGGATGCCAAATCTACTGAAGGCCCCCCACCAACTGAACGTCCATAAACAATAATTTGGTTTGCAGGTATGCCCAACTGCTGGGTCAAATATTCATAAGCTGCATTAATATCTTGGTAGGCATTTTTAACTGAAGGAGATCCTTGACTTGTTCCATAACCCTGATAATCATAGGAAAATATATTAAACCCAATATCTCGCAAATCTCGCAACCTGGGTAAAATTTCCCCTAGGTCTTCAGCATTACCATGACTGTAGAGAATTGTATACTTTGCTTTGGGTAATGCTAAATAAACACCTGTAATTTGGACTGTATCGCTAGACTGAAGCTTGACAAATTCCTGGTTTTCTTGATAGCTAGATAGACGAGGTAAAAAAATCAGCCGATCTGAGAAAAAGAAAGCCCAGAAACCTACAAGGACATAGATAATTAGGGTAGATCTGATTAGCCTAAGAACAGAAAATTTCCCTATAAGTAGTCCTATAATATTTTTCTTATCCATAAGAAAGAACTGGATATTTACCTATATTATTCTATACGGAATAATTTGTAACGCAGGTCTAGTGTTGAGCTGGCTAGCATTATTTGTACTATTGCGAGGAATATAAATGCAATTAGAATTTCCAGATGACCTCAAGTATCTTGAAACCCACGAGTATGTAAGAATGGATGGCGAAATTGCCACTATTGGTATTAGTTCCTTTGCTATTGAGCAGTTGGGAGATATTGTATTTCTGGAACTTCCAGAGGAGGGAGACCAAATAGAAAAAGAAGGCTCCTGTGGCAGTATTGAGTCTGTGAAGGCAGTTGAAGACCTGAAAGCTCCTATTACTGGTACAGTTGTAGAGCGTAATGAGGAAATATTAGAAAGTCCAGAACGTTTATCAGAAGAGGACCCATACATAGAGGGTTGGCTTCTGAAGGTGCGTGTTAAAGACCCTGATGAATTAGAAGGAGATGATATTTACTCTGCTGAGGAGTATCGTGAAATGGTAGAAGGAGAGTAGGTATTGACACTCCCCGCGCTAAGGCGACGAGGATTCTTGGTTTGCTGGCGCAACGCTGCGCGAACAATGACTCACCATAATTATGCAGGATTTCTCCTACACAACTAGAGGGTGTGTCTCCCCAAACGTTACTTTCGGTGTGCCCCACCGTAGAAAGTCCTTTTTGCAGAATGTTCAATGCTGCATTTATGTCTCTATCTTCTACAAACCCACAATGATCACAAATGTGGGTTTGTAGAAGATAGAGACTTCTTGACTGTCTGACCGCAACTAGAACAATTTTGGCTAGTATTATGTGGCGGAACCGCTACAGTTGCTTTTCCATACTTTCTACCAAAACGTTCTAACCATCTTCTAAATGTTAACCATCCTGCATCATTTATCGACTTCGCTAAATTCTGATTTTTTACCGAAAAATTGTGGGTATGCGCCTCCCCTTGGATAGGGGATAATAAAAAAAAATTTTCATGAATTTGTCAATCCTCTTCAATTCATGGAGAGGTAATTATTCATTATTCATTATTCATTATTCATTATTGAACATGCCTTTTACATTCAAATCTGCCTTCGGCACGCCACTCCGTGTCTACATAGGCGACCAAATCATTAGACTGGATGACGCAGTTGGCCACTCTCTTGACAAACTCTTCACGCTGCCTACTTACTTTTAAATGTTTTCGTGCATATCTAACTCTAGCTTTGTGATAATTATTTGACTGTCGTTGTTTGGGAACCTTTACCGAAAAATTGTGGGTATGCGCCTCCCCTTTTCAGGGGATAATAAGCGGTCGTTTGCGGAGCAGTCCGTTAGGATGGGATGCCGAGGAAACCTGCGCCATATCCAATCGACTCCTGTGAAGAAAAATTTTCATGAATTTGTCAATCCTCTTCAATTTCAATTCATAGAGAGGTAATTATTCATTATTCATTATTCATTATTCATTATTCATTGTTGAACATTTTGGCTCCCTTTTTTCCTTTACCTGGATTCCGGTATTTCCTAGACTTTCTCCTATTTAATCGGTTTAATCTTTTTGATGCTTTTCGATAGTATCTTGGAGATTCAACCACATTTCCAGAACTATCAGCAATTTTATTGTCAAGCGCTAAAGAAGGTACTGCTATACTCATAGAATATGTTTACTGGCGGTTGATAGCGTAGCTCCTCCCCAGGAGGCAACCGCCGTATCGCTTTTCATACCTGGACTGAAGTGACCGGGCTTTCCAGCTCTCGAACTTTTTCGGTAACTATTTTTCGGATTATTTACGTTATCTGTCTTTATTAACCTTTCTGCCTTATTTTATCTTCTTAAGTTAGTGGCATTAATGTTATTTTATGCCTCGTCGAAAATTGTTTTTTGTGAATTTATCTGGTTAAGTATGGTGTATACTTTTTCAGTTAATGTGCCTATCTTAATTCCCGGATTATGATAGTTTGAAGGTGATATGATATAATAGGAATATATAAAAAAATATAGTCGGGGTAGTACAATGAAAAAATATATATGGTTTAGTTTAACTGTCATAATCAGCTTAATACCTATATCTGTAAAAGCAGAAACATGGAATGGGGAAAAAATTTCTCAGATGATTGGTGCTATGAGTTGGTGTACAAATAATGCTGCTAAAAATCCTTCAGAAGCATCTATTTATCAGTCTGCTAGACGTGCTGGAACAATGGCACTTAAGAAGGCTATTGATAACGGAGATATAGATAGTAATGAAAGTCTGGAAATCTTAAAAAAATCAGAGAGAGAGGGAAAGTATTTTGACCAAACACTGAATCCAGAGCGTTGTAAACAAATCTGGCAAAGTGTTAATGAAAATTCAATGTTTTGAAATAGTTTTCAACTGATTACTTTTGGTAAAAGTTATTAGACTAAAGCAGGAATTGACCATAATTATTCTCTGAAATATTTATAGTTTTTACCGAATAATTAATCTTGAAAGCCTCTTCTTCTTTAAAGAAATAAAGAAAAAAAATTATGTTTGCCAATCCTATCCGTTTTCAGCCGAAGTAATTATTAATAATTAATTGTTGAAGATCTGCTTCATCTATAGAACTACGCAAATAGGGCGCGGACATTCCTCCCATGCAACCTTCCTACTCCTTACTGCCAATTCCGGTGCGGAATGCTGCACAAACTACTCAAATTTATTGTCAAACGCCAAAGAATTTACTGTGATATAACCCTGGTCGATCGCTCAGGACATTGTTGATTAGAAATTTTTCCATCTGGCATAATTGTTTGACACAAAGTAGCAAATAACAACGTTGTTTTTTTATCCATTTTTGCACCAGTAAGATTTGCATTAGTTAAGTTAGCTTGACTTAAATCTGCACCTCGCAAATCAGCATTATTTAATGTAGCAAAACTAAGATTTGCTTGATTTAAGTTGGCATTCCTAAGTTCAGCTCCCACTAATTTTGCATAACTTAAATCAGCTTCTACCAAAGTTGAATTTTTCAATTTTACATTAGTAAAGTTAGTACCACTCAACTTGGCTTTTTCTAAATTAGCATTCATTAATTGAGCATTTTCTAGATTAACTCCATCCAGAGAAACTATTCGATTGCAATCTGCATCTAATTCTCTGCATCGAATTAATTCTGTATCATATAGAAATTTTAATAATAATCCTTTGAGTATTTTATTATCTTCTAAACGAATTGATAAAGCTAATGTATTAGCCCTAATTAAATCTAAATAATCAAATTTATCTGTATCAGTATTATTAATATTTGGTCGGTCTACCAAAATTTCTCGTATTTCTTTCAGGTAGTTTTCCCATATTTGTTCGTGGAGGCGTTTATCAGCAATTTGTTCTTGAATTTGTTCTAAATCGTAAGTAATAAAACTGGCAATTAAACCGATAAAAACAGGCAAAAATATTTTCTCAAAAACTTCCCAAGGTTCTTTCTTAGCTATAGAGGATAAGAGGTTATTTAAGTAGATAACTGGATGAACTCTTTCTGGCTTCATTGTGATCGGGTTTAACTCTTTTTCCCGATAGATTGCAAAGACAAAAATAAAGAAAAATACAAAAGTAATTCCTATAGTATATCTGAACAAAGGCAAACTATTAATTTGCTCTATAATATATTCCCAATTAAAAAAATCTTCTCTTGAGTCATACTGCCAAGTTTCAATTTGAGCATAATTAATAGTATTATCAAATGCTTGATTCTGCCGTAACTTAACTACACTAACTGATACTGATATAGTACTCAAAATTCCTAAGCCAGCAGCAATAAATTTTCTTTTCATAGTCAAAAAAATACTATTACAGGAATAGTATAAACTTTAACAAAATCTTCATCAGGACTTACGCACGGACACTAAATCCAGTGAGGGCGCAATTCGGAGCTTTGCGGAACACAAATGCCATTTGTCTCTACATATGGCGCTTTCAAGATTAATTTGCGTAAGTCCTGTTCATAATAAAAATCTGTGTAGGGACGTTGCATGCAACGTCCCTACTGCTCAATAAAATGTAGAAAACTTTTTGAGAAATAGTCAATCCCAAAATTTGGCCTCTAAACTCAAAGAAGATATATATAGCGCTGTGCGCAGCTCATCTGGCAACAGCTCCGGAAGGCAACAGGGGGAATAAATTGCCGATAATATAAGACTTTTAGCTATTTGGCCTTTCCTGCAATTTGTAAATATACCAGGGCTCATTGCTATATTTTCTAATTTCTTCCCAAACCTCCCACACTCCCCACACTTCCCACACTCCCCACACTCCCCACACTTCCCACACTCCCCACCCTTCCCACACTCCCCACACTTCCCAAACCTCCCACCCTTCCCACACTCCCCACACTTCCCACACCCTCTCTAGCATTACTATGCAGCACCAAAATTATTTTATCTCCCATGAAGTTATGAATTTTTGTTAAAACTTAATCAGAAGTTAACCCCAAGGAATATATAAAGTGGTAGCCATACACAAATCTAATACAAAGTCAACCCCTAAACCACAACACCAGAATAAAGGCCAAAAGTCTACTAACTTTTGCCCAAGGCATATTGGCCCAGCCTCTGACGCAATTCAAAAAATGTTGACAGTATTAAGTATTTCCTCCCTAGATGACCTAATTGACAAAACAGTTCCACAAGTAATTCGATACCAAAAACCCCTAAATTTACCAAAATCTCTGAGTGAGACTGCTGCTCTTGCCAAAATCAAAGAAATAGCCTCCAAAAACCAAGTATTTCGTTCCTTCATAGGAATGGGTTATTACGACTGCATAACCCCACCAGTCATCCTCCGCAATATCCTAGAAAACCCTGGTTGGTATACTGCTTACACTCCCTATCAAGCAGAAATCGCCCAAGGACGAATGGAAGCATTGCTGAATTTTCAAACCATGATTACAGACTTAACAGGTTTAGAAATAGCTAACGCTTCCCTACTCGACGAAGCTACAGCAGCAGCGGAAGCAATGAGTATGAGTTACGGTCAGTGTAAAACTAAAGCAGAAGCTTTTTTTGTTGACTCTAACTGCCATCCTCAAAATATTGAAGTGGTGAAAACTAGAGCGCAACCATTAGGAATAGAAGTTATCGTTGGCGACTTTCGCACCTTCACCTTTGACAAACCAATATTCGGCGCACTCCTCCAATATCCTGCCACCGACGGAGCAATTTACGACTACCGCGAATTTGTGGAAAAAGTTCACGAAGTGGGAGGTTTAGTTACTGTTGCTGCTGACTTACTCAGTCTAACTTTATTAACACCTCCCGGAGAATTTGGTGCTGATATTGCTGTAGGAAATACTCAACGTTTTGGCGTATCTCTAGGATATGGCGGTCCTCATGCTGCCTACTTTGCGACAAAAGAAGCTTATAAACGACAAACTCCAGGTCGTATTGTCGGAGTTTCTCAAGACGCTAACGGCAACCCTGCACTAAGGTTGGCATTGCAAACGCGGGAACAACATATTCGTAGGGAAAAAGCAACGAGTAATATTTGTACTGCTCAAGTTTTACTGGCAGTAATGGCAAGTATGTATGCGGTTTATCACGGTCCGGATGGTTTAAAAGAAATTGCCGAAAATATCCATAATTTGACATCGAAACTGGCAGCAGGTTTAAAACAGCTTGGTTATCAAATTGGTAAAGAACCATTTTTTGATACTATTCGGGTAGAATTAGGTGCTGACTCTCCCCAGAAAAGTGCAAAAGAAATTATTGATGCTGCTGAAACAGCAGGTATTAATCTCCGGAGTCTCGACGATCAAACTTTCAGCATTTCTCTAGATGAAACTACTAATAATATAGATGTGCAAAATTTGTGGGAAATTTTTGCTGGTGGGAAAGCATTACCAGACATCGAAAACATTTCCCCTCTTGCTCAGAATTCATATTCCCGCACCAGCAGTTATTTAACTCACCCAGTATTTAACCGCTACCACTCAGAAACCGAACTATTGCGTTACCTCCACCGTTTACAGGCAAAAGACTTATCCCTAACAACATCAATGATACCGTTAGGTTCCTGTACAATGAAACTCAACTCTACAGCAGAGATGATACCTGTAACCTGGCCGGAATTTGCCAAAATTCACCCTTTCGCCCCCACTTCTCAAACCAAAGGTTATCAAATAATGTTTGAACAACTAGAAGAATGGTTAGCAGAAATCACAGGTTTTACCGCCATTTCCCTACAACCAAATGCAGGTTCCCAGGGAGAATATACAGGTTTATTAGTAATTCGCGAATATCACGCTCACCGAGGAGAAGCACATCGCAATATTTGTTTGATTCCCGAATCTGCTCACGGTACAAACCCTGCTTCAGCGGTGATGAGTGGGTTAAAAGTAGTAGTTGTCAAATGCGATAAACAAGGAAATATAGATATTGCAGATTTAAAGAAGAAGACAGAAAAACACAAAGATAACTTAGCCGCCATTATGGTTACTTATCCCTCAACTCACGGTGTATTTGAGGAAGAAATTTCTGAAATATGCGAAATTATCCATGCTAACGGCGGTCAAGTTTATATGGATGGAGCGAATATGAATGCTCAGGTAGGTTTATGTCGCCCCGCAGAAATAGGAGCAGATGTTTGTCATTTGAATTTGCACAAGACTTTTTGTATTCCTCACGGTGGCGGTGGTCCGGGAATGGGTCCGATCGGAGTTCAATCTCATTTAGCAAAGTTTTTACCAGGACATTCTGTGATTAATATTGGTGGAGAAAATTCTAGTGGAGCGGTATCTGCTGCACCTTGGGGTAGTGCGAGTATTCTGCCAATTTCTTGGATGTATATTGCCATGATGGGTGCGGATGGTTTGACTGAAGCAACTAAAGTAGCAATTTTGAATGCTAATTATATTGCTCAACGGTTGGAGAGTTATTATCCTGTTTTGTATAAGGGTAAGCATGGGTTTATTGCTCACGAGTGCATTTTGGATTTGCGTCCGTTGAAAAAGTTGGCTGGTATTGAAGTAGAAGATATTGCCAAACGTTTGATGGATTATGGTTTTCACGCACCGACAGTTTCTTGGCCTGTGGCGGGTACAATTATGGTAGAGCCAACAGAGAGTGAGTCTAAGGAAGAGTTAGACCGTTTTTGTGAAGCGATGATTTTGATTCGCCAGGAAATAGAAGAAATTGAAACTGGGAAAGCAGATAAAGAGGATAATTTGTTGAAAAATGCACCCCATACTGCTGAGAGTTTGATGGTGGATGAGTGGAAACATGATTATTCTCGACAACGTGCTGCTTATCCCGCACCTTGGACGCGGGAGCATAAGTTTTGGCCTGCTGTGGGAAGGGTTGATAATGCTTTTGGCGATCGTAACTTTGTGTGTTCTTGTTTGCCGATAGAAGCTTATAGTTAAAAGCGGTCAGCACTCAGCACTCAGCTATCAGCAAAATTTGTATGCTCAGTTAGACGGCTGAAATTCAGATTTTGAAGGAAATTCAGTAATCTGTCGTAACGCACCGCCTCTTCTCAAAAAGCACTCAGCCATCAGCAAAATTTGTATGCTCAGTTAGACGGCTGAAATTCAGATTTTGAAGGAAATTCAGTAATCTGTCGTAACGCACCGTTCTGGCACAATGTTCGGTGCGTTACGCTTTGCTAACGCACCCTACTAGACTGACACAGCTAAAACTGTGCACTCTTATTTTTATTTCTAGGTGTCTTTTTCTCCCCACCCTTCCCACACTCCCCACACTCCCCACACCCCCATCTAATCCACCATTTAAGGTGTGTCAGTCTACTACTGGACTAAAATGACAAATATAGATTTTTTCTCTGACTATTTATCTGCCACAATTCGACTTTCTGTTCCTCTAGCTTTTGCCGCTTTAGGTGGAATATTTTCCGAACGTTCCGGCATTCTTAATATTGCTTTAGAAGGAATGTTATTAACAGAAGCTTTTGTCAGTGCGGCTGTTTCTATTTCCACTGAAAATGTCTGGATAGGAACATTAGTAGCAATTTTTGCCGGGGGAATTTTAGGTTTAATTCATGGCTATCTTTGTGTCAGTTTAAAAGTCAATCAATTAGTCTCTGGTTTAGCAATAAATTTAGCAGTATCAGGATTAACTGCTTATGGAGCGAGGGTGTTATTTGACAGTGGCACAATTGCTTTACCAGGTATTGAAACTATCAATTTTTTGGGATTAAAACATTTGCCAATTTTAGGAATATTCTTCAATCAAGACCCACTATTTTATTTACTTTTATTGTTAATTCCGGTTTGTACTTATCTGATTTTTCATACCAGTTGGCGTTTAGCTTTAAGAGCAGTTGGTGAATATCCTCAAGCAGCAGCAACAGCAGGAATATCTGTTAATTTGGTGCGTTATTTAAGCGTAGGTTTTAGTGGTTGCTTGGCAAGTTTAGGTGGAGTTTATTTAGCATTAGTTCATGTGAAATTTTTCACCGAAGGTATGAGTAGTGGAAAAGGTTTTATTGCTTTGGCAGCCATAATCTTTGGTAGATGGCATCCCTTTAATACAGTTTTAGCTTGTTTATTATTTGGAGCAACAGAAGCTTTGCAATTGAGAGTTCAAGCTTTTAATCTGAATATTCCCTATCAATTTTTAGAGATGTTGCCTTATGTTATTGCTTTGTTAGCTTTAATTGGTTTATCAGGTAAATCTACCCCTCCTGCTGCTTTGGGAAGGGAGCGGGGAGCGGGGGAGTAGGGATTCATTAATTGATAATTGATAATGGATAATTGATAATTACCTCGGGTTTTAACCGCTACGGAATTGGGTAGTCCTGTATAGTAATGGTGAATGGTGGCTGAAATGCTTGCTATACCCTTACCGAAAAAATTACAATGCACCACTACCCGGAATTGAATATAAGGAGATATTATTTCTTTTCTTGGTCGATTGGATATGGCGAGGAGACCCGCTCTTGACAGAGCCGCTCCGAATGGCGCCATCCCTCGACCGCTTTTTTCCCCTTAAAAGGAGAGGCTTTAAACCATAATTATTTAATTATTAATTATTAATTATTAATAATTCGGTAAGGGAGTAGGAGAGTAGTAAAAACTTGAAGAACGCAGAAGAGAAAATCTGGCGTTGTCTGAGTTTTACAGCGCTTTTGCTGATTGATAAACCACATGGTCTTGAAATCCTCCCGACGCTGCTCTATGAGACAGCTCGGGATTCCCTAAAATCACTGATAGGGACTTTCTGCTTCCTCTTGACAGAGGAGCTGCGCTAACATAGCACCTACCTCCGAGGCCGAACCTCTTTTCGGTCTTACGGTCGCTCCACAGACTGACACTGCTAGCTCAGCAGCTTTATTCTATTCAGGATAGCACACTATTGTAAGAACCGCTCTTATTGATTGGTTTTTCCTGCGGAATGCTGCGCAAACATCCCGACGCTCCCCTTCGGGAGAGCGCGGGTCTTCAACCAACGTTGAGATAACCAAAACCCTGTAGGGGCGAATGGCCATTCGCCCCTACTTTAGTAAGATACGTCAAGCAGTATTCTAAATAAGTCTAGAAAATGTGGCTCTAGCTACGAAAGTATTGAAACTATAAAAACCTCAAAACTTAAACTTTTTCCCACTGCATAAATTAAAATATTGATATCTAAAAAAGATTGATTTACCATTAATTTTTTGTAGATTTAAAATCTTATCAAAAACAAAAATAACCTCCATTCAATAACTTAGAAATCAGAAGTGTATTAGCTCCGCATTCAGACCGAAAGTCAGAAGTTAAAATTAGTGGGATATTGTTACTCACTACTAATTTTATACCGCTAAAATTAATTTTTTTCTTCTTCCTTATTCCTTCTTCAATTCCCAACTTTATCATCGCCAAATAACTTTGGAATAATTTAATCTTTATAACCTCCTAGAAACAGAAAAACTATGGTATTATACTAACCTCATTAACCAAATATAGAGAACAATTACCAATGCCTAACAGCGAAACCAGGAACGAAACAGAAGTTCGTTCACAAAGAGTTGAAGAATTACGCACCCTGGGAATAGACCCCTATCCTAGTAAAGCAGTAGAGCGATCGCACACTGCTCAACAAGTTATAGACCTATTTTCCCCACCAGCAAAAGAATTAGAACCAGGGGAAGCAGACCCTGATGAAAAATTATTAAAAGTTTGTGGTCGTATTACTTCTAAGCGCGATAGTGGTAGTATTGGTTTTATTAAACTAACAGATGAAAGTGGAAAAATTCAACTTAAAATTGAGAAAAAATTAGTTAAAGGAGACCCTGGTTTAGGCTTTAAACAAATACAAAAACTTCTGGATGTGGGAGACTTTATTAGTGCCGAAGGAATTGGTTGTCGTACTAACCGAGGTGAGTTATCAATTCAGGTAAATAAACTTGAGATTATTTCCAAAGCTATTATTCCTTTTCCTGACTCTTATTATGGTGTAAATGACCCAGAAATTTGTCGTCGTCATCGAGAAATGGATTTAGCTGGAAATGCCGAATCTTTAAAGCGTTTTAGAATGCGGAGTAAAATTTTACAAAGTATTCGTACATATCTTTGGGATGCTGGATTTTATGAAATAGAAACACCAGTTTTACAAGCAATTTATGGAGGTGCTGCTGCTCGACCTTTTACCACTCATCATAATGCTTTAGATGTAGATTTATATCTGCGAATTGCTACAGAATTATTTTTAAAACGGGCAATTTGTGGTGGTTTTGAACGGGTATTTGAATTAGGTAGAGTATTTAGAAATGAAGGAATAGATAGTACCCATAATCCTGAATTTACCTCCCTAGAAGTTTATCAAGCTTATGCAGATTATTTTGAAATTTTGGGTTTGGTAGAAGATGTTATTTGTTATTGTATGAACAATGTTTTAGGAGATATAAAAGAGATAGAATATCAAGGACAAACTATTAACTTAGAACGTCAATATGACCATAGTCAAAAATATCCTAATTTCACTGGTAAACATTGGCAAGTTAAAACAATGGTAGAAGCAGTTAAGGATGAAACAGGACTAGATTTTGATAACTTAGAATTGCCAGAAGCTATTAAAGCTGTAGAAAAATTAAACCTAAAATTATCCAAGTTAGAAACGCAAAGCTTGGGTTATCTTTTATATGCTGTCTTCGACCAAAAAGTAGAGTCAACTTTAATTCAACCTACTTTTATAATTGATTTTCCTGTAGAAGTCAGTCCGTTAGCAAAAAGACATCACAGCAAACCAGGTTTTGTGGAAAGATTCGAGTTATTTATCCACGGTACAGAATATTCCAATGGTTTCTCCGAGTTAAACGACCCCCAAGACCAACGCCAACGTTTTGAGGAACAAATTGCCCAGAGAGATGCAGGAGATGATGAAGCACATCCAATGGATGAAGACTTTATTCAAGCGTTATCCTTAGGAATGCCTAGTTGTGGTGGAATGGGTATTGGAGTTGACCGTGTCGTGATGTTATTGACTAATACTCAAAGTATTCGGGATGCCATTATGTTCCCGACTATGCGATCGACTTTGAAGGATTGAAGAAGGAGTCAGGAGTCAGGAGTCAGGAGGAAAGAAAGAAGAAAAAGGAGAAAGTTTTTTTACCACGCTCTTATACCAATTCTCATGCATTATTGCTATACTTGGGCAGTACTTCAGTTGTCAACCGATCAGTACAAGCAAAATCACTTTGCATGCTAATTTTAGCTTGCGTTAATGTTAATTATTCTTATGTTTGCTTCTCCCTGTACGGACGTTGCATGCAACGTCCCTACCCACTCCCCTACTCCCCTACTCAACAAAATGTAGAAAAGAAAAATGTTTGAGAAATGGTATTATAAGGGAGCAAGATACGAACAAGGGAGCAAGATGCTCCCACTACTTTTGTTCTCGATCAAAATAATTATAATAGACCACCACCTGCACCATTAACTAAATATAGTGTTTCACTTTGTATATCACAAATAGTTTCATACCTCAAATGAAATAATCGTTTAAAATTAGTCAAAAGTTAAAGTTTTCAGAAGGAGATTTTCTCTTGAATTATCAACTCATAAAAAACTACTTGCCACAGTTTTTAGTATTAATTTGGTTATTTTTTTGTGTAGGGGTAGAATTACATATTTTTTTCGGTGGTATGGATTTTTTTTTAGATTTTTTAATTCTTTGGCCAGGTATTGTCATATTTGGAGCTTATTGGCTATTTCAAGTAATTTTAATTGCTATCTACAGTTTAAGAAACCACCATTTTAAATATTCTAAAATCAGAACTTTAATCAAAATTACAGTTATACCTATACTGCTGGTTTTATGTATCGTTTTTACATTTCCTAGAGGTACAACTAGGTTAAAGCTATCAGAAAGTTCGTTGCTTAAATGTGTAGAAAATCTTTCTTCATGTAGAGGCAATAGTCGGATTGGATTATTCTATGTTTACGGTACTCCTCGTAGAGAAATGGAATGCACTTTTTTTATGACTGACACAATGTTTCTCTCTGAATGGGGTTTAGTTTATGTACCATCTGGTGAGGAAGAGTGTGTAGAAAATTATCAATCTTTAGGGTATGTAGGTGAAAAAATCTACGGTAATTGGTGGCGGTATTTTAGGCATTGATAAAAAATCTACGGTAATTAGTGGCAGTATTTTTGGAATTGCATCTCTGAACAAAAGACTAAACAAGTATTCTAAGGAAAGCAGAAGGGAAGAAAAGATTAGAAGGGATAAAGTTTTTTGATCACTGATTATCCGGACATGATATTAAACTAAGAATTATATCATGTTCCCCCGGAGGGGGAGCTACGCTAACGGATAATTACTTATAATAAAGTTTTTGTTTGTAGTTGGGTTTGAGCAATTACAATGCTTAGTATTAGGACTAAAGTCCAACTACGAGCCTAATTATAACTGTTCTACCGAACATAATATTAGCCGTTAAACTTTACAAAATGGTGTCGGAATTTAACCGAGGTCAGCTCATAAAATTACCAGTAGAAATTGGGAATTTTTCCAAGAGTGAAATCGAACGAATTTCTTTGATGAGAAAAGTCTAGAGTGCTAAAGTTAAGAGAGCAATCCCTCATTCTCATCTCCAAGAGGCGATCGCTTGCCCCATTTCCTAAATTAACTCCGATGCGTTCAGTCTTCCTTCCAAAAGTTCATACTCATCCTCAAGTAACCAAAACTGAGCATCATCATAATTATCACTCTCAAAAATCACCCGATAATTTTCAGCGGGGTTGTAAATGCGACACCTTCTGTCTGTAGCACTCAGTAATACCAATTTGATAAGTGTTTGTTACAAATAGTAGAAGCAAGAAAGAAGAAAGAAGGAAGAAGGAAGAAATATTAAACAAAAGGTGAAAACGATAGAAATAACTATCTAAAATGAACGATAGCCACTATTTTTAAACAGATTCGATCAAGAGGCACTTTTCATAGCATTCTTTTTTCAAATTGGTATAACAAAAGAATATAGGGAGGAGACAAAGTAGGATCGATCCATACTTCAGTAAACTCTCAATTATCTTTCACTGGGTTGAGTTCTTGGTATAACATGGTATTAGTTCTGTTCATTGATTTTAATTTCATCGTAATTAAAGTGCAATAGGACTACCAGAGCATTCTCATCCCTAAGAGGCGATCGCCTTGACTTTAAATAGAAGAAGTAACTGCCTTAGCGCTACTAATTTCCTCTCGAATAGACTTATTAATTAGCAAGCTCTAAGTATATCCTCAATGATCCAAATCTGATGACTAGCTATTTTGCCACGGAAAAATAGACTGTTGAAGTATCAAGAAACCAGGTATATCTGAAAAACCTGGCTTCTAGGATACATAGATATATATTACTACTTACTGACTTTTGTAGGTTGCAAAAGGCTCACTAGATAACCATCTGGAGTGCGCATAGCTGCTACTTTCCCGAATGATGGTTCTCGAACTCTTCCCTCTAATGCACCCCCCATCGATTCCAAAGTTGCGATCGCTCCTAGTACGTCTTCTACATGAAAACTAAGAATCGGAGAATCACTGCCTTGTGGATTTTCCGCTGCATGGAGGGCAATAGTCGTACCGTTTGCATCCAGTTCTGCCCAGCCTGGACTAGCAGTTTTAACCGTTAGTCCCAAACCCTCCGAGTAAAACTTCACCGATGCCAGTACATCTTTTACCATCAGCATCACGTGCTTAAATTCTACAGTCATTGTATCTCCTTAAATAGCGTTAGCACCCATTATATTTCGTATTATAGCAGCAGCAGGATGCTATATAAAACCTTATATAGCTACATTTTAATGTTTAGTTTCTGCTTTCCTGCGGAATGCTACGCAAACCAGCAGAACCTCCATAGGTATCAACTCTCAAGCAGACCGCATTTCTTAAATTGATACTCTCATTCAAATCGCGGTCTATATTTTATCTGTTATAAGGAACTCTCCAAAGTTACAGCTACTACCCTATGGTCTTCGTCTTTGCTCAAATAACTTAAAGCGGCTTTTGCTTGAGGGTCTTCAAATTTCCTTAACGCCTGAGCAACTCGTAACCTGGTCATCCAAGATTTGGCACTGACAAAACCTAAAAGTTTTTGTAAAGCTTCAGTTTCTTTAATTGTTCCTGCCAAAGCACCTAAAGCATGAATAGCAGCTTCCCTGACAGTCAAATCTTCCCCTGCGATCGCACAAATACATACTTCATAGAGTGCTTCAGGAAATGGCATTTCTGTAAGAGGAGCAAGAATACTCCGACGCACTAACCAATTATCGTCTTGACGGAATATTTCCAGTAAATGAGGAATTGACTCTTCTCCAAATTTAGATAAGGAGTTTGCAGCTTCAGCTCGCACATTGTAGTCTTGGTCATTTTTCATCATTTCCAATAATATTTTAAATGATTCTGGGCTGCGTTTATTGCCCAACCCCATTGCTACAAATGAACGTACTATAAATTCTGGGTCTCGCTGTCTAGTTATGAGCAAAGGAATTGCTATTTCACTTTCGTAGTTTCTCAACTCGGTCAGTGCTTTGAGTCTTTCTTGAGAATTAGAGCTATTTAAGTATAACTGAATTTGGTTCATTTCCATGTTAAGGCTTCCTTAATTTTATTTACGTTTCTTTACAAATACTAGCAACTAATCCCTCAATCTGGGATGATAAATTTCAGGAAAATACAAAAATTGATGAGAAAGTCATTATGTCTGAAACTATAGAAGCCAATACTTCAACACCAACAACTCAAGAAATAGAAGAAGTAATCAAAGGTTTAGAGCAATTGAAGGAGCGTATGATCAATGAAACTATAGAAAAAGCGAAAAAAGTTAAGATGCCTAAAGCCAAGGTAATGGCCAAGTTGGAAGAACACCCAGAATTGTCCTTCATTGATAAAACCCTGAAAGACCTGCGCTCGCAACAACCTACAGCTTAGTAATGTGGGGAGATGGGGGGATGGGGAGATGGGGAGATGGGGAGATGGGGGGATGGGGGGATGGGGAGATGGGGAGATGGGGAGAAATTAAAACATACATATCCTCACCATTACCATACAAGACTACCAAAAAATTTTGTCAACTACTACAAAACCTAACAGTTACCGAAAAATTGTGGTTTAAAGCCTCCCCTTCTCAGGAGATAATAAAGAAAAATTTTTCTGTTCATCTATCCTATCCGTTTTAAAGGAAAGGTAATAATTAATAATTAATAATTAATAATTAATAATTAATAATTAATAATTAATTGTTGAACACCTAAAATATTTATAATTATGACCGAAAAATTTTGGTCTCAAGCCTCATAAAAAAAGATAATATTTCTGAGATCAAGCCTTCTTATTGCAGAGGTATTGTTAACGCAGTTCCTCCGATAGGAGGCTAACTGATAACTGATAACTGATAACTGATAACTGAAATGACTACACAATTAACTGAAACTGCCAAACAATTAATTCCTAAAGCGAGAATAGTTAGTTTTAAAACTTGGGAAGAGGTTTTATCAACAGAAGTAATTCAACTATTTCAAATGGCTGATGATGAAAGTCGTTATTTAACAGATGATGATTTACAGACACTCAAAAAATATGCAAAAATTCCAAATTTTTCTCTTGAAACTGCTAGTTTGCTTCGAGATAGTGCAGCAGAAATTGTTGATGAAGCTAGGGGAAAAGTATTAGCGAAATATCCGAATATTACAGCAGAAGGAGGCGATTTATATCCACCAGCACGAGCTGAAGCTTGTTGGCGAGACTTCTGGCATTTTTTACGTTGTATTACTTATGGAATTGCTGGCGATCGCACAGATTTTACCAGTGCTGAAGGTCTGCATTATATGAATTTACTTTATCAAGAATTGCTTGTACCACTATCAGCAATGGTGTTAGGTTTAGAAGCTATTAAAACTGCTAGCTTAAAAAGATTTCCTGATGAAAAGCAAACAGAATTAGCTCCTTATTTTGACCATTTAGTGAGTAAATTACAGCAGTTTTCTAATTGTTGAGGAGTCAGGAGTCAGGAGTCAGGAGGGAAGAAAGAGGAGGAAAAGGTGAATTTTTTTTTGTTTGCTGGGGCAAAACTGCGTTAACGCGGAGTGAAACGGAGTTCTATAGCTAATTATCCAGACATAATATCAGTCCTCAATAATTATTTTTGAAATTACTTTGGTTATTAGCTAGGAATTAAAATTTACGATGGGTTTATAGCAGTTAAACAAAAGGTTGAGACATATCAAAAGCTTAAAGTTCAGAGCAATATTTTTCCTTCTTACTTCTTCCTTCTTACTTCTTCCTTCTTAAGGATAAAACTAAAAAAAAAATTTCCTATGAGTAAAAATATTGTCGATTTATATGAACCAATTAATGTTCCTAAAATAGTAGATGAAAACATTTGGATTGTTGATGGAGGAATTGTCACAATGGCAATGTATGGAACCAGGATTCCATTTCCTACACGCATGACAATTGTGCGACTAAAAAATGGTGAATTATGGTGTCATTCTCCTGTAGAATTAACCCCACAATTAAAAGCATAAATTGATAAATTAGGTGTAGTGCGTCACTTAATTTCACCTAACAAAATTCATTATACTTACATTCATAATTGGGCAAAAGCTTATCCAGAAGCTACTGCATGGGCATCACCAGGAGTTTTAGAACGAGCAGCACAACAGAAAATTGAGGTGACTTTTCATACTTTTTTAGCAGATGAAGCACCTATTGAATGGTCAGAAGAAATTGCTCAATTAATTTTTAGAGGTAGTAGATTTATGGATGAAGTAGTTTTTTTTCATCGCCAAAGTTCTACACTTATTTTGACAGATTTGATTGAAAATTTTGAGCTGGATAAAGTTAGTAAAAAATTTGGTTTTCTAATAAAGTTGATTGGTTGTGCAGCTCCAAATGGTAAAACACCACTGGATTTGCGAGCAACATTTTGGGGGCGAAAAAATCAAGCTCGTGACTGTTTCAAGCAGATGTTAAAATGGGAGCCTCAAAAAATTATTTTATCTCACGGAAAATGGTATGAAGAAAATGGCACTGCTGAGTTGCGTCGAGCTTTTGCTTGGTTAGGAAAGAGTTAACGAAGTCAGAAGTTAGAAGTCAGAAGTCAGAAGTTATTAATGTGACTTTTCAAAAGTTTTGTATGCTTTATATTACCAATTATTATCCTGTAGTTCTATATTTTAATTTGGGTGTTGCTGATTTTGGGTATGATTTTGCCCCCCTAGCCCCCCAAAATTGGGGGGAATAAAACTCTAAAAGTACCCCAAAATGGGGGATGCGCGGGGGCTTGAGGTGTTGGTGATTCTGGGTATGATTTTGCCCCCCTAGCCCCCCAAAATTGGGGGGAATAAGACTCTAAAAGTCCCCCAAAATTAGGGGATTTATGGGGTTTGACCAGAACCAAACAATCACGCATTCATACTTCAATTCAGCAACGCCTTAATTTGAATATCATCAAGAGAAATGTCAGAAACTAATAATAAAAAAGAAGATATTTCATTATTGCAAGCTTGGCAGAAAAAAATTGAGTTAGCTAATACTAATAATATCTTTTGTCATTGTCACAACTGTGGATATGAATGGGTAGATTCCTCATTTGAAGAGATATGTCCGAGCTGCAAAAGTTCCCATATCGAACGTATTTCTTGTTGGCAATTTCCAGACGACTAACTAATATCAAATCCATTCAATAGCACGATTTTTATTGCGGATGTTGCAATAGAAATTTTTGCTCAGTTTCATTTCTGGTTTTATTGCGTATGTCGCAATAGGAGTTTTTGCTCAGTTTCATTTCTGGTTTTATTGCGGATGTCGCAATAGGAGTTTTTACTCACTTCCATTTCTGGTTTTATTGCGGATGTCGCAATAGGAGTTTTTACTCACTTCCATTTCTGATTTTATTGCGGATGTCGCAATAGGAGTTTTTACTCACTTCCATTTCTGATTTTATTGCGTATGTCGCAATAGGAGTTTTTGCTCAGTTTCATTTCTGGTTTTATTGCGGATGTCGCAATAGGAGTTTTTACTCACTTCCATTTCTGATTTTATTGCGTATGTCGCAATAGGAGTTTTTACTCAGTTCTATTTCTGGTTTTATTGCGTATGTCGCAATAGGAGTTTTTGCTCAGTTCCATTTCTGGTTTTATTGCGTATGTCGCAATAGGAGTTTTTACTCAGTCAGGACTTACGCAAATTCACCTTGAAAACGTCATCTGTAGGGGCGAATGCCATTCGCCCTCTCGATTTAGTGTCCGCGCATAAGTCCTGTCAGTTCTATTGTTGGTTTTATTGCGTATGTCGCAATAGGAGTTTTTACTCAGTTCCATTGTTGGTTTTATTGCGTATGTCGCAATAGAAGTTTTTACTCAGTTCTATTGTTGGTTTTATTGCGTATGTCGCAATAGGAGTTTTTACTCAGTTCTATTGTTGGTTTTATTGCGTATGTCGCAATAGGAATTTTTACCTGTTTGTATAGTGAGGTAAACTTAATAATGACTTGATAGAATTAGCTTTCTTAAACTTTTGAACTTTCTGTTGTCGTCATGTTTAAATCTAAACTCACATTTTTTCGTTGGTTGGTGTTTAGTGTCATCGGGTTGGTGGCGCTCTGGATGATAGGAGGAAATCTTCTAGCTTCTCTGTTAGAAAAGGAGATTGATAGGGAAATTGCACAAAAAGTGAAGGAACTAGAGGAACAATATCCCGATCCAGAGCCTAATGATTCTGCTTTGAAACTGGAAGCTATATTCTTAAAAGAATTTGGAATGGGAGAAATTGGCAAAGCAAATGTTCAAGGTGTTTTGAAATTTGAAAACTATATGGGTTATCATCCAGATTTTAAGGAATCTCAGGAGTCTAAGGATGAATTTGAGAATATCAGGGAATCACTTGACCGATATATCAATAGTCAAATCTCAAAACCTGATGATAAGTCAGAGATTAGAAGTCATTATGCTAGAAATTTCCGCCGAGTTGTGTTCCTAATTTTAAGTTCCATAGTGTTAGCTGGAGGTGTACTATTCTGGTATCTACAGTATCGCCCGAATTTATTTCTACGTCGGATTATAATCACATTTCAAAATAAATTTGTAGATATAGTAATAAATCTAATATTTCAACAATTAGATCGAGAAGCGACAGATAGATTAAAAGTTGAGGTGCGAAATCTAGCATTTCAGCAATTAGCTCAAGAAGCGACAGATAGATTAAAAGTTGAGGTACAAAAATTTCTGCAAAAAGCAGGGGCAACAACTAGCGACAATGGTAAACATGGATTGCAAATCACCTCTGCTGCAGGCAAGCTAAAATCCTACATTCCCATACCTGTCTCCCTAGCAATAGAACAACCTGATGCTCAAGATGTAGTCGATCTAGTGCAACAAGCAACCAAAATGAAAAAATCCAACCAACAACAAGCAGGAATTATTTTCTATCGGGAACCTCCAGATATTCTTTTCCGACTGCGAATGGCGGAAGTAAGATTGCGCGATCGCTTTATCCTCATTCCCATTCCTCTAACAGCAGTGGAAAAATCACTACAAGAGGAGAAAGAATCTTCAGGACTTTTAGCTGATTACACAGAACGCTATTTACCAGGAGCAGACCTATTTGATGACCGCAATGCCATCGGCGATACTCTCACATTTTTTGGTAGAGGGGAACTACTACAACGTTTGGAAGAAAATCTACGTCGAGGTCAAGGTATTGGCATTTTTGGTTTGCGCAAGTCTGGGAAAACTTCCTTGTTGTTGCAATTGGGATTTGCAATGCGAGAAAATCCTTTAGTTCATATTGACTTGCAAACTTACGGCAGCAAACCACATTATGGTGCAGAGTTGTTTAATCAAATTTTGTCAAAACTGTTTCAACTAATTGAGTCCCGTTCCGCAAAAATGGTGAGTCACCCTAAATTATTTGATAGCGATCGCCCTGCTGCCCATCTCACAACAGAATTTACTCAACAGTTGCAAAATTTGACTCAACAACTCACTGAAGTCGGTTATCAACTTCCCATTCTAATTTTTCTAGATGAAATTGATCGCATCATTCCCACTGAGACAGATGCAAAGGAGCGAGCGGAGGAGTGCAATGCTTTCTTCGGAGCTTTACGAGCAGTCAGTCAGGAAAAACGTTCTCTTTCCCTACTGGTGGCGGATGTTCATCCAGATATTAACCGCATCAATCAATGGAAGCAACCTAATGTACCCACTAATCCTGTGTTTAACTTTTTCAAGGAAATTTTTGTCGTACCCTTTTCTGCGGATGAAACGACTCGAATGTTGACTGATATTGGAAACTTAATGGGAATTACTTTTGACGAAGAAACTCAGAGTGAAATTCATATTAGAAGTGGCGGACATCCCTTTGTCTCTCGGCAATTAGCAAGTTTATTGTGCAAGAAAGTAGCAAAAGAGAATGAAAGTAATATCCAGTTTGCTGATGCCCAACGTTATTTGAGCAAACCATTCACTTATTCAGGAGTATTAAAAGATTACTGCGGGCAAAATATTTGGAGCGATATAGAAAAACGGGAGTTTCAGTCAGCAATGGCAATTATTCGGTTGCTTGCTTGCAATGAAAAACTTGAGTCAGGAATTCCATCATCTGGTATACTGAAAAAACTGCAAAATCAATTCACAGAAAGTGAGTGTTTGGATGCTTTGCTGTGGTTAGAATCAGTTGGTTTAATCCTACAGCAAGAGTCAGGAGAAGAAGATGAGTATCAAATAAAATTACCGCTTCTGTCTCAATGGTTGCGGATGCAAATGAAACCACAGGAGGTGCAAGAATGGCAAATTTCGTAAGACCAGATTTTAAACTGCCAATATCAGACACCCGTTACCAATGGATAATGGATAATTGATAATGGATAATTGATAATTAATCCCCAAAAGTTGAAAGTCTCTGCTTTTAAGGAGAAAAAGAAATAAGATTACCCCTGACTGCTGACCACTTTTTTAAACAATAGGAGCTTTAAGAGTGACAACTTTGGTAAGACCAGATTTTAAACTGCCAATATCAGACACCCGTTACTTTTTTGGGCGAGATGATATTTTGAAAGCTATTGAGCGATCGCCTTTTTCAGTACGCATTTTATTAGGAGGTCATCGTCTGGGAAAAACCAGCTTGTTAAATGAGATTCAACATCGGTTTCTGACCTCTAGCAATTCCGACTACCGAGCATTTCCAGTGTTATTCAACTTGCAACAAGAGCGACCAGAAAATTTAGACCATCTGCGCTATTTAATGATTGCCCGTCTCCAAGAAGCTTTAGCAGAATATAAAGAAGGTAGGTTATCTCATTGGCGTAAAAGTTACCGTCGTTTACTGCGACAAATTTCGGGAGGAGAGATAAAAAAAGTAGGTATTTCCCTAAAAGTGACTAACCCAGACTACGAACGTCGCTTGATAAATGAAGATTTTCGCCAAGACTTACTAAGAATACTGAAATCTTTGCAAAAGAAAAATTTTGTGGGTGTTTGCTATTTAATAGATGGTGCAGAATTTATTGTGAGTCAGGAATGGGCAAACGATGCTTGGAGTTACCTCCGAGCATTGAAGGATACTGACACTGCTCTCAAACCATTTGTCGGTTTGATTTTTTCTGGTTATCAAGACTTAAAAGATTATCAACAAAAAGTTGGTTCTCCCCTGCTTAACATTGCTGAAGTAGAATGGTTAGGAGCATTAAAAGAGGCAGATATGCAACAACTAATTGCCTACCGTCGTCAAATTGAAAATATTTTCCTCACTCACGAAGAAATTGAGCAAATAATTGAATGGTCTGGGGGTCATCCTTATTTGATTCAACAATTACTCAACACAATTTTTGATTATAAAAATTCCGATCAATCTTATGTAATGGATGCTTTAATGAACAACTTAATTCGTCAGTATGATGGAGATTTTTCTGCTTGGTGGGATAATAAAAAAAAGAGTTATAGTTTTAGTGCAATTGAGCGATCGGTTTACTTAAAATTGATAGAAAAGAGAATGGGGACAACTGAATCTCTAGCTCAAGAAATTGATTTAAGTATTGGAGAAATAGCAGACGCTCTTGAGGTATTAGCTGGTACAGGAGTAATTCAAAAAATTGACGATGAGCAGTATAAAATTGGAGCAAAAATATTTGAACAGTGGGTTAAATATAATTAATAATTAATAATTAGGGTTTGCTGAATAAAGTCTTTTGGTAAGAGTAGGAGCCAGAATTTCCTACGGAATACTTCGACAGATATGTACGATTTTTTAGACTAAAAAAGAAGATTAACAAATTAGCAACTGCAAAAATATTAATCTACAAATAATTAAGCGATCGCTAATATCATGTCCGGATAATTAGTGATAAAAAACTTTCTCCTTCAACTTCAGTTCTTCTTCTTCCTTCTTCTTTCTTCCTTCTTCCTTCTGGAGAAAGCGATCGCCTTTCATTTGCCCAAGTATAAACTGACAAAAGTAGCGATCGCTCTAATTCAAATATTGATAATAGCCGTGGTTAAAAAAAACTAGAACCTAGAAGGAGAAAAACGCCACACCTTAATCGTGTCATCAAAACTACCACTAATCAGAGTTTTGCCTCTAGGGTCAAAAGTCAAATTCACCCAAGCCGAATGTCCCTTCAGCGTTCCCATCAAACCACCTGTGTCTATTTGCCAGAGTTTGATTGTACCGCCAAAATCTCCACTAGCTAGAGTCTTACCATCTGGACTAAACTCGAGAGACTGTACTTTCTCCGAATGACCAATCAAAGTACGTTGAGAACGCCTAATAACTCGTCGGGGACTATTGCTGTCCAAATCCCAAAGTTTAATCGTATTATCCCAACTACCACTAGCTAAAGTCTTACCATCTGGGCTAATAGCAACAGACCATACTGGCCCATCATGTCCTCTGAGTGTGCGTAATAATCTACCATAACGCCAATCCCATAGCTTAACAGTACCATCATTACTACCACTAGCCAGAGTCTTACCATCGCTACTAAAAGCAACAGACTGAACCTCATCTAAATGTCCATAAAGAGTATATAAAAGTAAACCACTATTCAAATCCCACAATTTAATAGTTTTATCTTTACTCACACTGGCAATAGTATTTCCATCTGGACTAATAGCTACAGAAAACACATCCTTCAGATGACCATACAATGTATTTTTCAAAGTACCACTGTAGATATTCCAAATTTTAATCGTACTATCACTACTAGAGCTGACCAGAGTACGACCGTCGGGACTAACAGCAACAGACCACACAGGTCCATCATGTCCTGATAATTTACCCAGATTTTTACCACTACGCAGATGTAATAGTTGAATATTTCCATCCGTACTGCCACTGGCAATAATACGACCATTAGGACTAGCTGCGATTGACCAAACTGGGCCAGAAGTAGTCGCCAAAGTTTGCAGTGGGGAAAGTCGGTCTATGATTCCCGTAGATGGAGATATGGGAGGGAGGGTACTAATACTAGAGTCAAAATCATCTACTTTTAGTTGAGGTGGCCTTGGTTCTAACTTAGGAATATTATTGGATGAAGATAATGGCTGAGTTTGGGGAGATGGTAAGCGAGAACTAATAACTAAAGATAACAGAGCGATCGCTGCTGCTCCCCAAGCAGTTACAGTCCACCGTGGTTTCTGTAGAATAACATCTACGGGTGTTGGTCCATATTTGATATCTTTAATAACTTCTGCCACAGACTGATAGCGTTGACGATGGTCTCGCTGTACCATTTTGTCTAAAATCCGACCCAGATGGCGACTAATGGGATGTTTTAAATAGTCTCGCCACGCCCACTTATCTGCTTTAATATCAAATAGTTCAAAGGGTGAAACCATAGTCAATAGGTGGAGACAAGTTACTCCCAAACTATAAATGTCACTGTTGGGGTAGACTTTCCCTTTTGTTTGTTCTGGGGCAGCATATTCAGCAGAACCATTAATACTACCTATTGATAATAAATCTCCAGTAGCGGAAATTGTCACACCAAAATCTACTAAAACAAATTCTTGAGTATTTGTTTCTGGTTTTGTCCGACAAATAATATTCTCTGGTTTAATATCCCCATGAATCAGGTGATGGTCGTGGATAAACTCTAAGACTGGCAACAACTGGTTTAATATTTGCCAAATTTTATGTTCACTAAAGACACCATCTTCTATAAGTTCTGTGGCCAAATCACGGCCTTCGATGTACTCTTGTACCAGATAACGATGGCCATCATGTTCTACAGAGGCTAATAGTTCTGGAATCTGGGGATGTTTTCCGATTTTGTCTAGTTGTACTGGGTTGCAACTAAAGGTCGGAATAACTTCTTGACCCTGAAAAACTAGGTCTTTTCTGTCGTCTAGGTTGACAAACTCCTTAATAATACACGGCGGTTTGGAAGGTTTGTCTTGGTCAACGGCTAGAAATGTATGGCTCCAGACACTTTCGCCCAAGGGTTTGATTACTTGGTAGCGTTCTTTGAGTATGGGTGGACAATTTGATAATCCACCTATTGTCTCATTTTTACTGACAATGTTATTGTCAGGGTCTTCTGGATTTTGGCTGTGAGAATTGATGCGAGGATTCATAATCAGCAATCAATTAGCATATTTGTTCTATGATAGTATTTCTTAGATTTTAGCTACAAACTTGAAGAATACAGAAGACAGAAGGCAGAATGGAAAATTACTTATGGATAGTTAACAACCGGCCACTTCGTTCTACAAACCCCAAACAATTTTAAGCACCCCCGCAGAAGGCAGAAGGCAGAAAGGAGAAAGAATCATAGTACCTAAGTAAAACTACTGAATTTGTCAAAACAAATGTATTTTTCCATATATTTTTTCTCCCGAAAAAGCCCAACCAAGACTCACCTATGACTTGTCTATAATGTTCGCGTTTTATATTAATTGGAGTTGAAAAAAAACCCGGTTTCTTCAAGAAACCGGGTTTTTAGGTTCCACTAATAACAGCAGGTGCAGGTTTAGCCCCCTCATTCAACGCCCTTCTGAGAAACCTACTAGGAGTTTAATTATCCCGGCGACGCTTTGTCAAATAACCAATACCAGCAGCTACCATTATTCCTAAAATATTAACTGGTTCAGGAGTCTTGACAGATAACTTGTCTACAACAACATTATCAATCAGTAAAGCTGAGGTCTTATCAGTTCCATCTAAATCGTAAACTGCTATACCCACTGTGTAATCACCAGCAGCAAGAGCTTTTGAGAATGTTCCTTGAGATTTTTTATCAAATTCAGGTGATGTCAGGGAACCTGGTGCAGGGAAATTACCTTCACTTTGGGCAAAAGTCTCAATCACCGTACCTGTGCCGTCAAATATAGTTACAATCGCACGGTCTGCAGGAAGAGGAAATAGACCAGTTGTGTTTCCATCGTTAGTAAGAAACTTCCAATCAAAACTCAGATTAAAATCATGCTCGAAAGAAAAAGATTGTTTGATCGCTGACCCTTCTTTAGAATCTAATTGAATCCCAGTGAAAGCAGTTATAGGTGTATCAATTTGTAAAGCATCATTATCTAAACCCAAGAATGCTTGTAGTAGAGCTTGTGGTTGACCGTCTACGTCGTCGTTGACAATGGCAAGAGTGGCATCAGTACCTGAAAAATTATATGCACCATTACCAACACCATCGTCATCTCTGATAGTTACTGCAGTGGTTAACAAAGCCTGAAAGGAGCCATCTGTTGGATCGAAGCCATTGAAAGTACTTACTGTACTAACATCTCCAGTAGTCATCCAACCAGTGAACTCTGATTCAAAACTGCCGTTGTTAAATGCTGCTGCTTGAACTGGTTTAGAAGCTAGAGTTCCTAAGCTCAGTAAGCTGAGGGTAGCAACTGGAAGCAAGGAAATACCACGGAAAACGGATTTATAAGTTGATAAAAGTTTGAACATGATTTTTGTATTTGAATTAATTAAAGAAATTGAGGGTTGATTGAAGTTCTATTATGGGAAACCGATGGAGTGGAGTGTTCTATTGAAGGTACTCAAGTTTACCTTAACTGAAAATTATAGCACATGATTTTCTAGAATGCTTGCGTATAATTTCTGCTCTTTTCCCTGTTTGCAGAGTTCATATTCTCGGATTTCTTGAAGTGAACCTACTCAAATGCACCTAAAAAAATTATAGCAAATGATTTCCTAGAATGCTTGCGTATAATTTCTGCTCTTTTCCCTGTTCGCAGAGTTCATATTCTCGGATGTCTTGAAGTGAACCTACTCAAATGCACCTAAAAAAATTATAGCAAATGATTTCCTAGAATGCTTGCGTATAATTTCTGCTCTTTTTCCTGTTTGCAGAGTTCATATTCTCGGATGTCTTGAAGTGAACCTACTCAAATGCACCTAAAAAAATTATAGCAAATGATTTCCTAGAATGCTTGCGTATAATTTCTGCTCTTTTTCCTGTTCGCAGAGTTCATATTGTTAGATTTATAGAGACGTTGCACGCAACGTCTCTATGAGAATTGCTACCAGACTTGGGAACGGATTATCTGTGATATCAAATCCGGTAGCATCGGTGTTATATTATGTTCGGTAGAACAGTTATAATTAGGCTCGTAGTTGGACTTTAGTCCTAATACTAAGCATTGTAAGGGCTAAAGCCCAACTACAAACAAAAACTTTATTATAAGTAATTATCCGAACATGATATTATTCAGTATTAAAGAACTGTAGGGGCGAATGGCCATTCGCCCTTACACATTGTATGACGATCAACAGAATTATATTACTCCGAAGCCAACGGATTATCTGTGAAACCTGCTCAAGGAACTAAGTAACAGGAAGCTTAGACAATTAGATCTGTGTTCGGATTAAACACATTGCCGTCAGGATTTATGGATGAAACTCCATTCAGAACAACGATATTTTCTGGCACTAGTCCACCAGTGTTCCCATCAGGGTCGATTTGGAACCATGTTGCATCCATTCCAAATGCTCCCAAATCAACGGGATTGATGTATGAATTATCAATTGCATCTTGAACAGTTCCTTCTGGGAATTGGTCATAGAAGTTTGATTCATTCCCAAGTAGAATACGGAAATCAAGTTGATCGCTACCACTCTGGAAGTCAGTTATGTCATCTCGTTGATCCAATAATTGTGTGTAGACAAATATGTCATCTCCACCACCTCCAGTTAGCTCATCCCGGCCCTCAAAGCCAGTTATGATGTCGTCACCTGCAGTTCCTGTAATCATGTCCATACCACTGGTACCGTCGATTATGTTAGGAGTAGGTTCCTCTGGAGAAACCGTTGCACTATCCTGGTCATCTTCAGAAGGTACATCATTACCCGGAGTCGAATCAGGGTCAAACTGGTCAGAAGCAGTGACTTGAGCAATATTCTCAATCGCCTCAGCAGAATCAACTGTTGCTGTTATCTCTAAAGTTTCCGTATCACCATTTTCGACAGTACCTACATCCCAAAGACCAGTTACCTCGTCATAAGTACCTTCACTAGCAGTAGCAGAAACAAAGGTTAAACCATCAGGTAAGAGGTCTTCGACATTCACACTTGTGGCATCATTAGGACCATCGTTATTTAATTCAATGGTGAAGGTAATGTCATCACCCACATTGGGATTGGCATTATCTACTGTCTTCTCCACAGATAGGTCTGCTACTTCCTCTGGAGAAACCGTTGCACTATCCTGGTCATCTTCAGAAGGTACATCATTACCCGGAGTCGAATCAGGGTCAAACTGGTCAGAAGCAGTGACTTGAGCAATATTCTCAATCGCCTCAGCAGAATCAACTGTTGCTGTTATCTCTAAAGTTTCCGTATCACCATTTTCGACAGTACCTACATCCCAAAGACCAGTTACCTCGTCATAAGTACCTTCACTAGGAGTAGCAGAAACAAAGGTTAAACCATCAGGTAAGAGGTCTTCCAAATCTACATTGGTCGCATCATTGGGACCAGCGTTATTTAATTCAATGGTGAAGGTAATGTCTTCACCCACATTGGGATTGGCATTATCTACTGTCTTCTCCACAGATAGGTCTGCTTGCTGCCGATCCACAAAGTCGTTACCAGTATCTGCTTCACCAGGGTCTACGGTAACCGGGATGTTATTCACAATCTCATTATCTGGATTGTCCATATCATCACCACCATCTACTTCCGATACATCACTGTAGTTCGGTAGATTGGTTTCAATGACGTTGTAGTTTCCAGGTTCTACACCGGTAAACTCATATGTACCATCGGGATTAGTCGTAATCGGACTACCGACCGGTGTACCATCAGGTAGTTGTAACTCAATGGTCACGCCACCGAGACCATTGCCATTTTCATCGGTAACTTGACCGGAAATGGAACCAACTTGCTCATCCACAAAATCATTACCCGTGGAATCTACATCTCCTGGTAACGTAACACTAATCAAGTTATCGTTGGGAGGATCGGTATCGCTGACATCAGAATAGCCACCCAAGTTAACTTGACGAACAGTGTAATCACCCGCCTCTAAGTCAGTGAACTCATAGTTACCATCGGTATCCGTTGTGGTAGTACGAATGACTGTACCCTGGTCATCAAGCAATTCCACCGTGACGTTTTCGAGGTTGACATCACCAGTGTCATCGTTGTCAATATCCTCTGAAACATTACCGCTAATGCTGCTCAGATTTATCAGCACTTCCTCAGAATCGCTGCTCGGAGGTGTCTGATCGGTATCAACTGTGGCAATGTTGTCGATATCCCCATCACCACCACCATTGCTATCAATGTCAGACTGCTGAACTGTATAGCTTCCTGTGTAAGTCCAAGTTTCTCCACGCTCTAAAATGCCATCATTGTTTATAGATTCAACAGGGTTACTCAGATTTCCGCCTAAGAGGGGGTCTGTGACCACGACACCTGTTAGGTCTTGGAAACCGGCATTACTAACCGCAATCTCATAATTAATGACATCGCCAACCTGGTCTACAATGCCATCGCTATCCGGGGTACCATCTGGATTGGTAACGCTAACGGCTTCCTTATTAATAGCGGGATTCGCCAATGGCACGATCGCCGTTCCTAAATCTAAAGCTTCGCCATCACCAGACAACGAGCGCGGTGGATCTTGTCCCCAAACAGCTGCAATGCTGACTGGTGTTCCATTTGGCTGGCCATTGCCATCCGCAGAGGTATTGGAAACAATAATAGCTCCGGTCAGATCCTGGTCACCGATACTATTTTGCTAACAATTGTTAACAATGCACAGCAAGATTAACTTACTGAGGGGGTATCTCCCAATGTGGTAGAAAATTTCTCTACCACGCTTTTGATCAAAATTCCACGCGGGACCTTTAA
>NZ_JAAHGO010000239.1 GCF_010672455.1 Okeania sp. SIO2C9 | reverse complement strand
TATTAAAAAAATCGTCTTGACCATATATATTTCTTGTCACAGGATTGAGAATTAAACTGTCAAATTTACTAAGAAATTCGTTTTTGTCCATTTTTTTATTTCAGATTTTCAGATGAGTTTTCCAGAGACAAACAATTACAGAATCTGCGAAATTATACCAAATTCTGTTTACAGTTTGCCTCATTTTCTAATTTAGGCAAAAAGTTTCTACAGAAAGAGTTTCTTGATTTTCTAACAAGATCCTTCGGATAGCTGTTAGCATTTGGCATTAATATTTACCTGTGCTTGCTCAATGAAAGCTTTTAACCGTTTGCCTAAAACCTGAACATGGGGCTCAGCAATCATTGACAGATGGCTGCCTGGGACAAAATCGATATCTACAGACTCAGAGGAAAGCTCGCCCCAGCCTAAGTCTGAATCCTGTGAAAGTTCAGAATAAGTCTTAAAATATAGATAATCCTCAGCATCTTCTGAAGGAACTGGAGGAATTTCAGTAGCCCGTAGCAAGGTAATTTGAGCTGGATAAATCTGTTTTGGTAGATACTCAATCTGAGATAGAGTGTTAGCTTTATAAACTTCCATCATATTTTTAAGTTGCTTGGTTTCAGCATTGGGAGGTAAGGTATTAACCATTTTTAGGTGTTGTAAAGCGTATTTGAGTTGCTCTTCTTCAGACAAGGATTTTAGATGATCATAAGAAATCTGTGTCTCTCTTCCCAGAGAAAGCTCAGCTACTTCAATCAACTCAGCTAGCCACCGAGCATGATCCCAATTCAGATAATTCATTAGTACAGGATGTTCTTGCTCAGTGGGGGCAGCAATATCAATCATCACCAGTAAAGCCACCTGATGTCCCTTAGCTACCAATTGTTGAGCCATTTCAAACGCTACTCTTCCCCCAAAAGAATGTCCTCCCAAATAGTATGGTCCTTGGGGTTGAAACGTTTGCATTGCTTGAATATAATTGCTCGCCATATCCTCAATTCGGTTGGCTACCTCTAATTCCCCATCGAAATCGTATGCTTGAAAACTGTATAACGGTTGGTCAGTTCCTAAATAACGCCCTAAATCAGACAAGTAAAAAGGTTTACCACCAACTCCTGGAACACAGAAGAAAGGTAACTTTGAGCCATTAGGCTGAATTGCAACCAAATAAGATGAGCCTAAGTCATACGAGTCTTTTTGCAAAATTGTTGCCAACTGTTCAATTGTTGGATTTTGAAAAAGGCTGGTTAAAGGAATTTTTTTACCAAACAACTGTTTAATTTGAGTCATTAAGTAAGGCGCTAAAAGAGAATGACCACCCAACTCAAAAAAGTTGTCTTGTACTCCTACCTTGTCAA
>NZ_JAAHGO010000238.1 GCF_010672455.1 Okeania sp. SIO2C9 | reverse complement strand
TAGGAGTAGGCTTTTATCAAGTTAATCAGAAAAATGGTCAGCGCCATAGTACAGCAACTGCCTACTTAAAACCTTGTTGCGATCGCCTTAACCTAACTATTTGCACTAGTACTCAAGTAACTAGTCTACTGTGGGAAGGAAATCGTATTGTCGGCGTCGAGTATATTCAAGACGGCGGTCTCACCAATAGGATTAAAGTAGCACGGGAAGTGATTCTCTGTGGCGGTGCAATTAATTCCCCGCAACTACTGATGCTTTCTGGGATTGGACCAGCAGAACACCTCAAGGCTTTGGGCATTCCAGTGATAGTAGATTTGCCTGGAGTTGGGCAAAATCTCCAAGACCATTTGCTGGCAGGGGTTATCTACGAATGTACTCAACCCCTTAGCCTGGATAAGGCTAACAATATCGGTAATTTTCTGAAATATCTACTTTTCAAACAAGGCCCATTAACTTCTAATATCGCAGAGGCAGGAGGATTTGTAAAAACGAGACCTGATTTAGCAACACCTGATTTACAATTCCTATTTGCACCCTTGTACTTCCAAAACCACGGTTTTAACCGACGGGAAGGTTTTTATTTCAGTCTTGGTGCAACTTTGTTACATCCACAAAGCAGGGGTTACATTAGTTTACGTTCCCCTCAACCCTTAGTTCAACCTGTAATTGAACCCAACTACCTAGCCAGTGAAGCTGATTGCGAGTGTTTGCTAACTGGTGTTGAAATGTCTCGTCAACTAATACAAGCTTCAGCTTTTAATCAATTTCGAGGTAAGGAGATTTTTCCTGGTTCTGGGGTAGAGAAGAAGGAAGACATTGTTGACTACATCCGCGATACGGTAGAAACTTTGTATCATCCAGTTGGTACTTGCAAAATGGGGAATGACTCCATGGCAGTGGTTAATTCACGGCTACAGGTACATGGTGTTCAAGGGTTGCGGGTGGTGGATGCCTCGATTATGCCCACAATCGTTAGTGGTAATACTAATGCTGCCACAATTATGATTGCCGAAAAAGCAGCTGATTTGATAGTCGCTACATGTCAATAATTTAAGAAAAACTCTCGCAGTGCGGAAATCTACAAGAGTAAAAGGTGGAAAGAATCGACTTATTCAAGAATCCTCCTCCTTCAAGGAGGGGGAGTCTCAACCTACTCCCATTTGTCGTTCCCACTTGTTTCTAATTGTCTTGTAATTACGGTAATAAGCTTGAGGATCGAATCCTGGTAAGGGTTCATAGATGTCAATTTCTTGCCACAGCGGAGTTAAACGCTCCAAAAATCCTATCGATTGTTTAACGATTTTTTCTGGTTTTAGCCAGTATCTTTTCTCTTGAGTTGTGGCGA
>NZ_JAAHGO010000237.1 GCF_010672455.1 Okeania sp. SIO2C9 | reverse complement strand
TTGACATCCTCCCGACGCTGCTCTACGAGACAGCGCGGGATTCCCTAACATCACTGATAGGGGCTTTCTGTTTCTTAGCACCAGCCTGACGAGATTTACTCTCAGAAGGTCTTACAGTCGCTCCACAGACTGACACTGCGAGTCCCGCAGCCAAAATATTTATCGAAGCGTTGATATCCCGGTCATGGTGGCTACCACACTCAGGGCAATCCCACTCTCTAATATTTAGAGGTAATTTTTCTACTATGTGCCCACAATTAGAGCAACGTTTAGAGCTAGGGAAATATCTATCAACTTTGATTAATTCCCGTCCATACCATTCAGCCTTATACTCTAATTGCCTGACTAATTCTCCCCAGTTGGCATCACTTATTGCTCTTGCTAACTTGTGATTCTTGACCATATTTTTTACTGCCAAATCCTCAACTACTATCGTTTGGTTTTCTCTAATTAGTTGGGTAGTCAGCTTGTGAGTATAGTCAAACCTCGAATCTTTAATTTTTGCGTGTATCCTAGCTACTTTAAGTCTAGCTTTTTGATAGTTATTAGACCCCTTAGTTTTTCTAGATAGAGACTTCTGAGCTAACCTCAGTTTCTTGTGTAATTTACTTAGATTCTTAGGGTTGGCTACTTTTTCTCCATCACTTGTAGCCACTAAACTGGTAATTCCTAAGTCAATGCCTAAGAGTTTTTTGGTCGGCTTGAGTTTTAAATCTCTGGTGTCATTGACTCTCAAAGACACAGACCATCTACCAGAGGGGTCTAGCTTCACTGTAATTGTGCTAGGGGCACAATCTTGTGGCAGTTGCCTACTCCATCTAATAGGTAATGGTTCAGCACATTTAGCCAAATATATTTGACCATTTCTCCACTTAAATGCAGATTTTGTAAATTCGGAACTACCGCCATTGCGCTTTTTCTTAAAGTTTGGGTATTTAGCACGTCCACTAAAAAAGTTGGTGAAAGCCGTCTGTAGATGCCTTAAACCTTGCTGCAATGGCACACAGCTTACTTGTGTCAGAAAATCTAAATCTTCCTGCTGTTTCCAGTTGGTAAGCATAGCTGAAGTTTGCTTGTAGCTTACTCTTTCTTTCTGTTCATACCAAGCTTGAGTTCTCGCTGCCAAAGCTTTGTTGTAGACCAAGCGTACACAACCCAAAGTCCTCCGCAACAGATTTTCCTGTTCTGGAGTTGGATAAAATCTAAATTTGTACGCTTTTTCAACCATCTACTGTTTACTTAATTTGCTTTTACAGTTTAACAGATTATGTGTGAAAGCGCAACATTGATTGGTTTTCGCGGACGACGCTCCCCTACGGGAGAGCGCGGGTCTCCAACCAACGTTGAGATGAAT
>NZ_JAAHGO010000236.1 GCF_010672455.1 Okeania sp. SIO2C9 | reverse complement strand
AGGTTAAGGCACAATAACCATGTCTATAATTAGTGAAATTGTTGATCGAGTGCTTAAATCAGGATATTTAAGCACAGAAACTGAAGAGCAAATGAGACTAATATTTACACTTAGGCATAATCTAGAAGATATAGAAGCTTTAACTCGCCTACAACAAGCTGCTAGCTCCGGTAGAGTTAGACAACAATCACGGCAATTTTGATATCCTTCCCCAGTAATTAGGATACCCGCCGCGCTATAGTGCTATATCGGTTGGCGGCGGGCATAGATCAAAAGCTGTAGCGCTCTTGGGCCCAAGGTTCTCCTCGATGGTGATAACCGTTACGCTCCCAAAACCCTAATTCTTCATGATCGAGAAATTCTAAGCCATTAATCCACTTCGCACTTTTCCAAGCATAAAGGTGAGGAACCACTAGTCGCAGAGGACCACCATGTTCAACTGCTAGAGGTTCCCCAAACAAGGTGTGAGCAAAAAAGTTTTCTTCTCGAACCAAGTCCTCAAGAGCTATATTAGTGGTGTAATCACCATAGCAATGTTCCATGACGTGAGTAGCTTTCGGGTCTACTTCCAGTTGGCTCATCAAGTCAGTAACCCTGATACCTCTCCATTTGACATCAAGTTTTGACCAGCGGGTTACACAGTGGAAGTCAGCTGTGAAATCATGCTGGGGCATTTCCATAAAGTCTGACAAGCTAAAAGTCTTAGTTGTGACTAGACCCCAAACGCGAAATACCCAATCCTCAGTGTTAATTTGGGGAATCTGACCATAGGTTAGCACGGGAAAGCCTTTGCTCAGACGTTGACCGGGAGGAACACGATCGCTTTGTTCAGGTTCTGGTTTGCGGAAAAACTTTCCGAGCATACTCTTCAATTATAAAGGGGGTTTGAGTTACTAATCAAAGCGTAGCGCCAACTTTTGCATCCAGGAGTAAATTTTTTCAATTCTAGGTTTCCTCGTCTTCTTCATCCTCATCTGTAGGATAGACAAAGGTAGAACGTCCGCTTAAGACCGACTTACCCAAAGAGATCGCTTTTTGAGCTTCAAGTGCTGCTTTGCGTCTCCAGTTGCTCCGGCGTTGGTCTCGTTTAGTTTTTGAAGTTTTCTTCTTAGGAACAGCCATGCTCGTAAGTTCTAAAATTTTAGACAGCCTTTCTATTCTATTGTCTCATTTACCAATTGAGTTGGTGAGGCAATGGTTGCAGATTGAGACAGAAGCTAGCTAGTTAGTCGGTACATTTGGTGCTTCTCGCTCTGAGGGAGACTCTTGAGATGAAGGCGTATTTGTCTCCGGTGCTGGTGGTAACTCATCAGTAGTTGTCTCTGGTATAGCTTCCGGTGCTGGTGGTAACTCGTTAGA
>NZ_JAAHGO010000235.1 GCF_010672455.1 Okeania sp. SIO2C9 | reverse complement strand
TTGACAGATATTGTTGAGAAAATTCAAGAAGAATGGAACCAAATTAAGTCTTTTTTTAGTGCAACTGTAGATGAAGCACTTGCAGAGCTATCTCAAACAGTTGAGGCTGATTTACAGGCAGCAATTGATGGTGCGATTGGAAAGTTAGGGCTACCAGATCCAGAGCTACTACGAACCCAAATTGAAGAGAAATTATCAATAAGTGAAGAACCTTTATATTCGGGGGATTTAGCTTCAAATGAAGTAGACCGTCAAATAACTCGCGCCCAAGCCTCCACGACTCTTGGCGAAGAAGGGCAAAAACAAACATTTGAAGAATTAAAAAGTACCCAGAATTCTGTACTCTCGGTAAAGAGTGCGGCTGAAGCTGCTCAAAGAGAAGTCATTACTCAAAACGTGATGAAACAAATCGCCCAACAGAATGCCCAACAAGCGGCAATTTTAGGAGCACTGCGTGCTGACTCGATAGATGAAGCCAAACGCCAGGAATTAACTAACTTGAATTTGACCAATATTTCCAGAGCTGTTGACGGACAAAACCAGGCACAGCAGCAGGAAAAGGTAGGGGCAGCTTTTGAAGCGCTGCGGACTACTTCTCTAGCTGGCTTGTTTTAGGGAGTAGGGAGAATTGACGCTTGATAATGCTATCAGAACTATTTCTGGCTGATACAGGTACGAAAGCTACGCAAATCCTCGATGAAGGGCTATTAGCTCAAGATGCCGTAAAAATTGCAATATTTAAGCTTTGGGATGACGTATTGAGAGGAGGAGGTGGATTATATGTTGACCTCACTCAAGTGGGAGTTCTTTTTGCCCTTGGAACCTTATTACTGTTCATGGTGCAGTGGGCAAAAAACATGATGGAGGATGAGGGCAACAGACCTTTTAGCGATTTGATTTGGCCCTTGATTGTAATTATCCTCCTGTCTAACAACGGTAAAGCTTTAGCTAATGGAACCATAGAACTCAGAAATATCATCAATGAAACTAATCGGAGGGTGTTAGAAACTACATCTGCCTCGGTAAAGTTGCAGGATGCCTATCGACAAATTGTAGGAGAAGCGGGTGCTGAAGCAGCAATGAAAGGCGTAATGAGCCGATGTTCAGCCATAGTTGACCCCAAGCAGCAGGCGGACTGTCTCAACAATGCAGCTACCCAGGTAGAACAAATCGCCTCTTCCTTAAAAACACCCCCCTCTGGAGGTCTTGCCAAATTTATTTCAAGTCTTAAAGCTAACCCTTTAGAAATGGCTCAACAAGCCATTGGTTCTTATCTGGGCTTATTGCTTCGCACTTGGCTATTAGCAATGGGCATTGCCTTTCAATGGCTGGTAGAAATCTCCCTACTACTGACAGGACA
>NZ_JAAHGO010000234.1 GCF_010672455.1 Okeania sp. SIO2C9 | reverse complement strand
GGCGTACCTTGGATACTGAGAACATCTGCTCTTTTCGAGCCTACAGTCCAGTAGTTACTATTACCTACTAAGCCTGTCTTTACCGAGTTGTTGACGGCAACTTTTAGATTGTTTTCGCGATTGTCATAGTCGATAACAATCCCATTTTTAATTTCTACTTTACTATTTTCGTAATAAGCTACTTCTTGACATAAAGACTTAGAAGGAATAAGTTGGCTAGGCATACCTTGTATTCTGGTCACCTCTTCCCATCTAGAACCTAAAGTCCAGTAATTGGTAGATTCACTCTTAACAGGAGATTTTTTCTCAACATTACCCTGAGCATATTCTAGGTTGCGTTGATACTCATTTACCTTGTCTTGAGCCAGTTGATATTTTGAGCTAGCAACAGGCACAGCGTTCATCAATTCAATTGCCCCTTGCCAGTTTGTAGCAACCTGATCCCAATCTTGAGAGGATTGGGCTAATTGCGTTAATTCGGCAGCACTCATCGCCTTATTGACAGCCAGCCGAAACTCTTCAGAATGAGCTGATAATTTACGAGAATTTAGATGTTGGTAATATTTACTCAGGATTACCAGAGCCAGACCAACTTCGCACAGAACAATCACCCAAGTAAGCAGACGGGTTCGCTTCCGCGAATCCACTGCATTACTATCAGCTAGGGATTTGAGTCTTTTCAAAGTCATTGGAGAATTTGATTACCCGGTCACTTTTTATTTTGCATGTCTAAATTGTTGATTTCCTGATTTTCACTCGTGAGAGTGAAAAGTTACTCATCTATCTGCCAAACATCGCTGCTGGCAGCTTCATCAAGAATTTTTTTGGGGCGCAGCACTAAGAAGAGACGTCCCAACAGCTTGAGATTTGGAGCTTCTGAAAACCATTCAATTGCTAATTCTCCTGAGTGTTCAATCAAAAAATAGCTCTGGGCATCCCATGCTTGCTGTGTGCGATCAATTAACAGAAGTACATCTTCTGGTTTGTCATTGAGTCTGCCAGGTAACTGAGTGTTCTTACAAACAATTGCCACGGGATCTTGTGCTTTTCTGACAACTTGCCAACCAGGGATTGCCAGTAATGTTTGCTTACTATCTACCTTAACCAACTCAAAGGAACTGCTTGGTTGAAGAGTAATGACTTGATTTAATTCATTAAGTTTCAGGGGCAGCCTACCAACTACAGGCAATAGACGTGGCAAGTTTTCGTCTGCCTCCAGGCGATAGATGGGCAATCTCGGAGCCTGTGGCAATTTTTTGTCAAAAGCATCACTTAGCAATTTTTCTATTTGTTGGCGTGACTCTTGAGTATGAGCAAACATTAAACCCCTAGCAATTAAACGAGAGCGTTCTTGCAAGTCATTGTGCTGC
>NZ_JAAHGO010000233.1 GCF_010672455.1 Okeania sp. SIO2C9 | reverse complement strand
GGTCAGGGATTACTTAAACGGTATTAACCACCCACCCAGCTTGTTTCCCTGGTTTTTTGAAGCAGAAGAAACCAAAAAATACCTCGCCCAAAAGAACACTAAGTGTAGCGGCTTGCAAACAAGAGAGACCGGACTTGCAAACAGAGACATTTTCGGCTCAGATTATTTGCAAATAAGAACGCCTCTCGACTCAGATTAACTGCAAATAGACTCAGATTATTTGCAAACAACTTACTCTCCAACTCATTGGACTCAGATTAATTGCAAATAAACCTTCACAAAGGAATACCAATTCTGAGCATTTGCTCTCTAATCTCTTGAGTTCTAGCTGGTGGTAATTGACCATGGAGAAAAGAACGCACTTCCGCCGTTCGAGTATTTAACAAATCAGCTATAATCTTGGAACTATAGCCATGTCTACTCAAATGAGGCTCCAATTCATTGAGTCCTGAAGTCAAGACAGCTTCGATAATTTCCGGTTCGACAGGCTTTTGACCCACCCGATAAGCCTCTTCCAAAGCTAGAGTCAGGTATTGCTGAATTTGCAGTGGTGTTACCAGTCTTTCAGCAAGGAAATCAATAGCTTCAGAGGTGAGGAGTTGAGTCGGTACAGTTTCTGCTTTACTCGCCTCAGTTAAGACCCATTCAATGTAATCTTTTTGATAACCTCGGATGCCCTCTAAACTAAAAACACTGGCACGAGCACCGATTTCTTCAAGACTGGGTCGCCGCAGATCATTTTTGAGCTTAGGATGACCAGCTAAAACAACCGAGAGAGTCCCTTTGTCCTGACGCACTAATTCAATCAGTCGCTTCAATCCCACCAGGGTTTGATGGTGAAGAGCGTGAGCATCATCGACAAACAGGACGACAGGCTTACGGCATTTGCTGATCAGACCCAGTAGCATGCGCTCCCTTTTTTCTGGCTTCGTGGGCAGCTTAAAATCTTTCTCGGTGGACAGGTCGTAAAATAAAGCAGTGATCAGGGTTGTCAAGCTGACTCGATCTTTATCAATTGCCAAAGAACGGGAAACCACCACCTCTTTGGTTTGAACCAATTGAGCTTCTAAACGTTGCAGAGTAGTGGTTTTTCCACAACCGACTATGCCAGAGATAGCAATGAGACGACCACCCCTAATAAGACTATCGAGTTCCGCCAACAGATGAGTCGGCTCTGGCATTTCAAAATAACCGAGTCGGTCGAAGCGATGTTCTAGCCCGAAGTATTCCATGACCTCACTTAACATGGAGACCTCCCAGAGTCTCGATGGAAGTAATCTCGAATTTGTGCCATTACCTCTTGCTTATTCAAGGTATTAGCCAAAATCGATTCTACATGTGCCATCTGCTCCTGTGTTAGTTTTGCCAAAGA
>NZ_JAAHGO010000232.1 GCF_010672455.1 Okeania sp. SIO2C9 | reverse complement strand
TCAGCAGGCTTTGGCTCATAATAAAAGACTTCTTCCTGTCGCCGAGCTTGGTTTTAGTAATTTTCAGCAATTAGGTTTGGCGATTAGAGAGTTAAATTGTGTGTTTCTCGATGTCGATAAGCCGACGGCTGGCTTGCAGAGGCTGGTAGAAGCAATCGAGTTCCCTTGGGGTAAAACTCTTGGCGATAGACTTGATGCCTATTTGGATTTCGGTGATTATCGTTTACCGCTGCTGAGGAATCGCTATTATTTGGGCAGATACAGCGGTTCCCGCTGTTACGAGGTACAATAACAGCAATTGGCAAACCAATTTCTTAAATGTTTAGGATTCATTAAGTCAAGGGCAACTGCAATAATTTTGTCAATCATGGAGGTGGTAGTTGGAGCAAAACTCCGCAAAAAAGATTTCAGTTGTGACCACCAAAGTTCAATGGGATTAAAATCTGGAGAATATGGGGATAGATAAATAACACTTGCACCTACTGCTTCAATTTTGGGCACAACTAATGTTAGTTTATGAGCTGGTAAATTATCCATTACTACTACGGCTCCTGGCCATAATTGAGGACATAAAAATTGCTCAATAAATACAACAAATGCTGCCCCATCCAGAGAATCATTCATGGTCATTACTGCTAGCACTTTCTCCCGACTAATTGCACCAATAGCCGTAACTTTTGCCCCTCGGTAAAATGGTTTTAGTTGAGATACTCTTGTTCCTGGTTGCGAACGAGCATGAGTTCTGGACGCACCTAATATAATCCCTGTTTCATCCAAAAATACTAGGTTTTCTGGCTTGATGTCTTGGATTTTTTCCCAATACTCCAATCTGAGTTTTTGAACTCGTTCTGTTGCGGCTTGGCTACTGTACCAGTTTTTTTTTACGGGGGAGCTCTAAGATTTGTAAATAGCGACACATCGCTGTTTTACTCACCCAATTTCCCGTTTTTTGTAAAAACAACTCGCATAATTCTACTAAGGTGGCATCCGGATAATCTGCCACTAGTGCTCTGACTTCTACTTCGGCATTAGTCAAATGACTAAATTGTGGCTTTCCTCTCTTTTTTGGCTGTAAATTTCCCTCAGTTTTTTGTTGCTTCACCAATTTTTGAACAAGACTTTTACTAACGGAAAATCTGGCGGCAACTGTTCTGATTGACAGCTTTTGTGCTAAATGTGCTGTCACGATTTTTTCTCGCAGATCGACTGAATATGCTTTCATTCGTTATATCTCCCTTATCCAAAACTCAAATTAACTGTACCGCATAACAGCGGGAACCGCTGTAAGTTCAAGATACACACGTTCTCCAGGATTAAATAGCTAAATACTGAGATCAAGTGCATTATTCATGCGTGATAACTCACTAATTTCTCCAAAA
>NZ_JAAHGO010000231.1 GCF_010672455.1 Okeania sp. SIO2C9 | reverse complement strand
AGAAAATATCTGGCGATGATTGTTACTACGCTCAAGCGTCTCAATGAACTTGGTCCTGAGCCAGATCCAAATAAGTCCCCGTGGTACAATCATTATCTATTCCACTCGCTCAAGCCATTTACTAGAACTGAAGTTGAGCAATTAGTGAGTATACTAAAAACACCACAATTACGAGACGCAATTCAGAAAATTGCTGGTGGACACCCTGCTTTGTCACAGATAGCAGGTTATATGTTGTGCCGAAAGGTAAGAATTGGAGAATTTCCTAATACTGAAGAATTTTCTGAGGAATTTGAACGTGAGACTAGACAGTTTTTCCAAAACACTTGGGAGAGGTGTAATCAAGTGGAGCAAACTCTGCTAATTTTTATGGCTCTAGCTGCTTTAAAAGGTCGTTTACATAAGAAAATGCGCTTTGATTTAAGTGGAATTGACCTTATTTTTAGTCAAAGAGAGCGAGAGTTGATCAATCTAGAAGAACAAGGTGTGATTGTAGGCAAAAGCCAGGAAGGGAAAAAAGAATACTTTTTGACTTCAGCAATAATGGAGAGTTGGGTGATTCAAGAAGTTTGGAATACAGATGAGCCTTCCCTACAAGCGAGAAAGAAGATGTTTCTGAATTTGATGAGCCATGGTCAAGCCAAGAAACTCTCGGAGACAATTCATTGGCTCTGGGAGCATAAAGATATAGTACCTTCAACGCTGGAGTGGGTAGGTAAAATTTTAGCTGCTGTGCCTAAGGGAGGACTCCAGGGTTGATTTAATTGGATATAAAGTTCATTAATTATGAATGGTTCACAGTTTCAGGGCAATTATCGTAATCCTTATATTATTGGCAGCGCCATCGATGAACCGGAAAAGTTTTTCGGGCGGGAAAGCCTGTTTCAATTTATTGAGGATAATCTGAAACAGAACGTAAAACTTATTTTGTTGCATGGTCAGAGACGGATCGGTAAGTCATCTGTACTTCAACAGATTCCTAATTTTGTTGGTAGCGATGAGTTCTTTTTTGTTAACTTTGATATTCAAAATAAAGATAAACTACCTTTGAATTCTATTTTGCATGAGCTTGTTCAAGCAATTGTAGAACACTTAAGTTATTATGACTTACCATATTCAGATGATTTAAAAGTACCTTCTTCTGAAAATTTAGGATATGATCAAGATATATTTTTTGATGAGTTTTTACCTGAAGTTTATAAGCGCTTAAGAAATAAGAAGTTAGTACTGTTACTTGATGAATTCGATGTTTTACATAACAATCATCATACAGCAGAAGAAGAAAGCTTATTTTCCTATATAAAATCATTTTATAAGAAAGACGATAACTTATTTATAATTCCGGTAGTGGGACGATATCCGGATGATTTACCAAAGATGC
>NZ_JAAHGO010000230.1 GCF_010672455.1 Okeania sp. SIO2C9 | reverse complement strand
TGCTAAACGCGGGAGGGTTAGAAATAGCCCTGTTAGGAGGCACAAGCCGATGGCGCGGCGGGAGTTTCGCAGGCGGGAGGTTAAAGCAGAAAACATGTTCCTGGGTTTGCCGCCCTTGTTAAATTCTGGTCCTGGTTCCATAACTAGGATGACGCCAGTAAAGCCTTCGTCGAATTCCTGGAGGGAAACTTTTCTTGGACCAGTGGCTGGATCATTAAGGTATACGCGGTTTTTGCCGAATCCTTCTACAACTAGAAAATGGTTAAAGTTCCAAAATACTATATAAGGGGGACAAAGAGTTTGAAGACTGGCGAGGGATTTTTTGAGTCCTTTAGCATTTAAACCGTAGTTACGGGCAGCTTTGAGGACATTAGAGGCTTTAGAGCCATCTCGCGAAACGCCGCATTCCTGCCGTAGCTGGGCTAGGGTACAAAACGGCGGTAGTAGCCGAGAATAATTCCTAAGGCAGCAGCACCGCATTCTACTGCCTCCATTTGCAGTAGGGTAGGAGTACGGATGCGACGGGTTATTTTTGCTTGAGCCTCTCTAACTGATGTCACCATAACTACACTGGCAGTAATGCCTGCTATTTCTGAGTTACTTCGCTAATTACCTTATTGCTTTGAAGCTACCAAGTTTTCCCTGCAGGTCAAAGGTTTTTCTGTATTGCGTACAGTATTTTTCTGGAAACTTAAATTGAAAGTAGTACATTTTTATAAAAAACACATTAAATCATAAAAATATCGGTCTTGTCTATTTAACAAGACCGACTAATCGCCAAAATTTACTACAATTCTAGAATCTTAGTGTTGTCAAATCTATTCGTCTATACCTAGTCTAAAATAGCAGCAAACTAGTAAATTATAGAACAGCACAATTAAGAGCGATGTTGCAAAAAATAAAGCCGTTCTGTGTTCTATTTTGAAAAAAATCTAGAACCAGCTCGAGACCTTCTTCCACACTTTCTTTGCCGTCTTGTAGCCTTTCTTTGCCGTCTTGTAGCCTTCCTCGATTTTATCGCGGTTATTGAAGATAGTTATAGCGGTAGACACGAGAGTAGGCCAACCACCACCAGCTACAGCCTCCAACTCGTCTTCAGACAACTCTCCCTCTTCAGCTGCCACTTGTTGGATTTCCTGCATTACAGACAGCAGTTCTTCTTCAGTAAAATTGTAGCCTTTTTCAACTCCAATTTTCATAATAGTCTCTGGACTATCAGCAGCTTCTAGCCGCTGTTGCAATGCCTGATTTTCTTGAGAAGATTTGATTAATTCTAATACAGATGCTTGAGACATTTTTTACCTCTAATGAATAATCGTTTTGTGTTTTTTATTCCTGAATCAGGAATAATTTAATCGTAAAATATCAGTCGAGATTACCCAATATTTTGCTGTATGA
>NZ_JAAHGO010000023.1 GCF_010672455.1 Okeania sp. SIO2C9 | reverse complement strand
CTGCCAGAAATGCGAATAGCAGGGATTAGTGCAGAAGATACAAATTTCACCCTCGTTACTACTTGCCTGTGAGAACTATCGTATTATGTCGATAAATTGCGCAAATTGTTAACTAAGTCGAAACTCTACACTTGTGTATATCTACTGAGAGCGCAAAAAAATGAAATCCTCAATTACGGATAAACACCTATAAAAAAGTTATTTTGTCAGTGATCTAAATCATTACTTATCCGTTATTTTATCAGTACTTAGGTTGATACAAAGCTTATACTATAAATGTGGTACATCAGTAATAATACTGTTGAGACAAGAAGTTCTTCTAAGTTGTTCCAAAAAAATTTGTGAGTTAATTAATTCACAAAAGTTTAATTAGAACAGGTCTCTATCCTACAAAAATATTCATTAAGTATTGTGGAATATACTGAGATGAGAAACCCTTTTATAAAAATAGCCTCTATAACTATTAGTACTATTCTTAGCTGTAGCACAATCGATATAAATTCAGCACAGGCAGCTAATAATGTCTCAGAATTTTTTTTAACCGCTCAGGCAACTAAAAAAGATCTTAAAATAGAGCCTACTACTATAATTGATGATGTTATTAACTCGAAAGCTAATAATGAAGCAATAGCAGTTACAAAACTTCTAATTACACTACTACAAAACAGTAATTTGGAGTTAAAGTTTCTTTACACCTACAGTCAAAAAGACTTGATGATGGCAAAGGTAGGAAATTGGAAATATAGTCTTAATCCTCATCAAGAAACTTCTCAACCACTAATAGATCCAGGCACACTATTGGGAGTAGGGTTAATTAGTATCAGCTATTTACTTGCAAAAAAAAGACCCTGATAATTTATCAGAGTTCATTGAGATCCTCTGCCGTTAAATCAAAGATTATAACGGGAGAAACCCAAACCTCACGATTCAGGTTTACTACTTGAGTGGCACTTATCTAGGTTGAAAACAGTCCCCGACAGTACGCCAACGAGCGTCAATTTATTCTACGATCTCCAAAGGCCGCAGTGACACCTCATTGTGAGGATATCTACATTATTATAACATAATTCTATCTGAGTTTCACACTCCACGGGATAAATCCGCGTGGATTCTTCAGAGGAGTTGTAAATTTGGTTAAAACCTCGATTTTCACATTGCTCGCAACAACCACATTGCCAGTACCGTACCGTAGTACGTATACAGCAGCAGTCCACTAGGCGGTGTCAATTGCCACTACTCTCTCCGGCCAAAAGACCATTGAGGCTACTTTTTAATTTTAAGGTTAATTATAACACATTTTTTGACTACGGATTAAAATCCGTCGAGTCGTTTCCATCCACCGCTTAAAAGACGGTGGTTTCCCACTTACCGAAATTTTACGATGATGTTAAGTTAGACTCTTGCTAGTTTTGGTCAGTATCTGTTTTTATTTTGGTAGCGATTCATCTCTCGGTAAATCGGAGATTATACCGGGAGTTCTCACTCGCTCCATTTTAGATAGATTAAATAAATCTTTAAGTCCAAAATTGTTTAGTGTTTGAATTTAACTAATTTGGAGCTAATGCTAATCTAATTATTTTCTACTCTTCTACCTGAGTTTCAGTAGCATTTGATTCTGGAGATGCTTGTGGTTCGGAACCGGAATTAGCCGAAACTTCCTGCTTAATTTGATCTTTAAATCCTGCAGGAGCTAGTTCTATTGCCAGATCGAAAAGCTCTTGAGCAGCTTCATTATTACCTTGCTCTCTGAGCATAATTGCCTTAGCTAAAACAGGCCGAAAATCTTCAGCATTGCCCTTAATTGCTTCATCATAAACAGCGATCGCCTCATCGTAGCGTTTCTGCTCTGCATAAACCTGTCCCAAAATTAACTGCACTGAAACCACATCAATACTGTCAGCTTCCACTTGATTTGCAACAGGGGCAGCTTTTAGTGTATCCTGCAATAAACCAATAGCAGCTTCCGGGCGCTCTTGTTGCAAAAGCAAATTAACCAAACCCTGCAAAGCCTTTAAATCTCCAGGTTTAGCTGCCAGAAGGGAACGATAGATTTGAGCAGCACCTTCACGATCACCTGTATATGTTTTAGCTTGAGCTAGCAGTACATTATAATCTGTATTACCAGGATTTAATTCAGATAATTTTTCTAATGGAGGTATAACCTCCTCAATATTGCCCTTTCCTGATTGAATTAACTCTAACTTAACTTGTAAAAGTCCTTGTAGTGCAGTTTGATTATCTGGTTCCCTTTGTAAAACTAACTCATAACCCCGTGCTTGTGCCAGCAAATCTGCTTCTTGATCTGCTACAGGAGTCTGAGTTGAAGATGGAGTGGATTGACCATTATTTTGATTGGCCTCTAATAGTCCCCCTAATAAAGGAGATAGAGAAAATCCTAAAAAAGCAATTATTACCAACACCACCACCGCCATCAAAAAACCACGACGTTTATCTACCATGAGATTAAATTCCGTTCTACTGAACTTATTCAGACTTACCCAAACTGCGGTTTGAGCTTTGGAGAATAGCTTCCTGCGCAGTACCCGAAGGTTGCCACCTAAATCTTCTCCACAGGCTTAAAATCGGTGGTAATTCCACCATAAAAAAGCTTTTGATTAATTTGAAAACTTTGCTACTCTATTCCATTATTATTTTCGGGTATTTTAAGGTTAATGGATTTGTTAACCACCTTTATAGGCAACCTACTCTTAAAAGTTTTGTATAGGATTTCAAGCCTGAGAATTAAATTAAGTTAGCTTGGTTCTTGCCTTTGTTATTGTAGCAAACTGTCAAATATTTCCACAATTCATTATATACGTGTCCAATTTTTTTTTCATTTCCTACGGTATGCTGCGCAAACGAGCGAAGAGAATGAAATAATTGTGGAAAATGTACGGATTAATCAACAATCTCATTGGATTAATAACAATAGTAAGGTTAATCATCCTACCTGATACTAATTTTTTTCAAGTAGGCTGAAATAAAAGTCTATAAGACTACCTGATTAAAATCAACAATTATGCCTGTAGGCCTGGCTTGAGCAATTGCTCAAAGAAACCTAAAATTTCCATAGTCTATGTTAAAGTGCCTCAGTGCCAGTCTAGGTTAATTAGTCCAATTCCGGTATAAATCTTGAGTGACATCAACAGCTGAGGCCAAAATAACTATGTTATCGTTGGATATCTGGATGTCTAAACTAATTATTGACAGGCCCTAAGACTGAAATTTCTAATATAGTATTTTTCTGTATTCCCAATTCCCATAATAGGGATGTATCTCCGCCCCTAGGAATTTTTTATGAATTCTTCTATTAATCACTCTCACAACACAAATAATTCTATAACACCTAACCAGGCCCACCCTAGTGAGGCAGCTATTCACAAAGCAGATGGTAAGGAAAGCCTCTCTATACCAATTCATGGTCAAGTTGATGAGGGCTTTGTAAAATCAACAAATAAATCTTCAGGCCAAGAGATGGCCAAAGAAAATGATAGAGATATTGATACTTTAACTGTGACAGATAATCAGCCATTAAATTCTTCGGAATCTAAAGATTTAGATCAAAATGAAATTGATACTCCTAATCAAGATAATACCATTGTGCGACAACATCCAATTGCTCCCCCAAGTGAACCAAAACAGTATCGAGCTATAGGTTTAGTTCGAGGTCGTTATCAACCTTCTACAGAACAATTTACACGGGGCAGTTTACAAACTCCAGATGGTTCAGAAATAGATGCTGTATTGTTAGGTCGGGTAATGAGTCTATTAAAAAATCATTTAGACCTAGAGGAAGAACATCTGTGGGTTGTTTATCCTCGTACTAGACAAGAAAATGATGACCTACATATCCAAATTATGGGGGTATGGGAACCAGAAACCCTCAGAAAAATCAAAAATACTGAATCAAAAGATAATGTTACTTCTTCTTTGACCATTTCTACCACTGCTGAGGAGAATCAAAGTGAAGAAATACCACAAATATCAGAAGATATAGATAATTCTCAACAAACTACTATTGTTACTGATGATGAAACTCAAACAGATAGTTTATTGAGTTTAAATGATGGTTATTTTTCCATCCGAGGAGAAGTAATTTATCAATCTCAAGAAGAAGAATATATAATAGTTAGAGTTAAACAATCTCCTCGCAAAGATGAAGAGACTCCCAGATTTTTTAAACTGAAACTCAAAGGGAATTTAGGCGATCGCCCACTGAATCGTTTCTGGGATTTACATATTCAAAGGCAGGATACATTTCTTGTCATTCAATATGCTAATGATATAGGTAGTCTATTTGTTAGTAATCGTCATAAGCCTTCATTTAAAGGTAGGAAAACATTTAATGATAATAGAAGAAGTAATTATTCTCGCAGACCTACTTCCCAGAGTTATAATTCGGCAAATTCAGTTCCAACTAGAAAAGAACCTATTCCTAAACCTACTAAAAGAAAGAAAAATTTAGATGAGTAGGATCATTTGTTTTTGTTTTGTTTAGAGTTTTGATCGACAAAGTTGTAAGAATTTTATCATCACTAGCATACTTGGGAAAAAGGAAAGGAAGGAGTATAGCAGAAGGAAGAAGAAAGAAGGAAAAGTCTTACTTTGTCTGAGTTTTAAACTTTTGAACTGTCCTAACCGAAAAATAAAGGTTTAAAGCCTCTCCTTTAAAGGAGAAAAAAGAAAAAATTTCCTTTTTAATCAATCCTCTTCTTTTTAAGAAGAGGTAATTATTAATGATTAATTGTTAATTATTAATTATTGAACTTTCCTTCGACAGCTATATCTAATAAAATATCAATATCTTTAATATGTACCTATGCAAAATTAATTTAATATTTGTAAGTAGGGACATTGCCTGCAACGTCCGTAGGCAGTAGGGAGTAGGGAACAGAAAATATACCTCAGTAATTAAGAAGGATATGGATGATTTAAAGGTAGGGGTCAATGACAGTTCCTCAACTGATGAGAAGTAAAAACAGGTGGATTTATCCCCTGTTTTGACAACCGTCAGAATCCACGCGGATTTATCCCGTGGAGTGTCAAACCACACCAATCGAACAGCTCCCCTAAATCTTATTCAAAATTAACTTTCTAGAAATGGTAAAAAAGTTCTATCCATAGGAATTGGAGCAACTGATTCAGTTAGAGTAAATTCTCCCGCTTCAATCCACTGTTTTAACTCTAAAGCAATTTGATTAGAAAGGAAAATACTGGCAAGAGGGGCACTTCTGACAAGTTTGCCCTCTATTTTTATACGACCAGACTTGAGTTGAGCATAGCTAACTAAACCAAAAGTTGGACGTACCCTCCGGGGAATAGAAAAATCTACTACTGGTGCAACAATATCTTGGTCTTGAATAGTACAGTTAGCCACTACTTTCTCATTCAAAACAGGCAGAGGAATGCCCACACCTAACATAATTGAGGGACCATGGTTTTTGAAATAACAACCACGCACCCATTTAGATTGCATTTGTTTCCCATCTCCAATCAAGGCCAAAGTCGCAGCAGGTCCAATGGGAGTACGATTAGGTAAACGTTTTTGTAAAGGAAAGTGTTGGGTACCTTCCCAAGTGATGTATCCAATACCACCGCCCAAAAATATACGAGTACCAATACCAATTACTTGTAAGTCTGGATCGTTGAATAGTGGAGAAATAGCACCAGTATTAGAATAAACTGCATTACCTAAATTTGGCATCAGAGGCCCAAGATAGGTAAACAGAGGGCGATCGCCACCGTTCACACCAACTATAAAATTTTGATATAAATTTCGTGGATTGAATAAGTAAAACTGGTTAATTGTTTCACGGGTAATTGTAGTCTCAAAGGTAGCCCTGGGATAACAATCTGTTACTTGGCCAATTGCTCTAAGATGGACAGGTCTACCTGCAACTAGGTCTTCAATTACATGACCACCACCTCTTTCTTTTGATTCTTCACCATCTTCAGGTATTTGAGTAGCGCCAATATATAAATCTACAGCCCCAAAGCCCGAATAAGCAGAAATACCATCTAACCAGCAGGAGCGAATTTTAATTGGTGGGTCAGTATGTCCTAGGTTAATGATAGCTCCAGAGGACTCCATTGGCTCAAAAGTCCCGGTGGTAATTACATCAACTTCTTTTGCTACTTGGGTAACACTGGTTTCAGCAACTCTAGTTTTTACTTCTGTTACTGTGGATACAACGGCTTGTTTGTTGATAATTTTGTCGTTAATTTCAGCAATTGTTCTCATCAGGAAATAATATTTTTTGCGATACTTAATTGTGACACTTAATGTGGTTTAAAATTTCACTTGCTTTGTTCGAGGGAAGAAGGAAAAAGCTAACTCCAGAAAGTTTAGTTTTATCTAGTCCTGAAAATCCATAGGATTAGCGAATAGGATTTAGTCTTTATTTATTCTTCAAAAATGAGGCTTGAAGCCTTAATTATTCAGTAATTAAGAGAGTCAAAATAAGGTGATTATTTCCTATTATCTATTTACTGATACTTCTATAGCAATATGGCATTAATTTTCTTCTTGTGAACTAGATTTAGGTAAATCTTCTGTAGTTTTATCTTCTACTTCCTCTACTTCAGAATCAATTTGATCTTCTACCTGGTTATGATTAATTTCAGCAAATTTAGAGATAGTATTTACAGTATTTCTTTCATATGAAAAATTTTTAACTTGCCAGTTATCGAGAATATCTTTAATTAATAATTCTTTAATCCAGACTTGAGCAATAATTGTTAAAGGTAAAGCAAGTAAAAGTCCTGAAAATCCAAAAAAGCTAGCAAAAAACACTTGGAAAATTAATGTAATAGCAGGCAACAAAGACACTTGTTTCGCCATCACATAAGGAGTCAAAATATTACCCCCAATTTGTTGAATCAGAATGTAAATAAACAAAACTAAACCAGATTTTAAAGGAGAATCTATCAAAGCGATCGCCATCGGCGGAATTACACTAAGAGTCGGCCCAATATTTGGCATTAAAGTTAGTAACCCTGCCAAAACAGCTTGAGCTGAAGCTAGAGGAAGCTGCAATATAGATAGACCAATAAAACTGAGTAAAGCAATTACACTCATATTAATTAAAGTGCCAATTACCCACCCTCCTAATACTATTTCACAATGGTTTAAAATTAGGTTTACTCGTTGTCGATAAAAATTGGGAAATAATTGTATAAACCCTTGGCGGTAGGCACTAGGATTTACCAACATCATTATGGTTAAAACCAGAATTAGTAGTAAGCTTAGAAATATTCCGAAAGTATTACCAACAAACTCTCCAGCGTTATTTATTAGTTGATTAAATATAGGTTGTAGTTGAGTAATAACTTCATTAATATCAATATTTGGTAATTGTTCTCTAAGTTGAATAGGTAATTGTTCTTTGAGTATATTCAACCAATCATTTAATTTATTAATACCCAAAGGAACAATAGTTATTAACTGTTGAAACTGCTCTGTTAAAGGTGGAACAATTACCCATAAAAAAGTCACAATTATGAGTATAAATAGGCTGACCGAGATTAATACAGCTAGGGGTCTATTTATTCTGAAACGTTGTAGCCATCTAGCTAGTTTATTGAGAGTAGTAGCAATTACCACCGCGGTAAATACTAGCAGTAATAATTGACGGATTTGCCACAATATATATATGGCAGCGAGGATGGCGAATAGCCCAATCCAATTACCTAGATTCACAGTAATTATAATTAAAGTATGGATTTTAAATATATAGGTTAATGTATTCTATCTTGAATTTGTGTAATATTTAATTACAATTTACACCTTGATTTAAGGCAATACTTTACTCAAATTGTAAGCATTCCGCAGGAAATGCTTACCTCAAATTAAAATATCAATACTATATTTATTATTTATGATGAGATTCATCAGCCCTAAGACAGACTTTGCTTTAAAGAAGAATTAAATGGATATTGCGTCTAATGGGGAAGCGTTTTGGATAAATTCCTGAAATAATTTTAAATCAGATACAAAAATTGTCTCTATAAAATTTATAAACCTTAGGATAATTGATTATAAATTGGGAAATTTTAGATGATTTATTAACTTAGTAAAAAAAAAAGAAATGAGGGGCGATCGCTTATAGATCAATATAGTTCAATTAAGAAATTTTTGGGTAAATATATGGTGGCAAAAACCCATATTTACATTGTTGTTTGAATGAATTTTTGCCTAAATATGAACCGTATTTGCTAACGGATTAGCTGTGTTTATAATTCAAAAATTTCCCATTTTTTATACCATTTATCCATGAAGTTACCCTTAATATAAAGATAACAGCTATTAGTAAAATTCAGGTTTTGGTAAGAATTATTAAGGGCATTGTTACAGAAAAATGGTATTAGTCTATATTTTACCCATAAATAGATCCAAGTAGATGGTCGGATTAGCTAGTGCCTCTACGCGAAAGTTATGGGGAAAAATTTATCGATAATTTAATCAATTTTCTCCTCCAAATCTAGCTAATAGTTCATCACGGGACAATTGTAATAGTAAAGGTATTAATTCTGGTAGAGATAGAGATTGTAACCGCTGAATAATTACCTCTAGTTCGCTATCTAATTGCCCAAAACGAAACACAAGTAAATTTTCTATCACTTCTCTATCTCGTTGCTGTACTCCTTGCTGTATACCTTGTTGTATTCCCGACTGAGTAGCTTCTTCTAAACGTTGGGAAAAAAGTGGTGATAATCTCATAATTAACTCCCTATCTTCTGAATCTATATCTGGATTTACTTCTATATTACTCAGCAAGTCTGATAATAACAATAAAGCATTTTCACGCTGAGGATTATCCTTGGGTAATGCTTCTAACTCATCAATAGCTTGAGACTGTACTTTTCCCCTACCTAATATTCTCAGCCACATTGTTTCTGGAACTCGTGGTAACTGATGAATTACTACTATTGCCGTGCGTAAATATTCCGGTAAAAAATAAATTCCTCTCAGCCAGTTTTTTTCATCTAAATTAGCACCAAATCCATTTAATATAGATTGAGAAGCAGTAGGAGTAAGTATCCATAATTTCGGATAATCATCTTCATAAATACGATTATTATTACGCTTCGCTTCTCTTTGAAATTCTCCCCTCACCTCTAGTAATTTCAGCAAACAACTACAAATTTCATCAGAGGTGACAGGATTTCGATAAGGTTCAAATAAAGCACTTTTTGTGGCAAAACGGCCTAATAATCCTAATATTTCTAGGTTTCCTTGAAGTTGTGGTTGAGGTGAAAACCAAACATCGATTTGCCTAGCTTCTCCTCTAACTTCACGAGGTGCTTTTACTTCCCCAATAGTTGATAGTAATTCTTCTAAAAATTGTTTAGCAAATTGGTCATAAGGGAATCTGGTCATCAAATTTTCTTGCTTTTCTAAAACTTAGATATTAAACTATAGTTATTAATGCTATTATAGAAATAATTATTGTCAATCCTTAATATTCAGAAAGTATATTACTACACAGCAGGCAAGAAGCAAAAGTTTATTACAAGAGGTTTTTCTTTACGGAATTCTCTGCAAACAGCTTCTAGAAATTTCAAACGCTTTAATGCGTACCGCTATACCATGTTAAAAATCCATAAATTATATCTATCTTGATTATGAATTTTGAATTAGTACAAACTTTAGCTCAAGTTATTCGTTCTCTTCCAGAAGAAGAAAGAACTTTATTAGAGACTTAACTTCAACATAAATATCAAAAGCAAAACACGTTGCAAAAACTCCAAGAACTAGGAGATAAAATACAAAAGCGTCGAGGTAAAAAAGTATTATAAATAACTCCTGAAGAATTGATTCTCAAAATGAGAGAAGAACGCACAGAAAAATTAATGAAAGTTTGCTTTCCGGAAGGAGAGAATGAATGAAAAAAAAATAATTTGCATAGATCAAGTTTTATTATTAGGTTAGCAACTATTGGTACTGAAGTACCTCGTTTTAGTAATCTATGGACTCAGTGGGAATTGCAAGGCTATTCTAAAATTACTCCTACTTTCTTTTATTACGAGGTAACTAATGCTTTTCATCGCTACGTTATTTCTGGTTTATTGACTTCAGAAGAAGCAACAGAAGCTTTGGAATATATTTTGAGTTTAGAAATTATCCTTCACGGTAATGCTAGTTTGCATCGACGTGCTTTAAATCTAGCTCAAAATTTAACCCTCTCAGCAGCTTATGATGCTCATTATCTTGCTCTTGCAGAATAATTATCGGCAGATTTTTACACTGCTGATCGTCGTTTATTTAACACTGTAAAAGCTTATTTATCTTGGATATACTTGGTTAGTTAATCTTGAAGAAATAGTGATTATTTGAACTTGAATTGAGAATATATTTAATGTTTTGATTGGAGCGATCGCTCATATAAAATCCGGTTGAACAGTCGTCATTGCGACGATAGGAAGCAATCTCGCACAACCCCTGAGATTGCTTCCTTCCACTCCGTTTCAGTCGCAATGACTTAGCTATAGTAATTATCCGGATTCTATATCACTCTACATTCTCAACTTGCTCCAAAAGTCGCAACCCCAATAATATCCCTACAACTATTGGAGGCGTGAGTACGGCAATAATGGCGTTGGTTGCTGTGGAGGAAATGTAAAGATAGGGGCCACAATATTTAATTAGCAAAGACAGTCCAGCAGAGAGAATTAGGACTTTGAGAATGAAAGTTATTTGATTATTCATATTACGATGTTACGATAAACGTTTATATTAATCAAAATTTAAGAAGATTGATAATTAGGGCTTGCTGATTAATTATAAAAGTATTGATATATAAAGGTTTGAGCATTTTTATGCTCGAAAAAAGTGTCCCTGTTTCAGTTGAAAACGCTCAAAAAGCTAGTATTTTAGGCGCATAGTTGGGCAGAAAAATCATTCTGACAATTCTTGCTCCTACCTCCTCGCTCCCGACCCTTTTCTCCTGTCTCCTGTCTCCTGTCTCCTGTCTCCTACCTCAGCAAAAAGACTTTCCATACGCAAACCCTAATTATACAGAATAGGTATATTTATAACTCAGCACTACCAATCAAACAATTATGAACTATCAAGAATCAGAACTACAAGCAAAAATTCGTCAACAATTTGATGTAGTAACTTATCCAAGAATACCTGTAGAAGAATCTCCCAAAGATGACTATGAATTACTTTTTATTCATAATCTAGTCACACCATATTATCTGAGTAATCAAAAAGTAATAGAAACTGAAGGCAAAATAATTTTAGATGCAGGATGTGGCAGTGGTTATAAAGCATTAGTATTAGCAGAAGCAAATCCAGGAGCGAAAATAGTTGGTATTGATATTTCAGAAAAATCTGTAGAATTAGCTCGTCAGCGCCTGCAATATCATGGTTTTGATAATGCAGAGTTTCATGTATTGCCCATAGAAGAATTGTCTAGTTTATGTTTAGAATTTGACTATATTAATTGTGATGAAGTGCTTTATTTATTGCCAGATATAGTTGTAGGTTTACAGGCAATGAAATCTGTTTTAAAACCTGATGGAATTATTAGAACAAATCTCCATAGTTCCCTTCAACGTCATAACTATTTTAAGGTGCAAGAAGTTTTCAAAATGATGGGATTAATGAATGAAAATCCTGGAGAAATGGAGATGGAAATTGCGCGAGAAACTCTCGCAGCTTTGAAAGATTCAATCATGCTTAAAAAGCAAGTTTGGAATCCTGAAAAGGCAAAAGAGGAAGAATGGATACAGATGAATTATTTATTTCTAGGGGATCAAGGTTATACCATCCCAGAAGTTTTTGCTGCTTTGAAAAGTGCCGAGCTGGAATTTATCAATATGGTTAAGTGGCGACAGTGGGAAATAATGGATTTGTTTAAAAATGAGGATGATTTGCCAGCTTTTTTAGGAATGAGTTTGCCAGAAATATCTGTGGAGGAGCGACTCCATTTATTTGAACTGTTACAACCCATGCACCGTCTGTTGGACTTTTGGTGTGGTCATCCCCAACAAAGTCAGTCTTTTCTCCCTGTTTCAGAATGGACTGACTCTGACTGGCAAAAGGCCAAAGTACAACTCCATCCTCAGTTGCAAAATTCTCAAGCTAGGGAGGATTTAATTAACTGTATCAATAACCATAAACCTTTCGAGATTAGCAGTTATGTGAAGTTGCCCACCTTAAAACCTATCCATATAGATAGTAGTATTGCTGTTTGTCTACTGCCATTGTGGGATGGTGTTTGTACTTTTGAGTCTTTGGTGGAACGGTGGATGAAGATTCGGCCATTAGACCCTATTACTCTGGAAACTGTGAGTCAGGAGAGGGGTTGGGAAGAAGTTAGGGAATTGTTGGATACCCTAGACCCTTTTTTGTATGTGCTTTTGGAACGTTAGTAGGTTGGGTAGAACAATAGTGAAACCCAACAAATCTTTATTGGTTTTGGATTAATGGTGTTGGGTTTCGTCCCTCGACCCAACCTACTTTTGGCTTGTCATTGCGAGGAACGAAGCAATCCCAAAGGAGTTATTAGATACTCTCAAGATTGCTTCCCTCCACTCCGTTCCAGTCGCAATGACATAGTTAAATTTAATAATTTTTAATTTTTAATTTTGCTTCTGTGACACGTTATTTAGATATCTCTGAAAAAATTTCAGTCAGGATGATATGAAGGTATCCAAAACTGGGTAAGTTAGATTCAGGAGATAAATTTTATTTGTCCAATTTTTATAGGAGAAAACATGAAGACTGAATTTAAGGCCAAGTTCCTACAGCACGTTGCTAAGAAGAGAAAAGAAGAGGGTTTCACCCTGATTGAATTGTTGGTGGTTATCATTATTATCGGGATTTTGTCTGCTATTGCCTTGCCTTCATTCTTGAACCAAGCTAACAAGGCAAAGCAGTCTGAAGCAAAGCAGTATTTGGCTTCTATTAGTAAGGGCCAGCAAGCTTCTTATGCAGAGACAGGCAATTTTGTCACACAAATAGATGACATCGGAAAATTAGGTCTAGGCATCAAAACGGCTACAGGCAACTATACCTATGACATCGTAGAAAGCACTGTTGAAGGTCAAGCAGGAGCAAATGCTTGGACAGCAAAAGCTGCCAAAGGTTTGAGACCTTATGCTGGTTTAGTATATTTAACAGATGCTGATGGTGCTCTGACTTCCCAAACAACTCTTTGTGAAAGTGAGACTGCATCAACAGATGAAACAGCTGATATTGCTAAACCTACAGATGCTGCTGAATGTAAAGATACTGGTGGTTTTACAATATCTCTATAGCTCTAGCCTTTAACCCCAAAAACTCAAAGGTAGCGTTATCTGCGCTACCTTTAAATTTTAGCTAGATTGATTAACTTATAGATTTTTATGATTGCTGATAAATTACCTACTGATTGGCAACAACAGGTAAATCAATGTTTGGTTAATAGTAATTATGCCAAAGCTATTAACCTATATGAAAAAGCGATAATTACAGAACCGCAAAATAAGTCATACTATTGGCAATTGGGGCTAATGTTACTGTTGGAAGGGCAAGAAGAGGAAGCACAGACAACTTGGCTGCTGGGTATGGCAGATGGAGAAGCAGAAGAGGTTGAGCTATGGACAGAAGAATTAGTAGAGGTATTGACAACAGAAGCAAATAGAAGAGTAGCAACAGAAAATTTCTCTGTCGCTTGGGTCATCAGACAACACATTAGGGAAATTGACCCTACTGATATTAATAATTTATTACAGTTGATTGATTTATCCATCGCTCTCAAAAACTATACAAGAGAACAACTAAGTGAGTATGGAGTTATTGAGCTATTAGAAAATAAAACAGTTATAGAAATTGAGCAAAATTTATTGCTACATATCTTGATCGAACTATTGGTTTATGACCCGACCAGTTCATCATCAATAGAATTTGCCTCAGTTGCCATTCCTCGAATAGAAGCTCGAAATACTCTTGTCAACTCTCTAATTCCAGTTATATATCAAATAGCATATTCTTTTGCAGCAGTAGGAGTTGCCAGGAAATATGCAGAATTATTATTAAATGTTGCCCCAGATAATCGAGAATTATTAAGAACCATGGCACAGTTTAGTGTAGAATTAACCGACTATGCTTTGGGATTAGAATATGCAGAAAAATCTTATTCCTTATCTACAGATTTATTTGAAAAGACGATCGCTCATCTCCAAATTTGTCGAGCGCTGATAGCATTCAGAGGATGCGATCAAAAAGTTAAAGAAACATTAGAGAAGCAAGAGTCTTTAATTCAATCACTAGTAGCAAAAGCTTCCGAAAAACTGGGTGGAGCTGTTATGCGTTTGTATAATATGGGTTTTTTCTTCCCCTATGCTAGAGATTGCCCAGAAAGAAATATCAAAATTCGTAGTCAGGTAGCACAACTTTGTCAAGTAAATTTAGAAAAAGCTTGTCAGGAAGAAGTTAGCAAATACCATAAAAAGTTAGAAAAAAGAAAGAATATAAGTTCAAAGACAAAACCTCTGAGGATAGGGTATTTATCCCACTGCTTGAGAAGACATTCTGTAGGATGGATTGCCCGGTGGTTATTTAGATATCATAATCAAGATAAATATGAAATTTATTTGTATCTACTAGCAGCAGAAAACCGTAACGATACTATGCAACAGTGGTATATTAATCAAGCTACAAAAGCTCATGTTTACGGTATTGTCAGTACAGAAGTAGCAGAAGATATTTATGAAGATGAAATAGATATTTTAATTGATTTAGATAGTACAACATTAACTAATAGTTGTTCGATTATGGCAATGAGAGCAGCACCTATTCAAGCAACATGGTTAGGGTGGGATGCTTCAGGAATACCAACCATTGACTACTATATTGCCGATCCTTATGTGCTGCCAGAAAATGCTCAAGATTATTACCCACATAAAATTTGGCGACTACCTCAAACTTATGTTGCTGTAGATGGTTTTGAAGTAAACATACCCAGTCTGAAACGACAAGATTTAGGAATTCCCAATGATGCAGTGGTTTATTTTACTGCTCAGAGAGGTTTTAAGTGTAATCCCGATACTGCTCGACTGCAAATGAAAATCCTCAAAGAAGTTCCTAATAGTTACTTTTTATTTAAAAAATTTGGTGAGTCAGACGTTTTATCGGAATTATTAATTGACATTGCCGAATCAGAGGGGGTTAGTAGCGATCGCTTAATTCCTATAGAAGAAGTTGCTCTAGAGGAAATTCACAGAGCTAACTTAGGTATTGCTGATATTGTTTTAGATACTTATCCCTACAACGGTGCAACAACAACATTAGAAACTCTCTGGATGTGCATTCCAATGGTAACGCGAGTTGGCCAACAATTTGCAGCACGTAACAGCTACACAATGATGATGAATGCTGGCATCAGCGAAGGTATTGCTTGGAGTGATGAAGAATATGTGGAGTGGGGAATTAGATTAGGGAAAGATGAAAAGTTACGTCAGGAGATATCCTGGAAATTGAGAAAGTCCAGGCAAACTGCTCCGTTGTGGAATGCCAAACAGTTTACCCGTGAGATGGAGAAAGCTTACGAAGGAATGTGGCAGAGGTATATTGAAGGTGAGAGTTGATGATTTTTGATTGTCATTGCGAGGAGGGATGGTTTTGAAGTGACTATTATTTTAGCAAATTATTGCCTTCGCAGCAATATCAGATACACGCTAAATGCTTTAATTAAGATGGCTACTCTAATCCCTAGCGCATATATGTTGGGTTTCCTTTCGTCAACCCAACCTACACTTACTAATAAATTGTTTTCAAATGCACGTTATTAGCTATAGACGTTTAAGAGAATATGCACTTAACCATAGCGATTCGAGTGATACTTTAGATAATTGGTATAAAGTTGCCAGCAAGGCTAATTGGTCAAATTTGATTGAGGTACAATCCGTTTTTCCTTCAGCAGAGGCAGTTGGTAATTTTACAGTATTTAATATTAAGGGCAATAAATATCGTTTAATTGTTAGCATTGATTATCAAAGAAAATTGATTTATATTAAATACATTCTTACCCATGCAGAATACGATAAGGAGTATTGGAAAAATGACCCTTACTTTTAGTTCAAAAAAATATAGTGAGTTGTTAGTTAAATATCAGCCGAAACTAATAAAAACAGAGGAAGAAAATGAAAAAGCACTGGCAGTTGTAGAGGAACTAATGCACGTTCAAAATCTTACTCCAGAGCAAGAAACTTTGTATGAATTATTAATTGTTTTAATTGAAAAGTTTGAGCAAGATTTTTATCATCCAGGTTCCGCATCAACTCCTGATTCAATGTTACGATTTTTGATGGAACAACAGGGAGTAAAACTTGAAAATTTAGTCGAAATTATTGGCTCGGAGGGTATAGTAATTGAGTTGATTAATGGTAGAGGTGAGATTAATACTGAACAAGCTAAAATATTAGGGGATTTTTTTAAAGTAGATTCTAGTTTATTTAGCCGATAAGCGATCGCCACTGTTAAATTAATGTATGGTCAAACTTAAAGTTAAATAAACCAGAAAAGAATGTTTGAGAAAAGTTATGAAACTTCCTAACCCAGAAAACACGCTTATTGATGACAAACCCATTCATCAATGTGTTTTGCATATTGATATTATTGATAGTAATTTATATCATGTCCGGATAATCAGTGATAAAAAAGTTTTTGTTTGTAGTAGGGCTTTAGCCCTATCTATCTATATTTCGGGCTGAAGCCCTACTACAAGCTTTAATTATAACTATTCAACCGGACATGATATTAGACATGGGCGAAAGCCATTGTATTTTGATTCAGTGTAACGATACGGAAGAACCCATCGTTACCAAGCTAATAGAAATGGGTATTTCTGAAGATAAAATTAGTTTGGGTTTTATACATCCCCAACATCGAGAATATTTAGGACGAGAAGCAAATGTAGTAGCTGCGGGAACTGTCTAATTATATCATGTCCAGTTGAATACTTTAGGCTTTTTTGCCTATTCACCGTACGAAAAAAACTGTAGAAAATCGTAACAGCTTTTATCTTGATATTGGATTAACCAATACTGGCTGTACGGCACAGCTCACTATTCCCTCGGCACTAAATGCCTCTGGGAATTTCTTTCTAATTATTTGAAGACTGCCATTAACATCGGCATTAATCACTATACCAGTTCCACTCCTGAATAAACCACGTTTGACTCGTTTACCCCTATAAGTTTCATGTTTTATTGGTTGCTCTAGGTCAAGAGCAGATGTTTTGCTTGTATAGCTTTCCTCTGTTTCAATCACCTTGATTCCTGCTAGCTGACATTTATAAGTAATTTGCTTGAGTAGCTTATCATGTGGTATTTGGGTAAAATTTTGGTTGTTTTTTTTGCCGATATTTGCACCTTGTTTCCAGTTATCATTTTTGCCTATGACTACAGTACCAATATTATTAGTCACTAAATAATTGACAACTAATTTACTGGTGTTATGCAGATAATTCTCTACAAAACGATTTCGGTGATAGGTTAACGCCTCAATCTTACGACTGCTTTTTCTGTTGCCTTTGAGATGACTTTGATACTTGGCTTTTCGCTTGTTGTAAAGCTGATTAACACTTTTTAGTGGCTTCCCGTTAACAAGCATAGGCTTAACACCAGGCTTGTTTGTAGATAGAGCAACTAATCGGTCAATCCCTAAGTCTATGCCGGCTACATATGTTGAGTGTATTTGTGGCTGATTTGCTTTTTCATACACTACTTCAATTATATAGCAGCTAGTAGCAGGTACTATCCTGACTTCGATTACAGTTTCTACAATTACAGGTATTTTGATTTCACTCATTGATAAGTGACAAATACCGTCTTTGAGAGGTGCTTTATAGACTGATTCTTTGGAATATATAACTACATTCCTACCTTGAGTTTTATTCTTATACTTTGGTATTTTGGGTTTACCTAAAAACTTCCCAGGATATTTTGACCATTCTTTTATAGCTTGAAAATAGCCACGCCAACTTGCCACCAAGCATTTTATTATTTGTTTTGATACTTTAGTTGGTAATGCTCTGTAAGCATCGCTATCTTTAGTGGCGTGGTACAGTTTAGTTAGTGAGAGACTTTTACCAGTACAGAAAAAATGCTGACGACAGTGATAGTTAGCTAAGTTATATAAGTTTTTTGACTTAAAAGCTAACTCATCACACACCTGCCAAAAGTTATGTGTTCGTCTAATTATATGTCTGTCAACAACTTTCATGGGTCTGTCTATTCAAATAAAGTGGCCCGGAGCCCGTGATTACTATAATGCTCGAAATCATTCATTGCCTAAATTTACGTTTTCTATTAACTGTTTAATATTACAATACTTTTCTACGTTTGACAACTATTTTCTACAGTTTAAGTTTAACAGTTAATTACCCCAGTTTTGTATAGGAGCGATCGCCATGAATACAACAAAAACTAGACTAACTTTTGACCAATTTATCGACCAATACCCAGAAGATGGGGCTATTTACGAACTTGTGGATGGAGAAATTAGAGAAATGCGACCCATTGGTGCCCATGAAAACGTTGCGAATTTAATCCAGAGAACTATGGACCGGGAAATCGAACGGCTAAATTTGGGTTTAGTGGTGACGCGCACCGCATTGGTCAGAACGGTAACAAAAGAAGGGCAAGAACAAGGGCGAATTCCTGATGTGTCTGTGGTGGATGGTGAGATTTGGGACAGATACCTTTACACATATCAGGGGTTTAGGGAACCCTTGAGACTAGCAGTGGAGGTAACATCTACTAACTGGGAGGACGATTATGTTGACAAATTGGACGAGTATGGGCGTTTAGGGATTTCCGAGTATTGGATAGTGGATTATTTAGCGATCGCTTCTCGGTCTTATTTAGGTCGTTCTAAAGTTCCCACCGTTTTTGTTTATCAACTTATTAACGGCGAATATCAGAGTCAAGTATTTCGGGGAAAGGATCGGATTATTTCCCCTACTTTCCCAGAACTAGAGTTGACTGTAGAACAGGTTGTAACTGCTAGTCAACCACGAATAAGGTAAAAGCAATATTTCAAATTGTGTAGCTTGGTTTTTCTTCCTCAAGCTCAGGATTAAACTACTCAATTTTGAGTACCATTTTGCCCAACAAATCTAGCTAACAATTCATCACGAGATAATTGCAATAACAAAGGTACTAACTCAGCAGGTAAAAGAGAAAGTGATGGCTCAATTATTGCCTCTAGTTGGTTATCTATTGTACCAAAACGAACTTTGAGAATATTTTCTATTTGTTCTCGGCGTTCTTCTCGCATACCTTGTTTTGTAGCCTCTTCTAATCTTTGTGAAAAAAGTGGTGATAATCGCATAATTAACTCCCTATCTTCTGATTCTAAATTTTGATTTACTTCTATATTACTTAGCAAATCTGCTAATAACAATAGCGCATTTGAACGAAACAAATTATCCGCTGGCAATGCTTCTAATTCATCAATTGCTGTTGATTGAACTCTTCCTCTACCCAAAATTCTCAGCCAGAGAGTTTCTGGGGTGCTTTAACTTCTCCAATAGTTGATAGTAATTCTTCTAAATATTGTTTGGCAAATTGGTCGTGAAAAAATCTAGTCATCAATCAATTTTATTTGAGGTTTTATCTGAGAAATTTGATAATTCAATTAGGGGAATATTATCTGCTTTAACTTGAGCTATCGCCTCCCCATTCTCATTTTCCAATTTTATACGACCTTGCAGTTGAGGAATTAAAGTTGACCATTGTATTTGACTCAACTCTCCAACTAAAACAATTTCTGGTCCCTTATCTACTTCTAATTCTGACTCCATTAACAATTTCATCACCACGCTGGATAAAATTAAATCTGCATCTTCAGCAGAAATATTGCTGTTATTTATTAATAAAGTCATCTTAGCTTTATCTGGATGATTCACCAGATTTTTAATTACTGCTTGTAATTCTAATCCTACTATTTCTTCCGGTTGCAACCAGTCTGGGAAAACAATTAAATTGATTTCTGTTAGTGAAAAGGGCAATCTCTGGGTAACAAAGTGTCCTAGAATTTTCCCTCTAGTTTTCGTTTTTTGCTTGTCGCTGACTATTTCCAGAAAACGCAAAGCGGTAGGAACAGGTGAATAATTTTCAATTGCCCACTGTCTACCTGCAATAGATATGCTTTCTAAAATTTCAGGTTCCTCGACAAGGCGATCGACCGTTCCCTGTATATTATCTAAGTCAATACCGATATAATGTTTCCAATTTTCTGGCATTACTGGTAAATTAACACCATACTTATCAAAATCAATATGAAAAGTGACACATCCAGCAGCTAAAGACTCCCAAAATCTCCAACTATCCCACCATTCTGCATGAAAGTTTTGACTATCGTTATCTTGAACCACGCAACCTCCAAAAGCAGCACAAGCAAGAGATTTAGTTAGTCTTTGATAATATGCTGGATGATGACGTTGACCAGTTTGCTGCCAAAGAAAATAATCATAAATATCTTCTGGTGGTGTATCAAAATTTTCACGAGAAAAGTCAAGTTTGAGAATATTTTTAATTAAAGGGTAAAAACGTTCGTCAGCAATGTTTCTTAGGGGAAAATTTACAGTGTATTCTACCCATTTATCATCTTGTATATAATTCGTTCTTTGTATTCCTGGAATCTGCACCGAAGCATCTATACCAAATAATAATAATGTGTCATGTTTGACTCTATAATTAATTAGTAGGTTTTTGGTTCTATCCTCAAATCTGCTAACTTGTTGAATTGATTTTAAAATTCGATTAGAAATGCCAAAAAACCAAGGGTGTAAATTATTTGGATGTTGAAAAAAATTATTACAACCCGTTCTTAAAACAATATCAAAATTGTTCACTAAAGTAGGATTTAGGTCATATAATAGGAGGCTAGGACCATCTGTATCGTCTAAATAAACAGTTATATATTTTCTTTTCTGATCGAACAAACCTTCAGGTATGCTTTGATGATTTTCAAACCAGTGATTACTTAAAACTACAATTGAACAATCCCAATGATTGACACTATAGTCATAATTAAAAAGATATGATTCTGAATCTAATCCTGTTTTCCAATAATTGAAATTAGCATAAAATGGAATTCCTAATATTTTCAAGCCATCAGCGATATTAATCATTAAATGCTCATAAGCTTGTTCATGGCATAGATAAAAATAAACTGAACCAGAAAAACTGTGTTTACTATTCAATTTTTCAGTAGCTATACTGGTTGTCATAATCAATTTTTATTTTGATTTTTAGTTGTCTAGTTGAATAATGGAATTTTCTCAGCTTTAGCTTGAGCGTTCACGGTAGTGATGCGCAGCATTATCGCTTCCTTATTCTCATTATCCAATTTATCTTGAATCCGGTTGAATAGTGGTCATTGCGACGATAGGAAGCAATCTCAGGGATGCGCGGAGATTGCTTCCTTCCACTCCGTTCCAGTCGCAATGACGCAAGCTATAGTAATTATCCGGATTTTATATTACACCTCTAATTCTGACTCCATTAACAAATTCATCGCCACATTAGATAAAATTAAATCTGCATCTTCAGCAGAAATATTGCTGTTATCTATTAATAGAGTCATCTTAGCTTTCTCTCGATGAGTCACCAGATTTTTAATTACTTCTTGTAATTCTAATCCCACAGTTTCTTCCGGTTGCGACCAATCTTGGGTATTGCTAATACTAAATCAAAAGAAAATGTTTTTCTCGAAACTAAGAAATATCTTCTACAGCATCAATCAAATTTTCTATCGTGCCAAATTCTTCTCCTAAGACAATATCTAAAAAGCGACAAGCTACAGGTACAGAACCATAATTTTCTAAAGCCCATCTTTGACCTTCTAATCCAATCTGAACCATTAGTTCTGGTTCGTCGATAATTCTTTGCGCTGCTTCTTGGGGATTGGCTAAATCTATTCCTACATAATGTTTCCAGTTAACAGGTTTTATAGGTAATAAAAAACCATATTTATCAAAGTCTAAATGAATCGAAACACAGCCGGCCGCCAGGGATTCCCAAAATCTCCAGCTATCCCATCTAGCTATAGCTGGTTTTTGTCCTAAATTAGAATTTTCTAACAGCTTTTCATCTAAATCTGCGTAATAAAAATTGCCTCCATAAGCGCAGCAAAACATAGAGTTTTTTAAGGAATCAAACCATTTTGGTATGTGATGAGTCGGGAATTGAGACCAATATAAGTAATCGAAATCATTTAATGAAATATTATTGCCTATTTCTGTAATTTGATTTTGATTAATATCAATTTTATCTTGCAGATGAGAAATAAAACAGAAATTCATTGCTACTCTAACACTTTGGTTTAAAGAACTTCTAAATACCGCTAAAACTTGTCGCTTTCTTTCGGAAAATAATTTACTATTTTCCGTAGCAATTCTTATCCTTTCAGAAATGCCAAATGCCCAGGGAATATATTGGCTTGGATACTTCCTAAATTTGTGCATATGCACGCGAATTACGGCTGTTAATCTCTCTGTTCTACCAGTTAATACATGATCGCTATCATTGGGATCTATTATAACTAAAATAACTTCTTCATTGAGTTCGTAAAATAAATCAAATAAAGGGTGGTTATTTGTCATTTCTATGAAATAAATATCGGCCACTACGATTGCACAATTGTTAGGATGTAATTGGCGATCGTTTTTAAACAAATATTCTTGATTTTTCAAGTCGATTAACCAACAATCCATGTTAGAAAAAATAGGAATTCCTAGTTTTTTCAAACCTTCTGCTATACAAATTGATATATGAGAGCATTTTTTAACTGGTGAAAAGATAAAGTAAACACCTTTTTCGACAATTTCAGTTATCATAATATTAATAAATTATCCTGTAATAACTTTAGCTTTCTATATTGAAAAAAATTCTTGTACTTTTGCCTTAGCGATCGCTTCTTTATTCTCATTATCCAATTTAATCCGACCTTGCAGTTGAGGAATTAAAGCTGACCATTGTATTTGACTCAACTCCCCAACCAAAACAATTTCTGGTCCCTCATCTACCTCTAATTCTGACTCCATTAACAAATTCATTGCTACGCTAGATAAAATTAAATCTGCATCCTCAGCAGAAATATTACTGTTATCTATTAATAGAGTCATTTTAGCTCTATCTGGATGAGTCACTAGACTTTTAATTACTTTTTGTAATTCTAATCCCACCGTTTCTTCTGGTTGCGACCAGTCTGGAAAAATTATCAGATTAAATTTTCTTAATTTTAAATTTGAATATAACTCATCTTCTTTAACTACTGGATGATTTAAAAAATACTTACTATCAAGATAACCTTTGATTCTTTCCATCGCTGGTAAAGCACCCACTTCTTGCTTAACCACATCAGGGAATTGAGATAAAACCTCTGCTATGTTGTTAGCAAAATTGTACTTAGGATTATCGCCATATTTCCAAGTTAACCACTCTAGGGTTTCCATTGCTACGTCATAAAAATTTAGGATATCAGCAATACAAGCTAACTTTAACAACTTCTCTGGAGTGTTATTAAACGACTCCTCATCGGATGACTTTTGAATCAAATCCTGAAAGTAAAAAGCATCTGTCCATATTAATTGACCGGGATGCTGTTGAGAAATTATGGAACTTCTACGACGGTAATCTCTATACAAAGTTTCAAAATCTAAGAAGGTAAAGCCGCTTTTCCTCATATATAAATCAATATCAGCAAACAAAGGCTGATTTTCATACATACTTGTAAACTCTACTTCTACTTTTAGGAAGAGAACGCTTTTTAAAATATCCTTAGCACCTTCTAAAACTTTTAGTTCTCCACCTTGGGTGTCAACTTGCATAAAATCAATTTCATTGATTCCCTCAGAATGACAAAAATCATCTAAAGTAGTTGTTTGAATTTTTTCTGTAGATACTAACTCTATTATTCTGGGGTTCTCTATAAAGCGATCAATATAAGACTTATTAGGAGGATACAAAGAACTACAGTAAGGAGATTTAGTAATATATAAAGTTTGAGTTCCTACTGAATCCCAAAGAGCTAGAGGTATGTGTTTTTATTGGTGACTAATTTGTTGTTTTTGCAGCTTGGAATTCATTTGCTCGCAGGATTTATGATCGGCATCAAAGCCATATATCGTTAAATTAGGAGACATTAAATCCCAATTTGTACCTTCATAATCTTGGCCTTGATACTTTCTAGAACCTACAATGGCTATGGTTAAATGAATATCATCTATTTTGCCATTTTTATTTAAGTTATCAACGAATATTGGCATCCTTAAAATATCCTCTTTTGTTTAGTTTTTTTTAAGTTTAACTATTAGAAATGGGTTCTTTACAAGGATTAGTGATATATTTGTCATACGCAGGAACTTCTCCCCTGACTAGGGTGACATTGAGACTGTTTGGCAAAATCTCAATGTGTTTTTCTATCTCTGCTTCTGAGAGATTATCCAGTAACTTAATGACAGCTAAATTTTCTTGCCAAAGGTGCTCAAAGCAATCAGTTCTGTTCCAGACAGCTTCAAAAAATTTTCGGCTAAAATCATTAACTCTAACTGCAATAACCCCTGTATTAAAAACGTCACCACAAGCTTTGGATAAACCTATGCTTTTAGATGTTGTTAATTCTATGTCGCCTCTGACTATTGCAATATCGGCATCTAAAAAAGCAATTAAATCTCCATCATTTAATTGGTTCATCAGTTTAAGAATATAGTGAACCTTAATCCAATGAGGTTTTCTATCGAGGGAAGGATAATCAGTAATTTCGTGGTATTCAAAATCGTAAAACGAGGCATACTCTCGAAAGCGGGGACTAGAAAGTTTCCTAAATTTTGATTCAAGTTTATCCACACCGACAGAAAATAATATCTTTTTCTGGTTTTGATTAAAATTTTTCATCATAATTTACATCATAAATTTAAATATTTGGTTTTTTTGGCTTTATTTAGGGTTTGCTGATTAAATCTAAAAGCATTTACAGATAAAGGTAAGTGTCTTTTTAGGTCTGGAAAAAGTACCTGGTTTTCACCGCGCATCTCATATTTGCAAAAATACTTTTTTTTCTATTCCCTATTCACCTGTTCCCCATTTACTAAAAGTGATAAATTTTTGGCTTTATTCAAAATTGAGATGCACCCGGTTTTCAGCTCTTTATGCTCAAAAAGTTAGCATTTTGGGCAAGAGTATAGCCAAAAAATTACTCCCCTACTCCCCTAATTCCCCGCTCCCCTACTCCTTAAAAAATACTTTTTCAGCAAACCTTATTTAGTGCCTGCTAAAGTGCCAACTTTCAGTCACTGGAGTTGTTAAATACTGATATTTTGAGCAGACAATATTCGATCCCTAATTATCTGATGCTAAATATTCCTGAAATACTTTTTGAAATAAATATCCCATTTGAGTAGAGTAATAGCGACTATCCAAAAACTGCGGATTAGCCTGCATTTTTGTCTCTATTCTGTCTCGATAAGCTGCTCGTAAATCATAATTATTTCCCAAATTAACTGCTAATTGAATATAACTATCTTCACTATCTGCAATTAATTCTGGTATCTCCAGATAGCGCAACAAAGATGCTCCCCTCCGAGAGCGAGCTGATTCTTTTTGCATAACAACAGTAGGTAAACAAATCTGTAATGGATCGATTAATGAAGTCATCCCAGAAAATGGATAAGCATCTAAATAAATATTTGCTAGTTTCAAATATTCTTTAATATCAGCACGATTTGGTAAAGCATTGAGAAAAAGTAGTCGCTTTTCACTAACTCCATACTTACTTAAAGTAGCTGAAAATCGCTCTTGAAAAGCTTCAATTGGATAAGTTGGTGCCCAATTAGGATTAAATGGATATAACAGGAGCATAGAGTTAGGAACTTGAGCAATTATTTGTACCCAAGTTGCTTCTACTTCTGGGATTATTTTATAAAAATTAGCACCTGATATATAAACTACTGTATTCTCATCAATATTTAGTTCTTTCCTACTAATAGTTGTTGTTACCGACAATTCCTTTTCAGTCCCAAAATCAAAACATTGATCTGGTCCGTCTAAAGTTACTAATTTTTCTGTGTAATGTTCTTTAGCATTAGTTTCTGAGTCAGTAAGTTTGCTTGAAATATAGCGATCGATATGACGCATCCCCGTAGTAACAGGAGAATTCATTCCCACAATTTGTATTCGTGCTAAACGATGGGATGCTAACAAAGTTATGGCATTAGTTTGGGAAGTAATATTAGTAGAAATAAACAGAATATCTAACTCATCCTTACGAATAGCTTTTACTTGAAGTTCGAGGTCTTCTGGCAATTCAATTGCTGCATTAGCATGGTCGAAACAATATCTTTCCAGAGGATGACCGCTTGCTTGTAAATAATAGAGAATAATTTCAAATTCTTCCCTGTTTAAGTGCTTATATACAGGCAAAGTAGCAAAAGTTTCTGGATGAGGAGCAAAATTATTGGCAATAATTCCCAGACGAATCTTCTGGCGATCGCCTGTTCTTTCTGGAAAGTTGTAATCTACCTGATACCCTTCAATTTTTAAAGCAAATTCGATAATTTCTGCCCGTTTTTGATAAATTTCTTTTAAATTTGCTTGACTAAAATAGAGAAATAATTTTGCTTTGAGAGTAAACCATTTAGCTATTTGATGAGCAGTCTGATTATCTGGGTTTTGGAAAATAAAAGAATGAATATCATTGACTACTTTTTGCGTCTGTTCGTAGTAACTTTCTACATCTCCTATTTGTCTAAAAAAACCTAGAGGTTGACCACTTTCAATCGTTCCTTTTTCTAAAATTTCTAACTCACTTAAAATCTTTTCAGCTTCATCTTTCTCAGTTAATGATTCAGATTTAATTTTGTTAATAGATTGATTCTCAAAATTATCCTGCTTGGGAATAATTTGTTTTGATGATAAATCAATCCAATCCAACTTTTCTTTTAAGCTATCCACCGCTATCGATGGAATGCTGTCTGCTTTGACTTGAACCTTTACTTCCTCATTCTCATGCTCTAACTTAATTCGACCTTGTAACTGAGGAATTAAAGCAGACCATTGCATTTGACTCAACTCCCCAACTAAAACAATTTCTGGTCCCTCATCTACCTCTAATTCTGACTCCATTAACAAATTCATCGCCACACTAGATAAAATTAAATCTGCATCTTCAGCAGAAATATTGCTGTTATCTATTAATAGAGTCATCTTAGCTTTCTCTGGATGAGTCACCAGACTTTTGATTACTTCTTGCAATTCTAATCCCACCGTTTCTTCCGGTTGCGACCAATCTGGGAAAATAATCAAATTAATTTCACTTAGTTTAAAAAGTTCCCATCCACCAGTTTCTAGCTTAATAGCTCGCAACCTCTCTATACCTTGAATCTCATAAACAGCCAGATTTTCATCGACAACAGTTATCGCTTCCTCATTCTCATGTTCTAATTTAATCCGACCTTGCAACTGAGCAATTAAAGCAGACCATTGTATTTGACTCAACTCCCCAACCAAAAAAATTTCTGGTCCTTCATCTACCTCTAATTCTGATTCCATTAACAAATTCATCGCCACACTAGATAAAATTAAATCTGCATCTTCAGCAGAAATATTACTGTTATCTATTAATATAGTCATCTTAGCTCTATCTGGATGAGTCACCAGACTTTTGATTACCTTTTGTAATTCTAATCCCACGGTTTCTTCTGGTTGCGACCAGTCTGGGAAAATAATCAAATTAATTTCCCTGAGATTCAAATCCCCTATGTAGGGGCGAATGGCATTCGCCCCCACTTTCATTAAAGCAGCACTCATAATATCTGCCATTTTACCCCAAGAAAACTGCTTCACTTGTTCTAAACCAGCAGAAATTAGAGAATTACGAACTTTTGGCTTTTGTACTTCACACAGCGCGTCCGTTAAACCATCAACATCATTAGCATCAACATATATAGCAGCTTCCCCTGCAACTTCAGGAATAGAAGAATTAGCACAAGTAATCACCGGACAACCACAAGCTAATGCTTCAGCAACTGGCATCCCAAAACCTTCGTATAAAGAAGGATAAACTAAAGCTACTGCACCAGAATAAGCAACTTTCAATTCCTCATCGCTGAGTATCAGTGAATGTAAGACACTACCAGCAGTATATTCCCTATATTCGTTAGCAAAGTTTAAACCACTACCAGTGCAGACTATTTCAAATCCTTGTTTGCTGTATAGTTGGGCAAAAGCTCGGAAAAATAAAATCGCATTTTTATAGTTACTACCAGCGCCCACCAAAAGAAAATAGGGTTTACTAATACCGTACTTATATTTAAACCCATTTATTTCTGTTGTTGTAGCAGGAGTAAAAGTGGGAGCAACGCCGCAATGAGCTACAGTCACTTCATCCGGTTGAATATCTGGGAAAAACTTAACTAGATCGCGGGCAGTGCTTTCTGAGATGGAAATGTAGGAGGAAGCATGACTAATAGCGTGATGTTTTTCTCGCCACATGGCTTTGTTTAAGTCAGTTTCCAATGCTTCAGGAATCATATCATAAGCCATAAATACCGAAGGTGTAGATATGGGAGTCGTGTAGTAAGTAGAGATAAATAAATCTGCTCCCTCTTCATCGCAGACTTGCTGTAGCATTTGCTTGTCAGCGTCAGTATTGTTGTAGTTATATGCCGGAATTTGGCGATACCGGATGCCAGGAATTTTAGGTGAAGTGTTGACGCGATCTAGTACAATTATATGCTGGGCAAATTCTGTTTTCGCCCATTCTGCTAATACAGAGCGCCACACACGAGCAATACCCGTACTATAAAGTTGGAAAAATACACCATCAATAAGAATAGTTGGCGATCGCCTTTCCATCTTTACTGGTTGTTGTAAATATTCTGGTTGCAAGAATTTCCAATTATTTCCAGTTATATCTTTTTGCACCAGTGGAACTATACCTAATGATTCAGCGCGATCGACCATTGTGTTATCTCCTACCCAGGCAAAATATTCGCGCAGGTAAACTGGGAACTTAGTTTGTGACTGCAAAGCTTGCCATTGACTTACTGCATTCCGATAACCGTAGTATTGCTGTTTAAAGCTTAGTTGTTCTGGAGTAACGTAGGCAAAATGTTGGAAAATTAAACCTTCTTTTTCCGTTTCTGGGTGCATAAAAGGATTAACAGTGGCAACATTCTTTTGTTCACCGTCCGGCAAATTTTCTACTAATATTGGTGGTTCGTGAGCTGCCCAAACATACCCTGGTTTAAACCTCCAAGTGCGTAACCAATCTTGTTTAGGATTTTGAGCGTAGCAGTTGCGGGTACTAATAACCAAATTTTCTCCTACAAAATACCAACACCAATAAAACGCTGCTGTTTTTTCTGGATTTTTAATAAACAACTTCCGACTATTACAAATCTGCTCTAAACTCCAAATTTCATCCACATCGACCTGCCACAACAAACATTCTTCTTTGATATTTGCTAAAGGTGCATTCACCATTTCCCGTTTGCCATCCCAAAATTCCCCCTCTGGTTTGCGGTAAATAGTGATATTATCCGGATATTTGGCTGCAAGTTCATCTAGATATTCTGATGTACCATCTTTACTCCTACCTTTTTGATGAATTTCATCAGTTATTTTTCCGCCTAGTTGCAAGCTCCAACCTGTATCATGTTTTAAGTCGGCGACACCTTCAATAATATGCCAATGCCATTTAAAAGGAAGCTGTTTAAAAATGTCAATATGGTAACGGATAAATGGTTCGCCATTAATAACAATGGTAAAGAAATTAATGGGTAAATCTAAATCTTGACTAACTATTTTTTGCTCGTTTCTCTTAAAAATAGAATATCCATTACGCACTAATAAATTTTTAGCTACTAGGTCATAATTTGCATCTGCTAGTAACCGACGATGACTTTTATAATTCTTGAAAGTATTGATGTCATCCAGCATAATGTATTTTGCACCATAAACTTGCTCTAGTTCTAGACTACCTGTAAATTCTGAACCGTCTATTAATACTGCATCAAAACTATCAATTTTATTTTCTTGCTTTATTTTGTCAATTCCATTATCAGTTAATCCTGTCTCTATGACATACTTTTTCCCCTCATTAAACCACCTTAAAACAGTTTCTAGGGGGTAGTTATTCAGCCCACTTTTGTAGCCTTGATAAAAATCAATTACTTCTTGTTCTTTTGGTATGTCTTTAACATCAACTGATGAAACATTATAGGGTTTCACAAAATATTGATGTTGATAACGCTTCTCTAGTTCTTTGAACCGAGTTTGAGAAACTTCTATGCAAAATAAAGTAGGATTATTGGGATTAGCACTTATGCCTTTAACTAAAGCTTCGGTGCTACCTTCTCCTGATGAAGAACCTATTTCTAAAACAGTTTTAATATTTTTTTCTCTGACAATTTTTTCAATCGCGACATAAAATTCATCATTTTTGATTTCAGGAGGAATTATTCTTTCTAGTGGCGATTGATATGAATCAGTCATATTTTTTTTACTGTCTATTATTTGTTGTTTCCCGAGTTTGTTTTTTAGTTTTTCTAGTACAACCAATAACCCATTGTTTTTAAATTTTTTCCGACCTGGATATAATCTTTCTAAATTCTCTTTAGTATTCTCATCAATAGGATTTTCAAATATTAATTCTACTTGGTTACTTAAAAATTTACTTGCTTTAATAATTTCTAGATAATCTTCTGTAAAATAACGATTAATATGAGGTGAATTATAAACATAATCAACCATCAATTCTGCTGTTTCTTTATCAGTATATTGGTATAGGTAATGGCATAGTTCATCAGGCTTCATTAACAAATGTCCCCAAGGAGGAATAGGCGAATTACCAAAGTCAAAAACTTTGCCTGCTCGATCGGTTATTTTTGGTAAATGATGACCATCGTATGCTGACCAAATAGGTGAAAACATAGAGAATAGTTTGCCTCCTGGTTTTAAAGCCAGAAACATTTTATCTAAAGCAGCAGATAATTTATGAATATGCTCAAAAGTTGCAATAGAAAAAATTAGATCGTATTTTCCATAGTATTCTTGGGGAAGGTTTTCTATGTTTTCCAAAAAAAAGTTATATTTTTCTAGTTTTCTATTATCAAAACCTAAATTAGAAGTATCTTTAATATTAGGAATAATTGTTCCCCTATGAGATAAACCTCCTGCTTCCTTGAGGGACTCTTCATAATCTGGAGTTTCTATTGCTGACCAAGACTTAACATGAAGATAATCAAACACAAATTCTGGTGGTAGACTCCCACCAACTTCTAAAACATCTTTACCTTCAAAACCTACTAAATCTTGACATATACGGGCAAAAGTAACGTGATAACTCAAGTGAAATTTAGCTTGACATTCAGCTATATTAGATTCTGTTAACATATAATTATTTTTAGGTCTGGGGTTAGTTACTTGAAAACAGGAAAGTCCTAAGCAAGACTCTTTCTCGCTAGGTAATCCTCCTCTATCTAAAACTTTAGTATCTTTAAAAAAGACTGACGTACAATTTTTGTAAGTGTACCCCGGAATCATTCCATAGAAATCTATTCTTTTATATCCTTTTGATTCTAAAAGTTTTACACCCAAGTCGTACCTACAATCATCTGTATTATCAAAAATAATAAACCCTGTTTCTTTGAGCTTGCTTAAGCTAAATTCTACACATTTATTTCTATTAATACCATCTATAATAATTACATCAAAGTAGTTATTTTGATATCTATTGATGTTGGCTGCATATTCTTCTTCATTCTCACTAAGATTGAGTTCTACATTTTTGGGCATTTTTTCCTGAAGATAAGAAAACCAATTTCGATTACTTTCAATCGAAATCACCTGTAATACTCTTTCAGCCCACCACAATGTTGATTGCCCGCTTCCGTATTCAAAAACTCGAAAATTTGATGCTATCTTACTTTCTATAAACTCTATAGCTGGATAGGTGTACCACGGAATAGGTTTTGAATCATAATTGATAGGTAAACCAGTCATTAAAGACTTTATCCAGCCTGATGATTCTGGATAACTTATACCAGGTGGTAAATTTTGTGAAACATCAGACCAATCTATAGATAAAATAATACTATGGGCTAGGTTTATATTGATTCCACTCCTGACTAAATTAGAGTTATTAGTAATTAATTCTTTATATGACTGTGCTGCTTCTTTAAATTTGCCTTGCCTAAAAAATTTATGAGCTTTTTCTAATTCACCCAATACTTTATCCTTTGACATTTTTCATTCCTTTAATAATCTTTATTTTTATCTCTAGCAATCCCGTTTGTAGCCTTCAGCTATATCAAATTTTCCAAAGGATCGCCCCAACGAATATATTAGCTACATTAATTTAATAAATCCAGCTTGCTCAAAATGTCTATCAGATGTAAAAGCTTCTGTAATACCTTCTTGCCTCATCACAACAAAACTAATACAATCAGTTAATCCCCAATCTTTATCAGAATACTGATGGTAAATTTCCCAACCTTCCTCTAATAAGCTTTGTTCTAAAGGGATAATTTTAATAATATCTGGAACTTGTTTAATTCCATTAATATACGCATAAGTTTGTTGACGTAGATGAGTTTTGCATAAAGCATCAGCTACTTCTAACAAAATAAATTCTGTTGTTACTAAAATAACTTGCTGTTGGTTCAGTCTAACCAGAATTTGTTTAGCTTTAGCTGCTAAGTTATCACTACTATTAATCAAGGCTATCCAAGCTGATGTATCCACAAAAACTTTCTGGGAATTAATCATCATGCTTTGGTGTACCATACAAATAATAATCGTGTTGGTCTGCTAAATCTGATATTCCTGTTTCCATCTGACAACTTTCTATCACAGAGAATAACTTATCCCACTCGCCTTGATTTTTTGCTTCTTGTTCATTTACAGTTTTAGAACTCGTCGCTACATCTAAGAAAGTAATAATAACTGGGTGAGATTCGGGATAAAAAACTGGCTCACTTAGATGAACCACGCCATCTTTAAAAATACCTTTTATTGACTGCATAATAAAACCAATAGTAAATAGTAATCATCGAATAATCTATGACTTTTTCTCAACTCATAATATCAAATAAAAGAATAATATTGGTCATTTTCATAAATTATTCTCTCCAACCTCTAACCTCACCTGCTCCAACACCACTTTATAATCTTCCCTCTCAGGATACAAATTCACTAATTTTTCCAGAGGAGCGATCGCCCCTTCCTTATCCCCCATCTCCAACCTTACTTTAACCAACCCCTCTAAAGCAGTCACATTTTCAGGTTCCCGCTCCAACACACTCTCATATCCCCGCGCTCTTTTCTGCAACTGCTCCTCTACCGACACAACTGCTGCTGTCTCTACCTGTGGAGACTCCTGAAAAGCACTCTTAAACATATTTGCTATCCCAAACAAGGCTGTACCACCAAAAGATACAATCCCAATTAGGGACATTATCTTTTTCAATCTCTTACTTCGTTGCTGCCGGGCTTCCATATACTGTTTTTCTGTACTTTGCATTTACTATTTTACTCCCAATTTACTTTCTCCAGTTTTCCCAATTTTAGCCAAAAAGCGATCGCTTAAGCGATACGGATCATTATCGCTCCCTCATATTTCGTCCCTTGTCCCAGAAAATTCCTGAAATAAGAGTTTCTTTTCTGGCCAACCTCACTCATTATTATTTTTAATATTTACAATTATAGCGATCGCTCTTCCTATTTTTTCCAATTATTCGGTTTCTGTAATTTTCCCCAAACATTTCTCAAATTTTCTGGTATTTCTTTGGAATATTCCACAATATTTTGTGCTTTGTCTCGATCAAAAAAGAGGCGATCGCTATTCATCGCCCCTACAATTATTCAATACTCTACCTTCAGTTTGAACCTGAATATTCTAAACCTTCACAGCAACCTTCTCCTCAGCACCAACACTTGCTTGTGGTGTATCAGCTTCAGAAGGAGGCACAATTTGATAAAACTTCGGCAAATACTCAGACCAACTCGCCAAAATAATTTTCGCTTTCTCACTTCCAGTCCGATCGACGTGTAATGAAATCAAATCCTGCAACTGCGCCTCACCTTCTGGCGTACAAACACGTTGAATAGAAACGATTTCATTATTCACCCTGGCTGGAAAATCACCATCCTCGTCCAAGAAATAAGCAATTCCCCCAGTCATACCAGCGCCGACATTCCGACCTGTCTTACCCAAACAAACAATCACACCACCAGTCATATATTCACAAGCATGGTCGCCAGCACCCTCAATAACTGCCTTACCCATAGAATTCCGGACAGCAAAACGTTCTCCTGCTTGACCATTTGCAAACAAAATTCCACCAGTAGCACCATACAAACAAGTATTGCCAATAATTACATTTGTTGCCGGGTCGTAACCAGTTTTGGCAGGTGGCTTAATAATAATCTCTCCACCGTGCATTCCCTTACCAACATAATCATTCGCCTCACCTCGTAATGTTAAAGTCATTCCTGGTAAGTTGAAAGCGCCAAAACTCTGACCCGCACTACCATTAAACATCAGATTAATCTGCCCTTCAAAACCAGTATTACCATAACGCTCGGCGATCGCTCCTGCCAACCTTGCTCCCACTGTACGGTCGGTATTGACTAACTTTATTGTCTTAGTAACAGTTCCCTGGTTGCGAATTGTAGCCTGAATTTCTCGGTCATCCAGTAGCACATCATCTAAAACAGAGCCATTGCTGTGAACAGTTTCATGGTTTAACCAACCCCGGTCACTGCGAGTATCAGGCAATTTGAGCAAACAATCTAAGTTTAAAGCTGCTGTTTTTGTTAACTGTACATTTTCCCGTACTTTCAGCAAGTCAGCACGACCCATCACTTCACTTAGAGAGCGATAACCTAATTTTGCCAAAATACTCCGTACTTCCTCAGCAATAAACCAGAAGAAATTAACAACATTTTCTGGGATACCAGTAAACCGCTTACGCAGTTTTTCTTGCTGAGTTGCCACACCCACCGGGCAACTGTTGGTATGACAAATCCGTGCCATGATACAACCTTCAGCAATCATAGCAATAGATCCAAAACCAAATTCTTCTGCTCCCATTAAAGCCGCCATGAGTATATCCCAACCAGTCTTCAGACCGCCATCAACACGGAGAGTCACCCGGTCGCGTAACTGATTAGTCATCAATACTCGATGCACCTCGCTCAAACCCAACTCCCAAGGACTACCTGCGTGTTTAATTGAACTTAAAGGGGAAGCACCTGTACCGCCATCGTGACCAGAAATTTGAATCACATCAGCATTTGCTTTTGCTACACCAGCAGCGATCGTACCAATACCAATTTCTGCTACCAACTTCACTGACACACCAGCATTAGGATTAATTTGGTGAAGGTCAAAAATTAATTGTGCCAAGTCTTCAATAGAATAAATATCGTGGTGAGGAGGCGGTGAAATTAATGACACCCCAGGTTTAGAGCGACGTAATGTAGCAATATAAGCGCTCACCTTTTTACCTGGTAACTGACCGCCTTCCCCTGGTTTCGCCCCCTGAGCCATTTTGATTTCAATTTGTTTGGCATTCATCAGATATTCTGGGGTAACACCAAACCGACCAGAAGCTACTTGTTTGATGGCGGAGGAAGCTGTGTCACCATTTCGTAATCCCTTGAGGTGGGGGAACAAAGTGGATAAACCTTCAGCATCTACATCATCCAACACTTTAAATCTTGTGGAGTCTTCTCCACCCTCACCAGAGTTAGACTTACCATTAATACGATTCATCGCGATCGCCAAAGTCTCATGAGCTTCCCGTGACAATGCTCCCAGAGACATTCCACCAGTACAGAAACGTTTCATTATTTCTGCTACGGGTTCCACTTCTTCTACAGAGATGGGAGAGCGATCGCTATTAAAATCCAACAAATCCCGCAAAGCAGTTATAGGTCGCTCTTGCAAAGACTTCCGGTAAACTTCATAGTGGTCGTACCCCGATTTTTCTGGCTGTTTACCATTGCCATTACTATTATTAAAAGTAGCAACTGCTTTATGAAGTGCTTTCGCCATCTCCGGACTATTCATGTGATATTCCCCAGTGGGGCGATATTGGACAAACCCATAATTCTCTAACTTCTTAATATTCAATTCTGGGAACGCTCGACTATGGAAAGCGATCGTCTCTTGTGCTAACTCTGCTACTGTTAAACCACCTACCCGAGAAGTAGTTCCTCGGAAAGCAAGTTCCAGCAAATCTCCACCAATACCGATCGCCTCAAAAATCTGTGCACCCTGATAAGAAGACAACAAAGAAATTCCCATTTTAGAGAGAATTTTCAACAATCCTGCTTCTACTGCTTTGCGATAATTTTTTTGAGCTTCTTCGATAGTAATTTTTGCAATTTTACCCCGTTCCATTTGTTTTTGAACTGTTGAGTTCGACCACCAAGAACGCACAGATTCTAATGCTAAATAAGGATGAACTGCACTAGCTCCATAACCAATCAAACAAGCAAAATGATGGGTACTCCAACATTGAGCTGTTTCTACCACCAAAGACACTTTCATCCGTAACTGTTCTTTAATCAAATGATGGTGAACTGCACCCACAGCTACTAAAGGAGGAATATAAGCAAACTCCGCACTAATTCCTCCTTCCATTTTGTCAGACAAAACAATAATTTCCTGACCATTTTTAACTGCTGTTGCTGCTTGTTCGCACAAATTATTTACTGCTATTTGTAATCCTTCCGGTCCATTAGCTATAGGAAAGACAGTAGATAAAGTTTCTGTCGCAAATTCTGACTCGTAAACTTCCCTTAATTCTGCTTCATTTAATAGTGGCGATTCTATCTTTAATAACCGTGCATTTTCTGGGCTAATTTCTAATAAATTCCCCCGCTTACCTAACAACATATTTAGTGACATTACCATACCTTCCCGGAGAGGATCTATAGGAGGATTTGTCACTTGAGCAAACCTTTGCTTGAAATAGTCATACAGCAAATGAGGCTTTTGAGAAAGCACTGCCAGAGGAATGTCATCTCCCATACAAAATGTTGGCTCTTTCCCTAGATTTGCCATATCAGAAATTACCATTTCTAGGTCTTCTAAACTATAGCCAAAAGCTGTTTGTGACCTCAGCAAAATTTGTGAATCCAACTTAGTATTAGTAACAAAAGGTTGCTTTGTTATCTGCTTTCTTTGTTGTAACCATTCTCCCAAAGGAAACTGCTTACTAATACGTTTTTTAATCTCCCAATTTTTCAGAACTTCATTAGTCGCTAAATCTACAGCAATCATTTGTCCCGGTCCGAGGCGACCTTTTTCGACTATTTCTGCCTCTGGTATTTCTACCACTCCTGCTTCAGATGCCACAATTATTAGATCGTTATTTGTAATGCAATAACGTGCTGGTCGCAAACCATTCCGGTCTAAAGCTGCTCCTACCTGTTTGCCATCACTAAACACCAATAATGCCGGACCATCCCAAGCTTCCTGCAAACCACTGTAATATTCATAAAAATCAACAATTTCTGGATATTCTGACAAGTCCGGCTGATTTCTGTATGCTTCCGGCACCATGATCATCAATGTTTCCAGTGGTGAACGTCCGGAACGTACAATTAATTCCATCACGTTGTCTAGATTTGCCGAATCACTACTGTCAGCATTTACAAAGGGTTTTAATTCATTTAACCGCGCTCCCCAAGTCGATGAACTTAGGCTAGACTCCCGAGCTTTCATCCAGTTAATATTTCCCAACAGAGTATTAATTTCTCCATTGTGACCAAGCAAACGCATCGGTTGAGCCAGAGGCCATCGAGGCATTGTATTTGTGCTGAAGCGTCGGTGGTAAACTGCAAAGGCGCTCTCGTAAGCTGGGTTTTGCAGGTCTGTGTAAAACTCTCCCAGAACAGCTGAACGCACCATTCCTTTGTATACAATAGTGCGACTGGAGAAAGAACAAATATAAGCATCTACTCCCCAAATAAAATCCTCTGCTTCTAAAGCACAACCAATATTACGCCGTATTAAGTAGAGCGATCGTTCTAAATCATCACCTTGCAATGTTTCTGAAGTTACAATTAGCTGTTCAATTTTTGGTTGATTTGCTCGTGCTTGTGCTCCTAATACTTCTGGTCTGACTGGTACAACTCTCCAACCAACCACTTTTAAATCTTCTTTAGTAATTACTTTTTCAATTATTTGGCGTGCCTGTGCTGCCTTATCTTCTGTTTGGGGTAAAAATATCATTCCGATCCCACAGCATTCGGGATCTAATTCCCAATTTTCAGACAGTAATTTCCACGGAATTTGACTCATTAAACCAGCTCCATCTCCTGAGTCTTGGTCAGCACTACAGCCACCACGATGTTCTAAGCAGGTGAGAGCAGGTAAAGCTTGGATAATTATTTCATGACTCTTTTTTCCTGATGGATGAGCAATGAAACCTACTCCACAAGCATCTCGTTCGTCTACTAGCCATCTTTGCCCGTTATAAGTTTCTTTGTTTGCTTTGAGATTTATGGGCGCGGAGATTTGTTTGTGTTGGGAATCGTTACTGATTTGATTCATGTTTAATTTACTCGCAATATTGTAAACTTTAAGTAAGGGTTTCACCATAAGTGTTCATCTCATCCCATTGCTATTTGCTTGGGATACATACACTAAAAAACAAGCCACACAATTGATTGAGTGAAAATTTAATATTTTTTGAAGGTTAATATAATACTTGGTATAATATTTCGTGCTTTCCTCATTATTCTTTATAAAGATATAAGATTTGACAAAAATAGCAAGCTATATTATTAAGCACGAAAGCCTACAAAACCGCTGTTTTGCTATTTTCTCAACTATCTTAATGATTCCTTCAAAATAATTATGATACAAAAAATACTCTAAGTTATACTCAACTAATGTATTATGAAACACGCAGCTCACGCTAATTTCTTGTTTGTCGATTAAGTTAAATTTTTAAGTGCGATCTTTCCCAATTATGTTTTAACCTAATATGAATATGAGCTTGAATCTTGCTTTCATGCTTATCGCTTATAGCTCATCATTTAGTTAGAATTATTTTAATTATTATAGTCCAGTGTTTATTAGATCGAGTAGGCTTATATATTTTTTAACTTTTTGACCATGATCATATTTAGACTTTAGATAAAAAATATTTACTTATCAAAATAATATGGGTCGCGCAACCCCGCCGGGAAATGGCGATCGGGTTTTTGGAGAGTTCCTCAAATCCCCGTTACAAAAATAACTTCTGTACGTCGCCAATCCGACGGCTCCCCTATCTGACTTCTGACTTCTGACTTCTGACGCGCGTTAAGGACATACCTCTAAAATTAGGCCTTACTTCTATCATGGTGGCCTTATACATACTCACAGTATAATTTTTCAGGATCGAGTTAATTATGATACTAGAGTAAATAGTATACATAGTGTATAAAGCTCGAAAATATCTATGATTTTTAAACAGCTTAAAAAATCTGAAGCAGAATTAAGCAAAACTTAGTTATGAGGGCTATAGGCACTAGACCTCTTTAAGAATTCATCTCAAACCCTTGGCATACCTGGGCAAAAACTAAGTTTTCACCAGATGTCTACTATAAATAGTTTTTGATTTTCTCTAACTCTATATATCTAGATAGATATATGAAGATTTGATATAGATATTCAAAAAGCTTGAATAGGGGGTGACAGTAATAGGGGTAATTTTGCTATGGTTGATATGGTATATAATTTGACTCGACCCCTAGATTATTTGTCTTCAGTCCAAACCTCTAGAAGTACTAGGCGGGAGAATTATTTGTTTACCAGATTTTAGAGATATAGTCTCTCATAATCTCTGAGTTCAGGAGATTATAAATAACCATAAGTATTTTATTTTTTTTGGAGATAGTCAAAAAATGGTACAACAAGTTAAAGAAGTAGCCCAAACTCCTAAATTGTCTATACCTTCTTCCTTAAAAGGACTGGCTACCACCGAACGTCCTTGGGGATCGTTCACAGTTTTAGAAGATGGACTTGGATACAAAATCAAGCGAATAGAAGTCAAACCAGGCCATAGACTTAGTCTACAAATGCACTACCATCGTAGCGAGCATTGGATTGTTGTTTCAGGAACTGCTAAGGTTGTCTGCGGAGACAAAGAAGAAATTCTGCAAAACAATCAATCTACCTATGTACCTCAATGTACTTCTCATCGCTTAGAAAATCCAGGAGTTATTCCTTTAGTATTGATTGAAGTACAAAATGGAGAGTACCTTGGAGAAGATGATATTGTTCGTTTTCAAGATGATTATGCCCGCACAAAGTCCTAATTTTAACTTGTAAGCAAAAAAAAATTTGTGAATGATTAACTTGAGCGAAGCAGCAGTCCAAGAAATTATTCGTCTTAGGTCCAAACATCAAAGCCCAAATTCCTTATTTCGTTTAAAGTTTAAATCTGGTGGCTGCTGTAGTTTCTCTTACATAATGGAGTTTGACGAACAGTTAGCTAGTAATGATCGAGTTTATGACTGTGGGAAAGTTAAAGTCGTAGTTGACTCTCAACAACTAAACTATCTGAATGGATTAACCTTGGACTATTCTGAGGACCTTATGGGTGGAGGCTTCCGATTTAACAACCCTAATGCTAAAGCTACCTGTGGTTGTGGAAATTCCTTTTCGATTTGATGTTGACAAAAACGTATTACTAACCTATAATTAAAGATTGTTTGTAAAGTTTTTTAGAATAACAAGGGATAAAGCAAAAAATTAATGTTTTGATAATTTCCCTAAACTTCCTGAAAAATAGGCCGTTGCACCAAAGGTTCCTATGGCGCAACGGTAATTTATTCCTAATAGTTAAAGAGGCTAATTTATAAAGTGGATATTTTTTTAAATATCAAAGTAATTTACCAAAATATACTTCTTCTTTAAATAGTTATCAGCATTTTCCGTACCGGAATGCTCTGCAAACAGCACTCACCTTTCAGCAGGCTAAAAGCTTGGGTTTAAATCCCCGACTTCTTCTCTGTGAGCTTGTCGTTTAATTTGAGGAGGGGTCGCGTATCACCTTTGCGCAAAGCTAACTGCTAAAAGCTGAACAGGTGTTTGCGGATAATTCCAGAACGAAACGCTTTTTAAATAAATTATTAGGAAAAAAATTGGGAACAAATTTTCTAAGTAAGCTCGCCCAAAAGTATTATATTTTGTAGCGAGGGGATTAAGAAGAATCACAAGAAAAACTGTTACTCATAACTCATGCCAACAATCCAACAACTAATTCGTTCAGCTCGTCAAGAAACTCAGAAGAAAACTAAATCTCCGGCTCTTAAAAGTTGCCCTCAACGTCGTGGAGTATGCACAAGAGTATACACCACTACACCAAAAAAGCCTAACTCAGCTCTCCGTAAGGTGGCTAGGGTACGTCTAACTTCGGGGTTTGAAGTAACTGCCTATATTCCTGGTATTGGTCATAACCTACAAGAACACTCTGTAGTTATGATTAGAGGTGGTAGGGTTAAAGACCTGCCTGGTGTGAGATATCACATTATTCGTGGCACATTAGATACCGCAGGAGTTAAAGATCGTAAACAAAGTCGTTCTAAGTATGGGGCGAAAAAGCCTAAAGCTTAAGTTAGTAGAATGCAAAATTCAAGAAAACATTAGCTAAAATTAGTATGTAATAGATATTGAATTTTGTATTGATAAGTCAAATATAAATTATTTAAAGTTTAGTTTATTGGTTGTGATAATATGTCTCGTCGTAGAGTTGTTCAAAGACGTCCTGTTCCTCCAGATGCACAGTACAATAGTCGATTAGTAAGTATGATGGTACGACGCATAATGCGTCACGGTAAAAAATCTTTAGCTTTTAATATCGTGTACGATGCGTTTAAAACTATTGAAGAAAGGACAGATTCAGACCCTTTAGAGCTATTTGAAAAAGCAGTCCGGAATGTAACTCCTTTAGTAGAAGTTAAGGCTCGTCGTGTGGGTGGTGCAACATACCAGGTGCCAATGGAAGTACGCTCAGATCGTGGAACTAGCCTAGCTCTGCGTTGGTTGGTGCAATATTCTAGAACGAGAGGGGGAAAAACAATGGCCATGAAATTAGCAAATGAGTTAATGGACGCAGCTAACGAAACAGGTAATGCAGTTCGTAAGCGAGAAGAAACTCATAGAATGGCAGAAGCAAATAAGGCTTTTGCTCACTATCGTTATTAAGAAGAATATAACCACTTGTCCCTAAAATATAGAATTTTAATTAAGCGTAAAAATCTGAAGCACAGATAAAGGAGGTAACTGTGGGACGTAGTATGCCACTTGAGCAGGTGCGAAATATTGGTATCGCAGCTCATATAGATGCGGGTAAGACAACAACAACAGAAAGAATCCTATTTTATTCCGGTATAGTACATAAAATGGGGGAAGTTCACGATGGGACCGCAGTTACCGACTGGATGGCTCAAGAGCGAGAACGTGGAATTACTATTACTGCAGCTGCTATTAGCACTAAGTGGTTAGACCATCAAATTAATATTATTGATACTCCAGGACATGTAGACTTCACAATAGAAGTAGAACGTTCTATGAGGGTTCTGGATGGAATAATAGCTGTATTCTGCTCGGTAGGAGGAGTACAGCCTCAGTCAGAAACTGTCTGGCGTCAAGCAGATCGTTACGAAGTGCCTCGTATGGCCTTTGTTAATAAGATGGATAGGACAGGGGCTAACTTCTTCAAGGTATATGAGCAAATTCGCGATCGCCTCCGAGCTAATGCAGTCCCGGTCCAAATTCCTATCGGTAGTGAAAATGAATTTAGGGGAATTGTAGATTTGGTGGGGATGAAAGCTTTTCTCTACACCAATGACCTCGGAACAGATATTCAAAAAACGGAAATTCCAGCAGAAGTAGAAGAGTTAGCACAGGAATATCGCCTGAAGCTAGTTGAGTCAGTAGCAGAAACAGATGATGCTCTGACAGAAAAGTACCTTGAAGGAGAGGAATTTACAGAAGAAGAAATTCGTAAAGCTCTACGTCAAGCCACTATTAAAGGTACAGTTGTACCAATGTTATGTGGTTCAGCTTTCAAAAATAAAGGTGTTCAACTTCTACTTGATGCAGTAGTAGATTATTTGCCTGCTCCGACAGAAGTCCCAGCAATTGAAGGAACATTGCCAAATGGCGAGCTAGGTACAAGACCTTCAGATGATGAAGCTCCTCTAGCAGCTCTGGCATTTAAAATTATGTCAGACCCTTATGGTCGTCTCACCTTTTTGCGGGTATATTCTGGAGTCCTTTCCAAAGGTAGTTATATCCTCAATTCTACTAAGGATAAGAAAGAAAGAATTTCTCGCCTAATTGTTCTCAAAGCTGATGAAAAAATAGATGTAGATGAACTTCGGGCAGGAGACTTGGGGGCAGTTGTAGGTATGAAACATACCTTGACAGGTGATACTGTTTGTGATAAGGATAATCAAATTCTTCTAGAGTCTCTTTATGTTCCTGAGCCAGTTATATCTGTGGCCGTGGAACCCAAAACTAAACAAGATATGGAGAAACTATCTCAGGCACTTCAGGCTCTTTCAGACGAAGATCCTACATTCCGAGTTAGTATTAATCCAGAAACTAACCAAACAGTAATTGCTGGGATGGGTGAGCTTCACCTGGAAATTTTGGTAGACCGGATGCTGCGGGAATATAAGGTGGAAGCTAATGTGGGTCAACCACAGGTGGCTTATCGAGAGACTATTCGCCAACAGGTTGAGGCCGAAGGTAAATTTATCCGTCAAAGTGGTGGTAAAGGTCAGTATGGCCATGTAGTCATAGAACTGGAACCAGGAGAGCTAGGTAGTGGTTTTGAGTTTGTCTCCAAGATTGTTGGAGGGACAGTACCTAAAGAATTTATTAGTCCAGCAGAACAAGGAATGAAAGAGGCTTGTGAAGCAGGGGTTTTGGCTGGTTATCCATTAATAGATGTTAAGGCTACTCTGGTAGATGGATCTTACCATGATGTGGATTCTTCGGAAATGGCTTTTAAAATTGCTGGCTCTATGGCAATTAAGGAAGGTGTTACTAAGGCTTCACCTGTGTTATTAGAGCCAAAGATGAAAATTGAGATAGAAGTACCTGAAGAATATATTGGTAATATTATCGGAGACCTTAACTCTAGAAGAGGACAAATAGAGGGGCAGGGAGTAGAATCAGGTATGGCTAAGGTAACAGCAAAAGTTCCTTTGGCAGAAATGTTTGGTTATGCTACTGACATGAGGTCAAAAACTCAAGGTCGTGGTATATTTTCGATGGAATTTAGTCACTATGAGGAAGTGCCTCGTAATGTGGCAGAGACTATCATTGTTAAGATCAAAGGATATCTCTAGCAATTCTGAAATTTATTTAGTTCTTAGATTAAAATTTTAGTTTTGGGTTGAATAATGTGAAAATAGAATAACTGACCACTAAATGAAAACTGACAATTGACTAAAAAAATAGGTGATTGTCTAGAGCAACAGCCAAAAAAGATTAGTTAATTAGTTAAACGGCTCGGCAGAGTTTTCAAAATTTATCTATTATTAATCAGTGCGTCCGTTTCCTAATCCAAGGGAGGCGGAATTAACAACGGAAAAAAAAAGGAACAAGTAATTAATGGCACGCGCAAAATTTGAAAGAAATAAGCCTCACGTCAATATCGGAACTATTGGCCACGTTGACCATGGTAAGACAACCTTGACTGCTGCAATTACCATGAGTCTAGCAGCGCAAGGAAAAGCTAAGGCAAGGAATTATGCTGATATTGATGCAGCTCCAGAAGAGAAAGCACGGGGTATCACCATTAATACTGCTCACGTAGAGTACGAAACAGAAGGACGCCACTATGCTCATGTTGATTGTCCTGGACACGCTGACTATGTAAAAAATATGATTACAGGTGCAGCTCAAATGGACGGTGCAATTCTAGTAGTTTCTGCTGCTGATGGTCCAATGCCTCAAACTCGCGAGCATATTCTATTGGCCAAGCAGGTAGGGGTTCCTAATATAGTTGTTTTCCTCAACAAGCAAGATATGGTGGATGATGAGGAACTGTTGGAGCTGGTTGAACTGGAAGTTCGGGAACTTTTAAGTGACTATGATTTTGATGGAGATAATATTCCCATCGCTGCTGGTTCTGCTTTACAGGCAGTAGAAGCATTAACGGCTAACCCGAACATAGGAAAGGGTGAAAATGAGTGGGTAGATAAAATTCTCGCTCTGATGGATGAAGTTGATGGATATATTCCTACACCAGAACGTGATGTTGATAAGCCTTTCTTAATGGCGGTAGAGGACGTATTCTCTATTACTGGTCGTGGTACTGTAGCTACAGGCCGGATTGAGCGTGGTAAGGTTAAAGTCGGTGAAACTGTGGAATTGGTAGGTATTAAAGACACTCGTAATACTACAGTTACCGGTGTGGAAATGTTCCAGAAAATTTTGGACGAAGGAATGGCTGGTGATAATGTGGGATTGCTACTGCGTGGTATGCAGAAAGATGATATTCAACGTGGTATGGTATTGGCCAAACCAGGTTCTATCACTCCTCACAAAAAATTTGAATCTGAAGTTTATGTTCTGAAAAAGGAAGAAGGAGGTCGTCATACACCTTTCTTCCCTAATTATCGTCCTCAATTCTATATCCGGACAACAGACGTGACTGGTGCTATTGAGTCTTTTACTGCTGATGATGGCAGTGCGGCAGAAATGGTAATGCCTGGTGACCGGATTAAAATGACGGTTCAACTAATTAACCCAGTGGCAATTGAACAAGGTATGCGTTTTGCCATTCGTGAAGGTGGGAGAACTATTGGCGCTGGTGTTGTTTCTAAGATTATAGAGTAGGACAACTTCCTCAAAGATTAAGTGGCAGAAAAGTACATACATAACTTATTGATATTTGCTTTTCTGCTGCTTATTGATGAAGGTTAATTTTGATCAAAATAATAATTTTTTTGGAGGGTTACTTAAAATCTCCTTTACAAAAGCAACTTCTAACTTCAAAAAAAGGGGGTTGCTCAAAGTCCGAGTTGCAAAAATAACTACTGACTACTGACTTCATTAAAATCTGAACCTAGAAAATTAAAGAAGATAAATGGCCACAATTCAACAGCAAAAAATTCGGATTCGCCTCAAGGCATTTGACCGTCGTTTACTTGATACATCTTGTGAAAAAATTGTAGATACGGCAAATAGAACGGGAGCTACAGCTATTGGGCCAATACCATTGCCCACAAAACGACGCATTTACTGTCTGCTGCGATCGCCCCACGTTGATAAAGATTCACGAGAACACTTTGAAACTAGGACACACCGTAGAATTATAGATATTTATCAACCTTCATCAAAAACAATTGATGCGCTGATGAAACTTGATTTACCAGCAGGTGTAGATATTGAAGTGAAGCTTTGAGACTTTCACCGTTACATCAAAGATTATAACGGAAGATTCTTGTTTTGCTAAGGCAACGCTACGCGTTTCATGTAGCATAGCGAAACACAGATTTAGGGTTTGCTGATTAAATCTAAAAGCATTGGCATATAAAGGTTTGATGGTTTTTAGGAGCGAAAAAAGAGCCGGATTTTCAGTTGAAAATGCTCATGCATGTTAGGATTTTGACAAGACTTGGGCTATGGAATTATATCAAATCCGTTTGATTGGACATAAAAAAAATCTCCAATCGTCATAATCATTTAATCTCTGTGATTCTTTCTACTCCTGACTCCTGACTCCTGACTCCTAAAGACTTAAGGAATCTATAACTGTTTAACCGGATTTGATATTAAGGGGCAATTATTCCAACGACATCCTCTGTAATTCCATTCTCCAGTACGGGCGTTTTCCTACGGAATACTAGGCTTTCCATGTCGCGCAGCGTTAACGTTTGCGTAAAATTCCGATTGTTAGTTATGCTTTAGCTAAACGGCCGTTCGCCCCTACGACTTTTGATATCAAATCCGGTTAATTGCACATAGAATCCTATATTTAAGATATATATTGATAATTCTATAATTACTTTACATAGATATCTTCCTACATTCCCTAAATTCCTCTCCTGAGAGGGGTTTGGGGTAGGTCTCCATCTCCGAATCTCCCCATCTCCCCATCCCCCCATCTCCCCATCTCCGAATCTCCCCATCTCCCCATCCCCCCATCCCCCCAACCATATAATAAGTATTCAACCGGATTTGATATGACTCCTGACTCCTGCCCTCACCCATGCATACTTTTTCAGCAAGCCCTAACTAGGCAAAAAATCACCCTATTTGTTCTCTTTATGCCACAAAGCCCCTATTGACACTAAAAGATCGGAAGGTTACTATATGGAGGTGTTGAGTAGATTTTTAAGGATACACTATGGTAGCTAGTGGCGAAAACCCTTCGGAACAAGTAAGGGTTTTAGTGGAGGTGCTGGTTCCCCGGTCTGCAGGAGCGGGTCTAGCAATGGATAATTTGGATTCTTCAATCAACCTGCCAGGATTCCAAGTTGATAGTAGTTACGCTCCGGTGACAGTAGAATCGACTCCGGAACAGTCTATGTCAATGAGGTTGCGTTCGGATGAAGAAATTGTCGTTGTCCGTGGGACAGTATCAAGAGGGAACATTCAACAACTAGAGTCGTCTTATAACGTTATTAAAGTATGGAGCGATCCACCCATAGAACCATTTACGAATTGTCCCATCCCACCTTGCGATTGTGTTCCGACAACGCCAAAAGGCGATAGATTACGTGCCGCTCAGGTAATGGGAGCTTCTCAAATATGGGCTAGGGGATACCAAGGGCAGGGCATTGTCATCGGTATTGTCGATGGTGGTATTAGCGCCGAAGGACGTACACAAAACGGTCGAATTCCAAATGTTATTGGTGGTTGGCCTAATAATGACTGGGGAACTCGGGCTGAGTGGGACGAACATGGAAATATGAGTTCTACTGATGCTTTGGCTATGGCACCTCAAGCACAAATTTACGATATCCGAGTTTCTGGGGGGGACACTAGTGATCTGCTTTCAAACGCCTTACAAGGATTTCAATGGGCAATCAATCAATACCAAAGTAATGGGACACCTCAGATCCTGTCTAACAGTTGGGGAATATACCAGCAAAATTTGGCGCTTGACTACATCGATAATGCCAATCACCCTTTTAATCGCAAAGTCGTCGAAGCTGTCAATGCAGGCATTATTGTGTTGTTTGCGGCGGGGAACTGCGGTGCCACTTGCCCTGATCCTAGATGTGGCGATTCGACTGGTCCAGGCAGGGATATTTGGGGAGCCAACGGTCACCCGTTAGTCATCACTGTGGGCGCTGTTAATTCAAACTATCAACTCATTGGATATAGCAGTTCCGGGCCGGCGGCTTTAGACCAGAATAAACCCGATGTATGTGGTGTCAGTCACTTTACGGGATACTTTAACTCCGATGCGGGGACGTCAGCAGCTTGTCCCGTTGTCGCTGGAGTCGTCGCGTTGCTCAAGCAAGCAAACTCCTCCGCTCAACCTGCGCAAATTAAAACAGCTTTACAAGAAACGGCTGCACAAATCGGTGGATTGCGCGGATGGAATCAACACAGTGGCTACGGCGTTGTCCAGGGAAATCAGGCGTTGAGCGCTCTAGAATCCCCCACAGAATCCTCCACCAGCGAATGGAATCCAAATAATCGGAAGGAATACTTTGTGGGCGATGTAGTGTCCTATCAAGGCAATGAATACATGTGCATCCGGCAATTTACTTATTACGGGGACCCTAACTGGGCTCCTGGAATTGCACATTCCTTATGGAGGCTTAAGTAGTCTAACTGGACAGTGCGAAGTTCTTTGGAGAAGTTCTTGTCACAAGGCATTTGAGACTGATCTACCTTCAGGGGGCAATAGGCAGGCGACTACGGGCTGTAAGCACTCGCCGCATTGGTTTCGGCTTCAGGGCGCTCGTCGTATTTTGTGATAACTTCGCACTCTCCAGTTTATAGATATCCAATCATAGAAAAATCTGCTAAAGTATAGAATGTATAATAAACGTTGTACATAAATATAGTTAAATATAGTTATATATAATCATATGGTATCCAGAAATTGGGGCGGGTATTGAGATAGTCTAACTTTATCGCTTATAATAGAAAATCAAAAATCCTCAAGAGTCAACGATCTGAGTTCAATAGGGTGAAATTCCTGGACTGACACCCTACCTCTAGACACATAAGAACCTAAGTCCAAGCCTCTGTATTATGACCAAGCAGAAATTGAATCAGGGAGATAATCATGCAACGAGGAAAAGATAAAGCAGTCTCAAATGCTTTTAGCTATGGGATAGAGGGTGTTGTAGTTCACCCAGTCAGGGCAATAGCTGCAAAATAAGGATATGTCATATTTGACTATATTTTTATGAACTATAACTATCGAAAATCATTAATACTAGGAAAATGGCATCTTCTTCTGTAGCTGTTCGAGAACTTCCCCTATTTCCCCTACCAGAAGTAGTATTATTTCCAGGTAGACCTTTACCACTACATATATTTGAATTTCGCTATAGAATTATGATGAATACAGTTCTAGAAAGCGATAGTAGATTTGGTATTTTGATGTGGGATTCTACTCAAGACCTAGTTGTGGCCACTGGATGTTGCGCTAAGATTGAGAATTACCAACGCTTACCTGATGATCGGATTAAGATTTTGACAGTAGGTGAGCAGAGATTTAGAGTTTTAGACACAATTAGAGAGAAACCTTATCTAGTTGGTTTGGTTGAGTGGATAGAAGATGATTCTTCAGAAAATACTCTTGGAGAGTTATCAAATCAAGTTGAAGCTTTGCTAAAAGATGTAGTTCATCTTTCAGGTAAACTTATGGACCAGAGTATAGAATTGCCCACTGATATTCCTACTTTACCAAAAGAATTGTCATATTGGGTAGCTAGCAATCTTTATGGGGTAGCAACTGAACAGCAAGCTCTTTTGGAGATGCAAGATACTGCTACTAGGTTGGAAAGAGAAGTAGAAATTCTCACATCTACTCGCAATCATCTTGCAGCTAGAACTGTTCTGAAAGATACTTTAAAATAAACTTTAGCAATGAATGATGTATAAATTCAAGGCTTTTGTTTAGAGAAAGTTATTAATAGAATATATAGCTCAATAATTGGTAGTGGGAATTAGGAAGCTACTTAATTGTAGTTTCTGACTCACTTCCTAAATCTAATTTTTCCATAAACTTTGTGACAAGGTCATAAAGTACTTTTTTAGTAAACTAAGCAGCTAGTAAACTCCTCTCTTCTGACTTTACCCAGTTGCTATAGTCTAATAATAATTTATGCATCAATCCTTGCTTCATTTTGAGTAAGATACTACCTAATAAATTATTACCTGTGGATAGCAAAATTGATTTGGGTATTTTGTTGAAAGGAGGAGGCAAAAATATTTTTAAGGACAACTCTGCTTTTCCCTCTAGAATAGTTTTATTCTGAATTTTGGTAGGCTGCATTGTACCATTGAGATTCAATTTAAAATGTTCATTAATCATTTCAATCCCTTTTAGTTGACAACCAACAGACTTTAATTGGACTACTCCTTCAGAGGTTGTTAAAATTTTCATGTCGATAATTGGTTCAATTTTCAACATAAAGAATTTGAGAGGGTTCATTTTCAAACGATATATATCGTTAGTTAATTTTTCTATACAATTAGGGTTTGCTAGGACTTCTACAATACGTTGTGGTTGACTTAAATAACTGTTAATACTTATAGACTGCTCTGGAACGGGTATATTGACGGATTGAGATGCAAAAAAATTATTATACATAGTAGCTAGTAGAATTAAGTAATTTTTATTAAAACTATTAATTACCTTATATTAGAAGATATTAAATTTTGTAACAACTTCCGTCAAGCTGGAGTGGAGAGAACTAAATACTGCTAGGTTAAATTGCTTGACTACCAGCAGATAAAACAGAACCTTGTTGACTATTAGCTAATACCTCAGTTTCATTACAGGCCCATTGATGATAATCAGCTAATAATTGATGGGTCAATCTTTGCTTAATTGTCATTAATACACTTTTAAGTAAACCATTACCAGTTGTTTCTAAAACTGGTAGAGGTGTTAACCATAATGGAGGAGGTAATTCTACCTTAACTTCTAAATCTGCTTTGCCTTTGAGATGAGTAACTCCTTTAATTTGGTAGGTTTGGAGAATACCAACTAGATTGAGGGCAAAACGCTGATTAATATATTCTACGCCACGAATTTCACAACCCTCTGACTTTAAGTAAATTGTGCCATTAGCGCTCGCCCAAACCCGTATATCTACAGTTGGTTGAATAGTTAACATCATAAAGTGTAGTGGACGCATTTTGAGGCGGAAGCTATCTTTGTCTAATTGCTCCAATCTTGTTGGATCTACTAAAGCATTGACTAGGCGCTTCGGTTGACGAAGATAGTGATGAATAGGAACTTGTTGCTCAACTACGGGAATATTTACAGATTGGGATGCGGTAAATCTAGTAATCATTATTTGTATAAAAAATAAATATTTTAATATCTAAATTTTATGAAATCTTCACATTTATTCATGTGACTTGGATCATACTGAAGTATTTACTCAAGTTTAGTCATTCACCAGCAGGGGATTTAGGTAAAATTGAGTAATTCTAGTAATCATAATCGTTAATGGATGAGAACTAATTGAAGAAATATAACGTAATTTTACGAAGTGTAACTTATTCAATTTTATAGCGCTGCGCGCAGGCAACAGCTCCGGAAAGCAGCAATAGCTCATTTGGGGGGTTGACGAAGTCAGAACTCAAAAATCAGAAGTCATAAGTCATAAGTTAACCCACCCCTAGCCCCTCCCCCTCCCAGGAGGGGAAGTAGGGGATTTGAGTCCCGCTCCAAAAATATTTCGCTTTAAAAGGCGGGGTTGCGCGACCCATATTATTTTGATAAAAAGCTGATAATATAAGACTTTTAGCTATTGGAGACCTCCTGCAATTTTTAAATATGCCAGCGCACATTGCTATATAGAAAATAAATTGGGTTTAATCTAAAATCTAAAATAAAATGGAGATTCTATGACCGAAAAATTTTGGTCAATAACCTCTCCCTTTTAAGCTATCTCTTACCCATAAGTCTTGAAACCCTTGTGGGAACCACCCCTAGCCCCTCCCCCTCCCAGGAGGGGAAGGGGAGCAGGGAGCAGGGGAGAAAGGAGAAAGAATCATAGTAGCTCAATAAAACTACTGAAGTTATCAAAGAGAATGTATGAAAAAATACATTTTTTCTACCGAAAAAGCCTAACCAAGAGTCACTTATGACTTGTCTATTTTGTCAAGTTTTATATTAAGAAAGATGTGGGCAATGGATAGCTTTTAAGGCAGGATAATTGATTGTTACTAGAGAATAAAAGGAGTGGGGGAGTGGGGAAGTAGGGTCAATTTATTGTCACTAGAGCAAAATTGTATCCTTTGAAATTTCGTACATCTTGCTAGAATTAGTTAACCAAAAATATAGAGCTGTAAATATTCTCTGATGACAAAGAATTAGCCCTGCCATTTTAAGGGGATAAGAAGCGGTCGATCTTCGGAGCTTCCCGTAGGGTGGAATGGCGGACTGCGGAGCGGTTCTGTAAAGAGCGAGTGTCCTGGATATATCCAATTGACCAAGAGAAAAGATAATATTCCTGATGTCAAACTTTCTTATTGCAGGAGATACTGTTAGCGTAGCTCCTCCTCAGGAGGCTAACTGATAAATGATAAATGATAACTGAAATGACCATATCAATTGCACATCTTGGCCCTGCTGGCACCAATGCCGAGACAGCAGCAGTAGCATTTACTAATAAACTGAGTCAGCTTGGTCAAAAATCTTTTCTGTGTCCATATCCTAGTATTGCTCAAACTTTATGGGCAGTTTCTCAAGGGGAAGTTAATTTGGCAGTTGTACCTGTAGAAAATTCTATTGAAGGGAGTGTTACTGTTACTCTGGATACACTTTGGCAATTGGACTCTTTAGAGATTCAAACAGCATTAGTATTGCCTATTTCTCATGGGTTAATATCATTAGCTGATAGTTTTGAGGAGATTAAAACAGTTTATTCTCATCCACAAGCTTTAGCTCAATGTCAAGGTTGGTTAGAAAGATTTTTGCCACAAGTCCAGCAAATTCCGGATAATTCTACCACAGAAGCATTGCGACATTTAGGTAAGGATCGGAGTGCCGCAGCGATCGCTTCTCAAAGAGCGGCTCTACTTTATAAATTACCTATATTAGCTTATCCAATTAATGATTATCCTGACAATTGTACTCGCTTTTGGGTATTGAAAGAAGGATGTTCTGAAATAGAGAATTCTGATTTAAAACTAATAATTAATAGGATAAATCAACCGGGAAATTCTGTTTTTATTTCTCTAGGTTTCAGTGTACCTGCAAATGTACCAGGAGCTTTAGTGAAGCCTTTGGAAGTATTTGCTAAAAGGGGAATTAATATGAGTAGAATAGAGTCTCGTCCTACTAAGCGATCGCTGGGGGATTATTTATTTTTTATTGATATAGAAGCTAAGAATAATGATGATTTGATCGAGGTAGCAATAGAGGAATTGAAAACCTATACGGAAACTCTAAAAATATTTGGCAGTTATACGATTATGGCGCTCAATTAAAAGATATATTCAACAATTAATAATTAATAATTAATTATTACTTCTCCTTGAAAAGAAGAGGATTGACTAATCATGAAAAATTTTTCTCTCTTGGTCGATTGGATATGGCTCCGAGACCTCGCCATCTCTCGACCGCTTGTTTCTCCTTGTAGAGCGACAGCTCGTGGCGCAGCCAAGGAGAGGCTTTAAACCTTAATTATTCGGTAATATCAAATCTCACGCATTTTTGCTACGTTTTCTTGAGAGTAGGGAGTAGGCAGTAGGATTTAAAGACATAAGATATCTTGGCTTAATACCGAATTATTACTTAATAAGTGAAATCTTAATTAAGTATAGAATTATTTTTGGGAATTGGTATAATTTGCAAATTGCCAATAAAATATCTCTTTTTTACTGAAAATATCTTGTGTTCAAAGAGGGTTAATATCAAGGGTCATTTCAGTTATCAGTTATCAGTTATCAGTTATCAGTACTGACCACTAAAGCCGGAGGCTTGAAATACTGAACTGAATATTTTTTCATCCCCTTAAAAGGGGAGGCTTTATACCTCATTTTTTCGTAAAAAAAAGATTTAAAATCATAATGAGACTTAAAATATTATCGTTAAGATACCTCTTTGATTAAAAAGAGATACTCACAAGGATCAATGATATTTAAGTTATTTATTTTAACTCCTGACTCCTGTTTTTTAACTGAAAATATCTTGTGTTCAAAGAGGATTAATATCAAGGGTCATTTCAGTTATCAGTTATCAGTTATCAGTTATCAGTACCGACCACTAAAGCCGGAGGCTTGAAATACTGAACTGAATATTTTTTCATCCCCTTAAAAGGGGAGGATTTATACCTCACTGTTTCGTAAAAAAAAGATTTAAAATCATAATGAGACTTAAAATATTATCGTTAAGATACCTCTTTGATTAAAAAGAGATACTCACAAGGATCAATGATATTTAAGTTATTTATTTTAACTCCTGACTCCTGTTTTTTAACTGAAAATATCTTGTGTTCAAAGAGGGTTAAGATCAAGGGTCATTTCAGTTATCAGTTATCAGTTATCAGTTATCAGTACCGACCACTAAAGCCGGAGGCTTGAAATACTGAACTGAATATTTTTTCATCCCCTTAAAAGGGGAGGCTTTATACCTCACTTTTTCGTAAAAAAAAGATTTAAAATCATAATGAGACTTAACGGGACTTTAGTGAAAAAACAGTAAAAAAAGGGTATAATACATATCAGGTATATATTTTACGTTAATTACTGGCCGGGGGTAAGTTTGATCAAAGAAACAACTTCAGTGGCCATGCCCTCTTGTTTCCATCGATGGTGCGTTCGCGGTAGCGTTGCGTAAGCAAATCGCTTTAACGATGTATTAAAGACACTCATCTCAAAAAACTGGGTTTAGAAACTATATAGGAGGATTACTCTTGAGAAAGTCAAAGAAATTTTTTTCAGAGGAACTTTGTACTCTCAAGACAATTTAGTCTAAACTCCAGTAATTATTAATTATTAATTATTAATTATTACAGCACTTTTGAAGATAGTGAGGTACAGTTATAAGACTATTTATTCCTATATTAGACTTGTCGCTTTATAACTATAAAAAACTGGTAAACCCTTATCATGTAAGAATTTTCGCCATTTTTAGATAAAAACGTCTGGAATTACTACTGTGTCTTAATTTGAGCGATTTTTTCTATCTATTTAGCGACAACTCTATTCCCTGTGGCCTGTGGCCTGTGGCCTGTGGCCTGTGGCCTAAAGCAATAAAACTTTGTACCTCATCAATTCGATAACTGCTGTAATTATTAATTGCTCACCCCTCCCTAATTTACCCTCTCCCACAAACGCTTAATTTCTGTCAACACCTCCGCGTTAGGAGTGGACATAGTTTGCACCCCAGGATTCATTTTGACTCCAGGGATATTTTGACTCCAGGGACTATTTGGTACACTCTGCAAATCAAAACTCTGGTCTACAGGACGAAAACCATACTGTACAAATAGTTTCTGCTGTTCTGGTTGTCTGAGAAAATCAATAAATTTTCTGGCTGCGTCAACCATACCACTACTAACATCACGCCTAGCGATCGCTGCTGTGGAAACTGTTTCAATGGTAGGATTGAGATAATAAATTTGATATGGTTGCCCTTGGGTAGTGCGAGACTGTTCCCATCGATGCAAGGCAATACTTTCATATACTGTTGCTATATCCGCATCATTTTCACCTTTGGCAATAAATTCTTGTAACAAAATATCAGTCGAACGTGGAGGCAAATAAACTGAACGCTTGACTAAACTAAATAAAGATTTGACTGAGGAATTATTTAAACTTTGACTGGTGAAAGTTGCTCCTCCAATTTCTGATTTTGCCCATAAACTTAATGTTAATTGACCACTATTGGAGCGAGTAGGATTAGTAGTGAGAAAATCAAAGCTACCCCACTGTGGTTTACCTCCAATTTTTTCCCAATTTCCAACTTGCATTGCTTGAGCAATTTTTCGCCAACTAAATTGATTATTAGGAAATAAAACTTGACCGCGTTCCGGCCAAGCGATCGCTACTAATATTGTTTTGGCAATTGGTTGTGGTTTGTCATAAAAAGGTTCACTATTATTTTGTGCCTTCCATCTTGTTTCTAACTCTTCTAAAATTTCTCTATTAGCAGGAATTAAAACTGTGGGAGTAAAATCATTTTGGTCATCAACATATTTATTAATAATATCTTGGGAGCCTTGATATTTGAGCTCTAAATTAATCTGAGGATATTTTTGTTCAAATTTAGTTTCTAATTCAGGCAGAATTTCTTGTAGTTCAGTGCCACTAACAACTACAATATTTTTTGAGATTTCTGGGAGTGGAATATATGTTAAACCCAGGGATGCTAAAATAATTGCTAAAGATGTAATTAGAGATTTTTTCTTGTTAGTAGGTTTCATAGTTTTTTAGTTTGATTATAGAATTTTTTAGGTCAATGAAGCATATTAAAAAAGCGGTCAGCAGTAAACGTTTAGAGGATATCTGAAAAGTTTTTTGATACTGAATTTTGCCCCCCTGGCCCCCCAACTTTGGGGGGAACAAGAGTCTATTTGCTTCTAAAAGTCCCCCAAAATTGGGGGATTTAGGGGGCTTAAATCCAGAGCTGCTAGCTGTTAACGCAGTTCCTCTGCAAGAGGCTAGCTGTTTGCGGAGCATTCCGTCAGGAAATGCTAAAAGCTAATAGCTAGTTAAGAAATCAATATTTTCTTGAAAACTGCGAAGTTCTTGAGATAGTGCCTGCAATTCTTGTTGTTGTTGATAATTACTTAAATCAGCCATTCTCAGTTTATTTTGCATTTGTTGTAAAACCCCAGCCGACTCTTGAATCATAGTAGAAAGACTAATAACTTGTGCTTGTCTAGCATCTTGCCCTTGATTTGCTAGTTGAATATTTCGCTGCAAACTTGTTGCTAATTTAGTTAATTGTTCTCTGGCAATACCTCTACTACTAGACATTTTTGCTTCAACTTCATTTAATTGTCGCTGGAGTTCAGAAGTGGATAATAAAGAATCATCTCCTTGTAAACGTTTTACCATTTTGTCAATTTTTATCGGAAGTTCATAGGAGCGATCGCAAGCATATTGTACAAATCCTAAGAGTTCCATTTCTGGAGTTCCAGTCAGAAGTTTTCCAGCTTCTTGGCGAAGATTATTGGCTTTTTCTGCTAATAAATTTGCCTGCTGTTTAACAGATTCTATTTCTTTGACTAAAGCTGGATTTTTTAGTTGTATGGATTCAGATTTTGAGGAATTTAATAATGTTGCTCCAGCCGTGGAAATTAGGGCTGCGGTTGGTAACATAATTATGCTAGGTAAACCTACAAATCTGACTCCTACAATTAAAGTAATGCCACCAATTAAAATGGTAAGGGGATGATAAAGTGGGTTGACTAATTTCATAATTTAATTCCTTGATTTTTACTTCTTCCTTTCTTCTGCCTTTTTCCTTCTTCCTTCCTTATTTGATTCCTTCCTTATTTGATTCCTTGATTTTTACTTCTCCCTTCTCCCTTCTCCCTTCTCCCTTCTCCCTTCTCCCTTCTCCCTTCTTCCTTCTTTCCTTCTTCCTTCTTCCTTCTTCCTTCTTCCTTCTTTTAAAACTCTACTTGTAAATCTAACATTAATTTAGAAATAGTTTCTGGGTTGCCCTTGCGATAATAACCAGCATTTAATTCCGCAATTTTTTCCAAAACATCAGGATTAAACTCTCCTTCTTTACCATATCCAACTGTGAATAAAGCAATTCTCTGGTCAGAATTAAAACCACTTTTTTGTAATTCATTTTTTAACTGATTTAACTTAATTTGAGAACCAGAATCTTCCCCATCAGTTAAAATTAATATGGCATTAATAGCCTGATTTCTGAGATTTTGCTGTAACCAGTTACGAGCATAAAGGGTAGCATCATATAACATTGTGCCACCTTCAGCTTTCAAATTACTAATAAATTGTAGACCGCGATCGCGTCCCTCTGGAGTTCCATCAACTACTACTGGAGGCCGAATCATATTATCAAAATCAATCAGAGCAATTTGGTTATTAGGCCCTAGACTATTAATATAAGTTTGTAAAGTATTCTGAACAGCAGGTAATTTCGCCCCCTGCATCGAACCTGATGAATCAACTAATACTACGACTAATGAAGGCTTTTTGGCATACACCTGCCAAGATTTTAACATCGCCTCTACTACCTCTGGTTTTGGTGGGCGGTAGGAGTCATATTTAGCATTGGGGTCAACTCCAAAAGCCGGACTAATCTTCGTACCGAGGGGAATACCAGGTACAGCAGGCCGTAATCCTAAATCAGTAGCAATTTTTTGGACTTCTGGCGATCGCAAATATGCAATAATTTCTGTAGCAGCAGCTTTTTCTACCTCGCTTACCCATGGCGCATTAGCTACAATTGCTCTCATATTAGAAGTAAAAGTTGCTTGAGGATAAACTGCCCTGTATTTTGGTTGTCCTGGTTGCCGATGGGTATTAGCAGCAATTACCGAAGACTCATAAACCGAACCAATAGATGCCCAAAACGGCCCATTTTTGACCATTGATTTCGCTAGGGAACTGGTTGACTTACCGTAGCGAGTAATTTTACTTTGAATTTGTTGTACCTGATTTTGATAGCGCGTTACATCTGCCACTGTCATATTTTCTGGTCGCTTGCCAGATACTGATGCAAATTGAGATACAAGAGTTTGTAAACCTGAATTGGAGCGAGTGGGGGCGGTGTGAACGTAATAAATAGGAGTTGGTGGTGCAGAAGAGTTGATGTCGCGATGGATTTTTGCTGTCACTAGAGGTTTAAATAAATCATCAACATTTTCTATAGCATTGGCAATGTCTTCTTGTGCCATAAAAACCATCGGACTATTTGTTAACATTGGTGCATCTGTAATTTCTGGAATATAGTTTTGCCCAGGAAATAATTGTTCCATTCGATACTTCAATTGAGCATGATATATCTCACCATCCACAGAAATAATTGTGGGAAATTCAGGTGCATCAGCAGATAATATTCCGGTTTGAAATTGTTCTGCAAAAGACATGACTGTGGTTACTACATCCCCACTACCTTTAGCATCACAACTTATATAGTAAGAAGTACCATCATTCAGTTTTGGTTGTTGTTGATTGAAACGTTCTGCTGCTTGTTCACAAAAGTCTCCCAAAGCACTTCCCATTAATAGTTTAATTTCCAGACCTTGATTGTTTTTTGTGGTATTGGTATTGTCTGGTGTTGCACAAGCAGTTAACAGCATTAAGAGATAAATGCTCAGATATTTAATTTTTTGATTCTTTTTAGTAATCATAATTCGTGAATTTACGTTCTGGGGTTTGAGTAGCAACTGATACTGTTGATGAACTTAACAAAAGAGATGTATTCGCGAATATTATCCGCGAATATGTCCAGTTAATTATTTGATTTTTGTTTTGGTTGCTCGTCAAAACCAATGTCCAATAAATTTTGTGACAAAGTATCAATAGTACGTTGAATTTCATCAATTTGAGAACGTCTGACCACCTGCATTACTGCGGTAATATGAGCTTGACTACCAGGTTTTCCTAAATGCTTATATTTACTAAAACTCCTAGTCTCATTGGCTTTAGGAAAAATTGGCTCTTGTGCTTGAAGTTTGTAGTACCAATAAATGTTTTGCTGCTGTCGTACTTGATAGCGAGAAACTACTGTCCCTGGAGGAGCAACTTCACCTTGAGCAATAATTTGTTTTTTTTGGTTCTCAAGAGTAGCGATCGCGGATGTGATACGATCAATTCGTTCAATTTGGTCTGATGATGCTTGTTTTTGATTCATACAGGAGAAACATTAAGAAAAGGGGAAGATTATTCGCGATTTATATTCGCGAAGTATAAACTAAGTTTAACAAATGTTGAAAGATTGCGTAAGTCCTGATAAAGATTATGGCTCTACATCCTCAATCGATGAAACCTGTTCCACCCTTAACAAAAGAAATAGCACACCAAGCTTTTCCCAAAGGGAATCTCTACATGACCATTCGAGATGAATTAGGTATATTTTATCAGGATACCGATTTTGCAGAACTCTATTCAATTGAAGGACAACCAGCCTTGCATCCTGGGAATTTAGCATTAGTATGTGTGATGCAGTATATGGCTAATTTATCCGATAGAGGTGCTGCCGAAGCAGTAGCAGGCCGTATTGACTGGAAGTACGCTTTAGGGCTAGAACTAACCGACCCTGGTTTTGACTTTTCTGTTTTAAGTTTATTTCGCTCTCGATTACTCAGTGGAAGTAAAGAACAGCTCTTACTAGACAAACTTTTAGAACGCTGCCAAGAACTAGGATTCCTCAAGGCCAAGGGAAAAGCTCGAACTGATTCCACTCATATCTTAGCTGCAATTCGTAATCTCAACCGACTCGAATGTGTAGGAGAAACTTTAAGAGCAGCTTTAAATGCTTTAGCTATAGTAGCTCCAAATTGGTTGTCAAATGTAGTAGAAAAAGATTGGTTTGACCGCTACAGCAGACCAGTGGAAGAATCCCGTCTTCCTAGAGGAACTGAAGCTCGTACAATCATGGCACTCACTATCGGGTGCGACGGAATGAGAATTTTAGAAGAAATTTACGACAACCCAAATACACCTTTATGGTTATGGGAAATTCCCGCAATAGAAACTCTGCGAATTACTTGGATACACCAATATTGGATAGATAATGGTGAACTTCATTGGCGCAATCATCAAGACTTACCTCCTTCTGGGTTAAGAAGCAACTCTCCTTATGACACAGAAGCTCGTTATGGTAGCAAGCGTCATACCACTTGGATAGGCTACAAGGTACATCTGACGGAAACTTGTGACAAAAATCAAATTCATCTTATTACTAATATCGAGACTACCCAAGCTCATCTATCTGATGTAGACCAAACAGAAGAGATTCATCAATCTTTAGCTGACAAAGAATTATTACCTAAACAACACTTAGTTGATGCAGGTTATGTAGATGCTACTTTGTTGGTTGAGAGTCAGCAAAAACATGAGCTGGAACTAATCGGACCAGTTCGTGAGAATGTAAGTTGGCAATCAAAAGACAAAAATGCTTACGATATTAATCAATTCAAAATCAATTGGAAAACGCAGCAGGTTACTTGTCCTCAAGGAGTAAAAAGTACCAAGAAATGGAGTGTTCACAAAGATCAATGGGATAATACAGTTATTGGAGTTAAATTTCCCAGAAAGGCTTGTCGAGAATGCCTATTTCGTCATCTATGTACACGCTCGGCAACCGAGCCTAGAGAAATTACTCTGCGTCCAAAAGAGGAACATCTGGCTATTGTCAAAAGACGAAAACAGCAAACAAACAAAAGATGGTTAAAACAGTACAATCAACGTGCCGGAGTCGAAGGTACAATTTCTCAAGGTGTTCGTGGTTTAGGTTTGCGCAAATGCCGTTATGTAGGTTTGGAGAAAGTTCATTTACAACATATATTGACCGCAACTGCAATGAATATGATTCGCCTCGAAGCTTGGTTTCAAGGTGTACCATTGGCTCAAACTCGTGTTTCTTCTTTTGCCCAGTTAGCTCCTGATTAGCGAGCGATATCAAAGGGTGACAACACACCATCAAAGGTGGTGACAATAAGCAAATAGAATGAATAATAATTTTCAGTTAATCGCCCATTTTTATAGTCATAGCATAGATTTCGGAGCTTGGTACTAGCGATTATTAGAGGCAGAGCCAATAATGAAATCATGTTTCAATAATTGACTTAATAATCAATCTTGAAAGTAGATAGAGAACGGAGTTTTTGTCACCGTGAAAGAGATCGGAGTGAAGAGCTAGATTCGCGAAGATAAATCGCGAATACATCTCTTTTGTTAAGTTCATCAACAGTATCAGCAACTGTACAGAAAACCACGCTAAGGCTGAAATACTCACTATGAATGAGTTATAGGCTTCAGCATTTGTGAGGTTTTTGTATATTAATAAGTGTACCAATCTAACTTTAGTTTATTTGGTACAGAAATTTAGAACGATAAATCAAGGGTTTCAGACTTCTTTTGTCAGAGAGACTTAATTAGTACAGCGATCACAAATACTTTAACGGGGTTTCTTGCACAATTGCTACTCCCCCGAAGAATAAAATATGTGTTTTGCGGGATTAGCATCTTGCTATATAAACTTAAAATACCGATCAGCTTCTCTAAGAAAAATGCAAAATTTACGATACTCATTTTTTAGCATATTTGAAGGTCGTCCAGCCGGATCTTTTATGTCTGTGATTAGATATCTCATAATAGAAACAAGCTTGGAAAAGTTTGTTAGCTTGATTCCTAAATGAATATTTTTAAGTAAATTATCATTATTTGTAAAATCTACAGGTATTGGTCCTTCCCCTTTCTGATATTCTTGAAGAAATTTTTCTGCATAATTATAAATTTCTTCACGTAAAGGGTAAACATTTTCTCCGTTCATAAATTTTTTGACATAAAACTCACGAATAAATCTGTGCATGACAAATGCTATAGCTTCCAGTGGACTCCATGTTGTTGATACAGCCTCATAATCATATATTAAAAGACACTGACCATTTCTAAAAAAAGTATTATGGGGATGGCAATCATGAAGTAATGGAATATTATTTATCGGACGTTTTTCAATATATTCTTTAATTTCATTCCAGATAAATATGAAAAAAGATTCATCATTTTGACTTATTTTTATTGATGGTTTATTCATCATAATATCATCATCACGGATTTCTTTTATGCGTTCAAGCAAGCTTTTGACTTTAGCTTCAATTCTTTGTTTATGAAAAGTTATGGCAGGACGATTTCTGCTTAATTCAGTTATATCCAAATCTTGTGGTAAAGAAGAAATAGACTTCTGAAGCTTACCATATTGATATGCAAAGCTAATAAGCTCTTGAACTGTTTCACCTGTATAATGAGATACGTCTAAGGCAAATTTATAATATTCAATAAGTGTACCTTTATCCTCAAGGCTGTTTATTTTACAATAAGTAGCTAATCCTGATACTTGTGATGGTGATATTTCTATTGGACAAAGACACTCTGCTAAATCAGAATCAGCAAAAACTTTTTCATCGTAAATATATTTATTTATATACTGAAGAACTCTAAGAGTAGCCTCATCTTTTATACGTTTATGATATCTTAGAAGAAGATAAGTATTTTTAGAATATTGATTAGAAAAAAAACATAACTTAAAATTTAATGTCCCACTTTCTTCGTCGATTCTAGATATTGTCTCTAATTCAGAATCACCTAACTCTAAGGAATTAGGCTTAAATTCACAAACATGAGTCTTAATTACTGCTTCAGTTAGCTCATCAACCTTATTAAGCATGATCTCATATTTACTATGGTTGACAGCAATCCATTCTGTAATCAACTCAAAATTATCTGGTATTAAGTCACTATCTTTTTTTTGATAATTATCAGTGATTATTGAGTGAATATTGAGAGGAGTATACTTGTTCAATAAGTCTAGTCTTTGCAAAAGATGTACAAGACGATCAATATCAATATTATTTTCTCCCTTTAAGTATCTTCGTAGCTGTCTTTCTTCCAAAAACATATATCTGGCAAGTTCTTTGTAAGTTATTTTTTTTTCTTTGATAGTTTCTTCAATTACATTAATTCCTTTTTGACTAAGTTTTTGCATAGTTCGATCTCCTTTTGACAGGTCTATTAACGCATCTATAAGTAATCACCTTACATTGAAACCTTACTCTTTCGTAATCTTATTCCATTTTTCTCCATTTTTCTAGTGATTGTGGTTCACCATCTTTTTAGATAGTTGCTAGCTGAAACCTTTAACCTGTATGACGTAAGGTGGCTAAACTAAAGGTGAAAACGACTTGGAATAAGCAAATGATCGAGGTTACCTTCAAGAAGATTGCGGTGAAATCAGGTCATAATTGTAGCGGCTAGTAATAAGATCCTCTCCGACCAGCAATAAGGATCATTCCGGGCTAGGGTTACCTGCAACTGGATTTGTGTTTGGGCACTGACCTGGATTTTACTACCTATTATCATTAATATACTTTTATTGACAATTTTTTTGTCAAACTTTATATTATACCTTTTCTAAAACCTATTGAAAGGACATTTTTAATTTGGGGAGTCCAGCTCTACAAATTTTTTCTGACAATTTCCCCTTTGAGTTGATTGTTATATTGGGGTTGAACTGGCGAAGCTGTCATCAGGGGCAATTAGGATACAACGAGTTTGAAAACATGCTCTAAGGGTGAAAACGGCTTGGGATAAGCAAATGATCGACGCTACCTTCAAGAATGTTTGGGTGAAGAACAGATCATAAATAATGTACAAACTAGCGATCGCCGTGTCTGAAAGCCTGATTTTTTCGTGAGTTTGTCCTATTTATATTGCAATCACATGGCTTATAAAGATATGAGAAAGAAGATTCTTATTAACAAATTGGTTCACCAGCGTTTTGAAGAGATTTCCTTTAAATCTCGTTCATCTTTTGACAGGTGTATTGATAAATTGGGGAAAGATGGTTACTTAAAAGATGAGAAACTTCTGATAGGTAATTGTCTTTTCTCCTTCCAGGTTGATGATGATTGGAATGGAGTTTTCCACCGTCAAGAAAGTCGAAACTTCCTTGGGAGACAAATTCTTGAGATTAATGTTCTGGATTTAGTTCCCCACAAGGAGAGACCGCCAGATTATGAACCTCGATTTAATCTGAAAACGTCTGATTTAGCGCTAAAGGTTTTACCACCTTTGACATTATTTTTTAATCGCCCTGATGTTCAAATTTTTGTAGGAGTGGGAGCAATTGTGGTTTTAGCTTCTTGCCTTGCGATAATTTTCAACTATCAAGGCAAGATTAATTTGAAAATGGAGGCTAAAGATAAAGCAGTGACCGGGGAAGTCACTGTTGATGGTCGCAAGCTAAAAGAAGCTAACGACGAGAAGTAGTAAGTTTCAGGTCTTGATAGTTTGCCGACTTGCAAGACCCTATAATTTTAATATTAACAGGACTTACGCAACGGCGCTAATTATAGTAGTTATATCCGCAAAAATGACCAATTTATACACTAAATGTGGCGGTACTGCGTAAGTCCTGATTAACTTAAAGATTGTTTTGCTAAGGTAGTAAATTTACTTTATTTTAGGTAAATATAGCAAAGTTATCACTCTTAGTTAAGAGTTCTCTAAACTCTTACTTTGTAGCCATTTCAGAATAAGATTTAACAATTTTTTTATAGTAGTTTCAAGTAGATTATCGAATATCTATTAATAAACAGCAAAATCAGTAATTTTACGTCGCTCAACTGTTTTGAAAGCAAGTACAATTTGCTGATGAGGTATACCTAAATTAACAAGTTCATTGGCAATACCCTCCTCTGTGCCATCATGTTGTATCCAAATTTTTTGATTGATAATGTCGAGATGAATCAGAGTTCCATAAATTCGTCTACTATTTTGCCAACCTATTTCTATAAGTAAGTAATGGTTTCCAGTTTCATCTATGACTAATTGACATTGAGTTTCTGGGTCATTTCCGAGATATTCAATATACTCTTGTAAAACCTTAATAATTGCTTGCTTGAGTTCAATATTTAGGGTATCCATTTGACAATTACCTCTTTAGTGGGATTAAAGCTAACAAGACGTAATATTCGATCTTCTATTAATATTATTCCCGCTTCTTCTTCAAACACTGATTGACGTACTTATTCAGGAATAGCTAAGTATAATTTTCGCTCAGGTTCGTAACGATTTAAAATATGTTCATACAATACAAATTGACCAAGAGCTTGTTCTAAATCTTTCATTTCTGAAGCACTCCGAAAGCTTTTGACTTCAATAGCAATTTTTTCTAGTCCTTTTTCTGCCGCAATTAGACGTTCTGCACCTAAATCAACAAATAAATTTTTGCCCCTCGCTAGTTTAAGACGATATGGATCGTGAGTGATTGTCCATCCGTCTTTTTGAATAGCAGCTTTGACAGTATTATGATAATAATCGCGAGCTGACATTATGACTATTTTCCTTAAAAGTCCTTAGCTATGATTAATTATAGCTATTTGTTACTGCTTTTATATAAATGCAATCTAAAATTCAAACCTTACCTAAAGAAGTTGTCAATTTAATTGCTGCTGGAGAAGTGATTGATTCTTTAGCGGCAGTAGTACGAGAATTAGTAGAAAATTCTCTGGATGCTGGTGCAACTCGCATCATAATTTCTATCATTTCTGAACAGTGGCGAGTACAAATTTCTGACAATGGAATGGGTATGAATTTAGCTAATTTAAAACAAGCAGCTAATCCTCATAGTACGAGCAAAATTACTAATTTTCAAGACCTAACAAAAATTACCAGTTTGGGATTTCGTGGAGAGGCACTTCATAGTTTAGCTAATCTCTCAAATTTAGAAATATTAAGTCGCCCTAAGTCGCCTCTTTTAGAGAATGAAAATGAAGGTTGGCGTGTTGTTTATAACGAGCAAGGAAAAGCTGTTGAAGTTGAAAGAGTTGCTGTTGCTCCTGGTACTATTGTTAAGGTTTCTAATCTTTTTGGAAAATGGCCTGTACGCCGTCAAGGAATGCCTTCTTCGGCACAACAAATGCGAGGTATACAATTAGTTATTCAGCAAATAGCGCTTTGTTATCCTGATGTTACTTGGCAAGTTTGGCAGGGTAGTAAGTTATGGATACAAATTAGTCCTGGCGCTACGGCAAAACAAATGTTACCTCAAATTTTATCGACGGTAAGATTGGGCGATTTACAGTATATTCAACAAGAAATTGATGAACAAGAAGCGGAAAAATTAAATATATCAAATTTTTCCCAATATCAAGATTCTCAATTTTTGGATAGACAATCATTAGAATTAGTCTTAGGTTTGCCAGATAGATGTCATCGGAGACGACCAGATTGGGTGAAAGTTGCTATTAATGGAAGAGTGGTAAAAGTGCCAGAATTAGAACAAAAAATTATTAGTTCTTTGGCGCGGACTTGCCCTCGCGATCGCTATCCTATATGTTTTATTCATTTCCAAATTTTTCCTCATCAAATAAATTGGAATCGTCATCCGGCAAAAACAGAAGTTTATCTTCATAACCTGAGTTTTTGGCAACAACAAATCGAGTTAGCAATTGCTAAGGCATTACAATTTAGTATGGAAGTAATGCCAGAATTTCCTTTATCAGAAAGGGTAGAAAAAATATTAAAAGTATCTGAAAATACAGGGAATTATCAAACTCGTCGGTCGATACAAGTTTCTCCAGATAATACAGCAGAAAAAAATCAAGAATTTGGATTGATAGAACTCAAAGCGATCGCTCAATTACATAATACTTATATAGTGGCTGAACATCCGAGTGGCATTTGGTTGATCGAGCAACATATTGCCCATGAAAGAGTTTTATATGAAAAATTATGTGATGCTTGGGAAATAATTTCTTTAGAGCCACCAATTATTTTACATAATTTATCTTATGGTCAAATAGAACAACTTCAACGCTTAAATATAGAAGTAGAAACTTTTGGAGATTTTCTTTGGGCAGCTCGTAGTGCTCCGGCAATTTTAGCTAAAAGAAATGACTGTGCTGAAGCTTTAATTGAACTGAGTAATGGTGGTGATTTAGAATCTGCTAAAGTAGCTACTTCTTGTCGTAGTGCTATTAGAAATGGAACTCCTTTAAGCTTGCCAGAAATGCAAAATTTATTAAATCAATGGCAACTTACTCGTAACCCTCGTACTTGTCCTCATGGCAGACCAATTTATTTATCTTTAGAAGAATCAGCTTTAGCTCGTTTCTTTCGCCGACATTGGGTAATTGGAAAAAGTCATGGTATTTGAAGGAAGAAGGAAGAGGGAAGAAGGAAGAAGGAAAGAAATAAGGAACATTTTATCCTAGGGGTTTGCTTTCCCAATCCACCGCAATAGCGCAAAATAAATCAGAAATTTGTAATATTTTTTTCTAGAATTAAGGAAGAAGGAAAAAGGAAAGAAATAAGGAACATTTTATCCTAGGGGTTTACCTTCCCAACCCACCGCAATAGCGCAGAATAAATCATAAATTTGTAATATTTTTTTCGTAGAATTAAGGAAGAAGGAAAAAGGAAAGAAATAAGGAACATTTTATCCTAGGGGTTTACCTTCCCAACCCACCGCAATAGCGCAGAATAAATCATAAATTTGTAATATTTTTTTGTAGAATTTTGGTTTCCAAAATCAAAGGAAGAAGGAAGTTTTAATATTTTTCGTAGGCGTTTGGTTTCCAAATCCAAAGCAAGAAATTGTAATTTACAGAACTGCCACAAAAAAATATTTAACTGTCTATAGATTCATCTATTTTCTTTATTTATTTTTCCTTATTCCTTCTTTTTTCTTCGTTTTTAATGACAACCCCAATTATAAAGAACTTGAGAAAAATCTAACACTTTTAATTGAGACGGTTTAATGAAAAAATTACCAATTCCTACATCTCCCCAACAGATATTATGTATTTCATCATCATAATCTGAATCAATTTGTAATAACAAAATATAATCCTCATGTTCAGGATAGAAATAACGAGGATCTCCTTGAATAAAATAAGGATTACCCCCTACCTGATGCACACTTTCATCAATCAACAAACACTGACAATACCATTCGTCGTAAATATCTAGGAAATCACGATTAAAATTAGGAAAATGCTGATCGAAAGCTCCATCCAACCAATATATTGGTGCATACGAATGGATAAAACTTAAGCTAAATTCACCCTCTATAGGACTATAAAAAGTAGTTCCCTGATGCTCTTCTAAAAAATCAAAATCTGTTACTAAATTATTAACGTTTTCGACAATTAGATCAAAATATATAATTCTGAAGCCATCTTGATTAGTTTGATCATCATAATCTAAACCATATATATCGTGATTAGCATCTATATAAAATTGTAAAATTCCTTGAGCAGGAAAATTCTCTAACCTAGGCATTTCTGAAAAGTTAAGTTGGGCTAATAACTTTAAATATTCACCATTTTTATTAGTGGGATAATCAATTGTTCGAGGTAAATAGGGAAGTCCTCCAAATTTACTTTCCCACCATTGGGTAGAATTAGGTTTAATATCAATTTTTAAATAAGGTTTAATGCTATTAGCGATCGCTTCATGGTAAGGTTCTAATTCTTCAGGTAAGTTGATATCAAGTGACGATTTCATAATTATGTCGTCCTATAGATGATGTAGTGATAAAATTATAACCTACATTTCCAAGTCAAAAATAATTTTAATTATAATTAGGTCTAATATGAATTATTCCCAATATCAACAGTTATTTTATTCAGTAATTAATCAACCTGATGAAAAAATAGATTTAGCTAAAGCTGCTCTTTTTTTAGCTTTAGAATACGAACCAAAATTTGACCCCTATGAATATCTAAATGCTCTAGATACCATGGCAGATGAAGTTCGAGAAAAACTACCAGAAACACTTTACCCTCTACAAATTATTAAAGGTATTAATAACTATCTCTATGATGATTTAGGTTTTGCTGGAAATACAATTGACTATTACGATCCACGGAATAGTTTTCTGAATCAAGTAATAGAAAGACGCACTGGCATTCCAATTACTTTATCCCTAGTTTATCTAGAAATTGCTAATAGAATTAATTTTCCGATGGTTGGTATTGGAATGCCAGGACATTTTTTAATTCGACCTGATTTTGAAGAAGCTGGCATATATGTAGATGCTTTTAATCGAGGTGAAATTCTTTTTCCTCAAGATTGTCAAGAAAGATTGGCCAGTATTTATGGTCGAGCAGTAGAGCTACAACCTCAGTTTTTGGCAAAGGTAAGTAAAAAACAATTTTTAGCACGAATGTTGACAAATCTTAAAGGAATTTATTTGAACCGAAATGAGGGGTTAAAAGCTATTGCAGCTATCGACCGAATTTTATTATTATTTCCTGATGCAATTGTAGAAAAGCGAGACCGAGGCGTATTATATTATCAGTTAAATTATTGGGCAGAAGCTCGTCAAGATTTAGAGAGTTATCTAGTAAATCTTCCTCAAGCAGAGGATGCAGATATAATTAGACAATTACTGGCTAGGATGAGTCAAGATTTATAACTGAATATGGCAAATTTGGGGAACCCCATCTCTCATATTTCAGACCTTATATACAAGAGTGAAAATACATTGAATAAATGTAGTTATTAATTTTTGAGGAATAGCAGAATGAAAAATATTTTAAATTCAGGGGAGTCGAACAATAAATCCAAAAAGTTTGGTGATTTTAGGCAAGGAATATCAAAGTTTTTCTACCTTTTTTTTGCCGGGTTTTTAGCAATTATTAGTAGTGTTTTAATCTTTACTGCTCAACCAGCAGATGCTATAGATGAAATTAAAATTACCTATGACGGTTTGAATATACCTATAGCTATTGCCGACCTAGTAACTTTTGCTGAGACAGGAGAACAGTCCGAGCAATTAAAATCACTGTTTTTAACTGCAAATGCTACTCAGGAAAATATTGATACAGTTCGGGAAATTTTAAATTATAAATTAGAAGTTGAAGCTGATTTTGTAAATACATTATTAGAATCGCGTTATGGCAAACTTGGTGTGGAAGAATTTAGTCGTTATTTTTCTCCAGATAGTAACGTATCTCAAGTAACTAACGATATTATTGATACAGTTAATCGAATGATTAGTGATGGAGAAATATCATTTTTAGAAATGGTGCAAGAGTTTAAATGGACAGATAAAATTGTGATTGATGCTAAAGGTATTGAAACATTTTTTGTAGAGACTATTGATTTTGCTAAAAGAGGACTAGATTTTCTAAAATCCCAGCCACAGGTACAAAAATTATTCTGTGAGTAGTCTACAGGTTAGGAAGGTAAAAAAAGCAAGAAAGAAGAAGGTTAATTCTAAATTATTTCAGCTAAAATTAATATTTTTCACTGAATAATTAAGGTTGAAAGCCTCTTCTTTTAAGAAAGCAGAAGGCAGAAATCAAAATTTTCGTTGTCTGAATTTTAAGCTTTTGATATGTCAAATACAGTCATGGTGACTAGTATAATTATTAATTGTTGAAAACCAATTTGTTGTCAGAATTTTTGAGAAATTTCACCCGAGTTATGCGCAGAAAGTAAGAAGATAAAATTGAAAATAAGGAGTTTACCTCAAGGGGTGACAAGCACTTCAAAACTATTGTTTGATCAGGGTTTCCAGGATATCCACTCTGTCAAAAATTGAGGGTTTTTATGGGAGTGGGATCATCATTATTAGTGAGGGTGTGGGTTCGCGATCGTGAATCCATACCACAAATTACATTGGTTCATTGTTCAACCAAATGCATCCTAGAACATTTATGTAAGTTAATTTAAAATTGTTTAATCATCATATGAAAGGTAAGACGTTGGGTGTAAATAGTTAAATATTATCTAAGATTGACAGAGCTTTTAATCCCCTGTGATCATCAGAACTTTTTTTGAGGATTCAGGTTAATTATCTGTTAACAATATCAACTAAATAATCCCCAGCAATCCCCCACAGATCACCATACATACGTACCCAAAAATTGCATTTGGGTCGGTCTATTGATATAAGTGGACCAATTTTTTTGACCATAAAATGTGACTGATGTCTACTATCAATAATTGAGATAAAAATCAACTAAAATTAAGGACAAGGGGTTGGTTTGCTTTGTAAACCAACCCCTTGTCTAAAAATGATGATCATTATCAAACAGGAAAAATCTTGATTTTATACAGAGGTATAGTCCTTGAAATAGTTATCCAACAATACTTTTGAGGCGCTTGTCACCCCGTGAGGGAGTTTACTTTGTATTCTTTCTTATTTTTCCTTTTGTTGTATAAAATCCCAAGATCTGAAACACAAATATAAGTAACTTAAGGTGGTACTTTTTTTATTTTAACTGCTTGAATGAATTACTCAAGTGGAGATAAAAAATAAGAAGTACCTGCACCTAAATTATCTATTTTTGACACTCTCACCGTTAAATCTCGCGATTATAACGTGAGATTCTTGTTTTGCTGGCGCAACACTACGCGTTTTCGGTGCGGAATGCTGCGCAAATATGTCGCGGAGCGTTGAAGTAGCAGTCAGCACTCAGCTATGAGCAGTTAGCTTTTCAAGGTGTATAATGGGGGATACTCAATAGAAGCCGCTCCGCGTCTACAAACCCCCAGAAAAGGAGCACCACTAATTTTTTCAAATAAGCGTGGGGGACTATTACCCTCGAATTTTTAGCGCTCCAGCTAAATACTGGCAAGGGTCGCATTCCGGAACCTCCAAGCTGATAGCTAGTTAACGTTTGCGGTAGCATGACCTTAGGAAAGTTGTGCGCCAGCTAAAGATAGATTCTTAACTAGGCAACAAATCAAATAAACTCAGTTCCACTCCCGCTACTACCATCTCCACAAACTTTCTTGCTCCGTCTTTACGCCCTCGAAAACCTCAGGGCAGGCGGTGCGTTTTTATCGGGCCATGTGTCCCACGGCTATTAATACCATTATAACGCTAAAAATGTGCGCCCGTATTGTTCAATTATTTTTCTGGTTGAAATTTATTAGGGGCTGTCTGTGTGGGTTTCCCGCTCCGTTTATAGGCCTCGTCTCACAGTTAAATAAGAGCGATTATAACTGGAGTCCCATTTCAACATTTATGATAGTATTGTTCTTCTGCTACTCTCTTCAAACGTCGCAGTTGAGCTTCCATATCTGCTTTTGTCCATGAGGCAGCAAACTTATTAAAACCGAATTGAATTACAGGATTCGGTATCTCAAATTCAAAACGATTTAATAAACAAGTACCTTCAGCTTCTGGTTGACATTCCCAGCGATCTCGACCTCGAAAAAAGCCCTTAAACTCCCAGACAATTAAACCAGGTTCTCGTTCTGCCACAACACTATCTAAAGATGGATATAAAAAGGGAATATTTATGATAAATCTACTACGACTTCCCACAAATGTATCCCATTTGCCCACAGGTTCACAACGTAACATTGGATTTAACCACTTGTGCATGAGAATGTTATTAGTAATACAATCCTCTACAATAGTGGCACTGGCACGAATTAAAATAGATTGCTCAAAAACTTGACTAAATGACATAGTTACCTTCAAGCTATAAGGCATATATTGGTAATCTCATTAGGTTGCTAATTTAAAGTAAAAGTAAAGGTCACATTAACCCAAGAAAACCATGAATGGCACTTGGCAAATTATTACACAATCAATTAGTGAGCCAATTCAGGCTAATTTAATGTTAGCCTCAAATATTTTGGCACAAACTGAAGCAAATCCTGTAGATATAGTGTCCCAAAATTTTAACAAAATCTTAATTTTGGACATAGTAACAGCAATTGCAATTCTAGTTGTAGGCTGGATAGTGGCTTCGATTATCTCCAGCTTCCTTGGAGGACTATTCAAGAAGACCAATATTGATAACAAAATTGCTGGTTGGGTAACAGGTAGTGAGGAACAAGCTCAGAAATTACCAGTGGAGAAATGGATCTCCTCTTTGATTTTTTGGATCATCATGATCTTTGTTCTGATAGCTTTCTTCGATAAGCTCAACCTCACGGCAGTTTCTGAACCTCTCAATGCCTTCCTCACAGAAATAACTAGCTTCTTGCCTAGTATAGCGGCTGCCCTAATTTGGCTAGGTATTGCCTGGTTAGCAGCAACTATAGCTAAATTAGCAGTTGGCAGAGGGCTGAAGACATTTGGCTTAGATGACCGTCTCAACCAGGAAGTTAGTGATGGACAAACAGAAAATCAAGTAGAAATTAGCGATACTATTGCTAATGCTATCTATTGGTTGATTTTCTTGCTATTCTTGCCTGTAATTCTGGAAGCTTTGCAACTACAGATTGCTCTACAACCTGTTCAGAACATGGTTGACCAAATCTTGCAATCTCTTCCCAGAATTCTCAAGGCTGTTATTCTAGCTGGAGTAGGTTGGTTACTTGCTACTGTGGTGAAGAAAGTTGTTACTAATCTTCTAGCTGCTACAGGTGTAGACCAAATGGGTAGTAGGTTTGGTATGAGTCAAACCACTGGCAGTCAAAATCTTTCTTCAATTATTGGTACAGTAGTTTATGTATTGATTTTGATTCCTGTAGCGATCGCTGCTCTAAGCGCTCTGGATATTGAGGCCATTACTACTCCAGCAGTGGCGATGCTCAATGATATTCTGACGTTTATCCCGAAAATCTTTGCTGCTACTGTGATTTTAGTAGTTGCTTATTTTGTTGGTAGATTTGTTAGCGATTTAATTACCAACCTTCTGACTAGCATTGGTTTCAATAACCTGTTCAATTGGCTTGGTTTGAGTTCAACCCCCCCATCTACACGGCCAGCTTCCGATCCAAATGCCACTGTAATTCAAGGTGAAACCGATACTCCTGGAACTAAACCTACTGCGCGGACCCCTTCAGAAATTGCTGGTATTGTAGCTTTTGTGGGCATTATTCTTTTTGCCACAGTTTCAGCTACCCAAGTTATGGAGTTGGAAGCTCTGACCTTAATTGTCAATGTTGTAATTTTTATTGGTGGTCGGGTTCTTTATGGTTTAGTAGTATTGGCTATAGGTCTATACTTGGCTAATGTTGCTTATAATTTAATCACCAGCTCTGGTAATGCTCAAGCTCGACTTTTGGGCCAGCTAGCTCGAATTGGGATTATTGTATTAGTCTCAGCTATGGCCTTGCAACAAATGGGAATTGCTCCTAGCATTGTGAATCTAGCTTTCGGACTTTTCATGGGAGCAATGGCAGTAGCTATTGCTTTAGCTTTTGGTTTAGGAGGACGAGATATTGCTTCTTCTAAAATTCAAGAATGGTTAGAGCAGTTCAAAAATAAGAATTAATATTCAATCAGAGTTTTACCAAAATTCTTGATTTGGGAGAATGGGAAATTCAAAAATTCTATAACCCGTTCTCCCTAAGTTTAAAGTTGAACTATATCTACAAAGTCACAAAAACATTTAAGGATTTATCTCAAAAATTCACAGATAACTGATCGGCTTGTATAACTTATTCTGTAGACTCTTTACTATTTCCTGTTACTATTTCCTGCTTCCCCTACAACAAGGCACGACATAGATTTCAGGAGGAGGAGTTCGTGGAGTTGGACGAATATTTAGAAGGCTTTCTCCACTATTAATTGCTCCTTGAAGATTTTCCCGCAATACTGCCTCGTTACATTCACTATATGACTTAATAGATTCGGCATATCTTAAAGCATCTACTAATTCGGCCATTTGATTATAAAATAATAGACCATTTCGTAATCGGATTTCGTATGATATGATATTTTTGAGGTACTTTTCAAGTTGCGTCCTCACAAGATATTTTTTATCCTATTACTAAAACGATCTAGTTTTTATGACTACAGAAGTTCGTACAACAGAAGCAGCATTTTTACTCAATATATCAACAGGTAGACTGCGGATACTACTACAACAAAATAGAGTAGTAGGAGCCTACAAAGTTAAAAGATTATGGATGATTCCCCTCAACAACCGAGGAGTACCAGAAATTACACCTGGTCGTCGAGGTCCTGAAGGAACTTGGAATAAGGCTGAACGTACAGGCAATACCTTTATTCATGTTTTACGAAAGACTATTGACTATAACCGAGACAATAAAACTTCTCATCCCGCAATTGCTGTAAAAGTGGGAGATAAAAAAAATTATTGCCACGCCCTAAAAATTAACGGACCTTGCCAAATCGTTTATCAGCCACATCAGCCAAACAGAAATCAGGCAGGCGGGGCTCGTCTGTGGATTGAGGTTGAGCCACAACATCAAGTAGAACGAATTTATTTTTCAAGAGGAGATTACGGTCCGCCTCCGGAAGTTATCGAGCAGAGGCAAAAGTTTCAAAGGAAGAGGAAAGAAAAAGATCAAAAGCATTCTCAGAATAAGTTTTCGATAAAATCAAAGAAAAAATCTTAGCCTATTGTTCCTAAAATCTTTGCTGCTGTTGTAGTTCTGATTATTGGTTACTTTGTTGGTCAGAAGGATATTTATGGAGAAAATTTACAAATCATATAGGATTACTACATACTTTTGCGAATTACTAATTTATTAGAAGTTTAATAACCAGAAAAACACCTTTAACTTCCTTGTTTATGATTACGGTAGCTGTTTTTATTAATACTTTTGCTATTAAAATTTCTAGCTCATATGCTACTCAAGATTTCAGTTTGACTATAAGCGGAAGTTTTCTTAGTAATTTGATGGAAAGTATAGGTATAGGATTTTCAGTAGGATTGCTTGGATTATTTTTTCGTCTAGTGAATATTCAAAAAGTAGTAGTGGGAAGAAAAAAAGCGATGATTGATTATTATGTATTAAATGGCTCACAATACATTAACAGAGCTAGTTTTTTCTATGAATTAGAACAACTAATTAGGGTTTGCTGAAAAAGTCTTATGGGTAAGGGTAGGAGACAGGAGACAGGAGACAGGAGACAGGATAAATGGGAATTATAGAGGAGGTAGGAGGAAGAATAATCAAGGGATTATTCTGCACAACTATGCACCTAAAATGCTAATTTTTTGAACCATTACGACCTAAAAGCTTGGACTTTTTTTAACTAAAAAATGCTAAAATCTTGATATGTCAATGCTTTTATATTTAATCAGCAAACCCTAATTAAAAAACATAGAAGATTTACCATAAATTATCCTACACTTGATAAATATGTGAACAACAAGTTAACTGAACTTTTTACAATATATAAAGTCAAGAGAGTTTTTGTAGACGGAAATGATGAGGATGAAATAGACAATATTTTAGCAATAGCTGATGCACTTGGATGGGCTGCTGGTGGTTATTTAGGAGCGGCAGAATTACCAGTTATAGCAGAGGAAGGAGCTACAGCTCTAGCTGAGAATTATGGAGTTGAAGCTTTGGCAAATATTATCTTTAAAATAACGGACGAAGGATTGCAAGTTTTAGATCCTATTACAGGATTGACTCTCAGAGTAATAGGTGGTGTAGCTGGAGGTTTTATTGGTAGAAAAATTAGTACTTTAGCTACAAGAAAATATATCGTGAGAACTTCTATATCTACAGAAAAACCTCAACAAGATTTAAGACGCGACTTAATATTTGAACCTGTTCGTTAAAAAATTTGGCATTTCTGAATCAAGGTATGAAAATAAAAACTGAACAATTTCAAATATTTGTTATTCAATAGTTTAGCAATTGCCAACAAATACAAATCATACCCACGCATCAGCAAGACCAAACATTTGAGTACCATTAATGACCATTATGCTCAATCTAAGTCTTACCTGTTGTCTTTTTCTAAACTGAAATTTTTGATTTTCAACTTATTAATTAACTCTTCCTTAATACGACTAATAATTGAAGTTTCATCCAAAGATTCTAAAATATGACTCACTACAGCTTTTGGACCTTCTTCTCCCCAAGATGCACCATTAGCAAGATAAGTTTTGGTTACTTGTCCAATTCCATAAGATGATAAACCTCCTACTGCTGCTTGAGTCACTGCTACGGACAAATAAGGCGCTAGAGATAACCCACCAGTAGCAGGTGCAGCTAAACCCAATAATCCTTTCACAGAACTTAGTCCCAGATTTGCCACTAATTCACTAGCTGTAATGCCACCCATACTAATGGCTATCTTTTGTAGTAAATCTATTGCTCCACTTTGGCTCATTTGAATTCCATACAATTTTGATAAAGTCAATATCATAGCTACATCAATTACAGCTCCACTGAGAATATCTACCACAGTAACAGGATTAAGAGCGATCGCCATTGCCTTGGCCATTACAGCTTTCCAGATTACTTGATTAGCACTTTGTTCGCGAATTTCTATTTTCCGGCGCACCAACTGCTCATTGACATTATCAGCGTAGAGCATACTATTGAGAGCTACCAGAGATTTACCTTCTTGGTCTAATATTTCTAATATTTTTAGCTTTAAATCTTCTATCTGGGGTTCTCCCCGCTCCATCTTTACGGTAATATTACCGTCGGGTTGTCGTAATGCCTTAGCTACAAGTGGGTAAGCTGCTGCCATGACTATTTCGTTGGGAGATAGTAGCTCACGGACTCGCTCATCTCGAATTTTATTGTATATAGCTAGTCTATCTGCTTCTGGATACTGGTCTATTTTATTAAATACCAACAACATCGGTTTACCAGCATCTCGTAATTGGGAAAGAGCTTCATATTCTACTTGGGTAATATCTCCTGCCACAATAAATAAGAGTAAGTCTGCTTGCTTTGCCACCTGTCGGGCCATTAGTTCGCGAGTTTCTCCGTCTACTTCATCAATACCGGGAGTATCGATAAGTTCAATTTGGGATATTCTGTAAGAAACTAGAGAGGTATCAGATGAGGATTCTGTTTCTTCTAAGTTATCTGTCCCTAATTGCCATTGCTTGATTTCTGTAATTTTAGTCACACCGTGAATTGGACCTGTTTCAAATACTTTTTCACCTAACAAAGCATTGAGAACTGAAGATTTACCTCTTCCTACCATACCAAATACGGCAATATGTATAGAAGCTTTTTCCAGTTTTTCTAACATTGATTCTAAACCAGAAATTTCTGAGTCTAATCCTGTTCTTTCTTCGGGAGTTAAATCTATATTATCTACGATTTCTTTTAAAACATCTTTAGCGTTGCGAATGTTAAGTTCTGCTTGAATATCTGCAAAGCTTAATATTGTATTGTCTAGTTCTCGATCTAGATTCATGTTTGGATGGTTTTCATTTAATAACTAATACTCTATTCTAGTTTTTCATTTCAACTTCATTGAAGAAGGCAGAAGGGAAGAAAAGGGTAAAAGGGATAAAGTTTTTTATAACTGATTATCCGAACATGATATAAATCCTCTCCTTTATTTAAAGGAGAAGAAAGGGGTCGTTAGCGTAGTTTCCCGTAGGGTGGGATGGTAAGGTCTCCTCGCTGGCCTCCAATCGAGTAAGAGAAGAAAAAATTTTCCTTAAGTGTCAATCCTCTTATTTTCAAGGAGAGGTAATTGTTAATTATTAATTATTAATTATTAATTATTAATTGTTGAAGATAGCTACAAAACTCCTGTACTAAATTATCTGAACTATAAATTAGCCTATGAAGTAAATTTTTTGCTTTAATAAAATCGTTTTTGACGTCGTGCTGCTACTGCCTTTCTCTTTCGTTTTTCCTGAGAAGTTTCAAAGTACCGACGTTTTTTCACATCTGCAAGGATACCTGCTCTAGAAACTTGACGTTTGAATCGCCGGAGGGCCGACTCTATACCTTCGTTTTCACCTAGTAACACTTGGGTCATTACTTTTTATTCTTGTCTTTACTTAACCTATGCTTAGTGTTTAACTACCCACAGCTACAAGCTAAGGGGTTATCTAATTATTTATTATTTATAATACGATAGCTAAATTAGGCAACATATTTAATCTTTTAATGTTTACCGTATTTTTTATTGATTTTTTTATATATGTAGATTAACTATAAGTCCATCATGTAAATGATACTTGAAAACTTTACTCTGAGCTTTATTTTAACATTGCAATATTATTCCTGATGTTAACTTAGCTTATTCTAGATTTGGGAAGCTTGAAAATATTCTAACGAATGAAGGATAAATCAACTCTACCAAAGTTAGTACTTAAAGCAACGTGCATATTTTCTAGAGCTTTCACTAACCACATAACTGTTTCTCTAGTATGTGATTCGTAATGGTTAAATAGTATAGAAAATCGTTTTTCTAGGTATGGTTTGACTCTATAGCAGACCAAAACTATTTTCAGTAAAAGGCCAATTGTTTTGATTGGACCCAGGTTGGCCATTAGATTAAGAAATATAAAGTGTTGTGGTTTTTGGGTGCTTTCTACAATTAGAAATCCTAACATTTGATTACAAGTTCTCATCAGCAAAAAGTCGTTAAACTGTTTGTCATTACTGTGAGACATAGTATTTTTTAGCTGCTTATATAGTTTATCTTGAAACTGATGCTTAATAGATTTGGAATCTACATCAAAAGATGTACTTAAATATTCATAGAAACTTTCTTTAAAAGAATGATAGGATTGAGGTTGTCTGACATGGGTTAGGAAACTTTTTGCATTATCTCGATAGTTATTACCATTTTCAACTTTACCTACAAATAGTTTAATTGCTGATAATACTTCCCGATCGCTTAAAAGAGTAGGATTTTGAATATTGTTGGTGCCTTCCCAACGAGCTACTGTCAAGTTTGAAAGCGTAGCTCCTCTTTCAGAGGCAGTGCTTACTACTCTCTGTCTAATTTTATGAGTTACATATTTGGATAAGTCTATTTCAAATTTTCTCTGTTTCTGTCGTTGAATTTTTCTGATAACTTGTTGGTGTTCATAACTACTATCTGGGGTAACTAAACAATGTTGGTATAGGTAAGGATAGCGTGGAATTAGAGTTCTTAAAGGTTGAGCTAGAGCACTATTAGTGTTTTTGTAACTTCCTGTTTCTTGGTTGATTAATTCTGTTAAGCGTTTTAAGGAGAGATATTGCTCACTTGTTGTGAACCCTTGAACCAGTTCCAATAATTTCTTACTATTACGAGAACCGTAGTAGTGGCGGCGTGCTTGTTTATTTTCGACTCGCTCGAAAAGCTTCATTAATTCTACTAAAACATCCTTTTTATAGTTATAGGGTTGTTTTCTATTGATAACTATATGACAGCAGCGATTTAAGATAAAATTAAAATCTTCTTCAATTTCTGGCAATGCTGTAATTCTGTCTAGTGCTTGAGATATTTCTCTGTCAGGATATCCCGAACCATTAATAAATAAAATTCTAAATCTTTCAATTACTTCTGTTGAAGACTCTAGGTCTATCAATTGGATAAAATGGTTATAGATATCTTGTTCATCTTGAGATTTGTATTTATTATATTCGTCCATAAGATTTTTCATTTGGCATCTTTCCCACTTGCTTTAAGATTTTTATATTCCAGAGCTAGTCTTACGATTAATTAGCATCTCTAGTTTTTATAAAACTGTATATTTAATTCCAAATTAGGTTGATATTTACTGTGGTAAAGTAAATATAATTTGTATTTATAACTCAGTATTAAGACTACTTAGATATGGTATACCTAACATCGGTATTCTACAGTTGACTAAAACCCATAATTTTCATTATCTTAAAAATTTACTGAATTTGTGTGAAGTTTCAGTAAAGATTTTGCTTTATTAAAAACTCTCCTTCATTGGACAATTTTGATTTGACTAATTTATCGGTAGCATCTACTTCCAAATCCGTACAAGTTTTTCGCCACTGATTGTCATATACATTAAGATAAAGATAGTCTAAATTTTTTTAATTTTTGTGCAAAAGGTTTTAGTTATTTTTTCTTATGTCAGTTCTGAGTTATGACAAAGTTTACCAAACTTCAAAAAATTTTTTTTTGATCTTGAGAATTATTTACACTTTTTATTTTTTCCTGGTTACTCAGTTAACTCTCAGAAAATAAATTGACTTCAACAATAACAAATACTCTAATATAATTATTACATATATTTGAGTAGGACTGCCAATCGTTATGGTCTGTCACATTACCTTATCTCAATTAATTGAAATCTTAGCTGCTACAACACTTACAAATTTTCAGATTCCTGAAAAAAAATTAATTATAGGCATAAATACAGACACTCGTAACTTACAATCTGGTGAAGGATTTGTGGCATTACGAGGTGAAAAGTTTGATGGCCATAAATTTGTGAAACAGGCAATGGAAAAAGGGGCTTCTTGTATCATTGTTGAGGAAGAATATACCTTAAAGAATAGAGTTACACAAGAGTCAAATAGCGTAACTATATTACAAGTAGAAAATACTTTAGAAGCTTACCAAAAAATTGCTCGTTGGTGGCGAGATCGGTTTGCTATTCCTGTAATTGCGGTAACAGGTTCAGTGGGTAAAACTACTACTAAGGAATTAATTGCTCAAGTCTTGACTACTCAGGGTCAAGTTCTGAAAACTGAAGCTAACTATAATAATGAAATAGGTGTGCCTAAAACTCTACTAGGACTTTCCTCTGATGATAATTATGCTGTGGTGGAAATGGCAATGCGAGGACCAGGGGAGATAGCAGAATTAACACATATTGCCAATCCGACAATTGGCTTAATTACTAATGTTGGTACTGCTCATATTGGTCGTTTGGGTTCTGTTGAAGCGATCGCTCGAGCTAAGTGTGAATTACTTGCAGAAATGTCTTCTAATAGTATTGCTATTTTGAATTATGATAACCGACGCTTAATGGAAACTGCTGCTAAGTTTTGGTCGGGAGAAACTTTTACTTATGGTTTACAGGGAGGTGATTTACAAGGAAGATTAATTGATTCTCAGACTATAAATGTTGCAGGTGTGGATTTAGCTTTGCCTTTGCCGGGACTTCATAATGCTTCTAATTATTTGGCAGCATTGGCTGTTTTTAAGGTAATTAATGGTAGAAGTATTTCTACTAAAAATCTCTTCCAACCTTTGATTAATAATTTATCGATTGAATTGCCTGAAGGTAGGGCAAAAAGATACAATTTAGATAATGATATTGTAATTTTAGATGAAACTTATAATGCTGGATTAGAGTCGATGATTGCTGCTCTAAATTTGTTAGTTGAAACTCCGGGAAAACGTCATGTTGCTGTGTTAGGAACTATGAAAGAGTTAGGAGATAAATCAGTTTTGTTTCATCAACAAGTTGGTAATGTTGTGCGAGATTTGAATATTGATGGTTTATTTATTTTGGCAGATTTTGAAGAAGCACAAGCAATGGCTATTGGTGCTGCTGGTTTGCAGTTTATAGAGGTAGAAAATATTACTTCTAATGATGTTCATCAGAAATTAGCAACACATTTGCAGGAGTTTTTACAACCAGGCGATTGTGTTCTTTTTAAGGCTTCTCATTCTGTGGCACTTAATAAAGTTGTTGAGATTTTAATTAATAAGTAGTGTATTTATAGCACAGGCATCTTGCCTGTCACAGTTGTATCTTACTAAGTAGCCCTGTAAAAATAAGTTGTACAAATTTTATCTGAAATAGATTGTGAAATCTAGCTTCCATTAACAAAACTGTTCAGGTTATTATTACACGGCTCCTAAGTATTAAAAACCCTGCAATATTAAATCCATATTTGTACTGAACTTTATTAAATATGAAACTTTGTAGCACAGGTATTTTGCCTGTCACGGATGTATTTTACTAATATGAAATACCCTGCAATATTAAATCCATATTTTCCTTAACTTCATTAAACTGGTATTAAATTCTCTGTTATGAACTAGACCTCTTCAGAAAACGTTATCAAACCTTGATTCCAGGGTAGCAAATTTGTAATTTTTGGAGAGGTCTACTTAGGGTTTGCTGAAAAAGTCTGATGGGTGAGGGTAGGAGACAGCTATACAGGAGACAGGATACAGGATAAATGGGGAATGAGCGAGGAGGTAGAAGTAAGAATTGTCCCTCAATTTTTATGTCATAATTATTCCAAAATACTAGCTTTTTGCAGCTGTTTCCATCGAAAAGCTGGTACTTTTCCCATACCTAAAATTGCTCAAACTAATATCAGTCAATAATTTGATATTTATTCAGCAAACCCTACTTAAGAAGCAAAGCAATTATATAAGATAAAACATTATCAGAAATAACACTTGTATGACGACAATTATTGTGTAAATTCGTTTGAATGCGTCGTCATATTTTTTGTAATTTATATTTGACATTGCAACTGCAATACCATAAGAACCTCCAATTATGGTATGAAAACGTAAAATATCTTCTGGAATATCAAAAATAGAATAGTTATCGAAGTAACACATGACAAAAGTTATCGTGTTGATGTGAAAATAATAGATAAATATTGCCATGTGAAGCATAGAAAGAACATCAGCAGAACTTTCTTCTTGGTAAAAAGAGCTGTAAATACCCGTAAAGCAACACATTATCAAAATCATAGGTATATGTGTAACTATAGCCCAAAAAATCTGCTATTTCTTGTGTTTTTATTTTTTCCTAGAATATAAAAAAATCTTGTTACGCTAATAAAAATTATTCCAGTTATAATCCTTTGAGAGAATATTTGAGGGTTATTACCCAATAAATTAAGAACTGAAGAATTTATTGAATCTAGTGGTACTAATAATGTAATTGACACCCAAAAAGATATTACATACAAAACCACTGTTGCTACAACTGCTTTTATTAGATTTATTGCCGAGTAGAAGAAAAAATAAAATAGGTATAATAAGAAACAGATCAATGAAATAAAGAACAAATTTTCTGAAAGACTTATAATGCTGCGAGGAAATGTAGCTACGATGTCGGGAGATTGCATAAATCCATAAATAAACCCTGTTAGAATACAAACAAGTAAAATGATGAAAAAAGTTTTTACTTGCCAAGTCATCGTTAACGTTATTCTTTCCCAAATTTCGCCTATCGTAAGGTTTTTTGAGGTTATTTTTCTATCTTCTGTTATTTTATTTAATCTATTTATTCTTTCTTTTTTTCGCCTTTCTGTTTGTTCTCGCCTTTGCTCTTGCCTTTTTTGTTCTCGCTTTTCTTCTTCTTTAAGTTCAGCTTCTTTAATCAGTTTTTTACATCTGTCAATTTCTCGCTCAACCTGATTAAGTCCTCCTTTCATAGGATTTATTTCTCGATCTATATTCTGATTTTTTTCAGAATAATTTTCATTAATCCATACTGTATCTTTGCTTGCTTCTTTATGCCATATCTGATTTTCTATTCGTGTTTTGTCGGAGATAAGTGAAGAAAGTTCAAAATTTAATTTTGGCAAGTCATTCATTTTATTTTTTGTATTTTGGTTACGACAAATATATAATATTCTTATACCAATTTCAAAAAAGAATGTTACAAATAATAAGTGCAATAAAAAGATTTTGTAGGAAATTTATATTTGACAAAAAAGATAATTTACGACCTGAAAACTGGCATTAAATCCATTCATTCTGACTCCTGAATTCTGGATTCTGTTTGCGGAGAATTCCGTAGGAAATTCTAATAAATATCCTAGTGCCGCTACGCGGAAGTCAGAAGTCAGAAGTCAGAAGTCAGAAGTATTGATTGACTGTCAGATGTGCGTCTTATACCATTTCTCTGTAACAATGCGCTTAATAATTCTTACCAATACTTGAATTTTACTAATAGCTGTTATCTTTTATTAAGCGCAACTTCATGGAGAAATGGTATTACATTCTGGAGGCGATGTGTGCGGAACTATTTCCGCACAGTAGACGCGCCGTAGGAAACCTCGCCAATTAGCACTCGCTTTTAAATGCATGACTTTTAACTTCCGGGTAGCGGGACTAGAGCTTCACCCCTCACCCCCGAAAGTTGGCGGCTGCAGCAGGCCAGTTTTCATTGGCGCTGGCAATATTGCCTGGAATATCGCGTTCCCAGCGATCGCGAACCCTTAAACTGAAATTGAGATATAGCCTCCCTTCGACAATGCTCCAGGCTTCTGGAACGATAGGAGCAGTGTATCCATTGGCAACGGCAAAAGCACAGAAACCTCCATACTGGGGAGCATATTTTCCTGGGTTTGCTGCAAACAAGTCGCGATTTTTGGCACTGGAAAACCACCAATTGACACCCATCCAGTTGTGAGTAAATTGTTTATTTCCTTGGACAGGTTTACCTACTTGAAAATACGCAACTGGGTCAGTACCTCGAATGGCAACTCCGTTTTCCGCAAAAATCGGCTCTGTGACATTGGCGATTTGAGATTCATCAGTCTTGTTGGGCGATACGGCAACAGCAGGTGGTACAGGATCGGTGGATAGTTCCACTGATGGCTGAGGGGAATCTTTCGTTTGTAGGGAGGCACACCCTATGACCAACCCGAAACTAATTGAAGACAGGACAAAATATCGACGTTTCATCTTAAACTTTTTCTCAAAAGGATTTTGGGATTGCAGGATCGATATCTTTAACTTAAGCTAATCAACTGAGCAGACTATGAGAAATTCCTGAAACTCTTTTCATATTGATACTCCCCGCTCTAAAGATACGGAGATTCTTAAGCAATCCAAAACTGGATTCTTAAAGGCATTATCAAACTACCTCTACTGACTCCTTCGAGAGTAAACTCCAAAGTTGTCGCTACTTTTTTGAGAATATTAGCTGCTCCATTCACATCAGCATTTACTAACAAACCGTTTTTGGTTTGATATAAACCTCTCTGTACTCGTTTTCCTGACGGCTTCCACCTCTCGGGTTTTTCACGCCCTGTTGGGCAGGAAATCATCATCTAAAAAACTTGCTTGCGAGGTGTAAGATTCTTCAGTTTGAATAAACTCTATGCCGTACAATTCGCATAACTGACTAATTCGTTCTTTGAGTTTAGCTGTGGGAATTTGCACAAATTTTTGATTGTTTTTGGCTCCAATGTTAATAGCATTTTTTTGCCCCTTATTCCATCCAAAAACAATCCTACCAATACCATTTTCTAAGCAGTTATTTATAACTAATCTGGCCGCTTTATTCACAGCATCGCGCATTTGTCTGTTGCGTTTTTCAGTTATATTGGCTAACTTTTTTGACCAGAATCCTTGAGGTTTGTTCTCTTTAATTGTTGCTATTTGTTTGTTATACCACTGGTTAACCGATTTTAAATGTTTGCCATCTACAATCAAGCTTGTTCCTACATTGCTAACGCAAGTTAACCAATTACCAAAAAATGAGGGTATGTGCCTCCCCTTTTAAGGGGATGAAAAAAATATTTAGTTCAGTATTTCAAGCCTCCGACTTCAGTCGGAGGTTCACTGATAACTGATAACTGATAACTGATAACTGAAATGACCAACTCCGTGGTCAATACCGAGAACTTTATCCCTGTCAAGTTCAGGTTGATCGATTTCTAACTGATAAACCCACTCAACATAAAAGCAACCATTACGAGGTAGAATCCTTATTTCTCGAATTTTTTTAAACTCAAGATTGTTGGGAAAATTTAGCCAAAAACTATCAATCTTAAAAGCAGCTTTAACTTTTTTCCCCAGAGGTACTCTCACCTGGTTTCCTTTCAGTCTCAAAGCTTGTTTTGGATAAGTTATAACTCCTAGTCCTCCCTTTTTTCGATATTTGGGAAGTTGAGGTTTATTTTTCAGTTTTCCTAGATAGTGTTTGTAGGAAAGCTCCTTGTAGGACTTAAAAGACTCTGTTACTCCTCTCAAGGTTTGCTGTGCTGCTTGAGAATGAAGAAATTGATAATTATGATTTGACTTTAATTGCTTCTCTAAGTCGTGTTTTCCCGTGATGTATCCCTACTTAGGGTTTGCAGCAAAAAGTCTTATGGGTGAGGGTAGGAGACAGGATACAGGAGACAGGAGACAGGAGAAAAGGTTCGGGAGCGAGGAGGTAGGAGTAAGAACTGTAAGAATGATTTTTCTGCCCAACTATGAGCCTAAAATACGCTCCTTTTTGAGCATGAAGAGCTGAAAACCAGGCACTTTTTTAGACCCCAAAAAGGCTAAAACCTTTATCTGTAAATATTTTTAGATTTAATCAGCAAGCCCTACTTAAAATACCATTGTCTAGCCAAATAAATCCCACAATTAATAAGTCGGTTAACCGTGGTACATAAGTATTCTAAAAACGGGATATTTTCTGAACTTTTAATTAGCTCTTGCTGACATCCATACATCTTTATCACTTTTATGTTTTTATTATAAAATTAACATTAAAGGATCAAAAATGACAACTTTTTTAGGCGATGAAAATCGCCCGTTCATTTTTCATCCACGCTTTAAAAAGACGTGGCTTTCAAACTCTCGTCCTTCTTCCGTAATGTTCTGAGTTAAATGAAAGAAGAAATTAGAAACTTGACTCATTATCATTGGTTGAATTTTCTTTGATTGATTAAGGGGGGTATGGCAACCGAATTTAGAATAAATTATCGGATTCTTTAAGTATTTCATTTTTGATTTCAGACTTAATTCGGTAACTTCTAGCCTCTAACTTCTGACTTCAACTATAATCCCCACCAGAACCATATTGCCATTGTTCAATCAAACGGCGATAATAATAATTTTGCTCCAGAGGAATTTTTGTCACTAAAAACCCCAATTTATCTCCTATAGGAGATAATAAACTAAAAATTCCCAAATTCAAATAATGTTTCATCCAATCTAATAAATTTCCAATGCCAACTTGAGGAATAATTTTAATGACTAAACCTGGTTGCTTCAAAGAAGTCATAAATAAAGTTTGTGCTAAAGCAGGAAACTGCACGACATCTTGCAGAAAAGGTGTAAGTACAAATTCCCCTAGTCGATCCATTACCTGAAATACACCTGCCAATAGTTGATTGATTTGATTTGGTTCAACTTTTTGGTCTACCCCTACACTCATAGAACGTTGAAACAACCAAGTGACTGATATACTAGGCTGATAAGGTTGCAAAAGTGCTAGAGCATTTGAAGAAAGGTTGTCAGTTTGCAGAGCTTCATCAATACCCCCGGTTAGACGTTTCAAGTGACGTACCATAGCTCCAAAACCGCCAAAACTAAGAGGAGATTGACTCCCGCTACTATCTCCTACTGGCAAAATACGATTCCAAGGAGTTTGAAGAGGACTTTGACGATAACAAGGAAAAAAGCCAAATAACGCACGTTGGAATGTAAGTTGACTAAGCTCCACTTTTTGATATTCAGGCAATAAGCGGAGGTATTCTTCAAAGAATGATTCTAAGGAAATTCTATCTGGATGAGCATCTAAATAGGTAAATAGATAAGTAGTTCGTCCATCTCTAGCAGGAAATGCTTCCCAAAAGTATTGACATTGGTTTTGTATAGGAGTGAACGAGGCAAAAATGTCTCCCGTGTCGTTTTTTGGGTATCCAGTGGCACAAGTACCAACTACTAGACAGACAGCATCAGGTTTTTTGCCTTGACGTGCTTGTTTTACAATAGGAGAAAAATGCCCCATTGCATCCAGGAGCAGTCGAGCTTTAAATGATTGGCCATTACTAACCTGGATATTTATCCCATCTGGATGAATTGTTGCTGCTTCGTAAGCTGTATTTTCAAATAGTTGACCACCTGCTTCAAGGAAACGCTGTTTGAGAGTTTCTAGGAGGTAAAGTGGATCTACACCTATATTTAGGACATCTTTTACCCAAATATCCTTACTCTCTGGAAAGCTAATTCGGGCAGGGTTATATTCAGTGGCGATCGCTGTTTCTAATTCTTCTGAGGAGAGAAGGTTTAATTCTATAAATGTTTCTAGTTCTTTGCGAGATATATTCCATTCTTGTTTTCTACCTTTGAGAATACCTCGTTCTAATAAAGCTACCCGCCAACCTTTTTTTACTAAAGTTGCTCCAATAAGTATACCCAGAGTTCCACCACAAATTACTACATCCCAGTCTAAAGTGTTTAATAATTGAGTTTCTTTTTTCACAGTAGTAGGAATAGAAATATTGTCTTCTCGAAGGTTTTGCCAAACCTGGTCAGCTTTCCGCAGACCTTGTAGAGGAGTTCCCGGAATTTGCGAGAGAATTTGTTCTGTTAAGGACATAATTTTTTTGATTAATTTTTGCCGTAATTATTTTATTGCTGATTTTTAAATATTCATTCAAATTATAAGTAATTTTGGCATTGCTGATTTGAGGTATGAAATCCAACATTAGGTAAATTTTCAGCCAAAATAATACTGCAAATTATACCTATTTCTTCCTATTTAGTCTCCGAAAAACTCCTTTTTATCTACTGAATCGCTCCTGATGAATCCTGTTAACTAGCTATCAGCTTTTCCGTTCCGGAATGCGACCCTTGCCAGCATTTAGTTGTCAGCTAAAAATTCGATGGTTTAAGTCCCCCCATTATATTTGAAAAAATTAGTGGTGCGTGTTAATTGGGGTTTTAATCCCCCATTAAAAACCTTGAAAAACTGACTGCTGATAGCTGAGTGCTGACTCCTACTTCAAATCATACATTTATTCACCAACGCCGTAATTTTATATGACAATTCCAATATAATTGTCATCTTTGTTATGAGTTTAAATAATTACAAAACATATTTTTAGTTTGGAAGGCTTTTTTAGTAATTTGAAGTATTATAAGATTTTGCTTAACTATATTTAAATAACTATAACCATTTTTATTCATTGGTTAAGATGGCGTTGCACAGTGACGAATTATTTTAGATTTTTGATTGAATTGGATTTTGAATTTGAGAATTGCTAGTATTATTAATATTAGGTTTTTTTAGTCAAACTCTAAACTAATTTTTGGCAATATTATTCCATAATTTGCAACCTCGTTTAAGATAATTATATTGATACTATAGCAATCCTAAATTGGTTGTGAGAATTTTTATAATAGCTAATTTGAACTGAAAACTTTTAAAATTATGACTCCTGACTCCTGAATCCTGTAGGGGCGAATGGCCATTCGCCCCTACCACCAAAATATTACAAGTTAAATAGGATTGCTATATTTATGATTATTTTTAATAATTATTCAATTTCATCTAAGGTAACTTATAACATTTCTCCAAAGTAATACTATAGTTTATCACTATTGCCTCTACTTCATCTCGGGATTATTTCAGATATTTACACCTAAATCTCGAAGTAAATTCAACCCTATTTTTGTTATTTTTACCCACTTAACTTTTAAATAGATGTAAAGAAACTCAATTTTTTTGCATTGTACATCTAATTTAATTAGATTATCTCATCATTATTATCTTATAACTGAGAGTAAATAACAGTTTCAATCCTAAGACAATTATGTTTTCTCTAATGGCTCTTAACTTACTTAAAACCGATCAAAATTCTACCTGACAAAGTTAAAAATAGGTTCATCCATATTTAGGTATTTTTGAAGAGAAAAATACTCAAACTTGTCAACTTGTCTTTCAAAGTCTATTTGCTGCCAAAAACTAGGTTTCAAATACTGTAGATGACTCTAGTTTTTTGCAGCATTTTGGAATATCTAGATAATTATAATCGCAGATTTTAGAGACCATTACGATTACTACAAAATTTATCTATTCTTCCTCATTATTTTCATCTTCTTTTTCTACTTCTATATTTATCTGCCTAAGATGAATATGTTTATGCCCTAACTGGATAATAAATTCATCTCCTGGTTTTAATCCCATTTCTTGTGTATAGTTAGCGCCTATTACTAACTGTCCATTTCTATGAACACAAGCACGGTAAGTAGCAGCACGTCCTCTTCCATCTTTAACATTGTTATCATCTAAATTTAGCCCCTTTGCCTGTAAAACTGCATCGTAGAACTTAGCAAGATTTACTCGTTTCTGCTTATCTTTTGTAGTTGAATAATATCCGCAAGCAATAGCAGTATCTTTCTTTGACTTGTGCGAGAGTTCTTTAACTTTCTTCAACAATGCTTTACCAGTCAGTGGAGTATTTGATTGTTCTGAAGTATTTAATTTTTCTGTTGTTGTTTTAGCCATCTTCTCCATCTACTTAAAATATTCTTCCATAAACTTTAACACTTACGTCGTCTAATATCAAGCCTATTTAACGTTTTCTTTGAGGATATTATCTAATCTCAACTTCAGCGGAGCAACCAACCCTTAAAATCAGACAGTTTTAAGATGTAAAAAAACTAATGATTAATAGTTGATGTACTACTTACCAAATAATTAAGTTTTCAAGACTCCGATTTCAATAATAAATAAATCAAAAAAATTATGTTCGCCAATAAGATCGATTTTGCAGGAGAGTTCATTAATGGATAATTGATAATGGATAATTGATAATTACCTCGGGTTTTAACCGCTACGGAATTGAATGTAAGGAAATATTATTTCTTCTCTTGGTCGATGGTCGGACAGCGAGGAGACCTCGCCATCCCTCGACCGCTTTTTTCCCCTTAAAAGGGGAGGCTTTAAACCATAATTATTTAATTATTAATTAGTTAATTATTCGGTAATTATTAATTATTAATTGTTAATTGTTAATTATTTATAGTTAACTGTTTGATGATTTTTGCCTTTGTATAAATTGTGATTTAAATAATTCAAATTTATTTTTTCCCCAGCAACATATCCAAAAGAAAAACCTAAATCACTATTGACGGCAGTGGATTTCTGAATTTTACATTTTACACCTTCTTGCTTTAAATATACTTGAATAGCTAAAGAATATTTTTCAAACATTGAGCGTACAACCATAGCAGATGCCGAATTTTGATCGTCACTACTAGCGATACCTTTTTCCTCCATGTATTTTCGTCTTTGCTCTAATCTCTGTCTTAATCTAGTTGCACAACCAACTCGAAAAGCATTAATAAAAGTTCTTCCTTTACCCCTATGTTGTTTTACTAAACTGTCAACTACAGCAGTTAAATATTTATAAAGTGATTTAGAAACTGTAATATTAGTTTCTGTTCCTACTAGTCTCATTTCGCCACTGTAAGTAGAACGCATTGCTTGACATCCATTAGCATTAGCAATTCCTGCTAAAATCCACATTTTCCAGGTAACATAACGACCTGTTCTATCAATAATACCCTTAGTAATATCTTCATCCTTTTCTTGTCCTAAGTCTGCTACACATAAATTATGTTGAGCTAATAATTCTGCTGCCTTCTCAGCCGCTAATGCAGCTTCATGTTCATTAGGTGAATTGGCAAGAGCTAGGAGTTTACTAATCTTTTCTAGGAGATTCTTATTAACCATTTCTCTCAGCTTATTTCTGATGCTTTATTATAAATTTTTTATTATGCGACTATACTTACTCAATGTAATATTTACGGTGTTGCTGATGTCTAGGTATGATTTGTATTTGTTGGCGATAATGCTCTGCATCGCTACCGCGAACGCTAAACTATTAAATGACAAATACTTGAGATTATTCAGTTTTTATTTTCATACCTTGATTCAGCAATGGGATATTTACTAGATATGATGGTTTGTTTCAGAATAATTTTTTTTGATTATATTTAATTTTTCATAATTATTCTGTAGTGAATATCATATAGATTATGATAGTAATTAGCTTTGATGTAATCCTATATAATCAAAATTTGTCAAGCTATGAATAACTTTATTGAATTACAAAATTCTATGGCTTCATAACTATCAAACTTTCAAAAATGTGTTTTAGTATAATTCAACAACTGCTATTTTAGTATAGTGCTTAAAACAGTGTTTTATTGAGTGATACATATGCAATTTATTGTTTATTTTTTGTCCTCTAAATCCCAATTTTTTATCTCATACAACTGATAAAAGCTATAGGTGGTACTGCATTGTAATGGTCGTGCATTGTCCGACAATTTTGTTACGAGGCACGGCAGTGGGAGTATCTTGCTCCCGTACCTGGTATTTCTGTTTGCTGTATACCACTACGCTCCGCAGGACTACCAAGCTATAAACTAGATTTAATTTTGCTTCGAGCGATGCTTGATCGCTTATCGGGACTTTAGCAAAAAATGCCTTAAAAATAGTTTTAAACCCTTGCTATATAATGCTTTAACGTCAAAATAGCCTATTTATTGATATATCTAGGTTTGAGACATTTTTAGCCAGAGCAACGTATTTTCCTTGCTATCGTTGAGTTTGAAGCCATTTTTAGCAGAAAAAATATCAAAGTCCCGTTATACAGTTTCACTAAAGTCAGAAGTCAGAAGTGATATTTTAGGTACTTAAAACCTCTACTCTACAGTAATTTCTGCTTATTATTTGACTTCATCACTGACTAACTATATTGTGACATTTTTTAAGTGAATTGGTATTACAACATAACTTCCTGATATTTTTAATAACTCTATGGTAAATTTTATCCAGAAAAGTTTTGAATTATATAAAAGCTGAAAGATAATTTTCTTCCAGCTCTATCTTATGTCAATTAATTATCACAGATAAAATCTATATTCTTTAAACTTAGTCAGCATTTTTTCGATACCATTCAATTGTATTCTTCAGTCCTTGCTTAAAATCTACATTAGCAACAAAACCAAATTTTTCTTTTGCTTTTTGTGTATCCAAACATCTTCTAGGTTGACCATTTGGTTTATCAGTTTCCCAAATTATTTCCCCTTGAAATTCCATTAAATCACAAATTAATTCTACTAAATCACGAATCTTTACTTCATAATTAGTTCCTAAATTAATAGGTTCAGATTCATTGTAAAATTGAGTTGCCATCACAATTCCTCTAGCCGCATCTGTAGAGTATAAAAATTCACGACTAGGACTACCATCACCCCAAACAGGTAATTTTTTATCTCCTCTAAGTTGTGCTTCATGCACTTTCCTAATCAAAGCAGGAATAACATGAGAACTCTTTGGATTAAAATTATCTTCAGGCCCATACAAGTTAACAGGTAATAGATAAACTCCATTAAAACCGTATTGTTGACGATAAGCTTCCAATTGAACTAAAAGAGCTTTCTTAGCAATACCATAAGGAGCATTAGTTTCTTCTGGATAACCAATCCAAAGGTCTTCTTCTTTAAATGGAACGGGAGTAAATTTAGGATAAGCGCATATTGTACCCACACAAACAAATTTTTCTACACCTGCTTTATAAGCAGAATCAATTAATTGAACCCCCATCATTAGATTGTCATAAAATAACTCAGCAGGTTTTTCTTGATTCAAACCAATACCACCTACATGAGCAGCAAGATGAATTACAATATCTTGTCCATCAACTACTTTTTGGCAAGCTTCTAAGGTACAAAGGTCATAATCACGCGATCGCGGTATAGTAATCTTATTAGGATTAGCTCCTGCCTGATTAAGTTGATCTAAAACTTGGCGTCCAAGAAAACCCGATCCACCTGTCACCAGAATTTTTTTGTTTTCTAACTCTAATTTAGTCATAAAAAATCTCCGAGATTGATATTCATCAGACATTAAGTCCAGGGTTTAGTGCCGCTACCCGGAAGTTAAAAGTCGTAGGGATAAATGGCCATTCGCCCATACATAAAGTCAAAAGTATTGATTTGTAATTGTTTTAGGATTTTATAACTGGTAAGTTATTTCCCCCATCCTGCACTAGGTAATTAGGGTTTGCTGAAAAAGTATGAGTGGTAGGGGGTAGAATCCAGAAGTCAGGAGGAATGGGAATTATAGAAGAAGTAGTCAGAAGAATCGTAACAGTGATTTTCTACCCCTCGAAATGCCGAAAGTCTTAGATTTTTGAACCATTACCACCTAAAAGCTGGTACTCCCTTAGTACCTGAAAAGGGTAAAACCTTTACCTATCAAGACTTTGATATTTAATCAGCAAGCCCTAATTAGGGTTTGCTGAAAAAGTCTATTAGTAGGAGTAGGAGACAGGAGACAGGAGACAGGATAAATGGCTTGGGAGCGAGGAGGTAGGAGCAAGAATTGTCCCAAGATTTTCTGCCCAACTATGCGCCTAAAATATTGAATTTTTGAGCATTTTAGACTGAAATAGGCGCACTTTTTTCGAGTTCAAAAAGGCTAAAGTCTTGATATGTCAATACTTTTAGATTTAATCAGCAAGCCCTAATTAGAATCAGTCAGTTCGGAAAGACAAGCGATACAATATTATCTATCAGAAATTAGACTGATATGAAGTAATTAGAAAAATCCTCTATTTGCTCTATTTGACCGTAGAGGAATGTAATTTATATTATCAAAATAATTGAGTCTAAAACCCTGCCTTTTAAGGCGAAATATTTTTGGAGGTTTGCTCAAATCCCCGTTACAAAAAAAACTTCTGACTTAGTTAAATCTTTCTGATTTTCTATTCTCAAGTTTGTCAACCGTTTTGCATTTTATAGTAGTTCAATTTAATTTGTCATATTTTCCTGAAAATTCAGGATTTTTATGAGATTTTTTTGCAGCTTATCAGTATTTTCTTAGTAACTTTCAAGTTGATTACATCTCCAATCTTTAGGTATAGGAAACTATCTATAATTCCTACAGGATATTCAGTATCTTAAATCGAATACCTAGCTTTATTTCACATCAACTTCAAAATAATTAATTCTAAGTAATGTAATTCTATATCATCCTCATTAATTAGCTAGTTCAACTTTTGAGTTCATTCCTATTGCTTAAATTAGGGATGTTTATCTATAATTATTAACTACTTTAACTCAGACTTACTTTATAGATACACCCCATAATTTTTTTCCACTTTTCAGCTAATTTTCAAGTCTCAATTTTTTTGTCAACTTTTAGTTATATAGCGCAAACAAAATTAGCTAAATTAAGTATCACTTCAAAATAATTAAGGATTAACTTCAACAGTAATTACAATCTTAGATTTAGGCAAAAAATTTTAATCAAACCCACTACCAACCATACTAGATTTTTCCAAAGCTTTAATATCAGAATCAACCATCAAATGTACTAACTCTGTAAATGTAACTGATGGTTGCCAACCTAGTTTTTCTTTTGCCTTTGTACAATCACCAATCAATAAATCTACTTCTGCAGGACGTAAATAACGAGGGTCAAACTCTACATAATCTTGCCAATTTAGATTAACATGAGTAAATGCTATTTCTAGAAATTCCTTAATAGAATGAGTTTCATTAGTAGCAATCACATAATCATCTGGTTGCTCCTGTTGTAGCATCATCCACATAGCTCGGACATAATCCTTTGCATATCCCCAATCTCGTTTAGAATCTAGATTACCAAGATAGAGTTTCTTCTGTTTACCCGCTACAATTCTGGCTACAGCACGAGTAATTTTGCGAGTTACAAAAGTTTCCCCCCGACGTGGACTTTCATGGTTAAACAATATGCCATTACAAGCAAAGAGATTATATGACTCTCTGTAATTTAGTGTTTGCCAATGGGCATAAACTTTAGCACAAGAATAAGGACTACGAGGATAAAAAGGTGTAGTTTCTTTCTGGGGTACTTCCTGAACTTTGCCAAACATTTCAGAAGAACCAGCTTGATAGAAACGGACTTCTATTCCAGTACGATATTGGTAGTCTCGAATTGCTTCGAGTAAACGTAGAGCACCCATTGCTACAGTATCTACGGTATACTCTGGAGAATCGAAGCTCACTCTCACATGGGACTGGGCACCCAAATTATATATTTCTACTGGTCTGACTTCTTCAAGAATGCGACGTATAGTAGTTCCATCAGTTAAATCTCCATAATGCAGAAATAAACTAACATTGGGATTGTGAGGGTCTTGATATATATGGTCTATTCTATTTGTATTGAAGCTAGAACTACGTCTAATAATACCATGAACCTCATAGTCCTTCTCTAACAAAAGTTCGCTCAAGTATGAACCATCTTGACCTGTAATACCAGTAATTAGTGCTCGTTTCTTTTCAGTCATTGGAGTTAATATTTACAAGGTAATAAATTGGCAGGGGAATGTCCATAATAATTAGTTCAATCGCTACAGTGCAAAAGCAATAAATATATATTTATTTTTTTGCTTATATAGTAGGGTTATACTCTCTACCATCCCCAGATTTATAGACTAACCTAAAACAGTTCTCATAACCAAGAGTTTTTAGTTAATATTAATCAACTTGACTCCTTAAAAAATACTATTTCTCTGAAGCAACTAAAACAGATTTTATTTAAACTTATCAATTTGGGTTAGAAAGATAATAGTTGGAAAAATACTATCAACCTCTAACCCTGTAAGAACTTCAGTTAATTTTAAATCACTTAGTCATTAATGGCAAGCCTTAGTAAGCACCATTGTTTTTTGGGAAAACAACAATACCAACTGTTTTAAACATGATCCATATATCTATCCAAAAATTTCTGAAGTTTACATAAAAAAGGTCGATTTGAACTCTCTTAGGGTAGGGAATATCATTTCGACCAGAAACTTGCCATAAACCTGTAATTCCCGGTCTGATTGTCAGAATTTTATCCATGTGATGACCGTATTTTGGTAGTTCTTCAACCACTAATGGCCTCGGTCCTACGACGCTCATATCACCTTTCAAAACATTCCAAAATTGGGGAAATTCATCTAAACTCGTTACCCTGAGAAATTTACCTATCCATGTAATCCTAGGGTCATGTTTTAATTTAAAACTTTCTTGAAATTCTTGGCGCAGATGAGGATATGTTTCCATGATTTCTCCTAACATCTCATCTGCATTTTTCACCATAGTTCTAAACTTCAAACAACGGAAAAGCTTTCGATTTTTACCCACTCTTTCTTGAACATAAAAAACAGATCCTGGTGAGCTAAAGACAATTAGTAAAGCTATAAACAGGTAAACAGGGGCAAACAATATGAGAACCGACAGAGAAAACAGGATATCAAATAATCGTTTATAAAATCCTACCTCTAGGCCCCCTAGAAATCGACTTTTTTGTCTATCTCTGGGGAGGAAAGGTTGAAAACCGTGTCCTGTAAACCCTCTAATTACCTTGCCAGAGATGAATTGGCTATCGGCAGTCATCTTACTCCTTCACTTCACACCACACACAGTCCTGATCATAAAGCTTATAGCGAAATAGAGGGCAAATTTAGTTACGAAAAAGATGACTAATTTTGGAAAAGGACAATTATTTGGCTCTCGCTTCGGATACTTGGGTGCCTCTATTCATATATTTAATACAAATCAAAGATTTGTATTAATCTCAAGATTAACCATGAGGATTATGATAGTCCCATATTTATATGAAATACTAAAATTTTTGCTACAAATACTTAGGCTATTTCAAGGAGTCAGGAGGCATAAATTAGAAGTCATGAGTCACCAGGAATAGCCTACATATCATTTATTAGAGTAAAACTCTGTTTTTAGTCAAATCGACATTTCTGGGTAAAGTTTTTTAACCAGTTAAATTATTCGTATCATTCTTTCTTATATTTCATATTAGATATTTACTATACCTACTTAGTTAATATCACCAGTCAATCGGTAATAATAAATAGTCAGTAGTTAAAATTCAAGTTCAATCTATTGCAACATGAAAGTATAGCAGTACGTTCTTTGGTTAGGACAATAAATTTGAGTGAAAAGGCAATAGGGAGCAGGGAGTTGGGAGTTGAGAATAGGGAGACTGTAGTAAAAAACATCTGAAAAATAGTCTCAAAAGCTTACGTAGCAAGAATTTAACGTAAAATTAGCTTATTTGTCGATCTATCTAGGTTTTCCTCGGTCATGCCACCCAAAGAGCAATTTTGAGCTTATTGATGTATTTCCTTTGTCCTGTATTGGTTTGAGCTATTTTTACCCTCAAAAATATCAAAGTATCTATAGCAAATAGAAGAATCTCCGCGCTCTATTTGCGTAGTGCTATGGTGTGATATTCTACATCTGGCATAGGTCAAACACTAACAGTCGTAGAATTAGCAGTATCAATAATTATATTCTCAATTGCCTCAGCAGATAAACTAGGATTAGCTTGTTTAATTAAAGCTGCTACACCTGCAACATGGGGTGTTGCCATAGAAGTACCAGCAAAGAAACTATATAAGTTACCTGTTATTGAAGGAACTACAGGTCCATAAATATCTCCTGCATCTTCAGGAAAACCATCTCCTCCTGGGGCTACGACATAATCCAGTTCACCTCCAGCTTTATTAGAGAAAGAAGAAAACCTGGCATTTCGATCTACTGACCCAACTGCAATTCCATATTCATTAGCTAATCTTGCTGGATAATCAGGACTACTTAAACCACCATTACCTGCCGCAGAAACAAATACAACACCTTGATCGGCAGCATAACGAATAGCATCAAGTTCGTTCCTAACTAAATTTCTCCCACCAGAACTAAAGTTAATTACATCTGCTCCATTGTCAACAGCATAGAGAATAGCTGATATTCCATCGCTAACTCTACCGACTCCTTCATCATTTAGTACCCGGAGAGACATAATTTTAGCATTTGGAGCTACTCCAGTTGTTCCTACTCCATCTCTCTTCGCAGCAATTGTACCTGCGATATGAGTTCCATGACTTTCTTCATCCCTTGGGTCATTGTCATTATTGACAAAATCCCAACCCCAGGTATCATCTATATAACCATTATCATCATCATCAATACCATTGTTGGGAATCTCACCACTATTACTCCACATTTGGCCTGTTAATTCAGGATGGGTATTATCCACACCACTATCAATGACAGCTACTACAATACCCTCTCCCTGAAAACCTTGATTCCAAACTTCTGGTGCTTTGACTAAATCTAGTCCCCACTGATTTCCGCCAATATCTGGAATATCTGGAAAAGGGGCAGCTCCAATAGCATTGGCCACTGCTGCTGAGGCATCAACTAAACCATATCCAAAAGTACTGTTAAAGCTTGATTGTATAGAACTAGCTGTTTGTGGAACTCCATTTATACTTATACTATTCCCAAAAATTAAACGACTTTCAACAAGTTGTGTGTCAGATATTGCTTTAACTCTTGCTAAAATTAAACCATTTGTCTGAACCTGAATTAATGTATCCCCCGATAAAGAATCTGCCGTTAATAAGATGTCATTTTCTGTTAAGTTTTCTGGTATTTTTATTCTGTCAAAATTAGCATCAAAATCATCAATAATATCTGCCGTATCTATACTATTATTTTCAGGTTCTCGTAGCACAAATGTGTCATTGCCTGCTCCTCCAATTAATGTATCTCTTCCTAAATCTCCAGATATTAGATCGTTACCATCTTCACCTAATAAAAGATCGTTTTCTTTACCCCCAAAAATTGTATCGTTACCAATTTCTCCATAAATTGTATCGTTACCAATTTCTCCATAAATTAGATCGTTACCTTGATTAGCATAAATCAAATCATTATCTCTACCTCCTCGTAAAGTATCCGAACCACCCCCACCAAATATGTTATCGTTGCCTTTATTACCATTAATTAGTTCAGGATTTGATGAGCCTATTACTGTATCATTACCATCTAGAGCTTGTAGACCTTCTGGGTATGGAGTCAGTAAATTTACGGATACAGTAAAGTTATTAGGATTGTTATCTAATAAATAAGAGAAACCATCAGAACTAGGACCAATCATCGTATTCTTTTCTTGATACTGATTTTTAGTATAGACGCGCTTTATTTATTTTGCGTTAAATCATATCTTCCCTTTTTCCCTGATTCCTGAAATTTCATTAATCTTTAGCAACTTTTCAAAGTTATTATTTCTGATTATTCCTATTGATTAGGAGTCTTACTTATTCCTATATTAATTATTTTCCATTTCATATTCAGCTTTTTGATAATTCTTTTTATTGTATCTTTACTTACCTCTATTTACAATTTTTTTTGAATTTTAACCATCACTTTATTGAGACTTTTTGATTCAAATTTTACCATCTATTTTGTCTAAAATTTTTAACCTACATTCCGCACTTCAAAACTTAGTATAAATGGCAAGTAGTCAGTAGTCATTTAGGGGAGCAGTCGGATTGGCGATGTACATTAGTCAGTAGGGAATCACCCTGGCTAATTATCTGACTCCATCAAATATTTATGCTTGATTTATTCAATTTAATTTGGCTTCCGTATCAGTTAAATTATGATTATTTATAGACTATAAATACCGATAACACACTGATATTTGTGCTACTTTTTATGTAAAAAATTGACGTGGTAAATATGATTTTCAAAATCATTATCCCCTTTTAATGCCCAATTTTTTCAATTATTCTTTACTTTTTGTATGCAACGAGCAACTTTATTACTCTTAATAAATACCACCATGTGATAGTCTTAAATCTAATCTTTTCTTGAATTTTTTGATTTGCTATTCCCTTAAAATAGGTTTTTTCCTATTTGCTGTCGTTCGTTATTGTTTAAATTTTTGAAGACTCTATCTCCTTGATTATTGTATCTTGATAACAATTTATTTTTCATCAGGCAATGTAGCAAGACCTATATTAGTAGTGGAATAACCACTCTTAAATGTTGCTTTGGAAAAAATGCTCAAACTTTGCCAGAATAGAAATTAAACTCAAAAAGCTACAGCTATTCAAAAGGCCATTGAAGAAGGTGAAATTAAATTTATCCAGAAAAATGCTGGGGGACTTGATGTTTGCTTTAGTTGTGTATAATTTCTAGAACTAAATAGGGTTTGCGCTCATAAAGTCTTTTTACTGAGGTAGGAGACAGGAGACAGGAGACAACCCACCCCTCGCCCCTCCCCCTCCCTGGAGGGGAAGACAGAAGAAATGGCTTGGGAGCGAGGAGGTAGGAGCTAAGTTTTGTCAATTTGGGATTTTTCTACCATAGTCAGCCGAAAATACTAGCATGCATGAGCTTTTTGCACCGAAAAGCTGGCACCCCCTTGAACCCCAAAAAGGCTTTAGCCTTTATTTATCAATACTTTGAGAATTAATCAGCAAACCCTAAATAGTAAATAGGGAAAGCTGGCAAGGACTAAATGACATACGGTGTTGAGGCGATCGCCCATAATTTAATATTCCTTGCTTGTGCTTTTTTGTACCATAACCTTTGTTATTAGTCAAGTCATAAACAGGATACTTCTTTGCCAGACGTATAATTAATGTGTCTCGCCAAACTTTAGCCACAATACTTGCAGCAGCGATCGCCAAACATTTACTATCTCCCTTAACAATGACCTTCTGAGGTATAGATAAATCTTTAATTTGCTGATTCCCATCAACCAAAACCAAACTTGGCCGATACTCCAACCTGAGAACAGCTCGCTTCATAGCCAATAGAGAAGCTTGTAAAATATTCAAACGGTCAATCTCGCGCACGGAAGCTATACCAATTTGACAGTCCAAAGCTATAGTTTGAATCTGACTAGCCAAATGACAACGACGCTTTTGTGTTAATTTTTTACTATCTATTATTTCGCCTCCCTTATTAAGGGAAGCTAGGGGGGATGCCAAGTCATCCAAAACTTTTTCTGGCAAAATTACTGCTGCTGCCACTACAGGTCCAAATAATGCTCCACGTCCCACTTCATCCACACCAGCAGTGAGAGGTAAAGATGTAGACTTAATTAGCTCTATAGGGTATACCATTTATTCTTGACTAGGGGAGTGGGGGAGTGGGGGAGTAGGGGAGTGGGGGAGAAGTAAACATGGGAATAATTAACAATAACTGGTTAATAATTATCAAAAAATTATTCATTATATGTTAATTACTTAATAATTGAAGTTTCACTTAAGCGTAGCATTTTTTTTCACATTGGTATTACAGAACTGAGGTTATAGATATAGCAAGGAACGAGTTGGTGTTTGACAGAGATTGATGATGAACCTGAGACAGAGAAAAGATTTTACTCTCCTTTAAAGGAGAAAAATTTTCACGCTCTGCGTCAATCTTTTTCTTTTCAAGGAGAAGTAATTATTAATTATTAATTAGGGCTTGCTGATTAAAGATCAAAGCATTGACTGATATTGCTTTTAGGCAATTTATGTCTGGAAAAAGTATGAGCTTTTGAGAAGCTCAGGTTAAAAAAGTGAGGATTTTCACCGAAGCACGCAGCCGAAAAATCACTCTTACTATCATTTTGGCCACTGACTCTGTAATTCCCATTTATTCTACGTCCTAACTACTGCCTACTGCCTACCCCATACCCCATACCCCATACCCCAGCAAAAATACTTTCTATAAGCAAACCCTAATTATTAGTTGTTAAAAACTGTTCCCTTTTACCTGCTATGAATATAAATTCTGTTTATTCTTCTGTAGCTGCTGAAGAACGACGACGACGACGGCGAATTGGCCCTGAGTCATCAGAGTCATTGCTATCTGAACTTAGATCGACATCTGAATCACTCAATTCTGCCTCGTACTGACCATGTTCATCTTCACTATCAAAATTAATTTGATCCTCTTCCTCTAAAGACATTGATGAGTCAACCTCCTCTAATTGTGGATCTTCTAATTGTGGATCTTCATCGTTATTCTCCTCTTCGTACTCTACTACTGACTCAAGGTCAACATCTTCTTTTTTTTCTGTTGTTTCTCTAATACTATTATCCCCAGGTTCCTGAATAGAAATAATGACTGATTTGGAATTTTTAACTGTTCCCTCTTCTAAAAGAGTTATTGGAGAAATACCCATCAAAGCATAGACATCCTGCTCATCAGGTGTCATTTCTACTGTCACTATTTCTGGAGGTTCAGTAATAGGTCTAATTATCTCTCTTCCCGGACGTCTATTGGGTGTTGTTAGTGGATATCCTTCTGAAAGCATAGGATATTCCATCTCTGTGCCCATTTCTCTTTCTTGCAATTCTAATGATTCATCTTGCATTGTTTCACCGACTCCTACTCGTCGCCGTCGTCGCCGTCGGTTAGATTCTTGATAACTAGGGTGATTCAACAATTCTAAATCTGAGGAATGATGAGTAGACTCTACTTCTTGATATCCTTGTGTAGTCTCCCCAGTAGAAGTTTGAGTTGCTGTTACCAAAGTTGGAGGAGCAATAGTTGGTCTCATAGTTTCTTCGACCTCTGGGGTACGACTAACCACAGGCAAATTAACTTCCTCCATGGGAATTTCTGATTCGCCTGGTAAACGAACTAAATGTCCCAATCCATTACAGCTAGGACAAGTGTGACCAAAAAGTTCATATACATTTTGACCTTGGCGTTTACGAGTCAACTCAACTAACCCCAATTCTGATAACTGAGCTATTTGAGGTCTTGCTTTATCAGCTTTGAGAACTTGATTAAAGTGTTCAAGAACTTGCAATTGGTCTCGCCGTGAGTCCATATCAATAAAGTCCACAATAATGACCCCAGCAATATTACGCAGGCGTAGCTGACGGGCTATTTCTGTAGCTGCTTCACAATTTGTCCAAAGTACTGTTTCCCTAGCTGTAGCGGAGCGTGTGAAAGAACCGGAGTTGACATCTATCACGGTTAATGCTTCAGTCGGTTGAATAATAATGTAACCACCAGAGGGTAAGTCGACTCTAGGTCTAAGAGCTTCTCGAATGGCTGCATTAACCCGGAAATATTCTAGGATAGGGATACGATCGCTATGATAGTCTATTAAAACTTGTAGTGGTTTGCCCCCGCTCCAGTTAAGCAGGTGTTTTTTGACTCGCTTCACTGCTTCACTAGAGTCTACTACAATCCGATTTACATCTGTGCTATACATATCTCGCAGCACTCTTTGAATAAAGTCACTATCACGATTTAGTAGTGCAGGTGCTCTGTTGGAGTTGCCCTCCATTTGGATTGTTTCCCACTGTTTTTGCAACAGTTCTAAATCTTCTAGAATTGCTTCTTCTTCCATTCCTTCTGCTTCAGTACGGACTAATAGTCCCATACCTGCTGGTTTGATTAAAATCGCTAATGCTCTGAGGCGATTTCTTTCGTTTTCAGAACGAATACGTCGGGATAGGTTGACTCCCCGTCCATAAGGCATGAGGACTAAATAGCGGCCTGGTAGAGTTATGTTGCCTGTTAAGCGTGGTCCTTTTGTACCAGTGGGTTCTTTCATCACTTGCACTAGGACTTTTTGTTGGGGTGTCAGTAGTTCTGTTATTGCACCGGAAGACCGTTTTAATCTTAATGGCCCTAGGTCGCTAACATGAATAAATCCGTTGCGTTCGGGGTCTCCAATATTTACAAATGCTGCATCTATCCCAGGTAGTACATTTTCTACAACTCCTAGGTATATATCACTAACTTGATGGCTACCTGTAGCAACGACAAGTTCTTGTATTTGGTCTTCAGAAAATACCGCAGCAATTCTATGTTGCTCGGCAATAATTATTTGCTTTGGCATTCAATTTCCTCAATTGCTTTATAAAAATGTGGCGCTATAGATGTAAGTCACCTTTGGTGTTATTTAGGTTATTTGTAATCTTGAATATTTACTACAATGCTTGTGTGAACTTTTCTTCTTTTTTTTTGATAATGCTTGGTCTGGTGTTGAGTAGTTTACCGAAAAATTGGGTTTAAAGCCTCCCTCTTTTAGGGGGACTTTGTGCTATGCTAAAAAAAGCGGATCAGGTATTCAACTGCTCTAAAAACCTATAGCTACGTAAATTGTAGCGTTTGAACCTTGAAAACTGCGGTCAGACCCCGCGTCGCCGTCAGACGCAAGGAAATGCTGACCAAGAGAAGAGTTATGGGGTTTTGTACAGTAATGCTTGTACTTAGGAATTGCTCTAAGCAACAAGTACCAGAACACCAAAGTTTTTTTAAGGTTTGAACTGTACCGTAGGTCATAGGGGAACAGGTTCTTAGAATAGAGCAAACCCTTGGGGAGAGAACCATCTCTGGATTAGATGTCGCAAGGTGTTTCATTTAAGTGGACTCATTGTTGGCGTAGCCTTGCGTCAGCAAACTAAGAATCCTGGTTTCAGGAGAATCCTCGCGCGTTTACGCCGGGGAGTATGTTAAGCTTCAGTTTACCCTTACCAATTTGAATAGTTCCACCAAATTATTATATATTACGGTATTTTCAATTCTTAACACTAAAAATCATCCAATTTTTTTACAAATCTTCATTTTTCGATCTGTTCTATTCAATATAGCACTACAAGAATTGGTCAGTACATTTTTCAATCCTAAAACCATTTTACAGTTTGCTGTTCCCTATTCCCTAGCGCATAGCGCTATAGTTTAAAATATTTAATTTTTTAGGAACTTACTTAGAACTAGATAAATTAAATTTTATTGTCAGGATAGGTTATTGCAACTAATCAAGCTGTAATATTTAAATTCCACATTATTTTATTTAAATCTTCCTTAGATGAACAGCGTCATCAATTATTATTTGAGACACAATTTGACATTTTTTTTGTCAAAGTTTTGAAATCTACATACTATTGAAGTTTATGAAGATACATTTCCACATTAATCTAAAATTATATTGCTTTCGATTCACATTTTTGTAATTTGAATTAACTTTCTGAACTTTTCACTACCAAAAAAAATACATTATGTCAGCTTTGCTAGTCATAAATTATCTGGTACATTTTTGCTGTCAACTCTACAGTGGAGGGTAGATAAATTCATTAGTTAATCTCGGTAACAAATATTTTTTAGAGGTACAAAGTAAGATAGTAAAGGTTTCCAAAATTCCATTTATTGATGTTATTTATGAAATTTATTTTCAAGCTTATACTTTCTGACTTTTTTCCTCCTTTTTCGAGTAATTTTTTCAAATCTGACACTTACAAACAAAAACCTATCTATAAGATTCTTATTTAATTTACATCACCTCAAAAATAACTTTTTCCGGTGAGAATGCAGTAATTCAAATTCCTGTTTGCTTACTTGTTCCAGCATATAAATTATATGTTGTGGTCGTAGTAAAGTTCCATCATTCTGATAACTTCCTACATAACGAATAATGCCATCTATTTTAGCATCCCATTTCGTTTCTAAAGAAAAAATATCAGTGGTTGGGTACTCTATAAACTCCAACTCAAATAAGCGATCGCGTAAGTTAATAACTTTTACTTTACCCGATTTTGTGGTTTGTTCCCACAGAATTGATTCACTATTATTAATTGCCTCTACCCAACCTTGCCAATTTAGCTTTTCTTCTGTTCTTTGATTGTAGAAATCTTCTGTTAAATTTTCTGAAGATTCAGCTATTTTCCGGACCTTCAGAATATATTCTGCTTTCTCCAATATCTGAGATACAGAAGGACTCTTTACCTCTATTTCTTCAACCCTATATATAGGTATATCTTTTGGTAAAGCAGCTCCCAGTTTATTTTGAAATGCTACCACATCCATTGGTTCTGTCAACTCAAAATCCACAATTTCCCCTGTGCTAGTTGTTCCAAGAGATAAAGCACTAGCCGGAATAATTCGTGGACTTGGATGATATCCTCCGGTAAAAGCAATGGGTATAGAGCTGCGACGAACTGCACGAGCAAATAGTCGAGCTAAATCTAAATGACTAACCAAAGCCATTTCTCCCAACTTTCCTAGCCAAACTCTTAGACGTTGTACCTTATTCTGGTTTGGCACAAACTGACCATCAAATTCTGGAATAGGCAAAGGCGGAACTACAATATTATGACCTAAATCTGGACCACATACACCACAATGAGAACAAGTTGCAAAAAAGCAGTCCGGAACAGTTATTGCTGCTAAAGCTCTATGCAAATCTTCTTTTAGCCAATTTTTATCAATTCCAGTCTCTATATGGTCCCAAGGTAGAGGTTGGTCAAGTAGAGATGATAAGTTTTGAGCAGAACTAATTTCAGTAGAATTTTCTGTATTTTTAAATACATTCCACTCACCATTTTCTACTTGGCGATATTTCCAACTTAAGTCTGATTCTGCAATAGCTTCACTCCATGCAGCAAAAGCTCTATCCAAACTTTCCCACCAAGAGTCCATTCCTGCTCCTCGTTCCCAAGCACGGCGAATTACAGATGCTAGACGGCGATCGCCTCTACCCAGAAAGTCTTCCATTGCTGAGATACGAACATCGGTATAATTTACCTTTACACCTTTCATTCTTCTAAATTCTGTCTTCAGTAATTCTTGCTTACGTTCAAATTCAGCTACTGAGACAGAATGCCACTGAAAAGGTGTATGAGGTTTTGGAGTAAAGTTGGAAATTGTCAGAGTCACCTGTAGTTTCTTGCGACCTTTAGCTCTGCACTCTTGTTGTAACCAATTAACTGTTTCTGCAATACCTAACACATCCGCATCAGTTTCACCAGGTAAACCAATCATAAAATAGAGCTTAACTTTATCCCAACCTTGTTCATAAGCGGTTTTGACTCCTCGCAACAGTTCTTCATTTGTCAATCCCTTATTAATAATGTCCCGCATTCTTTGGGTGCCTGCTTCTGGAGCAAAGGTCAGACTACTTTGCCTCGTACCACCTATAATATTGGCAATATTTTTATCAAATCTATCAACTCTTTGACTGGGTAAAGATAGAGAAATATTTTCATCTTTGAGGCGGTTTCTAATTTCAGTGCCCACTGCTGGTAATGCCAGATAATCAGAACAACTTAGGGAAAGTAAAGAAAACTCATTATGTCCGGTAACTCTCAAACCCTTTTCGATAGTATCTACTATTTCTTCTGGGTCTACATCTCTTGCTGGTCGAGTCAACATACCTGGTTGACAAAAGCGACATCCTCTGGTACAACCACGTCGTACTTCTATTACCAGTCGGTCATGGACTGTTTCTACATAAGGAACTAAACCTATAGAATAAGCTGGCATAGGTGCGGCCACTCGGCGCAATATTCTTTTTGGCACGTCCTCACGAATGGGGAATACAGAGCCATCTTTAGCCATTTCATAAAATTGTGGCACATACACCCCTGGAATTTGGGCTAAATCTAAGAGTAATTCTTCTCTAGTTAGTCCATTAGTTTTCCCTTGTTCGACGATTAGTCCAATTTCTGGTAGTAACTCTTCTCCATCTCCTAAAGCAATAAAGTCAAAAAAGTCTGCATAAGGTTCTGGGTTTGAAGTTGCTGTTTGGCCTCCTGCAAAAATTAAGGGATAGGTTTGTTGTGCTTGAGGAGAGTGGGAGGTTAATTTTCGTTCTTGCCAAGTTAGGGGAATACCTGCTAAACTTAGCATTTCTAAAATATTTGTGGCTCCTAATTCATAACTGAGGCTAAATCCTAGAATATCAAAGTCAGTGAGCGGTCGCCTTGATTCAACAGCAAATAGTGGGGTGTCTGTAGCTCGTAATTTCTGTGCTAAGTCTGGAGCTGGTAAATATGCGCGATCGCATAGTTGTCTTGGTTGAGAGTTTAAGATGTTATAAAGAATTATATGTCCTAAATTAGAAGCTCCTACTTCATAAACTTCTGGATAGGTTAGTACCCAGCGGACTTGAGGGTTGTCCCAAGGTTTATGGAAAGCTCCCAACTCATTACCAAGGTAACGAGCAGGTTTTAAGATTTCTGATGTTAGTAAATTCTCTGCTGCTACTACCACTATTTGTACCTAATTTGTATTTTCTGGACACACATATTTTGGCGTTGCTGAAGCGCGTGTATGATATTAATCTTAATTACTGAGGAGTCAACCCACCCCTAACTCCTCCCAGGAGGGGAAAAACCGAGTCAGGAGGGAAGAAAGAAGAAGAAACAGAGTAGTAGAAGGAGGAAGTTTTTTACTCGCGCTCTTATCCTGACACGATATCGTACCTCAAATCAGCAATGCCCATATTTCAAGATAGCATCAAAAACTTATACTTTGAAATTCTGATTCACGACGACAAGTTACTCCTAATTTATAGTCCAACTTGATTAATATCACTCTTTTATCTGGGATTGGATCACCTACAAGAGTAAGCATTTAGCAGAGAATTTAATTATGTAGGGTTTTTCTATTAGCAATGGAACCAAAATGTATGATTCAGAAACTTGTATCTAAAGCTCTTTATTTTCGCAGACTGACTCCTGAAATCGAAAATCAAATCAACTTTGAGTTGACACGACTTGGCTATATTTCTGATGTAGATTATGAAGCTTTAGAATTATTAATGGAGGAGATGGATGCAGGCAGAGTTCAGCTTGTTCCCAGTGTATAAACTGCAAATCGTTTTAACTTTATTTTGGTTGAAAATTTCAGATATTTAACTGATATCTAAATATCTATCAATTGTTGGTTTTTGGTAGTATATATGAACTTTTGATAAATAGCTTTGGTCTTTGGAAAGTGAATATTAATTGGTACAATTATTTAGTTGAGATTGTATCTGAATCTAGTGATGAAGTTTAATTATAATGATCTATTTTTTTAGGGTGCATAAATCTGGGTTTTGTATATAACTTTGATATTTGATATAGAATTTTTGAAGTAGATTTTTTTGATTTGGTTGGAGATAAATTTAAGAGGCACAAGTGAAGTTTCTTAGGTTTAGATTTAGATTTTTAGTGTTGATTATTTATTTATTCTTTTCAGGCTTTCTTTTCTACATTATTAACACAATATCTAAACTTTATAAGTTTTAATTAAAATGTTTAATTACTTTTATAGTGCTGCGTGCAAGGCAACAGGGAAATACAAAAGGGTTTTCCTACGGAATGCTGCGCAAACAGTTTCTATTCATGTCAAACACCTTAATGTGTAGTGCTTTAACGAAGTCAGAAGTCAGAAGCGAGTGTGTAATTCTGAGGTCCCCTCAGAATGTAAGACACACTCAAGACAGTTATTTTTGTAACGGGGATTTGAGCAACTCTCCAAAAATATTTCACCTTAAAAGCGGGGTTTTAGACCCATGTTATTTTGATAACTTTAGTCAAATTCATTGAAGAAGGCAGCTATGTTGTTTGTGCAGCATGATCTAGGAAAAGGGAAATTGCTTATGGAGTTCTTATAGCAAATTGATAAATATTTGCTACAAATAGCTAGTGCTGCTACGCGGAAGTTAAAAGTCATGCATTTTAAAGTCAAAAGTATTGATTTGGGCGTTGCTGAGTGGTAATGATTTTTGGATTAAGTATCAACGCAAAATATAAGTTTTTCTGTAGTTGAATAAAAAGTCATGCGTAGGGGCGAGTAATACCCAATGATTACATGGTATCACGATTTGTCTTGAGTGTGTAATTCCGAGGAGACCTCGGAATTACACACTCGCTTTTTGAGGATGCAAGAGAAAATACCTTGCCGCTTTTTTTGAGCTTCACAAAATGATAACTTTTCTTTGGTTTGTGAATATAGCGATGGCTTCTACATGAGTAAATATATGAATGTGTTGATGGGGCGGGTAAATTGTGCGTCTGCTACTTGTTTATCTGAGTGCTTCACAGGATGAAAATTTTCTGGTGCTTTGATGGTGTGAGTATCTCTGTATCTCTATATATATTCAGTGGCGAAATGCTGTTTTTGGGTTGAATAAAAAGTCATGCGTAGGGGCGAGTTACACCCAATGGTTAAATGGTATCACGATTTGTCTTGAGTGTGTCTTTCATTCCGAGGAGACCTCGGAATTACACACTCGCTTTTTGAAGATGCAAGAGGAAATACCTTGCCGTTTTTTTTGAGCTTCACAAAATGATGGTTTTTCTTTGGTTTGTGAATATAGCGTTGGCTTCTACATGAGTAAATATATGAATGTGTTGATGGGGCGGGTAAATTGTGCGTCTGCTACTTGTTTATCTGAGTGCTTCACAGGATGAAAATTTTCTGGTGCTTTGATGGTGTGAGTATCTCTGTATCTCTATATATATTCAGTGGCGAAATGCTGTTTTTGGGTTGAATAAAAAGTCATGCGTAGGGGCGAGTTACACCCAATGGTTAAATGGTATCACGATTTGTCTTGAGTGTGTCTTTCATTCCGAGGAGACCTCGGAATTACACACTCGCTTTTTGAAGATGCAAGAGGAAATACCTTGCCGTTTTTTTTGAGCTTCACAAAATGATGGTTTTTCTTTGGTTTGTGAATATAGCGATGGCTTCTACATGAGTAAATATATGAATGTGTTGATGGGGCGGGTAAATTGTGCGTCTGCTACTTGTTTATCTGAGTGCTTCACAAGATGAAAATTTTCTGGTGCTTTGATGGTGTGAGTATCTCTGTATCTCTATATATATTCAGTGGCGAAATGCTGTTTTTGGGTTGAATAAAAAGTCATGCATAGGTGCGAGTTACACCCAATGGTTAAATGGTATCACGATTTGTCTTGAGTGTGTCTTTCATTCCGAGGAGACCTCGGAATTACACACTCGCTTTTTGAAGATGCAAGAGGAAATACCTTGCCGTTTTTTTTGAGCTTCACAAAATGATGGTTTTTCTTTGGTTTGTGAATATAGCGATGGCTTCTACATGAGTAAATATATGAATGTGTTGATGGGGCGGGTAAATTGTGCGTCTGCTACTTGTTTATCTGAGTGCTTCACAAGATGAAAATTTTCTGGTGCTTTGATGGTGTGAGTATCTCTGTATCTCTATATATATTCAGTGGCGAAATGCTGTTTTTGGGTTGAATAAAAAGTCATGCATAGGTGCGAGTTACACCCAATGGTTAAATGGTATCACGATTTGTCTTGAGTGTGTCTTTCATTCCGAGGTCTCCTCGGAATTACACACTCGCTTTTTGAAGATGCAAGAGGAAATACCTTGCCGTTTTTTTTGAGCTTCACAAAATGATGGTTTTTCTTTGGTTTGTGAATATAGCGTTGGCAGAGCAAGTGCGTTAACTACAGTGAAATTATCAAGATATTAATAACTAGAATAATTCACTATTAAATAGCTTTCAGCTAACATCTTGGGTAGACATTTCTTTGAAATTGTATTGTTCTTGGTTTCAGTAGAAGAAATATAAGTTGTTTGGGGAGCATCCTGTGAAAAAATGCTGAATGCTGAATGCTGAATTGCTAAAAGCTTTTACTAGATAATAATTTTTTAGACCGGGATTTTAACTAAAACTACAACGGAAAAATCTGAACATTTAAAAAATTTTACTTTTGACTTTGAAAAACTCCTGACTCCTTTTTAATTTGATAAGATACACTTTGCTATTGTAAATTAATTTAGTTTAGGAGTCTATAGAAATTACTATGCAGCTTGCCAAAAGGTTAGAACGAATACCACCTTATCTCTTTGCCGAAATTGACCGTAAACGGAATGAATTAATTGAAAGAGGAGTTGACATCATCAATTTGGGTGTAGGAGATCCAGACCAACCAACACCAAAACATATTATTCAGGCAATGCATGAGGCAATTAAAGACTCCACCAATCATCATTATCCTCCCTACAAAGGTATAAAAGAATATAGACAAGCAGCAGCAGATTGGATGAAACGTCGGTTTGCCATTGAAGATTTAAATCCAGAAACAGAAGTAATTTCTTCAATAGGTTCTAAAGAGTCAATTCACAATACTTTCCTAGCTTTTGTAGATCCAGGGGATTATACCATAATTCCTGACCCTGGTTATCCAGTTTATCGCACCTCAACAATTTTTGCGGAGGGTCAACCCTATCCAATGCACCTCCAGACTGAAAATTGGTTGCCAAATTTAAAGACTATTCCTCAAGAAGTGGCTCAAAAAGCAAAATTATTGTGGGTGAATTATCCTAATAATCCAACTGGTGCCACAGCTACTTTAGATTTTTTTGAGGAATTAGTAAATTTTTGTCGCCATTATGACATATTACTATGTCACGACCATGCTTATTCTGAAATGGCTTATGACGGTTATAAACCTCCTAGTGTATTACAAATTCCTGGTGCAAAAGATGTAGCAATTGAATTTCATAGTTTATCTAAGTCTTACAATATGACAGGATGGCGGATTGGTTTTGTGGTAGGAAATAGTTTGGGAATTAAGGGATTAAGTCAAGTTAAATCTAATGTAGATTCTGGAGTATTTAAAGCAATTCAAAAAGCGGCGATCGCTGCTTTTTCTACTACTGAAGAAGAGTTGCAAAGTTTAGTAGCTGTTTATCAAAGGCGAAGAGATATTCTAATAGAAGGTTTACAATCTTTAGGGTGGCCGATTCAACCTAATTTAGCAAGTTTATATGTATGGGTTCCGGTTCCGAAAAATTATACATCTCAAGAATTTGTTAACTTTTTGCTAGACAAATGTGGCATTATCGTGCCTCCTGGAAATGGATATGGTGCTTCTGGAGAAGGGTTTTTTCGTATTGCGTTAACAGTGGAAGAAGAACGGATTTATGCAGCATTAAAAAGAATGAAAGATGCAGGAATTAGTTATCAATTAAAGTAAGAAGAAAGAAGGAAGAAGGAAGAGGGAAGAGGGAATAGGGAAGAGAGAGAAAGGCTATTAAGCAAGAAAAAACTTAAATTTCCTGTAGATATTAACCTTTGGGTTTACCGAATAATTAATAATTCAATAATTCTGGTTTAAAGCTGATCCTTTTAAGGGTAAAAAAGCGGTCGATGGATGGCGCCATTCGGAGCGGCTCTGATAAGAGCGGGTCTCGGAGTTATATCCAATCGACCAAGAGAAGAAATAATATTTCCTTATATTCAATTCGGTAACGGTTTTAACCAGAGGTAATTAGGGTTTGCGTATGGAAAGTCTTTTTGGTGGGGTAGGAGACAGCGATACTGGAGACAGGAAACAGGAGACAGGAGGAACGGGGAATGTAGAGTAGGTAGGAGTAAGAATTGTAAGAATGATTTTTCTGCTCAACTATTGCCTAAAATACTAATTTTTTGAGCATCAAGAGCTTAAAACCAGGTACTTTTTTCGACCATAAAAAGGCTAAAATATTTATATGTCAATGCTTTTAGATTAGATCGGTAAGCCCTAATTATCAATTATCAATTATCAATTATCAATTATCAATTATCAATTAATAAAATAAACCATTGCCTTCGGAGATTATATTAAGGGTGAAAAAGCTGAGTATTCTCAACAGGTAAAGAAGAAAAAGAAGAAGTAATTGTTAATTGTTAATTGTTAATTGTTAATTATTAATTGTTAATTATTAATTATTAATTATTAATTATTAATTATTAATTATTAATTATATCCCACCGATACCAATAACGAGTTACTAACCAAATAACAGAAAGTAATCCGGCAATACTTAAAGTTAATCCACTATAGGAAACTAATTGGTGGGGTAGGAGACAGCTATACTGGAGACAGGAGACAGGAGGAACGGGGAATGTAGAGTAGGTAGGAGTAAGAATTGTAAGAATGATTTTTCTGCTCAACTATTGCCTAAAATACTAATTTTTTGAGCATCAAGAGCTTAAAACCAGGTACTTTTTTCGACCACAAAAAGGCTAAAGTATTTATATGTCAATGCTTTTAGATTAGATCGGTAAGCCCTAATTATCAATTATCAATTATCAATTAATAATAGGAGACATTAAACTCCAGACAAATTTTGCATCAATTAAGCGAGTACAGTAAGTCAAAGTCAATAAACAAGCAAAGAAAATTCCGCCTAATATTGCCAGGTCTCTTCAAGAATTTAGAATTAAGAATTTAGAATTTAGAATTACCTCTCCTTGAAAAGAAGAGGATTGACTAATCATGAAATTTTTTATTTATTATCCCCTTAAAAGGGGAGGCTTTAAACCCAATTTTTGGATCAACTCAAAGGTAGGGAAAAATATAAGAGAATTAACCACCATAAAAATAATAGGGGAGCTAATATTAATAGACGGGGTAAAATGCCTGTATTTTTAACTGGGTCTGTGGCGGTAAAAACTCCAAAAGGATTTTTGACAGAAACATTATCATCAAATATCCAAGTAAATTTACGACCCTAATTTGATTTGATTGATTCGATAGTTTCAGTGGGAACAATGCTACTAGCAAAGTCTGCTTTGAGAAAATTTGCTAATGCTGTTAATCGGAAGTTTGATAATAGTTGATTATTGGCATTATAAATCCAACGGGGTCTGCCTTGAGCTTGATAGTTTACTTTGAAATTGATGGTTTTTTCAGGGGATAAATTAAAGGGAAAACTATAATTTCCAGGGTTAGTAGGAATTAATCTTTGATTGTTTTGTTCAAGGGGAAAGTTTTGAAGTAAAGAATAGCCATAAGGAGGACGAATTTCAAAGAAAAAATCCTGGATATCTTGAAGTTTGTTAGTAATTTGATATTCTGCGGAAAAATCTACAACATAAATAGCCTTGAGATTTTGAACGTCTTTAGCTTGGTTAATATTTACTTCAATTTCTGAGGAATTTATTCTGAGATATTTATCGAAATTTCTCGTACTTTGAAGTTCCACCTGTTTATTATTAATCTACTGATAATATGTATATGGTTCTTCTACTATATAACGAACTTTTGGAGCCATTTTTTCGAGGCGATCGCCTGCTACACCAGCAACAATTTTTACGATTTTTGCTTGTTCCCAATGATGATAACGATTACTAAGAGTTGAACCAAGAAAAAATCCTCCCACTAACAAAATTAAAACTAGAATTAGATGTGGCAACTTTTTAAGTAAATTTTAATATTGAGACACTAATTCATTAATAAAAATGTTTGCTTCTGATTCTTGATTACGGAGAGTAAAACTGATAATAGCTATACTTAAACCAAAGAAACCAATGAGAATAATTAATATCAGAGATACTTTCAGAATGTGATTGCCAAATTCAATTAATTCTTGGGGATGAGTAAGATCGGGAATATTGGGAATGCCTTGAGTAGGTTGCGACATATTTTTAAAGTATAGTAGGTTTTAAGTCTTAAATTATAGTTCTTAGGTATGGGGTAATTCTGCAAAACTTAACGACAGGAGATAGTTGATTAAATCAACATTATTAATTGTCCATCTGGAAAGACTCTATAGCAATTCTAAATAGGCTGTAAAAACTCAAAAAATAGATAAAAACTCTGAAGCTGTTACTCCGTTTGTATATTGTCTTTCAGAGCTGTTGCGTTTTTCAACGTTATTTTTTACATAACCAAAATAGGACTACTATAATAATAGCTACAAATTTAAAAATTTAATTCCGCTACTCTAACTAATTTGAATCAACAATTTTATAAGTAGGCTAAATTTATGGAAAATAAGACATTAGAAAATATTTTTAAGTCCGCAGTAAAGAATTATCAAAAAGGAAATTTAAAATTAGCGAAAAAATTCTGCCATCAAATCTTAGAAAGAGATACAGAAAATTGGCAGTTGCTGAATTTATTAGGGGTTATTGCTGGTTTAGAAGGGAAACCAAAAGAAGCAGTTTCCTACCTCAGTAAAGCTGTGAAACTAAATCCAAATAATCCCGAAATTCATAGTAATCTTGGTCTAGCACTGAAGGATAGCCAGCAACTTGAAGCTGCCATTGAACATTATCAAAAAGCCGTTGAACTTAAGCCAAATTATGCTGAAGCATATAACGGTTTAGGGAACATATTTTTAGAGCTAGGAAAACTTACAGAATCTCAACTTGAAGCTGCCATTGAATATTATCAAAAAGCCCTTGAACTTAAGCCAAATTATGCTGAAGCATATAACGGTTTAGGGAACATATTTTTAGAGCTAGGAAAGCTTATAGAATCTCAAAAATATTATCAACAAGCTCTTAAATTAGATAAAAATCATGCAAATGCTCACTTTGGTCTGGCAAGTATCTTGCTGAAACAAGGAAATTTTATTCAAGGATTTAATGAATATGAATGGCGCTGGCAAAAGAAAGATATTAGCTCTCGTAATTTCTCTCAAACTTTGTGGGAGGGCTCAAATTTTCAGGGCAAAACTTTGTTAGTTTATACTGAACAAGGTTTGGGAGATTCCATTCAATTTATCCGCTATATTCCTCTAGTGAAAAAACTAGGAGGGCGGGTAATTGTTGAATGTAATCAAGCAGGACTAAAATTATTATTTACTACTGTCTCAGGAATAGATGAATTATTTGTTAAAGGTGAAACTTTACCAGATTTTCACCTGCAAATTCCATTAATGAGTCTACCTCAAATTTTGGCAACTACCTTAGAAACTATACCTGCTGAAATTCCTTATTTATCTGTTCCTGAATCTACTGACTTTCAGATGCCACCTGCTCCAGAAAAAAATCTCAAAATCGGCATATGTTGGCAAACAAAGAGTAACATTAACACTAGCCAAAAACGCTCTTGCCCAGTTGAATATTTAGAGGAAATTCTCAGTATAGGTAAAGCTAATTTTTATATTTTACAAAAGGAAGTATTGCCAGCAGATTTAGAATGGCTGAACTCTCAAACTAAAGTATATAATAATGGTTCATCTTTTAAGAATTTAGCTGATACAGCAGCAGCAATAAAACAATTAGATTTAGTAATTAGTATAGATACAGCAGTGGCACATTTGGCAGGAGCATTAGGTAAACCAGTCTGGATTTTATTACCTTTTGATTCTGACTG
>NZ_JAAHGO010000229.1 GCF_010672455.1 Okeania sp. SIO2C9 | reverse complement strand
AAATAAGTATGAGCTAACTTTTCCAAGACAGCTAAAGGTTGACCAGACCAAAAAGATTGTAAACAAGAGCCATGAGCATCGTAGCCAGCATATTCCAACATTCCTACTTCTAAACCTATTCCATAAAGTTTTCCTTTTAAAGCCCTCTGAAATGTTGGCTGGGACAGAAACAGCAGCTCTTCTCAACTGGGATGTTAATCCATAGGTTTCCGAGCTAGGAAAACTGCGACTGAAACGATAAGCTAGTAAAACGAAGTGATGAGCTTTTTGCCAAACTATTAAATCTCGAAAGCTTTTAGCTGTTTGGTTTGACATTCATTCCTCCTGTCTCCTGACTCCTGACTCCTGACTCCTGACTCCTTCCTGATCGACACTCCAGAGTACGATAACTCTACTCCAGGGTACGATAACCATTATTTTGTTACTCTAGGTTATCGCAATTTGAGTACTAATTTTTAAGAGTTCCCGGCCCCAAAGGGGCTTTAAAGAGATTTCACCACCCGCCATGCCGATTGATTCCCAATCTTTCCAGACCTAACAAAGGTGAAACTACCCCTAGTGAATTTTTCTCCCTTGGGCTTGACCCCAATTACCTTTTGTACTTCTGATGTACTCAACAGCCAGTTGTTAGCTACAGCTTTTTCTAATTGCTCTAGGTGTGCCAGAGGGTCACTCAAGGGTTTGACTGCTGCTGCTATACGCTCAATTAGGGTAATCAAATCATCTGTGCGATTCAGTCCAGTGGACAAGTCTACTGTGTCCACTGGACTTAGACTGGACTCCAGGGGCGGTGAGTTAAAATCTCCCATTGTGCCGCCGCTGGCAAGATGTTCTTCAAGTTGGTCGAGTGCTTGCAACTGATCTAAGCCAATGTAACTCCGGTTCCCTTGTCGATGGGGTTTGATTTGGAGAGCATCAAGTCGGTTGTAAACTGCTTGTTTGCCTAGCTTGTAGCGATTCGGAAGCTCGGCGACGGGATAAGGATCAATGTCTGTCATAATTCCTCACCTCTGTACACTAGACGAGTCTACTGTGTCCACTAGACACTATAACAGGGTGAGTTAATTGGCTTTTCTACCAAACCAGAAGATAAATACTGGATGGGAAGTCGATTAATCTACTTCCCATTGTACCACAACAAAAAAAACCTATGCCCTGGAGCTAATTTGGTGGCTGATATTTCTAAAAGTAGACGATTAATCAGCATTGCTACTCTCGATGTTTAGCCACCTGGATTTCTCAAATATGAATCACCCCTCCCGGTAAGAGCTGAGGGAAGGGTAGTACATTTATTTTAAATCTTCACTTTCGGGGAAAGAACACTCTACTGTTATCTTCAGGTTACTTTCAGCCGTCCCCTCTGTGACATAAGGAATCCCCGCTTTGCCCCCCACTTTTATGCA
>NZ_JAAHGO010000228.1 GCF_010672455.1 Okeania sp. SIO2C9 | reverse complement strand
AGGAACAAGAGTTTTAGCCATTAACTAATATCAAATAAATATATGATTGAAATGCGTAACAGCTTAGTCTTAAAAATAGCTGTAAGCCTCTTTAGGTAGAGATGCTTTCAATTGTCCTTGAGGTTAATTTCAGTCAAAAGATTGTAGGGTTATTGATTAAGGTTTGTATTCAATTAAAGAGATTTATTTATCCGATATTTAGACATTAACTTAGCTTGCTGAAAAAGTGGTTGACCAATATAGCATTTCCTAGTCTAGTGAGGTACACTAAGCGGAGTTCCTGATTGACTGACAAAAGTTCTGAAAACCATTATCCTGTACATTGGTGACAATTTAAGATTGTGTAGCATGTGTCAAGGATGTAGTTACAAAATTTTACTAAAACTCAAATTGCTTGCTAATTCTAGCTTTTGTTATTTTCCAGATTTTGGCGATCGCTAACTAAACAAGCAGATCGCCGTAGTACCACCCATAGGGATCGCCAGAAAGACTGTCCATATTTAAATGAAAGCTTATTCTCTTGACCTTAGACAAAAAATTATTGATGTTTACAATGAAGGCAATATATCTCAACGTCAACTAGCTAAACAATTTCGTGTGGCATTAAGTTTTATCCAAAAATTACTCAAACAATATCGACAAACAGGAAATATTGGCCCCAAAATACGAAGACAACAAACACCAACAAAACTCAGCCCTGAAGAGTTAAAGGTTCTCCAAGATCTAGTTAACAGTAATAATGATGCCACTTTAGAGGAACTTCGTCATCAGTTAGCCTCAAAAACAGGAGTTGTAATTGGTCGTTCAACGGTAGACAGAATGTTACGTCGTCTTAATTTAACTCTCAAAAAAAAACCTGCACGCTACGGAAAAAGGAACTGAAAAAGTCCAACAGCAAAGGTTAGAGTTCTGGGAAACAGTTAAGAGGATTTTGGCAAAAGACCTTATTTTTCTAGATGAATCTGGAGTCAATTTAGCTTTAGTACGTTTATTTGCTAGGTCTCCTCAAGGTCAAAGAGCTTATGGTGAACGCCCTCACAAACGAGGTCAGAATCTGTCCATTATTGGTGCCATGAGTCTCAAAGGTGTGATTGCTAAATCTAGTCTGATGGGAGGAACTGATGCTGTTACTTTTGAAGCGTTTATCTCTCAAAAGTTAGTTCCTAAACTGTGGAGAGGAGCTTGTGTAATCATGGACAATTGCTCTATTCACAAGGGAGAGCAAATTAGGTCTTTAATTGAGGGAGTAGGAGCTAAATTAATCTATCTTCCTACCTATTCTCCTGAGTTCAACCCCATTGAAAATTGTTGGTCAAAGCTCAAAAGTATTTTACGTCAGATTGGTGCGAGAACTTATCCTGATTTAGCTAAAGCTATTGAATTTGCTTTCAATCAAGTCTCTCTC
>NZ_JAAHGO010000227.1 GCF_010672455.1 Okeania sp. SIO2C9 | reverse complement strand
GTTCTTCTGTCATTTGTAAATCTGGAGACATTTGTAAAATCATTGTTTCTTCGAGGATAATTTTCCCTCCTATTTACCAAACTTTCTGCATATTTAAAACAAATCCAGGCAATACTGGTTCCCCACTCACACTATCAGGATTTTCTAAACATTCGGTAGTCATTCCTGGGCGATAAATATAAACTTTCTTTTGTTTTCTATCAATTAACCAACCTAATTTTACCCCCGGTTCTTGCATATATTCTGTCATTTTTGCTTGAAGAGTTTTCAGATTATCTGAAGGTGACATTAATTCCACCACAAAATCCGGGCAAATCGGAGCAAACTTTTCTTTTTGTTCTTGAGATAAACTATTCCATCTTTCTAATTTTATCCAGGAAGCATCAGGAGATTTTTTCGCTCCTGTAGAAAGAGTAAATCCAGTACTGGAACTAAAAGCTATACCTGTACCATCTTGCTCTGACCATATTCCTAATTGCACACATAGATTAAATTCTCTATTTCCTGTTTATGAACCATTGGGAGACATAATTAATAATTCTCCAGATTTATTAGTTTCTATCTGTAAATCTTGGTTAATTTGACAAAATTCAAAAAAATTTTCCTCCGTTATCTTCCAATCTGAAGGTATTTTTAAAACCATTGGGTTTTCCCACATAATTTTCCCTCCTATTTATCAAACTTTGCTCATATCTAAAATCAACCCAGGCAATACTGGCTATCTACTTACACTGTCAATATTTTCTAAACATTCTATAGGCGTTTATTGGCGATAAATATAAAATTTATTTTGTTTTTCATCACCAGTGAGAGACACAATTAATAATTCTCCAGATTTATTAGTTTATATCCTTCAATAATGAATAATTAATAATGAATAATTAATAATTACCTCTCCTTGAAAAGAAGAGGATTGACAAAGAGATGAAAATTTTTATTTATTATCCCCTTAAAAGGGGAGGCGCATACCCACAATTTTTCGGTAAATCTCGGTTAATTTGACAGAATTCAAAAAATTGTTCCTCTGTCATTTGTAAATCTGGAGGCATTTGCAAAATAATCTGGTCGTCAAGCATAATTTATTTCCCTTCCATTTACCAAACTTTGCTCATATTTAACACAAACCCAGGCAAGACTTTTTCCCCACTCACACTATCAGGATTTTCTAAACATTCAGTAGGCATTCCTGGGCGATAAATATAAACTTTCTTTTGCTTTCTATCAATTAACCAACCTAATTTTACCCCCGGTTCTTGCATATATTCTGTCATTTTTGCTTGGAGAGTTTTCAGATTATCTGAAGGTGACATTAATTCCACCACAAAATCCGGGCAAATCGGAGCAAACTTTTCTTTTTCTTCTTGGGATAAACTATTCCATCTTTCTAATTTTATCCAAGAAGCATCAG
>NZ_JAAHGO010000226.1 GCF_010672455.1 Okeania sp. SIO2C9 | reverse complement strand
TACTGGTTTTGCCGCCTAACCCCCGACTTAAGGCTTTTTTGAGTAAAGTTTCAACTTCTTTCCAGTTAATAGTAGAATCAGTACTACTAAACTGAAAAATTAGGGTGGGTTGGGGAAGACTAATCAGTGCGATCGCAGTTGTTCCATCCTGATTTTGCACTTGCCGAGTTTGTTGAGGATGGACGAGATCTAAAATAGAGTAGCGAGTCTCTCTCATTCTTTGACCATTTTGCACAATTGGAACAGTGTGTTTTCCCGTCCAGTCCCCAACAGGATAAGCACCATGAAATCTTAAAATTCCCTGTTTCTCCGTACCACCACAATAGTGCTGTTTTTGTTGCTCATCATTGCAGACTCGGCGAAACAATCCCTTAATGCTGCTTCCAGGAATAAAGGGAATCCCATTTTTTCCTAAAGTAGGACGACCAATTGTATCTTGACCGCAGTTGGTGAAGAGTCGATAAGGAAATTTAACTGGAATGCAATAAACTGAACCATATAGTCCTGATTTTTTGATATTCGATAAATTTTCATGTTGATAAGGTTTGCCAGTTTGTTGTGGATTAACCCATTCTTTAAGCCATTCTTCTCTATTTTCCCGGTCAGGAACAAATTGTAAGTTACAATATTCTTTAACTTGGGCGCGAAACATTCTGGGAACTTCCATTACTCCTCCTCCTTTTCAATTGAAGCTTAGCTAGGACAAAGCGAAAGTAAAAATTACTTGTTATTATTAGTTACTAACGATTTATAACGCTGTGTCCACCACACCAAAGAATCACACAGTTGGGTCAAAATAGACAAGGCAATTTGCTGATTCTCTGGTGAGATTCTCCATAACGCATCTGCCATAGCATCCACGTCTTGATGTTGAGGTAAATTCACCTCACCTTCCTTAAGAATCGCAACTAATTCATTCCAAGTATTCCGCCAATAATTAGCTTTTGCAGACTCTTTGTCTTCCAATCTCAATTGCTCTCCCCAAAAACGTTCTAGTCCATAAGCGACAGTTTGACGCATTTTGTGAGATTCTTTGATGAGAATTTGAGTTTCTTTAGCAGGTAAATTAGCTTCTATAGCATCAGCTAGTTGTTGTTTGACCAATTTTCTTGCCCGTTCATCTAAGCCATAAAATTCCCAAGTCATTTTTAGTTCTCTCCTTGAATATATTGTCCAGACAAAGTGACTTTACACCGACCAAATCCAATAGATTCTAGCCCTCCAAAATACATTTCCTTGGAGAAAGAGCCTGAAGAATTATGCCACTCCGTTGATTCTAAATAAGTTGTCCAATTTTCTTGAGATGACTTGACGGCGATGGGAAAAACTAAAATACTTCCTTCTGGCAAAGCTTCTACATTAAAAAAGCCTTGACCGTCAACAATTTTTTCATTATCTTTTAAACGCAC
>NZ_JAAHGO010000225.1 GCF_010672455.1 Okeania sp. SIO2C9 | reverse complement strand
AGCAGTCCAAAACTGAAACTAAAAAACAGACAGAATCAAACCCTAAATCTGAATCTCAAAAAGTAGCTACTTCAGAAGTTAAAGAAGAAGAAAAATTAGAAAATAAAGAAGAAGAAAGCCTACCACCAAAACAAGATTATGCTTTCCAAGGTATAGGAACTTTATATGGCAGAATAGTCAGGCGATATGAGGATAATGATGCTTACTACAATCTGATTTCAGAAGGTAAAACTTATGAATTAATTTATAATAGCCCAAAGGTAAAAGAGTTTCTCAGGCTAGACTACGACCCAGATAAAAATAGGTATGTAACTGTTTACCCTTACCTCACACATTTCCCTAACAAAAATACTCCCCATAAACTAGGTTTTACAATAATTGCAGCCAATGATACTCCTCATTTAGATTTAAAAGTTAACGAATTTAAACTATCAGGTTTGTGGCAATTTATAGCGGTTTGTAAATGTCCTGTAATAAGTATTCACAGAAATAGAAAAGGAAAAGGCGATCGCGTCTCACGATTAAAGAAAAAATTTGATAATGAGAAATTAAATAAGAAATTAACTAGGGCAAATCATGTACCTGTTCTGTGGAGGGATTCTCCAGTAAAACCGTTCAGATTTAATCCTAAGTTGGAGAAAGATCAACAAGGCGATCGCTACTTTGTGGAAATTAAAGCTAAATTTTTACCAGGTAGAGAGCAATGGGGATTTATGGAAATACTTGGAGAGCCAACTTTAGATGTCCCTAAGTTTTACAAACCTGAGAAAATTTCTAATCCCCAAGTAGCTTGACATCCTTTTTCCGACCGCAAAATGGGAAAACTCATCTCTACGAATGTAAAGTTTTCTCCCGTAAAATCGCCTGATTATAAACGGGAGACCCCTTTTTGAAGTCTGATTGCGTATCAATTGCTTACGTTCCCAAACAGTTGCTTAGGTTCCTTGTACTTCCGTTTTTTAGTGTCTATATTTCAATTATAGACATCAAACAGACAAGGAGAGACAAACTGATGTACACATCTAAAATTCCTATTAGCTATGGGTTACAGGGAAATGAAGAAAATTATGGAGACAATGTAATAGACTTCCATATAGACGACGAAGTAGAAGGACAGACAGACATACCTGCTACTGAAACAGTCCGGTACACTCTTGAACAATTAGCTCAGGAACTAAGTATTTCTACCAAAACTATCTACCGTGCTGGCACTGGCTACTATCCCCGGATTTGCGAATGTTGGTACTGGTTAACAGAAGGATTCAAGGTTGGTGAAAGGTATACCGTACGAAAAAAACTGTAGAAAATTGTAACAGCTTTTATCTTGATATTGGATTAACCAATACTGGCTGTACGGCACAGCTCACTATTCCCTCGGCAGTAAATGCCTCTGGGAATTTCTTTCTGAT
>NZ_JAAHGO010000224.1 GCF_010672455.1 Okeania sp. SIO2C9 | reverse complement strand
TCTCCCAAATTTGATAAGTGATATATGGCATTTGTCAAAATAAATATCAATAAACTTCAACAGACAATGACTCATTAATTTGACTAACCTTAATCAAAATCAATCAATTTTTTTTATATTTTTAAATAAAAATAAAACACTAGCTGTTGTGTAGTTTTAATGAAGGTTGCTAAGAAATAGTGATCATCAAGAGAAAGGTCACTAGAATACTTGATTAAGGATTGAGTAAAAATCTCTTCCACAACTTAAATAGATTTAAACCGTCAATCTTAAGATTTGAGAGTTACATAATTAGAGAGAATATGATGACCAGTCAATACCGACCCCTCTTCAAAACTCCAACAATTATCATTGCTGCCATCGCGGCACTCACCTCGACGATAACAATGAAATCAGCAGCACAAGCAATCACTTTAAACTTATCAGTGGAGAACCTCGGACCGGAAAACGGAGCAGTGTTATCTCCAGTCTGGTTTGGCTTACACGATGGAAGCTTTGATACTTTTAACCCTGGTTCTCCTGCCTCATCAGCAATTGAGGCAATAGCTGAGGATGGTATAACAGGTCTTGAGTTTAACACTCCTGGTTTTAGTTTTGACAATACTCCTTTTGAAGGTCTTAATCCCAATAACACTCCCATTCCTCTTAGCTCAACTATTGCCAATTTATTCACCCAAAGTTCAGCGACTACCAATAGTGTAATTCAAGGTAAAATCTTCGCTAGTGCCCTCGGATTCTTCCCTGGCGATACTGCAGCAGTAACAATTAACTTCGACGATAGTCTCATTGCTAACAATCGTTTCTTCAGCTACGTCTCAATGCTTATTCCTACCAACGATGGCTTTATTTCTAACGATGAACCAATTGAAATCTTTGACGCTGAAGGCAACTTTATCGGAGCTGATTTTATTGTTCTCGGTAGTGATGTTTGGGATGCTGGTACTGAAATTAATGACGAGTCACTATCTAGTCTACCCTTCTCATTAGAGATACTTGCTCAAGGGGAGGAGGAAAATGGTGTAATTGAGAAGTTTCCTGGTTTTACAGGCGATGAAATCTTTTCCTTTAACCCAGCCTTTACCAACGCTGATTTTACAGTTGAAGGCTACCAATTAGCACGCATTAGAGTTACACAAGTGAGTAAGTCTGTACCAGAACCAGTTACTACTATAGGATTGTTTACCCTCGGTGGGTTATTTATGTTGCGTCGTCGAGTTAGTCGTACTTAGTGATATGGCAAGGGAACTCCTAAGTGATAAATATAAATTGGCTATATCTATACACTAGGAGTTTCCATGAAAGCCTATGAAGTCCAAAGTAATGCAGGAATTGATGCCCTGAAGCTGGTAGAAACACCTGAACCCAAACCAGGGCAAGGACAAGTATTAGTGCGAGTGCGGGCAACATCACTCAAA
>NZ_JAAHGO010000223.1 GCF_010672455.1 Okeania sp. SIO2C9 | reverse complement strand
GGTTAAAACCTTCTTGTAATTATCAATTATCCATTATCAATTATCAATTAATGAACTGTTCCCTGTTGCCTATAACTGCATCCAATAATAGCTCCGCACCAAAACGTACAGGATCAGTGCAAGGCATGAGCAATAGGTTGATAGGTACTAACCACACCGGGAACAATCTCTGCCAACTGCACTGGCTCTGTGACAGTTAGTTGCAGGTCATCTTCTAATTTAGCTAACTCTACTAACCCAGTAATTAAGGAATTCTGACGTTCGCACTCTGAATAAAGCAGCTGCATGTATCTTCGGCGCTGTACTGACTTACTTTGAGGTGAATCCAGTAGCTTCAGAGCTGTCTTCATATTAGTCAAAGGTGTTCGCAGTTCCTGAGCAAATCGCTTTAGAAATTCGTATTTGTGCTGTTGGGAATTAGGTACTGAAACTGGGTTGGCTTTTGTAGGCTGAGCAAGGTAATTGCTTACAGCCTGCTGCTCAAATATGTTATCGGTGCGTTGTACTTGCTTAAACAATAACTGGGTAAGTAGTTCCTTTTCGTCAGCAGCCCATAGTCGTGGCAATAAAGTTTTCCAATCCCCGAGTAACTCCTCAGGAGTATTATCAGCTACAGCCATCACTTCTCTTAAAGCCTCTAAGACTCTCTCAATGACCCTCTGTTCAAAGCTAAAAACGGCTAATAAAGGTCTAATTTCTCTACTGGCTATTGCTAAGGCTGACTTAGATTTTGGCAGTCGGTAAGCCGCAATTAGACTACTAAATTGTTCAGACAGGAGAATCAAAAAGTACTCTCGTTTAAGTTGGCTTCCAGCTGCCAGAGGCACCGGACAAATGCGCGATTTTCCCTTAAGATTACTAGCCTGGCTAATTAGATTCTTTTCCTCTACCAAGTCATCTCCAGAATAGCTACATAGATAAATCGTTTGGGAAATATCCAATAGCTGCTGATACCGCTTTATTTCTGCTTGCCAGCCCCCCGCTGGCGGCAGCTTAATCCAGAGCGTTGCCGGGATTTTTGCTTCAATCAAGACATCAATCAGTGACCCCACTAGAGATTTGAGTGTGGCATGATTAACTGATAGAGGTCGGGTAGGGGCTAGATTGTCCAGAGCTAGCTGGTAGATAGACAAATCTGAAGTCCGTGGCAGGTTCATCGAACGTTAAAGGTTAGCAGGTTGCAGATTAGCAAGTAGCAGGTTAGAATTTCAAACCATGCTTCCTATCTCTAACCATATAACTTTCAACGAATAAAGGAACAGGGAACAGTCAGGAACTTTTTAGCTTCCTCGTTTCAGCAGGGCATTTCGTGCTTGCTCTCGGTCATCAAAGTGGATTTTTTCAGTACCTAGAATTTGATAGTCTTCGTGACCTTTACCAGCAATTAAAACGCCGTCTCCAGGTTGAGCTAGCATA
>NZ_JAAHGO010000222.1 GCF_010672455.1 Okeania sp. SIO2C9 | reverse complement strand
TTGGAAGCATCCCAGACTAATTCCAATGTAGTCTTGGGTGGCAGTTGGGACATGGGCTTTATTTTCCCACAGTTGCATCCCGGATTTGATGCAATGTTCTGTATTGCTAAGTTGATTGAGATGCTGACTATACAAGAGCATTCACTAGGTCAGATTCGCTCGGAATTACCCCGCGTTTGCCACAAAGCCTGTACAATTCGTTGTCCTTGGACAGTCAAGGGGGCATTAATGCGCCATTTTGTGGAAACTCATCCTAGTGAGAACCTAGAGTTAATTGATGGGGTGAAGATTATTAATGCCCAAACTGATGACTGGGTATTAATTTTGCCGGATGCAGGAGAACCTTTGGTACATATCTTCGCCAACAGTGATGACCGCGATTGGGTAGATGATAGTCTCAGGAAGTATCGCACCTACGTCCAAGAGTTTGTCGAGCAGGAACAGGGCATAGAAGCTCCTAAAGCTGAAGCACTCATATCGTAACAGAACACTCAAGTCTGAACCCTAGCTCAAGCCTTAGGATGGAAGAGAAGTTTCAGCCGAAAGTCTCTTCTTTGCCAGCGCCTCCTGTAGCTATAGGAGGCGCTAAATGAACTACCCCGCCTCACTGCGTAGGACGGGGTTTCTTGCAACCCTATGCTCCGGAGAGGACTTACTGAGTTTTGAACGCTTCTTTTGCTGTAGTTGCTTCAAAGAACCCGTATCCTTACAGTTACGCTTCTTAGAAGTAGAGCCACAAGCATCGACGTTTACGAGGGCTATACCATCCCCCGGTTGCTTGTTTATAGCAACTTGATACATCACCAACGCTGAACCTTTATCGCGCTCAATCTCAAAATCGCAAGCATCACAAACATGGTGGCGGTTAGACAACTCAGCCCAATGCTTGTGTACTTTTCCACAGTTGGGACAGCGTTGAGATGGTTTGACTTTTTTGGTATCAAGCACAAAAAGCAATCCGCCTTTTGCCTCAATTTTATAGCCAATCATTTTATTTAGGGTTGACATTCCCACATCTAAAATTGACTTGTTGAGTCCGGCTTTTTGCCTCTTGCGCTTACTTCCCTTCAAGGCTTTGCGGGTCATGTTTCTAACCCGCAGTTCTTCAGTAACGCCGATGTCATAACGACTTGCTATATCTGACGTTACCTTATGCTGCCAATCCTGACGCTGATTACTAACTTTTCGCTGTAACCTTGAAACCGCTTTAGAGGCTTTTTTCCATCTGTTTGAGGGTTTAGTCCTTTTCTTTGTGTTAGGCGCTACCTTACGCCTCCTGAGCTTAGACTTGCGCTTAATTTCCTGCTCTTTGTTACGCAAGAAGCGAGGGTTAGTTAATTCAACATACTCTGACCCATCGTAAGTAGTAAGAGCTGTGCTTGTGCCTAAGTCGTAAGCAATAATTGATTCGTATTTTAG
>NZ_JAAHGO010000221.1 GCF_010672455.1 Okeania sp. SIO2C9 | reverse complement strand
CTGGCAATACAAATGTCAAACCGCTTTGTGTTTGTTTGCAGATATTCCACAAAGTTTCCGCATAGGAAGCGCGTGCGGTTGAGTTGTAATAATTCTTTGACAATTAGGCACTTCAAATATGCACGGGTATTGGCTTCAATGGATATAATTGATTGCGCCCCCAGACTTTCCATCATATAAGTATGTCCTGCTTCTAAAGGACCAAGTTCCAGGATGCTCTTGTTTGTAAAGCCTCCTATTTGAGAAGCACACCACTCAATGCGTGGATCTTCAAACAATCTTGCTGAGCCAGCTTCTAACTTTGCTAAGCTGTCAGGTAGCTTAGATGACCATTCACCTTTAAAAATGTCAAGCGCTTTCTGTGGGCTTGGTGCTGATTTAATGTACTGATTTAGTATGTTCATGTTGCCTTCATGGTTAGTGTCTTTTGTGATTAGTTAACAAGGTAGATCTAAATATATGTCAATTAAAATTTTTAAAAAAATATCTCATTGTTATTATAGGATTTTTATTATCATAATATGCACTCAATCTTGATCAATATATATAAATTGTTTTATTGTATTGCTGTATTGCCCAATATTTTTTTGTTCACTGTGATGAAAACCATTTACATGCTTTTTCAAGTTCAATTGAATTCCAAGTATTTTTTGATTGCTCTTTTAATGGATACCTTTTTGCATAACGATCAGTAGAAAAGGTTTTTATGGGCTGCACAGTGTGACCTTTATAGTTAGTACGTACTTCAATAAATACACCAACTCTCTAACAATATTTTTGTAGTAATTTAAAGCAAAATCAAGGCTTATTTTATTCCTGTATATATCTATTAAAGCTTTAGGTTCAATAATGTAAGTAATTTCTTTAAGTAACCATCTCGCCTTCAATGCCTGTGCCCAAAAATCAGGGTGCCACACGCACATATGAAGATAATGATCCTCATTTAAAAATGATTTATGACCGAAAACAAATGCAGAATTTGACCAAGTATATGGAGTCCAGAACTCTAATTCTGCACCATCTCTACAGACACGACTGATTTCCTGAAAGATATAAATCGGATTTTCGATATGTTCTAAAAAATGAGAAGAGTGGACATATCCAACGCTTTGATTTAGAAAAGGCAAGGGTTGTGTTTGAATATCTAAAACATAATCGACACCAGATATCCCTTGCTGATCAATACCAATAGTTCCTTCTTTCTTCGAGGAGCCACAACCTAAATCAATCCTCAGTTCGTTCATTTTGCAATATTTTAAAAAATCTAGATTATTTATTAAGTTACTTAGATTCCTATACTATAATCTTCTCTGTTCCTCAGTAAACTACATCTGCATTAATTATTTAAGTAATCTTCTTCAAGACAACAATAAATTCTGAATCATTTTTTTGAACTAATTCAATTTCAAATGGTAAAGATAACA
>NZ_JAAHGO010000220.1 GCF_010672455.1 Okeania sp. SIO2C9 | reverse complement strand
TCTCGATGGAGGTAATATACTGAAGGCAATAGTCTGGAAAATTACTGGTAACCCCTACAAAGGAGTAGTTTTTGCCAGTCGTATCGGACAAGCTTTTGGTTGGTTAGCCATCGCTTCTGGTTTACTTCCCCTATTATTATTTGGCAGCTTGGCGAACTTCTGGAACTTGTTAATTGGTTTCTTCTTGTTACAAAATGCTAGTAATGCAGCTCAATTTGCGAGAGTACAAGAACAACTCACAGGCTTAACTGCTGCTGATGTTGTGGAGTTAGATAGTCCAATTGTCAGAGCTGATCTTAACCTCAGAGAGTTTGCTGATGAGCAAATTGTGAGCTCCCAAAAATGGCAGCGGTTTTTAGTCACCGATAATGATGGACAATTACTAGGAGCAATATCTGTTGACAATTTGCGAACCATCCCAAGGCAATTGTGGTCGGAAACTCAAATTAAAGATGTAATGGGACCGATTGCAGAATCTACCACAGTACAAGCTAACCAACCTTTATTGGAAGTAGTGCGGCTAATCGAACAACAAAAGCTATCTGCACTGGCTGTGATTCATGACAATGGTGTGTTAGTCGGCATTTTAGAAAAACCTGCAATTCTCAGTTTGCTTCAGAAAAGGATGCTTTCAAACCCTGCATAATCTTCTCAATTAAATAATTGATAGTGATGTAATGAAGCGATACATACAGTTAGTTCGCTTCATTTATCATTTGAAAGTGGTAAGTAGTCGGACATAAAAAAAGTCAACTGTGTTAAGTTTCATAAAGACAATCAGAACAAAGACTCAAAACTAAACTAAACAGTTTAGCATACTAAAGTTTTCAAGATTTCTTAATAATCAAGTGTCCACTTTGTTTGATTACCCACCTCTAATCGTTCACCTGACACCCACGCCTGGTGTGGAAAAAAGCAGTAAATTCTTCTGGCAGAATCACCCAGATAGCCATAGTAGGGTCTATTCTCCGGCTGGCTGGCTCTGTTTCTCAACAGAACCAACGCTCTTTCTATCTGGTCTTTTTCCCGGCACTCATCAGCTGTACCTTGGAAGTATAACCCTATGCCCGTTCCTTCTGGCACAGCTGAATTAAAGATAGCGATCGCCACCTTACCTTGGTTGTGGTAAATATTCTGAGAGTGCCTAGAAGCAACAGCAGAAAACCAGTAAAGATGCCAGGACTCATCATAGGCAAAGAACACAGGAGAACACCAAGGTTCTCCTGTTATCGAACAAGTGGAAAGAACACAGTAGAGATTATTATCAATAATTTGCTTAGCTCTTTCATATACTTCAAATTTGTCAGACTCTAGGGTATTAACCCAGCCATTGGATGCAGTTGATGGTTGCAAATCCTTGTTCACTTAAACCTCAACCAAATCAGAAGGATGATCAATTGGCTCAACTCCATTATTGACACCGAACTGATAAGC
>NZ_JAAHGO010000022.1 GCF_010672455.1 Okeania sp. SIO2C9 | reverse complement strand
GTCCGAAGGCAATCGTTTGTGTAAAAGTTAGCGTGGATATCTACAGGATAATTTAAGTTTTTTTCTTGCCTGTTGCCTGTTGCCTGTTGCCTGTTGCCTGTTGCCTGTTGCCTGTTGCCTGTTGCCTATTTACTATACAAGACCGATGCTACCGGACATGATATGATTTGCTCTACAATTGTACGATCGCCCCTAGGCAATCGCACCATACAACATTATCGAGATTTGGGATTAGATAAATTCAGCAAAAATTCCTCTATTGAGCAATCACTGTATCTTCCCGAAACGCCAGGTTCTGAATGCGCTCATCCGAGGACGGATCGCCGTCCGCCTGCTGAAAAGCTTTGTCTGCCGTAGGAAAAACTTGATAGAAGTATTCCGACAGTGAGTCTTGCTCGGTGCCGAAAGGAGAGAAGTCAGCAACGCCCTCAAAAGGTTCTGCAATCGGCTCATCCCTCACCCCGTTTTGGTTGAGATCCTCTTCCGATTCAAAATCCCCGTCGCCATCACTATCTGGCTCACCCAAGAGATCGACACGATTAAACAAAACCGGATCGGCACTCAAAAAACTGGGGTAAGGATAGCTGTCACCACCGTCAGCGAGATAGTTGACGGTAATCGCCCGGAAAGTGCGACTGGGGTCGCCAACGAGTTCGCCATTTTGCGCGACTACATCAGATTCGCTATCGCCCAAAACGACTAAAGAGAGTACGCGATCGCCAGCAGGACGTTCAGCATCAAAGCTAAACTTCAAACCTCCTACTTGGGGAAACTGACCTGGTGTTGCACCGGAACTGGTCTGCGCAACCCCATGTTCGAGTGTCTCTAAGAGTTGTTCTGCCGTTAGGGTGATCAGGGTGAGTCCGTTGTTGAAGCGGAGAGAATTATTGATGTCCAGTTCGGAAACCTCTCCCTCTGCTTTGCCTGCTGCCGGGTTTGCTTCGGGGGGCAACAGTTCAAATTCATTGGGATCGGTGCTGCCACTCGCGGCGTTAATGATGCCGATGTTGGAACGGATACTGCCCCCAGTTTTCAAAGCAATTCGCGTTGTGGGGTCTACCGTTTTAGCGTATGCCAGGTCAGCATCGGAAGTCAGATTGCCCAGGTTGGTTTCTTCGGTGCGGACGAAGGAGCGATCGCCCCGTAGGAAAACTGTCGTATTACCAAAAACGTTGCCATCCTGACTGACGATAACCTCATTTAGGGCACTGGTAATGGCAACAATCTCTGGGTCTAGCGTCCCACCAGTTGCTGCAACTCCCTCTTCGTCAGTGGCGTAGGCTCCGCTGATACTGGGATCAATACTGTCGGTAACGACGATACCGTCACTATTGAAGTCTACCACCAGACGACCAACATATGTATAGTTTGCTTTCGTGTTGACAACGACAATTGGGTTGTTGTCCGCATCAGTTTTGAAAATGGGATAAGGACCAGCGCTGGTATCTCCAGCGCGGAGGCGATCTGTTTCATCAGACAGCAATGTATGGGAACCGCCCGCAACAATTATATCCACATCTCGCAGACGAGGAGCTAGTTCGTCGCGCTCAATATTCAACTGTTGCATGTGGGCTAAAAGAATTACTTTGTTAATGCCCGTTGCCGTCAGCTCGTCCACCGCAACCTGAATGTCAGCAGCCAGGGCATCGTAGTCCGTATCATTTTCAGGGAGTACGGTAACCTTGCCCGTGGAAGCGATAACAGGCAACTTTGGTGTGGTTGCGCCAACGATGCCGATCTTTTCGTCGCCAATGGTAGCGATCGCTGTTCCTGCTAATTGTCCGGCTGAAAGGGTGCTAATCTCTTGCCCGTTTTCCGTCACCTTGTCGGCCAAGTCTGGATCTGTACCAAAATTTAAGTTTGCGCTCAGATAAGGAAACAACGCCCCACGGTATTCGCCAGAAGGTTGAATGATGTCTCTCACTTCCTTAGTGCCCAAATCGAAATCGTGGTTGCCAAAAGTGGAGGCTTGAAGGCCTAGTTGGTTGAGGATTTCGATATCGGCGTGGCCGATACCCGCTTTGCCCACAGGGGTGTCGCTCATGCTGGAATCGCCACCGGCAAACAGGAACGGGCTAGGGATGTAGTTATCCCCTGAGGAAAGGAAAAGGGTGTTGGGGTAGTCGTCTTTGAGGGCATTGAGGACGGCGGAAAAGCGAGGTGCGTCCTCCATAGCTTCCAGGCCAGCTTCAAAATCGGAGGCGTGGAGTAGTTGTAGACTAAAGGTTGTGGCATCTGAGTCGGTAGCAGTGCTGGTAGCAGCAGGTTCGGATTTGCCAAACCAGCCAAAGCCTTTGAATAGGTCGGATAGGCTCCATGCTGTCGCCGGGGGGACAGCGACACTCAAAAAGAAAGCAGTGGCGATCGCAACAGCCACTACCTTCTTCCACAGATGCTTCCAAATACGATTTAAAATCATCGAGAAAAACCTCTAAACAATAACCTTGAACTTTGGACGAAATGTCCGTCGGTTCACTTTTTGTTGCCTTCGCATAGCGAGTCGTAAGTTTATCATATCATGTCCGCTTGAATACTTAATACTTTGATGGAAGGAATGCGGAGGAAGAAGGCTTTCTTCCTATTATGACTTAATTCTATACACGCTCTTCTACCGCTGGTAAGCTAATGTGGTAATCGGTGGAAATGAAAGCAAATCGCACCGTAAGTCCTCACTCTACGAAATTAGCCGACCGCCGACCCTTAAACTTCAGGTACATGAGTGACTGCATGGTGGAGAGATTCGAGTATCTCTGGTTCCACGCCATCCAGCAGGCGACTAAAAATGGTCTGTCCTGACTCCCAGACAATTTTCAGCAATACTATAGAGCGATCGCCACACTATACCGCTAGGCGAAACTCAAAAGTCAGTTGAGAAGATTCCCACTATCAAAACCTAACTTTGATTAAGATTAAGAATCACACTTTTTGCCACGACGGCGTTTCCAGAGTCGCTTCAACGCTTTGCGGGATTGACGTCCAATACCAGAGAGAAGATTATCTGACGTGGAACCACCCGCATCTTCTTCATCAGAAGCACATACAAGAGGTTTAATATTCGAGAAGTCAGAGTAAGGCAGAGGACAATTTCCAGCATCATCCTTGGGTTGGGGAACTGTACCTGCTTCAATTGCATCCCGTGCCACCAATACCAACCGAATCAATTCGTCCATCACTTCCGGGGTAATATTGACATTCATCGGATAAGCTTTTACAGCATAGATGAAACCGGGTTCTATTTCCTCATTGTCATAATCTGTTGGACGGAAACCACTGGTATAGCTGATGTAAGGTGCATAGCCTCCCTCGTGCAACTGACCGTCGCGATGCCACTGCCAGAGCATATCGGCTATATTTTTCTGCAATTCATTATTGGCTTCCAGTTCCTTCTTAGCCAGCGGATTGTTCAGTTCTTTTTCGTATTGAGCTTTAGCATCCACTCCCTTTTTATAAACCCGGAACAGAGTCACGAAACCTGAATCTGCTGTGTTGACACAGACTACAGTTGGTTCGTTAGCAATAACCTCATGGCGCAGGTAATGTTGAATTTCCAGAATACCCCCCAGAACCGAGCGGAATCCTTCATAACCCATGTATTTCAGAGTTGCCCAAGCTGCCATTGAATAGGAACCGGAGCGGGAAACTTCCAGGGTGTAGAGACCAGGGTTGTAGCAAGTACGCGCCTGAAGATAAGCCGAACCAGGACGACTGAGAAGTTCTTGGAATTTATGCAAACTGCGAACCATAACCACGCTACAATTATAGGTTGACCAACCAGTCTTGTGAAAATCACAGCCAATGGCATCAGCGTGGACAACTTTGCTAATAGCCTCGTAGTTTTTCTTAATCTGCGCCAAAACTGCTGGTGCAAAGCCCAAGGGATTCTCTACAAAGTCATATCCTTTGAACATCAGCCAAGACCAGCCAATCACCGCATCAGCGTAAATTAGGGGTCGTCCCACTCCCTCGGGATGTTTTTCTAGGGGATAGAGTTCATCTACCAATTCCCTTACTTTGTCAATGGGGTCTACCGCAAAAGCATCCGTTGTGCCCATGGTGCAGACAATGGCAGCAATAGGCGTACCAGAGGAATGGAGGACTCGCACCACTTCTTCTAGGTGGTCAAAATCCATGGCATTCGTGACATCATCGGTGTCAATTTCGATGTAGTTCTCCATACCCAGACCAGTCCAGTCTGTGGAATTCTGTTTGCAGTAGTGACCCTGTTGAGACACTAACACTTTGGCATCGGTGCGAATGCCATTACAACGGGAATTCATGCCCAAACAACTGGTCAGGGCGTATTTGATGCCATAAAAATAGCACCCAGAACCTCCAAAGGTGAACAGACCACCTGCTTCATCAGTCGGCCAACCAATCAGATCGGCTAAGATCGCAGAGGTCTCCATCTCAGTCTTTTCTACATCCCACGCATATTCCCCCTCAATAATATTGGGACTGAAAACCTGAGTCATCATGGCAGAAATAATCGCAGCAGTGTTAGCCGGAGGAATAACATTAGGCATTACCAGGGGATGATTCCAGTTGGGCATTCCTCGAAATAGTTCTGCTGCCTCCTCAAGCACATCTTCCACGGAAGCCATTTTTTCTCCCAGACGCGCTTCGGTCACTCTGCCATAATGGGGACCAGTAGGATCGTTTCCTAGATAACCCGGTGTACCTGTAGGGGAAGTAGACTGGGGTGGTTTGAGTCGGTCTAGATAACGAATGGCTTGGTGAACCATGTCTGCAAAGGGGTCTGAGGCTCCTGTGCAATAGTAAGTAGGGAAAGCGCTGCGCATCTCGGCGCGTAAATTAGCCCAACGGGGTGCATCTGGTTGGGTACTACCATCTTTATTCCAAAACGCAGAAAATTTGGAAACCATTATTTGACTCCTAATGTTGTGAAGGATTAACTAGCTATCAGCTTTTAGCAGCTCTGGGTTTAAATCCCCTTCTAAACGTTTACTGCTGACTGCTGACTGCTTTTTTCAAATCGGAAAATTGTTCGAGCAACCCTGATACAGATTCATTACATAAATGTATCTTGAATTGTTTCGCTAAAGTTATTCTTTAGGAAAATTTTAGTTTTGTACTTTTGCCAAAAATCTATGGCACTACTTTATTGACACGAAATTAGGGTGGGTTCACTTCAGCGTAACCCACCAATTAGAGTTGTTGTACTGGACTGACATAGGTTGGTGCGTTACGACAGATGGTTAAAAGCCTCTAACAGCAACCGATTTTAGCTGTCTAATATAAAATCCGGTTGAACAGCCGTCATTGCGACGATAGGAAGCAATCTTCTAAATCCATGAGATTGCTTCCTTACACTCCGTTCCACTCGCAATGACTTGGGTATATTAATTATCCGGATTTGATATAACGCACCCTACTTGACTATCCGAACTAAATCGTTTAATTATTCATTATTCATTATTATTAATTAGGGCTTGCTGATTAAATCTAAAAGCATTGACAGATGAAGACTTTAGCCTTTTTTAGGCCTTTAAAAAGTACCTGGTATCACGTCTAAAACGCTCAAAAAGTTAGTATTTTAGGTGCATAGTTGGGCAGAAAAATTAAGGGACAATTCTTACTCCTACCTCCTTTAAATTCCTATTTCTCCTGTCTCCTGTCTCCTGTCTCCTGTCTCCTACCCCTACTAAAAGACTTATTCAGCAAACCCTAATTATTGGCGTTGCTGATTCTGGGTATGATGCAAGCCCCCCTAACCCCCCAATGCGTGGGGGGAATAAAACTCTAAAAGTCCCCCAAAGTTGGGGGATGCGCGGGGGCTTGACCAGAAGCTAACAATCGCGCATTCATACTTCAATTCAGCAACGCCTAATTATTTAGTTATCCCAAATTTTTGATGAGGCGAAAACCAATGTGAGTGGTTCCAGTATCCGGTGACTGGGACTCTCGTGCAGCCGGACGGTATCGACTGCAATAGTTGGGCGCACAGAGGTGAGAACCACCTTTAATGACGTGTACTGCTCCCTCTCCAGGTTTTTTTGGGTCAAAACTTTCCGCTTGTCTGGGACCTTCTGGATTAACGCTATGAGCCATGTCTTTTCGTTCAACCTGATACCAATCGGCAGTCCATTCCCAAACGTTACCTGTCATGTCATACAAACCGTAACCATTTGCCTTGAACGAACCAACGGGAGCAGTTCCCAAATAGCCATCAGTTTTGGTATTGAGAAAGGGAAAAATTCCTTGCCAGGTATTGGCTTTTTTAGCAGAATATTCTTGACCCCAGGTGTAAGTAGATTCTTTTAAACCACCTCTGGCAGCATATTCCCATTGAGCTTCGGTGGGAAGTTGTTTTCCTGCCCACTTGGCGTAAGCTAAGGCATCTTCGTAGGCAATATGAACAACCGGATGGTTTTCTTTCCCCCTAATATTACTATCGAGGCCGTAGGGATGTTGCCAGTTTGCCCCCACAACCCAATGCCACCAACTCAGATAAGCGACTTGTTGAATGCCTTCTGCAGGAGGTTCAAAAACAAGGGAACCAGGCGATCGCTGTTCATCGGGTAAATCAGGAAATTGTGATTTTGATAGGGGACGTTCAGCTACGGTAACGTAACCTGTATCTTCAACAAATTTGGTAAATTCGGCGTTGGTAATTTCGTGGGAGTCAATGCAAAAGGAACTGACACTAACATCTTCAACAGGTAGTTCTTCGATAAATTCTGGTTTATCTGACCCCATTTTGAAATCTCCTCCAGGAATGAAAACCATATTTTCGGGACAAGTTGAAGAGGGGACGGCAAATGCACTCGGACTAAAAATAGTAACAGTTAGAATAAAAACACTGAGAACAGTTAGGAGTTTTTGAATATAATTTTGAGAATTATTCATAATTTTAGTTGCAGAATTATTTATATCATGCGGTTTTGTTTGTAGTTGGGCTTTAGCCCAGATACATATTTAGCGGGCTAGAGCTTTACTACGAGCCTAATTAATTCAAGGGAACATGATCAAGAGGGAAATATCCCGGCTGACTATAGCCAGGAAGTTCAGCTCTCGTAGGTTGGGTTGTTTCGCTAACGCGATATGTAACGCGTTAGCATTGCGAAGCTAAAGGAAAGCAAAGTATGGAACGTTTTCCGCTAAGAGCGGACATGAAACGCTGCGCGACATATTCGCGGAGCATTCCCTATACGAAAAAGCGCAGCTTATCGGCAGGATAAACCCAACACCCCATTACCAACCGTTAAAATCTAATTGGTTCAGCGAAGGAAACTAATGTTGGGTTTCCCGTTCGTCAACTCAACTTACACCTACTATTTGCTTGAATAACGTTTCTCAACCTGCTGAATTATTGAGTCCCAAAATTCTTCATTTCCCACTTTGGTGTCAGGTTCCTGGGGAGCTAATTCATCCAGCAACTCAACCGTCAGTTTATTCACGGTGCCAGTGAAGGGGAAGGGAACTTCATCGGCGTAATCTAGTGAAACAGGAGAACCCAAATCTGTCCCAACATCAAAGCTCTCACTGGCGGTAAAAGCATTAGGCACCGTGCGTTCAACCATGATACTAAATTCCTCTTCATCTCCATCAACGTGAATCTCCACAATGGCTGGAGCAAGGGGTTCTAGACTAGTGAAGATAGTTTTTACTTCAATGGTGTGGGGACCTGCTGGGAGAGTTTTTTCGGATTCAGCCTTGTACCGCTCCAACAACATCATGTTGTACTCGTACTTAAGCTTTCCGTCCTGCATAAACAAGGTTAAACCCCCACTCGCACCACCGAGAGCATAGAGAACACCGGAATCGTTACCGTTTAGGTCAACATCGATCGTCACCAAGTTGCTTTGACGACCCAGACCTGGTGCAGTAAACTCAGGCATCCGAGTCGTGGTGCTATCAAAGGTCCAACTCGTGTAAGGAGTTCCGATCCGATCTTGAGGATTGATGCGCGTCCAGAGACCGCCGCCAATAGGAAAGACCTTATTGTCTTCTGCTTCTTGTAAGAACAGTTGCTTCATCATCTCCAGAATCTCTGGCTGTTCGGCTGCAAGATCGTTCTGTTGTGTAAAGTCCGTCGTCAAGTCGTATAATTCCCACACATCTTTAGTAGAATCCCACTCTTCTAAAGCCTTACTGTCGCCGGTAGTCCAGGGAGTCAGAGGACCAAACGTGCAGGCATACCAGCCATCGAAATAGATGCCACGACTGCCGTTATTCTCAAAATACTGGATCTGCTTCTCACCTGGTGCATCAGCATCGTTAAAGCTATAGGCCATGCTAGTACCATCAAGTGATTCCTGGATAAAACCATAGAACTCTTCCGGTGGGGTAATATCCAGAATGTCGTAAATGGTAGGGGCGATGTCGTTGACGTGATGGAACTGGGAACGGGCGGTGGAGTCGGGGGTAATCTTAGCGGGCCAAGAAACCACTAGGGGATTGCGAGTCCCACCGAAGTGAGAGGCAATCAGCTTAGTATAGCGGAACGGTGCATCGCCAGCCCAAGCCCAAGCAGCATTGTACATATTGTCGGTTTTAGCAGTCCCCAAGGCAGCAAGACCATCGGGATCTTCGTCGGTGCCAAAATCACGCTTGAGGGCATCGAGTTGGTCATTTATAGTATTTGGAATCTGGTTCTGGGCTAGCAGTTCGCTGATACTGCCATTTTGGCCTTCGGCACTGGCACCGTTGTCACCCCAAATATAAAAGATCAGGGTATTGTCTCGAATGCCTTCGGCCTCGAGTTCATCAACTATCTTGCCTGCTTGGGTATCTACATCTTCTACAAAGGCAGCATAAAGCTCCATCAAGCGGGTTTGAAACTCCTTTTGATTTTCTGGAATTTCATCCCAAATATCCATATCTTCAGGTTGCTCGCTATCTACGGCATCCGCTGCCAGGGGAAGCCAGTCTAATTGTTTCTGGCGCTCAAATGTGCTATCGCGCAAAGCTTTCCAACCATCGTCAAACTTATCTTCATATTTCTCGGCTAACTCGCTGAAGATGTGATGAGGCCCGTGGGCAGCACCAGGAGCCCAGTAGAGAAAGAAGGGCTTATCAGGAGTATACGCTTGGCGTTGGCGCAACCAAGTCACTGCTTGATTCGCCAGATCTTTACTCAAGTGATAAGGCTGTTTTTCCTCTTTGTCGAAGTAGTGGGGGGGTTCAATCGGGTTTGTATTTTCAAACAGCCGTGGCTCATACTGGGAGGTTTCTCCAGCCACAAAGCCGTAGAAATAGTCAAAGCCATGTCCGGTTGGCCAGCGATCGAAGGGTCCCATTGCGGTGGTTTCATTTGCTGGTGTGTTGTGCCACTTACCAAAGGCTGCGGTCTTGTAACCATATTCCCGCAATACTTCCGGCAGTGTGGCCGTAGTTTTGGGAATGATGCCCAAGTAACCATCCCAATCTGTTGCTCGTTCTGCAATAGTGCCGGAGTGGACTCGGTGGTGATTGCGTCCTGTCAACAGGGCGGCACGAGTGGGAGAGCAGATGGAAGTGGTATGGAAGGTATTGTAGGCAATTCCTTCATCCCACAAGCGTTTAATGGTGGGGGCTTCAATCTTACCACCAAAGGCTTCGGCTTGCCCAAATCCCACATCATCCAGGAGAATAACTAAGATATTGGGAGCATCTTCGGGTAGATAGTTCGGTTCTTCCCGTCGAATCATAGGCTTGGACTCTTCTAGAGTCTCATTGGCCTCACTTGCGGAAGGCACGGGAGGAAAGGGTAGGGAAGTGCCATCAACAGGAGGATCGGAACGCCAGGGAAGGGAAGGTAGCGGAATGTCATCGACAGAAACTGCCAAGACAGGGGGAGCGATAGTCCCCCACAGGAGAGAGGTGGCGATCGTAAACGCCACAAAGCCTCTCAACATTCGGTGCAAAAGACCGTTGAAAAACATAGAGAAAACCTCATAAAAGGGGTTAACACAATCTCAGGCTGCATCCCAAAACACAATATGGATAGCCTTGGGATGGCCTGTAGAGTCCCGATCGCTTGCTCGGAACCCTACAGGCTGAATTAGAGACGCAATAGTTCATAAATCAATGGTTTGTAATAGGTTTGATTTGAGTTTAGCGAACATGATAAAGAGGGAAATATCCCGGCTGACTATAGCCGGAATGTTGAGTTAAAACCGTAGGTTGGGTTGAGGAACGAAACCCAAACTACACTCTGAATATCGAATAGCGATCGCTATTTGCTGGAATAACGTTTCTCAACCTGCTGAATGATTGATTCCCAAAATTCTTGATTCCCCACTGTGATTTCTGGTTGCTGGGAATCAGATTTATCCTCCACCACAACCTTATTCAAGGTTCCAGTGAAGTCAAAGGGCATTTCATCAAAATAGTCTTCAATTACAGGTGTCCCTGTATCAAAGCCCACATCGAAGGTTTCGTCCTGGCTGAATTTAACTGGGAGACTTTTCTCAACGCGACCTTGACCAATCTCAGTGTACTCAGTATCTGGAGTATCAGTTTCCTTAGCATATAGAGTAACTGTTGCTCCAGCTTCAGGTTCCTCACTATCGGTAATATACTCTGCCTTAAAGGTAACTTTGCCTGTCGGTAAAGGGCTAGTGGACTTGATATCATAGCGCTCTATCCCGGCAAAATTGTAGTGGTAAACCAGTTGATCATCCTTGATGAATAGTCCAAAACCGCCAAAACGTCCCCCTATAGTGAGTAGTATCCCTTTATCACCTGTGTTAAAGACAACATCTGCTGTAATAGTGTGGCTCTTGCCTTTCATGTCAGGTGCTGCCGTTTCCCTGGTGCGGAAATGATCGGGATAGGTGTTGGTGCGACGGCCAGTAAGAGTCGGGCGATTGGATTCATCAAATCGTTCGGTTTTGCTGTCATCCAGGGGAAAGACGTTGTATTTAGAGGCTTCAGCATAGAACAGCTTAATCATTTCATCTAGCTTATCTGCATTCTCAGGGTCAGCAGCTAGATCGTTGGCCTGGGAAAAGTCTTCATTAATGTTGTAAAGTTCCCAGTTCATGTGCAGCACATCAATGGAGTCGTCGTTTTGGTCAAGCCAAGGCTCACCCCGCATGGCACTAGCCATCCAGCCATGATCGTAGATCCCCTGGTTGCCCAGCATCTCAAAATATTGGGTGGTATGAAGAGTCTCAGCATCCGCATCATCAAAAGTATACACCAAACTTGTGCCTTCGATGGGCTTTTGATCAACGCCATTAACTTTAACTGGAGCCGGAATACCCACGGCTTCTAAAATAGTCGGGAAAATATCAATGATGTGACTGAACTGGTAGCGGGTAGTACCAATGTCCTTAATCCGATCTGGCCAAGAAATTGCCATGCCGTTGCGAGTACCGCCAAAGTGGGAAGCAATCTGTTTTGTCCACTGGAAGGGTGTATCCATTGCCCAAGCCCAAGCAGAGGGGAAGTGATTATAGTGCATCTGCCCACCGAGGGTATCCATGGCGGCTAGTTTGCTATCAAGGGATTCTTCCAAGCCATTGAAAAAGGTGACTTCATTGATAAGTCCTTCAAGACCTCCTTCAGCACTGGAGCCGTTATCGCCAGCGATGTAGATAATCATCGTGTTATCTGATTCACCTATCTCCTTGATCGCATCAATAACTCGACCGATCTCATGGTCGGTTTGCTCGGTAAAAGCAGCACAAACTTCCATCATCCGGGCATATAATTCCTGCTCTTCTGTCGTCAAGGAATCCCAGGCAGGCAAAGAATCAGGACGAGGAGTGAGTTTAGCATCTTGGGGAATAACTCCCAACTCTTGCTGTTTAGCAAAGGTTTGTTCGCGGTATTTATCCCACCCCATATTGAACTCACCTTTATATTTGTCAATCCATTCCTGGGGAACTTGGTGAGGGGAGTGGGTAGCGCCAGTAGCAAAATAAGCCAGGAAGGGTTTGTCCGGTATCAGGGCTTTTTGAGTCTTGATGTAGTTAATCGCATGATCAGCTAAATCGGTATTGAAGTGATAAGGGGAACCATCGGCGTTGGTTGCCGGGGGTTGGACGCGGGTTGTATTTTCAATTAGGGGAGGGCTGTATTGGTCAACATCGCCTCCGACAAACCCATAGAAGTAGTCAAACCCTAAGCCTGTAGGCCAATGATCAAAGGGTCCAGCTTCCGTGGCTTCCCATTCCGGAACGTTATGGTTTTTGCCAAACCAGGCGGTGCCATAACCATAAGCCTGAAGGACTTTGGCAAAGGTGGCGGCATTTTGGGGAATAATGCTGTTATATCCAGGATATCCCGTTGAGCCATTACTCAATGCCCCAGTGGCGACGGAGTGGTGATTTCGTCCAGTAAGTAGGGCAGCGCGTGTGGGGGAACAGAGTGCAGTAGTGTGGAATTGGGTGTAGCGCAAGCCATTGGCTGCCACCTCATCCATCCTCGGGGTTTGAATAATCGGGCTACCAAAGGTACTAAATTGTCCATAACCTACATCATCCAACATCACTACCAGGATATTGGGAGCATTTTCGATCCCAAAGGTAGAAGGCAGTTTCAGTTCTGGTATATCGGGTACAGAGTCGGGAACGGTTAGCCCGATTTTACCCGAAAATGGGGCGTCGGGATGGGGTAGAATTTGCTGTGCCATTACTGGTGGAACAGTTGTTGTGAGGAGGAGAGAAGTGGCGATCGTAAACACCACAATCCCTCTCACCATCCGGTGCAAAAGACCGTTAAAAAACATAGATAAAACCTCGTAAAAGGGGTTAACAAAATCTCAGGCCGCATCCTAAAACACAATTTGGATAGCCTTGGGATGGGTTGTAGAGTCCCGATAAATCCATCGGAACCCTACAGCCTTGGCTGAATTAGAGACGCAATAGTTCATCAATCAATTTGTTGTCATCTGTTTTCCAGGAATCCTATGAGGGTGAGTATTACCCACCCTACTGGCGCGTCTAGCTTGAAAATGTGAATGAAAAACCTAACCCCCCAACACCCTTCCTATCCCCCCTTGCCCCCCTTTGAAAGGGGGGAGGAGGGAAGGGGGAGAATATTCTCCCCTCTCCTTGCAGGAGAGGGGGAGGGGCAGGGGGGAGAGGTCTTCTAGGTTACTCACTCCTAACCCACAATTTTAGTCTTGACACGGCACTACAGATAACCTACAGATGATCGGTTTCAGAGCTAGTCAGCCATACTCACGTCAATAATTTTGTCAAAATCGGATCTAAATAGACTATTGCAAACCCTGATTCGTCAACGCATCAAGTTGCTCGGCCATATTCTTGAGGGCCTGCTTGGTTTGTTGATCCTTGATACCCTCAACGGTATCGTCAATCACATTCGACAAATTAAAGGATTTTCCACTTTGTACTGGAGGATATTGAATCAAGCTTTGAAGATGTTCGCCTAACTTTTCGCTCATCGGTTGTAAAAGCCATGACACTTTTTGCAGAAGGTGTCCGTAAGCATCTGACGTGTCATAGCTTTCAAATGGGTCCATCCGCAGATTAAACAATAGAGGCGCAGTACGAGGAACAAGATTGGCGTAGTAGTCTTCTTTGGTGGAAAAGTGGAACTTCCACGGCCCCATTCGCACTCCAGTCAAGATACTTTCGTAATAGTTGAACAGTAAGTTGCGGTTCGACTTGTCCGTCTTGCCAGTCCAGTAATCAAGATTGTTAATCCCATCAATGTACTGATGTTTTTCATAGTCCATCTTCTGTACTACATCAGGTACACCAGCCGCAGCAGCAAGGGAGGTGAACATATCTTGGTGAGCCTGAATTCCATTGAGTATCTGACCAGGCTCGATCATCTCCGGCCATCGGAGCATGGAAATTACACGAATTCCGCCTTCGTAAGTCGTCATTTTTTCACCTCGGAAGGGTGTGGTTGCCCCATGAGGCCAGGAAGAATGTTCAGGGCCATTGTCTGTGGAATACCAAATGATGGTGTTATCATCTACACCCATGTCTTTAAGGGCATCCAGGACAACGCCGATATCGTGATCATGCTGAAGCATCCCGCTACCGTGATAATCAGCTTCACTGGTATAGTCTTCGGCTGCGTAGCGCCATTGGTCATTTAGCCGACTGTAAAGGTGCATACGGCTGGTATTCAGCCAGACAAAAAACGGTTTATCCTGATCTTTGGAATCTTGCATGAATTGGAGTGCTCTTGGAATTACTTCCCCTCCATCAAAATCCTTCATTCGCTCTTGGGTAAGAGCACCAGTATCCACGATAGTTTGATAACCCACGACTCCAAAACGAGGATCTACGGCATTATCAAAAGTATCTGTGGCAAAGGAGTGGATTACACCTCGTGTGCCAAACTTATTTTCGTAGGCTTCTAGGCTACCCGAATACTTCTCACCGAAGTTTTGATAGTCTCGCTGTTCAGCTTCTTCTTGGGTATTGAGGTGGTAGAGATTACCAAAAAATTCATCAAATCCGTGGACAGTGGGCAGATGTTCATTACGATCGCCAAGGTGGTTTTTACCAAAATGACCTGTTCTGTAACCCTGCTCCTTCATAACTTCCGCTAGAGAGGGTGATTCTGCTTTCAGTCCCAGGGTATCTCCAGGTTGTCCCACGGTAGTCATACCGGAGCGGATGGGATACTGGCCTGTAATAAATGCTGCTCGTCCGGCTGTGCAGCTTGGCTGGGCGTAGTGATCGGTGAAGCGAATCCCCTCGAAACCAATCCGATCGATATTTGGCGTGGTATACCCCATCGTCCCCATACCGTAAGAAGATACGTTCTCCCAACCAATGTCATCTCCCCAAATCACGAGAATATTAGGATGAGATTTTGCTGTCTCTGTGTCTATCAATTGCGATTGTGCTAGTGCTGAACTAGGCAAGAAACCGCAGATCGAAAAAACAGTGATTAGGAGACACAATGTAACGGCCTTAAATCCTTGTCGGATCGTTTTTTGCGTTGGCAGTAAACGCAATATTTTGGCGCTGTTGCGCCTATATTTCAACATAGAAACCTCTTATGCTCAGGTTGTATTCACTAATGTTAAACCAGTCGATGTAATCACCCATGATCCAAAGAATGTTGGGTCAGGTTGTAGTTTTTTGGGCTAAAGCTGCGGCTGTTGGGAACTAAGGCAAAATGCCTGACACCACAAGCAATAGGGAGATCGCCATAGCAACACCCATTTTCATGCAAAGAATCACAAAAATGATCTCCTTAATTAATTTTCATATAGCTTCAAAAACTTATCTCACACTTAAAAAGCTTTCACCAGTTCAGCAATCAGCTTTGCTGATAGCTAGTTAAACAGGGACAAAAAGCTGCAATGAAAGAAGTTTGATGGCCATTGATTATTTCGTGAGATGGACTTTAGAGTTCCAAGTAAGCGATCGGAACTTTATCAGTTGGACACCCTTGAATTGATCTGTCGAATTAGGATGGGTCATACCCACTCCGTAGCACAACAGAGTTATCTGAAGACTTGAGGATTAGTTTAATGGTAATGTATCACTTTGAATAACCGAAAATTCCAACTTTTTGAGTTATAGAAATTGATAAATTAATTCAAAAAAAAAATAAGTTTTACTTATAATTTATTTGATTGTTTTCTATTAATTGATTTATGCAAAAAGGAATGTGTTGATGGATATAAATAAGAGTAAAATTACCCAAACTAAAAATAATTCTGGGAGAAGCAATCATAATATTGTCTCCAAATTCTTTACAGATGTAGATGGTTTCCAAGAGTTTCTTGCCTATCAACGGTACGAAATCATACAACTCACATCTGGTTCTCTTGAAGCTGGTTTTTTCTCAATTCAGGTTGGTAATATATCTTTCACCTATATTCACGCAAGTCAAGGAACCCAAGCTTTTGGTGATAAATTGAAAGAATACTGCTATTTCTCCATAGTCTGGTTTGAGAATGAAGGAGCATTCTACTCCTACCGTCACCTTATCGATCCTCAAAGGACTCTTTTTTCTTTCAAAGGAACAGAAGCTGACTTTATAGCTTCTAAAGGTGGAGGGATCATACACATTAATATCCCTTGGAAAACTTTTCATACTTATGCAGACAAACTACAACGCCACGATCTAGACCATAATTTTCTGAGTAAAAATCATGTGAATTTGCTCCCAACGGGGATGAAAGAAATTAAAGATTACCTGAAACAACTATTTTGGTTAGCAGTACACAAACCAAATTGGTTACAAAAACCTGATATTGAGAAACTCGTTGCTGATGATTTCGTGCCTTTGTTAATTAGTCATATTCCCATTAAGTGCAATTCCAAGAATTTCATGAAACCTTCTCGAAGAGGAAAGTTGATTACTCAAGCAGAGAAAAAAATCTTAGGGCACTTAGATCAACCCCTAACGTTAAAACAGCTAGCTGAAAATTTAAAGTCTAGCAGTTCTGCCTTATCCTATGGTTTTCAGGACTTATTTGGCATGAGTCCCATGCGTTATCTCAAAGTGCGACGACTCAATGCAGTACGACAACACCTGAAAGCAAGCGATCCAGAAAGTTGTGTTATAGCTACCCTCGCCAGTCAATTTGGGTTCTACCATCAAAGTCATTTTACTAAAGATTACAAAACCATGTTTGGGGAGTTGCCTTCAGAGACATTGGGAAAGAAGGCATAAAGAACTGCAATAGTTGGGTGCACAGAGGTAAGAATCACCCTTAATGACGTGTACTGCTACTGCACCCTCGGCGGTTTTTTTGGATCAAAACTTTCGGCTTGCCTGAGACCTTCTGGATTAACGCTATAAGCCATATCCTTTCATTCAACCCGATACCAGTTGGCAGTCCATTCCCAAACGTTACCGTCATGTCATACATACCGTAACCATTCGCTGAGAAGGAACCAACAGGAGCAGTTCCCAAGTAGCTATCTGTTTTGGCATTTAGAAGAAGTGCTGCAAAAATGAGTAACATTATAGATTTAGACAAAAGTAAAATTACCCAAACTCAAGATAATTCTGAGACAAGCAATCATAATATTGTCTCCAAATCATTTACAGATGTGGATGGTTTCCAAGAGTTTGTTGCCTATTCTGGACTGGAAATAATACAACTTACTCCTGGCTCTCTTCAAGCTAGTTTTTTCTCAATTCAGGTTGGTGAGATATATTTCATATATTGTCAGACAAATCAAGGGACTCAATCTTTTGGTGAGGAATTGAAAGAATACTTTTGTTTTTCTATCGCCTGGTTTGAGAATGAAGGAGAAATTTACTCCTACCGTCACCTTGTCAATCCTCAAAGGACTCTTTTTGGTTTCAATAATATGGAAGCAGACTTATTAGTTTCTCAAGGTGGAGCGATAATAGAGATTCATATCCCTGTCAAAACTTTTGATACTTATGCAGACAAACTACAACGCCACGATATAGACGATAATTTCCTGAGTAAAAATCATGTGAATTTGCTCCCAACTGGGATGAAAGAAATTAAAGATTACCTGAAACAACTATTTTGGTTAGCAGTACACAAACCAAATTGGTTACAAAAACCTCATATTGAGAAACTCGTTGCTGATGATTTCGTTCCTTTGTTAATTAGTCAGATTCCCATTAAGTGCAATTCCAAGGGTTTTCTCAAACCTTCTCGAAGAGCAAAGTTGATTACTCAAGCAGAGAAAAAAATGTTAGGGTACTTAGATCAACCCCTAACCTTAAAACAGCTAGCTGAAAATTTAGAGTCTAGCAGTTCTGCCTTATCCTATGGTTTTCAGGATTTATTTGGCATGAGTCCGATGCGATACCTCAAGGTGCGACGACTCAATGCAGTACGACAACACCTGAAGGCAAGCGAACCTGAAAGTTGTGTTATAGCCACCCTCGCCAGTAAATTTGGGTTCTACCATCAAAGTCATTTTACTAAAGATTACAAAGCTATGTTTGGGGAGTTACCTTCAGAGACGTTGGGAAAGAAGACATAGGAGGCAATCGCTAATATTGTCCACTAGATATAGCAATCCTAAATAAGTTCTAATATAGAATCCTCTTGAACAATGGTCCCTATCGACGATAGGAAGCAATCTCATCTCAAATCCGGTTAAACAGCCATAGAATGGTTAAGTTAGGAGGAGTCAGGTAGTAGGGGCGTTAACGATAGTTATGCGAAACAAACGGCCGTTCGCCCTACAGGAGTCAGGAGGAGAAAGAATTACAAAGATGAGGGTAGTCATGACGATTGAAGATTTTTTTATGAATTAAACGGATTTGATATAATCCCACATTCCGCACTTCAATTTGTAGCACAACAAGATACATGAATCATCATCAGAATTTGAGCCAACAAATTAAACAACCATAAGGGGGTAATTAACTGTTAAACTTAAACTGTAGAAAATAGTTGTCAAATGTAGAAAAGTATTGTAATATTAAATAGTTAATAGAAAGCGAAAATTTAGGCAATGAATGATTTTGACCATGATAGTAGTTACAGGTGAGTACAGCAAAATTTGAGGGTTAGCGCACAATTGAAAGTTGTTGACAGACATATAATTAGACGAACACATAACTTTTGGCAGGTGTGTGATGAGTTAGCTTTTAAGTCAAAAAACCTGTATAACTTGGCTAACTATCACTGTCGTCAGCATTTTTTCTGTACTGGTAACAGTCTGGATCTAACTAAACTGTACCACGCCACCAAAGATAGCGATGCTTACAGAGCATTACCAACTAAAGTATCAAAACAAATAATAAAATGCTTGGTTGCAACTTGGCGTGGCTATTTTCAAGCTATAAAAGAATGGTCAAAATATCCTGGGAAGTTTTTAGGTAAACCCAAAATACCAAAGTATAAGAATAAAACTCAAGGTAGGAATGTAGTTATATATTCCAAAGAATCAGTCTATAAAGCCCCTCTCAAAGATGGTATTTGTCACTTATCGATGAGTGAGATCAAAATACCTGTAGTTGTGGATACTGTAGTTGAAGTCAGGATAGTACCTGCGACCGGCTGCTATGTAATTGAAGTTGTGTATGAAAAAACTGAACAACCACGGATACAGTCTACATATATAGCAGGAATAGACTTAGGGATTGACCGTAAGGTAGCTCTATCTACAAATAAGCCTGGTGTCAAACCACTGCTGATTAACGGGAAGCCACTAAAAAGCGTCAATCAACTATATAACAAGCGTAAAGCTAAGTACCAAAGTCATCTCAAAGGCAACAGAAAAACTAGCCGGATATATTGAAGCATTAACCTATCACCGAAATCGTTTTGTTTCCAATTATCTGCATAACACCAGTAAGTTAGTGGTTGAATATTTAACCACAAATAATATTGGTACTGTAGTCATAGGAAAAAATGATAATTGGAAACAAGGTGCAAATATCGGCAAAAAAAACAACCAAAATTTTACTCAAATACCTCATGCTAAGTTAATTCAACAGATAACTTATAAGTGTCAACTGGTTGGGGTAAAAGTCATTGAAACAGCAAGATTGTTACACCAGTAAAACATCTGCTATTGACCTAGAAAAACCAATTAAACATGAAAACTATGTAGGTAAACGAGTCAAACGTGGTTTATTCAGGAGTGGAACTGGTATAGTCATTAATGCTGATGTTAATGGCAGTCTTCAAATTATTAGAAAGAAATTCCCAGAGGCATTTACTGCCGAGGGAATAGTGAGCTGTGCCGTACAGCCAGTATTGGTCAATCCAATATCAAGATAAAAGCTGTTTCATTTTTCTACAGTTTTTTTCGTACGGTAAATGACTATGAAAATAACGGCGATCGCCACTATTTACGATCAAATTATCTAAACCTCCATAACGAGTTGCAGCACCTTCTAGCCAAGGAACTGCTTCACTCAATACTTTCTCACCTTGCTCTCCATTGCTAGCAAGCAAGTGAACAATTTGCTCCATCCATGTCGTACCAGATTTAGGATAGGCTACTACAAACGTATCCTGAACGCCGACTCTAAAATCCTTAAGCGCATCCATTTCCTTCTGGGTAATGAACGCAGGAAAGACAATTAGACCTTCTGGGTTTTTACCATCCTTAACCAGTGCTTGCTTATATTGTGCCATGTGTTAAATCCTACTACTTGTTACCAAATCCCAACAACTTTGGGTAGTTGATATAACTAATCTTACCGTGACGTTAGCGTTTGCGATAGCATGACCATAGGAAAGCTTTGCGCCAGCAAACTACACCTGCGTGTTTAGCTAGCAGCGTTTTTTGCTGGTTATTTGGATGTAGTTCCGTTTTGAATCCAAGTAGCATAGATAGAGATTATCATAGATTATACCAGATTATAGCCAACAGTTACTAGCCCCAAACGGGTCGAATTGGTTAAGGCTGAGACGTTTTGATAATTTGATAATTTTATTTATTGGCGGGACTTTGTTACACAAAAGAGGATGAGACGGTATAAATAGCATCAAGAATAGTACAAATTAGTAGATACTCGTGAAGTCCAATAAGAAAAACTTCTGTAAGCTAGAGTTGTAAAAGTCACGAACAAAATCATTTGTTTTAACATTATCTTAAATCTTAAAACAAAGGAACTAGAGTGCCAATGGTGAATTTGATAATTCAGTACAGCCTCACATATAAAATTGGTATTATATAAAGTCTCATTAATTAGAGATAATAAAAATGTGTTCTCTGATAAATTTCTCCCTATTCCCTATTCCCTATTCCCTAGTTCCCTAAAATTTTCATTGTCGATGTTTAAAGAGACATGATATTATAATAAATTGGCTAGTTATTGACTAAAATGGGCTACCGTGCATGAACCGAAAAGCGTTAGTAGTGGGTATCAATCATTATCCTTTGCTGAAAGATAGCTCTGCTCAACCCCGAAATTTGATTAAACCAGCAGCAGATGCAGAGGCGATCGCTCAACTATTAGAAACCTATGGCAATTTTCAAGTGCAGCGCTTTCCAGGAGCTAATATACAAGGTTCTTGGCAAGTAGATCCTCATCCTAAGATTAAAAACTGTGAAATAAATGCTTTGAAAGAGGCTATTTCTAAATTATTTAATCCTCTAGATAATGTTCCTGAAACTGCTTTATTGTTTTTTGTGGGAAATAGTTTATTAGATGAACAAGGAGGGGTACAAGAAGGATTTTTAGCAACCAGTGATACGAACCCTCAAAAAGGAAAATGGGGAATTTCACTACATTGGTTAAGTCAACTATTACAAAAATCTCCTGTCAAACAACAAATAGTATGGTTAGACTGTTACCATCAGGAAAAACAAATTGATTTCTTACAAACAAATCTTAGTAATATAGAATCAACTTATAATGATAGGTGTTATATTTTTGTTTCTCAAGAAGCAGAAGTTTATACAACACAAATAAATTCAGAGCATAGCTTTCTCACAAATTGTTTATTAGAAGCATTAGAACCAGAAAATTATTCAAATGTTTGTGTCACAAATTATAATTTAATAGACTATATCAATCGACAACTAAGTCTTTCTAATCTACATCCAGTATTTAATAATTCTGGTAATGAAATTATTTTGACAGGGGAAAAAGAAGCTACAGCAAATCCAGATTTTACAGCCGGAGTTTGCCCTTATAAAGGATTAGCTGCATTTGAGTTTAACGATAAAGATTCTAAATATTTTTATGGTCGGAAAACTTTGACAAATGTACTTTTAGAAAAGGTTCGTTCTCGGAATTTTTTAGCAGTGGTTGGAGCCAGTGGAATTGGTAAATCAAGTGTAGTAAAAGCAGGGTTATTATATCAACTTAAACTAGGACAAAGATTGTCTGGGAGTAACACTTGGCCAATATTAATTATTAGACCAGGAGAACATCCTTTAAAAAATTTAGCAGCAGCGTTTGTAGATTATCAACTACAGACATTGTTAACGCCGACAACAGAAGAAACAACAACTCCAGAGGAAGAATCATTACAACTTTACACTACTCAAGAATTATCATCAACTTCTCCGCAGCATGAACAAAAAAAGCAACCGCCAAAATCATCTATTCCTTATCCACCTCCACCACCAGCACCAGAAATAAGAGGAACTCGTAGGCGATCGCCAGAAAAAAGAAAGTCCGGTGCTACATTACCTCCTAAAATCAAAAATTCTCACCATGAAAACCTAGAGCAAGAGATAAAAAAGGGGGAAATTGAACGTATAATTTATTCGCCCATAGAAATTGAAGAATTAATAGATCGGGGTGCTAGTGGGTTTAGACAAGTATTGCAAAATACTCAAGCACCCAGAATAGTAATGGTAGTAGACCAGTTTGAGGAAGTTTTTACCCTGTGTTTAGACAAAATAGAGAGACAGCAATTTTTTGAATGTTTGATGGGAGCAATAGACAAAAATTATCAAGATAACTCTCATGCTAGTAAATTTCTGTTAATTATTACTATGGGGGCAGAATTTTTAGGTAAATGCTTTGAGCAGGAATATTCTGGGTTAGCTAGGCAAATTCAATCTCATTTAGTTACAGTAACACCGATGACTAGACTGGAGTTACAACAAGCGATCGCCGATCCAGTCAAACAAGTAGGTATAGAAATTCAGCCAGAATTAGTGGAGCAAATGATTGTAGATACAGAAAGTTACGGTAATTTACCATTATTACAATATACTCTAACGGAACTATGGCGACAGCGACGAATAGACCAATTTACTCTGAATCAATATATTAACTTAGGTGGTGTAAAAGGTTGTCTAGAAAAACAAGCTTATGCAACTTATCACTCCCTCAATGCTAGAGAGCGTCAGGTGGCCAAGCAGATATTTCTCAAACTTGTACAAATTAATGAAGATACAGTAGTAAGCTGCAAACGAGTATTAAAAACTGATTTAATTACCCCTCAACAATCATTAGCAGTTGTGAGTAAGATACTGAAAAAATTAGCAAAAGCCAGATTAATTATAACTACTAAATTCACAAACTATCAAAACACTAATCAAACAGTAACATTAGTAGAATTAGCCCATAATACTATTATTCATCATTGGTCTCAGTTAAGTTTTTGGGTAGAGTCAAACAGGGAGGCAATTAAACAAAAACCTGGTATGGAAGCTGATGCTCAAAGGTGGCTGAAAAAAGATAAATCAGACAAATACTTACTAAGTGGGCGCAAGTTAAGTTTAGCTGAAAGTTTATTAGAAAGTGATGCTGATAGTGCTTTTGTATCTGTATTAGCCAAAGAATTTCTCGAAAAAAGTATCAACCGCAAACGTTTTCAAAACAATTTTCGGTTCGGGAGTATAATAGGATTAATTTTAATTTTAGGTGGGTTAAGTGGATTTTCCTTGATTAATTGGCAAGTGGCAGAAAAGGATAAATTAAATTCCCAACTTAATGCTTTGAGCTTATCCGCAGAAAATCAGTTTACTGCTAACCAACGGTTTGATGCTTTACTTACTGCTATAAAAGCTGGCACAAAGTTACACAATACCTCAGAAGTATCAGCAGATGTCAGAATGCGAGTTTTAATTGCTTTGCGCAAAACTGTTTATGGTGTGAGTACGCGCAGAACTCTTGCAGAACATACACAACCTGTTAATAGCATCAGCGTGAGTAAAGATAGAAAAATAATTGCTTCTGCTAGTGATGATGGTACTGTGAAACTCTGGACTAACTCTGGTAAGGAATTAGCCACCTTAAGAGGACATCAAGGTGCTGTTTACAGTGTTGACTTTAGTCCTAACAGTAAAATGTTAGCTTCTGCTGGTGATGATGGTACTGTAAAACTCTGGAGTCAGAATGGTAAAATATTAGTAACCATGAAAGGACATAAAGGAGCAGTTAATAGTGTTAGTTTTAGTCCAGATGGAAAAGCGATCGCTTCTGGTGGGGTAGATGGAACGATTAAATTATGGAATCTTCAAGGGAAACTATTGAAGTCTATTCAAGCACATCAGGATAAAATATACAGCGTCAGCTATGGTAAAGTATTAGCCTCTGCTAGTGAAGACAAGACGGTGAAATTATGGAACTCTCAAGGCAAACAATTGGCTACTCTCCAAGGTTTTCAAGACAGAGTTTTGAGCGTGAGTGTGAGTCAGGATGGTAAAACTATTGCCACTGCTAGTTGGGATCATACTGTGAGAGTATGGGGTATAGATGGTCAAAAACTAGGTACTCTCAAAGGTCATAAAAGTCCAGTTGTCAGCGTTAACTTTAGTGCCGATGGCAAAACTATCGCTTCTGGAAGTTCTGATGGAACGATTAAACTCTGGACTCATTATGGTCGAGAAATAGCAACTCTCAAAGGTCATGGTACTTTGGTTAGTAGTCTCAGTTTGAGCAATGATAGATTAACTCTTGTTTCTGCTAGTGCTGACAACACAATCAAACTTTGGAATCTTCAAGAACGGAAATTGCCTACTCTCAAAGGACACACCAGTTATATCACAGCTATTAGTTTTAGCCCAGATGCTGAGATGATCGCTACTGGGGGTTACGACCGGAATGTGAAAATTTGGAGTCGAGATGGAGAGGAGTTAGCAAGTTTACAAGGGCATAAACGTGGTATTTATAGCTTGAGCTTTAGTCCGGATAGTCAAACTGTGGCTTCTGCAAGTGCTGATGGCATAGGAATAGTTTGGAATTTAGCAGGTTTAGGAAATGCGACTCTTTTCGGACATAAAGACCGGGTTTATAGTATTAGCTATAGTTCGGATGGTAAAATGTTGGCAACTGCTAGCTTAGATAAAACAATTAAATTGTGGAATATTCGCGGTCAACAACTATTGACTATTCCAGGGGGTATTGATGACCTGAGAACTGTGACTTTTAGACCAGATGGGAAGGCGATCGCTGCTGGTGGTGTTGGAGAAGAGAGCAAGGTTGTGCTGAAAATATGGAGCATAGAAGGTGAGGAACTAGCAAAGTTTGAAGGGTTGTGTAGTGTTGTGAAGAAGGTTAGTTTTAGTGCAAATGGAAAAATTCTTGCTGTAGCTTGTTCTGATAATACAGTTAAATTATTAACTCCTGAAGGTCAAGCGATCGCTACTCTCAGAGGACATCAAGGTCAAGTGAATAGTCTGAGCTTTATGCCTGATGGCAAAATCATCGCTAGTGGTAGTGATGACGGCACGGTAAAAATTTGGACTCTTGATGGTGAAGAGTTGGCGAGTCTAGCAGGTATTCGAGAAGGGGTAATGGATGTTAGCTTTAGTCCTGATGGTAAAATACTCGGTGCAGTTGGTAGAGACCGGGTAGCAATATTGTGGAACTTTGATTTAGATAATTTATTGGCGCGGGGTTGCGATATTGTTCACGACTATTTGCAGAATAGTCCCGATGTTAAAGAAAGCGATCAGCTTCTTTGTGAAGGGAGATAGTTATTCAACAATTAATAATTAATAATTAATAATTAATAATTAATTATTACCTCTCCTTGAAAAGAAGAGACTTTAAATTTTAATTATTCGGAATAAATCAAGATTGTATGATATGGAATCAAAAAAAATATTAATTGCTACTAAAACATACCCTTCAATTAGTCAAAAATATCAAGAAACTGTCTGTACAGCAGGAGTATTGCTGAGTGAAGATGAAAAGCCTCTTGAGTGGATTAGAATTTATCCTATTCGCTTTCGACAATTAGATTTTGATCGGCGCTATCCTAGATGGTCTATTATTAGGGCTTTAATTGAAAAAAATGATAAAGATTATAGACCAGAAAGTTTTCGTATAGATGATTCTTCTATAGAGGTTTTGAGAAAAATTAAAACAAGTAATAATTGGGAGGAACGAAAAAAACTTTTACTGCCACTACAATTTAAGTCAATTAAAGAAATAAAAAATCAAGATAAATCATTAGGAATAATCAAGCCGAAGATAATTAAAAAATATTTTTGTCAGGAAACTGAACGTAATTGGAAACCAAAACAGCAAGCTGTATTAGATCAGTTAGATTTGTTTGAAGCAACAGTATAACTTGAGAAAATACCTTATAAGTTTGGATATGAATTTATTGATGAAGATGGAGATAAACATCGCTATAGTATTAGTGACTGGGAAATTCAAGAGCTTTATCGAAAATGTCGAGATATAATCTTTAAGTTCGACTCAAATAGGAAAGGAAAAAGAGGCTGTAGAAAAAGTTAGAGGTTGAATTTATGAACAAGAAAGACCTATACTTTATAGTAGGTAATTTAAAAAACTACAAAAATTCTTTTATGATTCTAGGCGTAGTTTATCCTCCTATGATTACTCAATTAAGTTTGTTCTAAATAGAGAAAAAATAATGAATATTTCAGAGACATTTTCAAATAAATATATACTGACATTTGGCTACGGAAATCGTAAAGATTACAGTGAATTTTTAGAATATCTACAAAATTTTGATGTTAAGTGTGTGATTGATGCAAGGAAAAGTCCTCGTGCTTGGAGTCGTAGGTGGTATGGAGACAAAATAGAAAATCTTTGCCACTCCAAAAATATTCAATATATATCCAAAGTTTCTTTAGGAAATACATCAGGTAAGGCAAACTGGGTCTCACCTACTCCTGAAAAAGTAGATGCAGATTTGTCTGAAATTGCAGAAATTGTTGCTCAAGGAAATATTTTATTACTATGTGCTGAACTAGATCCAGCTAGATGTTAGATGTCATCGAGTTGAAGTTGCGAATTGTTTGAATAAATTAATTTCAGCTCAAGTAAAGCATTTGAAATAATTAGACCTTATATCATATCCGGTTGAATAGTTTAAATAATAGAGGAGTCAGGAGGGAAGAAGAGGGAGTTTTTTTGTCACTAATAGACATCTCCAAAAATCAAAAATATAGCAATGTGCGCTGGCATATTTACAAATTACAAAAACTGTCCAATAGCTAAAAGTCTTATATTATCTGTTTTTTATTCCTCCAGATGAGCTGTTGCCTGTTGCCTGTTGCCTGCGCACAGCGCTATAAAATCAATTTTTATCTATAAATTATCAATTATTTCTCCCTGTTCCCTTTGTTCTGGAGATGTCTAATACTATGGTGATGTTGAGTTAAGTGGTTTAAGGATAAAATCAAACTGTAGAATTAGTAGAGTTTGAAGATGGCTTTAACAATTTCCGATGAAGGGTTGGAAAATATTCAGGTTTCAGCTGAAGTTCGAGAAAAAGCTTTACAAAAAGCGAAAGAGAGGTATGTAATGGCTTTATTAGAAGTAGGAGAAATTAGTAGTGGCCGAGCTGCACAAATTCTTGGTGTAAATCGTTTTGAAATTATTGAAATGATGAATAAATGGGGGATTTCTATTTTTGATGATTCGCAAGATTTGGAGGAATTACGTCAAGAATTGGAAGAAGCCGAATTAATTTTAAATCAGCAGGTTTCTTAAATGATTATTGTTTCTGATACTACACCAATTAGTGAGCTAGCTAAGGTTAAACATCTTGATTTATTGCCCCAAATTTTTGTAAGCATTCAGCCGTCAGCTATCAGCTATCAGCTATGAATTATTAACTCATTATCTTGGAAGAGGGAGAGGACTGAACATGACAGGAAAACCGGGACATTATGACTTACAAATAGCTTCAATAGCGATCGCTAATAGCTAATAATTTAATATTAGTTACTCATAATGCTGCTGAATTTCAAATATAGCAATGTGCGCTGGCATATTTACAAATTACAAGAACTGTCCAATAGACATCTCCAGAAAAGAGGGAGTAGGGAGTAGGGAGTAGGGAGTAGGCGGAAAGAATTGATAATTTCTGTGGGATAATTGATTTTATTTTTTATTATTGGAGATGTCTAATAGCTAAAAGTCTTATACTATCGGTTTTTTATTCCCCCTGTTGCCAGATGAGCTGTTGCCTGCGCACAGCGCTATAATTACTAAATTAAATATAGAAGACTGGCAAGCTATTTGAAAGTTCATTGATGTGAGAAAAAGTGAGGGCGAATGCCATTCGCCCCTACATATGGCGTTTTCAAGGTGGATTTGCGTAAGTCCTGATGATATTATATTACCAGGACTTGTGTACGGACACTAAATCAAGTGAGGGCGAATGCCATTCGCCCCTACTAAGATTTATGGAAAAAATTGCCTAGTAATAAAAATCCACCAAAAGCAAATAATCCTAAAGTAGTTGTAGGTTCGGGTACTGATTCAATAGTTATCCGTGCGATCTGATAACCTGGAGCGGTGAAATCACCATTAGGTGCTGCTGCTAGAATATTACCACCTTCGAGAAAACCAGGATGAAAGGTGACAACTCCATTTTCATCAACACCTGTGTTAGGAGCGGCTTGAGCGAGAGCTGCAGTATTGCCTGGAATTTCGTCGTTGACCTCTGTACCTGCATCCCACACTCGATCGCCTGTAACAATAAAATCAGCACCCAAGAAGTTGCCATCTTCATCAAAAATTCTTATCCCTAGTGGGTTTTCGTTAGCAATAAAAGCATCGTTACTTGGTAAACCCATTGCTCCATAACTGAAATAACGACTGCTAGCTAGACTACCATCTAGAGTAAATGTCATAGAAGCGCGATCGCCAGCAGTAAGTACCTGAAATGGGCCGGTTGGGCCTAATATTGTAGCTTGAGTATCCCCTGCGCCACTATTAGCAAAAGCAGTGCTGATAGGTCCTGTATTAGCATCTTCTGCTAATGCTTCGAGATATGCGGGTGCTGGTTGGTTTAAGTCAAAAATGTCGAAGTTGCCATCGTGAAAACCTACCCATAATGGAGAGAAAAAGAAACCATTAGTGGGGGCAACATTTTCTACTGTAACTTTTAATCTTGCTGCTGTTGCTGTAGATGTCATAGCAAAGGTGGAAGTTACCGCTATTGCTGTAGCGATCGCTCCACGAATATTTAGCCAAGTCTTACTATTTATATTCATTATTTTTTCCCAATACAATTATTTATCTCTCCGTTAAGTTTCGGATGAGAGCTTAAATTAGATAATAGGAGCTAAATATTTTTTTGTCTTGCTAATTCTTGCGGTCTATATTATATTCTTGCTGAAAATTATCTTAATTCTCTAACCTTCTTAATTTCTCCAGGACTTACGCAAAGCCACTACATATAGTAAATTAAAACTATAGCACTATGGTATATATAGTATTTTTGTCATGAAAATGCGTAAGTCCTCTTCTTTTTATTATCATCTTTTATTATAGATAATTTTCAGCTTAAATCAGACTGTTTTCTGAATTTTAAAAAACTGACTGATTTAAGCTGAATACTGACACAAACTCTATTTGCCACAAATTTTCTGCTGCTAAATCAATATTTTTTAAGTAACGATTAATTTGATTGCTGACGCAAAGCTACGCTATCGTGGCTCACTTTTTCTAGATGGTAAGCAAGGTTTGTGAGAGTGTAATTTTTCTGACTACTTATTAAATAATGACAATATTTTATATAATTAAAGTTCATTCTCAAAGTGTTGACAAATAGTTTGCTTCATACTAATCTACTATAACAACTAAAGTAATTTAAGTTCGATTTTTAAGTTTTTTATATTTTGTTTTTCAAGCAATTGCCAATTATAGATAAACCTTTAAGGGTATGCACTATATATAGTATCTTTGCGTAAGTCCTGACCAAGAAAAATTAGGATTCAACTCAATTGCTTGATAGTACAGAGCGATGGCTTGCTCTAGCTTTCCTTGGCGTTTGAGTTGATTCGCTTCTAAAAAATATTTTGTATTAATAGTCATAATAATATACAGTAAATATTTTTGGTCTTTGAACAATGTTTAAGTTAGTTGTAATAGACTTAAAGAAATGTTAGCATTATCCATAATTAAAATCTAAAAATATTATATGAATAAAAGTACTGTAATTGATTTTTTAAATGTTACTCGTGCAGAAATTGATAAAGAAGCATTATGGGGTTTTGCTATAGATCATCCAAAAAAGGGAAATCAAGCTAAAACCTATACCATAGAAATTTCTGGGTGGGTATTAGGTAAGAAATCAAAAGTGGTAGCAGTTGAGGTTCTCAGTGAAGGCAGAGTTTTAGGACAAGTTCCTGTAAATATTGAACGTCTAGGTGTATCTAAACTTTATCCAGAAGTTTCATGGGCTAAAAGGTGTGGTTTCAATATAGAAGTTGGAGTCATAGGATTGCCATTACAGGGTGAAGTTCGTATTAGAGCAGTTCTTGAAAATAGAAGCACTGTACTATTGGGAATAATCCACTATCATCGCCAACCTCTACATTCTAATTATCAAGCTAAGTTACAACCTCTAGTATTTACATCTTCAGGGCGATCGGGAACTACATGGTTGATGCGAATCTTTTCAGAACATCCATCCATTATTGCTAGTGAATTTTATCCTTATGAGTTCCGAGTATCACAATATTGGATACAGATGTTGAATATTCTCTCACAGCCACGCAATCCTGATAAATTTCAGGGGACTTACTTTTATCAAGAATTTCAATCCATTGGACCTAATCCTTATCATGGGAAACTTAATGGCCATGCTGCCCATGATTGGCTAGGACGTGATTATCCAGAACAGTTTGCAGATTTTTGCCGACACAGCATAGATAATTTATATGAATACATGGGGCGCAATCAAGGAAAAATAGTCTCCGAACTTTCTCACAATACAGATAGTCAGCATCAGCAATTCTACTTTGTGGAGAAGTTTCTGCCAAACCCCCACCGAAAACTTTTATTGGAAGTGTATCCCCAAGCTAAAGAAATTGTTCTAGTTCGTGATTTTCGTGACATTTGTTGTTCGGCACTTGCTTTCAATACTAAGAGAGGATATATGTCTTTTGGTCGTCAACGAGTAGATAATGATATCGACTATATCAAAACTACAATTAAAAATACTGCTGCAAATCTACTAGAGATATGGCGAGAAAGAAAAGAAGAAGCACACCTAGTACGCTATGAAGATTTAATCTTAGCTCCTGAACAAACTTTAAGTGATATTTTTGTATATTTGAATTTAGATAATAGCAGTTCAACTATTTCTAAAATTTTGGAAAAAGCATCCAAAGATACGCCAAAGTTGAAACGTCATAGAACAACTGATAGTCCTGAAGAATCTATAGGACGTTGGCAAAAAGATTTAGAACCTTCTCTACAAGCTCTATCTACTGAAGTATGCAAAGAAGCTTTACAAGAATTTGGTTATAGTCTTACTGGTGAAGAAAAACTATCTCCTTTACCAAAAATTACTAAACCTGAAGTTAAATCTGAACCATCATTGAAACCAACTAATTCTAATTTGGTAAAATCTACAGAATCAGCACGAAATAAATTAGAACAAATGAAGTCTAAGATTCAAAATATTAAAGAATCTTTAGAGAAATCTTAAGTATTAACTTTGATAATTTAAAAAGTAGTTTAATATTTTTACTTGTAACTAAGGAGTGTTAATTAACTTAGTAGATAATCTTTGATGTACTACTTCTAGAGGAGCTGGAAAGTACAAATCTTCACTACTTTCTTGAACAAAGAAAAATCCTGAGTATTGATTGTGATACCATACTTTATTACTTTGTTTTCCTAGAGAATTTTTTAACTGCAGATATTCAGAATTAGAATAGTCCCAAGTTAAATGATATGATTTTGCCTTGATAGTTAGTACTGACTTCATATTTTTTTTTTCTTTGGCATATATATATGATGAACTGTCATGAAAAAAGATTTTATGTTTTTTCCTAAAAGCTATAAATTTTTTCCAATCTGAGGTTCTGAATGTCTTAAAAACCCACCCTGCAATGCGTTCTTTATAGAAATTATTTTCAGATTCTATAGGAACTTTCATAGCTTGTTTCTTGAGGTTAGGAGGTGCATTATTGTAGTGCAGTGGTGTACTCACAGAAAATACCTCTGGAAATTTTTCTAGAATAGTAATTTGCTCATCCAACCAACCCGAATCTGGAATTAAATCCCCATCAGTAACAGTTATATACTCATAATCTAGGTCTAGTAAATTACTATCAAAAGCAATTTCAAAAGCATTAGTACCTATATTTTCTTCAAAAATAAAATGATTTTTAACTAAACCTTTATCCCTATATGAATCTACAACTTTTCTAATCGCATCAGAATTCACACTATTATTTTCTATCACACTTACGTCTATTCTTTCTTTTTCTGGCAACAACCCCTCTAAACACCGTTCTAATATTTCATGAAAATAAAAACTTAGTAGTACACAATGAACTAATTTCTTATTTCTAGGTATTTCTAGTTGAGTTTGCTTAACTGGAAAACATGATAAGTGTTTTAACTTTGCCTCTATTTGTTGTAAAGACTTTCGATGATAGTGTAGAGATTGAGAATAACCTTCCAATTCTAATCTAATTTTTTCGAGATGGGGTGGTAATATTTCGTTTGACATATCTAATTTTGCTAAATATTAATAACAACAAATAAGAGTAATTAATCTCTAGAACATCCAGGCAAACATTAATTAATGACCAGACCTAACATAACTGACATACGATTTATCCAGTAATTTTTGATAAGATAAAACACTAGATTCAGAACGACTTTCACCGCGTTTAGCTTCAACAATCCAAACATTCGGATATCCATTATCAATCCGATAATTACCATGACGTTCGATACCTATCAAATTTGAATGCTGACTTTTTCCATATTCACAAAATACTACTTTTTCCCATGCCAAATTCTCGAGTAGAGATTGCAAAAAATCTTTGGAATAAAGAAATTGATGACCCCATCCATGAAAGGCGCGATTCATAGAAAATGTAGAATCAATTCGCTTTTGTGGGTTAGTTTCCGACAGATTAAAGTGAGTAGAAACTACCCACTCTAGAGAGGGAGTAGAAAGTCGAACTACCCCACCAGGTTTAAGACTTTTCCAAACATTATTGAGAAAAGCGATCGCTCCTTCTAGACTTAAATGTTCGAGAAAATGTTCCCCATATACATATTCTAAACCATTAAAAGGCCAAGGTTTAGTTACATCCATCGCTTGGTCAATACCAGGAAAAGCTCGAATATCCACATTCCACCAATCAGCCATAATATTATGGGGGCCACAACCCACTTGTACTTTTTTAATCCCGTTAGGATGATTTGGAGCTAAACGTTGTGGAGAATTTTTATTACTTGATAACATCCTACTTTCCCTAATAATTTTAACTTCTTATTCTTCTATGATTTTGTATTTTAAATATTAAAAACCCTAGTTTAGAGATTATTTATACAGTAATTTTAAAATAATTTATTACCTGTCTTTCTGACAACAGGATTCTCCATTTTACGTTTTTCTATTACCAAAACACTATCGTAATAATGCATTGAATAAGCAGAGCGAGTGAAATCTGTCACCTGAAAACTTTCTGTATCTTTACTGTGCCAAGCATTTAATTTGTCGATTAGAGTTTTGCTGTACTCAATAAAACTATTGGGATTTCTATAACCTCCGCCAAAGTTAGCCCAGTAGCTAGTATGTAAGTCTTCACAAATGTAAACTCCGTTTTCAGATATATGAGGAAATAATTCCTCAAAGGTATTAATCTGCTGCAACATCCGATGGCCTCCATCATCTATTAAAATATCAATTCTAGGACATAGATTCTTCATCTGTTTGAGGAAGTTTCGATTTTCTTGGTTGCCAATAATTATTTTGATTCTTTCTTCTTCTAATTGTTTGCACTGCTTCTTTATATCTACTCCATATATGTAGGCATTATCACCAAAATATTTCTTCCACATTTGTAGAGATCCACCATAATTCACTCCTATTTCTACTACATGAATCTCCTGGTTTCTGAATCGAGATAAATGGCGCTCATAGATTTCAAAGTAATGCATCCACTTGTGAATTAATCGACCGGGATTATTTTCAAAATACTTTAATAAATCATTGTCATTATTGCGCTCGTTCATGGTTAAAATATCCAACTAATTTTTATCCAGTAATAAATATATCATCCTTTCTACTTTAATCCATGATACATCGGGAGAACGGTTTGAACCATTGGGAAGTTTGAAACAGGTTGAGGAGTCGAATAACTATTCCTAGTTTTGTTTGACGATTCCATATTACAAAATCAGCAATAACAGAAGCATTATAATATTTTCCTGTTTCTCCTCCATTAGGTGGCATTATTGTTATTTTCCTCTGATGTTACGTTCAAATTTAATTTCGGGATTATCTCGGGATAGTTGATAGAATTGGTCGTCGGTACGTTTGAGGATATTGTTAAAGTTGATGGTTATAGCTGTCATGGTTTTGGCATTATAAATAAATTTTTATTATTGCAATTATTAGGTTTATTTACTTGACTTGGGAGGCGATCCAGTTCGTTGAAATTTAAACCATTTATCTTTTAAAGTAGTTTCCTTTCTTCTATATAATTTTCATTCTAGATTATCTGACCATTCTGGCGATAAAATATCCAGTACAATTCTACTATTATCAATATTTACATTACTTTTCAGACTCAGATTTTCTAATTTTTTTTCTGATGTAAACACAGCTAAAAAATTAGGATTTATGGCTCTGATGCTAAATCGCAATAAATTATGATTTGCAAAGTCATGGTGATGTTTTGATTGAAATTGTTCGATTTTAAGCTCTAGTTTTTCTTGGTTAAAAAATTGCAAAATAAATGAGCAAGTATTTCCTGTTTCTACCAGCTTTAGTCTAAATTGATTGTGATTAACTTTTTCTACACTGAAGCTGTTAGGGATATGCAATAAATACTCATATAAATGATTTTTTTTATCTGAAAAATAAGATGGATCAATATCATCAAATGTCACTACATAAGGAAAAGGTTTTCTCACAAAACATAAATGTCTAATGGCAAAATTAGCAGGATTATAATTCTGTAAATTATATGATTCAGTTGCATCTCCTAGAATATAATCAAACACTTCAGAATAATCATATTTTATTATTTTCCCTGATACACCATTTCCTCTTCCTGAAAATCTTTGACCTTTACCATCAATTAAAACTAAGTTATGACCGAGGGAGGATGATGGAGAATTTTCCCTTATATCATTAGCAGCACCAGAGTCAATAATTAGAGGTTGACCTTCAAATATTAATGTAAAAGAATTGTTATCTGATTGGTCGTGAATACCTTCAATATATTTACCACAATTAAAACTAACAATTGTTGCTTCTGATCCGAATTTCTATAGAAAAGCACAATCTAATTTAGCTAGAAAGCAAAGTAAAGCAGCTAGAAAATAAATTGGGTCTCATAACTGGCAAAAAGCACAGAATAAAATAGCTAGATTGCATCAACATATTGCTAGACAAAGAGAATATTTTAATTATAAAACTGCTCATAAGTTAGTTAAAGAGTATGATTTAATTGCTGTAGAAGACCTGAATATTAAAGGTTTAGCTAGAAACACAAAATTCTCAAAATCAATTTATGATGTAGGTAAATAATTAACAATGAATAATGAATAATGAATAATGAATGATATCAAATACGTTTGCTTCGGAGTAGTATAATTCTGTTGATCGTCATACAATCGGTAAGGGTAAATGGCAATTCGCCCCTACAATATAGACTCTTATCTTTAAAGATTAGATAACACCGATGCTACCGGATTTGATATGATTCTTTAATTATTAATTATTAATTATTAATTATTAATTATTTAAGGTGTTCATGTAAGTAGCGGCGAATGGCCATTCGCCCCTACACCCTCATAATACATCACAAAATTGTAGTAATTGTGGTCAAAAAGTACCATTAGCTTTGTCAGTTAGAACTCATTCTTGTCCTAAATGTAAAACAGTTTTAGATAGAGATGAGAATGCAGCAATTAGCATATTAAATAAAGCGTTAAACGAGGTGGGTATCATCTTGTCTGCTTGTGGAGGCTTAGGCATTAGTCAGCCTGTGAGACAAGAAACTTCTGAAACTTGGGTTCAATTATCTTTGTTTTAGAAGCTCCCGTTATAATCTCCGATTTAACGGGAGAGAACTTCACTATGAATCATTCCAGTTATTTAGACACTTTCCACGGGGTAATGATTCATACAAATACCATTCAGCTAAACGGTCTAATTTATCACTATATTTATCATCTAAAAATTCTCCATTAACTTTAATATTTTTCTGGCGACAAATGCGAAGTAAAATTCTTAATATTTTAGAAAAAAATCCACAATACCAAAGACCTTCCCTAGTCATTCCTTGGTCGTTCATTAATGGATAATGGATAATGGATAATTACCTCTGGTTAAAACCGTTACGGAATTGAATATAAGGAAATATCCTAGCACTTTTTTTCCCTTTGAAAGGGTCGGCAGAATAAGCTGAATTATTTAATTAATAATTATTAATTATTAATTATTAATTATTCGGTTATACCATCAATAAAAAAGTCTTCCACGCGACTCATTGCTACATTTAGCCATTCTTGCGCTTCGGGTAGATAATTAAGCAGACTAATAGTAGCGATCGCTAAACCGGAAAAAGCGATTATTCGATGATTCCAAGCATTAAGTTGTTTTTCTTTTCTACCCCAAAGTTTACTGTGAGATTCTTGCCAAGTTTCTCTGGTTTTTTTCTCGATAAATTCTACTAGACAAAGATGTTCTTCTACAGTAAATAATTCGGGAGCTATATCTCTAAACAAGATAATTGCAGTTAACACAAAAGCTCTGTGAATTTCCTCACTAAACAAGTTAGGATACCTAGAATAATTTTGGCTAATTTTATTGACTATATTTTTGGCTAATTTACCGAATAATTAAGGTTTAAAACCTCTCCTTTAAAGGATAAACAATAAAAAATTTTCCCTACCAAGTCAATCCTCTTCTTTTCAAGGAGATGTAATTATTAATTATTAATTATTAATTATTAATTATTAATTATTAATTATTAATTGTGGAACAGCTTCTTTATCTTCTGCCAACTTATAGGCTAAACATAATTCCATCAAAACATTATAAATAACAAATAAGCTGGCAGATTCAGGTGTTTGTAAAATAGCTTTGGAGCCTAATTTTTTCGCATAATTACCAAAAAATTGTGGTATAAAGCCTCCCCCTTTAAGGGAGTCAAAAGAAAAAATTTCCTTTGAGTCAATCCTATCCGTTTTAAAGGAGAGGTAATTCTAAATTCTTAATTCTAAATTCTTAATTCTTAAAAGTTGGCATTTATTTGGGCAAGAATATTTTTGCATGGATAGACATCAGTGAGTTTTTTTAAGGTTGTTATTTCTGTTTCACTAATCAGCAGAAATTCTAGATTTCTGTTTCTTATTTTATGAACTTCCCCAACATTTTTTCCTGATTCAACTTCTCAATAGTTCCTAATATTTCTCTGACTCTTTTCTCAAAAGTATGATTCTCTCGGATATATTTTGCTAACTCTAATTTTTCTTCAATATTCTGACTTTTTTGCTGCAAACAATTTTCTACTACTTTTGGCAAATCTTCCTGAGAGTTATAAGTAGAAATTTTATCTCCAAATACTTTTTCTAAACCTGAAATTTTGTCAGAAATAATTGTTGCTCCACAAGCAGCAGCATCGAATAAGCGATTGGAAATAAATCCTTTTTTTCGCATGGTATCCCAATGGTCGTTTAATAGTACGCCACATTTACTGTAATAACGTCGTAAAATTTCATTGGGAATATATTCTCCTTTTAAATAACCACTGGGCAATAAATTTTCCCAGTTTGTACCATAAACATCTATTTTTAAACCTGCTTCTACAGCATCTTTTACTATCTGGCGATAAACTTTGCGAGAGTTGCCGACAAATAATATTTCTCCTACTTCTTCATAACCTTCTTTGTCTGGATAAAACAAATTTTGGTCAGTACATTGGAGCAAAGTTTGTACCGGAACTTTTATCTGTTTTTGCAACTCTTCAGCGTAGGAATAGGATGCCACAAATATATGGTCATATTCTTCATATTCTGCCAACTCAACTTTATCTGGATGACTAATATTCCAAATCAAATTAATATGATAAGACTTTGGTTGATAACGACTCAAACCACGAATCACAATTGCCACATCATCTCCAAAACTTTTGGGAGTTTCCCACTCTGGCAAAATATCAATTCTGACGGAATGACCTAATATTTCAAACTGTCGTTTCATTGCTAAAGCATAATGATAATCTCCCCATTCTTGCACCTGTTTCCAGTCAGGAACTCCAATTTTTATGCTGATACGGAAACTATTACTCATTTTTTCCCGTAAGGCAGTAAATACTGTTTGGGCGCGATGTTTGTAAGTGTGTTTTTCCTCAACTATTTTCTGTAATTCTGCCACTTTTGTTAATCTTAGTTCCTCATTTGTTAGGTACTCCCGTAATAAATTTTCCAGAGATTCGCGGGAATTATAAGTAGGCAATACACCATCAAAAGATTCTTGATTTCCTAATTCTCCATTTGTCACAACTAACGCCCCAGAAATAATGGCATCAAAAACTCGTGAATTTGTGGAACCCCATTGTTTTGTCACTGAATTTGCATCATCAATTACTATTTTTGTCGAAGCATAAACTTTGGGCATATCTGTATAAGGCAAGAGTCCGCGATTATATTTTTTAAACTTTTCAAATTTTTCCCAGTTATATCCATACAAGGCAAATTGAAAAGGTAAATTATCTGGCTCTAAAAAACTCATAATATCTCGCGGATATTTCCAGAAGCTCCCAGTAAAGCAATAGTCAGATTGATATTTATTCTCTAGTTCAGAATTGACTTTTTCCTGTTGTTCTGAAATTTCTACTTCCGAATTATTCTCTAGTTCACTTTTATCTGCTTCTGGAGTTTTATTATCTAGTTCACTTTTAACTTTTGACTTTTGACTTTTGACTTCTAAATTGACTTCTTCTTCACTTTTAACTTTTGACTTTTGACCTTTGATTTTTTCTCCACTCCTGACTCCTGACTCCTGACTCCTGACTCCTTCTTTTGAATTATTCTCTACTTGACTTTTATCTGCTTCTGGAATTTTATTACCTAGTTCAGAAGGAATTTTTTCTGACTCTTCTAAAACTCCTACTTCCGAATTTTTCTCTAGTTCACTTTTGCCTACTTCTGGAATTTTATTGCCTAGTTCAGAAGGAATTTTTCCTGAGTCTTCTGAAACTCCTACTTCCGAATTTTTCTCTAGTTCACTTTTGCCTACTTCTGGAATTTTATTGCCTAGTTCAGAAGGAATTTTTCCTGAGTCTTCTGAAACTCCTACTTCCGAATTTTTCTCTACTTCACTTTTAACTTTTGACTTTTGACTTTTGACTTCCCTTTCACTTCTGACTTCTTCTTCACTTTTGACTTTTGACTTTTGACTTCTGACTTCTTCTTCACTCCTGACTCCTGACTCCTGACTCCTGACTCCTTCTTTAAATCGTTCATCATTAGTTGCTATTCTAACTACTGTTGTAGACTTAGATAATTTTTGCTGAATATAATCGGCAGATTTTTGAGAAGAACACCAAAAACAATCATAATCTCCTGCCGCTTTTTGAGATGCCCAAATCTCAAACCAATTTCTTGCCCAAGCAACTTTTACTAAACTTGGTTTAGCATTTTCTATTCTTTCTAAATCATAGTCATGGCGCATGACTACAATTACATCTAAGCGGGTCATGTCATACCATTCTTCTCCTTCAGAAAGATAATAAACATCCCACCCAAATTGTTTAACTAATTGTTCTCCTAATTCTACTGCTGTAAAATAATCTCCTGCTGAAGCTGCCATATTTGCCTCAGTTACAGCAAAACCAATTGTTAAGGGATGACCAGTCCAATAAATTCCTTTTTCAAAATAATCTTGTAAATGTTTCCTACGGAGATAATAAGCAAATCTTTGTTCTATTATCGGGCGATTTTTCAAAATTTTCTGGATAAATTCTTTGCCTTTGTTAAATCGAGAAAAACCACGATTATGAAAAGCAGTCAAATGATTGGCACTGATAATTTCTTTCCCTAATTTTTGCCGGATAGTCAAACATAAATCTACATCCTCATAACCGTAGAAATAATCTTCGTTGAAACCTCCCACTTTCTGAAAATCTTCCCGCCGACACATCATTAATGCTCCAGTTACAACGGGTACTTTCCAAGGAGCTGATTGTACTTTTAATAATTGGGGAGCATACCGAACTTCAAAAGGATAAAACGGTTCATTTTGACTGTGGAAATATATCTGCACTCCTAAATGTTGAGTAGGTGGAAAAGCTAAAGACTTGTCACTAACAATATCTAATAATTTTACTCCTACCATTCCTAGATTTTCATCTTGTTGAATCAACTCAACCATTTGAGGAATTATGTCTTGGCAGAGGGTAATATCATTATTCATAAATAACAGTAAAGGAGCTCTTGTTTCATCTACTCCCACATTATTTGAATTGGAAAAAGAATAATTTTCTCCCCTAGCAATAATTGTAATTGGTAACTTTTCGGACCACTCCATACAGACATCAATACTATTATCTGTTGAACCGTGGTCAACTACTACTAATTCCAAATTTTCATAGCTGTTATAAAGTTCAAAGGAGGCAAATAATTCACTTAATAGTTTCGCTCCATTCAAACTCAAAATAATTACTGCTACTCCGGGTTTTTCCCCCCGAACTTTTGCCGGAAGTATCTGACTTATAACTTCTTCTTCAATTCTTAATTCTGACTCCTGACTCCTGACTCCTTCTCCATTTTTGACTTCTTTACTTCTGACTTCTTCTAGCTCTTCACTCCCGACTCCTTCACTTTTGACTTTTGACTTTTGACTTTTGAATTCTTCTTTACTTCTAACTTCTTCTAACTCTTGACTCCCGACTCCTTCTTCACTTTTGAATTTTGACTTTTGACTTTTGAATTCTGAATTTACTTCTTCACTTTTGACTTTTGACTTTTGACTTTTGAATTCTAAGTTGACTTTTGACTTTTGACTTTTGAATTCTTCACTCCCGACTCCTTCTCCATTTTTGACTTCTTTACTTATGACTTCTTCTAACTCTTCACTCCCGACTTCTTCTTCACTTTTGAATTTTGAATTTTGACTTTTAAATTCTTCACTCCCGACTCCTTTTTCACTTTTGAATTTTGAATTTTGACTTTTGAATTCTTCACTCCCGACTCCTTCTCCATTTTTGACTTCTTTACTTCTGACTTCTTCTAACTCTTCACTCCCGACTTCTTCTTCACTTTTGAATTTTGAATTTTGACTTTTAAATTCTTCACTCCCGACTCCTTCTCCATTTTTGAATTTTGAATTTTGACTCCTTCTTTCTTCACTCCTGACTCCTGAGGACTGACTCCTGACTCCTTCTTTCTTCACTCCTGACTCCTGAGGACTGACTCCTGACTTCTTAAGATAGATAAGTTTATTAATTTCTCCCTGACCAAAACTCAGATTAACTTCATGCTTTTTCCCCTTCGGTCCGACCACTAATGATTTAGGAGAATTTTTAAGTTGTTGACCTGTTTCCGTTATCTTGACACTAACTTCAACTAACCCATTACTATGTAAAGAAGGAGGAATTTTCTGAGCAAAAGCATGATATCCGTGAGTATCAAAAGCCTCCGCTAAATCTTGACGATATTTATTCGCTACTAAAGTTCCGATTAAATTATTACCCACAAAAATATCAAGAAATACAACTTTGTCAGGGTCTTTTTTATGTCTCGCCCAACCAGAAACATAATCGATAGTCGCATAATCAAGACAACCTTCAAACTCAGTTTCTCCTAACAAACTCAGACTACCAAACTCCCCTGTTTCGATAATATTTTGTACCGAAGAAACTTCCTCCAACTTTGTCTTCGCCTTAGAAAAATGAGGGTCTATTTCCAAAGCACGACGATAACAAATAATCGCTTCACTTAATGGATTTTTTTTCGTCTTAGCCTCACCTAACTGAAAATGAAATTTTGCCGAATTAGGTCTTAATTCCACAGCTTTCTCATAAGCAACTACCGCCTCATCCCATCTCCCCAATATTGACATAACTTCCCCAATATGGTACTTTACGTCAGCAGATTTAGGGTTAAGTTGACTAGCTTTCCTATAAGCAGCGATCGCTTCATCCCATTTTTCTAGTTGGACTAAACTCTCTCCCAAAACATGATAAACCGCTGCCGAATTTGGATTAATTTCTGCTGCCCGACCATAACAGACCACCGCCTCATCCCACCGTTTAAGTCTACTCAAAGTATGACCTAACTGATGATGAACTTCCGCCGTATTAATACCTAATTCAATAGCTTGACGATAACTGACAATAGCATCATCAAATTTTTGTTGCTGCACCAAAGCTAAAGCCAGACTATGATGAACTTCCGGCAACTTGGGGTTAAATTCCAGGGCGCGACGATAATTAACAATAGCCTCATCCCACTGTTTTTGTGCAGCATAAACTTCCCCTAAATAACCATACACCTCAGCCAAATTAGGATTAAGTTTAATGGCCTTTTCAAAAGAAGCGATCGCCTCATCCCACTGTTTAATATTACTCAGAGCTTTGCCCAAGTCTCCGTAAGCTTCAGCCAAATTAGGATTAAGTTCCACAGCTTGGCGGAGAACTACTACTGCCCAATCATTTTGCTTTAGTTGAATCAAAGCCTCGCCTAACTGATGATGAATATCGGGAGAATTAGGTTGAAGTTCTGAAGCTTTGCGATAAGCTACTACAGCTTCCTCCCATTTTTGCTGTTGAGAGAGAGCATACCCTAAGTAATGATGAACTTCTGGAGAGTTGGGCTGGAGTTCTGTAACTTTGCGGTAAGCTATTGTCGCTTCATCCCATTTTTGCTGTTGAGCCAGAGCATAACCAAGATGGTGATAAACTTCTGGGGAGTTTGGTTGAAGTTCCGTTGCTTGACGATATGCTGAAACAGCTTCATCCCATTGTTGCTTTTGGGTCAGAGCATATCCAAATTGGTGGTAAATAGCTGCTGTAGGAGTAGTGTCTCTGTGACTGCCCAACAAATCAATAGCTCGGCGATAAGCAACAATAGCTTCATCCCACCGATGCAATTTTGCCAAGGTTTCTCCACAATAATGATAAACTGTAGCAAAATTAGGAATTATTTGGCAAGCCTTTAAATAAATTTCGGCAGCTTGATGGAGGTCTCCTAATTTTGTCAGAGCTGTTCCTAACTTTTGATATCCTTCCCAGAAACCAGGGTCAATTTCAATAGCTTTTCGATAACAGATTATCCCTTCCTCAATCTGACCTTGTTTTTCTAAAGCCACTCCTAAGTTTTGGTGAGCAATACTAGAGTCTGGTTCTAGAGATATAGCTTTCTGGAAATGGGAAATAGCCTCATAAAGTAACCCTTTCTCCACTAAAGCTGTTCCTAAACCAATGTAAAATTCTGAAAAATTAGGATTAATTTTTATGGCCTGGGAATAAGAGGCGATCGCTTCATCTAACTGACCTTGTTGTTGTTGGACATTTCCCAAGCTATGGTAAGACCAGGCGGAGTTAGGTTTAAGTTTGATCGCCTTTTGGTAGGCAATAGTTGCTTCTTTCCATTTACCTATCTTGGCTAAAGTATCTCCTAAAGTTTGGTGATAGAAAGCAAAGTTGGGGTTAATTTCGATGGCTTTGTGGTAGAGAGTCAAAGCTTTTTCTAATTGGCCTGCTTCTACAGCTTGGTTGCCTTGTTGAAAGTATTGGACTGCAGTTTGTGGAGTTATGGGAGACAAGGGTTTCATTGATTTTTTCTGCTAATGTTAAGAACTGTTTGATTTAGAGGCTATTTATTTTTGATTAATAAATTAATATTTTTGAGCCAAGCGTTTAGTAAATCACCTTCTTTTTCTGGAAAAATTTAATTTTTAATGAGAGTATCGTAGCATTTTCTGAGGTTATCTAATATTTCATTTTTTCCGGTTATCAGTTTAACCTCAGATCATAATTTTGCTATTTTTTCATTGTGGAGATAACTGGGAATCTCTTGTTCAAAATCTTGCATTAGATTATGAATATAATGCTCTTGATCAAGACCCCTTGGGTTTTGAGTCCCCATCCACTTTTTCTTCCTTCCTTCTTCAATCAAAGTTTGCTAGCAAGGACTATAATATCTTCTACTTATTTTTAGTTTTTGTCTTTAGCCATTAGTTTTTCCTTTTCAACTTTTTTGATAATCTGAAATATTTTTTGATATATAATTTGCCAATCAACTTGATAATTTCCATAAGCTCTATTCTGTAATGGTTTAATTTCTTTGCGTTTCAAAAATAAGGGAGCGATCGAATTTTCTTTCACACGCGACCAAAATTTTTGTTGATTAAGATGACCACGATCGCCATGAGCTACGCCTGGTTTATCACTTAACCATGATGTAATAACTAATCCCGAACCCACTACACAGATATAAGCATCAATTTGGTGCGCCCAAACTATACTTTCATGTAAAGGACAACCCAGGGTATTATATATTTTGACCTGCGGTTTTAGTAGTTTAACAATACTTTCTACTACTTTATTACAATCAATCCAGCCATCAAAAACTATCCCGATATTGGGAAAATCTTCACTTAATTTGTTAATGATATTTGCATATCCTTGTCCTTGTGATTTCCAACTTTTATTGTGCGTCCGAAGGTTAACCCATAACAGAGGGAAAAACTCTAGATTATTTTCTTGATTTGGTAATGCTTTTCTGAAATTTTCACTGCATTTATACCAAGCAACATTATATATTCTAGAAACATATTCTTGAGTGATGAAATGTTCTGCCACCTTCAAACATAAGCAGTTATTTTTTAACAATAACTGAAACTTTTTGATATCTGAGCAATCTCCCAGAATTAACTGTTTTTTATTTTTGAGTTCGGGAAACAATTTTGTAACTTCTAGGTGTTGATAATTTCCTACTGCCAAACAATCTATTCGGTGTAACAAAAGATTTTTGTACAAGTAATATATGCCATTAAGTTATTGCCAAAAAAAGTGTCCTAAATTTCGTCGAAAGCCAACAATTGATGTTAACAATCTTGGCTGCTGGGAATGAATATATTCTTGAACTTCGCTAAAATAAGTAACGAAATAAGCCTTCAAGCTATTATAATTACTTTGAGTTTTTTTAGTAATATAAGGATCTTTGTCTGATAATATTAGCACTATCTCAAATTTAGGAATATACAAAGATAATTTCCAGCCGCCAAAACTACCTGTTAATATGTAGAATACTTCCACACCTACGAAACGATAAATAATTGTGAGGTCTTGAAGATAAAAAGATTCATTAGTTCTAATTAGATTCCCAGCGATTGGATCTATAGCATACATATATTGAAATTCTGCTATGGTCTGGCTAAACTCTACTCCATTATTCAAACGGCGATCGGGAGTAGCTAGTTTACGATGGGGATAATGTTGTGTTCTTTTGAGAGGATGAGCTGGTAATTCTTGATTAAAATAATTGATATAAATATTTTCTAGCTGATTATTTTCTAGAGCAATAATTTGCAGATACTCTAAAGATATTCCTAATAGTTGAAGATGCTCTTGCTCTGATTCTGTGAGTTTGTTTATATCCAATATTAGGAATTCATTTTTAGCAAAATAATTTTGAATTTGATTTGCTTCTGTTTCCAAATTATCAGAATTTATATTTTCTAGCTCTAAATCGAATTCTTTGGTATTTTTTTGATTAAACCAATTCCAAATTCGATCGTAGATTGAATCTGAATAATTACGAGCTATTTTTGGCTTTGGTAATGAGGAATATTGTGGCTTAGGCCATTCCTTAAATAAACTAACTGCTTCTGGAATTAACCCTGATTCTGACAAACTAATACTTAACCAATAATACCACCATAAATTCTGTAAATCTTTCTGAAAAACTCGATGATAACAATCAATAATCTGTTGAATTTTTCCCTGTTTTACTAAATACACTCCTAACAGTTTATCTGTGGATATTTGACTATATTTGCCAGACTTTTTCTCTAGATATAAAATTTTTTCATAGCACAAAAGTGTCGCCTCCCAATCCTGTTTTTCCATCCACAACATCCCTAGTTCATAATAGTCTGAACTTTGAGGCTGAAGTTCAGTAACTTTCTGATAAGTCTCAATTGCTTGTGTTAAATTTCCAGTTTTTTTGTGGTTTTTTCCACAACGACGATAGTCTTCTATTAGACTTTGCTTTTGCTGTGACAATAGAGACTCAAGTTTGGCGAAAAATTGAGATTCTGTAGGTAAATTTTCTAGCCCTTTTTGGTAAATATCTAAAGCTTCACTAAACCTCTCTATTTCTGGCAAGATTTTTCCCCATGAATAATAAGCATCACCATGAGTTGGATTCAATTCAATTACCTTTGAGTAGCAGGCGATCGCTTCTTCTTTCTTACCTTGTTTTGATAAAACTTTAGCTAAATTATCATAAAATCCAGAATTATTTGGCTGCAATTCAATGGCACTTTTGTAGGCATCAACTGCTTCTGACCATTGCTTTTTTTCAGATAAAGCTAATCCCAAATTGTTGTAAAAAAAACCATTTTGAGAATTAAATTATATCGCCTGACGGTAAGCATTAATTACTGCATCCCAATTCTTTAGTTTCATCCAAGTCACACCTAATTTTTGGTAAGACCATAGAGAATTAGGATTGATTTCTATTGCCTGCTCAAAAGCAATAATTGCTGCAGAAAAATCACCTTTTTCTAGTAAAGTTTTCCCTAGTTTTTGGTAAGCTATCCATGTATTTGGTTGGAGCTTTACAGCTTTTTGATAATAACTAATTGCTTCATCCAAACTACCCTGACTTGCCAAAGCATCTCCTAATAAATGATAAGCTCTAAATAAATGAGGATTTAACTCAATTGCTCGGCCATAACAAACGATCGCTTCAGTTAACTTCTGATGGTCAAAAAGAGCTTTACCCAGACTTAAACATTCTAATGCTGTTACCGACTCTGGCTCTAAAGTTAATACCTGATAAGAACACTCAGCAGCTAACTGTGGCTGACCTACCACCTGCCAAACTTTTGCCAAGTTTCGGTAAAATCCAGCAATGTTTGGCTCGAGAGTGATAGCTTTTTGATAAGAGGCGATGGCTAAGTGCCACTGCTTTTGCATGGCATATAGACTGCCCATATTGGCATAGACTTCTGCCCAGTCAGGTTGAGCAGTAAGAGCTTTTGTGTACCAACTCATAGCTTCTTCTTTTTGACCCATAGCCAGACTAATATTTCCTAGTGTTTTGTATGCAGGGGCAAAGTCTGGTAATTGGACTAAGGCTTTTTGACAAGCTGCCTGGGCTAAATCTAATTTTCCTTGGGCCAAATATGTTTCTGCTTGTTGCTGGTGTTCAACTGCTGTGGTTTGTTGATTCAACTGCGAACACATATTCTTTTTCTCCGTTTCATTCTCTGTTTGCAACTAATAAATGACCTGATCAGCTGCGATTATTATAAAGTAACTCTTTCTCCGGTTTTGTCTTCAGTCATTTGTTTTTCCTGTTCAATATTTTTGATAATTCTCAATATTTTTTGATATATAATTTGCCAATCAATTTGATAATTTTTATAGACTCCTTGCTGTAATTGTTTAACTTCTTGGTGATTTAAAAACGTTGGCTCAATACCAGATTCTTTCACTTCCGACCAAAAACATTTTTGTCCTAAATGAGCGCGGTCAGCATGAGCGACACCTGGTTTATCATTTAACCAAGATGTTATTACTAACCCAGAACCTACCACTGCAATATAAGCATCAATATAATTAGCCCAAACTATACTTTCATATAGTTTAATTTTTAAATTAGTATTATAAAAATTTACCTTTGATTTAGTTTTTTCTATTATACTTTTTACACAATCACTAGCATCTGGAGTTCCATCAAAAACAATTCCTATACTTAAATGAGAAAATTAATTGCTCAATTTATCAATGATTTTGGCATAATTTTTATCCTGATCTATCCAAACCTTATTATGAATTCTCACATTTATCCAAATTAGTAAATCATTATTTTATTTGGCTTTTTTCACTTCTTCTATAAACTCTTGATAACATAGATTATATGCAGCTTGATAAATTCTACTACCGATACTTTGTTTAATGAAAGTATCTGTTATTCTTAAGGATAAAAAATTATTTTTTAGCATAAACTTAAATTTTTCTTCATCAGACATTCCTGACATAGCTATATAAGGAGAAATTTTTCATCAACATACAATAAAACTTGTGAGGTGGGTAATGGGAATAAAAAGCGATCGCTTGTTCCAAATTACCTTGATTAACTAGGACTTTCCCAAATTATGATCAGACAATGCAGAAGTTGATTTAATTTCTATGGCCTTTTGATATAATGTCGCTGCTTCTTTCCATTTCCCTACGTGAGCTAGAACATCCCCTAGATTTTCGTAATATAAGGCCAAGTTGGGGTGAGATTCAATGGCCTTTTGGTAGAGGGCGATCGCTTCGTCTGTCTTTTTTGCGTTAGAGCATGGTGAGGTTGTTGAGAAAGTATTGGGCTGTAGTTTTCGGAGTTATTAGCAACGAGTTAATCATACTTGTCTTGATTTGAAATTACTAACTAGGTAGAACATTAGGTGGCAAATTTAAGATACTATAGGTAGCTGTATTTGATTATTTTGGGCTAGCTCATATTTAATTTTGAGGGTCTTCTATAATAAATAAATGATTCTTAGGACGTAGTTCTAGTGTCAGCCACCTTAGTAATTAGGGTTTGCTGAAAAAGTCTTTTTTAAGGAGTAGGGGAGCGGGGGAGTAGGGGAGTAGGGGAATAATTTGTTTTGCCCAACTATCCGCCAGAAATGCGCTCCATGCATGAGCATCAACAGCTGAAAACCAAGGTATTACAGACCTAAAAAGCACTTACCGAATAATTAATCATTAATCATTATTAATTAAATAATTCAGCTAATTCCGTCTCCCCTTTCAAGGGGAAAATAAAGAAATAATATTTCCTTATGTTCAATTCCGTAACGGTTTTAACCAGAGGTAATTATCCATTATCCATTAATGAACTTTATCTGTAAATGCTTTAAGATTTAATCAGCAATCCCTAATTAAATAAAAAGTAAACTCGATCTAATTTTGAGTATCAATTCCAGAAATATTATCAACTTTTTATGACACTGTATATCAAATATAAATTTTTCAATTCAATTAAAGATCATATCTAAAAATATAGAGAGGTTTCATAATATCAAGATGACTTTACCTAGTTTTATCATCATAGGCGCTCAAAAGTGTGGTACAACTTCCTTGTATAACTATGTGATTGAGCATCCACAAATTTTGCCAGCATCAATGAAAGAATTGCATTTTTTTAACTGGCGTTCTAAACCGGGAAACAGAAAAACTGTAGAAGGAGTAGATTGGTATTTATCTCAGTTTCCCACAATTCCTAATGGAAAAAATCTCATAACTGGGGAAGCTACACCAGATTATCTGGTCGATCCACATACTCCCCAGAGGATGTTTAATTTATTACCAGATGTTAAATTAATTGTGCTTTTAAGAAATCCTATAGATAGAGCAGTATCTCATTATCATCATAATCGAGGAATTAGTAAAAAACGAGAACCTTTACCTTTCATAAAAGCAATTGAAAAAGAGTCAGAAAGATTGAATATAGAAAAAGAAAAACTCATCTCTGATGAAAATTACAGAAGTTTATTTCATAGAAACTATAGTTATTTAGAAAGAGGAATTTACATTGAACAATTAGAAAAATGGATGAGTATTTTTCCCAGAGAACAGTTCTTAATTCTGAAAAGTGAAGATTTTTATGCTCGTCCAGATGTCACACTAAAAGAAGTTTTTGAATTTTTGGGTTTGCCCAATTATCAAGTAACTAATAAAAAGAAATATAATGAAATTTATTATCAGCCAATAAATCCAAAAATCCGCTCAAATCTTGCTGAATACTTTCAACCTTATAATCAAAAATTAGAAGAATATTTAGGTAGAAAATTTAATTGGGAAATGAATGGTAACAAAGAACAAAAACAACATATATCCCTGTCTCAAGTCAAAGAAAAATTACATAACTATCAGTCTGAGTTAGAGCAAATTAAGTCAAAAATGGATTCAAAATCAATTTCCAAATCAAGGCAAACTTTTCAGGAAGTTGAAGAGAATGTAATTAACTCTTTTGTTCAATCATCAACAACATCAACAATAGTTGTTGAAAATTATGATGCAGACTCTCACCCAATATATGATGAATTATTTTGGGGATATGAAATTACAGAAATTCAGGAAAAAACTAACAATCAAGATACCATTAATATTTCTGGATGGGTATTAGGAAAAAACAGTCCTGTAGTTGCTATAGAAATAGTAGAATTAAGTAGCATACTGAAAAAAGTATCTGTTAATCAGCTATACCCTGATATAGCTAAACGTTATCCAGAAGCACCCCAAGTAGAAGAAATTGGTTTTAGTATAGACTTCCAAGTCAATAAATTACGACCCAAATTTAATTGGCTAATACAAGCAGTATTTGCTGATAAAACTCGAATGCCAATAGGTTGTATCCGGACTAATAATACTAAATCACTAAACATTAAATCTACACCTTTATTGACAGAAGAAGCTATCAAATTTTTAGAAAATTTCTTGAAGCAAAAGCCTCATGCTAAAGTATTGGAATTTGGTAGTGGAGGTTCTACTATATGGCTATCTAAGTTAACTAAAAATCTGACTTCTATTGAGCATGACGGTAGGTGGTTTCAGCAAGTAAAAAATCAGATTCAGAAACAGAAAAATTGTCATCCAGTAGATATTAAACTATTAGCAAGACCATATCATAAAATATGTGAAAAAATTCCTGAAGAATCTTTCGATTTAATTCTTGTAGATGGTCGCGATCGAATGAAATGCTTTGAAGCATCAATTAAACTTTTAAAACCAGGTGGAATATTGATGTTGGATGATGCACAAAGAGAAAAATATAAACAAGCTCAAGATTTGTTAAGAGATTGGCAATTCACAAAAACTGTTAGCAAAAATCGTCATACTTATTGGTGGCAAAAAACACTGCAAAAAATCACAAATATAGAGCCAAACCAATCACTAAAAAATCAAAAGCAAATATCTCATAAATCGGAAGAAAGTGTAATTATTGCTGGTGTTTCAATGGTGAAAGATGAAGAAGATATTATCTACTACACTTTAGCTGGAAATTATCAACAAGGCATCACAAAATTCGTAGTCTTAGATCATTTATCCTCAGATAAAACGACAGATGAAATTAGACGTTTTGCTGATGATTATCCAGAAGCAATGGTTTATCTAATTGAAGATAGAGACCCTTTATTTCATAAGTTTAGAAAAATGTCTGCTGCTGCTGAGTTTGCTCACAGAATGTGGGGAGCAAAATGGATATTTCCATTTGACGCTGATGAAGTGATTGCTTCATTGGACAAACCTCTACGAAATATTCTCAGTCAATTGGGGCCAAAACACTTTTGTCTAGGTCTCCAGCACAGAAATTATTTGCCACGCTCATTCTACGATTCGTCTGAACCTAATCCTCTCAAAAGAATGACTCACAGAAAGAAGGAAGATACTTCTCTTTTTCGCAGTCAGGGTTACAGTAAGGTTATAGTTCGTTGGCAATTAGGTATGGAAATAGCTCAGGGACATCATCATGTAAAGTTTGAGGGAAAGAAGTTACCTGTCACAGCACTTGGAAAAAATCATGGACTCATTCTCAGACAATACAGATATCGTTCTAGAGAACAGATAAAACAAAAAATTGTGAATGGAGGAAAAGCTTACGAAGTAAGCCAAGATATATCACAAAAACATGGTGGCTTTTGGCAAGAACGTTACAAGCAGTATCAGAAAGAGGGAGAAAAATTTATTGATGAATTTTATGCCACTGAGATTAATGGATCTTCAGATGCTATTTATGATCCTGCCTGGCTTTGAACTCGTAGCCCACCACTATGATTTTGAGAAGTTAGCTTTCTGAAAATACTTAGATATTAGAATCTAATTACCTGTCATAATTTCTATGGTGGACTACTAGGGGTTAGGGGTTCATTAATTGATAATGGATAATTACCTCAGGTTTTAACCGTTACGGAATTGAATGTAAGGAAATATTATTTCTTTATTTTCCCCTTGAAAGGGGAGGCTTCAAGGCGCGAATTATTTAATTATTAATTATTCGGTAAGGTTTGGGTATTAGGGTCATTTCAGTTAGCCTCCTCCGGAGGAACTGCGTTCACCTATGCTTAAAGATGTACTCAAGAAAAAAATTGGAGAAAACTTCCCCATTTCCCTATCCCCTTCGGAATGAAGCGATGATAAATATTTTTATATTCGATATTCTGCACAGCAAAAAAAAATTAATGTCGCTCTAGAAGTAGTTTGTAACTGAGGAGAGATTTCTTTGAATCAGGTAAGAAAAAAAGCCACTTTAAGTGTGTGTGCAATTATGAAAAATGAAGGACCTTATTTGAGAGAATGGCTAGAATTTCATAAGTTAGTTGGTGTGGAAAGATTTTATTTATACAACAACAATAGTGCCGATCGTACTCTTGATATTGTTCGTCCGTATAGAGAAAATCATGAAGTAGTTCTGACAAATTGGCCTGTGCAAAATGGTCAACAAATGAAGGCATATAATCATTTCCTACAAAAGTATAAAAATGAATCGAAATGGATAGCATTTATAGACTTAGATGAATTTTTATTCCCTACAGAAAAAAATGATTTAAGAGAAATATTAGAAGAATTCCCAGATGTTCCAGCTATAGGGGTTAATTGGTTGATTTTTGGCACATCAGGATATGAGAAAAAACCGGAAGGATTACAAATAGAAAATTTTACTAAACGAGGTAAAGAGGATTTTAAAGCCAATCTAAATTTCAAATGTATTGTTCGTAGTGAGTTTACTCTTGAATGTACTACTCCTCATCATTTTGTCTATGTTAATGATGGAGTAGCAGTTAGCGAAAACTATGAAAAATTATCGGCAAAAGTTTCTCCTCAACATTCAGTGAATAAATTGAGAATTAATCACTACTTCACTCGGTCTATGGAAGAAAGTTTAAATAAAATAAAAAGAGGTAGGGCGACTGTTAATAAAAATAGAAAAATAGCAGAAATAAACTATCACGACCGTAATGATGTAGAAGATTTGACTATTCACAGATATATTCCTCTACTGAGAAAATCACTAGCAGCATTTTCCTTGGAGAAAGAACAGGTAGAATCTGCCTTAAAAGAATCAAACTCATTACTAACAATTGGTAATTTAGGTAAAGTAGTAATCAACGATGAACAATTAAGACTAACTGGATGGATAGTTTCTCTAAATCTAATTCCTGTTAGTGGTTTTAAGGTTTGGATTGGAGGTCAAGAGTATAAAGACTTTAAACAAACTCTAGGAATAAAAAGCCCGAGAATAAAAAAAGCACGCCCTAGATTAAAAGGGGCAGAAAAGGCAAGATTTTGTCTAGAAATACCTCTCAATAAAATTCATAGAGAAAGCTATCAAGATATCCTAATTATTTTAATCCCTATGTTGGGAAATTTTGAGGGGTCTGTTTTGATCAATGTCTTTAATCCTTCTGGAAAGATTCCTTCTGAAGAATACATTAGTCAGATTGATAGAAATAGTTCTGTTGACTTTCAGTCTAATGCTTTTAAATGGTTAGGATATTTAATTCAAAGAATAGGTTTCAAACCAACAGATAGTATTCTTGATATTGGCTGTGGAATGGGTGAAATTGCTCATAGTTTGGCTTATTATTTAACACCTAAAGCACGTTATGAAGGTATTGACTTTTCAGAAAAAGTAATTGATTGGGCAAATCAAGAAATTACTTCTAGAAAGTCTAACTTTAATTTTCAATACCAGGATATTTATCATCCTATTTATAACTCAAAGGGAACTTTGCCTGTGGAAAAATTTGTCTTTCCATATGCAGAAGCAAGTTTTGATGTGGTTTGTATTAGCAATCTTTTTCATCATTTATCTAGCTTTGATGTTGGTCATTATCTCCAGCAAATTCAGCGAATTTTAAAAGTAGGAGGAAAGTGTTTATTTGCCTGCTTTTTAATTAATTATGAATCTCAACAATTGATTGCTGATGGCAAGAGTTCTCAGCATTTAGTCTATGAAATAGAAGGTTGTTTTTGTTTAGATCCAGAACTGCCAGAAAAAACAATAGGCTTTCAAGAATCCCTAATAATTGATTGGATAAAAGAAAGTGGTTTAACTGTTGTAGGGAAATATTATGGTTCATGGTGTGGGCGTAAATCTTTTACTCATCAAGATTTGCTAATTCTGCAAAAAAAAACTGAAGTTCAATCAAAATTGAATAACTATCAAACAGTCTTAAAACAATACAACCTTAGATTACAAAAGATTCAAAGAGAATTAGGAAAGTAGAGTTCTATTCTGCTAAAAATATACTCATATAATCGTAAGTATTCAGCATTCAAGTAGTCAGTTAGCCTCCTATGGGAGAAACTAGGTTATCAGCTAGCTTCATAAGATAGGAAGTACAGACTTCAGTTATTAACTTAATTATCTTAGAAGGAGTATTCAAAATTATGTTTATGCAGCATTCCCCAGAGAAAAAAAAGATCACAAGCTAACTTTAGTAAGTCCTATGCGTTCATGCATCTGTTTGCTGAATACTAATGGCTGTTTGCGCAGCATTCTACAGGAAATACTTACATATAATTAACCAGGGAAAGCAAAAATTAGTCTTCAATATTCAACACAAAAATGAGCCAAATCAATCAATTAGAAGAAGTAAAGGCAAAAGTTATTTCAATTCATGTACCAAAAACTGCTGGTACAACATTTAAACAAGTTTTGAAGCAAATATATTATCCAGAAGAGATTTTCTTCGACTATCCTCACAAGGGTGGTTTACGCAATAAAATGTTAACCAATCCCAACCCAGTAATCAAAGTAATTCATGGTCATTTCTCTAGTAATAAATATGATTATAAATTTCCAGAGTTTAGAAAAATTATTTGGCTAAGAGACCCGATAAAACGGTTGATTTCTCTTTACTTTTTTTGGAAGACTTGGCAAATTTTAGTAGAAAGTGATGAACAAAATTTATCACCAGTCAAAGAGTCTAATTTGACATTTATAGAATTCGCCGAAAAACCAGAGATGCAGAATGTAATTAAATCAAAATTTGTTCAAGAGCAAAAATTAACAGAATTTGACTTTGTCGGAATTCAAGAATTTTTTCCTGAAGATTTACATGAACTAAAATTAATACTAAACTGGCCAGACTATAAACTTGAAACCCAAAATACTAATCCCTATCCAGAATATAAGTCATTATTAGAAGAAGTCTTATCTAATCAAAAAATAGTCAATAAAATATCGGCGATAAATCAGGAAGATATAGAACTTTATCGAGAAGCGCTAAGTTTGCGGGAGAACCGGAGAAAAACATCAAAAATACAATACTACACTCAAGAAAATCTCGAAAATTTATCATTTGGAAAACAACAAATTTCCCAGAAAACAACAAAAATTAATCCTCTACTTACTTGGGGTTCTATAGACAGAGCAGTTATTCAAAATCAAGTGTTGTACTTATCTGGTTGGGTTGCTTCCCTTGATGCTGGTATGGTGGAAGGATTTAAAGTTTTTATTGGTAATCAAGTGTTTAGTTTTTTTGAACAAACTCTCAATATACCCAGTCCAGATGTAGAAAAAAATCATCCTAGTTTAGATAGCGCAAGTCATGCTAGATTCCGTCTCAAAATACTTTTAAATCAACAACAAATTAACCAATTAAAGCATTCATTAATTGCTTTAACTCCTCAATTTAAACGTGGTGAGGGGATAATTTTATTAAAGGCATTAGTACCACTTTTACTACTGCCTGAAGAGAAAGATATAAAAATAACTGAGGTTGATGGAAGCGGTCAATTTATTCGTACTTCCTTCAAGTTACTAGGAGATTTAATTCAGAGATTAGGTGTACAACCCACAGACCATATTCTGGATGTTGGTTGTAATATTGGTACTGTTGCTTATGCCTTAGTTCATTATTTACATCCTTCTGGTCGTTACGAAGGTTTTGATATGGTAAAAAATTCGATTTATTGGCTACAAAAAGAAATTACAATACGCAAACCTAACTTTAATTTTAACTGGCATAATATTCATCATCCTCTGTATAACCCCACTGGCACAATATCAGCAATTAACTTCACTTTTCCTTATCCTGATGAAAGTTTTAACTGTGTCTGTATTCCTCATTTATTAACTCATTTACAAAGTCTGGAAGTTATCCACTATCTTGATGAAATATATCGAGTTTTGAAACCTGGAGGGAGGTGCTTATTAATCTGCTTTTTAATCAACTCAGAATCAGAACAGTTGATAGCTAAAGGCAAAAGTTCTCAACAGCTTATTTATGAAACAGAAGATGGTTTTACTAAAGATATTAATTTGCCAGAGAAAGGAATTGGTTTTAGAGAAAATCTACTATTACAGTGGATCAATGAACGAGGGTTTAGTGTTCTAGAAAAATCTTATGGTTCTTGGTGTGGTCGTACCTCATCTTTTAAAGAAGATTTGTTAGTTGTGAAGTCTCTCCCGTTAAATCAAAGATTATAACGGGAGCTTCTAAAACAGAGATAATTGAACCCAAGTTTCAAAAGTTTCTTGCTTCTCAGGCTGACCAACGTCTAAGCCTCCACAAGCAGGCCAGATGATACCCACCTCGCTTAATGCTTTATTTAAAATGTTAATTGCTGCATTCTCATCTCTATCTAAAACTATTCCACATTTAGGACAAGAATGAGTTCTAACCGATAAAGTTTTAGGTACTTTATGACCACAATTTGAACAATTTTGTGATGTATTGTGAGGATGTACGGGCGAATGGCCATTCGCCCCTACCTACATGAACACCGCGTTTAACCGCTACTGCATTCAACTTTTCAATAAAAGTACCCCAGGCTACATCATAAATTGATTTTGATAATTTGCTATTTCTGGCTAAACCTTTGATGTTAAGGTTTTCAACTGCAATTAAATCATACTCTTTAACTAATCTATGAGCAGTTTTGTAATGAAAATCTTCTCTTTGCCTAGCAATATGTTGATGTAATTTAGCTATTTTGTTTTGAGCCTTTTTCCAGTTATTAGAACCAATTTTTTTCCTATCTGCTTGACCTTGCTTTCTGGCTAAATTAGATTGAGATTGTCTATAAAATTTAGGAACAGGAACAGTCTCGCCAGTATTAGTAGTTAAAAACTCTTTTAATCCTACATCAATACCTACAGTAGTTTTGATATTGTCTGTAGGAATTAGACTAGGAACTGACTTGTCTTCTAAACTAAAACTTACATAATAACCATCAGCTTTTTTGGTTATAGTTGCAGTTTTGATCGTAAACCCATCTGGAATATGTCTATGAACTATTACTGGAATAGCGCCAAACCTGCTAATAATAATTTGCTTACCATTAAATTTAACTGCTGCTTTAGGATGATTAACTCTACTAAAACAGAATGATCTTAATTTGCCAGCCTTCTTAAATCTTGGTCTACCAAATCTCTTGCCTGTTTTATCTGGAACTAACCAACGTTTCCAGGCTTTATCCAACCTTTGTAAGTTAATTTGTTGAACTTCGTATGGAGATTTCTTTGTATTCTGGAAAGAGAATTTTTGTTTGTTTAAGTGCTGATTGTTGAAAATAATAATCAGGCTTGCCAGAAATCTCGCCGATAGGACATGACACTATTGAGCATCGGTCTAATTGACACCTAGTTCTATTTAACCAGTCTAGTCTTTGACCATTAGCGTAATTCCAATGCCTCCTGAGCAACTCTAGCCAATAATCAATTTTGACTGACTGTTCAGAAGTGGGCTTGATTTTATAGCAATAAGTAATTATCATATTTTGATTGTACATTTACTGCTATATTATGTCAAGCAACTATAACAAAGGTTTTAGGTCTGTTTATTCTCTTACTGTTCATATAGTATTTGTCACCAAGTACCGAAAAAAGGTAATTACCTCTGAAATACTCCCGCAGTTACATAAAATATTTGATGAAACCTGCCAAAAGTGGGAATGTGAGTTAGTAGAGTTTAATGGTGAAGTTGACCATGTACATTTGTTAATCACATTTAACCCAAAAGTTCAACTGAGCAAATTTATAGCCAATCTCAAAACTGTTTCTAGTAGGTTGATCCGGAGAGACTTTGCTGATTACTTAGCTAGGTTTTACAGGAAACCTGTACTGTGGAATGGTTCTTATTTTGTTGCTAGCTGCGGAGGTGTAACTATTGAGCAATTAAAGGAATATGTTGAACATCAATCGAAACCTACATAACCTTGCTGTCGGCAATTCCCCTCCCGTTAAATGGCTCGATTATAACGGGAGACCCCTTGCCGAATCAGGTTGGAAAAAAATATTTGGCGTTGCTGAATTATTGTATGATATTAATCTTAACTACTTAGAAGTCAGGAGTTATTTCAGTTATCAGTTATCAGTACCTCTGCCTAAAGTATTGGGATTGAAATATTGAACTTTCATTTTCTCTTGGTCGATAGCTAGTTATTTGTTTCTTTTATGCGGAATTATCCTTATACAATAATAAGTTGATTTCCGATCGCTGAAGTCCGCAGTTATGACCTTATGAGGCTATTTGACTGCTGTTTTTGCAGCATTATAGAGAAAAATCTTACCTATAATCAAACTAATAAATGAACTAAAATTTGCTCAGTTTATCGTACTATTGAGGGTTTACAAAAAATAATTTAGCAGAATCTTATCAATATGGAAAAAGTTGAAATAGTACAGAAAGAACCTACACAACTAGCAGCAACTACAGGATTTTTAGACCAAGTAGCAATCGAAAATGAAACTGTTTGTTTGAGTGGATGGGTTCTCTCGTTCGAGCCTGAATCTGTAACTACTTTTAAGGTTTTATTTGGCAGTCAACAATTAATAGGATTTGAATTAACTCAAGGTCTTCCTAGCCCTGGAGTGAAAAGAGCACATCCAAATATTTCTGCTGCTAATAACGCTCGGTTTATTATTAGATTGCCAATGAATAAACAGCAGCAACAACAATTTAAGGATGCTCTGATTATTTTAATTCCTCTTGTTGCTGACCGTGAAGGAGAACCTTTATTAAATGCAGTTAATCCTGCTTTATCTGCTTTAGTTAAAACACCAGAAGCAAATAATTTACCAATCCAAACTCCTCAAGTAGAACTTATTTCTGTTCATGTGCCAAAAGCAGCCGGAACAGCTTTCAGACAAGTTTTATTACAAGTTTATGGAACTCAGGGAGTTTTGACAGATAAAACTAATATGTTTGAAGATAATATGCCAGCTACTATTCATTGGCAGACTAAAGTTATTGAGGGTCATTTTCCCGCGGGTAAGTACGATAAATTATTTCCTGAGACTAAGAGAATTACATGGTTAAGAGAACCTATCCACAGATTAATTTCTGATTATTGTTTTCGCCACATATCGAATCCTACAAAAGATTATCTAAATAAACAAGGTTTACTGAAGTTTGCTCAAAGTAACAGTAATCTTATGGCTTATTGTGTGAATGGTAACTCTCTGGATTATTTTGATTTTGTCGGAATTACAGAATATTTTGAAGAGGATTTACTGGCACTAAAAAATCTTCTTGGTTGGTCAGATTATCAAGTTATTTATCAAAATAGAAATCCTTATCCTGAATATCTTGACTTTCAGAAAGAGGTTTTATCAGACAAAAAATTAATGGATGAATTGGCAAATGCTAATAGTCAAGATATGGAACTTTATGCAGCAGCTTTAAAATTACGAGCTGAAGGAAGAAGGAAGAAGGAAGAAGGAAGAAGGAATGAAGTTAGAAGTGAACAAAAAGAAGGAAGAAGTGACATTAATTTACCAGCAGAAAATATAGTTAATAATCAAGGAAGAAGGGAGAAGGAGGAAGGCAAAAGCCAGAAGTCAGAAGTTAGAAGTGAACAAGAAGTTAGAAATGGCATGAATTTGTCAGGACAAAATATAGTTAAGAAGGAGGAAGGAAAAAGTGCAATTAATTTACCTGAAAAAAATGTAGTTGATTTTGAGCTATATACAGTGCCAGAAAAAACAAAAATATTAGCAACATTGGGTTCTCTGGATAAGGTAGAGTTTGACCGCCAAGAATTATTACTAATAGGTTGGGTAGTTTCTCGTAATTTAGGAGCAGTCAAAAGCTTTCAATTAACTATTGCAGATACTGAAATAGAAAATTTTGAAACTGCCTTAAATTTACCAAGTCCAGATGTGAGAAAATTACACCCCAATCTCAATCATTCTGACAAAGCAAGGTTTCGTATTAAGGCATTTCTTAACTCCGAACAAATTTCACAATTCCAAAATACTGAGATTGCTTTAACTCCTATATTTAAAGACGGCAAAGGTCAGGTTTTGTCTAAAGTAAAGGAAGGAAGAGAGAAGAAGCGGTGCGACCCCGCGTCGGCGAAAGACGCAAGCGGTCGGACCCCGCGCCGCCGACAGGCGCAAGGGAACGCCGACCAAGAGAGGGAATGCGCACCAAGAGAGGAAGAAGGAAGAAGTAATGAAGTCAGAAGTGAACAAGAAGTTAGAAGTGAGGAGGAAAAAGTCAAAAGTAAAAAGTCAAAAGTTAGAAGCGAACAAGAAGTTAGAAGTGAGGAAGAAGGCAAAAGTGCAATTGATTTACCTGAAAAAAATGTAGTTGATTTGGAGCCATATACAGTGCCAGAAAAAACAAAACCATTAACTTTTTCTGAAGCACCTATAGCTCAAGAACAACCAAGATTCATCCTGCCAATTGAACCAATTACAACAACGGGTCATCTAGATCAAGTAGAGAAAGCCAATCAAAAATTAATCATATCTGGATGGGTAGGTTCTGAGAATTTTGGTTCTGTAGAAAGCTTTAAAGTTTTCATCGGCAGTCAAGAATATACTTCTTTTGAACAAAAATTAGGTTTACCTAGCCCAGATGTCGCAAAAGTTCGGACTAAGCTTAATAATGCTGAAAATGCTAGATTTAGTCTGGAAATACCTCTGACAAAAGCAGAAATTCAAAACTGTCAAAATACTCTAATTACTCTGACTCCAATATTTCAAGGAAAAGAGGGAGAAATTTTGTTTCAACTCTTTAATCCATCCCTGCCAATTCCTGACGATAAATATATAGAAGGAAAAGCAATTAACTTTATTCAAAGAAGCTGCAAATTTTTAGGTGACTTTATCCACAGAGTAGGTCTTCAACCCACTGCTGAAGTTTTGGAAATTGGTTGTGGAGTCGGGAATATTGCTTATGGTCTAGCCTATTATTTAAAATCTCCAGGTCGTTATGAGGGGAATGACTTTTCTGAAGAATTAATATCTTGGGCACAACAGAATATTAGCAGTCACAAACCACATTTCAATTTCCGTCAGATAGACTCTGATTTGAAACTTCCCTACGACGACAAAAGTTTTGATTTTGTCTTTATCGGTTCCAGATTTACTCAGGTAGGTGGGAGTAAGATTCGCGATTATTTAGATGAAGTTTATCGAGTTTTAAAACCAGAGGGTCGTCTCTTATTCCAATGTTTCTTAGTTAACCACGAGTCAGAACAATTAATATCTGAAGGCAAGAGTTCTCAACCTCTTATTCATAGAGTTAAGGAAGGTTTTACTAAAAACCTAAATTCACCAGAAAAAGGAATGGGTTTTCTGGAGTCTTTATTGTTGGAGTGGGTGATTAATGCTGGTTTCAATGTATTAGGAAAATATTATGGTTCTTGGTGTGGACGAGTGGGTAAGAGAAGTTATCCAGATATGGTAATTATTGAGAAGGAAGAAGTCAGAGTAAGGAAGGAAAAAATTGAGAGTTTGCTTAGAGAAGAAGTAGGAAGTAAGCAGTCAGAAAATTTACAAGACTTGGAAAAAATAGATAGCGATCGCTCCTCCGAAAAACTCAGAGTAAATCAGGAAAAAATTGAGAGTTTGGTTAGAGAAGAAGCAGGAAATAAGCAGTCAGAAAATTTACAAGACTTGGAAAAAATGGATAGTGCTCGCTCCTCCGAACAACTCAGAGTAAATCAGGAAAAAATTGAGAGTTTGCTTAAAGAAGAACCAGGAAATAAGCAGTCAGAAAATTTACAAGACTTGGAAAAAATGGATAGTGCTCGCTCCTCCGAACAACTCAGAGTAAATCAGGAAAAAATTGAGAGTTTGCTTAAAGAAGAACCAGGAAATAAGCAGTCAGAAAATTTACAAGACTTGGAAAAAATGGATAGCGATCGCTCTGAGGTGTTGCAGAATAATTTACCATCAGAATCTACTTTAAAAATTACTCCTGAATCTAAGTCTTCTGTCTCTCCTTTACTAGCGGAAATAATGGCAGATTTGGAGAAATCGCAAACAGAAATCCAAGAAATTCAAGCAGATTTAGAAAAGTTCAAATCTCAAAAGGAAGATATTCCTGTCAAGAGTCTATTTCCTGTAGAACCAGATACCTCAACTACGGCTAAAAAAAAACTTCTAACTAAACCCTTAGAAGAAGTTACTCAAAAGTCAAAAATTCCTACTCTCCCACCGAAAGAAAAACAGGAATTATTGGGTTTATCCGGAGTAACAGTTGATAAATTCTGGGAAATTATTTTAGTAGAAGGAAGAAGTAAGAAGGAAGAAGGAAGGAGGTATTTTTCTGATATAGAAGGAAGAAGGAAGAAGCAAGAAGCAAGAAGGGATTTTTCTGATATAGAAGGAAGAAGTAAGAAGCAAGAAGGAAGAGGGGATTTTTCTGAATCTTTAGTAGAAGGAAGAAGTAAGAAGGAAGAAGGAAGAGGGGATTTTTCTGATATAGAAGGAAGAAGGAAGAAGGAAGAAGGAAGAGGGAATTTTTCTGAATCTTTAGTAGAAGGAAGGAATAAGAAGGAAGAAGGAAGAAGGGATTTTTCTGATATAGAAGGAAGGAGTAAGAAGGAAGAAGGAAAAAGGGATTTTTCTGAATCTTTGATACAAGGAAGAATAGATGACTGTAAACCTTCTATTAGTATTCTTACTCCAACCTGGAATTCATCTTTAGATTGGTTTGTGGAAACTGTTTTAAGTGTTCTTAACCAATCTATCCCTAACTGGGAATGGTGTATTGTTGATGATGGCTCGAAACAACCAGAAATTAGAAATGTTCTTGCAGGTTTAGCTGAAAAAGAACCGAGAATTAAAGTTCTACTTTCAGAAGACAATGGTGGAATTAGTGCTGCTACAAATAAAGCTCTAAATATGGCTACAGGAGAATATATTTGTTTATTAGACCATGATGATACTCTGGCTCCCACAGCATTAGAAGATAGTCTCAATAAACTGGCAGAAGGATTTGATGTGGTTTATTCCGATGAAGATAAAATTGATTTTTCTGGGTTAAATTATATCGTTCCATTCTTTAAACCTGACTGGTCTCCTGAATATTTTCGTGGTGTAATGTATGTCGGTCATTTATTATGCGTCCGCCGAGAAATAGCTTTAACTGCTGGTGGTTTTAAAAGCGAATTTGATGGAGTACAAGACTATGAGTTTATGTTACGAGTTTCCGAACAAACTAATAAAATTGCTCATATTTCTCGACACCTTTATCATTGGCGACAAGTTAAAGGAAGTATTTCGGGAGATGCCGATGCTAAAGCAGGTATTGAAGTAGTACAACAAGCTGCTGTTAACTCTCATTTACAAAGAATTGGTTTGGCAGCAAAAGCAGAACCAGGGGTAGGTAAACATCGGATAAATATTAATCCTTTACCTAGAAATAATCATCCTTTGATTAGTCTGATTATTGCTGCTCCTGATATTTCAGAAAATATCGATCAATGGTCGAAAAATCTTTTGTCTGTTTCAACTTATCCCAAAAATGAAGTGATTTTAGTTGGTGGGGAAAAAACAGAAAATATTATCGAAAATTCTGCGGTGAAAGTTTTAAATCTATCAGGGCAATTTAATTATTCTCGTGCTTATAATCTAGCTGCCAAAACTGCCAAAGGAGAATATTTTATTTTCCTCAATACTAATTTGGAAGTTGTTACTGAAGATTGGCAACGACATCTTTTATATTACGCCGAACAATCTGATATTGGTGCCGTGGGAGGACTATTAATTTTCCCAGATGGAACTGTTGAACACGCAGGCATTGTATTAGGAAAATCTGGAAAAGTTGATTATGTAATGCGAGGTTTTCCCACTAACCATGATGGTTATGCAGGTTCTTTAGTTTGTGCAAGAGAAGTATCTGCTGTAAGTCGAGATTGTTTGATGGTGAGTAGGCAAAATTTTGAAATGGTTGGAGGCTTTAATGAACATTTTTTCTCCGATTATCAAGATGTTGATTTGTGTTTGAAGTTGAAGAAAAATGGCAAGCGAATAGTCTTTACCCCCCGTAGTGTTTTAATTAACCATCGATCAGAGAAACACAGACAAAAAAATTATGATGTGGTTGACTATATGTTGCTATTAGACCAATGGCAAATTTGTATGGATTTGGGCGACCCATATTACAATCTAAATTTTGATATTCAACGTAACAATTACACTGTCGTTTTGTAGTTGTAAACCTACTTTTTATTCATCACTCAAAACCCATTTGTTATCTATTTTGAAAATCCCCTCTTGATAATCAATCATTGTGACTGCTGCCAGAGTTTCAATCCATACAGTGGCACCACAACTATGAGGTTTCTTTGGTTGGTAGACAATCCGACAGGGGCCGTGAATTTCAGCTTCATGGCCAGTCGCTAAATTGCTGCTGCCTTCTTTGACCGAAAGAATGGTTAAATCAGTATTTTTCTTGGTTGTATTAATTCCAATGTGGTTGCGGTTGAAGTGAACTGTGTTCTTGCCACAGCGCTGATGGGAACTCCAACGCGGTTTGGGACCTTTTCTTCGGCTGTGTATTCTGGGCATTCCTTCATGCAAGGGAATTATCCAAACTCGATTATTGATTTTTCTGGCCCCTTGTATGCGGCCTTCCTTAAGCAACACTCGTACTCTTTGAGTAGATATACTTAAAAGACTTGCTGCTTCTGTGGTGCTTACAAACATGATTTTTTCTATTGCGACTGTAGCAATAGTAGACTATAGAGCTAAAATTGTAGTTAGTGGGAAGAAATTTACTGGAGATATGGGAGTGTGAAAAATGAGAAAATGATTTTCCAGATAGATTATAGATACTCGCAGCTTAAAATCTGTGGCCCAAGGTAGATGATAGAATAGAGAGTAGTTTGATTTGATTTGGTGTCAGATGAATCGGCAGCAAATTGAATGAGTTCGATGCCCATTAAATTTGCATGCCATCCCAGCAGAAGCTTTCGCCCTAGTTGAAAAACTTGTATGATTATCTTGCAATAACCCCGGAAATTTTCCACCATGCGCACTGCCTACCAATATAAATTAAGGCCAAATAAAGAACAGTTAGCCACAATAGAAATGTGGTTGGAATTGTTGCGTCGGCAGTACAACTATCGGTTAGGCGAGCGGTTCTCGTGGTGGTCAGAAAATCGCTGTCCGGTTAATGCTTGTCCCTTGGTGATGCCCATTCCTCAACTCAGAGATAATCCAGACTATTACTCTCAAAAACGAGATTTGGTCAATACCAAAGACAAGTTTCCGGAATACAAGCTAATTCATTCTCAGGTTTTACAGGATTGCATAAAACGGGTAAAACTTGCCTTTGATAGATGGTTTAAAGCAGACAAGAGTGGACAGAAATTAGGAAAACCAAGGTTTAAAGGAAAAGGGCGTTATCGTAGTTTTACTTATCCTCAAATCAAACTTGACTGCATAGAAGAAAATCACATTAATTTGCCCAAAATAGGAAAGGTAAAGTTAATTCAGCATCGTCCAATACCAGAAGGTTTTATAATTAAAACAGTGACGATTAGTCGTAAAGCTGATGGTTATTATGTGACTTTATCCCTAGAAGACAAATCAGTTCCAGCTTTGACTTTTAATGTTGAACCTACATTAAAAAACACTCTGGGAATCGATATGGGACTGAAGGAATTCTTAGTAACAAGTGAAGGAGAATCTGTCCCCATACCTCAATATTATAGAAAATCTCAGAAGCGATTAAAGACTCTACAAAAACGTTTATCTCGAAAGAAAAAAGGAAGTAAAAGGAGGCTAAAAGCTGTTAAAGCTGTAGCCAAACAACATAAAAAGGTAGCCGATAAACGTAAAGATTTTCATTTTAAAACAGCTAATGAATTGTTATCAAAAGCGAATGTTATCGCCCATGAAAACTTAAACATTAAAGGGCTAGCAAAGACTCATTTGAGTAAATCAATTAACGATGCTTGATGGGGCCAATTCTTGTCTATTTTAACTGTCAAAGCCGAAAATGCTGGACAGAAAACCATAGGAGTTAACCCCAAAAATACCAGCCAAGATTGCTCAAATTGTGGTGAAAAAGTCGATAAAGAATTAAACATACGAACTCATTCTTGCCCACACTGCGGTATCGTCATAGACCGTGACTTGAATGCAGCAATAAATATAAAAAATAGGGCGGTGGGGCATCCCGTCCTTAAAGCTCGTGGAGTCCGATGCAGTAGCAGGACTGCGAAACGAGAAGCTCACACTATAGCATTAGCTTAGTGTGGGAGTATGTCACGCGACCCATATTATAATCTCAATTTTGATATTCAACGTAACGATTACACTATTTAAAGTTTGTCAGTCCATGACTGGGCTATTAATAACAACTTCTTCCTGCTATGCTGTCGCCAGAATTGTAAGATATTGTCTCAAGAACAGAACCAAAAGTTCCATTTGAAAATTCTTCCCTTTTCAAAGTCTGTTGACGCAAAGTATATTCAGCAACACCATTATATAAAGTCCAAGAAGAAGAGTATTTGTCGAGACGGCTATTTGAAACCGTTGTTGTGCTACGTACACCACCAAATCTATCGCCAAAAAAATCCTGCACTCTAACAACGGTTTTTTGACCATCGTAGAACATATATGATGCTCTGTTTGTTTTTTCGTCCCAGTCCCAACCAAGAATACTGTCACTATTTGAAATTTTAACAGTATGTAATTTTCTCTCAAATCCTCTTTCTGGAGTAAATTTCTCTACAATTACTTGTGATACTTGACCATTAAAGATGACATAACTAGCGATTGTTCCACCTTTGTAGCTCCAACCACGAACAGAACGAGAGTTAGATATAGTATAAGTCTTACCACCAACAGATAGTTTAGAGGTATTTCCTGAATAAAAAACTTCGGTACAAGTTTGTCGAGCAAGAGCTGTTTCAGAAGATAATAGGGAAACTCCAAATAGTATAAAACTTGGAATTAGTTTCAAGAAAATTCTCAATTTTTTTGTCATATTATTACCTTATTTGTTTACCATTTTTACGCGGATAAGCATATAATTAATTGGTATTAGTTATGTTGAGTTTGTCCTACGGATAAGCTATGAAGAGCGTTACCTCAACCCAACCTATAACCTTCAAAACTTCAGCGTATATAGCGCATATCTTGCAAGAAATGATAACGAGAAGGTGATGTAACTCCACAAATATTACTACCTTTATTATCACTCCAGTAAAAGTCTAGATATCTTCCACTAGCTTCGCTCTCTCTAGCCATTTGTAAAAATTCTGGTCGGTTAAGACCATGACCAGGATAAGTAGAGTAAACAACAAAAGTGCTTGGTGCTTTACCAGTTTTATCATCAAATACTCTAGCAACTGCTAAGTCATGACCTTTCAAAACACCATAGTTTTCTGTACAAATATCGATAGAAATTACTCTTGCTTTCAAAGGACCTCCAGCATAAGCAGAAATTGCTGATAAGAAAGTTACAGCAGATGTAGCAGCAACAGTTAAAGTTAGAGAACGAACCAAGCTTTTTTTTGTTGAATTGATAAATTCTGTAACTACTTTTGACATTTTATTACCTTATTTATTGAATCTTTTTACCCTATAATTAGGCATCTAATGCAATTCTAATTCCCTCATTTTCATATCTACAAGCCGGAAAAGGACGGATAAAAACGGAGGTTTTATTAAAAAAATATTAAAAGGACGGATAAAGAAGGATAAGAGCGGATAAGCTATTCAGAAGAATTAATTCTAAAAAAATGGACTGGCAAGCAGTTTTAAACTCAATTGATGAGTTGGTCTTTCAGCAAACGGGAAAACACCTCAATAATCTACAAATGGGAATTTTGAAAGGTGTTCTGAATAACGAAAAATATAGAGAAATTGCAGAACAATATAAATGTTCTAATGGTCATGTTAAAGATGAAGGATACGAACTCTGGCAACTTTTATCAGAGATTTTTGGAGAGAGGTTAAATAAATCAAATTTTGTCGCTACAGTCGAACGTTTAGGATTTGCAAATTCTCAACATCAAATTATTGTTAATCCAGTACAAATTGGTAATCTCAATCTTTTCCCTAATTCCGAAACAGCAGAATTAGAAAATAGTAATACTGCAAATACTCAATCAAATTACAAAAAGACAACCTCTTGCCAACCCATCGTTGAAAATGTCTTATACAAAACTAAATTAAACACTGTTTCTAAATTAATCAAACTCGGTTTAACAGCAGAGCAAGTTGCTGAAGCGGTAGATTTACCATTAAATGAAGTACAACAACTAATGGAATAAATTTGTCAGTATGATAAGTCAGGCAAGTTTAGCGATCGCCTCTCGTTTACCTAAAATATTTTTATCAGGCTCTCTCTCCTTACCAAAAAATGAGGTCCAAAGCCTCCCCTTTTAAGGGGATGAAAAAGCGGTCGAGGGATGGCGAGGTTTCCTCGCCATATCCAATCGACCAAGAGAATATTCAATCCAGTATTTTCAAGCCTCCGGCTTTAGTGGTCGGTACTGATAACTGATAACTGATAACTGATAACTGAAATGACCCCCCTTTTTTTAAGGATGAGTAGTATATTATGTTTACTTCAGTAGGGCAAACAACAAAAGCTGACGGCTCATAGCTAATTAGCTTATTGACTTACAATTATTAAAAAATCAGATATTCAAAGATATAGTTTTAATGAAAAATATTTTATTTGTTCTGTACGAAGATTTTCATTCTAATAGTGCCCTTCATGTACATCATTTTGCTAATAATTTAGTTAAATTGGGCTTTGATTGTGTTGTGGCTGTTCCTAGAAATAAACAGACTGTTTCTCAGGTGGGAGAACATTTAACACATTTATATAATGTGACAGAATATGGTGAATTTTATCGGCTGAATCAATTATTTAAAAATCAGAAAGGTCCGGATGTGGTTCATGTTTGGACTCCGAGAGAAGTTACGCGAAATTATTGTCATAAACTCCGGAAAGCTTATGATTTTAAATTAGTAATTCACTTAGAAGATAATGAGGAATATGTCCTGGAAAAATATTTAAACAAACCTTTTAAAGAAATAGCTAATGCTAATGGGTCTCTCGCAATTCCAGATAATGTTTCTCATCCCCAGAAATATCGGGAGTTTCTAGCAAGTGCAGATGGAGTGACAGTAATTATTGAAAGGTTAAAAGAATTTGTGCCGAATAATGTACCGAGTTTAGTTTTATGGCCTGGTGTAGAAACCGAGTATTTTTATCCCAGAAATCCCAATCCAGAAATAGTAAAAAGGTTTAATATTCCTGAAAATACTTTAGTTTTCTCCTACACCGGAAATGTTCATGCTGCTAATACTCATGAAGTGAGAAGTTTGTATTTAGCTGTAGCAATGTTGAACCGAGAAGGTAAACCTGCGGTGTTAGTTAGAACAGGTAGAGATTTCTGTAATTTTTTGGGGGATGATGATAATTGGGCGCGGAAATATGCCATTGAATTAGGATATGTAGACCGGAGTTTAATGCCAGAAATTTTAGCTTTGGCAGATGTGTTAATTCAACCAGGTAGACCAGATAAATTTAATGATTATCGTTTCCCCTGTAAATTACCAGAATTTTTAGCAATGGGTAAACCTGTAATTTTGCCTGGGACTAATATTGGTTTGGTCATGGAAAATCAAAAAGATGCTTTGGTTTTGCCTGTGGTTGATGCAGTGAATATTGTTGAATCGGTGGGTAAGTTGTTTGAGGATAACTCTCTATCTGAAAAGTTAGGTCAAGGTGCAATTAATTTTGCCAAAACTCACCTTAACTGGGAGGAAAATACAAAATTACTGAAATCTTTTTATGAAGATATTGGGTAGTTTAGTGTTATAGCAATCAGGAATCAGTTGTGAGAATTGAGATGTTCCTTAAAAGTATAGAATATAGTAATTATTATATTCAGATGATACATTTTTTTCTTCTTCTCTATTCCCTATTCCCTAAAAGTTTTCAATATCTCACAACTCAAATCATATTGCTATATTTAACTTATTCAACATAAATCCTCCTCAAAGATCGTCGAATAGGATAGTTTTACAGCGATAGAAATCTGTTTCGCTTTCCTACATAATGCTACGCAAACCCGTTAGCGGAGCAAGTGTGGCAAGTATATCCATCGGGTTGTAGAAAAGGAAAATCAATCTAGAGTGACATCTCCCACACTATAGCGCCAGCTTAGTGTGAGCTTCTCGTTTCCCAGCCCTGCTATTGCATCGGGCTCCACGAGCTTTAAAGACGGAATGCCCTACCGCCCTATTTTTGATATTTATCGCCGCATTTAAGTCGCGGTCCATTACTATGCCGCAATGTGGGCAAGAATGAGTTCGTATGTTTAATTCTTTGGGGACTTTTTCCCCACAATTTGAGCAATCTTGGCTGGTATTTCTGGGGTTCACTGCTATGGTTTTCTGTCCAGCATTTTCAGCTTTGACAGTCAAAATAGACAGGAAATTTCCCCATCCTGCATCATTAATTGATTTACTCAAACGAGTCTTTGCTAGTCCTTTAATGTTTAAGTTTTCATGGGCGATAATTTCAGCTTTTAATAACAATTCATGGGCTGTTTTGAAATGAAAGTCTTTACGTTTATCGGCTACTTTTTTATGTTGTTTAGCTACAGCTTTAACAGCTTTTAACCATCTTTTACTTCCTTTCTTTTTACGGGATAAGCGTTTTTGTAGAGTCTTTAATCGCTGCTGAGAAGAGCGGTAGTATTGAGGGATGGGGATAGATTCTCCTTCACTTGTTACTAAGAACTCCTTCAATCCCATATCAATTCCCAAAGTATTTTTTAATGTAGGTTCAATTTCACAACTCAAAGCTGGAACTGATTTGTCTTCTAGGGATAAAGTCACATAATAACCATCTGCTTTACGACTAATTGTCACTGTTTTAATTTGAAAACCATCAGGTAGCGGTCGATGTTTAATCAACTTGATATTGCCTATTTTTGGCAAATTAATTTGATTGTCTTCAATGCAGTCTTGCTTGATTTGAGGATAAGTAAAACTGCGATAACGTCTAATTCCTTTAAATCTTGGTTTTCCTAATCTAGTTCCTTTTTTATCTGCCTTAAACCATCTATCAAAAGCAAGTTTTACCCGTTTTATGCAATCCTGCAAGACCTGAGAATGAATTAGTTTGTACTCCCGAAATTTGTCTTTGGTATTAACCAAATCTCGTTTTTGAGAGTAATAATCTGGATTATCTCTTAGTTGAGGAATGGGCGTTACTAAGGGGCAGGCGTTAACTGGACAACGGTTTTCTGACCACCACGAGAACCGCTCACCTAACCGATAATTGTACTGCCGACGCAATAATTCTAACCACATTTCTATTGTGGCTATTTGTTCTTTGTCGGGCCTTAATTTATATTGGTAGGCAGTGCGCATGGTGGAAAATTTCCGGGGTTATAGCAACATAATAATACAAGTTTTTCAACTAGGGCAAAAGCTTCTGCGGGGATAGTATGCAAATTGAATGGGCATCGAACCCATTCAATTTGCCGCCGATTCATCTCACGCTCCTCTTAAAAATTATGGCGTGAGGCTTCTCAGCGATTCAGCTAATATTTATTGTGTAGCGGAAACTAATTTTTCTTTGTAAAAAAATATAGTAGATACAGCAAAAATTAAAATTTTTTGATACAAAAATTGCCTATAAAAAACTTAAGGTGAGGAGCAAAACAGGCAAAAATCCCATCGCTATTCCATTTCTGTTGGTTTAAGTAGTAACTCTACTCCCTCTAATATTTTTTCTACTCTCTCCGGCGAAAGAGTACCTATTTTATCTGTCAATTTTGTTTTTTCTACTGTGAAAATCTGGGATATATTCACAACTGTTTGATCTGGTAAATTTGCCTCACCTACTGCCAAAACAATATTACCAGGAACAGCAGCAAGCTTGAGATTAGAACTTAAACTACAAACAACCACAGTCTTAATCAAACTAAAATTAAAAACATTGTTCTGAATTACAACATGAGGATGTCTGTAAGTACCTTGAGAACCGGATGGTTCATCTAATTCAATCCAGAATATATCACCTTGATTAATTAGCACTCGTCCTCTATTATACTCCTATGGTGTCCACTAATACTATTTATCGATGTTGATGCTTCTGTATCAGAAACATCCTCATAAGCAGCATTTATTTTTTCTAGCAATAGTCGATTTTGATGCCGACGAATAAACTCTTCTAGAGCGATCGCTATTAAACGACTTCTAGATATTTTCATTTCTGCTGCTAGTGCTTCAGCTTGTTCAAACAGATACTCTTGTAATGAAATTGCAGTTTTGACAGTGGCCATATAATTATAATTTAACTTTTATGTTAGTATAATCACAGGTTATATTGCTGTCAATACTTATTCAAAAAGGTCTCACCTCTTGAATTTATTGAGACATTTAACTCCTCCTGATACTGAAACTCAAAATCATCCTATATTCTAGATTTAATTTGGAGTCAATTTGTTTCAAATAATTCCAGAGAAAATCTTAAATTCGGGAAAAATCTAAAATCTAACAGTGAAAAATGCAGAGGCCAGAAGGAAAAATTGCTTGGGGTTTGAATCTTAATCCAGCTTGATTCGGCAAGGGGTCTCCCATTATAGTGACAGCTTAACGGTGAGGGGAATTACCGACAGTAAATTAAACTGGTGTGGATTGATGTTCGACATATTGCTTTAATTGCTCAATAGTTACACCACCGCAACTAGCAATAAAATAGGAACCATTCTACAGTACAGGTTTCCGATAAAATCTTGCCGGGTAATCAGCAAAGTCTCTCCCGAGCAAACTGCTAGAAACAGTTTTGAGATTAGCTATAAATTTACTCAAGCGAGGTGGGTATCGTCTTGCCTGCTTGTGGAGGCGTAAGACGTTTGTCAGTCTGTGTTTGCCTAGAGTTGCGCCAGCACTCGCAAGAAACTTCTAAAACTTGGGTTCAATTATCTTTGCTTGTGAGCTTCCCGTTATAATTTCCGATTTAACGGGAGAGAACTTCACTTGCAGGAAGTGAGAAATATCCAGTATTCCAGCCTTCATGGCAAAAAGGCAAGAAGTTCTATGTGTCTAATCACAGAACCTTCAGTTTCTGCCATCCTATAACTTCTGCCACTGAAGTAAATATTTTATTTCTACTCAATTTAATCATAACTATGGAAACTTTTCTGACTTTACTTTACGAAACTACTCAATATGCAAATACCATAGTGAAGACTCAGCTCATACATCTAAGTTGGGTTAGTTTGATAATTATATTTGTAGCTGGTTTACTCACCAGTTTGACGCCCTGTATGCTTTCGATGTTACCAATCACTATTGGCTATATTGGCGGATATGAAGCCAAGAGTCGTCTCCAAGCTGCTGCTCAATCTACTTGGTTTTCTTTAGGATTAGCCACAACTCTTGCTGGTTTAGGGATTGTAGCATCATTGCTGGGAAAAGTATATGGTCAAGTAGGTATAGGATTGCCAATTATTGTTAGTATAGTTGCTATTTTAATGGGTCTTAATTTACTAGAAGCATTGCCATTACCTATGCCTTCTTTTGACAGTATGGGATGGATATCTCAAGATTTACCTAAAGGAATACGTTCATATTTATTAGGTTTAACATTTGGTTTGGTCGCATCTCCCTGCAGCACTCCCGTATTAGCAACATTATTAGCTTGGGTTTCTACAACTGGAGACTTGGTTTTAGGAGGAATTTTATTGTTATTTTATGCCCTTGGTTATGTAACTCCTTTGATATTAGCAGGTACTTTTATAGCTAATATTAAAAAATTTTTAGAACTGCGAAAATGGTCTAGTTGGATTACACCTGCTAGTGGTATTTTATTAGTTGGTTTTGGTGTATTTTCACTGTTATTTAGAATAGTACCAGTTACTTAAAGAAGCAGTCAGCACCTCAGCACCTCAGCAATCAGCAGATTTTCTTTGAGACCCCCTCGTTTGTGGAGTATTCCGGAACGGAAAGGAGATTTCAACTGCTCCAAAGGCCATCAGGCTGATAAGAAGCTGGGGATTTTTACCCGGAGCTGCTAAAAGCTGTTAGCGCAGTTCCTCCGTTAGGAGGCTAGCTGATAGCTAGTAAAAAAAAAGGTAGTCTGATAGATAGTAGTAATTTATGGTTGAGGTGACGAATAAAAAACAGTCAAAATAGGTGAAAAATATGCTCGAAAGTTTATACAGTAATGGTTTCACCTTGAATTAACTATTTTTTAGATATATCTAGTAGCGCGTCTAGCTTTAAAATGTGGGTAAAGCAATAGACATCTGGTGGAAAATAAATAAACCTTTTAATTAGATCGGTTTAGGAAAGAAAAAATCGCCCTAAAAAATCCTTTTTCTTTTTTGTAAAAATATCTTACCTTTTGCCTGTTGCCTTTCGGAGCTGTTGCCTACTCCTGGAAAAAATCTATATCTTTTTCACGCCTAGGTCTAATTGCTAAGAAGGCAGTAAATTCAATATTATCGGCCTGTATTTACCCACAATTTTAGTCTGGACAAACTACTAGTGCCACTACGCGGAAGTTAAAAGTCATGCATTTAAAAGTCAATCATTTTTGATTTGTAATTGTTTTAAGATTTTGTAACTGGTTAGTTATTTCCGCCATCCTACACTAGGTTTTCCTAGGTCATGCTACACAAACAGCCATTTTTAGACTTTTTAGGTATTCCCCTTGCTAATACAGGATTTAAAGTCATTTTCGGTCTCAAAAATCTCAAAGTACTGTTATGACCAATGGTTTAGAATTGCTGTACTTGACTTTTTCGAGGGAATATTAATACTTGTACACCACGATTAAAAAATATTAAAGCTGATAGGAATTAAATTAATGGATGCTAAAGATTCAGGATTAGGCTCGTTCAATCCTCTCAAAATATTTAGAAGAGAAATATTGCCATTATTGGCTGATTTAAGATTAGCGATCGCTCTACTATTAATAATTGCTATAAGCAGCATTTCTGGCACAGTTATAGAGCAAGGTGAATCAATAAATTTTTATCAGGAAAATTATCCTGAAAAACCAGCATTATTTGGATTTTTGACTTGGAAAGTAATTTTGTTATTGGAGTTAGACCATGTCTACCGTACTTGGTGGTTTTTATCAATATTAATTTTGTTTGGAGCAAGTTTAACAGCTTGTACTTTTACGCGACAAATGCCAGCTCTAAAGTCTGCTAATCGCTGGAAATTCTATAATAAGAAACAACAATTTGAGAACTTAGCATTAAGCACAGAAATAGAAAAAGCTTCCCTAGATTCCCTAGAAAAAATATTACAGCAACGTGGTTATCAGGTATTTCAAGAAGGAGATAAACTTTATGGGCGAAAAGGAATTATTGGCAAAATTGGCCCGATAATAGTTCACGCTAGTATGTTGATTATTTTAGCAGGGTCAATAGTTGGTTCAATGACCGGATTTATCGGTCAAGAAATAGTGCCGAGTGGAGAAACATTTCAAGTTAAAAATATTGTGGATGCTGGAATTTTTGCCGAATCGCAAATTCCTCAAGATTGGTTGGTGCGGGTAAATCGTTTTTGGATTGACTATACTCCAGAAGGAGCAATTGACCAGTTTTATTCAGACCTATCAATATTAGATAAAAATGGCTCCGAAGTCGATCGGAAAACTATATTTGTGAATCAACCTATGAGATATCATGGGGTGACAATGTATCAGGCAGATTGGGCGATCGCTGCAGTTAGAGTCAGGGTTAATAGAAGTCCTGTTTTTGAGTTGCCAATGGCCAAGTTAAATACAGCGGTCGGGGGCAGAATTTGGGGAACTTGGATTCCGACTAAACCAGATTTGAGTGAGGGTTTATCTTTACTGGCAAGAGATTTACAAGGAACTGTATTAATTTATGATGCTACTGGTAAATTAGTTGCTAGTGTGCGGGAAGGAATGTCTACAGAAGTTAATGGGATAACGCTATTTGTTGACAAGATTATAGGTAGTACGGGTTTACAAATAAAGGCTGACCCTGGAATTCCTATTGTTTATTTAGGTTTTGGTTTATTGATGTTGAGTGTGTTGATGAGTTATGTTTCTCACTCGCAAATTTGGGCTTGGCAAGAAAGCGAGCGGGTTTATATTGGGGGTAAAACTAATCGCGCTAGTGTGGCCTTTGAACGGGAAATGTTGGATATTTTAGATAGATTAGATATTGAATCACCAAAAAGCGATCGTCATCTATCTCCTGTTTCTAGCATTAAGACGGAACACCAGATATGATTTGATACTCTCATTTATCAAAATAACATGGGTCGCGCAACCCCGCCTTTTAAGGTGATCGGGTTTTTGGAGCGGGGCTTAAATCCCCTACTTCCCCTCCACCGGAGGGGTTAGGGGTGGGTTAACTTCTGACTTCTGACTTCTGACTTCGTTATAGATCTCATTTGGGATTTATTTAAAAATAGAGGGGGAGATGAGGGGATGGGAAGATGGGGTGTATAGAAGTATTTTTAATAGACTTCTCCAATAATCAAAAATCAAATCAATTATTGCAGTCTTATTCATCAATTCTTTCCCCCTACCTTCTATTTTGTAGGAGATGCCTAATAGTTAAATTATAAAAAATTTAAAGTCTTCGCTAATAAAGAGACTGCACTAATAAGTCCAATAATAATCATCAAGTTATTGAAGTATTTTGAGAATTTATTAGCAAGATTTTTGTCTGGCAAGGTACGATTAACAATCTGCCAATCTGAAGATAAGACTAAACTAGATAAACCACGCCAAATGTCAGAATCAATTAAAGTTTGTTCTTTTTTTATTCCCGTTACAACTACAATTAAACTCTGTTGAGTTGGTAAGCGATATTCTTTCAATTCCATAGCTAATTCCTGTTGACGTTGGAGTGAAGTTTCGGCAATTTTTTTAGTTGTATTTGGCAATTTATCTTGGAGTAATTTTTGAGCTTTTTCAGTATTAGTTAATTTTTGTATATGCTGAAAATCAACTTGAAAACCAAGCTCTCCTCCTAAACTCACAGCTTGACTAATTTCTACTGTGAAATGTTGTCTTTCTTCTGTATTTAAAGCCACAGCAGCTAACATTCGCAAAATTCTTTCATTATCTGGAGAATCTGAGATTACCCAAGCTATAGAAATCCGAATCTGACGATCAGCAAAATCTACTCGATCTTGAGGTTTAATAGCTGTTAATAAACACAGTAAGTTATTATTTTTCCTACTCAAAACTACTGAAGCAGACTCGCTATCAATTAGTTGATTTGCTTCCTGAATTATGGCGGGCAAATTTTGTTTATCTATTCTAGCTAGAGTCTCTTCCGCAACCTTTAGCCAACGATAATCATCATCTTGAGAAAAGCCTCTACTTTCAATATATATTTCCATATAAATCTCCTGTTTAAAATCTGAAATAATACAAAATTAATAATTTATTGCCACAAATACGCCAGCTGTTTCTAGTAGTAAATAGATTGAGATTATGATAATTTTTTTGACATGAAACAATTCCATTCCCTCCCATAGATATCTAAATGAAAACATCTTGGCTGACCATAAATCAGGTATAAAGCCTCCCATTTAAAAGGCATAAAAAAAATAAAATTCAGTATTTTCAAGCCTTCTACTTCAGTAGAGGGTACTGTTAACTTATAACTGAAATGATTCAATTATTTGTAAAATTATTTTTTTGAATGGGTATAATAGAGCTTGTTTATTCTAGTTAACTAGCTATCAGGCATTAGCTAGTCTCCTAGGTCGGAACTACGTTAACAGCATTGCAAAAACCTGTTTCTATAAATTGTAAAGCTTGATAAATTAGTTGTCGAACTGGATGTTGCTTCTCAATGGTATTTTCTGCCATGTCCCACTGAAAATAGAGAGAGCGCAGAAAATTTTGGATATTTCGATAAGCACATAGTTGTTCAGTCGAACTTGTAAGTATTTTTCGCCAAGGATACTTTTCAAAGTTATCCCAAATCAAAAGACCCGATGGACACCGCTCAGTTTCAATCAAGATATCCAACCAGGAATTTATTTGCTCAATACTAAGCATATTCTGTTGGCAAATTTTGACAGTTGCTCGTGCTAGTCTCTCCTCTTCTGAATGGAGATCAACTGATGGTACTGGTTGGCGAAGTTTGGTCGCGATCGCTTTTAACAATCTCATCAAATCTGAATCGTTGAGATAGGAATTTAAGCTGAGAATACCTAAAGCATCGGCAACATGAGCAATTCCGTGAAACCATCCTTTCTCTGGATCAAAATATCCCCTTAAATTTTGCTCTTTTTCTAGATAAGTTAGGTATAGTTCCATAGGACTACGAATTTCTGGTTCTTCTAGGTAAGGATGATGGCGATGAAAGTCGGTTAAGTCATTTAAAAGTAATATAGAATAACTCCGCAAAAATACTCCATAGCTTTCTGCTTCACCGAGACCAATTTTGATATTACGTTTAGCTTGTTCTGAGAGTTCCAGCAGTTCTGGGTCACTATAGTGGGTCTGGTCATACCATCCCCAAATGTATGCACTCAATGTCATATAGCTGTAATCCCGCAAATCCGATATTATATCATGTCCGGATAAGAGCGATCTGGAAAAAACTTATCATGAGTGCTTCAACAGTAAATCTTTCTATTTTCCCGGCCTCCCCTACTCCCCCACTCCCCTACTCTCCCACTCCCCTACTCTCCCGCTCCCCTACTATCTTAATTATAAGTATTCAACCGGAATGATATTACTGCTCCTAAATTCTTCATTAGTTGGGGGGTTAATTCCGCAACCTGATAATTATTAGGAATGGCAAATCTATATAGAACCCCTAAGCGTATCTTCATAAATATTAAATTTTTCTAGCTAGGAGACAGGAGACAGGAGGGAAGAGGGAAGAGGGAAGAGGGAAGAGGGAAGAGGGAAGATGTGGGGATAAATAATACAAAAAATTCAACACTCCTTTTCAGATTTTTCCTCACTCATTGATGCGCGAAAAGACTTGGCTACCATAATTATATAGATCTCAAATGGGTTCTATATAGAAAATTGATTTTAAAAGTTCTATATCCATTGATTTTATGTTTGAAAAATAGTAGAGTAGCCATAACTTCGGGCGATCAATAATAGAGTTTATCTAAAAAGTCCAGGAATGCGATAAACTTCTGGATAATCATGGAGTTTTCAGCGACGCTCTGGCCCGTTTTCTGTAATGAAAAAATATTCTTCATTAATTGGTAAATTTTCGATATTATCGGGTAAGCGAATTTGAAAGTTAGTTGACATTTTGTTAAAAATTTTATTGAGTAATATTATGTCCAGATAATCAGCGATAGAACTCTGTTCCGCTTACGCGATCAAAAAGTTTTTGTTTGTAGTAGTAGACTGACACAGCTAAAACTGTGCACTCTTATTTTTATTTCTAGGTGTCTTTTTCTCCCCACCCTTCCCACACTTCCCACACTCCCCACACTCCCCATCTAATGCACCATTTACAGTGCTTTTCAGACTAATAAACCACATCGTCATAAATACAACCCTGTAGGGGCGAATGGCATTCGCCCTTATTGTGGTTCACTGAAATGAAAACCGCTGTAAGGTGTGTCAGTCCAGTAGTAAGTAGCCCCATCTGCCATTACGCCAGCAGAACTACCATTTTTCTATTAGAACTTCTGACTTCTGACTTCGTTAACCTGTCGAAATAGTTAAAGCTTTACTATTATCGCTCGCTCCAATGTGTAACAGAAAAGGAACAGCAACTTGTACCCAAGCTTGAGGTTGAAGACATTTAGCTGCTTTTTCTCGTCCATAAAATGTTTCTAGGGTATCGGTATGGATGGTTCCTGGCTACAGGAGAAACGGCTGCCATACCAGGAGGTAACTCTTGAGCTAAAGCTTTGGTCAATCCTTCGATCGCCCATTTGCTCGCACAATAAGGGACCGCGTTGGCAGTGGTATAACGTCCCCAAGCTGCACTAAAATTAACAATTACTCCTTGACTCTTAGGGAGCATTTGTGGTATAAAATGCCGGAGAAAATTAGCCACTCCTTTGATATTAATATCAATTACGCGGTCAAAAAACTTTCTTGTTCTGCTCCTCTTTATTCTTCTTTATTTCCTCCTGACTCCTGACTCCTGACTCCTCCGTAATTTATTTATAATTGTTCAACCGGACATAATATTACAATAAATCTCTACCCTGAAGTACCGCAAAACCTCCAGTATTTTTACAACCCTTAGAAAACTGAGTCAGAGCATTTTTAATATGAGCATCTAAGCCAATCCAACTAACAAAAGCTTGTAAAAATTTAGGGGTACGCTCTTCATGGTGCATTTTCAACAAAAACCGTAATAAGTAACGTAAAGGTTGGTCATTATCTACAGGACTATATTCAGCGTCGCGACTAATTTTCCGAAATCCAAATGTTGGTAAATAATCGTTTCTTTGCTCTTCAATCATTGTACAAATTACACTTCCCAAAGTTTGTACTGGAGTAATGGCAATAGCAACTTGAGAATTTAATGGTGGAGAGGATAAGAAATTAAGCAAGTCGGCATATTCTTTTTTGATTCTTTCTAATAATTGTTTGGCTGCTCTCTGTCCTTTAGTCATTTCCATCTCACATTTTACTGGAGCAAATATTACTAACCGGGGTTCTCGAATATCCTGATAAGCTTCTTTAAACATTGCCGTAATTTGCTTTGGTTTATTTACATATTCATTAAACTTGCCCTTAGACATCATCAATGCTGGCGTATCAATAGCAATGACAACTGCAGCAGCATCATTCATCAATTCTCTGACAAATTTTCTCTCGTTAGGACTAGCTTTATCAGAAATATAACCTCCTGGATAGTCATAAAAATTCAGTCTTAAAAATGGCTTTTTATCCTGTTCAGCTAAGTCAAAAATAAAAGAGCGAACTTCTGAAGAACCGGGAATACCTGCTCCTGGTTGAACTTTAAAAGTTTCTGTGATACTTTTTAATTCTTTCAGGCGTTTTTTGAGAATAGCGTGACTTTCTGCTTCTGGAATTAGTTGGAGGTTAGCCTGAAAACTTATTCTTTTAAATTGTTCGTACATTGAAGTTAATAGGCTAGTTTTACCAACAGCGCTAGGACCTAGAAGTGTGATTTTTAGTTCATTCATAGTGATAATTATTCCTTGATTTGATTGTTAATTGATCGTAGGTATTATGAGGTATAAACACTAATAATAAAACTTTTGTGGTGTAGGCATCTGGCCTGCCACAAGTGCAGCTCACTTACAGCAGTTTCGGAGTTAGTGAGGTACAAAATTTAGGACTTTAGGCAACAGCTCCGGAAGGCAACAGAGAATTAATAAACTGTACCTGACTATCCTAAAAAGTGCTGTCAATGAAATTGGCTGTAATAGTGGTCTAACTATTTATATTTACTAGAGGTTTTTGACAAAGGTAGACTACAGAAAAAAATATACAGCAGATTCCAGATTAATGTGATAAAACTGACGGAATGAATATTTTTTACCGAAAAATTGTGGGTATGCGCCTCCCCTTGGATAGGGGATAATAAGCGGTCGTTTGCGGAGCATGACCTTAGGATGGGATGGCGAGGTCTCGGAGCCATATCCAATCGACTCCTGTGAAGAAAAATTTTCATGAATTTGTCAATCCTCTTCAATTTATTCTCAAGGAGAGGTAATTATTCATTATTCATTGTTGAACTGTTCCTTATTCTCTATTACTTATCTCTCCATCTCCCCTACTCCCTATTCCCTAAAAACATAAATATATTTACTTCCAAAAGGAAGGTCATATTTTATCTAGGAATCACGATGGTAAAAATTGTACCTTGCCCAACTTTTGAATTACAGCTAATCATACCTCCGTGTTTTTCTGTTACGATTTGATAGGCGATCGCCATCCCCAATCCCGTTCCTTTGCCCACTCCTTTTGTCGTAAATCCTTGCTGGAATAGTCTGGCTTTCACCTCTTCTGGCATTCCCGTTCCGTTGTCCGCAATTCGGACGATGACCTGCTTATTGTCTTCGCTTAATTCTGTGGCAATGGTAATAGAATTAGGTTCTTTTTCTATCTCGGCAAATGTTTTCCCTTCATTGCTTTCATCTAAAGCATCAATCCCATTCGCCAATAAGTTCATAAATACTTGATTTAGTTGTCCCGGATAACATTTCACTTCCGGAATATCCCCATAGTTTTTCACAATTTCAATGGCTGGTCTTTGCTCATTCGCTTTGAGGCGGTATTTTAAGATTAATAAGGTGCTATCTATCCCGTGGTGCAGATTAAACTCGGTTTTGCTGACAGTATCTGTACGGGAAAAAGTACGCAGAGATGTGCTGATATTGCGAATTACCTCGCATCCCTCTTTCATTGATACTATCAGTTTCGGGAAATCTTCCCTAATAAAATCGGCATCAAGGTCTTCAATTTGTTCAGCAATAGATTCTGGCAGGGAGGCATTTTCTTCATAGAGAGAAAGGATTGATAGCAAATCTTGCAAATGTTCTTGTGCTGGAGCGACATTACCACCAATAAAGCCAACAGGATTATTAATTTCGTGGGCGACTCCCGCGACAAGATTGCCCAAGGCAGCCATTTTTTCACTTTGCACTAATTGCAATTGTGCTTGTTGTAAATCTGTTAATGCTTGTTGTAACTCGTTCCGTGCAAGTTGTTCTTTGTCGTATAATTGGGCATTTTGGAGCGCTATGGCTGCTTGAGAACAGAGCAAATTCAATATTTCGATGCGATCGCTGGTAAATGCTCCTGATACTTGATTGTTTTCCAAGTAGAGAATGCCGATAAGTTGACCTCTGTCAATTAAAGGTATACATAAAACTGACTGTGGTTGATGCTTTTGGATGTAGTCATCTCGATCATAGTCCTTATCTTCTTTGACATTATCTAGGACGAGGTACGCTCCCGTGTTTTTCACATGATTTATGATAGTTAAAGGCACACTGTTAGTTTTCTCAACCGGAATGCTTATTAGAGACATTTCCTCTTTTGTGTTCTGGGCTGTTAGCATGAGAATCTCTTCTTGAAAGAGCATGAGTGTAACGCTTTCAGCTCCAGCGTTTTCTTGGATTACTTCCATCAAGTTAGCAATGGTAAGATCGAGGTCTATTTCCTCGGAAAGGCTGCGGGAAGCTTTCATAAGGCTGGCTAAATCTAACAACTCTCCAGTGGAGGTTCCAACAGTGGAAGTTGTTCCTTTAGTGAGAGAATTTATTGTACTTTGTGCAGTCCGACCCAATTGTTGCCATTGGAGAATGGGAGAGAGCAGTTGGGGATAGTTTTTCTCTAGGTCGTCTGTTTTAGCTTTAGCTCCCCACTGAGCGTAACAATAATAGGCTTGTTGCATATATACAGCAGCCTCTTTTTCTCGCCCCCAATCGAGATAGAACTTGGCAAAGAGTTCGTTGGCGATCGCTTCTTCTTGGATGAATTCGTTTTCTTTTGCTCCGGCGATCGCTTTGTCATAAAATTCTATTGCCTCTAATTTCTGTCCGAGCACTCGGCATTTTTCTGCCTCTACTAAATTCACCTTATGTTGATGGTTCATCGGGGCATAATCGGCCCAATGTTGTAGGGAGGCAAGATCGGCTTCCACCTGCTGGATAACTTCTGCTACATTCTCCAAAGCAGGCTGCAACCCTGCCAAAGTGCTTAAAGCTGCATAGAAATGAAGAGCGGGAACATATATCGTTCCTGTCGTTCCCAAAGTGTATTGCCGACAGGTATCGATTTGGATGAGAGCGGACTCGATATCCCCAAACAGATAGCATAGCATGAGTTTCCAGGTATGAAAATAAGATAATCCGGTGACATCGTTAGCTGCTTGCCATTGGAGGAGCGCTTCGCTTTCTTGCAAGGCTTCTCCAGACAAAACAGTAGGATTTTCTGCCTGCGCGAGCAAATTTAACATGGCTTGCCAATAGATCCGAGTGTAATTTGCTGTAAAGATTTGATTGATTTGCTCTAAACCGCGACAGTAAGTGCGGGTTTCTTCTACCAAAGTCTCTAGGGGGTAACCGCACGAAAGTGAGTAGCCACAAAAACTATGACCGCTATGGCCTGCAAATTCGTAATTACCAGTTTCCAAGCCACTGGTATAGCCTGCTTGCAGGAACTGCAGGGTCTCTTGAAGGTGAGAGGTGCGATGGAGAATAAACGCACCTGCCATCAGTAATACTTCAGGCTTGGCAGTTTTAGTGGCGAGTTTGTCAACCAATTGCAAGGCGAGCTGACCGAATTTCCCCCCAGTAATGATATCGGGAGTCGCACTGGTAGAAATCATCAAACCATAGCAAACATAGGCAAAACTTGAAGCGGGAATATTTCCGTACTGGATGGAGAGAGAAACGCACAAACAAACAAGGAGAGGAAAAAGTAGGGAATTGCAGGTGTAAGTACTGCTGAAAATGCTATTGGCAGTTTGCACGATCGCAATTGTTTCCTCATCCTTCATTTCTGGTAAGTCGAGCAAGTCTTCAACTTCACGATTTTCCATAAGTTCTTGGACAGTGGTGAAGGCATTAGTGATATCGGCTTCCGTCGGGTTTTCGGATAACCTCACCCCTAACTGTTGCAAGAACCCTCGGCCAATCTCGATTGCCTCAGCCAGTTGCTCGCGAGAGTTATTGGCTTGAATTTGAATGCGATAAACATTCGCCCGTTCCACCAGGGAATGGCTGTTGGCAACCACTTCTCCCACCCAGCAGTCCATCTCTTCCCATTCCCCGCACAAGGCGACAAATTCGGTGGCGAGTTCGCTGAAGGCAAGGGTCATTTCGTATTGTTCCTGCCAAGGATTTTCACCCAATAACGATAAACCTTTGTCTGCATATTCCCGTCCCGCTTGATAAGCCGTAGCATTTTTTGCCTTGCGACAGGCTATAAGATTGAGCCGCGCCAATTCTTCCTTTTCTTCTGGTTTGGATATCGCATCAATGCCGTAGTTTAATTGACCCACCAACTCAAAGATGTGTTCTTCTCGCTCTTCCAAGGCAATGTTGTCTAGTAGCAGCCGTCCGATGTGATAATGCAAGCTTGCCTTTTCTGCTTCGGGAATCAAAGAATAAGCTGCTTGTTGAACGCGATCGTGTAGGAAGCGATAGCCTACTGCAATGCTGTCAGCTTTCTCTTCGTCTTTTTCCCATCCTTGGAAAAATTTGTAGGCTTCGCTCTGGGGTAGAATAAACCCTTCTTGCAGGGTGCTCCACAGGGCGGTAGCGACTTCTTCGGAAGGGGTTTCGTAGATAATGGCTAAGGTCTCTAAATCAAATTGATTGCCGATACAGGCGGCTAATTTCAGGACATTTTGGGTGGCTTCAGGCAATTTGTACAACCGTCCTGCCATAAATTCTACTACATCATCAGTGATAGCTGCATCTCGTACCTGAACTAAATCGCATTCCCAATATCCAAAATTGGGATTAAATACAATCAAATCATCTTCATACAATCCTTTTAAGAATTGGGTGGTAAAAAAAGGATTTCCTTTCGTCTTTTGATCGACTAAATTCGTTAAGGGAGCTGCTAACTCCACCGTACAACTGAGGGTTTCTGCCACCAATTGATTGATATGACCTACAGACAACGGTGCTAGAGTAATGGTCGAAATCGTCGCTTTTTGTTCTCTTGGTACGCGTTCCCTCTCTTGTTCAGCATTCCCTTTCTTGGTCAGCATTCCCTCTCTTGGTGCGCTAACAGGTGCGAATGTCGTCGTCGCGGGGTCGCACCGCTTGCGACTGTCGTTGCCGCTGGGTCTGACCGCTTGCGAATGTCGTCGTCGCGGGGTCGCACTGCTTGCGTCTCTCGCCGACGCGGAGTCGCACCGCTTCTCCAACTCCGCTAAAGTTAACATCAACGGATGGGCGGGGAAGATTTCGTTATCTCGGTAGGCTCCTAACAGGAGCAAATATCCCGTTTGATTCTCCCCCATCAGCACTTTCAGCAAGTTTAACGATGCTGAGTCCGCCCATTGCAAGTCATCAATAAAGAGGGTTAAGGGATGCTCAATGCTTGTGAAAACGGCGATAAATTTTTCAAACAGGAGATTGAATCGGTTTTGGGCTGCATTGCCAGAAAGTTCTGGGACTGGAGGCTGTTGTCCGATGATGTGTTGAAGTTCAGGAATGACATCAATCAGAACTTGCCCATTTTCTCCCACTGCTTCTAGTACTTTTGCTTTCCACTTTTGCAATTTGGCATCTGATTCTCCCAGTAATTGCCCCATCAGGTCTCGGAAGGCGATGACAAAGGCAGAAAAAGGTATGTTGCGATTGAATTGGTCGAATTTGCCTTTGATAAAGTACCCTTTTTGTCTGGTGATGGGTTTGTGTACTTCATTCACCACTGCAGTTTTCCCGATACCCGAATATCCCGCTACTAGGATCATTTCTGTTTGTCCTGCTGCTACTCTTTCAAACCCATCAAGCAAACTTTGTACTTCTTTTTCCCTTCCATATAGTTTTTCGGGGATTAAAAAGCGATCGCACAAGTCTCGTTCTCCCAATACAAACGGATCTATTTTCCCGGTTTGTTGATATTCAACTCTACATTTTTCTAGGTCATACTTTAGCCCTAAAGCACTTTGATACCGCTGTTCCCCATTTTTCGCCATCAATTTCAACACTATATTTGCTAAGGGTATCGGTACTTGGGTTTCAGGAATTGTGGGAGGACTTTTGGCTATGTGTGCGTGAACCAGTTCCAGGGGGTCTTCGCTTTCAAAGGGTAGTTTGCCTGTTAAGAGTTCATAAAAGGTTACTCCTAGAGAATAAAAATCGCTGCGATAGTCTATGCCTCTATTCATTCGTCCAGTTTGTTCTGGTGAAATATAAGCTAGAGTTCCTTCTAAGACATTGGGGGTTTGCAAACTTTGGGTTTCTTTGGGCAGTAACGATGAGATACTAAAATCGATTAATTTTACTTGTTTTGTTTCTGGATGAATTAATATATTTGCTGGTTTAATATCTTTATGAATAATTTGGTTTTGATGGAGATGGTGCAGAATTTCTGTTATAGATAGAGCAATTTCCCAAAATTGTTTGAGGGATATAGAAAATTGGTGCTGATATTCTGCCAGGGAGATAGCTCCTATATCTTCCATGATGAGAGCATAGCCATTCTTGTAACGCAAGAGGGAGTATGGTTTAACTATACCGGGGGTGTCTAGATTTTTGGCAATGGCGTATTGATTTCTAAACTGAACTAATTCGTTAAAGGAAGGATATTCGTTACCCATTAATTTGACCACTACGGATTGCTTGCTCTCCAAATTTATGCCACGATAGACTAGAGTACGTTCACTTTGGTGGATGAGTTCAAGGGTTTGATAATTAGCGACTTTAACTGTTTTTGTCTCCATCATTTGGCTGAATTTGTTTATCTTTTTAGTCTAATTTTTATCATATCTATACCTATTTTAATTAGTTTTTTTCCGAAAGTCCAGCTATTAGACATCTCCGGAAATACTCATATCATGTCCGAAGGCAATCGTTTGTGTAAAAGTTAGTGTGGATATCTACAGGAAATTTAAGTTTTTTTCTTGCCTGTTGCCTTCCGGAGCAGATGAGCTGTTGCCTATTTACTATACAAGACCGATGCTACCGGAATGATATCAGACATTTCCCAAAAATCAATGAATTGCGATTACTCCCGAAAAGAAACTGACTATAACAGGACTTACGCAAAGACACTATATATAGTGCATGGCAAATATAGCGATTGCTGACGCAAAGCTCCGCTAACGCTTAGAAAAATTATAGCTATCGCCTAACACTGTTGGTTTTATACCTATTCTTCAAAACCTAAATAACTGTCATTTTAATTGTAGGATATTTAAGTTCAGATACTAGATATTTGGACAATAATTGATGTTTCAGATGATCAATAGTTATCCCCAAAATATTTGCCATTTTTTTCAAATAATTCCAGACTAACATGGCACAAGCTATATGATTTTTTTGGAATTTTGCCAATGTCGTCGGGCAAAATTCCAGCCCTGTTAGTTGTTTAATTCTGGCGTGAAATTCCTCAATTTTCCATCTAGGCGCGAATCTCAAACTCAACGTCATCTGTACTCTGATTACTGAGGTGATTACTCACAATATATTCTGTTCTGTTTGTAGAAACAGTAACCCAGAATAATTTGACTTTTTTGTCTCTTGGAAAACCTTTAATTTTTATAACTTTTCCCGATACTAATTCCCTCTCATTCCATGTTAGTTCTTCCAGTTTTTGATATTTTTTCACACCCCCTGTATCGTCTACTAAACGATTGCTTTTTAACGGGCAATAGTAAATTTTACCTAAGTTATCTATTAAGGCTATGAGTCTTTGGGTTGCAGACCAGCTATCCATTAATACTGTTTTAACTGGTATTTTCTTCTTTTTTACTGCATCAATCATCATATATTCTACATTATCTATTTTACTCTTTTCATCACTTTCTGGGTTATAAATCCTATAATCTACTATCCATAAACGTTCTATGTGAGGATTAAAATATAAGCAATTAACTATTCCTATTCCACGCACTACTCTATGTTCGTTACCACTATACTGACGCCGAACAAGCTCAATATGCATGGGAATACTTTTTCTTAAGAACTGTGTCGTCAAAAATTAAATAACCATCTTCAGTAGTTACAATTTCTTCTCTGACATTTTGCCACAACATCTCTGTTCCTAAATCAATATTTTTTAAATAACGGTTAATTTGATCGTGGCTAACTTGTTCCAAATGGTTAGCAAGATTTGTTAAGGTGTAATTTTTCTGACTACTTATTAAATACTGACAATATTTTATATAATTAAAGTCCATTAAAAAATCTTAATTAAAAATTAATGTTATACTTAATTATTATACAAAATAATCTACATAAATCTCAATCAAATTTTTCAGTTGATGATAATTTTGTTGTGGTTCAGGCGATCGCTTAAAAGATTATAGCCTTAGCGGAGCTTTGCGTCAGCAATCGCTATATTTGCCATACACTATATATAGTGTCTTTGCGTAAGTCCTGTTATAGTCAGTTTCCAGAAAAACCATATTTTATCTAGGAATAATAATTGTAAAAATTGTACCTTCCCCAACTGTGGAATTACAGGTAATCATACCACCGTGTTTTTCTGTGACTATTTGATAGGCGATCGCTAATCCCAATCCCGTTCCTTTTCCTACTTCTTTGGTAGTAAAAAAAGGATCGAAAAGTTGCTTTTGCGTTTGTTCACTCATGCCCACTCCATTGTCAGCTATCGTAATCTTCACTTGTTTTCCATCCGCTTCCGTGCCAATGTGAAGAGTTAGAGAATCTTGAGCCTCACATTCTTCCAAAGCATCAATGGCATTATTAAGTATATTCAGAAACACTTGATTTAATTGTCCGGCATAACATTCCACTAAAGGTAATTTTCCATAGTTTTTCTCCACTTGAATTTCTGCTCGTTTTTCCTGTTTTTGCAACCGATGTTGTAAAACCGTTAAGGTACTTTCAATCCCTTTATGTAAATCTACACGTTTTAATTTTGACTCATCCAGACGTGCAAAGGTTCGTAGGGATGTCACGATATTTTTGATGCGTTCGCTCCCATTTTCCATAGATTTTAACAGTTTTTCAAAGTCAGAACGCAGGAACTCTAAATCCATCTCCTCCATTGCGATTTCAATTTCCTGGTGCGGCTGAGGATAGTGGCTTTGATAAAGGGCAAGTAATTCCAGCACTTCTTCCATATATGTGTTGGCATGGGTAATATTGCCATGAATAAAACTCACAGGATTGTTAATTTCATGGGCAACTCCTGCTACCATTTGACCCAAACTAAACATTTTTTCACTTTGAATCAATTGGATTTGGGTTTGTTGGAGTTTATGGAGTTCTCGTTCCAGTTTTAGAGCTTTACGGGATTCTTGATAAAGGCGGGCATTTTCCAGGGTAATAGCAGCTTGAGCGCAGAGCAATTCTATCACTTCTACCCGGTCTACGGTAAAAGCTCCCATTGTTCGATTGTTTTCCAGATAAACAATACCGATGAGTTTTCCGCGGTCTGATAGAGGCAGACATAAAATAGAACCAGGTTGATTTTCTTTTATATACCTATCTCCTACATAGTCAGTTTCACCTACACAATTATCTAGGATAAGAGACTTTCGGGTACGCTTGACTGTATTGACGATCGCTAAGGGAACTTCCAGGCTGTCTTCAACGGGAATACTCTCTATGGGTTTGGTTTGTCCGTCAGATAACTTGGCTTCTAGGATTAAGGCTTCCTCGCGGAATAACATTAATGCGACGGTCTCGGCACCAGCATTTTCTTGGATGACTTGCATGAAGTTGACGATAGCACCCTTAAGGTTGATTTCTTGGGAAAGGCTGCGGGATGCTTTCATAAGAGAGGCTAAATCTAACAGTTCTCCGGTGGAGGTACTGGTGCTGGACACCGTTCCTTTAGTAAGATTGGTTATGGTATCGTTGGCAGTGCTCCTAAATTGCTGCCGTTGTAGAATGGGAGAGAGCAGTTGGGGATAACGTTTTTCGAGGTCTTCTATTTTTGCTTTGGCTCCCCACTGAGCGTAACAATAATAGGCATCCTGCATGTAGGTACACGCTATTTTTTCTTTACCCCAGTTGAGATAAAATTTAGCTGCGAGTTCGTTGGCAAGAGCTTCTTCTTGAATGTATTCATTTTCTTTTGCTCCAGCAATAGCGTGATCGTATTGCTCCATTGCTTCAGTTTTATTGCCCAACACCCGATATGTTTCTGCTTCAATCAAATGCCATTTGTGCAAAAAATTGGTTGGTGCATGAATTGCTGCATTCTGCAATATCTTCTGATTAGCTGCAATTTTTTCCAGCCTCTTTTGGCGTTCGCTTTCTGGTTGGGAGCTGAATTCGGCTAACATCACCAGAGATTGATAAAAATAAAAGAGAGTCACCAACGGAGTTGCGGTAGCACCTGCCAAGCAGTTCTCTGCATTGTCAAGACTCTCAAATGCACCATTCCAGTCTTGAAATAAATAGCAAAGAAATACCCGAGGAATGTAAAAATAACTTTGTGTTGTCAAATCATTGGCTTGCTTGCAAAGAGGCAGCATTTTTTCTTCATCATAAGCTTCACCGACTATCGCGCAAGGATTTTGAGAGTTACCCAACAAGTTATCAACTATCTGACGATATATATCAATCCAATTCTTAGAAGTTTCCTTGTTCATGCGTTCTACAGCTTTACTATTAACTAACATTTCTTTTGCCAGCTCAGATAATTCTTTGCCGCTAAGATAGCTATAGTATGAATAAAAGGCAAGAGCATAGGCTGCAAATTGAAGGTCTCCAACTTCTAAACAAATTGTATAGGCTTCTTTAAGATTTTTGATGCTATTTCTTAAGTGTTCTTTGTAATGCTGGATATGATTAGTCATCATGTAAAAAGCCCGACCATAGGCAACTGCATTACTTTGGTGTTCCAGTTGGAGTGCTAGTTTGCCAAATTGATATCCTTGTTCGATGTCACCAAAATTGTTACATGACAAAAAACCTTGAAAGCAATACCCACTAGCAGAAACAGGTGAGTTGCCGTACCGCAGCGATAAATTAACTTGCTCAAAAGTAAGTAGTACCATCAACATTGGGTCGCATTTGTAAGTAATAGGACTTACATAGAATAAAAGTCTCATCGCTGCTAGCATCTTAGGGTTGGTCATCACAGGTAGTTCTGCTAAGGTGCTTGGATGGCGATCGCCCAAAGTTGCTTTTAAATCATTCCACCAAAGCTCAATATCCGAGGAATTTGTTTTTTTAGGAAACTGCCGAATCCCTAATTTTTCCAAAACCATCATGCCAGTATCAACTGCTTCCTGAAAGCAAGTGCGATCTTCTAATGCCTGCATTTTGACCTCATAAAATTTGATAGTATCGAGCAAAGCACGAGCATTGTTCAGTCCCACCTCGGCCAACTGCTCCATTTTTTCCAAGTCACCATTGAGATAAGCGGACTCACAAGCCAACTCGTACAATGCCAAGGTCAGTTCGTAATCGCACTCCCAACTATTTTCGCTCAATAATTCGATTCCCAACAATAAATATTCAATGGCGGCTGCGTAAGCTGTTGCATTTTTGGCTTTGCGTCCTGCTTGTAAATTTAACTCGCACAGTTGTTTTTTATCTTCATCTGTAGCGATTAAACCCGCTCCTATATTCAGATGATTGATAATATCAAAAATTTTGTCTTCTAAGTTTTCTTCTGATGTAGAATCGAGCAGCAATCGACCAATGGTTAGATGGGTTTGCTGTTTCCGTTCTTCGGGAATTAGAGAATAAGCAGCTTGTTGAACGCGGTCGTGCAAAAATCGATAACCCACTCTAATCCCCTCGGCATTATCCTCCTGTTTTTCCCATTCTTGAAAAAACTTATAGGCTTCGCTCTGGGGTAAAATAAACCCTTCTCGCAGAGCATTCCACAGAACAATGGCGACTTCCTCTGGTGGAGTTTGACAGATAATGGCTAAGGTTTCTAAATCAAATTGATTGCCCATACAAGCCGCTAATTTCAACACTGCTTGAGTAGCTTCAGGCAACTTGTGCAATCGGGAGGCCATAAATTCCACAACATCATCCGTCAGAGCTGCATCTCGTACCTTCACCAAATCGCATTCCCAATATCCTAAATTTTGGTTAAATTCAATCAACATATCCTCATGCAATCCTTTTAAGAATTGAGTGGTGAAGAAGGGATTGCCTTGAGTTTTTTGATAGACTAAATCTGTTAAAGGAGCGGCTAAATTCACAGTACAACTAAGAGTTTCAGCGACCAGTTGATTGATATGAGCAACAGATAAGGGAGCTAGAGTAATGGTTGAAATTGTTGTTTGTTGTTTATCCAAATCCCCCAAAGTCAACATCAACGGATGGGCAGGAAACACTTCATTATCCCGATATGCTCCCAACAGCAGCAAATATCCACTCTGATTATCTCCCATCAGTACTTTCAGCAAGTTTAACGATGCTGAATCCACCCATTGCAAATCATCAAGAAACAGCGTTAAGGGATGCTCAATTGTTGTGAAAACGGCGATAAATTTTTCAAACAGCAGATTGAATCGGTTTTGGGCCGCATTGCCAGAAAGTTCGGGGACAAGAGGCTGTTCTCCAATAATCCTTTCGAGTTCGGGAATAACATCAATGAGAACTTGCCCTTGCTCTCCCACTGCTTCTAGGATTTTTCCTTTCCACTTTTGCAATTGGGCATCAGATTCTCCTAGTAATTGCCCCATTAAGTCTCGGAAGGCGATGACGAAGGCAGAAAAGGGAATGTTCCGATTGAATTGGTCGAATTTTCCTTTGATGAAATATCCTTTCTGTCTGGTGATGGGTTTGTGAACTTCATTCACCACGGCGGTTTTTCCTATACCTGAATATCCTGCTACTAGCATCATTTCCGATCTTCCCCCCTTACCAAGGGGGGTTGGGGGGGATGCTACTCTTTCAAAAGCATTGAGCAAGGTTTGTACTTCTTTTTCCCGTCCGTATAGTTTTTCGGGAATGATAAAGCGATCGCACAAGTCCCGCTCTCCTAACTCAAACTCTTCAATTTTTCCCGTTTCTACCCATTGCTTCCTGCATTTCTCTAAGTCATGTTTTAATCCCAAAGCACTTTGATACCGCTCTTCTGCATTTTTCGCCATCAACTTCAGGACAATATATGAGAGGCATTTCGGACATAAAGAACCCTCTAATACCAAAAACTGACTCAGAGGCTCTGGAGAGACGGCCAGATGAGCATGAATCAGTTCTAAGGGATCATCACTGCTAAAGGGTAGAATTCCCACCACTAATTCATAAAATGTGACTCCTAGAGAATAAAAGTCGCTGCGATAGTCAATACCTCTATTCATCCTTCCGGTTTGTTCTGGAGAAATATAAGCTAGGGTTCCTTCTAAAACATTGGGAGTTTGTAAACTTGTTTGTTCTTTCGGCAGTAACGATGAAATACTAAAATCTATTAATTTTACTTCTTTTGTTTCTGGATGAATTAATATATTTGCTGGTTTGATATCTTTATGAATAATGCAATTTTGATGGAGATGGTGCAGAATTTCTGTTATAGATAGAGCAATTTCCCAAAATTGTTTGAGGGATACAGAAAATTGACGCTGATATTCTGCGAGGGAGATGGCTCCTATATCTTCCATGATTAGAGCATAGCCATTCTTGTAACGCAAGAGGGAGTCTGGTTTGACAAGACCGGGGATGTCTAGATTTTTGGCAATTGCGTATTGATTTCTAAACTGCACTAATTCATTAAAGGAAGGATATTCGTTACCCATCAATTTCATAATTACGGGTTGCCCACTATCGATATTTCTACCGCGATAGACTAGGGTACGTTGGCTTTCGTGGATGAGTTCAAGGCTTTGATAATTAGCGACTTGAATTGTTTTTGTCTCCATCATTTGGTTCTGCTTTTTCGTATTTGAGTCTAATTTTTTTGCTCCTCAGCCTCAGTTTACTTCATTTTTTTCCAAAATTCCAAGTATTAGGTATCTCTTTCAAAAATTAATAATGAATAATGAATAATGAATAATTACCTCTCCATGAATTGAAGAGGATTGACAAATTCATGATTTTTTTTTATTATCCCCTTAAAAGGGGAGGCGCATACCCACAATTTTTCGGTAAAAAATTTGATAATTTATTTAAAACCAAAGCTCAAACAAAGGGATTTTGTTATTATTTAGCGGGATTACTTGGAGAAAGCAAAAGGAAAAATATTGCTCAAATGACCAACAATTTTATTGGTGCTTCGTACAATAATATATATCATTTTATAAGTTTTGCGATTGGGGAATGAAAGCGTAATAAATGAACGTCGTTTACAAATAATGAACAAAGGTAATCAAACAAAAATTAGGCATGGATTTGCTCTGATTATTGATGCCATGCGAACATAGGAAAAGTGTTCAATAATTGATAATGGATAATTGATAATTACCTCTCCCTAAAAGGAAGAGGATTGAATAAAAGGAAAATTTTTTCTCTCTTGGTCGATTGGATATGGCGAGGAGACCCGCTCTTATCAGAGCCGCTCCGAATTGCGCCATCCCCCGACCGCTTGTTTCTCCTTTAAAGGAGAGGCTTTAAAGCTTAATTATTCGGTAATTTTACTTCGGGGGTAAGTAGACAATATCTTGGAGAAATTGGTAAAATAGACAATGGAGTAGTCATAGTGACAACTCACTTATATGATGGAGTACGAAGTCTACCTTTGGATGTGGAATTATATCAATCTTCATCTTCTTTTCCAGAGGGAAAAGAAGATAAATAATTTGTAAAAAAACCGGACTTGGCACTCAAATTAATTCATCAAACGTTGTCCAGAAAATATCGTCCTGGTGTAGTTTTAATGGATGGAGGTTATGGTAATAATTCTTCATTTTTAGAGGTACTAGAAAGGCTAAACCTTAACTATATAGGTGGTTTTGCCAAGAATCGCTTAGTCAGTGTTATCGCTCAAAAAATCAGTAAAAAAAACGGACAAAAAAGGTTAGATGAAATAGCATTATCTTTACCTTAAAAAAATTTTCAAGCAGTAACTTTAGAACAAGATATCCCAAAAACAGTTTGGGTAGCTACTATAGAACCCATTTGAGATCTATATAATTATGGTAGCCAAGTCTTTTCGCGCATCAATGAGTGAGGAAAAATCTGAAAAGGAGTGTTGAATTTTTTGTATTATTTCTCCCCACATCTTCCCTCTTCCCTCTTCCCTCCTCCCTCCTGTCTCCTGTCTCCTGTCTCCTGTCTCCTGTCTCTTGTCTCCTAGCTAGAAAAATTTAATATTTATGAAGATACGCTTAGGGGTTCTATAGAAGCAGAAATCAAAGGTCTAACTGGTCAAATAACTATTGCTATCGTCATGAATAATAATTCTGTAAAAGATGCAACTGAAATTGATTATTTAATTACAAATAAACAAGATAAAAGTGTGACAGTAGAATGGATAGTTAAGACCTTTTCTTAGAGAAACTACATTGAAAAGTTTTATAGAGAATCTAAAGGATGCTTGGGTTTAAAAGAGTATCAAGTCAGAGATAAAACCAGTTTAATGCGTCACTTTATTTTAGTTTTTACAGCCTATACTTTCATTGTATACCAACAATTAATGGGAGAGCTGAGAAAACGTTATTCTCATAAACCTTTGACAAATTTCACAGAAATCTTAGAAGCATTTCTTACCGAAAAATTGGGTTTAAAGCCTCGCCCTTGTAGGGCGACTTTTTATTTTATGTGCAAGTGAATTGAATATGTGGTACAGTGTTATTAGTTGCCGGGGGGCACTCGGAAACTCGTGCGCGGACGTGGAGGGAAGCGTTAGACTACCGCCAAGGAAGCAGCACCCTGTGTTAGCGGCAGCTATGCGAAGCAAAGCGTCAACCCGCCGAGGAGCTACGGCTCAGTAGGAATCTCCGTGCCTTTAGGCCGGGGAGGATGTCAAAGGTGTTCAATAATTGATAATTGATAATTACCAAAAAATGAGGGTATGTGCCTCCCCTTTTAAGGGGATGAAAAAAATATTTAGTTCAGTATTTCAAGCCTCCGACTTCAGTCGGAGGTTCACTGATAACTGATAACTGATAACTGAAATGACCTCTCCCTAAAAGGAATAGGATTGATCTGGGGGTAAACCCAGGTATAATCCATTTTATATCTAGAATAGAGGCTATTATTTTTTACTTTTTTCCAAAAGTCAAGTTATTTTGATAATAAAAAATCAAATCAATTATCACACAGAAATTATCATTTATTTCTCCCTATTGCCTACTACATACTACCTCTTTTCTGGAGAGTTCTATTACAGCGCTTTTCAGATTGATGAACCACATCGTCATAACCAAAAGGGCGAATGCCATTTGCTTCGCATAACTATCGTTAACGCCCCTACTGTGGTCTACTGAAATGAAAACCACTGTAATCTAAGCATTCCGCAGGAAATGCTTACCTATTAATTAATAAATTGTAGTAACTCTAATTGATTAGCATCAGCAACTCTCTCTACTAATTTTTGCCATTCTTTGAGTGAATTTGAACCTTCTCCCATAGGTTTAAAATAAGTAGGCCAAACTTGCGATCGCACTTCATATAAAAACACAGGCCATTCATTTTTTATTTCTTCTCCACGCAATACTTGATCGACAAATTCTTCTACTGCAGCAAATACGGCTAATTTTGGTTCTGATGATAAATCTGCTAAGGCTTCTTGACATTTATATACTGTTTCTTGGTGCAATTGTTCTAAATTTTCTAGCACTTCTTCAGCGGTGGGTTTAGCAGATAATCGGAGGGAAGTATCGTCAGGAGTTAAGTCATCTAAGTGTTGTCTAATTCGGTAATGAAAATTTACTTCATAAGACATTTCAAAATTCCATAAATTCTGGAAAGCTCTGCGTAAATTAGGTTGTAATTCAGACACTTTATTCTGAGCAATAACTTGCAAAAAATCTGCTTCTCTAGCAGTAGTTAAACCTCCCATTTTTCCTTGTTTGGTTAATATTTTAGTTATTTGAGACTTGGCATCATCAATTAATTGTTTTAACCCATTATCTAGAGAATTAAAATGTCGAGTTAAATGAGTCCTAATTTTATGTAAATATTCGGCATAAACAATTTCCCAGGAACCCTTTTCCCGATGTCTAACCTTAATCTCTTGTAAACTAGGAATTCCCGGATCTTCTTTACAACCTTGAATTGCTACCTCTACTTGTGGCTTAAAAAAGTCTTCATCTACTAAATAACGTTGCTGCTTAAAATTATCCAGTAATTCCATTAACCCTACCGATAAATTACTCATCAACTGATTATATAAAGGTAGAAAAACTCCCATTTCATTTTGATTTGCAGTCGGACTTGCTAAAGCCTGACGCGCCTTTTCTATTTCTACCTCTAAAATTTTTTGTAACTCCACCATCCGCTCCTGACAAGAGGAGGCATATTGTCTATCTAAACTCTGAATTTTAGTAGCTAAATAATTTAAAACAGTATCTAATATTTTCATATTAGCTGCTTCTACATCCGCACAATTAGCAATAATACAATCCACTAAATTCAGATGTTTTTTGCTCAGGTCGCCAGCCAAATCTTGACAATTATTCAAATTATCACCATTAGCCGAATTAGCATTAGTTTGATTGAGAATCATAAACGACCACAAATCCAAAGGCAAGTCTATAATTGCTGCACTAGCTGTGTCATAAAGTCGTACATCAACATCTGCCCAATAGTCACCTTTAGCACTAGGCATTCTCACAAATAAAACAGCATCAATATCCTGACTTAATGTCTTAATTAATCGTTCTTCATCTCCTACTCCAGTATCCCCTAATCCCGGCATATCAACTAAAGCAATTTGCCCAACTTCATTATTAGGAAAGGGGCAAGTTATTTTCACTTCTTTTACTGCTAAATAATTGAAAAATATGCGCTGGCCGTCGGCAGTATCTTGAGCCACATATTCCCGAATTTCATTACTAGAAATACGCCTGGGTGGAGAATTTAATAACCCCACATATTTATCAATATTAGTATGATATCGAGTCAAATGTTCGTACATCGCACCCGGTTCCGCATATCCAGGCAAATTTTCTGGTAATGGTGGCAAAGGTTTAGAAGCAAACTCAACTAAACTATTAGGTTTAACACCTAGATGTAGCTTTTCATAATAGGGAGCAATAACATCGTCAATAAACGACCGCTCCGAATGAAAATAAACCTCACCGAAAGTCGTAACATTAGGGTTGTGATGAATAGTACTACGAACGCCCGTACAATGTTGGCGATCGCCATCGGGAATTTCTGTGGCAGTCAACCCCGTTAAACTTTGCAAAAGGCGACTTTTTCCTTGTCTAGCACGACCCACCACCCCAATATTCAAAGTGTCGCGGGAAAAACGTACCTTCAGTTTTGCTAACGCTTCTAACTCTGTAGCAATTTTTAGTTGTAGCGCCAGAAAATCTATTTCTGCCAGTCTACCTTGAATTTTCCGGTCTTCTATTTGGGTAATTAATTTATTGCGTTGAGATTCGAGAGCGTGTAGCGCTGAGGTAAGTTCCCTCAAATTTTCCTCTGTGCGTTCAATTTTCTGAGCAAGGGGACGACGTTTATCGATAATATCGCTAATAGTTTCACTTCTATTTCGCATAGCCAAATTCCTCTATGAATATTTCAGCAGAATTAGAGGATGGTAATTTGGAGACTTCCAATATCCTTCTCTCTGAATTTAGCTACAAATTCTCCCCCCTCGCTTCCGGTTAAATTTTAGTAATTAGTAATTGGGAATTAGCAGTTTGGAAATGGTAGTTAATTGTGATAGAACCCCTGATCGTATCTTCATAAATATCAAGTTTTTTTAGCCTTGAGTCAGGAGACAGGAGACAGGAGACAGGAGACAGGAGGGAAGATGTGGGGAGAGATAATACAAAAAATTCAACACTCCTTCAGATGATTTTTCCTCAAAATTGATGCGCGAAAAGACTTGACTACCATAATTATATAGATCTCAAATGGGTTCTATAGGAATTACGCACCTGCAACGCATTTCCTTCATTGCGACCGACAGGATTTATCGTTAATATCTCTAGTTTTAGCCCACCTGCGACAATAACACCATAGAATATTTTTTTCTACTTGATCGATCAAAAAGTCGCCTGCTTATGGGTTAGGGGAAGAGACCCAATTTTTTGGTAAAGTTCTAGTGCAGGATGGCAGAAATAACTAATATAATGTCCGCTAGTATTGTTTGTGTAAAACCAAGGGTGAATATCTAAAGAAAATTTAAGTTTTTTCAAGCTTTTAAGCCTTCTTCCCTCCTCCTTCTTCCTTCTTCCTTACTTTCGCTATACAATACCGATGCTACCGGACATGATATAACCAGTTACAAAATCCTAAAAGCCTTACCAATCAATACTTTTGACTTTTGACTTCCGCGTAGTGGCACTAGCCTGAATTTTTCATCATCAGTATTTTTAAACCAGAGCGAGGGTGTAAACTGGGAATCGCTGTAAGTGATAAATCTTGATTTGGCTCCAATTTCCACTGATAATTACGCAATAGTAGAGAAGCAAAAATCTTGATTTCCATTTGAGCAAAAGCATAACCCAAACAAAATCTGGAACCTCCACCAAAACCAACTAAACTATAATCCATCTTCTTATCTTCAGCTCTTTCTGGATGAAAACGCTCTGGATCGAATTCTGAAGGATTAGTATAAACTCTTTGATCTTGGTGAGTTCTTTCGATGCGATATAATACTTGCCAACCTTGGGGCACATAGTAACCGTTGTAAGTAAAAGGTTTAACCACACCTCGAAAACCTCCACCAACAGGAGGATATAGTCTTTCTACTTCTTTGAGGACTTGCTCTAAATAAGGCATTTGTTTGAGTTGCTCATTACTCAACTCTCCCTGCTGCTTTAATTTTTCTTGCTCCGCTTTTGCTTGTGCTAAAATATCAGGATGTTGCGCCAATGCCATACATAGTGAGGTAAACATTGATGTTGTGGTTTCATGTCCGGCAAATAGCATTAGTAATGCTTGTACTTTAATTTCTTCCAGACTGAGACTGTTCCCTTCTTCATCTCTAGTTTGAATTAATAAACTTAGTGCATCTTGAGTTGGATTTTTTTCTCTTTCTCTGATTTCTGCTTCTATATGATTCAGTAAAAAATCTCTCGCCTTTAACGCTGAGGTATAAGTAGTAAAAGGTAGCCTAATGGGTAAAGCAAAGAAACCTGCACTTAGTTCGCTAAATTTTTGAGACAAAAGTGCAGTTTTTGTTCCTGGTTTACTACCTAAAAGCAATATACTCGCAACTTCAAAGGTCATCTGTTTCATTTCTGGTAGTAAAGTCAGATGTTTCATCTCAGACCATTTCACTAAATAACGATTGATAATATCAACCATAGTGGCAAAATAATTCCTTAAAGCTTGTCCATGAAAAGCAGGCATTAATAATCGACGGTTTCTTTGATGTTCTTCTCCTTCTTGCAAGAAAAGAGATCTGCCTAAAAGTTCGTGAAAATTTTTCGGCCAACCGTCACGCCAAGAAAAATGGTCAAAATGAGTGTGGAGAATAAAACGGTTTGCTTCAGGGCCGATCATTACAATTGTAGGACGACCTAATATATGAGTTTTGAAGATAGTACCGTATTTTTGTTCTCGTCGATCGGCGAAATTACGATCTCTTAGAAAATCAAGAGTTTCACCAATTAATGGCAGCCCAAAACTACCAGGGGGTAAAGGATGAGTATTTTCTTCTGTCTTTTTAAGAGTTTGCATTTTTATACTTTCGTGTGTGATTTTATTGGTAGTGTACCATTGTCAGAAAAATAACGTGGACGAGATGGAGCATTTGCACAATAACCTACGATTTAATTCTGCATTGATTCTTTAACTCGATTAATCCAGCCTTGACTTTGTTTCAGCACTTCAGAATAGGGAAGTTCACTCTCCATTATTAACTCCATTGGCAGAGGATTTGTCAGCAATGGAAACCAAGGTCTTAGCTTCTTACCAACGGTCAGGCGGAAAATGAATTCTAACATCATAGGTTTTGAGCGCGGAAAGGTATAATCTGAAAGCTCTCGCAAGGCATGAACATCTGATAGTCGCTTGGCTGTAAAAGCTGGAAGCGCTTCTTCCCATTTATCCTCGTACCGATCTAAACATTGAGCAAATACCTGCACGTCTTGTAGTGAAGCATTACATCCCTGTCCAATGGATGGAGAAACTGCATGGACAGCATCACCAACAAGCAAAATGCGATCGCAAACGTGCATCCGGTCACACTTCACCGTCATAATTTTTGATACAGGCCGTTGCCGGAGGACAGCAGCATCTTCTAACCGCATCATAGGTTTGATAAATGGGATATTCTCTTGAAAATAGGCTAGAACTGCTTCATCAGTAGTGCAATTTTCCAGGGGATTATTATCTGGGGAAAAGATCAGCGTTCCATGAAGCCAGTCGTCAGGTTGAGGAGCCATAACTAATCGAATTCCTTTGCCCAAAGTTGAGGTGTGAAGGCAGTTTCCTGCCAGCTCTACTGTTTGATCAGGCGCAATTCTAGGAACGTGCAATGATTTGTATACATCTGGGATAAAATCATATTGACATTGGATATCCGATCTAGCACTCAATACCTCCCGTACCTGGGAACCCACTCCATCTGCTCCCACCAGACGGTCATATTTAGTAGTAAACCTTTCTCCATTGTTGGACTGGAGGATCGCCTCCTGACTTTCTAGATTAATGTCAACGCAGGAACAATCAAATTTGACCTTCACCAAATCCCTACTATGCTTCTCTAGCAAATGTTCCAATAGCACCAAATTAAGTTGATTGCGGTCAATAAGTAGTGAAGGCATCTTCCGGTTAATCCGACGAGGTTGGCCCTGCTTGCTATAAATTAAAACTCCTTGAGACCAAACTCCTTTTTTTGCTAAAGCTACTTTCAACCCAAGAATCTGATCGATAGCATTTAAGCCCCGTGACTGTAGAGCAATTGGGAAGGTACGCTGATTTGATTGTTCTGCCAATCGAGGATCGAGCCGACGCTCATAAATCTCAACCTGGTAATCTCTTCGACTGAGTAGATAGTGGGCTAGCAATAATCCTACTGGGCCAGCTCCAATAATTATAATCTTTTGCATTTGCAAGTTTCCTTTTAGCCAGACTAAACCGAAAAACTTTGTGTTATTCACACGTCGGTAGTTTGATTGAAGTATTCTGTTTGTTTACTGATTCATTATCTTTAATTAGTAAAAGATGTTCCAGTTCCCGATCATTCATAGCTCAATTTACTAATTACCGAAAAATTGTGGTTTAAAGCCTCCCCTTTTAAGGGGATAATAAGCGGTCGAGGGATGGCGCCATTCGGAGCGGCTCTGTCAAGAGCGGGTCTCCTCGTCATATCCAATCGACCAAGAGAAGAAAAAATTTCATGATTAGTCAATCCTATCCTTGAAAATAATTAATAATTATTAATTATTAATTATTAATTATTAATTGTTGAACATTATCCATCAGTAATTTTCTGCATTTTATTCTTAGATAACTGGCGACTAACAGAAGAAACTGCCCTCACAGGAATCTCTGTTAATTGAGCTAAAATTAGATTCCAGAGGTAGCCATATTGAGGATTATTTTTCAGTAATAAAAGTTCGGCAAATACATAAAATCTTTTACTTCTTTTATATTCAGGAGGATTATCTTCAATTCTAATTTGTTCTGGTTTAGGCAATTTATGACCGATAATTTTTCCTTGCTCATAATACTTTGCTTGAATAGATAGCCCTAATAATCTATCCAAACACCAAAAAGGAAAATATTTAAAAGGTCCTGACAAAATCATCGCATCTCTAATATCTGCCAAAGTTGCTTGTACTATTTCATTTTTCCATACCTTTTTATCAAAGTTTTCTGTATGCCATCCTTTATGATCTTTTCTTTTCCCTAACAGACACAAGGGGTTGAATTTATTCTGCAAAGGAGCTATGGGTATTTCTACCATATAATTTGGTTGATTCTGTAAGTTTTGGTCTCCCGTTCTTACACCACAAGTATTCATTTCATCAATATTAAATATTGATTCCCATGGAGATTTTAAACTAGCCTCATCACCGTATTTTACATCTTTTCTATTAAGCCTTAAAACCCAACTATCAGGATATTTAGTAAAATATTGTCTGGTTATTTCTGCAATATCTGGATGCAAAAGTTCATCACAATTTACTGTTAAAATATATTTTCCCGAAGCATTTACTAACCCAGTCATTCTTTGAATTATTTCTCCGCGAAATGAACTATTTATTTGTTGCATTCGGGGGTCATTAATTGGCAGTTTTTTCATTCCTGGGGGGTGGGATAAAATTAATTCCACATCTCCATTTATTTTTAAAAGGGTTTCGATCCAATATTCAGGAAGACCTTCTCTTGTGGGTACTACAATTGATAATATTGGCTGAGTCATTTTTATGTATATGAGTTAAGAATTTTAATTATATTTTAGCAAGTTTATTGAGCCTGAGTCAATTAAGAAGTGATTTTCAAAATTAAAGCTCTGATTAAATTGTCTTTATTTCTGACATATTTTTACTTTTTATTTAGTAAAAAACTTTGGACTTATCAGCTAGCAGCGGAGTTATAATAATGAAAATACCAAAAATATTGTCTGTAAGTCCTTCCTTCTTCAAATTTTCAAGTCAAGATGTAATGGTAAATCCAAGAAATCCTTTCACTGTAGGCCAGCCAGTTGCTCCAGAAGCTTTTGTGGGGCGGAAAAATTTAATAGCAATAGCATTTGACCAAATATACAACCGCAGTAATTTAGCGATTTGGGGTGGCCCTGGAATGGGAAAAACTTCTTTCCTAAATCTGCTGACATCTGAGCAAGTCTGGCAGTCAGAAGATATAGATCCATCTACGGCAGTAATTGTTTATCTAAATTGTCTAGAAATTAAGCCTTTCATGCCTGCTATTTTCTGGCGAAAAATTATTAGTTTAATTAGAGAAAAAACTAAAGATGATACTATTCTACAGCCTATAGTTTGAGATTTACTAAAAAAGCAAAAAATAACTAAAGATTACCTGCGCCATGTGTTGAAAAAATTAGGTCAGCAAAATAAATTTTTAGTTCTACTTTTAGATGATTATGATGCGACTTTTCGTTCCCATTCTCAATATACCGAAACTGACGTAGAAGTATTTTTAAGTGAGTGTAGAAATTTAGCCTATCACTCCTCGGAAAGAAAATATTTATCAATGATTGTAACTTCAATCCGACGCCTGAATGAAACTGGTCCTAGTCTGACACCAGAAAAATCTCCTTGGTATAATCATTACGCATTTCAACAATTAAAACCACTTAATCAGAAGGAAGTAGAATTGTTGCTTAATAAAATGAAAATGCCACCTGGACTATGGGATGGAATTCAAGAAATTGCTGATGGAAATCCACTATTACTACAAAATGCCGGATTTCTTTATTATCATAAAATGCGCTCTGGAGAAATACCTAGTACTGAGATATTTGCTAGAGAGTTGATAGCAGCAACAGAGCATTTTTTTCAAGATACATGGCAGCTTGCTAATGAATTAGAACAGACTTTATTAATGCTAATTGCATTGTCTAATTTAGAAGGTCGCGTGCAAAAAAAACGCTATAATTTAGGTGATGTTAATATCATTTTTAGTCAAAAAGAACGAGAGTTAATTGATTTAGAACAAAGGGGAGTGATTAAACGAACTACAGAACAAGAAAAAACAGTTTATTCATTTTCTTCAACAATTATGGAGTGGTGGGTAATTAAAGAAATAGAAAAGACTAATGCAAAAACACTTAAACAGAGAGAGAAAGTATTTCTCAATTTTATGAGTCATCAACAAGCAAAAAAAGTAACAAATGTAATTAAGTATTTGTCAGAAAATAAAGAAGCTATAAAATCTATAGTGAAATGGGTAAGCAAGCTAGCAGCATACCTTGCATAATTTTTATAACTCTTTAATTATATAGTAATTAGGAATCAGATGTGAGAATTGAGGTGTTTCTTTAAAGCATAGAATATAGCAGTTATCTTATTCTTATGTATTCGTTTCTTCCCTCCATACCTATTCCCTATTCCCTTAAACAAAAGTCTTCAATATCTCACAACTAAAATCATATTGCTATATATAGAAAAGGTTATTTTTCTGTTAGTTGGTAATAGGCCAGTAGGCTCAGTTAGACGGGTAAAATTTAGACTATTAAAGGGATTTAACAATCCGTCGTAACGCACCATGGCATAAGTGTCAGTCCAGTAAGGTGCTTTAGATGGTTAAAATTTAGACTGTTAAAGAGATTTAACAATCCGTCGTAACGCACCATTGTATAAGTGTCAGTCCATTAGGGTACTTTAGATGGCTAAAATCACTCGGTAAAATAGAAATGGTGCGTTACATTTCATTAACGCACCATACTAGGCTATAACTCCTTAATTGTATATAGAAAAGGTTATTTTTATCTTAGTGAGCAATAGTAAAAATATCGTTACTACAGAAACTAATAATTAATATGACAAGCGATCTGCCAAAACTAGCTTTGTTGTTTAGAAGGGCACCTCAGCACAGAATCGGATTGTTAGACCCATTAAGTGCTCAAAGGTTAATTATAAATCCTGTTATTGGATTGCTACAGTACGATAGTAAAGCAATAGACAAAATTATTAGCATTTCAGCAGGACATCCCTACTTCACACAAGCTATATGCTCTGCTCTGTTCGTGCAAGCACGGGAGAACAACAAAACTAAAGTTTTAGCTCAAGATGTAGCTAAAGCGATCGACGATGCTATTGAGTTGAGTGAAGCAGGCTTAATTTGGTTTCGCGAGGGATTAATGATTCCAGAAAAAGTTGTATTTTCAGCAGTAGCAACATCTCAAGAAAAAGCCAAGCAAAATAATCAGTCACGACCAGAAGAAGCATTAAAGCTACTAAAAAGTTTTGGAGTAGAAACAGATCAACTGCATTCGGCAAAACAGAATTTGAGCAAAAATGATTTCTTAGATGCAGACGGGTATAAAGTTACAGTTGAGTTTGTTCGTCGTTGGTTAGTCAAATATTACCCACTACAGTCAGAAATATGGGAATTGGAAAACCTTGAGTCAGACGCTTGTGACTACTTTGAAAAAGCAAAACGATGGCGTCATTTCAGTTATCAGTTATCAGTTATCAGTTATCAGTACCTCTGCAATAAGGAGGCTTGAAATCTGAAATATTCTCTTTTTTTATCCCCTTAAAAGGGGAGGCGCATACCCAGAATTTTTCGGTAAACAGGGAAATATAGACAATGAATCGTCCAACTATCGTATGGCTTTAGACCTTAATCCTAATCATTTTAGTGCTTTATTCCATTTGGCTGAAGCATACCGGAAAAATCAAAAATTTCAGGAAGCAATAAAATTATATGAGCGAGCTGACAAAATTAATCCACAACGTACAAAAGAGGGATATATAGAATCATTGCTCGGTTATGGCGATCATTTAATTCAAAAAGGTTTGATCGAGAAAAATTTAAGCCTAGTGAAAAAGCCATACGAAATGGTCTTAGCAATCGAATCTAACAATACGAAAGCTCTAGAGAAACTTAAATACCTTAGAGCCAAGGAAAAACCTATAAATATTCCAACTTCTCATGTAAAAAAGTCGAAGCAAATTCCAATTAGTTTGGTGATGTTTATAGCAACTTTAGCCGTTCCTATACTAATTGGAACAGGATTTTTTTTTGGAGTTAAAATTCAACCTGTTCTAGATTCTGAACCAGATAATGAGCAGCAAGAAAGAGAAAGATTTAGTAGTGGCGAACGCACACTCTTTTCCAATAGTTATGAAACAAAACATAATGATAATTTTTTAAACTGTAATCAAGAATTCCAAAGCAAGAATTATAGTGAAACTGCTAATTGTTTTGCCGCACTTGTCAAAGACTATCAAAATGAACCAGAACCACTGATTTATCAGAATAATAGCCGAGCTTATGAATTTGGTAATCCTCTAACTCTAGCAGTGGTTGTACCAGCAGATACAGAAAGTAAAATAGCTAAAGAAATATTGCGAGGTGTTGCCCAAGCACAAAATAAGTTTAATCAAGATCGGCCATCAAATTCTAGATTACTAGAAATTGTTATTGTTAATGATAGTAATGAGCCGACAATATCCAAGAAAGTTGCGCAAGAAATAGTGAAAAATAGACGGTCTATTTTAGGGGTTATAGGACATAATTCTAGCAATGCTAGCAAGGCAGCACTAGAAGTATATAAAGCACAGAGAAAAGCACAAAAATTAGCAATGATTTCTCCCACCAGCACAAGTACAGAATTGAAAAGTGATATTTTTTTTAGAACAGTAATTAATAACTCAATGTTGAGTCAAAAACTAGCTAAATATGTTAAAAAATTAGGTATAAAAAAAGTTGTAATTTTTGATAACGATCAAGGTTCATATAGTCTAAGTCTCAAAGAATATTTTGATTTTCACTTAAATAGCAAGGAAATTATTAAGGTAGATTTGAAGGAACAATCCTTCTATTTAGAATTAGCAGTTAAGACAGCAGTAGAAAGTCAAATTAAAGCTGGTATGCTCTTCGCTGATGTAAAAACAATTCACTCAGCAATTAAAATTGCCACAGCTAATTATGAATTGCCAGAAAAACAAAAATTAAAATTACTTGGTGGTGATAGTCTTTATAATTGCGATACTTTAAACAAGGGCAAGCAAGCAATTCAAGGTTTGATTTTAGCAGTACCGTGGCATAAAAAATTACCAACAGCAAAACCATTTGTAGATGGGGCAAAATCTATATGGGGAGGAGAGGTTAGTTGGCGTACTGCTACCAGTTATGATGCAACTAAAGCTTTTATTTATGCTTTATCTAATTCTGGCAATAATCCAACTAGGTCTAAAGTTTTGGAAAAACTTAAAGAAGTAAATCTTCCAGCGAATGAAACATCAGGACAAAATTTGAGATTTTCTCCAGAAGGGGAGCGCGAAGGTGAAGCTTTCCTGGTTGAAGTTGTTGAATCTCCCAATCCAGCTTGTTCTGATTTAGATTTTCGTTTAGTAGAGGAGTAGGAAATCACTTATTTAATTTTAAACCAAAATAAGGCCAGTTTTAGGATCAGAAAGTTAGTTGAAAATTTTAATCAACACCTCCTAAACCTACCTATAAAATTCAATATTAACCAGATAACTGAAGTAACAAAATTTATGTCATCCAAGTAGCACACCCACAACAAAAAAAAATCATAATCTTCCGTCCAAATAGCAGCAGATAAAACTAATGCTAAAGCCACAGCTTCCCAATCGTTAGGATCTCTAGGAATTCTCTTTCTAGCTTCAGTTTCTAGATGAGAATAAAAAGAGATTGGCATTAAATTTATTTGAGTTTCAATTATTGCCAATGCTATTTCTATTTGCTCCTCTCCAGCAGATTCGCTTAATCTTCCTTGATTAACTATTATTTTTACTCGTTGAATCAACTCATACTCTGATTATTCCTTAGTTTTTTCTGCTAAGTAAAGTTCCATTTGAGAATTTCTTAGTAACTCTCTTCCTCGCTTTCGTAATAATTCAGCTATTAAAATATTAGCATCAAGAACTAATTTCATTTCTGTTTTGATTTCTTTGGTGCTAGAGCTTCTACTAATCCTTCTTCATCTAATCCTGTTTCTACTATTACCCTTTCTACTGCTTTATCTAAACGTTCCCAGAGTGCATCAACTTCTACTTTATTTTTTTGCACAATAGGATAAAAGTATCCTAATAATTTACCATGATTTTCGATCGCTAAAGCTTCTTTTCTTGCTATTAATATCTCTGTTTGTAACTGATGCAATTCTACTTTTTTCATGGTTAACCTCTCATTTTTATTGAAAATAAATTTTGCCACCTAAATTATGCTGAATATATGACTCTAAAAATCAATTTTTATCACATTCTTGATTCTGCGATTAATTTCGGCCAAATTAGTATAAAAAATCCCATCCAAGTCAATATTGGAATAGAGATAATAACTGTTAACCAAACAATTCTAAACACTAACCAACTACCACTAATAATAGTTATTCCTGTCAACAATATTGACCAAGGTTGACACCACCAAGGTTTGTAATTCCAAGGGTTAAACTTTTCTTGTTCAATTGAATTTTTCATAAATAATAAACGAAGAATAAGGAAGACAAAAAGTGAACTCAACTTGCCGAAAGTAACAAAGTAACAAGGAGAAAGTTTTTTTATTAGTAATGAATCAAATTTGATTAATTAGAATTTAAACGTTTGGTAATTTGTTTAATTATGCCACTGAGAATTGCACCTCCCATCAAAATTCCGATAGCTGGAGTAAATACTGGTTCCCATAATCTATGCCAAAGATCCAGACCTAAAGCCACTCCAGAATAACGACCAATCACAGCGATCGCGAACCAAGCAAAACCAATTATTACTAAAAATACATCTGCCACTAAAAATGTATCTAACCAATTGAGTAATTTGTCTTTCATTGTTAGTAATTTTCCATTAATATTTTAAGTTATTATACTATAAGTAGATAAATAACATTATTTATATATTTACTCATCTATATTTTTTGTTATCTATTTTAAGCTATTATACCAATTATTATGTAGAAATTCCACAAAAAAAAATAAATATTTTACTCCTAAAAAGGAACGAATCCAATCCTATTATCTACTTATTTCTATTATTTTTCCTTTTTATGTTCTTGATTACGGATTCCAACTTCAGTTTTTCCTTTTTTCTTTTCTTTACTAATATTACATTGCTCGATCAAATTGGTTTTATACATTTAATATCATGTGCCCCCTTCGGGGGAGCTACGCTTACAGTAGAACAGTTATAATAGGGCTTCGTAGTTTTGATTGAGCAATAATATCAGTATGGCCAAGGCTAAAGCCCAACTACAAACAAAAACTTTATTATAAGTAATTATCCGAATATAATATAAATTATGAACTATGAACTATCAACTATGAAGATCAAATTAGCAGTTAGAAATTAACTCATAGTTTAACAGCCTTTTTCTGTTACCTTTGTAGGGATAAAAACAGTTACAGTGGTTTGTTCTAAAGGAATACTTTGGATCTTTAATTGCCCATTATGTAATTCAGCAATTTGTTTAGCAATACTGAGACCTAAGCCCGATCCCTGTTGCTCATATATTTTACGATTAAATTGTTTATAAGCTCCGATATTAGAAATTTCATTAACACTCATTCCTTTGCCATAATCTATAAAATCAACAGCAAAAACATGATGAACTAATCTACCTACTACCTTAACTTTTGTGCCGAAATAAGAAAATTTAAAGGCATTGTCTAACAATTCATCTACAATTTTTCTAAAGTTAGGCTCAGAAATTTTTAAATGAGTATTTTCTGATGCAATCTCTAAGTCTTTTAAGCGATTAAAACTTATTGCTTTTTCTAGAGCAACCTCTCTAATTATTGACTTAGGATTACTAAGAGAACCTGTTGTAAATAATTTCAATCTATCTCGCTCCCGTGATAATAGCTCTAAATCTGCATATAGTAAAAAATTCTGGATTAGTCTATATAAACGGTGGGCAGAAATGTGAATATTTTCTACCATTTCTAAAATTTCATCGTTTTCTAATTCTTGAAACTCTTCAATAATAAAATTGGCAGAACCAATAATTCCATTGAGTGGAGTGCGTAGTTCGTGAGGTAGAGATAAAGTTATACTACTTCTTAATTCATCTAGTTGTTCTTGAGTTTTTCTTTGAATAGTTCCTTGTTTTTCTAATCTAGTATTAATTGCCTTCATTAATTCATCTCTGGTAAAAGGCTTTGTCAAGTAATCGTCAGCTCCTAATTCCATTCCCTCTCTTAAATCGGCTTTTGTAGATTTTGCAGTCAGAAAAATAAATGGAATTGCTTCTGTTACTAAATTTTGCCGTAATAATTTTAATACTTCATAACCATCAAGTTCTGGCATCATTACATCACAAATAATTAAATCTGGAACATTTTCGAGAGCTTTTTCTACTCCTATTCTACCATTTTCTGCCTCTATTGCTATAAAATTTTCTGCTTCTAAAACATCTGTAATTATTTCTAAAATTACTTTTTCATCTTCAATCACTAGAATTTTTTTCATCTATATTTTCCTTTTCTAAATTTAACGGTAATATGACAGTAAATGTAGTTCCTACTCCAACTTCACTTTCGACAAAAATTTGACCTCTATGTAAATCTACAAAATTTTTGACAATAGTAAGTCCTAACCCTGTACCAGAAATATTAATAGCATTTTGAGCGCGGTAGAAAGAGTCAAATAAATATTTTTGTTCTGCTGCTGGAATTCCCATACCTTCATCTTGAATTTGAAAAATTGCATAGTTATTTAAGTAAGAAAGTCTGAGAAAAATATGACTACCTTGGGTCGAATATTTAACTGCATTCCAAAGTAAATTGGATAGAATATGTCGCAACAATTTTTCATCTATGAAAACCAATTCAAATATTTGTTCACTAGATTCATTTTGTGATTCTGCTGGAGCATTATAGATAGCATCATGTTGCTTTTGTTCTTGCTGAATTGAATCCGCTTGAAGGAAATTTAAAATACTTATATTCATCCCATCTTTGCCAGAAAATTTTGTTGTTAATTCCTTGGCTTCTTGAAGCACAAAATCAAGAGAATATTGACTACCAATACTGAGTTTAATATCTTCTATAAGACCTCGACAAAAATTTTCTAAATCTAATGGTGCAGGGTTAAAATCAAAATAACCTGATTCTTTTTTGCCTATAACTAATATATCATTAAGTAACCCTGTCATATGTTGAGCTGTAGCTTGTATACGACGCAAATAAGTCAGTTTTTTTTCTTCATTCCATTTATGACTATAGTATTCTAATGCTTCTGCCGAAGCTAATATAGTAGTTAAAGGAGTACGGAATTCATGGGATGCCATGGAAATAAATTGAGATTTAAGTTGATTCAATTCTTTTTCTATTTCTAGTGCTTTCTTCATTTCAGTTTCTGCCCACTTGCGCTCTGTAATATTTTCAATATCACCTTCATAAGCAATTAAATTACCTTCTGGGTCACGCACTGCTCTGGCATTCTCAGAAACCCAGATGACACTCCCATCGGCACGATAAGCTTGATACTCAAACTTTAATACACTTCCATCCCTGCTAATTAAATCAATAAATTCATCTCTAGAGTTAGAATTAACATAAATTTGTTTGCCAATATCAGTAACTTTTGCCATCATATCCTCTGGCGAGTCATAACCAAATATCTCAGCTAAAGTAGGATTACCATAAAGGTAATGCCCATCTGGTGTAGACTGAAAAATACCTTCAACTGAATTCTCAAAAATGCTACGATATTTGGCCTCAGTTGAATTTAGTTCTTGATATGCTGCCTGTAATTGTAATCTAGTATTAAACTCAGTTTTGTGCAAAGATTCATATAAATATACAGAAATGTCACAAATTAAACATATCCAGAAAATTCCCAGACACATCTTCATAAAATTCCCATCTAAGGGTGCTACATCTAAACCGAGAATCTTATTGAAACCGAAGTAATAGCCTAATATAGTAATCTGGGATATTAGGTGTAAAAACCATCTGACCGGAATTAAAGTTGCCAGAGAAAAGAAAGTCAACATCCAGGCAAAAAACTCAGGATTAACATTTCCTGTAACTGTATCTGAAATTTGCTCGATCATAGTCACAGACCAAGAAAAGCAGATAAATATTAGACCAAGATGACGACCACCCCAGGAAGTTCGTAGTAGAAATATACAACCAAGTAGGGTTAAATGTACTAAAATCCTGGCAATTTCCCACTCTTCTAAAGGAGGGTATTTATCTAGTATGAAGAAGATTAAACTGAGTATACTTCTACTCAAGAAAAAGAAAAAAGCTAGCCACAATGTTAAATTTAGTCGAGCAATCAAAAAACCATGTTGCCACTGTGAATATGAAACATTTGTTAAGTCTCTGCTATTTTCAGAAGTAGGGTTAGCACTATCCAAATAGCTCAGTATTTTCTCAATCGGGGATAGTCTCTGTAGTTTTTTCAGCCATCCATTTAGCATAGCTAATTAGATTGAAACATCATAATTTAAGTCATAGACTTAGTACATAAGAATATTGTAATATAGCTGTCCTAAATAAGTTTTGAATAAATGTTAGTTATCTAAATACTGAGAGTGACTTCTCTTGAGATGTAGCTAATGTTCATATTCTATCTAGGATAGCTATAGTAGGTTCAATATGAGCTAACTACAATTTTTTTTCACTCGTCATTAACAATAATTTAGGGCAGGCAAAAATTATTAATTATTTACAGCTAGCTCGGTCTAAAATGGTATGATTATTTTTACTGTATATTAGTTATATTTATACCTAAATTGTTAGTCAAATTATGGTTAGTTATACCTTGCCTCAAAATCCAGATACAATCATAACTGTTAGGGGGAAAGAGTCACCCCGGGCCCGTCAGAAAGCTATGGATAAGCTTGTGGAAATGATGGACTCTGGTGAAATACTAACAGAATTAGAAAATGGATTTAGTCCGGAGCAATTTATTGAGGTCAAAGAGTCAAAAGAATCAAAGGAAATTGCCTCTGAGGAAGAAGAAGCTGTTGCCCAAGCAGTACAAATACTTAGCGATCTAGCAGCGCTGAAGATTAAGGTTGTAGAATCGAGAGAGGAAGCACTAAAGATTCGTTCTGCAATTGAGGTACTATTCACAGATGAAGCTGTCACTGTTGAAGAAATTGCTAATCTTAAAGATGGTTTTAAGGTGTTGAAAACTTTTGCTGTGGCTAATTTGCGTTATAGAGAAGCAAGAGAGAAAGCAGAAGAAGCTCGTATTATCTTAGACCAAGCGCTAAAATCTGCCGAATCAGAAATCAAGCAGTCTCCTAAACCGGATAAATAAGTTTTCTGGTATCTAATAGACTTCGATGGGCAATTAACTATAGCAAAGAAAGGGTTGGTTAGGACATATATTGATAATGAATCTTAGATAAGAAAGGTTTTTCTCACTATTTTCTATCTATGCATATCTACTACAATATCTAGATATAAGTAATCAAAGCTATTATTGCCTACATCAGTAATATTGCTGAGGGTGATGTAATTATAGTTTCCTGTAATAAATTTATAAAATCTCTACATCATCCCACAAGTCAGACAGTATTATGAAACTTTAAATCAGAGAAGATCGGATAGTAAGTATATACTCATTTGATCAAATATTTACTTTATATATGCTACTCATAAAAAAAGCATATTTTTCATATATATTTATTGATAATTAAATTAAGAACTATTTTATAGCAGTTGAAATGTATCAATGTTTCATCAAAAATGCTCAAGAGTGACTAACTTTTAGAACTAGAGTTTAGTGTTCTAGACAACAAAATTGTGATCTGCATCATTACAAAAATTGAGAGAAGTCACATCATTAAAAGATGTGAGTCATTGAAGCTTACCTAATAATAATTGATACTAGGTATCGTGGTTATCAAATAAAACCGATTTAAAATTTTTTTAATATACTACTGGAGAAAACTTTTAATTATGTCTACAAAACAAGCTCAGTTAATCAAATTCTTGAAGTGGGAGTTGTCCATCTCTGATTCAGCGATCGCCATTGCTTTACGACATGAGGAAGAAGACCCTAATCAATTACCGATGATACTTTGGCAATACGGTCTTGTAACATTGAAGCAGTTAGATCAAATATTCGACTGGTTACAGATGGCCCACATTTAATCGACTATATTTCCTGAATCATCTAGGCCATAGATATATTACCCTGGTAATACAAGTGAAGCGACATTTAAGGAGGTATGAATTGGGTTTTAAACCAAGAAAAATTATAAAAACTAAATTGAATAAAAAATTTGAATTAAACAAGGGAGTATCTCAGTTAGCTTTTTCAGCAAGATTACTCCCTTTTTTTTATGGAATAATAAACAGGGAAAAATTATATAGCAGAAGGAAGAAGGAAGAAGGAAGAAGGAAGAAGAAGAATATTGCGTTGTCTGAGTTTTAAGCTTTTGAGATGTCTGCACCTTTTGCTTCAACTTCTATAAATCTTTTTGATTAAAGGAAGCAGAACTAATGGTTTCAAACTTTTTATCTATTTTGAAACTTTTCACAAATCAATCAAATAGACTAGCTATAATTAAATTATTAAATATCATAAATTAGACAAAATCCGGTTATTAAAGATATTTTATAGAATGTAAGATTCAACCTTCACCTCATTTCCCCTAAATCCAGTCTCCCCTTTTACATAAAAGGATGCTCTATAAATCGGATTTAGGATTATATTCTTAATTTGTTTATCTGGCCATGAAAAAAAATTTGATTGTAGCGAATTATCTCAACTTGGTATCATAAATATGATTTAGATGACAAAAACCGATTAAAAGAAAACTCGAAAATGACAAAAGAAACTATCGAAACAGTAGTCAATTCTTATTTTACAAATATGGCAGCGATGAATGCCGAAGCATGGGCAGAAAACTTTGCTGAAGACGGTGTTACCTATGACCCTGTAGGTAAACCACCCAGTAATGTGCAGTCAGATTATCAGAAATTCTTTGAGCTATTATCAATGATTTTTGCTCAACTAGAATTGACACCAAATAATATATTTATTGTAGATAATGGAGCAGCAGTTAAATGGACGATGCAGGGAGTGGGAAAAAATGGTAATCAGGGAGTTGCAGAGGGAATTAGTATATTTGAAATTAATGAAAATGGCAAAATTAAACAAGTATCTTCTTATTGGGATGATGCTGCAATGATGGCTCAAATCAAAGGTGATTCAACAATTAATAATTAATAATTAACAATTACTTCTCCTTGAAAATAACGTCAACTTCTGCGAGCTAAAGTCACGCAGCTTGGACGGCCCAAGGTCTGAATAATGTTGACTAGACCACTGAGCCAAAAGCGATAACACTTCCGGGTATTTCCCTAGCCCGGATTATCTGTTGGCCTTTTTGGGTAAAGGCATCGCATAATTGCGAGACACAATGTTTTTGGTTGGTCTTAGGGACACACAACTTGTTCTACAAGGATTATCTCCATGATTAGAATACCAGTCCAAAATCCTGATGGTTCTCCTGTAATGCCTACAAAAGCATCGCGGGTGCGTCGTTGGGTTAAACAAGGAAAAGCAACTGAGCATTGGAATGATGCGGGCTTGTATTATGTCCGGCTAGTAGCTGAACCGTCGGGTAGTTAAACTCAATAAATAACAATTGGTTGCGACCCTGGCAAAAACTATACAGGGATTGCAGTCCAGTCGGCCAAATTCACTCTTTATACCGCTCATTTAGTTTTGCCGTTTGAGCAAGTCAAAGAACGACTTGGCTCTACTGTGATTAAGCAAGGAAAAGTTATCAAAAATGTCAGAGGTAGAGCATTGCAACGCCGAATACGACGTGGCAGGAGGATTAATAGAAAAGTACCTTTTAACCAGCGTGCGCATAGACAAAAACGATTCGATAATCGCCGTAAAAAGGGTAAATTAGCTCCATCTATTCGAGCATCTAGGGAAATGGAAATTAGGATAATAATAGAGTTGTCCAAAGTTTTCCCCATTACCACGATTGTTTACGAACTGGTTAAAGCCGATGTAGATTTAACTAGCGGCAGGAAAAAAGCGCGTTCGGGTAAAGGGTTTTCTCCAGTTATGATTGGGCAAAGTTGGTGTGTAGAAAAACTCAAATCTATTGCCTCAGTGAAGACCGTTTATGGCTGGCAGAAAAATAACAATGGAACCAGTCAAATGCCTCTTGCAGAGGAGCTTCGCTTTCGTAAACATTTAGGATTGGAGAAAATCAAAGATAAAAAAGCCCAAGTGCCCGAATGTCATGCAGTTGATGGTATAGCTTTGACGGCCAGTGAATTTGTCCGACATGGGGTAACTCCCAGAAAAAACTGTGATACCTGGGGATGGATTGGTTCTGTTAGCATAAATCCTTGCGTTTTTCGAGTAATAGCTAGACCTGTTTATTTTCGTCGTGCATTACACTTTGATAATGCGGAAAAAGGCGGTATTCGTAAACGCAAAAGTGGAACAATTACTCCTTTTAAACTTCGGTATGGAGATAAAGTTATTGCTGAGAAAGTAGGAAAAACTTACAGCGGATGGATTGGTGGTTTTACTGACGCTAAAACCAAAAATATCAGCGTTTATGACCACAATTGGAAACGAATTGGGCAATTTTCTCCTAAGAAAGTCCAACTTATTCGTAGGTCTAATAAACTGTGTGTTGTTTAACTTTCCCGGCGGTTTTAACCGCCGTTTGCCTTGACTCCACCCTTTAAAAAGAGGTGGATTCCAGACTCTCGATTACTTCTCTTGAGTAGGGGAGTGGGTGAGTGGGGGAGAAGTAAACATAAAAATAATTAATTTAATGTGCTCCTAGTCAATAGTTATCAAATTCGCAAGAGGTCTATTTTATGTCCTAACCGCTCTAGTTATTGCTATATCAAAAAAATTTTCTTCTTTCTCTCCTAGATAACTAAAGCCTTCTTCCTTCTTCCCTCTTCCTACTTCCTTGTTCAAACAACTCTATTTTGCTTAATACATTGCCGATACCAATCGAAACTTGCTTTTGGTAGACGTTGCTGAGTTTGGTAATCAATATAAACTAAACCAAAGCGACGGTTATAACCATAAGACCACTCAAAATTATCCATAAAACTCCAGACAAAATATCCTTTTAATGGATAACCTTCACTAATAGCACGATGGGCAGCTTTGAAATATTGGCGTAAATACATAATTCTGTCAGTATCTATTACCTTGCCTTGAACATTAACTTCATCTTGAGCTGCACAACCACTTTCAGAAATAAATAATGGTAAATCTTGTCGCCGTTCTTAGAAACCTACGATAATCTATATAAATCTATGATTATCTGTTCTATTCTTGCTTCTATCTGGCAACGTCGGCGTTGTCCAGTCCACAAGCTGACACGGACGTTCGCGTTAGCGTTGCGGAGCAAACTGCCCGCCATAGCTAAATTTAATGCTGCATTCAAATCTCGTTCGCGCTAGCGTTGCGGAGCAATCACAACTGAAATTGCAGTGTTCGCAATTAAAAACGCGCTCTGATAACAATAGAGACTCTTTAACAGTTCCACACCTACTGCAAGTTTTAGAACTAGGAAACCATCTATCAACGATGATTAACTCAGCAACCTAATAACTCACACTTGTACTCTAACTGTCTACGAAATTCATAAAAACCCATGTCAGCAACAGCCTTAGCTACGTTGCATGCAATGTAGCTGTGATTTGCCATCATTCCTGATACATTTAGGTCTTCTATTACTATCCGGCTGTGGTTTTTAGCTAGATAGGTAGTCAGTTTATGCAATGTATCTTTCCTGATATTGGCTATCCTGTTGTGTAACTGAGCTATCTTAAGTTGAGATTTTTTCCAATTATTAGAAAATTTAGTTTTATGTCTGTTGAGGTATTGCAGTCGTGATAATTTAGATTCTAACTTTCGGTAAGACTTAGCGCCTTTCCTTCGGAATGCTTCGCAAACAAATACTTCACCAGTAGATAACGTAGCTAGAGATTTTATACCTAAATCTACACCAACTACATCTACAGATTTCTCAGTATTTATGGAAGCTGAGTCTCAGAGCGAAACTGACAAACCATCTATCAGCTTTTCTACTAATAGTTACTGACTTGGGAGTAACATTGTCTGGTAATATTTCAAAGGTTTTAACCCATCCAATTCTCGGTAATTTTATGTGATTAAAGCCTACCGATATTGAGCCATCTAAAGTAAAACTATCATCCCTACCTTTTTTCTTGAATTTAGGTTGACCAGACACTTTACTAAAGCAACGTTTCCAAGAGTAAAGATAAATATCTCAAAGCATATTGAGGCGCTGTTTTAGATACTTCATAATACCAATAGTTATTAGGTTTAACCATTGCTACTAATAGTTTATGAAGGTCAATTGCAGTGGGGAATTTAAGTTTACCTGAAGGATTATTGGAATTGTGATTAAGAATGTTTCTAGTTAGCCATAATCCCCAATTCCAGGCATGGCGAGCCACACCTGCGTGTTTAGCTAGCAAGGTTTCTTGTTGGTTATTTGGGTGTAACTCCGTTTTGAATCCTAGTAGCATAAAATAAAATATAGATAATCATAGAATATACTAGATAATCATAGATTATGTCAAGCTGTTAATTACCCCAATAGAGACTTTCGGGAATAATATTTAACCAAGGCATATACATTTTGGGATAACCAACAGGAAAAGATAAAAACTAATAACCAGGTTGGCGATCGCTGTAATTATGGACTGCATTATCCCTTGCTTGCACATAAGTACCAGAATAGATATTTAATCCAATAGCATCAAGGGGTTGATGAATAATTTCTAAATCTCCCGCTTGAATATCTGGCGCGTCTTTTCCCAAACGCTCTAGTAAAGCAGGACTATATGCACCAGTCAGAGCAGGAAAAATAATCCCACCATTTTGCCCGCAAAGGTGAAATGCTTGTTGAGCAGCTTGAATATTTTCTGGTGTTTCATAAATGGGAACAGTTACAGAAATATTATCAACTAAAGAAACTAAACAAGGTCTGGGAGAGGCCGCAGGAATAGCTTGAGTAGCTAACCCGTGGGCAAGTAAAGCATGATGGGAAGTTTGCCAGACTTCTTTATTAGAATTAACACGAGTACCTGGAGCATGAGGAGGGTCAGAATTGACAGCATAACCGAGATGGGTAAAACAATTAATTTCATTTATAGTCATCCAGTTAGTGATGCGATCGTCTAACCGACTTACCACCGCAGTTACATAGTCTGCAAAATCTTTTGTCATTTCTCTACTACGCCAAGACCCGTATAAATCTTCCAAAGTTTGGGGGCTATCCCAATGAAACAAAGTTGCGTGGGGAGTAATATTATGTTGATGCAGACAGTCTACTAAACGGCGATAAAAATCTATCCCTGCTTCATTGACTGTACCCCGACCATCAGGAATAATGCGTGGCCAAGCAATACTAAAGCGATAATGTTTAACACCAAGTTGCGCCATTAGTTTAATATCTGTTTCGTAACGATGATAGTGGTCGCAAGCTATTGCACCTGTATCGTCATGTAAGACTTTTCCTGGAGTTTGGCTAAAGGTATCCCAGACGCTTGGTTTGCGACCTGCTTCTGTGGTAGCACCTTCTATTTGATAGGAAGCGGTAGCTACTCCCCACATAAAATCGTCTGGAAATTTATAACTATTCATATATAAGCTGTTTTGCATTAGAGATCAAAGAGGCAACAGGCAACAGGCAACAGGCAACAGGGAATATAGAATTTAAGTGATTTTTAGCTGATCATAAGGATATTATGTTTACTACTCCCCACACTCCCCACACTACCTACCCTTCCCACACTCCCCACACTCCCCACACTACCCACCCTTCCCACACTCCCCACACTACCTACCCTTCCCACACTCCCCACACTCCCCACCCTTCCCACACTCCCCACACTCCCGCTCAAAAAAACTTCGATCAAAAATGAGGAACTGAGAAAATCAGTTCCCCATCTGTTATTTCCATTTGAATCTATAATTTGCAAAGTATTCCCAAAAAGTTGAGTAAATCAATTATTTCTAAATTCCTAATTTTAGTTTGAATCCTTCTTCTCGTTTATCCCCTTCTAGGGTATTTTCTAGAGGGTTCTCTGATTGAGGCTCATCTGGGTTAATAGGGATAGAGACTCCTGGTATCACTTCTACGTTTTGTTGTTGACGACGCAGTTCATAAGGTTTAATTCCATTTGTAGGAGAGCTACTAGATTTTGGGTCATCAGTATATGTGCTGTAATTATCTTTATTAATGGATCTGCCTTCTACCGTTTTCAGAGAGTCTCCAGAAAGAGTTGTTTCTCCAATTTTAGGATTATTTGATTGTGCTCTAGTAGTAGGAGTATAAGATAGCAAGATTGCACTAATACCTAAGATAGTAATGATTGTCTTCATTATCAATTTTCTTTTATTGTTGTGTAGGGTTTATATCCTTTATTGTACTATCTAATTATTGAAAATGCTAGGAAAACTTTTTCTAAATGTAGAAATAATACTTAAGTATAACTACTAAATTTATTTTAATTTTAATGTAAAAAAACAATCTAAGCACAAATGCTGATATTTCTTGGCAAATACTATTTCCCGTCAAAAAAAGTATATTTTTTTAGATAAATTAGTCACTTATTACTTTCTTCAAGAAAAATATTAAATTAAACTTAAAATATTCAACAAAAACAACTGTTGAAGTTGCAACTTTAGTGTGTACTATACCTAATGATTCTTTTAGAAATAGGAGACAATAATTAGAGTAAAGAGTTTAATTTTCAATCCAGATAAAAAATTATTTGTCAAGTTACTTCTGAACTTTACTGATAAATTTGTCAAACATAAATGTAAAAAAATAGTAGGTGTTAGAGAGGTATTTTCAACAATTCTTTATGGAAAAAAGTAGGAAAATGTGTAAAATAGTATCTCAGCAATTAATCTATAAAATTATTAGAAAAATTGATATTAATTATACCAAAATTTTTCAGATTATTCGCTAGTAATATTTTTGACTCCTCATCCTCCTCTGCCCAACACAAAGAAAATAAAAACTTAAAAATCGCTTAACAGCCTAATTTTTCTGAGAACAAAAGTTAGCACGGTTTCTTGCGAAGAAATTATATCAGCTCGACCTTCCATTCCTGGTTGGATTAGATATTGACGACCGCTCCTAACTAAGTATGGTCTTTCAGGTTCTATAGTCACTTCATAATAAGCTTCGCGAAGTGCTTCTGAGGTGATAGCATCTGGAGAAATTGAATTGACAGTTCCTTTGAGAATACCATAGTCCGGAAAAGGATACGCTGAAATTCTCATTTGCACGGGTTGACCAACTTTTACCCTAGCAATATCTGCTGCTGTTACTCTACCTTTAAATACTAAAGGTGCATTACTAGGAACAATTTGAGCGATCGCTGCTCCTGACTCTACAGTTTGCCCAGGATTACGCAAAGATAGCTGAAAGATAGTACCATCTACAGGGACTCGAATTACACTATTATCAAGTTTAATATCTACTTTTTCTAGTTCTCTAGTACCTGTAGTCAAATCTTTAATTAATTTTGTCCGCTTCACAATTAGGTCTCGTCGATCCTTAGCAAATTGTTGAGCAACTGTAGGTAAAGATTTAGATAAATCTAAAATGGCTGACTCCACAGATGCATTATCTATTTTATTATTTGCTGTTGTACTTGATTTAGATTTCTGAAAAGTCTGAGGTTTCGCGGTAGCTAAAATTTGAACTTCTAGAGCAGAAATTTGTTGATTTATCTGTTCTAATTCTACCTCACACTGTTTAATTTTTTCCTGTAGTTGATTTTTTTGGCGATTAAGTGCAGATTCATCTATGCGTGCGATCGCATCTCCCATTTCAACAGCTTGATTTTCATTTACTTCTACACTTTCAACTTTACCTTCTGTAAGCGCCTGAACAATTCTTACATCTCCTGTTGGGCGAGCAATTGCTTCAGTTCTTACAGTAGGATTGTACTTGACTACACTCATTAGAGCAATAGCGACACCAAATGTTCCTACTAAAAACATTCCTCCTATTTTGCTCCAAGGACTTAGAGGAGGGAGAAATTCATCACTTTCTAGAGGTTGTAGTTCTACATAATCAGAATTATTTAACATAATTGATATTCACTTACTAAGTTAAAGAAGGTGGTAGGTTTTAGGTGAAAAAGCTGACCGCATGACCTAATATCTAATACGCAAAGGAAGCCTAACAACGATAATTATTTTGAGGCTAAATTGAGAGATGAGCTACTTTTGTTAACGACCTTAATCATATTTGTGTTAACAACTTGACTTTCTGGTTAAAGTCCAATATTTTGTAGCAATTTTATCTAGTTAAATGTCTATTCGTAGTCATGAGTATAATTTCTTGAAGAAGGAAGAAAAAATGGATGGGGACTCAAACCCCAACCAATTGTAAACACCGTGTAGACGGTGGGATATTAAACCTAAAATAAAAAGATAAAAAATATCTTAAAAAAAGGGAAATAGGTCGCAAGAGTTTCAGATTGTTGATTTTACTGGGAATTTCTGACAAATTATTTAGATAATTGCTATATAAAGTAATGAGTAGTAGGGGTGTTGTATACAAATCCTCTACAAAAAATGTAGATAGTATTGTTTTTTAAATTTGGTATGAAAAATCATTTATAACTGCCGTATATAATTTATTCTCTAATAATTTTTGCAGATTTGTTTCAACTTAATCCGGATAGAATGAAAACTTGAAGAAATTAGGATTAAAGTCAATACTTCACAATAACCTGATCGTCGAAGTATACAAAACTCCGGACACTACAGATTATTTGGGAATGATCGAGTACCATTCCTTCATACATTCTAGAACTCAGCTAAAGATTACAACTATTTAATTAAAATTATTAATCATGAGGAAGTTAATTATGCAAGAACCTCAAAAAAAGCAACTTTTTACAGAACTGAATTATGAACAATCTACCTATATAAATGGTGGTTATAATGAAAATTATCAATATCGCCGTAATTTTTTAGGTTTTCAACTTTGTCCTCGTAGTTATTATGGTGATAACCGCTACTCTTATGACTACCAACGTTCTAATTATAATTACTATAAAGGAAATATCAAAGGCTATTACTAAAGTCTTTTTTTGTGTCTATATCTCTATGGATTAAAGCACAATTAATTTTAACTTTATAGTAGTTATCAAGTAGTGAAGTACTATTATATAGTGCTGATTATTCTGCTGCAAAAAAATCTTTAACTCCAATACTTTAATCGCACTTTTAAATATAACTCTTATGGAATCTATTAAGAATATCCAGAAAAGAGGGAGTAGATAGTTATCCGGATATTACCAACTTATGAAGAATACTTAACTGTAATTCCTCCTATATATAGGAATTATTAAACATGACGAATGTCATCAAACTTGAGGAAAATATTCATGCAAGAAACAAAAAATAATCAACTCTTTACTGAAATTTCTTCAGAAGAATCTGCCACTATTAATGGTGGTCATGGCTATTATGGTCGTCGGTATTATAGTTATGGCTATCGTCGTTATTACCGTAGTCGGCCTGTACGTTACTACTCCCGTCGTCGCTATTATGGCTATAGGTCTAACTGCTACTAATTTCAACTTATGAGTTGAATTCAAAAGCATTTTTAAAGTGCTTTTTAGCAAGCTCTAAGGAGTCGCTAATCAAAAAAAAATATCCTGATGCTGGAGTTCAGCAACGAAAAATACAATTAGAAGCAACAAGATAGTTAAATAGATATCGATAATTTTTAACTATCTTGTAAACACAATTAATCAAGAGGATAATATTATGCAAGAAACTCAAAACACTGAATTATTTTCTGAGCTTTCTTCCGAAGAATCTGCCACTATTAATGGTGGTCATAATTTCGATGATTGTTACGGTTATGGTCGTTCTCGACGTTATTATCGTCGCCCTGTTAGTTATCACTACCGTAGTTATCACTATAGTCGTCCTGTACGTTACAGCTATAGACGTTATGATTGCTACTAAGAATTAGCTATATAATTACAACTTTTTAAGTTTAATTTATAGTTGAATTAAATTTAGCACCTATAAAACTATAGGTGCTTTTTTATAACAATTGAATTCTGAGTACTGGAATTTAGACTAAATAGTTGAATAGATTTTCAAAGAAAAGAGGTACAAAGTTTTATTGCTCTAGGGAACACCGGATCTGGGAACAGGCAACAGAAAATACAGGAATAAATAGTCTTATAGCTGTACTTCACTATCTTCAAAAGTGCTGTAAGCGCCTTGACAACTGCTATATCTACTTCCTCTCTTTGTTGCGAATGTCGCAATAGTCATTTCATTTTTTCAAGCACCAGAATTATGAGGTGTGTGGAGGAAAAATATCTACTTCCTCTGTTTGTTGCGAATGTCGCAATAGTCATTTCATTTTTTCAAGCACCAGAATTATGAGGTGTGTGGAGGAAAAATATCTACTTCCTCTGTTTGTTGCGGATGTCGCAATAGTCATTTCATTTTTTTTAGCACCAGAATTTGAGGTGTGTGGAGGAAAAATATCTACTTCCTCTGTTTGTTGCGAATGTCGCAATAGTCATTTCATTTTTTTTAGCACCAGAATTTGAGGTGTGTGGAGGAAAAATATCTACTTCCTCTGTTTGTTGCGAATGTCGCAATAGTCATTTCATTTTTTTTAGCACCAGAATTTGAGGTGTGTGGAGGAAAAATATCTACTTCCTCTGTTTGTTGCGAATGTCGCAATAGTCATTTCATTTTTTTTAGCACCAGAATTTGAGGTGTGTGGAGGAAAAATATCTACTTCCTCTGTTTGTTGCGAATGTCGCAATAGTCATTTCATTTTTTTTAGCACCAGAATTTGAGGTGTGTGGAGGAAAAATATCTACTTCCTCTGTTTGTTGCGGATGTCGCAATAGTCATTTCATTTTTTTTAGCACCAGAATTTGAGGTGTGTGGAGGAAAAATATCTACTTCCTCTGTTTGTTGCGAATGTCGCAATAGTCATTTCATTTTTTCAAGCACCAGAATTATGAGATGTGTGGAGGAAAAATATCTACTTCCTCTGTTTGTTGCGGATGTCGCAATAGTCATTTCATTTTTTCAAGCACCAGAATTATGAGGTGTGTGGAGGAAAAATATCTACTTCCTCTGTTTGTTGCGGATGTCGCAATAGTCATTTCATTTTTTCAAGCACCAGAATTATGAGGTGTGTGGAGGGAAAATATAGCAACTGTCAAAGCGTTAGGACAGAGAAAAGATCAAATTATTAGACCATCTCAATGAGGAGATATAGCTGCCGCATTTACTGCCCCAACGCTATGTTTGTCCTTTATGTCCCAAGCGTCTTGGCGACTGCTATATAAGTATTCAAGAGGACATGATCTAACAAACCCATACTGACACTTACAGCGGTTTTCAATCTAGGTTTGTTATATCTATTGAAGACGCTAAATTTGACAATAACGTTGTAAACCTGCTGTTTCCTGACTATATGCTTCCATATCAATTTTCACAGGTTCGACATTCCAAATTTCCTGACAATATTCATTGATAGTACGGTCAGCGGAAAATTTGCCCATATTAATAGAGTTAATAATCGACATCCGAGTCCAATATTCGGGGTTACGATAAGCCTGATTAACTCTTTCCTGACAATCAATATAAGCTTGATAATCAGCAAACAACATATATTCATCTTTTCCTAGTAAAGATTCTACAATTGGCTGGAATAAATTTGGTTTGCCAGGGGAGAAATAACCAGAAGCAATACGGTCAATAACCTGCCGTAATTCTTGGTTAGAAGTATAGTATTGCTCCGGATTATATCCTTGATATTTTAATGCTTTAACTTCTTCAACATTCAATCCAAATAGGAAGAAATTTTCAGCACCAACAGCTTCGCGAATCTCAATATTTGCTCCATCAAGAGTACCAATAGTTAAAGCGCCATTTAGGGAAAATTTCATATTGCCAGTACCAGAAGCTTCTTTTCCAGCAGTAGAAATTTGCTCAGAAAGATCGGCTGCTGGATAAATTCGCTGACCGATAGATACAGAGAAATTAGGCACAAAAACTACCTTGAGGCGATCGCGCACATCTGGGTCATTATTCACGATTTCCCCTACAGCGTTAATCAATTTAATGATTAATTTTGCCATATAATAACCTGGTGCTGCCTTCGCGCCAAAAATGAAAGTGCGGTGCAAAATATCTACATCTGGATTCTGTTTAATTTGATTATAAAGGGTAATAATATGCAGCACACTCAACAGTTGACGCTTATATTCATGGAGTCGTTTTACCTGAATATCAAACAGAGAATTAGGATTAACTACAATTTCTGTCTTTTGGTAAATATAAGCAGCTAAATCTTGTTTATTTTCATGTTTAATCTGCCTCCAATTATTGCGAAATTCAGGGTCATCAATAAACCGCTCAAGCTGCTTAATTTCCTCTAAGTTTTTAATCCAATTTTTGCCAATTTTATCTGTAATTAGTAATGCCAATTTCGGGTTACTAATTAACAACCAACGACGAGGAGTAATACCATTAGTTTTATTCGTAAATTTCTCCGGCCACAATTCGTAGAAATCTCTCAAAACATCTGTTTTCAACAGTTGAGTATGTAATGCTGCCACACCATTGATAGCATGAGCGCCAGCACAAGCTAAATGAGCCATTCGCACGCGTTTTTCAGGAAATTCTTCGATCAGTGACATCCGTGCCAACCGCCCATCATCTCCCGGATAACGTTTCTTGACTTTTTCTAGGAAACGGAAATTAATTTCATAAATAATTTCGAGATGTCGTGGTAGCAGAGTTGCGAACATACTAACTGGCCAACGTTCTAGAGCTTCGGATAGCAATGTATGGTTAGTATAGCCAAAGGTATTTTGAGTAATATTCCAAGCTTTTTCCCACTCCATATCATGCTCATCTACTAACAGGCGCATTAATTCAGCAACTCCTATAGAGGGGTGAGTATCATTGAGCTGAATGGCTGCTTTTTCCTGAAAATTGTCTAAATTTGGATTCCGTGACAAGTGAGTACGAATGATATCTTGGAGAGAACAACTGACGAAGAAATACTGTTGCTCTAAGCGCAACATTTTGCCTTGAAATATATTATCGTTGGGGTAGAGAACTTTGGAAATATTTTCAGAGAAAGTTTTGTCTTCGACGGCGCGGTTATAGTCACCGGAGTCAAAAATTTGCAGGTCAAATTCATTACTTGCTTTGGCACTCCAGAGGCGTAGAGTATTGACTGTGTTGGTATTGTATCCAGGAACAAGAGTATCATAGGGCATTCCAATGACTGTGCGTGCAGGTATCCATCTAACCCGATAATTGCCTTGTTTGTCTGGGTATGCTTCTGTGTAACCGCCGAATTTAATTTCTACTTGGTCTTCATGGCGAGGAATTTCCCAAGGGTTGCCTAGACTTAACCATTTGTCTGGTTGTTCAACTTGATAGCCGTTTTGAATTTGTTGTTTGAAAATGCCAAATTCATAACGTATACCGTAGCCTACTGCGGGAATTTCTAGGGTGGCGAGAGAGTCGAGGAAACAAGCTGCTAGACGACCTAAACCACCATTGCCTAAACCGGGTTCTGGTTCTTTTTCGATTAAGTCATCAAGTTTAAGACATGATTCTTCGAGAGCTTGACTCGCGACTTCCCAACAACCTACATTGACTAGGTTTTTTGCTAGTTGGCGACCCATGAGAAATTCGGCTGAGAGATAGTATACTGTTTTGACGTTTTGATGGAAGTATGTTTTTGTGGTTTTGAGCCAACGATGCAACAAGCGATCGCGTACTGTATATGCTAAGGCCATATAATAATTATAGGTGGTAGCAAATTCTATATCTTTCCCCTGTAAATAATATAAGTTATCGGCGATCGCTCGTTTGATGGTATCGAGACTAGTGCCTGTACGATCGTCTTCTACTTGAATTTTGACTTTTTCTGTGTACGATGTACTCTGATTTTGGTGTACTTCTTGCATAATTCTATAATTTGGTAATCTGACGATTTATTGACAACAATCAAAGCATAATTTACCGAATAATTAATAATTAAATAATTATGGTTTCAACCCTCGCTTTTTAAGGAAAAAAAGAAGAAAATATTCCTTATATTCAATTCCGTAACGGTTTTAACCAGATGTAATTATCAATTATCTATTATCCATTAATGAAAGGGCTTTTTAAGAATTAATTCAGTTCCCATATTCTGGTAAAAAGCTCTATTTTTAGCTTACTTTTCATTTAGTATCAGGATTACTTCAGCTTATATCTGGTAGTTTTTTTATGTTTTAATAATACACCCATTTGATTACCTTTCATAGATATTAAGTTTCATTATTTGAATTTATTTCTATACCAAATCTAAAACATTTTAGTATAATATAAGATTTTTTCCAAAAAATTTAGATTGATTTTCTGATTTGATTTATTGACAAATTTTTAGTTGTGGTAAATTTTAAAGAAAAGATAAAATATTAGATAATTTTAAAGATAATAGAGTATATTGTTGAGGTTTTAAATTAAAAAAAAGAAAACAGAGAATCAAAAATAGAATAACTGAATATTTAACATCTTCTGACCTATGAGTAATATGACTTATAGTTCAGTTTATCCGATAGAAGTAGTAGAAATAGCACAATTAAATTAATATGATATTGGGAGAAACGATTGATTTTTTCTACTATTACTTAACACCTTATTTGATTAATGTATTATTTCTCATATAGCAGGGAACAGGCAAAAGTGGGAAAAACATTTCCCTGTCTAGTGATTGTTTTTGTCGATAATCTTATTAACATACCATGAGATAATTAACTAAAATTAAATAAAAACTCAGTGGTGGAAAGTATCAAAGTATTAATCTTTAAATTATTGAGAAATACAGTTATTAGAAAGAACTTGTACTACTCATTTAGCGATCGCTTATGCTCAAGAACTAAGATTAGTTTGTTGCTCTGGTTTTGTCTGAGAATGAACTAGACAGTAGCACACATAATTAGGGTCTGCTGAAAAAATTGGTTGGTGGGGGTAGGACACGGGGAGACACCAGACGCGGGGACGCAGAGATGGGGATAACAGGCAAAGGTTTCGGCAATTTTATGTGAATAAATTTTCTTGAATTTCAGCAGAAAATTTCAGTATCTTGAGGCAAATAATATCATGTCCGGTTAAACAGTGATAAATAAATAACTACGGAGGAGTCAGGAGTCAACCCACCCCTCGCCCCTCCCAGGAGGGGAAGAGGGAAGAAAGAAGAACAACTGGAGTTGAAGGAAAAAGTTTTTTCATAACTAATTATCCGGACATGATATAAGAGCTATAAACTTGAAGATAAACTGAATATAAAAAGCTCTATTACCGAAAAATTGTGGGTATGCGCCTCCCTTTTAAGGGGATAATAAAGAAAAATTTTCATTATTAGTCAATCCTCTTCTTTTCAAGGAGAGGTAATTATTAATTATTAATTATTAATTATTCATTGTTGAACGTAAGCTATCCTGACTTTTAGCTTTAATCAGTAAGCCTTAATTAGGGTTTGCTGAAAAAGTATGAGTGATAAGGGGAGGAGTCAGGAGTCAGGAGTCAGAATAAATAGGAATTATAGAGGAGGTAGTTGGAAAAATTATCCCTGGATTGTTCTGCCATAATCATCCCAAAATACTTACTTTTTGTAGCTCTGAAGCACCGAAAACCAGGCACTTTTTTCAATCCTAAAAAAACTCAAGCCAATATAAGTCAATGCTTTTAGATTTAATCAGCAAACCCTAATTAACATCAGATACAAAAATTATAGTCATTCTGAATAAGACTGGAACACTTTTTCTGCTGAAACTCTTTCAAGGTAAGAAACCCTTGTCTCAATCTTAACTGGAATGACTATACTTCTAGTGGAATTTTTTTGTTACCTTTGATCGCTTTATCTATTTGATAGCCTCAGTATAAATAGACTTTATTCAAATTAGATGATAGGATTATTGTCAATATAATTTAAGGATAATATCGATGAAAATTCAGAAACTAGAGTATCGCGATCGTGAATATGATTTGCATCTTGAACCTGTTGAATTCTCACCTAATATTACTTTGCTTGTGGGTGTCTCTGGTGCAGGTAAAACTCAAATAATTCGTTCAATTTTATCTCTAAAAAAAATTGCTAATGGTGACTCATTAAATGGAGTCTACTGGAATGTCACTTTTCTAACCAAAGATAATATATCCTATCGTTGGCAAGGAGAGTTTGAAAATGTAGAGGGATTCAAGATAAAAATAAATAATTCTGAGGAAGAAGATAATTTTAAACTCATCTCTGAACATCTTTATAAAGATGAGGAAATTATTATTGAAAGAGACTCAGAAAAAATAATATTTGCAGGTGTTCGTACTCCAAAATTATCCCCTTTTGAAAGTATAGTAGAATTACTAAATCAAGAAGAAGATATTAGTCCTGTTCAGGAAGAAATTAATAAAATTATACTGACAAATCCTGATCGAACTTTTGAAAGAATTTGGCGAATACCTATTTCTGTAATAGGAAAATATGAAAATTGTTCTTTCAGGGATATTCAAGAAAGCGATCTTCCTGTTTTTATTAAATTATCTTTAGTTTATCGATATTTGCCAGAAAGCTTTGAAAAAATCAAAGATAAATTTATAGAAATATTCAATCAAGTTGAAGATATTAAAATAGAATCACCATTTACTGACAATGAAATTCCCGAACCATTTACCGATATTTTTAGAGGATCTACAGTTGTTTATCTGAAAGAAAAAAGAGTATCTGATTGGATTTCACAAAATAATATTTCTTCAGGAATGTTTAAAACATTAATGTATATTAGTGAATTATATTTATCGCCAGAGGGAAGTGTCATATTAATTGATGAGTTTGAAAAGAGTTTAGGAGTGAATTGTATTGATAGTGTCACAGATTTGATATTAGAGAATAAAGGAATACAATTTATTATTACTAGCCATCATCCATATATCATCAATAATATCGGAACTAAACATTGGAAAATAGTTACTCGTCAAGGTAACAAAATACAGGTGAAAGAGCCTGAAGATTTGGGAATTTCAAAATCAAGACATCAAGCCTTTATCGATCTAATAAATGTTCTGGAAGAATCTTCCGAAGAGGTAGAAGCATAATGAATATTTATTTTCTTTTAGAAGGAAGAAGTACAGAAAAAAAGATTTATACTTCTTGGCTTAACTATCTTCTACCCGAACTAACAAAAGTAAAATTTTATCATCAAGTAGACAAATATAACTATTGTTTATTTAGTTATAACGGTTATCCCGCAGTTATTCGTGAAGGCATTCCTGATGCGATAAAAAAAATTCAAGAAATAGGCAAATATAATTACCTTGTCATTTGTATAGATGCTGAAGAGGAAACCGTAGAAAGTAAAAGAAAGGAAATAAACGATTTCATAGTTCAAAATAACCTCAACCTAGAACTAGGAAACGTGAAATTTATTCCCATTATTCAAAACCGATGTATAGAAACCTGGTTTTTAGGCAACAGAAAAATGTTCAATTCTAGGCAACCTTTAGAAAAGCCTCTATTAGATTATGTGAAATATTATGATGTATCCGTAAAAGACCCTGAATTAATGGGTAATTATAGTCAAGATTATAATCATGCCGAATTTCATTATTTATATCTCAAAGAAATATTTTCAGCTAGAAATAGTAGTTATAGTAAAAAATTACCTAGAGATGCTCAAAATAAATCTTATTTAGATGAGTTAATCAAGAGAGTTGGAGACGAACCCAAACATTTGAAGACCTTTCAAAACTTTATAGGATTTTGCTGGATGATTAAGCAACAATTATGTTGATTTAGATAAAGATGAAAGGTTGAAGGGTGGGAACTAACCAACCTTAATTATATCGACCTGTTATCATCATCTATAAGCTATTCTCAGGTGTAACTTTTCTTATTAGGAAATTTAAGTTTACTATCAGGATGACGCTGATTGTGATTAAGGATGTTTCTGGTAAGCCATAATCCCCAGTTCCAGGCATGACGAGCTACACCAGCGTGTTTAGCCAATAAGGTTTTTTGCTGATTATTTGGGTGTAACTCAGTTTTGAATCCTAGTAGCATAAAATGAAATATAGATATTCATAGATTATAATAGATAATCTATGATTATGTCAAGCTGTTAATTACCCTGAAAATTCACGGACCTTGCCAAATCGTCTATCAACCCCATGACGCGAATAAAAGTCAAGCCGGAGGAGCTCGTCTGTGGATAGAAGTAGAACCACAATATATATAGTAGAGCGAGTATATTTCAGCGATGGAGATTATGGTCCGCCACCAGAGGTGACTGAGCAGAGGGCTATCAACAGTATTAAAATAATTAGACAAAGTCAGACAAATTAGACATTTAATGTGGTATACTAGAGTTATGTCTGACTTATTAACTATAGATGAAACAGCAGAACTGCACTTAGTGCCAACAAAAACAATAATCATGAAATCCTTTAAAACTAAGCTAAAACTTAACAACCAACAAAAAACCATACTTGCCAAACATGCAGGAGTAGCTCGTCATGCCTATAACTGGGGATTAGCAACTTGCATACAAGAGTACGAAGAAACTAAAAAACGCCCAAGCGCCATCACTCTGCATAAACGTTTAGTAGCGGAAGTCAAATCAGTTAATCCATGGTACTATGAGGTATCTAAATGTGCCCCACAACAAGCATTAAGAGATTTAGAGAGGGCATTTAAAAACTTTCTCACTATTCCTAAACGTGGATTTCCAGTCTTTAAAAAAAAGGTAGAAAAGACAGTTTTTACTTAGAAGGAAGTATTAAGATTTTCCAAGGAAACTACATACAACTACCCAGAATAGGAGTAGTAAAAACATACGAAATTTTACCCTCTGTACCAGTAAA
>NZ_JAAHGO010000219.1 GCF_010672455.1 Okeania sp. SIO2C9 | reverse complement strand
TCGCACTAAATCTGTTAAGCGATTGCTGACGCAAAGCTCCGCTAACGCCTCAACACAAGTATCATTATGAAAACAAGAGTCAAAAAATACCTATCAAATAAAAACAGCTCTGAATTTGATTGTGGGTTTCTTCAGTTCTTGGAGCAAATAATCAACAGAGCAATTCATGTTTGACTTTATAAATTGTTTTTCCTATTTTTACTGCTAATATGCATTAAAAATTTCCAGACTAACATCCCACAAGCAATATGATTTATTTGAAGAAAGTTTCAGACAACATTGACAGGAACATAGACCTGTTATTTGCTTAATTCTGGCGTGAAATTCTTCAATTTTCCATCTGGTTTGAGATTCAAATTCTACATCATCTTTGCTGCATTGGTTCAAGTCATTAGTAGCAATATATTCTGCTGAAGTTGGTCGAAACAGTTGCCCAGAAAAGCTTGACTGTCTTGAGTGCGTCTTACATTCTGAGGATACCTCAGAATTACGCACTCGCTTTTTTATCTCAAAGGAATTCCTTTAATTTTAATTATTTTGCCCGTTCTTTTTTCTGATTCATTCCAGTTTAATTCAGCAATATTTTTATATTTTTCTATACCACCAGTATCATCTACGCGCGCGATTTATTTTTAAGGGACAATAATAAATTTTTCCTAAATTATCTATCAATGCCATTAATCTTTGTGTTGCATACCAGCTCTCCATTAATACCATTTTAAATGGTAATTTATTGTTATTTATCACATTTAATATCATTTCTTCAACATGATCTAACTCACATTTTGTTGTCAATATCTGGATCATAAATACGGTAATCTATTATCCGCGCATTGTTCGTTTTGTGGATTAAAATAGATACAATTAACTATTCCTATTCCCCGAATTACTTGATGAACCGATACCACTATATTGTCATCGCACAAGTGCCTCTTTTCCTTCGGAATGCTTCGCAAACAGAGGAGCTACGCTTTCAATTTTATTAGCATATTTTTTATTGATTACTGTATCATCAAAAATTAGATACCCCTCTGTACATTGAACAATTTCCTCTTTCACATTTCGCCATAAGTCTTGTGTTTGCGCAGCAGTCCGCAGGAAACTTAAAGACTCTATTTTCAAATAACGATTAATCGTATCATGGCTAATGTTTTCTAAGTGATTTGCGCTTATTAGTTATAGTATAATTTGTAGAATAACTTAGCAAATATTGGTATGGGATCAATATAGTTAAAATTCATATCGTTAGCGGAGCTTTGCGTCAGCAATCACTCTTAACAACATTTATAGATAATTATATTATAAGCGTGAGTATTTTGATGAAATTTATGAACATGGAGCAACAGCTACCAAACTTAGAGCAGTACACTATATATAGTGTATTGACCTAAGTCCTGATAATGATACTTGTCTTGAGGCGTTAGCGGAGCTTTGCGTCAGCAATCGCTTAACAGATTATAG
>NZ_JAAHGO010000218.1 GCF_010672455.1 Okeania sp. SIO2C9 | reverse complement strand
GTATCCACTCAATATGATGGGGTAGGCAATGATTATAATTGCCAAGACCAACCAAAGGAACTAACAGAAGAGCGATCGCGAATAATACTTGCCAGAGACGGAATATTACCTGCCCTCAAAATGCGGTCGCGTACATATTCAAAAAAACTCAATCCCAGTTTACGAGTAGTAGCAACAAGGGACATAAAAGTATCCCAGGATGCAGTCCCCTCAGTTGTCTGAGTTCCATAACTAATATTGCGTCTCCTCACCATAGTTCTAGCAGCTAACTCCGCCGGGTTATTATGTAATGGCAATTCCGGATGCTCTAATACCAACAACAACTCCGAAATTTTGCTGGCAGTTAATCGTTTTCGTTCATCCAACTGCTGATAACCACTCTGAGTCCCGAAAAGTCGAGAAAATTCAGAGCGTAATCTATGGGCTGTTGAAAGTGTGGGAGCATCTCTATAAGCAAGTAACTCTCTATAGTAATCCCAAAAATCATCCAAGAATTGCTCTAGCAGTTGTTGATGATAATAAACCTTGGGAGTTAACTTTTTATAATGTCGTCCCTCATGTATCCAACACAAAGCCAGCTCATCAGTTAGTAACTTGAAGGTCGGTGCATCATCACTTATGAGAGTCTTGATGACTGGCCAGTCCCTTTGCTGATGATAAAAAGCGATTGCTGATGCTTCTAAAATACGTTGACGCATTTGTGACCCTAATAATGGTAAATGCCTATCTAGTAGCCCATTAAACTCTATGGAATTCAATACAGTTTCTTGAGGCAACAATTCCAGAGACTTCTTCCATTTATCTGGTATACGTAAGGTCTCCAACATTGAGTTGGTGAAGGGGTTGAGAATAAATTCTAGTTCTTTTCCGTTCAGTAAACCTTGAAGTACACTTAATCGATCTTTGTTGGCAGTGGTAAAGTAGACCGTATAGAGAGGATTACACACTACATTCGTGGTATAGTTTACTCCTCCTACTCGGGCTCCTGTTTGGTCAAAGTGCTGCCAGGGACTACTTAATAGTCCTGCTTCATAAATTTCACTTTTTTCTCTTTCAAAAAAAGACTGGTTTTTGATTAATACATTAGACAAATTCCCGGCTGAGATTAAGATGCCCATGTCCTCTAGAAACTCTAATAGTTTGCCTTGGGTCATATTTCCCCCATAGTACAAACTGATGATTAAGCTTTTAATTCCCGGACCAAATTCTCCTTCATAACCTGCTGGTAATTCTGCCAAATAGGTTTTTCGGTTTTGAGGCGAGTAGTATTTCTCTTTCAGGAATAATACGTTATCAGTTGCCAAGGTAATATCTTGAATAATTACTTCTTCGTAACCTTTAAACTGTGCATCTATGGGCAGTAATTCCATCGGATACTCTAATATTTCTTCTCTATCTATTTTGACCTTAGATTTTTTACTGCACTTAGAATGGTTTTGAGGTAGCTTTCGTTCTTTTTCTGATGAGTAATTGTTTGAGA
>NZ_JAAHGO010000217.1 GCF_010672455.1 Okeania sp. SIO2C9 | reverse complement strand
ACCCAATAACATGAACATCGACTCCGTGTTTTCTATTAGTAAATTTCCACTTTCTAGCCCATCAGCTGCTACTCGCCCCAACTCTTGTGAAAAAGAACCACAAACCCCCTGCTGCCCGTCCCTATCTACAATAAATAATCCAGTTATACAGTCTCTTTTTTTTGTATAAGGGTTGGCATATTTTAAGTAACCAAAAGAGGTAATCTCATAATCCTCTGTACTCGTACTCTTGAAGGGAGACAAATTTCCTTCAAAACTACGGAAATAGGGGGCGGCGTCATTATCTTCTGCAAAAAAGTAAAAAGGATATTTTTTCTCGTCCCACCATGATTCTTTGTTTTCAGGTCTAATTGCTCCCAGCAAAAAAGGATTATCACTGCCTTTGCTTATCGATACAATCCTAAATTCTGGGTGGTTGCAGCACACAAACTGATAAAAAGCTTCTCCAGTTTTATCTACATCACTCCAGGGAGAAAACAATGCCGTGGTAAGCCTGTCTTTAACTAACCTTTGCCTCACACAAAGATTTGATTTCACCTCTAGAAGTAAATCCAAGGTGTATTCTACCGACGACAGGGCTAATGGATAATAATAATTGACGTTACCTGACTCATTAACTGGCTCTGAAACTCCATACCCTGCTAATTCCATGGCTCTAGCAATAGCACTAGACAGTTCCTGCTGGGTTGAAATGTGCTGGTTAAAAACCTTGGTAATGGCTGGCATGATTACCCCACTAAATCGTCTGGGTCTATGGCTGAGGTTGGGTCAGCTGTGTAAAGGCTTAGGGTTTTTTGGTACTCCAGTTGGCTTTGCTCACCGCGACTAGCAAAGGTTTTGAAGCTATCAGCAATAATTACCCCCACTGTGGGGTCCTCGCTAGCTGTAGCGGGTTGATTCTCGATATTGAGTAAAATTAGACTTGCTAAAATTTGGTCGGCATTGGGCTGGGTAACATCTAATCCGACGGCAGCGAGGTCGGCAATGGTAATTTGCAGTTTGCCGTTAGACAAGGTGGCGCTAGCACCAAATCTTTGTTGTAAGGTTAGTGGCATCTTTGTCACAAAACTAGATTTGGTGTTCATAATATAGCTATAGCTGTATCTTTGATACCGTGAAAACACTGAAATTTAGTTATAAAAGTTAATATGGGTCAAATACCCCAACCTCACTTGCGGTGCCTAAAATTGGTTGGGGTCAAATCCCCATCCTTTGAAAGTCACCGCCTCACCGTGTCTCCGCGTATTTAAGTTTTGTTATTATGCTTATTCCTGAGTCAGACCCAAAATACACTGTGGTTGTTCTTCCCTTAGGTATAGCAGTACGTATTAAGGTTAGGACAAGCGTTCATCACTAAAACTTTGTCACAGTCAACTTCTGCCTTCTGCCTTCTGCCCCCTGCCTTGCGCGTAGCGCTATAAGTCTCCTGCTCTTGATGAGGCTCTCAACAACAATCCTGATTTGGCTAGGGTTTGGGGGAAC
>NZ_JAAHGO010000216.1 GCF_010672455.1 Okeania sp. SIO2C9 | reverse complement strand
GGAATTAACAAGAAGTTCAGACTTATATAGTCTTGGTGCGACATTAATTTGTTTATTAACTGGGATAAAATCTGGAGATATTGGAAATTTAATAGATGCGAATTATCGGATAATTTTTCGTCATTTAATTCCACCATTACAAAGGGGTTGGATTAATTGGTTAGAAAAGATGGTAGAACCGAAACCTACTGATAGATATGAAAATGCTAAAAAGGCTTTAGCTGCTCTTCAACCTTTAGATGTAAACCGTTTACCGAAAGTTAGAATTAGTCAAACAAATCTGGAACTTGCTAGCGATAAATGGGGAGAAAAATTAACAGGTATTATAGAGATTAGTAATCCAATTCCACAGACAACTTTATCTGGTAGATGGGAAGTTGCTCCCCATGTTAATGACCCTCCTCATACTCCTTATGACCATAGTTGGATTTCATTTTCATCTCGTAAGTTTGAAGGGAATAATGTAGAGTGTGAAATTACAGTAGATACCAGTAAGTTAGTAGAAAATGAAATTCATAAAAGGGAGATATTTTTACATAATAATTCAGCATCAGAAATTCAGAAGATAAATATTCAGGTAGAAACTGGTAGTTTGCCTAAATTAGAAGTTGACTCCATTTTGGGGTTCTTTTTTTGTCGCCTTGTAGTGGCAATGTTGGTATTTTGCATTTTTGATTCATCGAAATTCCATCCTCTATTTATTTGGTGGGCAGTAATATCTATAGTATTATGTGCTTTAGTGAATTATATCAACAACAATACTGTTATATCCATCATAACTTTTGGTGTTTTCTCTATAGTAACTTTTGTACTAATATTGTTATTCTTCTATGATGAAGCTGAATTGATGTATTTACTAGCGATTTTATCGGTACTATTATTGAGGGCTACGATAACATTCATAATTGTGGTAGTAATTTCGTATTTTTTGGCTAGGCTATATTTGTTTATATGGGCAGAAACAATTAAATTAATAATAATATCTAAAAATAAAATTGGTCAATCGATTGGTCAATTGTTATCCAAAAAAGAAAAAAGATTTATATTGATTTTGACAATAGGACTTGAGTTTAGCTTAGTTATAACTTTTAAGATTTTTTCTGAAGTCATTACTAAACCACACTGCTTTACTTTAGGAGAAATTTTAGTCTTAGCAATAGTAGCGATCGCCTCTCTTTGTATTACTCTAATACCTCTAATTTATTTAATATCGAAACCTATGAGAATAGTTTATAAATACAGAAAAGCAGAGCCAAACTTAATTAAAACATAATCAGAATATAGCCACTCGGAACCTAATATAAAAATTCAATTGCTTTCTATTCCCTATTCCCTAAAAACCCATGAATAATTACCCCAATTTTTCTTCCGATGGCTATCAAATAATTAGAGAACTCGGACACAATAATATTGGTGGGCGAGTCACTTATTTAGCTGAAAATATCCAGACTCAAAAAAAGGTAGTTATTAAACAATTTCAATTTGCCAAACTAGGGGCAA
>NZ_JAAHGO010000215.1 GCF_010672455.1 Okeania sp. SIO2C9 | reverse complement strand
CTCAGGGCGGGTAGACGACTCATCGCCATCAACTACCTTTTTACGGGTAGAATTACGTCGGCTCCTCGTCTTGTTTAACGTCTCGGACTGCCCGCCCGCGACGACAGCCTCCTGCGGAGGAGCTACGCTAACAAAAAGTGATAGTTGTAAAGGATTCTCAAGTGCCTCTTTCAGAGGAGCTTCGCTTTCAACAATTTCCTCAACCTTGGTTATCGGTTGAGTTGTTTCTGCAATTGTTTCACTAACAACCCATACGAATATTGATAGCAGCATTAACATCTCTATCATGAAATGTGCCACAATTTAAACAAGTCCACTCTCTGACATTTAGTTCTTTCTTGCCTCCTCTAAAACCACAATATGAGCATTTTTGGCTTGTTGGCTCCCATCTATTTATAACCCTAAATTCTCTACCATATTTTTCACATTTTGTCTCAGTTAAAGTCCTAAATTGTCTCCAACCTAAATCACTAATTGCTTTAGACAATTTACGATTTTTAACCATACCTGAGACGTTTAAATCTTCAAGTACAATTGTGTCGTATTTCTTGACTAAATTAGTAGACAATTTATGAAGGAAGTCTGTACGTTTGCGCAGCATTCCGTTTGCGCAGCATTCCGAAGGAAAGGAAATATCCTTGATTTTGGCGTGCAGTCTAGCTATTTTCAGTCTGCGTCTTTCACGAGGTTTACTGCCTGGCTCAGTCTTGGCAAACTTTCTCTGAAACTTAGCTAACTTTTTCAAGTTCTTTTTAAGAGGTTTAGGAGCTAATATTTTCTCTCCATTGCTCAATGTTGCAAAAGTTGATATGCCTAAATCTATTCCGATTGAATTATCAGTTTTAGGCAAAGATTCAGGATTAATTTCTACAACAAAACTAGCATAATATCTATTAGCTGAATCTTTAACTATAGTCATAGATGTAGGCTGGCTTGGCAATTTTCGTATTGCAAACTATTTTAATCTTGCCTACTTTTGGTAGATAGATTTTATCTTGGCCTATCTTATAATTAGCTCCTACAAACCTTGCAGTTTGCTTTGACTTTCTACTTTTAAATCTAGGCGGTTTCACCTTAATCCCTTTTCGTTTACCTTTGCAACTATTGAAAAAGTTTTTGTAGGGGCGAAAGGCCTTTCGCCCCTACGGTCTAAATCTTTGAGATACTGTTGTAATGGAGTTGAAGCAACTTCTTTTAACCAAAGCAATTCTCTTTTAGCTTGTGTTATGAATTGTTTGGTTAAATCAACATAGCTTGGTCTCTTAACACCATTAGTATACAGTTGATTACAATGAGCTAAACTTTGATTCCAAACATATCTGCAACATCCAAAAAGTTGATTAAACTTCTTGATTTGGACATGATTAGGGTAGATGCGATATTTATATCTGGCTTTCAATGTTTTCGACCTATTACTAACACGCTCGTAGTTTTATTATAGCATGGGTTGGCATTCCCATACGACGCTCCCCTTCGGGAGAGCGCGGGTATAAATGCCAACATTAGATAAA
>NZ_JAAHGO010000214.1 GCF_010672455.1 Okeania sp. SIO2C9 | reverse complement strand
TAGCAATGTCAAGTTATGAACACGGAACCAAAGCCGATGTATGAATGGAGGGACATCAACTGGCGAAAAGCCCAAAGATGTGTCTTTAAGTTGCATTCATCGGATTTACAAAGCGTCACGTCCTGGAGATGTCAGAACAGTTCGTAGACTCCAAAAATTACTAACAAAATCATGGTTTGCAAAATGTTTAGCGGTGCGTCGAGTAACTCAAGATAATCAAGGTAGGAAGACGGCAGGTGTGGACGGCATTAAATCGCTGACCCCAAAGCAACGTCTCGTCTTGGTAAATCAACTAAAAATAGGCTCAAAGGCAAAACCCACTCGGAGAGTATGGATTCCGAAACCCGGTCAGGATGAAAAAAGACCTTTGGGAATACCGACCATGTACGACCGCGCATTACAAGGGCTAGTAAAAATGGCCTTAGAACCAGAATGGGAAGCCCGATTTGAACCGTCCTCATATGGTTTCAGGCCAGGGCGCTCATGTCAAGATGCAATCGAAGCAATTTTTATAGCAATAAATCAAAAGGCCAAATATGTGCTTGATGCAGACATTGCCAAATGTTTCGATAATATCAACCATCAACGACTCATAGAAAAATTAAATACCTATCCGACCCTACGGAGACAAATCCGAGCTTGGTTAAAAGCTGGTGTGATGGATGGGAAAGAGTTGTTTCCAACATCTGAGGGTACACCCCAAGGTGGGGTCATCAGCCCCTTACTTGCAAATATAGCCCTCCACGGGATGGAATATCGAATCAAAGAACTTGCCAAGGATTTTGATATGAGAGAAAAAAGCGGTCGAGGGATGGCGAGGTCCCGGAGCCATATCCAATCGACCAAGACAGCGGACGTAAGGTCAGCCTGCCAAATAGAAGAAAATCCGTAACACTAATTCGATATGCCGATGACTTTGTTATCATCCACGAAAGTCTAACCGTTGTCCAAAGGTGTCAAGAAGTTATTTCTGAATGGTTGAAAGACATGGGTTTAGAATTAAAACCCAGCAAAACCAGATTGATCCATACACTGCAAGAACATGAAGGACACAAACCAGGATTTGATTTTCTCGGATTCAACATCCGGCAGTTCAAAGCAGGAAAATATACATCTGGAAAAGATTCACAAAAACGAATACTAGGTTTTTCCACAATCATCACCCCATCCAAAGAAAATCAAAAGGAACATTACACCAAAATCACAGAAGTTATTGACAAGCACAAAGCTAAACCGCAAGCTGCACTTATCAAAAACCTCAATTCCATAATCAGAGGATGGTGTAACTATTTTTCCATAGGATGTCCAACAAAGGTATTTTACCGAATGGATTACTTATTATACTGGAAACTCCGAAGATGGGCAAAGAGAAGACACCCCAACAAAGGCGAACACTGGATTAACAAGTATTGGCAAAAAATAGGGAATAGAAATTGGGTCTTTTCTACCTCACGGGAGAATAACCCTTTAACTTTAGTGGAATATGGCTCATTCAAGAGCCAACAATATATAAAAGTTAAAGGTGATGCCAGTCCTTATGATGGGAACCT
>NZ_JAAHGO010000213.1 GCF_010672455.1 Okeania sp. SIO2C9 | reverse complement strand
CACCTTTGAAAAACCTAGCCAATCCTAGACATTTTTAGGAATTGTCTCTCAAAGGTTGCAGATTAAGTCTTAAATGACTACGTTGGCAGGTCACGACCAACATAAGTGAACTCCAGCTTATGTGCTGGTCACTCTAAATTAAGGACAGCGTTAAAGTGCGCCAATCGGAAGTTGGTTTGATACCGATAGTGTTTAGGGTATTAACAAGCCTGGCCAACATAATCGAGGAACACTTTACTGAAAAGGACTAGACACCACAATGTCTAATACTAATTACGTTTTCGTCATAGATACAAACAAAAAACCATTACAACCTTGCAAACCAACTGTAGCTCGTAGGTTGTTAAATTCTGGTAAAGCTGCTGTCTGGCGGCGCTTTCCGTTTACTTTGATTCTCACGCAAAGCTGTTAAAGCTGTAGAAACAACTTTAACTCTAAAGATTGACCCAGGCTCAAAATTTACAGGGATGGCTTTATTAGAAGGAAACAAGGTGATCTGGATGCTCTTAATTCAGCATCGAGGTTCGTTAATTTCCGAAAAACTTAAAAAGCGTTCTCAACGCCGTCGAGCTAGAAGAAGCAAAAATCTCAGATACCGTAAACCAGGTAACCCGAACAAAAAGAAGCCCACTGGTTGGTTAGCACCTTCTTTAATGCACAGAGTCGAAACTACTATGACTTGGGTCAAACGATTAATTAAGTTTTCTCCTGTAGAATCAATCTCAATGGAACTGGTTCGCTTTGATACTCAATTGATTCAAAATCCAGAAATTTCTGGTACTGAGTATCAACAGGGTGAATTAGCAGGATATGAATTGAGAGAATATTTGTTAGAAAAATGGCATCATCAATGTGCTTATTGTGGCCAAACTAATACACCACTGGAAATAGAACATATTCACCCCAAGTCAAAAGGAGGTTCAGACCGAGTATCTAACTTAACTGTTGCCTGTACTAAATGCAATCAGATAAAAAGTAATCAAGATGTCAAAGACTTCTTATCAGGAAAACCAGAATTATTAAAGCGAATACTTACTCAAGCTAGATCGCCTTTAAAAGATGCATTCTCAGTTAATTCTTGTCGGTGGAAATTGTTCAATAGCTTAAAGACTAAAGGTTTGGAAGTAACTATAGGTAGTGGAGGACAGACAAAATTTAACCGCAGAAAGCAACAGTTACCCAAAGCACACTGCATAGACGCTGCTTGTGTGGGAGAAGTGAATCAGTTAAATTTCCAGACCACCCAAGCTTTAGTTGCTATATGCAAAGGCCAAGGAGGTAGACAAAAAGCAGCGGTCAATAAATATGGATACCCAATCAGGTACAACCCACTAAAACCGATAAAAGGTTGGAATAGTGGAGATTTAGCGTTGAATATTGAAACAGGGGAAGTAGGTAGAGTTAATCCTCGCTCAAAGTCAAATAGTTTTAACTTCACAGTGCCAGGACAAAAAGCTAAAAGTGTTCATGTAAGCAAATTAAAAGTTGTACATCAAAAAGACGGTTATACCTATACATTTTGTCCACAGTTGTCCATAAAAGTCGAGGAAAATGTCGTCTAAAACTCAACAGT
>NZ_JAAHGO010000212.1 GCF_010672455.1 Okeania sp. SIO2C9 | reverse complement strand
TGAGCTGGGACTGTACCTTTAAGGCTTAAAGCCTTGGTAAATAAGGTCACAGAGGTTGATGTTTGCTTTTCCCTGAACCCTTTTTCAGAAATCTTTTTTTTTTGATAAATAATTTTGTTTTCAATAGTACTTCATAACTTTAATGAAAAAATTGCTTTTATGAAAAATTTACGGTATCTTCATATAAATATGATTTATATGAAGTTGACATGAATTTAATTTAGGATTTTAGATGCATCCTCATTAGGTTGACAGTGGCTGGGGCAAGACAAAACACACTGAAGTGCTGTAAATCATGAACACCTGGGTAAGTGTTGATGAAACGAAACAGGCACGGTAAAGGAAAAATCCTATCTCAATGTCAAATCCAGTTATTGTTTAATCAGGGGCTAACCTAGCTTAGAGACCGCTGTATCTTTGCTGTAATGCTCTACAGTGGCTGCCGGGTGAATGAAGCTTGCACTTTAATTTCAGAAGATGTCTATAAGAAGTCTGAGAGAGTACGCTGCCATCTAACCATCCGCAAGAAAAACACCAAGGGTAAGCTTGCCACCAGAACTATCCCAATTATTCAGGAGCTAAGGTCTATACTCAGTAGCTATGAAAAAAGCTGGAGTTATCTATCAGTTCCCAGGGCTGCGAGGTAAGCATATCACTCCAGATAGTGCAGCCAGGATTTTAAGAAAGTCTTGTCAAAGAGTAGAGATTGAGGGAGCCTCAACTCTATTCAAACTCAAGGTAGTGTAAAATTGTTGTAACAAATCAAGTTTTAATCACACTTAAGTAAATTTGTCAAATCTTAAGCCCTCATACCTGTTGAAAGTCCGATTTTAAAAAAAATACCCGACTTCAACAGGTAAACCCGTCAGCTACAACCCGCATGGTTGAGGGATTTTTTGAAAACGTTTGGCGTGTTGAGCCTATTATATGGGGATAGCTAAACACGCCAAGCCCCATATAAACCGAGTTGAAGCGAGGACGTTTTTATCCCTCCAGATACCTTGGGATTAATACCCGCTATCTAATTGACTTTATAGATTTGTTGATGTATAATCATCATCTTCAATTAGTACCCTGCCGTAGCGAATATCCAATTGATGTTTAGCTTTGAGCAAACACTTGTATTCAGGATGTTCACTATATTCCCGAGCTAAATGCCAATGCTTACTTGCTTCACGAGATGATGAAAATTTCATCTCACCCCGCCTAATCATCTCATCCAAGGTCTCAATCATCTCTTGGAAGTTAAGGTATCCCTCATCATCAATAAACCAAGACTCGTAGGATTGACCCGTTTTATCTCTGAGACGCTTCTGCTCCCTTTCCCAACTATCGAACTGTTTTTTACTTTGGAAAGTAAATTGAGTCAAAGAACACTCTCTGAGCAATCGTGCCGACTCCACAGTACAACCGGGAAAAGCTTCTGAGTTCTTCCAACTGGTCTCATAGTTCTTCTTATATTCACCAGGCTTGAGAATCTTAGAGAATAAATAGGTCTTACATCTGCTCACCCTTTCCGGCTGATTTCTCAAGTCTGTTAGAAACTCCTCAGAAGGTGTGTAGTTAGAAGTCAGTAACT
>NZ_JAAHGO010000211.1 GCF_010672455.1 Okeania sp. SIO2C9 | reverse complement strand
GCAGGGCTGTTTCATTCTCACTAAGCGTGTAGAATTATAGAGTAAAGAGCAGATTTAACCCCAAATTCGGCCTAATATTAGCTTGAATGGCCATTTTTTATGATTTAAAGCAGTGCGATCGCAGAGCATTGCCTCAGCAGTAGGTGTAGAATTATAGAGTAAAGAGCAGATTTAACCCCAAATTCGGCCCAATATTAGCTTGAATGGCCATTTTTTATGATTTAAAGCAGTGCGATCGCAGAGCATTGCCTCAGCAGTATCGCGTAGCGGTGTGTAGTACTTTCATCACCAACCAATGTCAAACTGACCCAGAAATTGCCCTCTGTTGTGCGATCGCAACTTCAGCTTAATTTAGATTAATTCAGAGCAAAAAATGGATTTCAGACCACACTTAAGTACAAAAAGAAAGTATATATTTGAGATTATTACTCAAGTACGATATCCCGGCTTTAATTCCAGCAAAACCATGTATTCTTAGTAGGGTTAACACCCAAGTTTTTAAAATAGATAAATTTCTGGCAGAAAAGCCCGATTTTTGAGGACTTGAATCTTCTTCTAAAATCACATCTTTCACCCAATGAAGTCGATTTTCAATTAACCAATGTCCTCTAATGCCTGAGGCTAAAGTGGTAGATTGTGGTGAGAGTGAACAAAGATAATAACTAATACTTTCTACCAATGTTGACCCACGATTACTACTCCGCTTCACTCTAATTACAGAACCTGCACCTTTCCATACATCCAGTATATTTTTAGGTATATTAAAAACTTCTACAAGTCTAATAGTATAACGATTTCTTGTTTTTTATTCATCTACATACCTCTTTATTACTTGAGTCGATTTAACTTGCTCTTCTATTTTTTTATACAACTGGGGTTGATTCTTTTTAACTTTAACTACATAATCGTTTTGACTATCGATAATTGTGGCTACTGTTTTTTTTGACAATGTAGAGCATCAAGAGTAAAAACTACCCCCTTTAAATCTAATATTTCTAGTAGTTTTCTCACAATCGTAATTTCACTTTCAAGCTTATTATCAAAGATTTTTATCCCTAAAACTAACCCTCTTTCATGGCTAAATGCTGATACACAATTTCTAAAATTTTGCTCAGATTTATCGTAATTTTCTACTGTATTTTTGAGACTTTTTCCGTCTATTGATACCCACTCTCGCTTACCTGATTTTACTATATTGTTGGCTCCATTGATTAAAAGCTGTTTGTAATTTTTGGTAATCTAATTGTACCATGACTCGTCTCATAGTTGAGTAAGAAGGAACACGAGCTTGAGGAATATTGAGTAGTTTAATTAAAGTTAAACGATGGCGTTCGGTAAATCTCCCTAACTGTCTATAACCCCAATAACCGCTGATGATTCCCATAATTATAATCAGTAATACCAACCATAAGGGGTGGCGACAACCTCTTTGGTCACGAAAATCAGGTATTTCTTTGAGGTAATCAATGAGGCTTTTTTCCATATATTTTCATATACTGGCATATTGGCCAATTTACATCAATAAATCTGCTCTTTACTCTATAATTCTACACGCTTAGTGAGAATGAAACAGCCCTGCC
>NZ_JAAHGO010000210.1 GCF_010672455.1 Okeania sp. SIO2C9 | reverse complement strand
TCTAGCAAATCGCGATCGCCACAAATTGTTTGTGATTTTGCTGGTACATTTAAATTAAACTTTAAACCTTTTTCTAGTGCTAAAGTTTCATATTTTTTAGCTAAAGAGTTTAACAACTCTACGATGTCAGTCTTGGCAATATCTTGAGGATTTAATTTTCCTTCGTGACGGGCAAGGAATAGTAAATTAGTAATCAAAGCACTCATAGATTTACTTTGAGTAACAATATTTTCTAAACGCTGATGGGGTTGTATATTATCTTCAATAGGGGCAAGTAAACCGACTTGAGCATTGCTTAATATTGCTGCTATAGGTGCGCGTAATTCGTGGGAAGCATCGGCAGTAAAACGTTGCAGTTGTTCGTAAGAGCGTCTTGCCGGCAGCATTGCCAAACCACCTAGAATCCAGCCCACTATACCAGTAAAGCCGAGAGTCATTGGTACTCCCAGGGATAAAAATAGACGTAATCGCGCCAGTGAATCTTGAAGAGGTTCAAGAGAAACAGCAACCTGTAGATAACCAACTAGAGATTTATCGTATTTTAAGGGGAGGGTTAATTTACGCAGATTTCTTTGTCTAGTTGTGCCATTAAGGTTGCAACTATACTCTAGAGTTTGCCATCCAGGTGTCACTAAAGACTGTTGCTGAGGACAATTACCAATAAACTCTAAGAGGCGCTTCTGGGAGTCGTACCACAGAATATAAATTATCTTTGATTCTAAGGGTAGAGTTTCGCGATTTTGCAATGATACATTTTCTGTGTCTATCTGCCAGCTTTGCTCCTGTTGCTGATAGCTTGTAAGTGAGGCAATTTTTTTAGTTTGAGCGTAAATTCGAGTGTCCAATTCCCGCATTTGCTCTTTTACCTGACGATTATAAATCGTAAAGGCAAACAGAATTAAAATACTTCCCATCGAGAGGGTAAACCAATAAGCTAGGCGGCGGCGAGAGTAATCAAACATTTATGATTTGAGAATTAACTTTACAGACAACAAAAGTAATTCTAATCTGGAACATCTAGACGATAACCAATCCCGTAAACTGTTTCCAACCAATCTTTTGCCCCAACTGCCTCTAAACGTTGTCGCAACCTTCTGACTAAAGTAGTTACTGCATTACTTTCAGGTTCGCTTCCCCAACTCCAAAGTCCCTGTTCGATTTGATCACGGGATAACACTTGCTGGGGATGACGCATAAGATATTCCATTAGTTGAAACTCTCTTACTGAAAGTTGAATTTTCTCTTTTCCCCGCTCTAAGTTCAAACTGGTTAAATCTAGCTTTAAATCCCCTAAAGTTAGGATATCTCCTTGCCATAATGGCGATCTTCTTCCTAAAGCTCTTACTCTTGCCAGTAACTCTAAAACATCTACAGGTTTAACAATATAGTCATCTGCACCTGCATCTAAACCATCAACCTTATCAGCCGTAGTGTCTTTAGCAGTTAGCATTAATACTGGTGCCGCATTACCCAATTTACGATACTGCCGACAAAGATCTACACCGCTGACTTTAGGTAACATCCAGTCTAAAATCAAGAGGTCATAATCTTTTTCCTTTGTTAACCATAATGCCGTTTCGCCATCTTCCACTGCA
>NZ_JAAHGO010000021.1 GCF_010672455.1 Okeania sp. SIO2C9 | reverse complement strand
AAAAAATTGTCAAAGGTTTTAGAATCCCCAATTTTCCTCCTGCTGATGTAGCAGAATTATTCAGAGCTGAGAATCTGAAATACCTGAATTTTGTGATTCTGAGAATTAAATGAAATGTCTTGCTATTCTCAATCCAGAAAAAATTGTCAAAGGTTTTAGAATTTCAGATTTTCCTACTGCTGATTTAGCAGAATTATCAGGAGCTGAGAATCTGAAATACCTCAATTTTGTGATTCTGAGAATTAAATGAAATGTCTTGCTATTCTCAATCCAGAAAAAATTGTCAAAGGTTTTAGAATTTCAGATTTTCCTACTGCTGATTTAGCAGAATTATCAGGAGCTGAGAATCCTAAATACCTCAATTTTGTGATGCTGATAATTCAACGAAATGTCTTGTTATTCTCAAAAATATCCAAGGCTCAAACAACAATTTTTTAACAGACTATTTGAAATAAAAAAATCGTCGATATGGGATAGCTTTAACCCATCAAAATAGTTTTGATAATCAGAATTGAACCTAGAATCGTAATACCAATTCACTTTAAAGGTGTCACAAATAGTTTAAAACTTTAGTAAGCATTCAGCTATTAGCAGTCAGCTATCAGCTTTTGAAGGTAATAACTTACTAAGGTTAACCGATCGCCTTTTTCTTTAGGTGCGGAATACGGAAGCAAATATATTTCACTCCTTGGAGACTAATTCTTCTTTCGATGCAATAATGAGCTAATAACTCATAACTGATAGCTGACCGCTGAATGCTTACAAACTTTAGATGTGAAATAACTGTCTGAAATTACTGTATCATCAAAGTTTTAAGCCGATAAAATCTTACTTTTGAATTTTGACTGTCTTGAGTGTGTCTTACATTCTGAGGAGACCTCAGAATTACACACTCGCTTTTGACTTTTAACTTCCATGAATGCTTACCCTTTAACAACTTATGTTAAATTAAAAAATTGCCTAGATTCGGTAGCTCTAAGCAATCAACATAGTTTTGATAATCAGAATTGAACCTTGAATAGTAGATACCTCAGTTTTGTCATTCCAGTTTATAACGAAGAAGCCACAATCAAACCCTTGTTTGAGCGAATTTTAGATGTAATGAATTTAGCTGAAATTAATAGTTATGAAATAATTTTTGTAGATGATGGTAGTAACGACTTGTCTTGGATAGAAATTAATGAATTAATCAAAAAACATCCCCAGAAAACCAAAGGAATTAGATTAAGAAGAAACTTTGGTAAATCTTCCGCCTTATCTGCTGGATTTAAAAAAGCTACAGGAAATATTATCTTTACTCTAGACGCAGATTTACAAGATGACCCGGCAGAAGTACCTAAATTTTTGGAAAAGTTAGAGTCAGGATACGATTTAGTTTCTGGATGGCGAAAACATCGTAACGACCCCTTTTCCAAAACATTACCCTCGAAATTATTTAATGGAGTAACATCAATTTTAACTGGTGTAAAATTACACGATTTTAACTGTGGCTTAAAAGCTTATAAAAAAGAAGTCTTAGACTGCATAAAAGTTTATGGAGAATTACATCGATATATTCCAGTGTTAGCCCATAGTTTGGGATTTAAAATTTCTGAAGTAACTGTCAGACATCATCGACGGAAACAGGGAAAATCTAAATATGGTTTAGAACGTTATACCCGTGGATTTCTTGATTTATTAACTGTTTTAGCAACTACTCATTATTTACATAAACCAGGTCATTTATTTGGAAGTTTAGGATTATTATTTGGCGCTATAGGAATGACATCTTTAGGTTATTTGACTATACTTTGGTTTATGGAGATTAGACCTATAGGTACTCGCCCTTTATTTTTATTTGGAATTTTGTGTATTATTCTGTCCGTACAGTTAATATCTTTAGGAATTTTGGCAGAATTAATAACTAGAAATGTCGATGATGATTATGTAGATAAGCAGATTTGTGAAGTGGTAGAAATTAAGGAATAAATAAGAAGGAAGAAGGAATAAGAAAGAATAATTTAGCAAATTTTGTAGAGTGCATATTTAAGGAAGAAGGAAGAAGCAAGAAGGAAGAATAATTTATCAAATTTTGCTTATTACCATTTACCATGCAACAAGTTTTTTACCAATGGATAATTGACAGTTAATTCATTCGGTTTAAACCCACATTCCGCCAAGTAAAAGTCAGAATCCTGGTTTTACAACTTTGAGATATTTTCTTTTTCGAGGTGGAAAAACTAGACAGCAACAAATCATAATTTATATTTTTATTGCTATTGTACTTTTGGTTAGATTAGCTATGTTTTCTTAGTAGGAATAATTAGGGCTTGCTGATTAAATATCAAAGCATTGATAGATAAAGGTTAAAGCATTTTTTGAGTTGAAAAAAGTGCCAGATTTTCAGACCAAAACCCTCAAAAAGTTAGCATAAAAGGCAGAATAATTACAAAAAAATCACTCTTACAAACATATTTGACTACCTCCTCTATAAATTCTATTCTCCCTTCCTTTTAGCTACTCTCTACTCCCCTACTCCCCCACTGCCTTACTCCTTAAAAAATACTTTTTCAGCAAACCCTAATTATTCCTCGATTTTTCTGCCTCTGACAAATAAGTTATTGTTTAAGTTTTAGTCTTTTAGTTTAAAAATTTTTAAGTTTGTCAGGGCTTGATGACAAAAAAGCAAAAAATTTGTCTGAAGTAGTTAACGAGATTTCAATATTTTTAGCCCTTGCTCTTGATTGTATGATGGTATATACTACGGGAAAATCCAGAGGACATTTATTGCTTAAAGTAATTTTGAAGCTGCAAATACTGATTATTTCGTTATTTTTAGAGGCAAATACTCTAAATTTCTCTGGGATGAATGACTAATTTTTCTCTCCTGATTTTTTTGCTGATTGATAAATTGGCAATTTTGTGGTATAGGGAAGGATACAAACATAGTCAATTATCCAAAGTAGAGGAAACCAAACCCAACAAATATCAATTATCACCCAATAAATTTTCTACCCACTGCTTTTCTACCTTAGACAAAAACAAAATAGGTGGGGGTGGTGCTTCCCTGTAATTTATAGATAAGTCGTAGGCAGCTTCATCATAAACCTCATTCAGTGCAACGGATAAGTTGAGGACAACATCTGAATCGAGCGATCGCAATGGAATAGGAATTACAGGCAGCAAATCTTGGAGAGTTAGAGGCCAAATATCTATTATCCCAGCATGGGAACAAGTCAGAGCAACAGCATAAACAACATCTGGTATCTGAGGATGAGCAAAAGGACGATTCCCTCTACGCAAAAGGTTTATTTCCACCAGATGTGCCCCCGTTTGATAAAGTCGTCTTCGTTTCTGACGATAATTTGTCAGACCAGGTTCGCGCTTATTGACTGGATAAAGCACTTCAATGCAAGTCACCAAAACATTCTGAGCAGTATCTCGAATCTCCACATTACTCAAGCGAACCGGAACAGGTGGAAAAATGGGTAAGGATAAAGCTGGAGTAAGTGCAGTTGCTCCAGATGTACCGGGAAGAATGTTGATTATTTTTGCTTGTCGAAGTTGCATAATTTCCACATCTGGATAGAGGATGCCAATTTCCCTTTCTGGAAAATTATCCTCAACAACGTAGACTTCCAGTCGTGCAGTATAGCGGAGGTGAAGTTGTGGAGTGAGTTGCTGTCAGATTTTATTGGCAAGATCATTGTGGACATTAGGCCAAAGATAACCCTCTAGATACGGGTCCATTGCGGGAAATGGGGATGGCATAACGTTAGAAGTCAGAAGTCAGAAGTTAGAAGTTAAATTCTTGCTATGACTAAATTTAAAAGTTTGAGAATTTTCTCATAGTAATAGCGACTGCTATGTACCTATTGACATCTATAAAGTCTTGTATGTGATAGTTAATAATTAATTGTATTTCTTCTATTACAGTAAAGATAATATTTCATAAATCTCTACGAGAGAGAAGGTTTGAAACAACATCTCCCAAACTTAACTTTCCATCTCTCACACCAAAAATACGAGCAGGTAAATATCCTCGTTTAAAACCTCGCATCTCACTAAAACCCGCTAATCTTTCTTCTCGCCAACCTACTTTTTTACCAAATTCTTGCCAATCTCTGCCTGTTTCTAAATAAATTTTTTTTTTGAACGCTAAACCCAAATCTTCCCTTACCAAAATGTAGCCAAAGTTTATCAATTGTGTGGAGGTCTTGCTCCGGTAATATCTTAATTGACTCTGAATTTAGCCAACCTTCTATTTCTCTATTAGCTGCTTTGAGAATACATTTTTCTGTTTCTTCATCTGCTTCTTTCCATTCACCTAACGCCAGAAAACGTCTGAGTTTAGTATAGTCAATTCCACATTCGGAGCAAAGAGAAACTTCTTGCTCTGTCTCATATAAATTTTTATACTGATTCCAAATAGGCGTTAAATCTTTTAAAACAGCAAAGGCATTTTTATATCTAAATTTAAAGTAGTACCGAACCATTTTAGATAAAATATCGCCTAAATATTGACTGACATTAACTTGATATTTAAAAATATTTCCAGCCTGAGATTTGAGAAACAGTTGACCTGACTCAAATATTTCATTTGTCTGGGGATTTTGGGAAAATTTGTTAGGTTTAAATCCGGTCAAAGCTTGAATTCCAATTATGCCTACTGCATAAATATCACTAGCTAATTTTGGCATACCATGAGTTTGTTCGCTAGGCATATAACCTGGTGTACCAATTGGAACAGTTATTGTTGTTTCTCCATTAGAATTAACTGTTAGCTCTTGAATTTATTTAATAGCGCCAAAATCAATTAAAACAATTTTTCCACTCTGTTTATTCCGTCTAATATTCTGAGGTTTAAGGTCACGATGAATAATATTTCTCTGATGAAGAATAGTTAATGCCGACAATATTTCATACAAAAGTTTAATAGTTTGCTCCTCAGTTAAAGGCTTTCCTACAATAATTTCATCACTTAAATCATTTCCTTCAATATACTCTTGCACTAAATAAAATTGCCCATCTTCTACAAAGTGGGCATAAAGGCGAGGAATTTGATCGTTTTCTCCTAGACGATGAAGACATCGTGCTTCTCTCTCAAATAGATTTTGAGCAAGACGAAAAACCTGAGGACGAGAATCTTTAGGCGCTAAATGTTTAACAACACAAGAAGTCCTAAAAGTATGTAAATCTTCTGCTAAGTAAGTTGCTCCAAATCCACCCTCTCCTAATTTTTTAGTAATTTTGTAACGACTTCCAACTATTTTTTCAATCATTATTATGCTATTGCTGAAATAACATTAGATTCTACAAATGAAATGGACATATAGAAAATTATTGATGTCTGATTATAAATATTAACCCATAATTTTTGTGGGATATCAATAGCTGGAATACAAAGTGAATGAATAGGCAGTTAGTATTCTTTTATTAATGAAAATGCTTGTTTTTAAATTCACCTTATAGCAATTCCCATCCTGATGAGATACAAAATTCGTTTGTTTTAGGGAGTAGGGAGTAGGGAGTAGGGAATAGAAAATAAAAAAATCACTGTACCTCAGTAACTTGAGAAACGCTATATACCAATTCACTTTAAAAATGTCACAAATAGTTTAATTTCCTGAAATTACTGTTGCATCAAAGTGTTGTAGCTCTATAAAATCTTAATGCATAACTTTTGATTTTTTAATTTTGACTTTTGACTTATGACTTCCGTGAAGCGGTATTACTCTTGTTCATCAAATACAGGAGGCCAAAGTTCAATAATAGGTAATCCCCACTCACCAAAAAGTTCAGGAATAGTCAATGTATCTCCATTTTTAAATTCACTTTCTTCATCAGTAGACCGATAAACTACTACTATTTCTTCGTCGGGGTCTATCAATATTCCTACTTGTACCCCCAGTTCTAAATATTTCTTGATTTTCTGTTTTAAAGGTTTGATTCGTTCATCGCTTTGAGATTTAATTTCTACTACTAAGTCTGGCACCATTTCCCCAAAATAACGAACGCTTTTTTTCAGACGTTGGGCACGAACAAAGGAAACATCGGGTACTTTTAAATTAGTATCTAAAATAATAAAACCAGCACTAGAATCAAATAAACGTCCAAGACGACGTGGGTTAACCCAAGCATAAAGAGAAGCTATTAAGCAAACGCCAATTTCGCTAGAAACAATATCTGATAGACCCATAACTAATATTTTTCCTTCGTCTAATTCTAATTGATAATCTAAGCCTGCTTGATTAAGATTACATTGCAATATTTCTAAGTCTTTGACTGTGATATTTGACATATAATTTTTATCTCAATTAACAATTTATCCTGTGGTTTGATTATAGCTAAGGTTGGATTTGCTTAGGTTACAAACAATTATAATGAATCGCTTCAATACCATTTATTAAATCGTAAGTTATCTTTTTATATGCTTCCTGCGGGGGAGCTACCCTAGTGGATAATTAGTTATAATAAAATTTTTGTTTGTAGTTTTACTCTAGTATTTTAAATACTTGTCTTATTGCTCAAGCCCAACTACAAACCTAATTATAACTATTCTACCGAACATGATATTATTTGCTAAATTCACATCTACTGCTGAAAATTTATTCTAAAAATCACCCATTCTCCTTCTCTATCTACAATATTCCCCCCAGTATCTCCATGCCATTCAACCTTAGTCAAAATATATTCAGCTCCATATTTTTTCGCCACATTAACTAATTCTTTTCCCGTCTGTTGTGAAAACAAAATTTCCATCGCACCCACCGCTAATTTATCATTCAAATCTACGCCAAAAACATCTTCCATTCGATTTTTCCACTCCCTAATTCCGCTATCTGTTTGAGGAAAATGTTTAAAGTCTACAATAACTGCTCTCTCAGAAAAAAACTGAAAATTTGACACAAATGGAGGAATTAAAATTATGTCGTCTTTATCGCTAATTTGTCTAAATCTTAAAGCTAGTTTCGTCACTTCATCTTGAGGAACTCTATTAAATTTTACCTGTTGCTGAAATACCTCTAAAAATTTTCCTGGCAATGCCTCAAATAATCCCAAAACAAATACTAAAGTTGTGACTCCAGCCAAACTATAAGTAATTAAATATTTCCTAGCGACCGCTAAATCAACCTCATCCAAAATAAACGGAAATATTAACACCAAAAATAAACCTGATTTTGCCAATAAATGATTAAAATTTGAATCTATCGGTGGCTGCCATAAGAAAAATATTAATCCAGCTAAAACTATTAACCATACTACTAATTTGTAATTCCATTTCTCCCAAAAAAACAATCCTAACGATAATAGAAAAAAGCAAATTCCTTGATACGGCACAGGCAGAATCAGAGATATTATCAATAGTAAACCAACTCCTAAATTACCCTGTTGATATAAGCGATCGCTCAAAATACCCACAGCAATAAATATCATCAACTGAGCAAAAGGAACAGTTCGCGCTAACTGCAACTTAGCAAATAAAGCTAGTGGATAAACTTCGACAAAAATATAACCCAAAAACAAAGCAAAAATTGACTCTGCAATAATTAGGTACAACTTCCATTTCTCTAGACATTTTGCATTAGTAAAAATTAAATCTTTTTTCCTTCCTTTTATCTCCTTGATCTTACCTACTTCCCCCCCTTTCCCAGAAGCTCTGAAGAAGAATATTTTCCCTTTTCCCGACTTCTGCAAAAAATCTTCTGATTTAGCAACGTCAACTTTGTGAATACACAAACATCCACCCAAAATAAAACAAATAAAATCCAACCTAATTTTCCAATTCCAATAACCAGGAATAATATGATGAGGATTTCTTACCCAACCGTAGATAAAAACAAATTCTTCATTACTCAATTTATCAGTGCTAGTCGTTCCAGTTAATAACATTGGCAGATAAACTAAACTTGCAAACCCAAATAAAATAATTAACGGCAAAACGACTTGCTTCAACTGCCGACTTTTTATCGCCTCAATGAACATAATAGGTATCATCATTATTCCCGGCAAAACGCCAACTAAAAATTGTAAAATTGAAGCAATACCGAAAAATAAATAACCAATTATCCATCTTTGCCGAAAACAGAAATAAATCCCCCAAACTGTTAAACTCATAGCAAAAGTTGCAGGTATAGGAGTTTTGGGAAAAAATTCTAAATATCCAACTAAAGTGTAAGCTGTTAAACTTAAAAAAATTAAAATTGCTGCGGATAGCTTGGAAGGAGTAAAAATTTTACTAATTGCAGATAAACCCCAGATAAAACTAATAAAAGAAATTAGATAATAAATCAAATATGTGAAGGAAATACTACCAGTAACTTTGCTGAAAAAATAAACTAAATATTGATAGTAATATCTGGGGGTAAATTTCAACATTTCCTGAACATAGTAATCATTAGTATATAGTTCAGGACTCAACATTGATTTAATTTGAGGAACATGAGTGTAATGATTTCCCACCGGAAAAGTGTATCCTCTAGTGATGAATGAACCGAGAATTATAAAAATAAATAAGGATAGAAAAAAATGCCAACTATATCGCATTTGTTATAGAAAAAAGAATAATGAATCAATATACAGGCAGTAGAACATTTTTTTGTCTATAAGCTGGTTATACTAATTAGGGTTTGCTGAATAAAGTCTTTTGGTATGAGTAGGAGTCAGGAGACAGGAGACAGGAGAAATGGGAGTGAGCGAGGAGGTAGGAGCTAAGTTTTGCCCCAAGATTGTTTTGCCATAATCATCCCAAAATACTAGCTTTTTGAGCTTTTCAGACCGAAAAGCTTGCACTTTTTAAAGGCAAAAAAAGGCTGAAAGCAATATCAGTTAATGCTTTGATATTTAATCAGCGAGCCCTAATTAAAACAGGAATTAGGTCAATGCACTATATATAGCTGGTAAAAACTATAGCACTATGGTATATATAGTGTTTTTATCAGAAAAATATCTAATTTGATAAATATTTAGGGTTTGCTGATTAAATCTAAAAGCACTGACATATAAAAGTAAGTGCCTTTTTGGGTAAACATTAAGCCATTAGCAGTCAGCTATCAGCAATTAATAATGAATAATTATTTCTAAGGTTGAGGAAGGATACTTTGGCAGTAACTTTTTATTATTCTTCAATTTCTCAATTACTCTTACCGAATAATTAAGGTTTAAAGCTTCTCCTTTCAAGGATAAAAAAGAAAAATTTTTCCTTTGAGTCAATCCTCTTCTTTTCAAGGAGAAGTAATTATTAATTATTCATTATTAATTATTAATTGTTGAACTGTCCCAATATTAATAGCTGATAGCTAATAGCTGACGGCTGAATGCCTACGACTAATGACTTTAATGAAACGATATAAGATGTGGATATTCCTAGATATTGATGGTGTTCTAGTTCCTGAAAAAAACTTTGATTCCCCAATATACAAAGAAAATTATCTTCAATTCGATCCAATTTGTTTAAGGCTATTTGAAGATATTTTACAACTATATCCAGGAGTATTAGTTGTCATCTCATCTTCATGGAGAGAATTATTTTCCTTGGAATTTGTTCAGTCTTTATTTTCTCCAGATTTTAGGGAGAGAGTAGTTGGGTTTACACCTTTTTTAGACCCAGAAATTATCCATCAGTTTGAATATCTTCGACATCAAGAAGTAGTTAAATTTTTAAGAAATAACAATGCTTTAGGAGATTCATGGGTGGCAATTGATGATATTCCAGAGCATTATCCCCCAGATACTCACATAGTTGTTACTGATGCTTATAATGGCTTTGACGCATCAGCAGCATTAGCTTTAGAACTTTATTTATTAGCAAGTTGAACTAGGATAACTACATTGCTTAATATTGGCAGATAAGTGTTACTTCTAACTTCTGAATTATGAGTCGCCAATACGCATTTTAAACGCGTATTAGCTTATCGGAGATGTCTATTATAAATCTCCAAAAATCAAAAATAAAATCAATTATCCCACTCTTATTCATCAATTATTTACCGAATAATTAAGGTTTAATACCAACTTGAAAAAAGAATGCTACAAAAATGTAGACCTTAATCGGATATGCTTAAAAATAGCTATTTTAGTTCATTTTAGATAGTTATTCATATCTTTTTTACATTTTTTTTAATATTTATCCCTTCTTCCTTCTTCCCTCTTCCTTCTTTCGTACGGACGTTGCATGCAACGTCCCTACCATTTGTAACAAACATTTATCAAATTGGTATAAGCCTCTCCTTTAAAGGAGAAAAAAGCGGTCGAGGCATGGCGAGGTCTCCTCGTCATATCCATCAGACCAATAGAAGAAAAAATTTTCATGATTAGTTAATCCTCTTCTTTTCAAGGAGAGGTAATTATTAATTATTAATTATTAATTATTAATTGTTTAGCTACTTTTTCAGAATTTTGATGGTTTCGATGTTCTTCTAAACCTCGCTCAATTAACTTACCCACCAACCAAGACACAGAACGTTCATCCTCTTTTGCCCATTTCTCTAACTCTTTTTTCCACTCTGGAGGAATATAAGCTACAACTCTATCTAAATCTGTTTTTCCGCCCATTTTTAACACCTAATACTTATTTTTCCGATCTTAAGCATACAAATAATCGACTAACTTGTGTTGTGCTATATCTTGCTATGGTATTGTATGCTAGCAAAGTCTAGCTAATACATTTTCACATCTGGCCATGAATCGGAAAAATTTAACAATTATCAATCCCACATTTCGTGAAGCTCCTAAAAAAAACATCTGGAATTATATTGCTCTCCACCAGAGAACTAGAAAAAATGCGCCGAGTGGGGAGACTAGCAGCAAATTTACTCAACCATCTTGAGCCAATGGTACAACCAGGAGTTAGTACTCAACAATTAAATGATGAAGCCGAAAATTGGACTCAGACACAGGGAGCCATCAGTGCCCAACTTGGCTATACCCCTCCCGGTCATCCTCCATTTACTGGTTCCATCTGTACTAGCATTAATGAAGTAGTTTGTCATGGTATTCCCAACCCCAAACAGATACTCAAAGACGGAGATATTATCAATATAGACGTTACCCCCATTCTTGATGGCTACCATGGCGATACTTCCAGAACATTTTTAGTAGGGAACCCATCGGCCTCAGCTCGAAAATTGGTAAAAGTAACCGAAGAGTGTATGATGCGAGGGATTGCTGAAATAAAACCAGGGGCAAAAGTTGGAGATATTGGGGCAGCAATTCAGGAATATGCCGAAGCTAATGGATTTTCTGTTGTACGAGAAATGGTTGCTCATGGAGTTGGTAGGCAGTTTCATACAGAGCCACAAATTCCTCACTATGGCCAACGAGGTCGAGGTTTAAAATTACGCCCTGGCATGGTTTTTACCGTTGAACCCATGCTCAATGAAGGAACTCACAATATTAAGACTTTAGCCGATCGCTGGACTGTAATTACCAAAGACAAAAAACTTTCAGCCCAATTTGAACATACTGTCACTGTCACAGAAGAAGGGGTCGAAATTCTCACATTAAATTGATTTAAAAAACCAATTTTCTGTATAAATAAATTATGGATGTCTCGTTATGCAATGAAGGAACATCCGTTCAAAGTCAGTACGAAATATATTGTCATTTGCTCACTATCGATTCAAACAATTTCTCAAGCATAAGGCAATTCAAATAGGAAAGCTTGTAATTGATTTTTGTGAAGCATGTACAAGCAAAACCGTTAGTTGGACTGGAGAAATTATTAATGTGGGTGGTTCAAAGTCAATCAAATCTAATATTGATGGTCGAGTTATGGACAGAGACGTAAATGGCGCACAAGGAATTTTTCTTCGTGCTTTGCTAGATACACCCTGGATGCAGCAGCATCTTGCATTTGTTAGTGAAAGTTAGCAAAAAGGTATCGGCTCAAGACATAAAATAATATAGATAAACTAGCATAGATTTCTTTGAGTACATTAATATATATTTTAGAAAAAATTGAATGCCTTTCCCACCAGAAAGTCCTTGCCTAAATATAGCGATCGCTCGCCTGAATATCCCAGAAGCTAATCATTTTGCCACTTGGGTAATGCAGGCTCCTTTTCAGCGCGGATATGTCCATAACGATCAAATTTGGCCAGAAACCTTGTCACAAGCTTGGGAGGCTTGGTTAGAAGTATTCTCTCCCCAAAGTTTACCTGCTATTCCGATCGGCACACCTCAACCAGCTTTAGCATCAACTCCAAATATTCATCCTGCCCCTGCTTCCAATGTCAAAATTAATCGTACCAGTCGCCTGATGCAAAATTTGGGTATTAGCCTATGGCAGTGGCTATTTCAAGGAGAAATTGCTCAAAGTCTGCACCAAAGTCAAGGTATTGCAATTGGCCAAGAACTGCCCTTACAGGTAAGATTGGATATTCGCGCACCCGAATTAATTGCCCTACCCTGGGAAATTATGCAACCAGGAATCTCTTTACCTGCCTTTTCTCTAAGTAGAGAAATTTTGTTCAGTCGTACTACCAGTGATGTTCACTCCTTACCTCCTCTCCCACCTTCCCCATATTTGAATATTCTGCTGGTGATTGGGGAAAGTGCTCCTCAAGACGATCAATTTTCTACTTTGTCCAAATTAGAACTAGAAGAAGAAGCAGCTCGAATAACTGAGGTTTTAAAACCCCGCGAGATTACAAACCAAAATGTACACATATTTAATTCTATTATTCCTTGCCAAGTCGATACATTAATTCAACCGACTCCAGAAGAATTAATTTCCCATCTAGATAAAGAAAATTATAATGTACTTTTTTATGCTGGCCATGGTAAACCAGGCCCAGATGGCGGTGGGTTATTTTTAGCACCTGAGACTACTCTCAATGGTACTGAGCTAGCACAAGTTCTGGTCCGCAATGGAGTAACCTTGGCAGTATTCAATGCTTGTTGGGGAGCGCAACCAGCTACAGATATATCTTCTGGTCAAGTACAGGCAATACCACGTAGTAGTCTAGCAGAAGTATTAATTCATCATGGAGTACCAGCAGTTTTAGGGATGCGAGATGAAATTGCTGATGGAGAAGCTTTGAGTTTTATTCAAGTTTTTGCGCAATGTTTGAGAGAGGGAATGTTGATAGATCAATCAGTAGCTGTGGCTAGGCAACAGTTATTAACTCTCTATAGATTTAATCAACCAGCTTGGACTTTACCAGTATTATATATGCACCCAGAGTTCAATGGTCAATTAATTCAAGTCTTCGATGAGTTGGTAACTCAACTACCTACTAACTCTCCGACTTGGATTGGTAGTTCAACTTCTAGGGCTTTTTTACGTTCTCAAGACAATAATGGTCAGGTTTGGCCTATTTGGCCTGGTACGATCGCGGTTGGACGTTCTCAGGAAAATGATGTGGTGATTTTTGAGCGGTGGGTTTCCCAAAAACACGCTGAAATTTTTTCTCGTTGTTTTCCGGGGGAACAGGTTACACCGATTTATTTCTTAAAAGATATTTCTCGTTTTGGTACTTTAATTTATCAGTCTGGTGATTGGCAAAGAATTCATCGTGATGAAGTTGCCATAACGTCAGGAACACTGGTAAAATTTGGCAGTTCTCAAGGTCAAGCTTTTGAGTTTGTCATTGAAACAACAAAAGATTTTAGCTAGTTAATCTAAGTTAGAATTGCGGAACTAGCTAGGTTGCTTTTGTAGCTGATTAAGTAGGAAATAACAATATTGCTAATTACCTACTTCTACATTTAATAGAAGATGAATTATTTTTACTCAGGATAAAATTATGAATAATCAGCCTTCCCGCTCTCAGTTTTCTGCTAATAATTCTACTCAAGTAGAATTGGATTTATTAAATTCGATACTTCTTGATGATATTGCTTATCCTTGGAATCCAGAAGTAGCAGAATCAGACACTTATTTTGATTCTCTTGAGCAGGAGTTACCATTGTCTGATTTACTAACCGATGTGGAAATGAGTTCCGGTTGCAAACAATTTTTAAGTCAAACTGACCAACTGTTCTGTGTTATTGATATCCAGAATTCTTTATCTGAGAAGTTTTCAGGTCTTGCTCCCAATAATTTACTCAACAAGTTAGGCAAGATTGCTGTTAATATTGTCGATCAGGTGAATAGTTTAGGGTCTATTCTATCTCTGTCAGACCAATTGGTACATTGTGTCAGCGAAGTTTTACCAGGTTGGGATTTGGAAGATTTGGAAGTAATGGCACGTCCCCTAGCTTATTCTATGCGTGGTAGTCAAAATGATGCAGTAGAAAATACTTTGGCAACAATCCAATCTGCTTCTTGGTCTGATTTGTCAGAAGTTGAACAAGCACGATTGAGTTTAGCGATCGCGCTCTATGCTATAGAGAAAGCTAATAATTAATTTTTATGTACCCATCGCTAAATAGAGGGAAAAAATCGCTCCAACCTAGACAGAGTAATCATTCCAAGTCATTTTAGCCACTAATATCTAGAATCCTTACATAACAAGGTTTTTGGGGAATTTTTAAGTTATAAAGCGACAAGTATATTGGAGTTGTCGCTAAATAGGGTTTGCGCTCATAAAGTCTTTTTGCTCTTTGTAGGAGACAGGAGACAGGAGACAGGAGACAGGAGACAGGAGGAACGGGGAATTTAGAAGAGGTAGTAGAAAGAATTGTAAGAATGATTTTTCTGCCTAACTATGCGCCTAAAATACGCTCCATGCATGAGAATGAAGAGCTGATTCCCAGGTACTTTTTTAGACCCCAAAAAAGCTAAAGTCTTTATATATCAATGCTTTTAGATTTAATCAGCAAGCCCTAAATAAAGGGAAAAAATCGCTCCAACCTAGACAGAGCAATAATTCTAAGCTTTTTAAATCCTAATATCTAGAATCCTTACATAACAAGGTTTTTGGGGAATTTTTAAGTTATAAAGGGACAAGTATATTAATTAAGAAATAGCGGTTTTTAGTTTTTTAATGCTCAATATTTACTGACGAGCAACTGAACTGAGAACTGCTAAATTTTTCTCTGAATATGTTTGTAATTTTAATGTTTGTAATTTTATCTCCGGGTGAGTCGATAATATCAAGTCCGGGTAATTATTTATATCATGTGCCCCCTTCGGGGGAGCTATGCTTACGGTAGAACAGTTATAATAGGGCTTCGTAGTTGGGTTTTAGCCCTTACAATACTTAGTATTAGGACTAAAGTTCAACTACAAACAAAAACTTTATTATAAGTAATTAATCGTACGATCAAACTCCATTGTGCTTACGCGAACAATAACTTTCTTCTCATCTTCCTTGCTTCCCCGCTTCCTCCTGACTAGTGACTCCTGACTCTTCCTCCCAACTATTCAAGCGGATATAATGTAATATAGCAATCCTAAAATAGTCAAAATGTCACCATACATAAGAAGCGCCATTACAGCGGTTTTCATTTGGGTAAACCACAGTAGAGACGTTCCATGGAACGTCCCTACAAGATTTTGCTTGTGAAGATGTGGTTCATCAATTTGAAAAGCGCTGTAATATCAATAGTTGCTTCTGTAGCATAGTTCAACAATTAATAATGAATAATGAATAATAGACTTGTCGCTTTATAACTTAAAAAATCCTGAAAACCCTTGATATGTAAAGATTACAGTTATTAATAATTTAAAATGCTTGTAATTATTGCTCTGCCTGAGTTTTAGCGATTTTTTCCATCTATTTAGCGACAAGTCTAATGAATAATTACCTCTCCTTGAAAAGAAGAGGATTGACAAATTCATGAAAATTTTTCTTCACAGGAGTCGATTGGATATGGCGCAGGTTTCGGAGCCATCCCATCCTACGGAATGCTGCGCAAACGACCGCTTATTATCCCCTTAAAAGGGGAGGCGCATACCCACAATTTTTCGGTAAAGTTTTGTAATATACAATGATTGACCTTTAAACTGTAACAACTTGGTTATTTATCCCAGATTTATAGGCTGAAATACCCAATTTGCCAGGGGTAAAAACACTTCATAATTATTTACAAACAACCTCTCAGTACGCACAAACCCAGGTGCAACAACATAAGCTCAAATCTTAGACTTGGCAAAACCACGGGCAATAGTACGAGTTAGCGAAATCACCCCACCTTTATAAGCTGCATAGTGAATATGTTGGGGGTCGTCTCCACGAAAAGCAGCTTGATTAGCAATATTAATAATAGTGCCACCGTCACGAGTTTGAAAATGACGAATTGCTTCTCGACATAAATCGGCAACTGCAACTAAATTTACTTGCAAAGTTTGTTGCCAAGCATTAGTTCAAATGTCTATTTCATCATTTACGGTAGTAGCAACAAAAATACCAGCATTATTCACCAGAATATCAATACAACTTTGCCAGGTGATCGCTTTAAGCGATAATTTCACAGCAACATTTTTTTCCGCTAAGTCTGCTTTTAATAAATAACGTTGATCTTGACCAATTTGAGTGGCGATCGCTTCTGCTGCTTGTTGTTTATGACCGTAATGTAAAATAACATTAGCCCCTGTTTTAGCTAGAGTTTGCGCTGTTGCAGCACCAATACCAATGGATGCACTTGTAATTCAAATAATTTTTCCACTTAAATTTATCATTTTTCTTCTTTGTTCCTACTTCCTACTTAATTATGTGATAACCTCGATCTATAAAATTACTTACAGCGTATTTCAGGTTAATGAGGTACAGTAACAACAACAACAATTTGTATACCTGTATTGAAATGCTGGGGGTTTATCAAATTTAAGAAGTTTACCTCATTTATTTGTAATCTGCTGTATATCCAATTAAAAAAAACATAGATAAAACACATAAACTTTTCCAAACAAATAACCACTAAGGATGCCACCAAGCTCCAGTTTTTACTTCCACAATATAGGATCAGCTAAATAGCAAAAATCTGAATGTTGCTACTATTCTATGTAATCTAATTAGAGCGCTATTTTTAATCACAGATATAGCAAAAACACCTGAAAATATTAACCAAATTCTTGCTTCAATATAATTATTTTTTGTATAGACTATTTCTAATATTTTCGCTTGTTCAGAAAGCAATTTATTTTCCAGTATCAACCATAATCCTATAAAGATTTCAGCCAAGAAAATTAATCAAACATATAACCTAATAATTAAATTTTTATTCATATATGTTTCCTAGAAAAATAGAATAATTTTATCAAAGTCAAAATTATTCTTCTAGTAGCTGAATGCCGAGCAAAAAATTGGTAGTGTTATGGAATCCTTCTTAAATATGTATTTAAAAAATTATCTAGTTCAGTGTCAAATTTTTCTTTATTCTTGATGATTGGCTTCCATAAATATCGGTATTTGGAAGCCATCAATACAGAAAACTAATTGAGACTAATGAAACAAAAAAAATTTCTGGCGTTCAAAAAAATTATCTGCGACTAGAACAAAGGAAAGAAATATCGGAAAAATTAATCATAGTAACTAACAAAAATATTATTTGATTAGCTCAAAAAATTATTGATGAGACTCAAATTTTTCTCATGTTAATTTCCCCTTTTCCTGGGGTTGAGAATGCTGGTGCTTATGAAACCTAATTCCTAAAAAAACATCATACAGAAAGCTCCAAAAATTTTTTCCTTGCAATAATCCTAAAGATTGAGGAGAACCCTTAACATCTAATAACGGCTTCATAACTTCATAAGCAGGCTTGTAATTATACCAAGGTATAGAAGGCCATAAATGATGAATTAAATGATAATTCTGTCCACAAATCAGAATATTGAGAAAACCACTTGGATAAACTCTAGCATTGTGCCAGCGATCGCGTTCCTGAAAAGGACGATGAGGTAAATAATCAAAAAATAACCCTAGAGCTAAACCAACAACTAAAGCAGGAGAAAACCAATAATTTAAAATATAATCCAGAAACCCAAAATATATGGACACACCTATCATTGTGAACACTACTAAACGGCTAAAAAACCATTCCCATAGTTCAAATTTCCGCCAAAGTCGTCTTTTAAAAAAGAAGATTTCATGGTAGAAGAAGCGGGCTGCAATTAGCCATAGGGGGCCACCAGTGGAAACAAAATGATCTGGGTCATTTTCTGGGTCGTTAACGTGGGCATGATGCTGTAGATGTACTCTTGTAAATACTGGGAAAGCAAAACCTAACATCAAGGCGCTGCCGTGACCTAAAATAGCATTAACTAAGCGATTCTTATGGGCTGAATTATGGGAAGCATCATGAATTACTGTTCCTGCCATGTGTAAGGCTAGAACATTCATCAAGAAGCAGCACCAGCCAGGAAAGTGCCAGTACCAGTAACCGCAGGTTGAGGAAATTATTATTCCTATAGCACTCAAAAACATGAGTAAGTTAGTATTTAAGCCTTCAGATGGGCTTAGTAACTCTCTTGGGACTGTCGTTTGCAGCCCTGCCTCCAACATTTTGATTTGCACTCCTCTATATTAATTTAGACTTTTTTTATTACAATACGATATAGGCAAAATTTTGTAAAGATATATGAAATTATATTAATATAAAGAAGATAATTATAATTTTGGTTAGGGGAGAAATTAGACTTGTCGCTTTATAACTTAAAAAATCCCCAAAAACCTTGTTCTGTAAGAATTGTAGCTATTGGAAAGCAAAAATGCTTGGAATTATTGCTCTGTCTAGGTTAGAGTGATTTTTTCTCTTTATTTAGCGACAACTCTATTAAATAAAGTTAATAATGATCCCTATAATTTAGACCCCGATCCTAAAACTTAAATTAGAAAAAATACGGATTGTTGTTAACTAAATAATTTTAAGAGTAAAAAGTAATTATTAATAATTGGATTGACATCCTTTGAGTATGGTAGTCTAAGATATCAATCTTGCCCACTAGCATAGTCATAAATGAATTAGGCACTATTGTAACTTTGTCCAAGAGTTAATCAACTTTCTTTAATTATTAAATAAATATAATTTGTTTTTTCAACACCATATATATAGTAATAACGTATCAGAAATAATTAAAAATTAAACATACAACCTTGAAGCTATTACTATTTACTATTAAAACTTTGAAATTATGCAACTGCAAAATGGCTTACGCCGAACTAAAATTGTAGCAACTATTGGTCCAGCAACTACTAAGCCTGATGTACTTCGGGAGTTGATCAAAGCTGGTGCAACAACCCTGCGACTTAATTTTTCTCATGGAACCCATGAAGATCACCAACGCAGTATTCGATTAATTAGACAAACTTCTTTTGAACTAAATCAACCTGTAGCCATCTTGCAAGACCTTCAGGGACCAAAAATTAGATTAGGAAAATTTGAAAATGGTTCAATATCTCTAGAACGGGGTGATCCATTTATTTTGACCAGTAACTTGATGCCTGGAACTCAAGAAATGTCTTCTGTAACTTATGAACTTCTAGCAGATGAAGTGCCAGAAGGAGCAAAAATTCTCCTTGATGATGGCAAAGTAGAAATGTTAGTGGAAAAAGTAGATAAAGCAGAGAAGCAATTACATTGTCGGGTTGTAGTGGGTGGTACTCTTTCTAATAATAAAGGTGTAAATTTTCCTGGGGTTTATCTATCAATTAAAGCACTGACAGACAAAGACCGAAAAGATTTAATGTTTGGTCTTGACCAAGGAGTAGACTGGGTAGCATTAAGTTTTGTGCGTAACCCCCAGGATGTTTTAGAGATTAAACAATTAATTGCTAATGCGGGAAAAAAGGTTCCTGTGGTGGCAAAAATTGAAAAACACGAAGCGATCGAACAAATGGAAGAAATTTTGGCTTTGTGTAATGGGGTAATGGTTGCTCGTGGTGACTTAGGTGTGGAGTTGCCAGCAGAAGAGGTGCCACTTTTGCAAAAGCGACTGATATCAACATCTAACCGAATGGGAATTCCGGTAATTACTGCTACTCAAATGTTAGATAGTATGGCGAATAACCCCCGTGCTACTCGTGCTGAAATTTCTGATGTGGCAAATGCAATTATCGATGGTACGGATGCAGTAATGTTATCTAATGAGACAGCAGTAGGTAATTATCCTGTGGAAGCGGTGGCAACAATGGCAACGATCGCCAAACGCATTGAGCAGGAAATTATCACTTGCAACGTTTCTAGTATGAATGATACAGGTCATTCAATTCCTAATGCAATTAGCCAAGCTGTGGGTCAAATTGCCGAAAATATAGATGCTGCAGCTATTATGACTCTGACTAAGACAGGTGCAACAGCACGAAATGTTTCTAAGTTTCGACCAAAAACTCCTATCTTGGCAGTGACTCCTCATGTAGATGTTGCTAGACAGTTACAACTGGTTTGGGGAATAAAGCCATTATTGGTGTTAGACTTAGCTTCTGCGGGTCAGACTTTTCAATCTGCAATCAGTGTTGCTCAGGAGAAGGAGTTATTATTTGATGGAGATTTAGTGGTAATGACTGCGGGTACAATTCAAGGTGTGGCAGGTTCAACCGACTTGGTTAAGGTTGAGGTGGTGACTGCAGTGTTAGGTCAAGGTACTGGTATTGGTCAGGGATATGCTAGTGGTCGCGCTCGTGTTGCTCATAGTGCAAAAGAAGTCCGAGATTTTAACCCTGGAGAAATTTTGGTGGTTAATCACACAGATGCTGAGTTTGTGGAGGTAATGCAAAAAGCGGCAGGAGTTGTGACGGAGGAGGATAGTATTACCAGTCATGCGGCAATTATTGGTTTACGTTTGGGGTTGCCAGTTATTGTGGGGGTGAAGAATGCTACGAGTGTGATTCGCGATGGCACGATTTTGACTTTGGATGCTCAGAGAGGTACGGTATATTCAGGAGCTACTCGGAGATAGTTGATCTTATAGCTGAATGAATAGTCATCAGCTAATATCATGTCCGGTTGAACAGTTATAAATAAACGATGGAGGAGTCAGGAGTCAGGAGGACCGAGTCAGGAGTTAGGAGGAAATAAAGAAGAAAAAAGAGAAAGTTTTTTTTATCACTAATTATCCGGACATGATATAAGACGAATTTTAAATTTGGTGGTGGTCTGTCGTAATGGTAGTGTATTGTAATTATTTTTGTTACCAGACACGGTAGTGGGGGTATCTTGTTCCCTCGTGGGCAGGATGCTAACATGAGGTATTATTTGTTCTACTATGCAGAACTACTTTAAATTTTACCGAAAAATTCAGGTATAAAGCTTCTCCATTCATGGAGAAAAAAGCGGTCGTTTGCTTCGCAACGCTGACGCGAAACGCGACAGCGGAACGGAGTTCTATCTTCAAAGCGAACCGTAGGGTGGGATGGCTCCGAAACCTGCGCCATATCCATGAGACCAAGAGAAGAAAAAAAATCCTTTTAACCAATCCTCTTATTTATAAGAAGAGGTAATTCGCGATTCTTGAAATTGATTTTCCTTCCTACAACCTGAGCGATCGCCTTCCAAACTATACTATCTTTAGTTGAATAAAAAGTCATGTACATAGACGAGCAACCCCACTTTAGTATTATTGTATCACAATTTGGTGGAAGATGGAACCTTATATCCTTTGACGCGCCGATTTTTTTATGAGCTTTATAAAATGAAAATATGGGCGATTTTCCACCCTAGTGCAGAATGGCGGAAATAACTGACCAGTTACAAAATCCTAAAAGCCTTACCAATCAATACTTCTGACTTCTGACTTCTGACTTCTGACTTCTGACTTCTGACTTCTGACTTCTGACTTCTGACTTCTGACTTCTGACTTCCGCGTAGCGGCACTAGGAAGGATAGATGGAAAGATTTGATGAGGAAAAAACTAACCGTTTAGGGCAAGCTATACAAGATGAAAAGATTTTTGGTACTGTTTCTGGGAAAAAATCCTCAATCTTTGATTGTCTCTAATCTTTGATTGTCTCTTGGTAATGAAGTTTAGTTGAATAAAAAGTCATGCGTATAGACGAACAACTCCATCTAAATATTATTCTATCACAATTTGGGGGAGGATGGAACCTTATATACTTTGACGCGCCGACTTTTTTGAGCTTCATAAAATGACAATATGGAAGATTTTCCACCCTAGGAAGGATAGATGGAAAGATTTGATGAGGAAAAAACTAACCCTTTAGGGGAAGCTATACAACATGAAAAGATTTTTGGTACTGTTTCTGGGAAAAAATCCTCAATCTTTGATTGTCTCTTGGTAATGAAGTTTAGTTGAATAAAAAGTCATGCGTATAGACGAACAACTCCATTTAAATATTATTCTATCACAATTTGGGGGAGGATGGAACCTTATATCCTTTGACGCGCCGATTTTTTTATAAGCTTCATAAAATGAAAATATGGGCGATTTTCCACCCTAGGAAGGATAGACGAAAAGATTTAATGATGGGAAAAATCTAATTCTAATCTTAAAAGCAGGGGAGTAAGGGAGCATTTTTCAATCTTTTTCCTGCCAAAAAAAGCCTCTACTCTATTCTATTCCCGACTCGTAACTCAAAAATTTCATTGCAGACAAAGATACCATAAGGGTTCTATAATTCTCCTGACTCCTGAGGACTGACTCCTACCCTTTAATTAATTAAAGCAAATGGCAACCCAGTAAGAAGAAACATAATAGGTAGTGTTATAGCTGATTTTTCTTCAGAAATATTAGAAATTTTTTGGCAACCACTATACATAGTTAAAATTGTATAACACAAAGCAAAAATAGCTAAAATAATACTAATTACCCAATTATTTAAAACCCCACTGACTAGCACCATCAAACCTAGAGGTAATAGTGATGCACCTGCTATAAATAAATCTCCTGTTAAACTACCATCAGCTTTGAACATAAGTCTGGCAAAACCACTTGTAACTGTCAAATTGACAAAGGGAATTATACCGATAATTATTAATAATAATAATTCTGTATGATTTGCTTTATCTAATCTCTGTAAAATTAGACTCATTCCTGCTACAAAGCAAATTTCAAATATTATGCCAAATAAAACTGCAACGTTAAATGCTCTTTTTTGTTCTAACTGAGTAAAAGCTGGTAATAAACCTCCTATGGGATTAGGAAGAAAAATCTTTACTGCTATCCAAGCATCCTGAATAGTTGTCTGAAATATTTCTAGTATTTCTAACCATGAAAAATGGTGTAAATTTTTAATAGCTTCTAGCGCTCTTTGAGAATTAGCTTTATCTCCTTGGTCTGCAAAAAGTTGAGCAGCTTTTCTGAAATCAATTATTGCCAGACGATGTTCTTTCAGCTCTAGATAAACTAAACCACGTTGATAATAAACGTGAGCAAAATAGGGATTTATTTCTAATGCTTTGCTATAGTCTTCCATACCAGCCTGAATGTATCTTAATTTCATACGACATAGACCCCGATAATAATAAACTTCTACTAAGTTTGGGTCTAAAAATAATGCCTTTGTATAATCAAGATCGGCGCTCCGGTAATCTTGCAGTTTATAACTAGCAAATCCTCTGTGATACAAAACTTCTGCCCAATTAGGATTTATTTCTAGTGCTTTTGTGTAATCTGCTATTGCTCCTTGATAATCTCCAAGCTGACTTTTTCCAACTCCTTGTTTATATAGTTCTTTAGCTTCCCCTACCCTTTGATCGTATTGCGATCGCTTCAATGGATCAGAAAGAATTTCATACATTAAGTTGATTTCTTTGAATTTTTCTGCTGCATTTATATCCCCTGGATTTACATCAGGATGATACTGACGTGCTAGGCTATGATAAGCTTTTTTAATCTGTTCTGTGGAAGCATTTTTTGATACTCCTAGAACTTCATAATAGTTACACTCTTTTTCCATCTAACCCTAGTTTCCCAAAGCACTATTTTAGGCAATTATTGCTGATTATATCATAAAGTATTTCAATGTTTATTGGAAACCAGATATTTATCAATTTGCAAGAATTTATATATTGAATTTTTAACTTTATATCGATGGATGAGTATTAATATCAAATTCGATTGAATACTTATTATATAGTTGGGAGAGATAGGGAGATGGGGAGGTAGTCCGATTTAATATTTAAGTGTGGATATAATTATAAACATATACTGTATAACCGGATTCTATAATAACAACAAATATTAAAGTCTGTATAGAAAAATTTCTCAAATTTTGAAAAATGGTCAAAGTAATCAGGAAGAGAAAAAATACTGTATCTAATTAATATAATAACTTGTATATCTACTACTCAGATATATTGTCTATTTACTGTTCCTTCTCTAGCAAGTTTCAGTTGAATTTGAACATTTATCGAATTAGATGCTTATAGACATTTAGAGCAAATAAAAATGCTGAATAGATTGAATGTTAAAGCCGTTTTTCATTTAATGAAATACATAATTTTAGAGCAATAGGGAATAGGGATGAAGATTAAACTAGATATCTGGTGGAAACTAAGTTTTTTGCCCAGGCATTACCAGGGTTTGAGATTAATTATCACCAGAAGTCTACTGTACATTACTATTTTAAAAAGTGGTTTAATATGAATTTCAGCAGACTCAAACAAATAAATAGCCTTTAAAGTACCTTTATCTCTTGAATAGAAACTAGTTTTTGCCAAATCTTAAAAACCTTAAAAAAAGCTAAGTAGAGAATAAATGAAAAACTAAAGACTGTCAATTCATTTATCAGTTATCAGTTAGCCTATTTACAGAGGAAATGCAGGCTTCAGTACCTCCTGCGGGAAACTTTGAAGATGCAGAGTTTTCTTTTTTCTCCCCTTAAAAGGCTATCCATTACCCACATTTTTTCTTAACATAAAACTTGACAAAATAGATAAGTTATGTATAAAAAATTGATAGACTTTTTCTGGAGAAAAGCGTATTGAAAAATACATTTTTTTGAGAACTGTAGACAGAATTCTTACTCCCCACACTCCCCACAAAGTTTTCAGGAGTTCCGTATAAGGGGGGAGCTTGATACCTGATTTTTTGATCAGAAATTTACATCCGAAGATTTTGTTGTTTAGTACAAACAAGGCTATAGATAAAGCAAAAAAACTTGATCTTGAGATATAGAACTAAAATTCTATTTTATACATAAAAAAAAGTAAATATAGTCCAAGTTTAGTCATATTATATAGAGACAACTATTCACTTTAATTATTTTTAATTATCATTTTCTTACTGGGGCGGAAGGATTCGAACCTCCGAATGGCTGGACCAAAACCAGCTGCCTTACCGCTTGGCGACGCCCCAATTCGTCAACAGTTAATATAATAGCATTTATATCCAGGGATTTGTCAAGGATTTTTTTGAATAATCTTGAAATTTTGAATTTTGAGGATTTATGGACTTTAATCGGATAATTAGTTAAATATAGCAGTGGAAGGAAAAGGCGCGGACATATCAAAAGCTTAAAACTCAGAGAACGCAAGATTTTTCCTTCTCTCCTAGATAACTAAAACCTTCTTCCTTCTGCTATGTAAGAGCTTATTCATCAACTTAGCTGAAACTCTGTAATATCAGCTAGCTCTCTGGCATTTTAGGATCTACTGAACTATAATTTCCAAAACCTAAGTATAGCAAAGAATTTAGCTTCTTAATATTTACTATATAAATCAGATATAAAAGACATAGAGATTGAAAGTGTTTAAATTATTGATTCAAGGACTCTAGGTGCTTTAATAGGGATCTGAATGATAAATTCTGTCCCTTCTGCTGGTTGTGAAGTGCATTTCAAGATACCAGAATGTTTGTCCACTATGATTTGATAGCTAATAGAAAGGCCAAGACCTGTTCCTTTACCTACTGGCTTAGTGGTGAAAAATGGATCAAAAACTTGATTAATTATTTTTTCTGTCATTCCTGGGCCATTATCTTTAATAGATATGACAGCATATTTCAGATTAGCTGTGGATAGATGTTGATTTTCATTTGAATTATTTACTGTTTCTACTGACTCAGAGTTCATCTGGGTAGTAATTTTAATTTTTCTTGGTTTTGGTTGACCTTCGAGGGCATCAATTGCATTATTAATAATATTCAGAAATACTTGATTTAGTTGCCCTGGGTAACACTCTAATTTAGGTAATTTACCATACTCTTTAATAATTTCAATTCCAGAATCTTTTCCGCTTGATTTAATCCGGTGATCTAAAATTAATAAGGTGCTATCAATACCTTCATGGATATCTACTATTTTCTTGTCTGATTCGTCATGACGGGAAAAGTTTCTTAAAGATATGACAATTTGACGGATACGTTCGGTTCCCATTTCCATTGAAGATAGAATTTTTGGTAAGTCTTCGATTAAAAATTCTAAGTCTATATCTTCAGCCTTATCTTGAATTTCTGGTATAGGATCTGGATAATACTTTTGATAAATGTTTAATAATTCAAGAATATTGTTGATATAATTTTCAACATAAGTAAGATTGCCATGAATAAAGTTCACAGGATTATTAATTTCATGGGCTAAACCTGCCACCATTTGACCTAGAGATGACATTTTTTCTTGCTGAATTAACTGAGCTTCTTTTTGTTGTAAACTCTGTAAGGCATCACTGAGATAGTGAGCTTGGGTTTGAGCAGCTAAAGCAGCAGCACGGGTTTGAGCATAAAGTTCGGCCTGGTCAATGGCGATCGCTAGTTGGTCTACTACTGCTTGCAATAATTCTACTTCACTATCCCTCCAAGGTCGAGGACTACTATATTGGTTACAAATAACTCCCCCTTGTTGACCAGAAAGAGTTTGTAATGGGAGCAATAATGTAGATTTCACTGCCAATTTTTGCAGATATGTCTGTATTGGTTCAAGATGAGGTTTATTGATTGTTTCAATATTATCAAATCGTATAATCTCACGATTACGAATTTTATCTGATAAAATTTTTACCTGTTCTGTAGGATAATCTGGGGTATGAACTGATATTTCTGGGTTAGAATCTTCATGGGTAACGGCAATGCTAGTGATTTGATTGGGTAAACACCAAATGAATAAACATTGGTCAATTTGTAGAAGATTTCTAATTTCTGCAACTGCTGTTCCCAATATCTTATCAAGGTCGAGGGAATCTCTGATTTGACTAGCGAGGCGAAATAGTAAAGCTTCTCGGTTGTTTAATAGTTGTTCTTGGGTGATAATTTTATCAATAGTAGTAGCGATCGCATTAGCTATCCAATTGAGCACATCTCTAGCTGACTCGGCAAGAACTTGACTGCTCCATATACACATTACCCCAACAACTCGATTATCGGAAGTCAGGAGGGTAAAATCATTTGTGAGGATTTGTTGTTCGTTGTCATACTTAATTTCAGAATTTAGACTGTCAGAAGGTAAGAGACTCTTAGGAGTCAGTAGTCTTTGTCTATATTCGATGTCTAATTCTAAATTGTTACCAGATAATGCTTGTAGGTCTAGTTGACTGGTTTGAGTGTTAAGAGTCCATATACCCGAGCAAATCACATCTAGTTCTGTAATGATCGCTTGGGTACAACGTTGAAGGATATCGCTCAGAGAACCACCTTCTCCCATAGCAACTCCCACTTCAGCTTCTAGAGCTGATAAATGCGATCTTTCTATTAAAGCTGCTTCTATACGTTTACGCTCTGTGATGTCTCGTGAAACTGCAACTAATTCTATTACTTTACCTGTCTGTGGGTCGTTAATTTTTTGACAAGTAGTTTCAAACCAAATATAATGCCCTTTTTTGTGGCGTAGTCGATGAGTGAAGGTATTGCTTTCTAGATGTTTTAGGTTGTTGAGTTCATATAATTTTTTGTCTTCTGGGTGGAATAAGTCATCGTAAAGACAACACCCCACTAACTCTTTTGGTTCGTATCCCAGGAGATCGCGACTAGCAGGAGAGGCGAACAAAAATATACCTTCTATAGTTTGCCTAGAAATGAGGTCAGTAGAATGATTGGTTAAGAGTCGATAACGTGCTTCACTTTCTCGGAGTGCTTCTTCCCCTTGTTTTTTTTGAGTGATATCTGTTTGGATACCAATAAAGTTTGTCAGACGACCATCGTTGTCTCTGACTGGAGATATTGCTAATTCGTTCCAAAAGGTAGTACCATCTTTGCGGTAATTTTTTAAGGCGACTAAGCAATTGGTTTCTAACTTAAGTGCTTGGCGAATTTGAGATACTGCTGTAGGATCGGTGTCAGCACCTTGTAAAAATCTACAGTTTTTTCCTAATATTTCTTGACGAGAGTAGCCTGTAATTTTTTCAAAGGTTGGGTTACAGTAAATAATAGGGTTATCAGGTTGAGTATTATCAGAAATTACTATGCCATTATTGCTGGCAGCGATCGCTCTTTCTAGCAGATGTAGTGTTTTTTTATCTTGATTTTCGTCAACTTTTTCTTGTGATTCGATAAATTTTCCACTAAAGTTATACAGTTTATATTGTAGTTTGACTTGGGTACTGATATGAATACTTAGTTTTTCTAATAATTTTTGACATTTATTTGTTATAGTTCTCGATACATAATCCATTACTGACAAAATACCGATTTGTTTGCCATTAATATTAATCGGAATTCCGGCATAAAATCTAATTTTAGTTTCTGATATTACTAAGCTATGATGTGCTGTCCTTTGATCGGCTAGTGTATCAGATATAATTAATTGTTTTGTTTCTTTCTCCTGTAGAGTGCCTAGAATAAGTTTCACAAAGTCTAGATAGTCATTTTTTTTCTGATGAATACCTATTTGAGATTTTAACCATATATAGTTAGAATCTATAAAGCTAATGAATGCAATTGGAGCCTCAGCAATGTGTGCTGCTAACTCTACTGTTTCTTCAAAGGAAGTTTCAAGAGCTAATAAATGGTATAGTGATTTTACTTCCATTTTCTTGACCTTATTTGTTTGATTTTTTATTCTTATAATTCGTAATTTTGTAACGACCTATTACTTTCTTTATCGTATAGTTTTGAATATATTAGCAACTTTAAAAATCATTAAATCACATTGATTTATGATAGAAGTATAACATCAACCAACAGTTTTTGACTACAAACTTATCTAATCATTGATTTGGCGTTGTACAGTTACTACCTATTAACAAGCTACGATTATTACTCAGCAATTAGTGAGCAATACTTTGCTCTAATTTGAATGTAATAAAGTCTGGGTTGAAATTTATTTTCAAACTATAAGCTACTGATTATTATTTTTAGGCAATTTTGTAGGAAATACTGACTGTTGTTGGCTAATAATACTAAATCCGGTTTATAGAACCCATTTGATAGCTATATAATTATGGTAGCCAAGTCTTTTCGCGCATCAATGAGTGAGGAAAAATCTGAAAAGGAGTGTTGAATTTTTTGTATTATTTCTCCCCACATCTTCCCTCTTCCCTCTTCCCTCCTGTCTCCTGTCTCCTGTCTCCTGTCTCCTAGCTAAAAAAATTTAATATTTATGAAGATACGCTTAGGGGTTCTATAGAGTACCCTTTTGTGTCGATAAGGATATGGGGTATAAAGCAGATCAGGAGAGAACTAGAGAATATTTTTAAAAGTGCCTTTTGATAACCGGATTTGCTATAACTTCGTAAGTAGGTGAGCATCAATAAACGCAATATTAGAGGGCGGATTTTGAGAACTAGATCGTTCTTACATCAAGACTTTCGGTTAAACCCACCCCCTACAATTTTTTTAACGTTTAATTAGACCTACCTACTTAGGAAATACTATTTAAAATAAAATAGATTACTTTATCTTTTTCTCAATCAGCAGTAAATGTAAGTAATAATAGAGTTGTTGGGAATCAAGCTAAAAAAATGGCTAAAACCCTTATTAGTCAACGTTTATAGTGTTTTTAACCCTCCAATCCTGAAAATCTTATATAGTAAGCTTTTGAGGCTTTTGAATTTTTATTTCCCAACAACTCTAATATATCTGGAACTGAAAATATGAAAAAAACAATTTTAGCAGTAGATTATAGTACTATTATGCATCAGATTTTCAAACAAGCTTTGAGTCAAGAATATCGGGTATTAGTAGTTGATAATGCTATAGATGCTTTGTCAATGATTTACCATGAGCAGGTGAAAGTTATTTTGCTAGATATTTTAATGCCTGGTATAGATGGTTTAGAACTTTGTCGGACAATACCTAGTATTCCTCAATTTCAAAATCTACCAACTATGATGTTAACAGCAACAGATAGTTATTTTGATAAAGTTCAAGGACATTTAATATCAAATCCGTTGGCTTCGGAGTGATATAATTCTGTTGATCGTTATACAATGTGTAAGGGCGAATGGCCATTCGCCCCTACAGTTCTTTAATACTGAATAACACCGATGCTACCGGATTTGATATAACTGGTGCTACAGAAGATCTGACTAAACCTTTTGAACTAAAAAAGTCACATCAGGTAATTCATAGGCTGTTAAATTAATTTGAAGTAGTATTAAAATTTTTATTTATCTGCATTTACTAATAGAAATCTGTTCAATAATTGATAATTGATAATGACATTGCTGAAATGTAAATGTAATGGTAAGTAGCTGAAGGTAAAATTGAAAAACTTATGTTTTGCCTTGATACTTAATTTAAAAATCATTACCATTCAGCAACGCCTAATTTTGACCTTTGAACTTTGACTTTTGAATCTTAATTACATTCCCTTACGCTGGATAAATTCGCAGACGTCGGTTAGGCTCATCTCCAAAACTAGAAGACTTCAAGCGATAATGCTCCACAAGTTCATGCTGCATCTTCCGCACCTTTGGAGAACGTGGCAAAAGTTCCACAGGTTGCCCCTTTGGAATCACAATTTGCTCCACTGCTAATCGTGCTTCTTCCAAAGCCTCCATCTCATCTTCCGAAGCTGAAGCAGCAAACAAATTCAAGTCAGCAAACTCAGGAGTGCTAGGATCTTCCATATCCAATAACCGTCGCAGTGCCTTAGCAATTTGAGGCAAACCACTATTCTTAATCACATGAATAGGTACATGACGAGCCTTAGCAATATGCCGTAACTTAGACTGCTTCCGAGTGTGCGTTCGCAAAGCCAACACCACATCCGCACTATCAATATCCTTAGTCAAAACCACAGGCAAACCCAAAGTACTAATCACCTGTTCCATTTGATGACGTGGAATTGCATAAGGATAAATATGCAAAGGCAAATCCTCACCATTCGGACCCGTCGCCTGAGCTTCCCAACGCCCTACATTACCATTAGAAAACATCCCATTTCCCGAGAAAGACTCATCCAATAATTCTTCAAAAGACTTAGACTCAGAAAACTCCACTGGTTGATTAACATGACCCGTACTAGGCAATGGCATGATATAACCAGAATCACGAAAACCACTACGAGAAGTCAACATTCCCCCTGACTTTCCCAATAGCGCTCCCGCATTGTGATTAACACCCCCACCCAATCTTGGAGTACCATTATACTCCCGTGTTATCTTCACCTCACCATTCTCATCCACAGTCCTCACTTGTGGATTAGGTTTCTGCCCCCGCAGTAAAGCATCAACAGTATCAGCCACTTGCTCGTGAACCACCCAACGCTGTCTTTCCAACATTTCCACAGCAATTTCAAAAGTAGGCGGTGCTTTACGTTCCAGAACAGTTTTTTGAGAACCCCGACGTCGTGCCTCATCATCACCCAAAGTCACAGCCTGAATACCCCCAATTAAATCGGATAGAGTCGGATTTTTCACCAAATTTTCCATCTGATTACCATGAGCAGTTCCCACTAACTGTACGCCACGCTCCGCAATAGTTCTCGCTGCCAGAGCCTCCAATTCCGTACCAATCTCATCAATCACAATCACCTCTGGCATATGATTTTCCACCGCCTCAATCATCACTTGATGCTGTTGTTCCGGGCGAGCAACTTGCATACGACGGGCACGACCAATAGCAGGGTGAGGAACATCTCCATCCCCAGCAATTTCATTAGAGCTATCAATAATCACCACCCGTTTTTCTAAATCATCAGCCAGCACCCTTGCAATTTCTCGTAGTGCCGTTGTTTTTCCTACACCAGGGCGACCGAGCATCAAAATCGACCTTCCGGTTTCCACTAACTCGCGAATCATACCAATTGTGCCAAAGACTGCCCTCCCCACTCGGCAAGTTAAACCAATAACTTCTCCCGTGCGATTGCGAATAGCACTAATCCTGTGTAGCGTTTGCTCAATACCTGCTCGATTATCGCTGCTAAAATTACCAACTCGTTCTATGGAATAATTGAGGTCTTTTCTAGAAATAGGAATTTCGCCCAGGTATTCTGCATGGGATGGAAAACGAGCTTCTGGGAGACGACCCAGATCCATCACAATTTCGATTAGGTTATTTCGCTGTTGATGTTGCAGTAGAGGCCGTCTAATTTGGTCTGGTACAATTTCTAGTAATCTATTAAGGTCGTCTGTAATCTGCATACTTTGTTAAAAGTGACTTCTATTCTACTGGGTAAGAAAAAAGCTTTTGAGGCAAAAACTGAAACTATGATTTATATCAATTCCGGCAACTGACCGAATGATAGATAAATCTTTAGGGGGGTGAGCTTAACACATACATATTGAAGTTTAAGCGTTTTTACCCTGATTTCAACCTGCCTTCTATTTCCATGTTGGTATCAAATAAAATTCTATTATGGAAATTCATTACTAATTCCTCATTTTACTTAAGATCCGATGTTTTGATTTGGGAAACCAGAGAGTTAGCTAAACTGACAGCTTCCCAAAGAAGTTCCGGTAAAACTTCTAGCTTCGTTAGCTGGGAATCATTAGTGAGTTCTTTGGCATGAATGCTAGTTGTACCGTAGGCAAATTCAATTGCCTGCAGCTGTGATTTGTGCATTTTTTCTAATTTTTCCAAAATTGGTGACAACAAAACGCGGGCATAGCTACCATAAGCTACACCAGAAACAAATCTATTTTCCGGAATATAAGTATTTAAATTTTTAGCAGAGTTTTCCTGTTTGTTATTCTCAGAAGCTAGCAAACCTTTAGCAACAAGCTTGGCTACAGTAAAATTATTTGTGCCTCCTGCTAACTGTACATACCCTGGTAGTTTTGCATTCAGCACCTTTTGACTAAATCTGATCGCAGCCATTGTGCTACCTGCCCCAATATCCCCACTCATCGGTTTACCATCAGTTTGCCAGATTAGAGCGCAAGGAAGAGGAGAAATAATTTCATACAGACTTTGTAAATATTCTACTAACCCTTCTCCGTCAGGGCAACTAATAGCAATTAGTTTTAATTGATTTACCCAAGGTTTTATGCTTTTCCAGAGTCGCTGAAAATCACTTTCTCTTCCCACTTGAGTATGAATTTCAATGGCATCTACACCAGTCTGCAATACTAATGATGCAATAGAACTAGGAGTGGATACATAAGAGCGAGCCTGTATTAGTTGCTTAGGACATACAGACAAACATCTTCCACAACCGTAGCAAAGTTCATCAATAACCCCCGAATTACCACAAGTTATAGTATTTCTATCTTCAGAAAAAACTATAGCGTCTGCCGGACAAACTTTCTCACAAGGTCGCCAGCAGTCTGTAGGGCAAACACTAGGGTCAAACTCAGCTTTCCGGAAATGAGGATCTTCTCCATCATTGATACTTACCATTATCCATGGTAACGCTTGGTAGCCAAATCCCTGAGACTTGGCCCAATCCTGGAGGCCACTTGCAACCTGTAAAGCCTGACCAGCAGAAGCGATCGCCGCCGGATCGGCAGCCACATCAATACAATCTGCACCTGCCAAAGTATAAGCTAATGTTAAATTTCTTACTGTTGGCAGGTGTTGAAAGCTGGCCCCACAGATTAATTTAAACCAGTGGCCTTTTTTTAGCGAAATTAGGGGAGAATAGCGTTCTCTCACGCTGTATATAGTAGAGCCTTTAGCTCAAAAAAATTTGAAGTACAAAGATAAAATGTTAGCTCAAAAAATTCTTTAACTAGCTATCAGCTTTTCCGTTCCGGAATGCTCGGCAAACAGCATTTAGCTGTCAGCTGAAAATTCGAGGGTTTAAGTCCCCCACTATATTTGAAAAAATTAGTGGTAGGTGTTAATGTAGGTTTTAATTCCTCATTATACACCAAGAATAAGCTGACTGCTGATAGCTGACTGCTGACTGCTACTTTAAGCAGGTACCAAAGCATTTTGAAGTGGTGTCCATCTAAAGAAGCGATCGCCACCCATTTCCACTATCACCTTAACTCGTGGTTCTGATTTAGGTAGGACAGTTAAATACTCAATTTCTTGACTAGATAGAATCTGACCTTCTATAATCCACAAAACCAAACCCTTAGCTTTAGGTGGTAAGTGTTCCAATCGATAACTCACAATTGGCGGTACATAGTAAACATAACCAACTGCTGGGCCATTACCCGTACTTTTCTTACCTAAGTGAGGAGGTCTGACTCCATGCACCCCTGTCAGATACATGGCCAAATCTCCAAGACCTCTAGCAGTAATATTGTGACTTACATAGCCAGAAGCCCTTAACCGACGTTGATAACGCCCTTCAAACCCTCCTTCCAAAGGAACATAAACGGCCAAAGACCCAGACTTCTCCAAATCCTTAATCATTCCTCGACCAGTCGTAATCAGTGCCATGGTTAATCTTGTCCCTAATCTTTAAATTGTAGGTAATTATATGTGACGTTCTCTCCCGCTAAATAAGAATGATTATAGCGGGAATCTCTCTCCTCCTCACGGATGGAGTTTCCTGTTTCCCTGGCTGACTAATGTCTACGCCTCCACAGGCAGCAACGATGAGACCCACCGCCACTCTTGTACTACAAAGTTCTATACTCACCCGGTTTCCTTCAAGATTTTACCTCAAATACCGAATTACCAGGACTTCTGAGTTGAACCCCATATCTTGAGTTTTCTAGCTTCAGCAGTCAGGTGCGTATTACCGCCACTCCTAACTGGCCTGAGCAAAGCACGCTTCAGCTACCTTGTCAACTAAAGAACGCTACTAGTTTTTTTGCGGGTTGCCCTCTGCCCTCCCCTTAATCCTAACGGGTATAACGAGAAACCCAGAGCGATATCTAGTTGGTCTACATTATAGTTGTTTAAACCAAAGATACTTGTGTTCCTAGCGACCTCAAAAAAAATTATTTAAACCACTAGACAAGTCTTAGTAAATAATATACAATTATATATTGTCGCCAAAAAAAAGTGATGTAATAGGTAAGTATGGCCTATGTTAACCCTATGATTGAGTTCAATCGTTAAATGGGGATTATACAAAGGTTAGTAAATTATTACCTAGCTAGCTATTTCAAGGCTAAAAATCAAGAAGTAGTTAGTTGTGTAAATTTCTATACTTCCTAAAATAAAAAGGATACTGATTAGCAAGCTACTCAAGTCCTGGTGACCATAAAGTAAGAACTAGAGCTAAAGACAAAAAGCTAAAAAATAATAGCTGGTAAACATAAATATTATCGTTATCAGCAAACGGTAATATATTGTCTTGCTGGGTATTAGTTGCATAATTTCTCTAGTATTAAGAGAAAAAAAATGAGAATCAAAACTAATACAAACTTAAGTCATTAGTCAAATCTAGCAACACTACTGGTTTAATCCTTGGCTGAATATTTTCCTAAGAATATCTTTTATAGATCGACTTGGTTGAAACAGTAAAACCTATCCCAATAAAATCAATCAAACAGAAGTTGAGTATGACGAACAATTGACTTAGGCAATCAACCCTAAGAAATAGTCAGGAAATTAACAACTGTTGTAATAAGGATAAGTTTAAACTATTATCTATGGTGAAAAAACTAAAAATCACCAAGATAAATTTTTATGTGTAAATAGTATGATTTATTAACTATTAGGTAAAAAAAAGTCTGTTAAAAAAGACAAATTATTTCCATAAAAAAAAATTATTGTTGTAGTGCATAAATAAAAGTATCAGGAGAGCGACAGTGGTAGTTGGTATCCTTGGCAAAAAACTAGGCATGACACAAGTATTTGAACCTGAAACAGGAGCAGCAATTCCTGTAACAGTTGTACAAGCTGGTCCATGTGTAGTTACCCAAATTAAAACCGAACAAACAGATGGTTATACTTCAATTCAAATAGGATATGGAGAAGCCAAAAATAAAACCCGTCAACTCAATATCAAAGAACCAAAAGAAGTTAATAGATACTTGACTAATGCTCAACAAGGACATTTAGTTAAGTCAGGCGGTATTCCCTTACGTCATCTACGAGAATACAGAGTAGAAAATACAGGTGACTTTGAACTAGGTCAACAAATAAAAGTCGATCTATTTGAAGCAGGCCAACTCGTTGATGTCACAGGAAAAAGTATTGGTAAAGGCTTTGCTGGTTATCAGAAACGTCATAACTTTAGACGTGGACCAATGGCTCACGGTTCCAAAAACCATCGTTTGCCTGGCTCCACAGGTCCAGGAACAACACCAGGGCGTGTTTATCCAGGTAAGAAAATGGCAGGACATTTAGGAAATGTGCGAGTCACTACTAGAAAACTCAAAGTAGTGAGAATAGATACAGAAAGAGACCTATTGCTGATCAAAGGAAGCATTCCTGGTAAACCAGGCACATTAGTCAGCGTTGCTCCAGCCACAATAGTAGGTCAGAAATAGAAAAAATTTTTGAGAAAAAAAGATGGTTGATTGTGTCATAAAAAACTGGCAAGGTGAAGAAGTTGGACAAGCAACTCTCAACTTACGAGTAGCAAAAGAAGAAAGTGCAGCTCATGTTGTTCATAGATCCTTAAGACTACAAATGGCGAATAACCGCCAAGGAACAGCCAGCACAAAAACAAGATCTGAAGTCAGAGGTGGAGGTCGTAAACCTTGGCGACAAAAAGGAACAGGTAGAGCAAGAGCAGGTTCCATCCGTTCCCCTCTATGGCGTGGTGGTGGTGTAATTTTTGGTCCTAAACCAAGAGACTACTCCCATAAAATGAACCGCAAGGAAAAACGTCTAGCACTCAGCACTGCCTTCCAAAGTCGTTCAGAAGATTTAATTGCGATCGAAAACTTTTCCGACCAATTAACAAGGCCGAAAACAAAAGAATTAGTCCAAGCGATCACTCGTTGGGGAGTAGAAGCAGGATCTAAAGTTCTGCTGGTATTAGAAGATAAACAAGAAAATGTATATCTGTCAGGTCGTAATATTGCGAAACTGAAAATCTCTCTAGCTAATAACTTGAATATTTACGATATTCTGGCAGCAGATAAAATCATAGCGACAGCAGCAGCAATAGAGAAAATTCAGGAGATGTATGGGGATAAAAGTTGATTCACGAGACTTAGTGGATATAGTCAAATGTCCAGTTGTCACAGAAAAAGCTACTAGATTAATGGAACTAAATCAATACACATTTGATGTAGATCCAAGGGCAACAAAGCCAATGATCAAAGCAGCAATTGAACAACTATTTGAGGTAAAAGTAACAGGTATGAATACCCTAAATTTACCAAGAAAAAAGAAAAGAGTAGGTAAATTTCAAGGCTTCAAACCTAGATATAAAAGAGCTATTGTCAGCTTAGAAGATGGGGAACCAATTAGGAAAGTTCTATTCCCAGACCTCTAAAAAAACTCAACTAAATTTAAAATCTTTAAATCTGTAAAATCTCAAGTGGCATAGAAAATTAATTATGGGTATTCGTTCCTATCGACCCTATACTCCAAGTACCCGAGAACATAGCGTATCAGACTTTGCTGAGATAACTAGCTCAACACCAGAAAAATCTCTGGTAAAAAGAAAGCATAGACGAAAGGGTCGTAATAACCGTGGTGTAATTACCTGTCGTCACCGAGGCGGAGGTAGCAAGAAACTATATCGTGTTATCGACTTCCGTCGTAACAAACATAATATTCCGGCCAAAGTAGCATCAGTAGAATACGACCCGAACCGGAACGCCAGAATAGCACTACTACATTATCAAGATGGAGAAAAACGTTATATCCTTCATCCTGTAGGATTAAAAGTTGGTGCGTCCGTTATTTCTGGCATCAACGCTCCAATCGAAATTGGCAACGCTTTACCTCTGAGCCAAATTCCCCTGGGTACAGATGTTCATAATGTAGAACTTGTTCCAGGTAAAGGAGGACAAATAGTCCGTGCTGCTGGTGCCGCGGCTCAATTGGTAGCAAAAGAAGGCGAATATGTAACAGTCAAACTCCCTTCTGGCGAACGCCGTAAAGTTAGAGCAAGTTGCTACGCCACTCTTGGCCAAGTAGGTAATGTCGATCATAGAAATATCAGCTTAGGTAAAGCAGGTCGCAATCGCTGGAAAGGAAAGAGACCAACAGTTAGAGGTAGTGTGATGAACCCAGTCGATCACCCTCATGGTGGTGGTGAAGGCCGGGCACCAGTCGGTAGAAGCGGACCAGTTACTCCTTGGGGTAAGCCAGCATTAGGTCTGAAAACTCGTAAGAAGAGAAAACGGAGTGATGCTTTAATCGTACAACGTCGTCGTAAATCCTCTAAACGAGGTAAAGGTGGACGGCAAAGCTAAAATCAGTATCTGGTTGATGAGCGTTAACGAAGTCAGAAGTCAGTAGGGGCGTTAACGATAGTTATGCGAAGCAAACGGCCGTTTGCTGGTGCAAAGCTCCGCTAACGCCCGTACAGAAGTTGTTTTTGTAACGGGGATTTGAGCAAGTCCCAAAAAACATTTTGCCTTAAAAAGCGGGGTGGCGCGACTCAATTATTTTGATAAATCTAATATAGTGCATCAACTTGATCAATTCTGACTTCAGTGAAACGGCATAACACCTCTAACTGGAATTGTATTAAATCAATCATAAATTCAATTATGGCTCGATCATTAAAAAAAGGACCATTCATCGCAGATCATCTATTGAAAAAAATAGAAGATTTAAACGAGAAAAATCAAAAACAAGTAATTAAAACTTGGTCAAGAGCTTCAACTATTATCCCAGATATGGTCGGTCATACGATCGCAGTACATAACGGACGTCAACACGTCCCGGTGTTCATCTCCGATCAGATGGTAGGCCATAAATTAGGGGAATTTGCACCGACTAGGACATATCGAGGTCACGGTTCAGATAGAAAGTCTAAAAGATAATATAGAAAACTCGTTGAAATTGATAATTGGAGAAAGGTATGCCTGTAGATACCAGTGAAGAAGTAAAAGCAGTAGCACGTTACATCCGAATGTCTCCCTTTAAAGTGCGACGCGTACTTGACCAAATTCGTGGGATATCTTACCGGAAAGCGTTGATTATACTTGAATTTATGCCATATCGTTCCTGCGAGCCAGTGCGAAAAGCATTACGTTCAGCAGCAGCGAATGCCGAGCATAATAAAGGAATAGACCCAGAAACCTTAGTTGTATCCAAAGCTTTTGCCGATCAAGGGCCTTGTTTGCCACGCTACCGACCCCGCGCTCAAGGTCGTGCTTACAGAATTCGTAAACCTACTTGTCACATTACAGTTGCAGTAGCTCCTGTAGTTGATTAGTAAGGGAAGAAATTTGAACGATTAGATGACATTAATTTAAGTTATAGAAGTAATGGGACAAAAAATACATCCAATTGGTTTTAGATTAGGCGTAACTCAAGAGCATCGCTCTCGCTGGTACGCTGATGCTAAAAACTACCCAGAACTGTTGGAAGAAGACCACAAAATTCGTAAATATGTCAAGGAAACTCTGGCAAATGCAGGCATCTCTCAAATCAGAATTGAGCGAAAGGCAGACCAGATAGACTTAGAAGTTAGCACCGCTAGACCAGGTGTAGTGGTTGGTAGAGGTGGTGCAGGTATTGAGTCTTTGAGAGTAGGTTTACAAAAACTTTTGGGTAGCAACCGTCAAATCAGAATCAACGTTGTTGAAGTGACAAAAGTAGACACCGATGCCATGCTTATTGGTGAATACATTGCTCAACAACTAGAGAAAAGGGTTTCTTTTCGTCGAGTTGTACGTCAAGCTATAACTAGGGCTCAAAAAGCTGGTGTAGAAGGCATAAAAGTTCAGGTAAGTGGAAGAGTCAATGGAGCAGAAATTGCTCGTACCGAGGTGACAAGAGAAGGTAGTGTGCCATTGCACACATTGAGAGCTGACATTGATTATGCCTACTGTACTGCTAAAACAATTTACGGCATCCTGGGAATCAAGATTTGGATCTTCAAAGGAGAAATTATTCCTGGTCAAGAAGATATGGGAAATGCTCAAGTAAATCAACCAAAACGTAGACAACAAAAACGTCGTCAGCAATATGAAGACAGGTCTAACGAAGGATGAATTTAGAATTTATAATTTAGAATTTAGAATTCAGAATTTGTAACGGGTATGCGCGAGGAACTATCCAAAAACATTGGATGAATTTAGAATTTAGAATTCAGAATTTGTAACGGGTATGCGCGAGGAACTATCCAAAAACATTTCGCCCTCAGTCAGATATTACTTTTGACTTTTGAATTGCGCGTAGCGCCATAACTGACTAGGAAAATACTAAATTAAGTAGTAAATAGTAGACTATGTTAAGTCCTAAAAGAACAAAATTCCGTAAACAGCAACGCGGACGAATGAGAGGTAATGCAAATAGTGGCAATAGCATTGCTTTCGGTGAATTTGCTCTCCAAGCATTAGAACCTTCTTGGATTACTTCCCGTCAAATAGAAGCTTCTCGTCGTGCCATGACTCGTTATATCCGTAGGGGTGGGAAAATTTGGATTCGTATATTTCCAGATAAACCCGTCACAATGCGAGCCGCAGAAACCCGTATGGGTTCTGGTAAAGGTGCCCCAGAATATTGGGTAGCAGTAGTTAAACCAGGACGCATTATGTTTGAGTTGGGTGGAGTTGCAGAAGAAATAGCCCGCGAAGCTATGCGTTTAGCATCATTTAAATTGCCAATTAAGACTAAGTTTATTACACGCGAGGGAGATTTCTAGATGCCTTTTCCTAAAGTAGAAGAAGTTAGGAATTTGAGTGATGAAGAACTTGTCGCTGAGATAGTAAAAGTTAAGCGAGAATTGTTCGATTTACGAATGTTAAAAGCTACCGGAAGGTTGGAAAAACCTCACCTGTTTAAATACAATCGTCATCGACTGGCTCAATTGTTAACAATAGAAAGAGAACGAGAATTAGTTAAAGAAGCAGAAGCTTCTACTCAAGAAGTAGCAGCATCAGTTTCAAGTACATCTGTTGAAACAGCAGATAGTCCAGAATAAAAAATTAAAAACTTAATATGTTTTGCAATTAGTAAATTATTAATTGTTGACATTTTACAAGTATTTATCGGGAAAATTAAAGAACACTTTATTACTCATAAAACAAGGAAAATTATGGCAGCTAAAGAAAGAGTAGGTGTAGTTGTCAGCAACAAAATGGACAAAACAATAGTGGTGGCGATCGAAAACAGGTCTGCTCACCCGAAGTACGGCAAAACAGTCGTGAAAACTAAAAAATATAAAGTTCACGACGAAGAAAATAAATGTAACGAAGGCGATCGCGTTCGGATTACAGAAACTCGTCCCATGAGTCGTACTAAACGTTGGCAACTTGCTGAAATCCTAAATTCCAAGATTAGTTAATGGTTGGTTCTATTGGTCGAATAAAACTATTAAAATTAACAAATCAATTAACTTGAATTCTAACACATCTATAAAACATCACAGAGACAGCAATGATTCAACAACAGTCCATATTAAATGTAGCTGATAATAGCGGTGCCCGAAAATTAATGTGCATCCGTGTAATAGGTGGTGGCAATCGTCGCTATGCTCGTATAGGTGACGTTATAATAGCTGTAGTCAAAGACGCATCTCCTAACATGGCTGTCAAAAAGTCAGATGTAGTGAGAGCTGTTGTTGTCCGTACTAGGAAAGGTTTACGTCGAGAGACTGGTATGAGCATTAGATTTGATGATAATGCAGCAGTAATTATCAACCAGGATGGAAATCCACGAGGAACTCGTGTATTTGGTCCAGTAGCTCGTGAATTACGAGACAAAAATTTTACTAAAATCGTATCCCTAGCACCGGAGGTACTGTAAATGGCTAAAAAGAAAAAAACTCAAATGAGCGCACAGGGAAAACCTATACGCTATAAGATGCACGTTAAGAAAGGTGACACAGTTCAAATAATTGCCGGAAAAGATAAAGGCAAAGTAGGCGAAATTATGAAGGTTTTGCCAAAAGTTAGCAAAGTTGTAGTGAAAGATATTAACGTCAAAACAAAGCACGTTAAACCTCAGCAAGAAGGAGAGTCAGGTAAAATTGTTACCATTGAAGCTCCGATTCATAGTTCTAACGTTATGCTCTACTCTAGCAAAGAAAAAGTAGCTAGTCGCATTTGTTATACATTTACAGATGATGGTCGCAAAGTGCGAAAGCTCAAAAAAACAGGAGAAATTATTGATTAAATAGACCAAAATCAAATTACTTTAATTACTAAGTAAATTTACTAAACTATATAGTTACTAAAACTATGGCAGAAAGACTAAAGAATTTTTACCAAGAAAAAATTGTTCCCAAAATGATGGAGCAATTTAAGTATAAAAATATTCACCAGGTACCAAAACTGGTTAAAGTAACATTGAACCGGGGTTTAGGAGAAGCATCTCAAAATGCTAAAGCTCTAGACTCATCAATCAAAGAAATAGCTACAATTACAGGCCAAAAACCAGTAGTAACTAGGGCGAAAAAAGCGATCGCAGGCTTTAAAATCCGTAACGGAATGCCAGTAGGAGTTATGGTTACTCTACGCTCTGGAAAAATGTATGAATTTCTAGACCGACTAATTAATTTAGCATTACCAAGAATTAGAGATTTTAGAGGCATAAATCCTAAAAGCTTTGACGGTCGAGGAAATTACAGCTTAGGTTTAAAAGAACAGCTAATCTTTCCAGAGATAGAATATGACAGTATCGATCAAATTCGGGGAATGGACATTTCAATTATTACCACAGCTAATACTGATGAGGAAGGCCGCGCCTTACTTAAAGAAATGGGAATGCCCTTTCGGACTAATTAACTTAAAGTAGTTAAGGAAAAAAAGGAAAAAATGGCGGCTAACGACACAATATCAGATATGTTGACGCGAATTCGCAACTCCTGCATGGCTCAACATACAACAACAAAAGTTCCAGCAACAAAGATGACTCGCAGTATTGCCAAAGTATTGAGCGAGGAAGGTTTTATTGGTGGGTTTGAACAAGAAGGCGAAGGTATTAAGAAGTTCTTAGTAATATCTTTAAAATACAAAGGCAAAAATCGACAACCCATTATTAGATATCTGAAGCGAGTTAGTAAACCTGGACTCCGGGTCTATAAAAATCGCAAAGAATTACCACGAGTTTTAGGTGGAATAGGAATAGCTATTATTTCTACATCCAGTGGAATTATGACTGATAGAGAAGCTAGAAAAAGAGGCATCGGAGGAGAAGTCCTTTGTTATGTTTGGTAGTAAATAATAATTAATAATTAATAATTAATAATTAATAATTAATAATTAATAATTAATAATTACCTATCCTTTAAAAGAACAGGATCAACTAAAAGTTTTTTCTTTTTATCTCTGTAAAAAAGGAAGCTTGAAACCACTTTTTTTTGGTAAAACTGTTGATTTCGTGTCTTGAATTGATGTGATTAAAACTTTTGCAAGAGGTCTGTTCGAGAGCTATTCACTAACCGAAAGAAAACAATATCTAGCAACCTAATATATATACAAAGAAAGCTATGTCTAGAATTGGTAAGCTTCCAATCAAGATTCCCAAGAAAGTGACCGTTACCATTGATGGTCAAAAAGTAACAGTAAAAGGCCCGAAAGGTGAACTTTCTAGGGTGATATCACCAGAAATAGCTGTTGAGCAGCAGGAAGATACTATTGTGGTTAAACCACAAACTGAAACTCGTCGTGCTCGTCAGCAATATGGCCTATCTCGAACTTTAGTTGCCAATATGGTCGAAGGTGTATCAAAAGGATATGAAAAGCGACTACAGATTCAAGGAGTAGGATATCGTGCTCAAGTTCAAGGCAAGAACTTAATCTTAAACGTAGGTTACAGTAAACCAGTAGAAATGCCCCCTCCTGAAGGTATTCAGGTGGCAGTAGAAAATAATACTAATGTAATTGTTACTGGTATCAATAAAGAATTAGTAGGAAATACTGCCGCGCGAATTCGTGCTGTTCGTCCACCAGAAGTATACAAAGGTAAAGGCATTCGCTATGCGGGTGAAATGATTAAACTCAAAGCAGGTAAATCAGGTAAAAAATAGATGAAGTATACTCGTAAAGACTCTGTCAGAAAGCGGCATCGTCGGGTGCGAAAAAAAGTATTTGGTACATCAGAACGCCCTAGATTATCAGTATTTCGCTCAAATCTGCATATCTATGCTCAAGTAATTGATGATACTAAACAACATACCTTAGTTGCAGCATCAACTGTAGAACCAGAATTAAAATCAAGTATTAGTTCCGGAGCTAACTGTGATGCTTCTGTGCAAGTAGGAAAATTAATTGCGCAGCGATCGCTAGAAAAAGGAATAGAAAAAGTAGTTTTCGACCGTGGTGGAAATATCTATCATGGCCGTGTAAAAGCTTTAGCTGAGGCAGCTCGTGAAGCTGGATTAGACTTCTAGATAATTAGTAAAGTTACAAAAAATGAACTTGACAAAAGGTAACAATTATGGCAGAACAACAGCGTCGTAAAAAAAGTAACCGTACAAAAGAGAAAGAAAGTGAATGGCAAGAAAGGGTTGTTCAAATCCGCCGAGTCACTAAAGTTGTTAAAGGTGGTAAAAACCTGAGTTTCCGAGCTATTGTCGTCGTAGGCAATGAAAAAGGTCAAGTGGGCGTAGGAGTAGGTAAAGCAGCAGATGTTATAGGTGCTGTCAAGAAAGGAGTTGCGGATGGCAAAAAACATATGATTGAAGTCCCTCTGACAAAATCTAACTCTATTCCTCATCTTGTAAATGGTTTTGGTGGTGGAGCTAAAGTGATCATGCGTCCAGCAGCACCAGGTACGGGAGTTATCGCGGGAGGAGCGGTGAGAACAGTTCTGGAACTAGCAGGTGTTCAGAATATATTAGCCAAACAGCTAGGTTCTAATAATCCATTAAACAATGCTAGAGCTGCTGTTAACGCCTTATCAGCTTTGAGAACATTGGCCGATGTAGCTCAAGAAAGAGACCTGCCTGTGGAACATCTATATGCTTAGTCCTAGAGCAGGGAATAGGCAAGAGGCAACAGCGGTGAGACCCCACGTCAGCGTTTCGCTGCGCGACATGAAAAGTTTTAGATCCTCCTTTGGAGGATAGACGCAAGCGGTGAGACCCCGCGTCGGCGTAAGACTCAAGGGAATGCTGACCAAGAGAGGGAATGCCCACCAAGAAGGCTGCTGGACTAGCAGTGTCAGTCTGTGGAGCACGCTTTTAGACCCGAAAGGAGTAAATCCCGGAAGGCGGGTGCATTGAAGCAGAAAGCCCCTATCAGTGATGCTAGGGAACCCGTGCTGTCTCGTAGAGCAGCGTCGGAAGGATGTCAATAATGGCAAATTCATAGGTAGCAAGATAAAACAAGATGAGATTAAAAGATGTAATTCCTCAAAAAGGTTCTCAGAAACGCCCTCGTAGATTAGGCCGAGGCATCTCAGCAGGTCAAGGTGCAAGCTGTGGTAAGGGGATGCGTGGTCAAAAATCTCGGTCTGGCAGCAGCACTAGACCGGGTTTTGAAGGTGGTCAAAATCCTCTTTATCGTCGCTTGCCAAAGTTAAAAAGCTTTCCGATGGTCAATCGGAAGAAATATACAATTATCAATGTGGGTAAGTTGGCATCATTATCAGCGAACACAGAGGTAACTCTTGCCTCCCTAATGGAAGCGGGAATTATTACAAGTAATGATGGACCGCTCAAAGTCCTCGGAGATGGAGAGTTGAATGTTGCACTAAATGTTCATGCTATAGGTTTTACAGCTACAGCTCGTTCCAAAATAGAAGCAGCAGGTGGTAGTTGCCAACAAATAGGAGTGAATAAATAAACTTTCTAGTTGTTTCAGGTTATCTCAAGTAGAGTCTAAAAAGCTTTAGTACCAACCGCCAGAAGCAACGCACCATATTCTTCCGGATTAGCGAAGGGATGAATGGTGGGCAAAATGCTGGTAAAATAAATGATGTAGGTAAAGTTATTTCAAGAGCTAACCGCCACCTACAAAACGAACCTAGACAACTGAAGGTAGGGGGTTTGACAAGGTAATTGTGCATTCAAAGTACAGCTTGATTGTATATAAAACTTTCACCGAACGTAGGTAGAGCGAGAAATTAATCCCTACTTCCTTCTCCGGTGGGGCAGCACTGGGAAGTAAAACCAAAGTTTCTCCTGCGGAGACGCTTCGCGAACATGAAATGTCCGACGGGTTGCCGGGAGTCAACGAGAAGCCCGCGCTATAGCTCGCAAGAGTTTAGCGACTGGAGCTGTCACTTGAAGAAAAAACCTTAATTATAAAACAAATAAAATATCTAGAAGCGGAGGATTCTACCTAATTTTGCTAAAATCAAAAATATAAAATAAAAATCTCAAATAAATATGGACATTAGTAGAGATAAGGCACCAACTGCTCAAGAAACATTCTTGCAGATGGCCCAAGCAGCAGGGTTGCGGGGGCGACTGCTAGTGACAATAGGTTTACTTCTTTTGGTGCGTCTAGGTGTGTACTTACCAGTACCAGGAATAAATAGAGGAGCTTTTGAAGCAAGTATCGGAGATCAGGCTTTAACTGGATTTCTGGATCTGTTTTCTGGTGGAGGTTTCTCGGCATTAGGTATTTTTGCATTAGGCATCATACCTTATATTAATGCTTCAATTATCATTCAATTGATGACAGCAGCTTTACCCAGCTTAGAAAATCTGCAGAAGAATGAAGGTGAAGCAGGACGTCGTAAAATTTCTCAAATAACTCGCTATGTGGCCTTGGGTTGGTCAGTCCTACAAAGCTTTGGTTTAGCAATATTTCTGAATAGTTCATCTGCAAATATCAATGGCTCGTCGATAAGTGTAGCGATTAACCCGGGGCCTCTATTTATTGCTAAGACTATTTTAGCAATTACAGCAGGTTCTATGTTCGTGATGTGGATATCCGAATTAATTACAGAAAGAGGAATTGGTAATGGAGCATCATTGTTAATATTTGTTAACATTGTGGCTGTGTTACCTCAATCACTGGGCGACACTATTAAATTATTTGAAGGAGGAGACCGTGCTATCGTAGGTCGTGCGATTATTCTGCTTCTAGTATTCTTAGTGATGATTGTAGGCATTGTCTTTGTACAAGAGGGAAGCCGCAGAATTCCCATACTTTCAGCTCGTCGTCAAGTAGGTAGAAAACTTTATCGGGAAACAAAAAGCTATTTACCTTTACGATTAAATCAGGGTGGAGTAATGCCGATTATCTTTGCTTCTGCCGTCCTCATATTACCTGTATCCTTAGCTCAGTTTTCTAACAATCCACTTTTATCTCAGATAATTACTTCTATCAGTCCTAGTGGCCCGACTCCTTGGTTGTATGCTCTATTTTACTTTGTTCTAATTCTATTCTTCAGTTATTTCTACGCTTCCCTAATTATGAACCCAGTGGATATGTCGCAGAATTTGAAGAAAATGGGAGCAAGTATCCCAGGAATTCGCCCAGGTAAAACTACTAGCGATTATATAGAGAAAGTTTTGAATAGGTTGACTTTCCTAGGAGCTATTTTCCTTGGTTTAGTAGCAATTATTCCTACGGCAGTAGAAAGTGCAACCCGTGTACCTACTTTTAGAGGATTAGGAGCTACCTCTCTATTAATTCTAGTGGGTGTAGCAATAGACACGGCAAAACAAATTCAAACTTATGTTATCTCTCAGAGATACGAAGGAATGGTGAAGCAATAGTGGTAAAACTGATATTCTTAGGTCCGCCAGGAGCAGGCAAGGGAACACAGGCATCTCGAATAGCAGATTTTTACCAAGTTCCTCATATTTCTACAGGTGATATTTTACGCAATAATGTGGCACAAAAATCTCCCCTGGGTTTACAAGCGAAAGAATACATGGACAAAGGTGAATTAGTTCCCGATCAACTCATCCTTGACATGGTTGAAGAAAGACTGAAACAAAATGATGCTCAAAATGGTTGGATTCTAGATGGCTTTCCGAGAAATGTGACTCAAGCAGATTTTGTAGAAAAACTTTTATCTGCAAGTAAAAATGGAAATGACACTCGAGAAGAAAAAGCTGAAATTATTAATTCTTTGATGGTCATAAATTTACAAGTTCCAGATAAGGTTTTAGTCAGTCGCTTATTATCAAGAGGTCGGCAAGATGATAATGAGGAAACTATAACAAATCGTTTAAAAGTCTACCATCAACAAACAGAACCTTTGATTGAATTTTACAAAGAACGTCAACAGCTAGTTACTATAGATGGAAATAACTCCGTTGATGCTGTGACTAATTATCTAAAACAAGCTATTAGATGAGCGTCATAAGGTAAATAGGAATTAGAAGATTTTGATCGACTTTTTCCACCCTCAAATTAGCTATAGATAGTTGAAGCTGTTGATGCCAACTAAATATTTAGAGATATGATTATACCTCATACTCAATAACCTCTAAAAATAACAAATTTTTGATAAGATATGTTGAGGGGAATCACCTGAAATAACAGGCTGTTCCGAATATAAATTGGTAACTTGCAGGGTTGAGGTGATTAACAGTTGGCAAAACAAGATCTTATAGAAATGGAGGGTACAGTGACGGAGTCCCTACCGAATGCTATGTTCAGAGTAGACTTAGATAATGGGTTTAATGTGCTAGCTCATATTTCTGGTAAAATCCGTCGCAATTACATCAAAATTCTACCAGGCGATCGAGTCAAGGTAGAGTTAACACCTTATGACTTGACAAAAGGTCGAATTACATATCGGCTGCGGAAAAAGTAGTAACTATCGAATCTCTACTCAATAATTTGTAGAGAGATTATCTACTTGCTGAAAACATTAGTAAATGATACAATACTAAATTTGTAGTATTGCCATAATAAGGCATGAAAGTTAGAGCATCTGTCAAAAAAATGTGTGAAAAGTGTCGTGTTATTCGTCGTAAAGGACGAGTAATGGTTATATGCGTTAATCCCAAACATAAACAACGTCAAGGTTAAGCATATTTCGACACAGGCATCAGATTTTTTGTTGCCTACTAATTAACCTAGTTTAAGTTTAATTTTAAGGTGATGGAGATAAAGTAAAGTGGCACGAATTGCAGGAGTGGATCTCCCACGCGATAAGCGTATAGAAATTGGTCTGACATACATCTATGGAATTGGACTATCTCGGTCTCAAGAAATTTTAGATGAAACTGGTGTAAATCCTGATACCCGTGTTAAGGATTTAAGTGATGCTGATATAGCAGCACTTCGTTCTACGGTTCAGAATAACTACCAAGTGGAAGGAGACCTAAGACGATTGGAAGCCATGAACATCAAGCGATTGATGGATATTGGTACTTACCGGGGTCGTCGGCACAGGATGGGTCTACCAGTTAGAGGACAACAGACTCGCACCAATGCCAGAACTCGTAGAGGTGTACGTCGAACTGTAGCTGGTAAGAAAAAAGCCAGTGCTAAGAAATAGAAGTTTGGTTCTATCTTTATAATTGATAGATACTTTCCCAGTTCTAAGCTTTGTTCAGACTGTGGATATGTAGTTGATAAACTACCTCTAAATATTAGAGAGTGGAATTGCAGAGAGTGGGATTGCCCAGAATGTGTAGTTCACCATGGTAGAGATATCAACGCTAGTATAAATATTTTGGCTGCGGGACTCGCAGTGTCAGTCTGTGAAGCACGTTTTTAGACCTGAAAGGAGTAAGTCCCGGAGGGCGGGTGCATTGAAGCAGAAAGACCTAACCCGTGATGGTTAGGGAACTTGCGTTTTATCTATTGATTCAACGCCGGGATGATGTCAACTAAAGCTATTACTATCATTAGTAAAGACCAAGCTCGCCAAAGGGCGGGAACAATTTAGTTAAAGCCTTACTTGCGACTGAGTATTATTTGATTTGATTATCTATTTAAGTTTTAATTCTATTTCTGTATAGCTTACTTAAGTACAAACAAATCATTAATACTATTAATAATAGCAAATGAGCTTAAATTATGAGTAATTGACAGTAATTATAGTAATGTAATTCAGTCAGATTGAAAAAAATTAATCGAATTAAACGATCAACTCTGAAAGTCAATTGTTATTGTCTAATTATAACTATTAAGTTAAGGAGAAAAAAGAATTATTTATAGTTAAGTCTGTTGACTTAGGTGAGAAAAACTTGCCAGGGTTGAAACACCAAAAATTAGCTACTTCAGATATTACAAAAAAAAACTCTATACTCATAGAACTACTAAATAAAAGTCAAAACTTTACTAGCTCAGAAAATTATCTCTCAGATGTCAGTAAAATGTGGCTATTACTACTAAAAGTATAGCATTTAAAAAATCAATAGCCAGCAAAAAAGTTTATTTCTCAGACATTAAGTGATGTAAAACCAAAATACAATATTTCTAGTCACTTAAGGATATAGCATAGCTTTTAAAGCTATATCATCAAAGTAAACAATTCTTATAAGATTAAGATTAGAAATAATTCCACTTGTTCTGAGAAAAGTACATTATTACCTTGAGATATCACTCATAAAGACAAATATGGCACGACAACCAGGTAAAAAAATAGGGGCAAAAAAGCAAAAAAAGAATGTGCCCAATGGGGTGGCTTACATTCAGTCTACCTTCAATAATACAATTGTAACCATTACTGACTTGAATGGTGAAGTAATTTCTTGGGCATCAGCAGGTTCTAGTGGTTTCAAAGGAGCAAAAAAAGGAACTCCCTTTGCCGCACAAACAGCAGCAGAAAGCGCAGCACGTCGAGCTAATGACCAAGGAATGCGTCAGATTCAAGTTATGGTTAGTGGTCCTGGAGCAGGAAGAGAAACTGCTATTAGGGCTTTACAAGGGGCCGGACTAGAGATCACTTTGATCCGAGATATTACCCCAATTCCTCACAATGGCTGCCGTCCACCAAAACGGCGTAGAGTCTAATCAAATTATTAACTCTGGGGTTTAATGTTCAAGGGAGGTCACTCCGTGGCGCAGTTTCATTACGAGTGTATAGAATCTAAAACTGACAAAGATCGTAGTCAGTATGGAAAATTTATTATAGAGCCACTAGCTCGCGGTCAAGGGACAACAGTAGGCAATGCACTGAGGCGGGTTCTACTAGCTAACTTAGAAGGAACAGCCATTACATCAGTGAGGATAGCTGGAGTTAATCATGAGTTTGCCACAATTAAGGGGGTAAGGGAAGATGTTCTAGAGATCCTACTGAACATGAAAGAGGTTGTTCTCAAAAGCCATTCCAACCAACCACAAATTGGTAGAGTCAGGATAGAAGGGCCAGCAACATTAACTGCAGATCGTTTTGATGTGCCTTCGGAGGTGGAAATCATTGATCGCAGTCAATATGTCGCTACCCTATCTCCTGGGTCAATTCTGGAGATGGAGTTTAGAATTGAGAAAGGGACTGGTTATAGAGCGGTAGATCGTACTCGCGATGATGTTACAGCTCTTGATTTTCTGCAAATTGATGCTATTTTCATGCCAGTTCGTAAGGTTAACTATACAGTTGAAGCTCGTATAGGTAGCTCTTTAGAAGAAGACCGACTCATTATGGAGGTTTGGACAAATGGCAGTTACACACCTCAAGATGCTTTGAGTCATGCTGCTAGTATCTTAATGAGTTTGTTTGAGCCACTCAAAGATATTACTAATATGGCAGAGCCTCCATCAGGAGAGCCTACAGACCCAACAAGTCAGATTCCAATAGAAGAATTACAACTATCGGTTCGGGCTTATAACTGTCTGAAAAGAGCGCAAATTAACTCTGTTGCAGATCTACTGGAGTACAGTCAAGAAGACCTATTAGAGATTAAAAACTTTGGTCAAAAATCTGCTGAGGAAGTTATAGAAGCTTTACAGAAACGCTTGGGAATAACTTTACCTCAAGAAAAAGTTGCTAAAGCTACTTAGAGGCCAAAAGTTAGAAATTCAAACCAGTTTTTGTCAATGGCATAAAAAATGTCAATCTGAAATACTATTTGCTTTCAAAAATGACCGATTGAGTTTTTGAAGCTGTTAGTAGCAGTAGGGAAACACAAATCAAAAACATCAGCTCAAATATTTTAGATACTCAAAGTAGTCATGCGTCATAGTCGTCGTGTTCCAAAGCTAGGAAAACCAGCAGATCAGCGTCGCGCTCTTCTGCGTTCTCTAGCAACTGAATTAATCCGTCATGGTAGAATTACTACCACAAAAACCCGTGCTAAAGCTGTACAGTCAGAAGCAGAAAAAATGATTTCCTTGGCAAAGGATGGATCGTTAGCAGCTCGCCGACAAGCTTTAGGTTATATATTTGACAAAAAGCTCGTTCACTCTCTATTTGAGGGGGCACAGGATAGATACGGTTCTCGTAATGGAGGTTATACCCGTGTTCTTAGAACTGTTCGCCGTCGTGGAGATAACGCAGAAATGGCAATTATTGAACTGGTTTAAGGTCTATACTTAAGAAGTAGTTGGGAAATCAATCTTGAAGAAGGAGACAGGAGACAGGAGACAGGAGACAGGAGACAGGAGACAGGAGACAGGAGACAGGAGGAAAATTACATGGGGATTCTAACCCCAAGTAATTTTGAACACCGTATAGACGGTGGGGTATTAAACCCATAAAGAAAATGATAAATATAGAAGTCTCTGAGAAGCCTACATCTGATTATTGTAATCAGTGTGGGAGTATCTCACCTGAATCGGCAGCAAATTGAATGGGTTCGATACCTATTCAATTTGCCAAAATCTCACCAGAAGCTTTTGCCCTGATTGAAAAACTTGTATTATTATCTTACAATAACACCGGAAATTTTCCACCATGTGCACTGCCTACCAATATAAATTAAGGCCCAACAAAGAACAAGCCGCAGTAATAGAAATGTGGTTTGAATTGTTGCGTGGGCAGTATAACTCTCGGTATAAAAAGGTTGCTGATAAACGTCAAGATTTTCATTTGAAAACAGCTAATGAATTGTTATCAAAAGCGGATGTTATTGCCCATGAAAACTTAAACACTAAAGGGCTAGCAAAGACCCATTTGAGTAAATCAATTAACGATGCTGGATGGGGTAAATTTCTGTCTATTTTGACTGTCAAAGCCGGAAATGCTGGACAGAAAACTATAGGGGTAAACCCCAAAAATACTAGCCAAGATTGCTCAAACTGTGGAAAAAAAGTTCCCAAAGAATTAAACATAGGAACTCATTCTTGCCCACATTGCGCTGTTGTGATTGACCGCGATGTGTTTGCGTTTGCGCAGCATCCCGTAGGGAAGCATGACCTAGGAAACGCGGTGATAAATATCAAAAATAGGGTGGCAGGGCCTTCCGTACTTAAAGCTCGTGGAGCCCGACGGGATACCGCGGCTGGGAAACGAGAAGCCCACACTAAGCAGGCGCTATAGTGTGGGAGTATGTCACTTCAGCGTGTTGCTCTTGTAATTCAATATCAAGGCACTCATTTTCATGGGTGGCAAAGACAGCCAAATCAACGAACTGTACAAGAAGAGATTGAAAATACTATTTCTTCTGTGGTTAACCAGCCTGTAATATTACATGGTGCAGGAAGAACGGATGCGGGAGTTCATGCCGCAGCACAAGTAGCTCATTTCGATGTTCCAGGCCCAATTCCTGCCCATAAGTGGGCTACTATTCTCAATTCACGGCTAGCTAATGATATCTTAATCGCAAGTTCGGCTCAAGTCGAATCTACCTGGCACGCTCGGTTTTCTGCAACTTCGCGGCGTTATCGCTACACTCTGTATACAGAAAAACGGCCTAATTTGTTTGTGATGCCTTTTGTTTGGCATTACTATCAAGCACCATTAGATCCATTGTTGATTCAAGCAGCTTTGAATCCTTTAATTGGCCGTCATCACTTGGCTGCTTTCCAAAGAGCTGGCTCTTCTCGTCCTCATTCTTGGGTAGATGTACAAGAGGTTAAGTGTGAAAGTCAGGGACCATTTATTCATATAGAGGTTCAAGCTAGTGGGTTTCTATATGGAATGATGCGATTATTGGTGGGGTTACTGATTCAAGTGGGTCAACAGAAGCTATCTCTGGAAAGTTTTACAGATATCTGGGTTAATCAAAGAAGGGAAGTTGTGAAGCACTCAGCTCCGGCTAGTGGCCTCTGTTTATTGCGGGTTGGTTATCTGGAATTTCCTTTTACTCAAGAAGTTTGGTATAATAATATGCCTAAATTTATTTTTTATTGATTAAGTGTCTGTATTGTGACTTTTAATTAACAGGACTTACGCAAAAACACTACATATAGTAGATAAAAACTATAGCACTATAGTACATATAGTGTTTATGTCGGAAAAATGTGTAAGTCCCGATCAAGTATCAAATAGTAATAACTGAGAATTGGGTAAATTGAGGGAATTCCATGAGATTAAACTGACAATGAAAGCCAATATAAACAGTAAAAAAAACAACTAAATTAAATAAATTATGAATACAACATACGTTCCACCACTGAATACTCTAGAGCCAAAATGGTATGTTATTGATGCTAAAGATCAGCGTTTAGGGCGATTAGCTACTGCTATTGCGATGATTATTAGGGGTAAGAATAAACCAACTTATACTCCACATCTCGATACAGGAGATTTTGTGATTGTCGTTAATGCTGAAAAGGTGAATGTAACTGGTAAAAAAAGTAGTCAGAAACTTTATCGTCGCCATTCTGGAAGGCCAGGAGGGATGAAAACAGAGGTTTTTTCTAAGTTGCAAGCTCGTTTGCCTCAAAGAATTATTGAGGAGGCAGTTTACGGAATGCTACCAAAAAATTCTCTGGGCAGAAAACTTCATGCTAAACTAAAAGTTTATCCAGGGCCTGACCATCCTCACCAAGCTCAAAAACCTGAAACGTTAATTATTGAAACTACTCCAGGAGAATAAAAATAATGCAAGCAAAAGAAAGTGGCCGTGCTATGTATTGGGGTACTGGTCGTCGTAAGTCTTCGATCGCTTCAGTACGTCTAGTTCCAGGTACAGGCAAATTGATTATTAATGGCAAGGATGGTGAGTTATACCTACAATATAATCATGGTTATTTATCCTCTGCAAAAGCTCCACTAGAGACTTTAGGTTTGGAAAATGAGTATGACATTCTAGTGAAAGCTACAGGAGGTGGGTTAACAGGACAAGCTGATTCTATTAAGTTAGGGGTTGCTAGAGCTTTGTGCCAGTTAGACCCAGATAATCGTAAACCTCTAAAGACAGAAGGATATTTGACTCGCGACCCCCGAGCTAAAGAACGGAAAAAGTATGGTTTACGCAAAGCTCGTAAAGCACCTCAATATTCCAAACGATGATATCTTAACGAAATTGCCAATTGTTACAAAGCAGAAGGCAGAAGGCAGAGGGCAGAGGGCAGAAGGAACAAGTTGCTTGGGGTTTTATACCCTTGTGCCCTTCGGTCATGGGTAGAGGCCAGGAGGAACTATTTCCTTTCTTAGGTCATGCTGCGCAAACAGCTCCCGCTGGCCTCTACCTTTCCTGATAATTGGCAAAAACTTTGATATATAGCGCTGTGCGCAGGCAACAGCTCCGGAAGGCAACAGCTCATCTGGGGTAATAAATTGCCGATAATATAAGACTTTCAGCTATTTGGCCTTTCCTGCAATTTGTAAATATACCAGCGCTCATTGCTATAATTTTAAATTATTTTAGTTGAATTCGACTTGGGGAACAATTTCTGTCTATTCTTGCTGTCAAACCCGTTAGCGCAGCTCCTCCGCAGGAGGCAAATGCTGGACAAAAACCATAGCTGTAAATCCTCAAAATATCAGCCAAGATTGCTCGAATTGCGGTGAAAAAGTCCCGAAAGAATTATCTCAAAGAACTCATTCTTGTCCACACTGTGGTATCGTCATAGACCGCGACTTGTTTGCGCAGCATGACCTAGGAAATGCGGTAGTAAATATAAAAAATAGGGCGGCGGGGCATCCCGTCCTTAAAGCACGCGCTTGTCCGATGCAGTGGCAGGACGGCGAAGAGATAAGCCCACACTATAGCGTCAGCTTAGTGTGGGAGTATGTCACTAGAATAAGTTAAAATAGTACATAGAAAAAATATTTGTAATTTTAAGTAGAGTAAAGAAAATGCCTAAAGCTGGTATTCATCCTGAGTGGTATCCAGAAGCCAAAGTTTACTGTAATGGTGAAGTAGTAATGACAATTGGCTCTACAAAACCAGAGATTAATGTTGATGTTTGGTCGGGAAATCATCCCTTTTTTACAGGGACTCAGAAAATTATTGATACTGAAGGAAGAGTTGAGAGATTTATGCGTAAATATAGCAAGAAAGATGGGGGTAAAAGCTCTAAATCTAAAAAGAGTAAAGATAAAAAATAGCTGGAATGTCAATTGTCCTTAATTAGTTGTCTGTAATATTTTATAGACAACAATTAATATCAAAATCTCAATAAAAATTTCCCATAAATAAAATACTAATTAAGACAAGGGACAACTGACAATGGCTGAAACATATTTACTAGAAAAATTAAAATCCGTTGAGCAAACTTACAATGAGTTAACTCTACGTTTAGCCGATCCAGATATTGCAAAAGATCCAACTGAGTTCCAAAAAGTAGCTAAAGCACGCTCCTCATTAGAAGAGGTGGTAAATACTTATGAAGAGTGGAAAAATACTCAGGAAGAATTAGCTGATGCTAAGGAAATATTGAAAGAAGCTGGTGGCGACCAAGAAATGGAAGAGATGGCCAGAATGGAAGTACAGGAATTGGAGGCCAAGCTGGAATCTCTGGAAACTCAAATGAAAATCTCCCTACTACCACGAGACCCCAACGATGATAAGAATATTATGTTGGAGATTAGAGCTGGTACAGGAGGGGATGAAGCCAGTATTTGGGCTGGGGACCTGGTGAGAATGTACTCTCGTTATTCAGAAACTCAAAAATGGAAGGTGAGTTTATTGAGTGAGTCTTTAGCAGATATGGGCGGTTTTAAAGAAGCAATTTTAGAAATTAAAGGAGAGCAGGTTTACAGTAAGCTGAAGTTTGAAGCAGGAGTTCATCGAGTTCAAAGAGTTCCAGTGACAGAAGCAGGAGGGAGGGTGCACACTTCAACGGCAACGGTGGCCATTATGCCCGAAGTGGATGATGTGGAAGTTGAGATAGATGCAAAAGATATTGAACTAACAACGGCTCGTTCTGGTGGAGCAGGTGGACAAAATGTGAACAAGGTGGAAACTGCTGTAGATTTATTTCATAAACCCACGGGAATTAGAATTTTCTGTACTCAGGAGCGCAGTCAGTTACAAAACAGAGAGCGGGCAATGCAAATTTTACGAGCTAAACTTTATGAGATTAAGCTACAAGAGCAACAACAAGAAGTTAGTTCGATGAGGCGATCGCAAGTAGGTACTGGTTCCCGCTCAGAAAAAATTCGGACTTATAACTATAAGGATAATAGGGTGACAGATCATCGCTTGAGTCAGAACTTTTCCCTTGCACCTCTTCTTGAAGGAGATATAGAAAATGTAATTCAAGCTTGTATTACCCAAGACCAGCAGGAACGTTTGCAAGAGTTGGCAGCATCAACATCTACTCCAATGTCAGTCTAATTGACATTTTGTGAAATGGACCTATTCAAATAATATCAATACCAGTCAAAAAGCGAGGACAAGGTTCTCGTTTTTTTTATAAAATACGCTTATATTAGCAAGTATTAATATCAAATCCGGGAGAATTGGACATCAAAAAAATCTCGAATCATCATAACTAATAAATCTTTGTGATTTTCTCTCCTCCTGACTCCTGACTACTGACTCTTGACTCCTAAAGACTTAACTAATCTATAACTGTTTAACTGGATTTGATATAACGTAGTAAACTATTCTAATTCTAGCAAATTAAAGAAAAGTAGGAGATTTGGGCATGACTACCAATGAAGAATTATCTTGGGAATGTGGAATGGGTTTCTATGTGCCAATTTTAAATGATGGAGAATTAGTGGGCATTTGTAAACCTGAATATGCCGAAGAAATTCTAGAAGTTATGAATGAGCAGGAAAGGCTACGCAAAGCTTTAAGGCTAGCTTGTCTAGATTTACTGCGAAGGGTGGGAGGAAAAAGAAGTAGAGTCAATGACTTAATGCAGAAATATATAGCCCTGGCTGAACGACCTAAATATGGACCAAGAGCAGTCGCTCTCTTGTTGCGAGAAAGGCAAGAACAACTGCAGGTTAGTGGCCATGAGTTTATTAAATTTTGTGATATTCATAAAATTTCTCCTGAACAACTCAAAGATATTTATGCAGGCAAAGCAGTAGATACAAACTTAGTAGGACCTATAGCAAGAATTTTAGGCAAAACAAATAATGAAGTACAAGAAATACTAGAAGGCCCTAGCGAATAAGATTGTAATTATTAATTGGCACTCAGTTTTTTGATTTTCCTGGTCTTAAACTATGTCTTAAAATTTAATTAATATGCTTTATCATCTTTATTAGATGAGTTGTTCAATTAGATTATTATTTTTTCTGCTTACAAAAACTTTTTCAAATCTGCCACTCTTCCCTATTTTCTAAAATATTGAATTTCCTGTTCATATCTCAAACATAAATGGTATTTATACTACATAGTTAAAATACTAAAAATGTCAAGGTTAATCATTATAATTGACTTTACCATTAGGCATAATTGTTTCCTGAAGATTAGCCTCAGAAAGGTTAATATCATTAATCAAAGCATCAGTAAGATTAGCTTTATTCAGGTTAGCACCTCTCAAATCAGAACCTCTCAAATCAGCTCTAATTAAAATAGCCTTACTTAGATTAGTTCCTCGGAAATAAGCCCCCCTCAAATTTGCATTTAGAAAATTAACTTTTTTGAGGTTTGCAAACCTTAAATCTGCTTTATAAAGATTTGCTTCCTTTAAAGAAGCATTTGATAAATGAATTCCACTAAGATGAGCTTCAATCAAACTGGCTTTGTCTAAATTAGCATAGTAAAAGTAAGCCCCAATCAATTCAGCTTCATGGAGATTAGCGCGACTAAGATTAGCATAACTGAAGTTAGTTTCCATTAAATCTGCTTTGGCTAAGTTGCTTCTTCTCAGGTCTGCTGAAGTAGCATCAGCATATCGAAAAATAGCATTTTGTAAATCGGTTCCAATTAAATTTGCATCAACTAAATCAGCGTCTATTAAGTTAGCCTGTCTTAGATCTGAAGAAATCAAATTAGCATATCTTAAGTTAGCTCCCTGAAGATTAATAGAAGTAAGGTTAGCATGAATCAGTTGAGCTGAAGTTAAATTAGCATCACTACAATTAGCTGTTTTTAATTGAGTTAAACAGAGATTAGCTCCTGTGAGATTTACTCCTTGAAAATTAATACCTTGCAGGTTAATACCTCTGAGGTTGACATTAGTAAGATCTGCTTGTAGATGTAGATTTTTCTGTCTCCATTCATTCCATGTAATTATACCCCGATTAAGTAGGGCTAGATATTCTTTATTCATTCGCCATTTTTTGATCAAGAGCTTCTTAGGAATATATAGCTATTACTGTTATAGAGTAATAACTATAACTTGAGAATTAACAATTTTTATACTATCAGAATAAGTGGTAATTCTATACACCGAAAATTTACTCACACTTCTCTTTGCTTATAAGCGCTGTTAATAATTAATTTCGCTTCATGTAATTCAGGCATTTTTTGAACAATAACTAATCTTAATCCCCATTTTTTTTGCTCATAATATAGCTTCAGTAAATTCAATAACTACCTGTAGTTTAATAGCCTCTAGGAATCACAATGAAAATAATCAATTACTTTAAATGCCTAAATGACTGCTGAATTTTCAACCAAATACTTGTGATTTTTACTACTGGACTTACTAAATAATTATGGTTTAAAGCCTCTGATTTAAAGAATAAATCAATCAAAAAAATACTTTTCGCTAATTCCATCTGTTTTCAGGAGAGGTAATTGTTAATTATCAATTGTTGAATGTATTTTTAAGAAGATTCTATCATCATTTCAGTTATCAGTTAGCCTCCTGCCGGAGGAACTGTGTTAACAGTACCTCTTGCAATAAGGAGGCTTGAAATATGGAATATTCTCTTTTTTCTTGGTCGATTGGATATGGTGAGGAAACCCGCTCTTACAGAGCTGCTCCACTTTTTATCCCCTTAACAAAGAAAGGCTTTGAGACCAAAATTTTTTGGTCAATTACTTGATAATAGCCTTACTAGGAAAGTCAAAAGTTATTTCCTTTTTGATGTGTTGTTCAAGGGAATTCATTACTTTTCCTTTAGCTGTCAAAAAAAATACCACACAATATATATAGTAACCAATAATCAATTACAGGACTTACGCACGGACACTAAATCGAGTGAGGGCGAATGCCATATAGCCTGACGGCATGGGCTTCGCAATTGCGCCCCTACATATGGCGTTTTCAAGGTAAATTTGCGTAACTCCTGATATATTTTTCACCTTCACAGAGAAATGTTTTCGATCTATTGCTTGCTGATACCACTTATTTTGTTAAATTATAATTTATATAACCCTTCACAATATCATATTTATATGGTATAAAATCAATATATTTACTAAACTTATATATAATTGCCAAATGTTAATAAATATTAACTTGATATTAAGTTAAATGATAGAGATCAAAGGTTAAACTATCAGACAAGAGTCAAAATAAACACTAAATAGTGATGACTCGATCATTGCTACTTAATAGTGAAATTATTAGTATCCTCCAAAGAAGAGAAAATCTTTAGCTTTTAAAGATTTTACTAAAAGCCTGCCTTCAGGCATAAGTTAAGTGTGTCAGTTTAGGAGCATCACAAAAAGACTCCTGTGGATATCAGGCAAGGAATGAGTGAAAATCTATAGAATGTGAAAAGGCGATCGCAAACTTATGCGCAAACTATGAGATTCACGTCGCTAGAATTAAAATTGCCCAGTCAGTCAATTAGTCATCAATAAAGGATTTGACAACTATGCTAAACACAATACCTATCAAGCAGCCGTTAAATCCATATCAAAACGTGAATCACGGTTGTAATCTGAAGTGGAAGTTAGGAGATAAACAAGAATACCAGTTTTCTACTATAGTATTGAGAAGAAGTCAAATAACAAGAGAACACGAATAACAGTATTAGTTCCGTTTTGCTATTAAAGACAAGGAAAATCAACTAGATTTTGATGTTGAAAAAATAGCGATTATTAGTAGCTGGTTAGCCTCTGACAAGAGGGCTTCCTAAACCTGAAGGATTAATCAATCTTTAGATTCCGTGAAGATTGTTAGCTTTGTGGCGCGTAAAACTGCTTAAATGTCTTTCTAATAATTTCATAGATATTTCCAAGAAGCGATCAAAAACAACTGTAAATGTACTAGACTATATTATATTCAGTATTAGATCGCACTGCTCACAGACACTGTAGCAGTAAAAATAATTCACTTAACCATTAATTAGAAAAACTACTCTCAGTAGCAATACCTTTAAAAAACAACCTCACTGAGGTATTGTACTGTGCTGCTACTTTGATTGAGAGTACAAGCAGAAACATTAATGCGATCACAGAGGTAAAACTTCAGAACAAACCATTATTACCTAAGGTACAATTATGACCAACACAATATTTCCGCCTAAAGCATTAACCGAAGAAATCAGCAAACCAGACTTCACATTTGACCCCAGTATTCGGCGCGATCATGCAAAGAAGTACCGAACCTCAGAGTGGTACGATGGTCGTGGAGAAATCAGGGCAGTAGAAGATGGTCGCTCATTCGAGATTTCTGCAACCTTTAGTCTCAAATCAGAAGTAAAGTTGGTATATGGAGTCTTAAACCCATCTAACCCAGTTTTGGCAGAAATCTACAAAAGTCGCGGTCGTTGTGTAGCAGTTGTCGATCAAACAGTCGATGAACTTTATGGAGAATCACTGCAAGCTTATTTTAAGCACAATGAAATTCCCTTAGAAACTCTAGTTTGTCGTGCATGGGAATCAGACAAAACTCCAGAAACAGTCCAGCGGATACTCAAATTCTTAGGCAAAGATGGCTGTGATGTATCCCGCAACGAACCAGTACTAATCATTGGAGGTGGCGTACTCAGCGATGTGGCAGGTTTGGCCTGTGCTTTGCAGCACCGACGAACACCTTATGTGATGATTGGAAGTTCCATTGTTGCAGCTATTGACGCCGGACCATCCCCTCGTACCTGCACAAATGGTCAGCTATTTAAAAATAGTATCGGTGCGTATCATCCCCCAGTTATAACAATAGTAGATCGTAGCTTATTCCGTACTTTGGCAAAAGGTCATATCCGTAATGGGATGGCAGAAATTATCAAAATGGCAGTAACTGATGACCCAGTGCTATTTGATTTACTAGAAGAATACGGCCCACGGTTAATTGAAACCCATTTTGCTAACTTTGATGCGGATGAGGAACTGATCCAGGTAGCTGATGAAGTAATTTATCGAGCATTGTATTCCTACATGAAGCATGAGGGAACAAATATGTTCGAGACCTATCAAGACAGACCCCATGCTTACGGTCACACCTGGAGTCCCAAATTTGAGCCAGCAGTCAAATTGATGCACGGTCATGCTGTTACTATTGGTATGGCTTTTGGAGCAACCTTAGCAATGGAAATGGGTTGGTTAGAAAAAGGCGATCGCGACAGAATAGTTGCACTATGTTCTTCTCTTGGTTTATCAGTTTATCATCCTATCCTCGAAGACAGTGATTTGATGATTCAAGGACAGAAAAATATGCGTCGCAAGCGCGGTAGTAGTGGGTTATGGGCACCTTTACCTACAGGTATTGGTAGTTGTAGTTTTGCTGGAGAAGTTCCCTCAGACTTATTAATATCTGCTGTGGAGGAACATAAGAATTTTTGTACCTCTGTGCCAAATGAAGGAAAAGGCGAACAAATGTATTTAAGTGATCTTGGTTTGGAGTAAAATAAATAGAAGTTGTGATGTGGGGTGGAGAAAACAAGAAATTCCTCCCTGCTCCCTTTTGAAAAAAAAGAACAACAATGGGCAAAGACCGCAAAATTTTCATCAGACCTCTGCGATAATTAATCTCAAACCCTTTTCATTAATGGATAATTGATAATGGATAATTGATAATTACCTCGGGTTTTAACCGCTCTTGATTGAATATAAGGAAATATTATTTCTTCTCTTGGTCGATTGGATATGGCGAGGAGACCCGCTCTGATCAGAGCCGCTCCGAATTGCGCCATCCCTCGACCGCTTTTTTCCCCTATCCAAGGGGAGGCTTCAAGGCACGAATTATTTAATTATTAATTATTAATTATTCGGTAATGCTTAGGATAAAACTTAGTTTTCGCATGCTATAGATGATTTAGTCTTTGCCCATTCTACTTATCCAATAGTAATGGAATAGAAATATGATAACCGTTGTAAATACAGAAACTGTAAATACAAAAACCGCCAGACCAGTTACACCATTGGGTATTTTAGTAGAACAACTTGAAAAAACTGTCAAGATGGCAGAAACCGTAGAAATACCTGCCAAACTTGCTGAGGCTATTAAAGATGCTTACCAATTAGCAGAAGGTCTTGACCCCTACATTGAAAAAAATACTACCCAGGAGTCAGATGCGTTAGCAGCATTAGCAGAAAAGACTCGCCGGGAACCCTGGAATTTACGATTTTCTGATGGCGAAACAGTGCGCCAGTTAGAACAGGAAATGTTATCTGGGCATATTGAGGGGCAAATTCTAAAAATGTTCGTTCACATGACTGGGGCGAAACGTATCCTAGAAATTGGAATGTTTACCGGGTATTCTGCATTGGCAATGGCAGAAGCGCTGCCAGAAGATGGACATGAAGTTGCTTGTGAAGTCGATCAATATGTAGCTGACTTTGCTAAAGCTTGTTTTGAAAAGTCTCCCGCTGGAAAGAAAATATCAGTCGAAGTTGCACCAGCATTGGAAACTATGCAAAAGTTGGCAGATGCCGGAGAAACTTTTGATTTAGTGTTTATTGATGCCGATAAAAAAGAGTATATAGAATATTTCAGAATTCTCTTAGATACAAGTTTATTAGCACCAAATGGATTTATTTGTGTTGATAATACTTTACTGCAAGGGCAACCTTATCTTCCACCAGAAAAGCGTGCTGCTAATGGAGAAGCGATCGCTAAATTTAACCGTTTTGTTGCAGAAGATCCCAGAGTAGAACAAGTTTTGCTACCTTTACGAGATGGGGTAACTATTATTAAACGAAAGTAGTTATGGTTTGAGGATATTATTAACCCAATAAATAATTGGATATAACTCCTGAATATTCGGTAACATCATAGGTGTTACCGATATAAATAATTATAATCAAATGCTACTGACAATTTTTAAGAGTAAACTGCATCGACTCAAAGTAACTGAAGCACAACTATATTATGAGGGTTCAATTACCATTGATGAAGAACTACTAAAAACTGCCAGTATATTAGCTTATGAAAAAGTACAAGTAATTAATGTCAATAACGGTTCACGGCTAGAAACCTACACTATTCCAGGGGAATGGGGTAGTCGTATTGTCTGCCTCAACGGTCCAGCAGCCCGAATAAATGCTGTTGGGGACGAGATAATAGTCATCGCTTATGCTCAAATGACACCAGAAGAAGCACTTCTACATCGTCCCCAAGTAATTTTAGTGGATAAAAATAATAATCCTCTACAGAAAAATTAATACTTAGACCTACCTTTGCAGCTAAATTTTTATTCTCAAAAACTTAAAGAAGCTGTCAGCAGTCAGTAGAATCATTTTTGTTTACGTTGATAAGGGGATTTTAACCCAGAGCTGCTAAGAGGTTGTTTGTAAATAATTATGAAGTGTTTTTACCCCTGGCAAATTGGGTATTTCAGCCTATAAATCTGGGATAAATAACCAAGTTGTTAGAGTTTAAAGGTCAATCATTGTATATTACAAAACTTTACAAACAGTCTCTAAAAGCTGTTAACGCAGTTCCGACCTAGGAGACTAGCTGTTTGCGGAGCATTCCGTCAGGAAATGCGCTCAAGCAGATAGCTAGTTAACACTTTTTTCCTGATCATAAATAATAACATGGCACTAATTTTATTTGTTCAAGGACCTGCTTATGCACTGTTCCAAAATCTCGGTTCTCTGATTTTATTGTTAATTGTTTTACCGTTGAATTTACTAAAGGTAATACCATCACTGCTCTGGAATTTTATTAGTCAACCTTTTCAAAAAAAAATAGTAGCTGAAAACCCAAAAAAAATCCTAATTACGGGCGCAAAAATGACAAAATGTTTGCAACTTGCCCGTTCATTCCATGCAGCAGGACACAAAGTTTTTCTACTAGAAGCAAATAAATATTGGTTATCAGGAAATAGATTTTCTAATGCTGTTACGAGCTTCTATACATTACCCTTTCCCCAAAAAGATTGGGAGGGCTATTCTCAAGGATTATTAGAGATTGTTAAAAAAGAAAAAATAGACGTATTTATCCCGGTATCTAGTCCGGCAGGAAGCTACTATGAATCTTTAGCAAAACCGCTTTTATCAGAACACTGTGAAGTATTGCATTTTGATGCTGAAATTACGCAACTATTAGATAATAAATTTACATTTATTGAAAAAGCTAAAAGTTTTGGTTTATCTGTACCAAAATCATTTTTAATTACAAATCCTGAACAAGTTCTCAATTTTGACTTTGCTACTGATGGGAGTAAGTATATTCTCAAAAGTATTCCTTACGATTCAGTGCGTCGTTTAGATATGACAAAACTGCCCATGAATTCAAAATCAGAAATGGAAGAATTTGTCAATATATTGCCGATTAGTGAAGAGATACCCTGGATTATGCAGGAATTTGTTAAAGGCAAAGAATATTGTACCCATAGCACTGTCAGAAAAGGTAAAGTTAGACTATATTGTTGTTGTGAATCATCAGAATTTCAAGTCAATTATCATCATGTAGATCGACCTCAAATCTATCAATGGGTAGAAAAATTTGTCAGAGAATTAGATATTACTGGGCAAATTTCTTTTGACTTTATTGAAACAGAAGACGGTCGAGTTTATCCCATTGAATGTAACCCCAGAACTCACTCAGCTATTACTACATTTCACGACCATCCAGGAGTAGCAGATGCTTATTTGAAAGATAGTAAAGATGAAAATGAAGCCTCACTAATACCACTGCCAAATAGTAAACCTACTTATTGGACTTACCATGAATTATGGCGACTGACAGGAATTAGGTCTTTGGGGCAATTAAAAACTTGGATTAACAAAATTTTTCAAGGAACAGACGGAATTTTTCAAGTGAATGACCCCTTACCATTTTTGATGGTACATCATTGGCAAATTCCTTTACTTTTGTTAGGTAATCTGCAAAAATTAAAAGGCTGGGTAAGAATTGACTTTAATATTGGGAAATTAGTAGAATTGGGCGGAGATTAATCAATTGGATTTCTGTAGACTGTAAACTCAGAAACTAAAAAATACAAACCAGATTTATACTGGTATTTAGATTTAAAAACCGGGTTTGTGTAAGACCAATTGTACAAAATAATATTATGAATAATAGGGGGGATATAAATACTTTACAAGAGATGTCTCTTTGACTAAAAATATGATTTACAACAAAAAAAATGTTATCAAAGCTATTCATTCTGTACGTCGCCAATCTGAAGGATTCCCTACCTAACTTCTAATAAATCCCATAGCTATTTGTAGCAGACAGTTGTAAAATTAGTATCAGGTTTAACGAAGTCAGAAGTCAGAAGTTATTTTTGTAACGGGGATTTGAGCTTCGCTCCAAAAATATTTCGCCTTAAAAGGCGCGGTTTTAGACCCAATTATTTTGATAAACCTAACTTCATTAATTGATAATTGATAATTGATAATTATCTCTGGTTAAAACCGTTCTTGATTGAATATAAGGAAATATTATTTCTTATCTTGGTCGATTGGATATGGGGCAGGTTTCCTCGCCATCCCACCCTACGGGAAGCTTTCCTTACGGAATGCTATCGCAAACGCTAACGACCGCTTTTTTCTCCTGAAAAGGGAAGGCTTTAAACCAGAATTATTTAATTATTAATAATTAAATAATTAAATAATTCGGTAAACAAAAGTAGAAAAACCAGGTATTGAGGCGGAGATTAACAAACCGGATTTATGTAGAGTGTAAACTCAGAAATTAAGCAAGAGAAACCAAGTTTCTACTAAGGTGAAATAATCAATTTTTATGGATAAACAAATTTGGATTGCGATGACATTTATTGCCTTTCTACTGTTATTTACAGTAGTAGGTATTTACTCCGTAACCCAAAAACAAAACACAACAAATGATTACTTACTTGCTAGTAGAAATGTTAATCCCTGGTTGACAGCTTTATCAGCAATGGCAACAGGTCAGAGTGGATATTTATTCATTGGAGTAGTTGGCTTTACTTACAAAGTGGGAGTTGCTTCCATTTGGATACCTGTTGCTTGGGCAATAGGAGACTATATTGCTTGGTGGCTGATATTCAAAAAATTGAGATTAGTCTCTCAACAAACAAATTCAGATACAGTGTCCTCATTCCTCGGTCAAGAAAATCTAGGGCAAGGAAAAAATAACGGACGCCTGATTACAATAATTTCAGCCTTAATTACTATTGCTTTTCTCGGTACTTATGCTTCAGCTCAACTGGTAGCAGCAAGCAAAGGACTAAATGCCATATTTGGCTGGAACTATCAGTTAGGAGTTATCATTGGAGCTGTAATTGTCGTTATTTACTGTTTTTCAGGAGGCATTCGTGCTTCTATCTGGACTGACTCAGTGCAGGCAATTTTGATGATTGGTTCCTTGTTGGTTTTGTCTGTAGTAGGTTTGATTAACTGTGGTGGGTTTGGAGAACTTTGGGCAAAACTCAATGCAATTGACCCCACCCTGACAAATTGGATACCTGCAAATCTGCCTTGGGGATTTTTCCCTTACTTTTTGGGATGGGTAGTGGCAGGGTTTGGCGCTGTAGGTCAGCCTCACATATTAGTACGAGCAATGGCAATTGACTCCGCAGAGAATGTTGCTTTGGCTCGCAATATCAAATTTGTCTGTGGTCAAATAAACTCTGCTACAGCCTTCGGTGTGGGATTAACTGCAAGAGCATTATTGCCAGATTTAATCACATCAAGTGACCCAGAGTTGGCATTACCTTATCTATCTATGGAACTGTTACCAGGAGTGATGGTAGGGTTAATATTAGCCGGATTATTTTCAGCAGCTATTTCCACAGCAGACTCTCAGATACTATCTTGTTCGGCTGCATTGAGTCAAGACTTGATTCCTAACACAGCTAATTCTTATAGAATGGCTAAAATTGCTACCTTAGTTGTTACAGCTATAGTATTAGCGATCGCCCTAGCAGGAGACAATAACGTATTCGCTTTAGTAATTTTTGCTTGGTCAATTTTAGCTTGTGGTTTAGGTCCGTTACTGGTATTGCGGGTTTGGCAAAAGCCAGTGAGTGTGCCAGTAGCGATCGCCATAATGATTATTGGTATTATTGTTTCCATAGCCTGGAATTTAGGACTTGGCTTATCTAGTGCTATTTATGAAGTCTTTCCCGGTATGGCTGCAGGCTTTATTGTTTATGGAATTGTTCATTTTTTGATCGACTCTAGACAGTTGAGTAAATAAAAAAATTGTACTACCTTGTATCAGTTTTATTGAGACGGAATAAAGATGGATGCTCCCAATAAAGTATCACGATTACAACTATTTTTATCATTACCGATAGACTGTTTAGCTGCATTAATGGGTGGAACGATATGTCTATCTTTATCACCAATTTTCATCCGTTTGAGCGAATATGAAATCGGTCCAAATGCCACAATATTTAATCGCTTGTGGATTGCGACTGTTGCCTTTGGGTTAGTGAGTCTATTTTTGGCTGTGCGCCACCGAGAACGAAAAAAGGAAATCCAAAAGGAAATCCAATCAGATCGACAAAAACTCCATCTACTTGACCTAGCCGAGGAGCTACGGCTCGGTAGGAATCCCCGTGCCTTTAGGCCGGGGAGGATGTCAACTTTTATCACTAAGAGTCAGCCAACAACTACTAGGAGATTTGGCAGCATTACTTTCAGCAGTATTTTTTGGCATACACCCACTGATAGTTGAGCAACTCCGAACTCAGATAAATCCAATCACTATTATGACTTGGTCTTCGGCAACTAGCTCTCTGTTATTATTGCCTTTTGCTTTAATTGTTGAAGAGCAACTTTTTCCAAGTTCTTTCACTGGTTGGTTTTCAGTTATTGCTCAAGCCGTTGTTGCTCAAATGTTAGGTATAGGACTTTTGGCTTATTCTCTCAAAAGATTATCTGCTGGACTTACTAGTCTAGTTGCGTTATCTATTCCTGTTCTCAGCGCTGTTGAAGGCTGGGCAATTTTCTCAGAAAATCTTAGCTTGTTGACTTCGGTAAGTTTCTTTGTAATTTTATTGGGAATGTATTTGGCTATCTCTAGTAGGTCTGCTATCAAACCGAAAATTGAGTCTTCTTATTGAAGGCAAAAGTTGAGAGCTTTACTAGAATTAAATGACATTTCATCATTAACCAGAGACCAGATACTCGGAGATTTAGAAGCTTTAATATCATCTTAAACTACCGAGAATTGGATGGGTTAAAACTTATGAAGTATTATCTGATGATGTCACTCCTAAATCTGTAACTATTAGCAAAAAAGCCGATAGATGGTTTGTCAGTTTCAAAGTAGAAACCACACCTCAAATTACTGATAAATCAGTAGATGTAGTTGGTGTAGATTTAGGTATAAAATCTCTAGCTACGTTTGAAGATAAAACATTGAAAACTATTGAAAAAGGACTACCTTCAAAGTAAAATAACAGAATATTAGGCTAAATAATTAGGGAAAAAGAATAGAAAAATGCAGTAATATTCAAGTGGAACCCAGGGGATATTATTGTCTGGCTGTAGTCCACAGTAGACTCCATACAAAATCACCTAGAAAAGTCCTAATATCATGTTTGGTTGAATACTTACACTTTGGAGGAAAGAAGGCAGCTATGCAGGAGAGAAGAAAAGGTTAAAAGGGATAAAGTTTTTTTATCACTGATTATCCGAACATGATATAACAGCTTTTGGTAATATATTTAATATTCGCTATATCAAAGCAGTCACAATTAATAAAAATTAATTTTTCTACTTTTTTTGTTTTGTTAAAATTTAGGACACAATTAACTAATTTAATAGAAACAAAACAACTAATTATGACATTAGAAAAAAATCCTCAGACTCAACCTTCATCCTTAAAGACAATGCCAATGTTACGAGTATTGCACCTCGCAGGTTCCCTTGTTTCTGACTTTTACTACAACTTATCAATAGTTTACGCAAAAGAAGTAGTGCAACCAGTGGGTGTCAATAGCTACTATGCAGTGGTACATCCTGACAGTCTTTGGCAGTTAGGAACATCCTTAGATTCCTTGTCGGAAAAGATGTCTCTCCAGGATATGATTCCTCGACTACCTCAGATTGACGTAGTAGTTCCCCATATGTTCTGCTTTCCTGGAATGACGAGTTTCCGTGCTTTATTTGAGGATATTATTGGTATCCCCGTAGTTGGGTCGCCATCCCATTGCACAGCATTAGCAACTAACAAAGCACAGACACGGAGCGTTGTGTCTGTATCTGATGTCGTAGTTGCTAAAGCACAGCAACTACGACGGGGAGATAAATTAACAATGCAGCCGCCCTTTGTCGTGAAACCAACCTCGGAAGACAATTCTTTGGGTGTGACATTGGTGTGGGATGAATCTCAGATAGAGGCAGCATTGAAAGTTGGGTTTGAACTAGACGAGACGTTGTTAGTTGAGGATTATATTCCTGGAAGGGAATTCCGTGTAGGTGTTGTTGAATATGAAGGTAAGTTGTCCGTCTTGCCGATGATAGAGTATTTAGTCACGGAGGAACACCCTATTAGAACTTTACATCATAAGTTGGAGCTAAAATCAGACGGAACCCCTGGAAAACAACCTGAGAAACCAGCAGTGAAGCCAATATGTCCAGCTAATGTCACACCAGAACTATTCAAGAAACTTGCTGATAGTGCTAAGAAGGCTCATGTTGCTTTGGGATGTCGTGATTATTCTTTGTATGACTTCCGAGTACACGCAGAAACCAATGAGCCATATCTGCTGGAAGCAGGATTATTTTGGTCTTTCGGCAAAATTAGCATGATTTCTCGGATGCTTCAAGCTGATGGGCAAAATTTAGAAGATGTAGCTTTGCAACTATGGAGTGCAGCAGCAGGGAGGACTCGCGTAGCTTGTGGTTCATTGTTTAAGTACAGTAAATCAGAGCAAGTAGCAAAGGTGTAACGAAGTCAGAAGTCAGAAGTCAGAAGTCAACCTACCCCTCCCCCTCCCAGCAGGGGAAGTAGGGGATGTGAGCAACTCTCCAAAAATATTTCGCCTTAAAAGGGAGGGTTGCGCGACCCATATTATTTTGATAATACCATTTCTCATTTTATTGAGCAGAGGAGTAGGTAGGGAGGTTGCATGCAACGTCCTTACACAGAAGTAAACATCAGAGTCTCAAGGGGTGACAAGCACCTCAACGTATTTCCGTCTAGGGAAGTAATTTCAAGTCCTAGTTTTTCGTACCTCATGGGTAAGTCCTGTTCTAATTAGGAAACTGGCTATTCAGTAGCTTTAATTTATCGTTATTATCATTCCCATTTGACTAAGTCTAGAAAAAAAGATGAATGCTCAAGCAAAATTATTAAAACTACAGTTTGTCTCATTTTTACCGATAGATTCTTTAGTTGCATTAACAGCTAGCATAATCTGTCTCTCTTTTTCACCCATTTTTATCCGTTTGAGCGAACTGGAAATCGGACCAAACGCTACAGCATTTAATCGTTTTTGGATAGCGGCTGTTGCCTTTTGGCTGCTAAATATTTTATTGACAGTACGCGACCGAGACAAAAATAAAGAAACTCAACTCGAACAACAAAAGCACCATCTAGTTAATAGGGCAAAGCTACTAATAATAGATGGTGTTCTTATATCAGTAGGTCTAATGCTTTGGGCTTGGTCTTTAAATCAAACGAGTATTGCCAACTCTAGTATGATCCATAATCTGGTGCCAATATTTACCGTCTTGGGAGGATGGCTAGCTTTAGGTCAAACTTTCGACAATCGATTTTTGATTGGTATGGTAGTTGCGATTTTTGGAGCAACTTTACTAGAAGCAAAAGAACTGTTATCATTGAGGATGAGCCAAGAACTATTAGGAAGTTTAGCAGCTTTGCTCTCAGCAGTGTTTTTTGGAATACATCCACTTGTCATTCAGAAACTCCGTAGTAATTTAAGCCCTGTCACTATTATGACTTGGTCTACAACAACAAGTTTTCTATTTATATTACCTTTTGTTCTGATCGCCGAAGAGCAACTTTTCCCAACTTCGGTAAATGGGTGGCTTGCAGTCATTGCCCAAGCTCTCGTTAGTCAGATGCTTGCTATGGGACTTTGGGCTTATTGTCTCAAAAAGTTATCTGCTGGATTTAGTAGCTTAGTGACGTTGGTTATTCCTGCTCTCAGTGCGGTGGAAGGTTGGGCTATATTCTCAGAAAGCCTGAATTTTTTGACTGTGGTAAGTTTCTTTGTAATTTTATGTGGAATGTATTTGGCTATTTCTAGCACATCTGCTATCAAGCTGGAAAATGACTGAGAAAATTAGGGACCTAAATTTTGCCATGCTAAGTCATGAGATATTTATCAAAATAATTGGGTTGCACAACCCCTCACTGATAACTGAAATGACTTGCGCTATACCGGTTAAGAAAATCAGAAAAATGTTCGCTAAATAAAATAGAGAGGAATCAAGTTTTGTCTACTTTACTATCGCTTTCTACTTCCCACATACAGCAAGCAAATTGGTTTCTGTATAAGTTTAACTCTCAGGGTTTAACAGATAAAATATCTCTGGCGGTTAGAATTAAATCTCCTCTGGATATTCAAGCTGTCAAAAATACACTGCAAGTATTAACTGAACGTTACTCAATTCTTCGCAGTATTTATTACGAACAAGATGGAAAAATAGTTCAAACAATTAGGGAAAATGTCGATATTAATTTTGAACAAATTTCTGCTTCATCTTGGAGCAATGAGGAATTAGAAGGGCAGTTATGTGACTCAATAAAACGTCCTTTTAACTTAGAAAATAGCGGGGTATTTCGTGCTTGTTTATTTAAACGTTCGGTAACAGAGAATATTTTGTTATTGACTGTTCATCAAATAGCTGGAGATTGGGAGTCTTTATTAATATTAGTGAATGAATTTGTGGCTCTCTATGAATCAAAAATTAATGATGAATTTCTAGATTTACCCATACTAAATCAATCTTATGAAGATTATATTCAGAAAGAATTAGACTTGCTCAAGAGTTCAGAAGGAAAACAGTTTGGTGATTATTGGCAACAGAATTTGGCTGATGAATTACCAGTGTTAGAATTACCAACAAATTCTCCTCGTCCAACCATTAGAACTTATAATGGAAAATCAATAAGGCGCACCATAAATTTACAATTAAGTCAACAAATTAAACAACTGGCAAAAACAGAAGTAGTAAAAGTCGAAGAGATACTATTAGCAGTATTTAAAGTCCTGCTTTACCGCTATACAGGAGAAGAAGATTTACTTGTAGGTTTATTACAAAATCGAGAAAGTAAACCATTATTCCCTGGAGTTATTGGCAATTTTACTAATGTTACGGTTATCAGAGATTCTATTTCAGGGAATCTCAAGTTTACAGATTTTTTGACTCAAGTCAGTAAAACAGTATTTGAAACAGAAAGCTACAAAGATTATCCATTTGCTCTACTTGTACAACAACTCAAATTATCTAATCTGAGTTATTCTCCTATTTGTCAAGCAGCTTTTGGTTATTACAAGTTCGATAAATTATTTAATGCCAAAGAATTAGAATTAGAATATTATCAGATCCCACAACAAAAGGTAGATTTTGAACTCAGTTTAGAAGCAATTCATTTAGAGGAATCTCTATTGGTTGATTGGAAATACAATAGTGATGTATTAGCGGCAGAAACTGTAAGTCAAATTGCCGAACATTTCCAGAATTTACTAACAGCAATTGTGGAAAATCCTCAGACAGAAGTAGATAAGTTACCGATACTGAGTGAGAGGGAAAAACAGCAAATATTAGTGGAGTGGAACAATACAAAAACAGATTATCCTCAAAGCAAATGTATCCATGAATTATTTGAGGAACAAGTAGAAAAAACTCCGGATGCAGTGGCAGTAGTTTTTGCAGAAGAAAAGCTGACTTATTCACAGTTGAATATCAAAGCAAATCAACTAGCTCAGTACTTACAAAAGTTGGGAGCAAAGCCAGAAACACATTTGGGAATATGTGCAGAACGTTCTTTAGAAATGGTCGTAGGGATATTAGGAATTCTCAAAGCAGGAGCAGCTTATGTACCGCTAGATTCCAGCTACCCCTCAGAACGTTTAGCTTATATGATTTCTGATGCACAAGTATCAGTGTTGCTGACTCAGGAATCATTAGTGACATCTTTGCCCAAACATCAAGCACAGGTTGTTTGCTTAGATAAAGATTGGGAGGCGATCGCTCAGTTGCCTACAGAAAATTTGGCAAAAGTGGCCAAACCAGAAAATCTAGGCTACATCATCTATACATCCGGTTCCACAGGTAAACCGAAAGGAGTTGCTATGAGTCAACGCGCTCTGGTTAACCTAATTATGTGGCAGGAGCAGGAAGCGATTATTGGTGAAGGTGCAAAAACATTACAATTTGCTCCCATCAGTTTCGACGTATCTTTCCAAGAAATTTTTTCCACGTTATATTCTGGAGGTACTTTAGTGTTAGTGTCTCAAGAAATCAGGCGCGATAGTTTTGCTTTGATGCAATTTATGGTTGATAACGAAGTAGATAAACTATTTGTACCATTTGTCGCTTTGCAACAGTTGGCTACAGTTGCTGCTCAATGTCAAACTTTGCCACAACTGCGTGAAATTGTTACAGCAGGCGAACAGTTACAGATGACTCCAGACCTGATTGAATTAATAAAACGACTGCCCAACTGTAGGTTACAAAATCAGTACGGTCCATCGGAAAGTCATGTGGTTTCTGCTTACAGTTTACAAGGTGCTGCGGAAAGTTGGCCAGCACTACCTCCTATTGGTCGCCCTATTGCTAACAATCAACTTTATATTTTCGATAGAAATTTAAAACCAGTTCCCATAGGTGTTCCTGGAGAACTGTATATTGGAGGAGTAGGTGTAGCAAATGGTTATCTTAATCGTCCAGATTTAACAGCAGAAAGATTTATTAATATCCCCCTTGGGTCCCCCTTGGAAAGGGGGAGACTAGAAGAAATCTCCCTTCCGTCCACCTTAGAAAGGGGGAGACTAGAGGTTCCCGCTTTAGAAAGGGAGAAACTACAAATTCCCCTCTTACAAAGGGGGGTTAGGGGGGATAATATTTCCCTATACAAAACAGGAGATTTAGCTCGCTATCTTCCTGATGGTAATATCGAATTTATTGGTCGCATCGATAACCAAGTCAAAATTCGAGGTTTTCGGATCGAAATCGGAGAAATTGAAACTACTATCAGTCAACATCCCACTGTTAAAGAAACAGTAGTTTTGGCAAGAGAAGATAATCCTGGTAATAAACGTTTAGTGGCATATATTGTGCCCGAAACTGAAGCGAATCAAAAAACTGTACCGCAACTAAAACAATATCTCAAGGAAAAATTGGCAGAGTATATGATACCTTCAGCTTTTGTGGTTTTGTCACAACTACCGTTAACTCCGAATGGGAAAGTTAACCGTCGTGCTTTACCTGCACCAGATATTTCTAGTTTTAGTGAGAGTAATAATTTCGTTGCACCACGAGATGATATTGAAGGACAATTAGCAGAGATTTGGTCAAATATTCTCAATATTCATCCAGTGGGAATTAAAAATAATTTCTTTGAGTTAGGAGGTCATTCTCTATTAGCAGTTAATTTAATGGCAAAAATTCAACAACGCTTTGCCAAACAATTACCTTTATCTACTCTGTTTACTAATCCCACAATTGAAGATTTAGCAAGTTTAATCCGAGGAGAAAGTCAAGTTATTTCTTCTTCTTTAGTTCCTTTGCAAAGTCAGGGAAATAAGCAACCATTTTTCTGCGTACATCCTGCGGGCGGTCATGTATTTTATTACCAGGAATTATCCCATTATTTAGGTAATAATCAGCCTTTTTATGGTTTACAAGCTCAAGGATTTAATGAAGGAGAAAAAATCTTTACAAATGTGGAAGATATGGCTGAATTTTATATCAAAACTATGCAAGAATTTCAACCAGAAGGACCCTATCAAATTGGTGGTTGGTCTTTTGGGGGAGTTGTTGCTTTTGAAATGGCACAACAGTTAGTTCAGCAGGGACAAGAAGTTAGTTTATTGGCTTTATTAGATCCTTGGGTTCCTATTTTATTAGACCCCAATAAAAAGATTGATAATTTATACATGAGAGGTGTATTAAGTCGTTATTTTGGCGGTATGTTCGGTATAACTAATTTAGTTAGGGAGGATGAATTAATTGGGCTAAGTTCAGAGGAGCAAATAGAGTTTATTATTGATAAAGCGGAAAAATTAGAGTTATTTCCCCAGGCAGCGACTCGTGAACAAAATCGACGGTTTATTGATGTAATTATCGGTACTTTGAAAGCAACTTATAGTTATAAACGTCGGCCTTATCCGGGAAAAGTAACGGTATTTCGTGCAGAAGAAAAGCATCCTCATGGTATAGATCCTCAATTAGTTTGGGTAGAAATGTATGCTATTTTAGATGTATTTGATATGGAGGTAGTTATGGTTCCTGGCAATCATTTTACATTTATCAAGGAACCAAATAATAAAGTATTAGCAGAACGTTTGAGTGAGTATTTGAAGTAGTTCAATAATGGATAATTGATAATTACCTCTCCCTCAAAGAAAGAGGATTGAATAAAAGGAAAATTTTTTTCTTGTTTCTCCTTTAAAGGAGAGGCTTTAAACCTTAATTATTCGGTAAGTATTCAGCAGTTAGCTACCAGCTAAACGAAGTCAGAAGTCAGAAGTCAGAAGTTATTTTTGTAATACCAAATTGAAAAAATAATGTTATACCAATTTGATAAATATTTGTTAGAAATGCTAGGGACGTTGCATGCAACGTCCGTACGAAAGAAGGAAGAGGGAAGAAGGAAGAAGGGATAAAGATTTAAAAAAATGGAAAAACCATATAAATAACTATCTAAAATGAACTAGAATAGCTATTTTTCAGCATATCTGATCGAGGTCTATCTTTTTGTAGCATTCTTTTGTCAAATTGGTATTACAAATAAACTGGTTAGTAAATAACTAATAATCCACCTAAAACCTAAAACCTAGCACCTAGTATCTAATACCTACCACCTACCACCTAACACCTGACACCTAGAAAATTATTTGTAGCAAACATTTATCAAATTGGTATAACAGGGATTTGAGTAAGGCTCCAAAAATATTGCGCCAGTCAAGGCGGGGTTTTAGAGCCATATTATTTTGATAAATTTTTTTGTCATTCTTACAACTGATAACTGATAACTGATAACTGAAAAAAATCCATGGCTTACAGTAAATTCACCCTAGAAGAACTCAAACAAAAATTTAACATAACCCTGACAGGTAGCAAAGGAAAATTTAACAACTTACCAGAAGTTACCCCCAGTCAATTTCTTCTTGAAGCCTTAGAAGAATATTTACCCTTAGCAGTGGCGATAGGTTCAGAAAAAGCTCGCTCTGAATTAATAGTTGCACCAATTTTAGTGGCAATGAAAAAACATTTAAACAAACAGATAAGTTTATTTTCTGGCATTGAGTTTAATGTTGATATAGAGCTTGGATTAAATGGCTTTTGCGACTTTATTATGAGCCATTCAACCCAACAATTTTTCATCGAATCACCAGTTATCTCCTTAGTAGAAGCTAAAAACGACAATCTCAAATCTGGTTTTGCTCAATGCATAGCAGAAATGGTTGCCGCTCAAATTTTCAACCAACATCAAGGTAACGAGATTTCCAAAATTTATGGAGCTATTACTACTAGAACTGTTTGGCAATTTTTAGAGTTAGAAGGTAAAGCTGTAATATTAGATTTACAGGAATATTCCGTTGAAAATTTACCAAAAATTTTAGGAATATTGACCAGTTTTGTCAGTTAGTAATTATGTTTTTAGGCGTTGCACAGTGACAAATGATTTTAGATTTTTGATGGAATTGGATTTTGGATTAGTCAATTGCTAGAATGATTAATATTAGGTTTTTTTTAGCCAAAGTCTAAACTAATTTTTGGCAATATCATTCCATAATGTGCAACCCCAAATTATCAATACCCCATCTCCAATATTTCCTCCTAACTCCTGAGGACTGACTCCTGAGGACTGACTCCTCACAGCAGTTATTTATAAGTATTCAACCGAACATGATATAAAACCCCGCCTTGATTGGCGAAATATTTTTGGAGGCTTGCTTAAATACCTGTGAGAAAAATAACTTCTGACTTCTGACTTGGGGACTTCTGACTTCGTTAACCCTGTTCCCTCTTTTGAAGGAGATGTCTAATGGAACAAATAAGTTTAAGTACCTCTTTGAGAGTATTTGCTTTTATCATATAGTTAGTAAAAAAATTGGAGCTTAATTATGTTAGGATCTGCCTCAGAATCTAAGAAGAAAATCTATCGAATTATTTACGGTTACTGGCAAAGTCAGTGTGTTTATGTAGCAACAAATTTAGGTATACCAGAATTGCTGCATAACGGACAACAAACCGTTGAAGCAATAGCAGAAAAAACAGGCACAAAAGTAGAAAAACTTTATGTTGTGCTGCGTGCTTTAGCTCATTTAGGTGTCTTTTTAGAAAAACCTGGACGGGTATTTGCTTCTACAGAATTATCGGAACTTCTGATTACTAATGGTTCCCCTTCTATCGGTGATTTTTTAATGCACATTACAGAGCCTAATATGTGGGATGGTTGGCGAGAATTAGAAAACAGTTTAAAGACTGGAGAAGTTCCTTTTGAATTAGCAAAAGGTAAGGATTTTTATACTTCCTATATGACAGAAAATCCCAAGAGTAAAAACCTGTTCAACAATGCCATGAGTTATTTAACTGCTGAAGTTGTTGACCCGTTGTTTGCAGTTTATGATTTTGGTCGTTTTCAGACAATAATGGATGTGGGAGGAAATCAAGGTACATTAATTGCCAATATTGTGAAAAGATTCGGCTGTAAAGGTATTTTGTTTGACTTACCCCATGAAGTAGAAACTGCTCCTAATAATCTGGCAAAACATGGAGTTAATGATGCAGTAACAGTTATTGGTGGGAGTGCTTTGGAATCTTTACCAAAAGGTGCCGATGCAATTGTAATGAAATATTTTCTATCAGTATTTAGTAAAGAGGATTCAATCAAGGTACTGACTAACTGTCGAGAAGCTCTCTCGAAAGATGGTCGGGTTATACTTTTACAAACTTTAGTTCCTTCTGTAGGAGCGCCTGTAGAATATCCCGATGGCACAATACCAGCTTTAGCTGCAGTGCAAATGATGATTACTAATCCTGGAGGTTATTGGCGCACCGAACAAGAATACAAAGATTTGTTTGCAGCAAGTGGTTTTCAACTCGAACAAATCGTTCATACTGGCACAAGTGTGACACTTATGGAGTTTAGTTCTCTTTAAGCGATAGGCGCATCATATTACAGTAAATTTGGTGCGCTGTTTCCCAGATCGATCTTCATATTATCTTTTCTGTGATGGGTTTAACACCCACACGCGTCACTAGCGCTATCAATGCAGTTGGTGAGGGAGCAATCCCCATCAAGTGCATTCTCGGTGACTTGTAGGAACGTTGTATGCAACGTCTATATTTCAACAATCTGACGGGTACTCTAGCTGACTACTGATTACTTCTTCAAGTTGGGATGATTTAGTTTGAAAGAAGAAATAAGGAAAAAAGGAAAAGATACAGCTTGGTTCAACTAAACCATAGAGACACAAATATTCAAATAACATTGATAAAATTCCCCACTATATCTTTGATGAGCGTGTCGAGAGTATGTCAATCATTCAAGCCTAAATGTTGGCGTAGAGAATGGCGCATAATATCAACTGGTACAGACTTTTGTAACCATAATTCCAAAGCTGCAGCCCCTTGTTGAACCAACATTTCTAATCCATCAATAGCGATCGCTCCCCTAACCAAGGCTTGCTGAAGAAATTTAGTAGGGTTGGGAATATAGATTAAATCATAGACTATTGCTCCTGGTGATAATAGATCGAACACTTTCTCATCTATTGGAGACTGCTCAATATTAGGATACATTCCAATCGGAGTAGTATTCACTAGCAAATCTGCCTGTGAAACTAATCTTGACATTTCATCCCACTTATGTATTTTTACATTTACTGGTAAAGGAGAATTAATCCAACTTTGCTTAAAAGCAGCTAACTTTTCTTGAGACCGACCAATAACATGAATTTCTGCACAACCCAATTGTGCACAACCAGCCACTACTGCGCGAGATGCACCACCATTACCTAAAATCAACGCTACTTTTTGATGCCAATCCCAATTATAAGTTTTGAGTGGAGAAAGAAATCCTTCCACATCTGTATTTGTTCCCTCCCATCCTTTGTCTGTTTGATAAACAGTATTAACTGCCCCCACTGCTTGAGCAAGATCTGAAACTTTTGACAAAAGTGGTAATATAGTTTGTTTGTGGGGAATAGTAATATTAAAACCCTGAATGCCAATAGCAGAAAACCCAGCAATAGCTGTTTTTAAATTTTCTGGTTTAATTGGAAAAGGCAGATAAACATAATCTATTAAGTTTTGTTGATTATTTATTGCTTTAATTGCAGCATTGTGCATTACTGGAGACAAAGAATGTTCAACCGGATAGCCAATGACTCCTAATAATTTTGTTTTACCTGTAATCATTTGGGAAATATAAGTAAAAATTGCTATAATTTATTTTATAGAAATTAAACAACAAAAACTATAGTGCTATAGTAAAAATGACTATTATCGGAACTAGAGAAGCAGCTTTTTTATTAGGTATCTGTTGTCAACGCGTCAGAGTTTTACTTTCTCAAGGTAGAATCAAAGGCGCTTATAAACACAAGGGATTTTGGCGAATTCCTCTTTATGGCCAAATGCCTGTTGTCATACCAGGGACTAGAGGTCCTAAAGGTATGTGGTATCATCGACAGCGACAGAAGCCAACGATGATCCATGTTAATCAGCAAAAAATTCAAGCAAATCGCAAAAAAATAAATAAAAATCCTCAAATAGCGCTAGACCAATTGAAACCAGTAATCGCTTTGAAGCATGGAAAAGGTAACTATTTAGGTTTTCAGTTAGAAATTCAGGGTCCTTGTCGTATAGTTTATCGACCACTAAATCCAGCAAGTTGTGGCGCTCATTTGTGGATAGATACCTTTGAGCCAGTGCAGTTTGTAGATACTCAATTTAAACCTGTGATGGCAAAACGAGCTTATAAATATGTGTAATAAGTTTTTTCAACATTTAAACTAGATATATTAGACATATCCTTTGATTGGTTAAGTGAAAACATAGACGTATTTGCCCGTCACAAAGAGAGTTTAGGCTATATTAAAGCTCTAAAAATTGTGTAATATTATGTTCAGTTGAATATTTACACTTTGTAGGAAGGAAGGCAGCTATGCTGAGGGCACTTATGCTGAAGGGAATATTGGTTCAAGGCCAGAAGTTTTTTTATAACTGATTATCCGAACATGATATAAATCCCACTAAATAATTGTGTTTTGACAAACAGCCATTTCTACATTTGCTTCCTGTTGCCTGAGCAAATCTCTTCACAGTTTTATACTTATTCTACTGCCACTATCTTTTTTAAAATTGGTATAAGACAGGGAAATATTTTTTCCACTGTTGCTTCAAATCTAATAGTAGGCTACCAGTTCAATAATTAATAATTAATAATTAATAATTAACAATTACCTCTCCTTCAAAAGAGGAGGATTGACTCAAAAGAAAATTTTTTCTTGTTTCTCCTTTAAACAAGAGGCTTTCAACCTTAATTATTCGGTAAATTTGTCGTACCCTGCGGAGTCGCACCGCTGCGGCCTTTTCCCTACTCTCAATAAATAGGGTTTGCGCTTCACTAGTCTTTTAGCAGGGGGAGAAGTCAGGAGTCAGGAGAAATGGCTTGGGAGCGAGGAGGTAGGAGTAAGAATTATCCCTTGATTTTTCTGCCATAGTCAGCCCAAAATACTAGCTTTTTGAGCGTTTTCAACTGAAACACGAGCACTGCAATTCAACCCTCAAAGTGTTCAAACCTTTATATATCAATACTTTTATAATTAATCAGCAAGCCCTAAATAAGAAAAAAAATACGCCTGAGTCATCCCAGACGTATTAACAACATAAATAATTTTCCAAAGTAGCCTATTATTCTAAAGCACTAGCACCACCCACAACTTCCAGAATTTCTTGAGTAATAGCAGCTTGCCGAGCTTTGTTATAGGAAAGAGTTAATGTACCAACTAATTCACTAGCATTATCACTAGCATTACTCATTGCTGTCATCCGAGATGCTAACTCACTAGCAGATGATTCTTGCCACGCCCTCAATAACTGGTTAGTTAAAAATAATGGCAAGAGAGCTTCTAAAATTTGAGTTGGGTCTTGCTCAAAAATCATATCGCGGGGAAAGCTTTTAGTAGGTGATGTTACTTTGTCCCGTGATACTTCTAAGTGACCACCTTGAGTTGTTAAACGAAAAATTTCATCATCTTGAACTTCTAAACCTTGAGGGTCTAGAGGCAAAAGAGTTTGAATAACTGGTTTAGAGCTAATTAGGGAAATAAATTTAGTATAGATTAACTCTACTCTATCTATTGTTCCTGAGAGAAAAGCAGATAGTACTTCATCAGTAACTGCAGAAGCGTCATCAGCTGTAGGAATTTTTTCAGGATTATCGTAAGTGCTTAAAATCGGAGCTTCCCGACGCTGGAAATATTGAATTGCTTTACGTCCGACCAACAAATATTTATAATCTATTCCTTGCTGTGTTAGTTCACTAGCTCTAATTTCTGCACGTTTAATGATACTGCTGTTATAGCTACCACACAGACCACGATTTCCAGAAATCACTAATAACCCTACTGTTTTAACTTCCCTTTGTTTTAGTAGGGGTAAATCTACACTTTCAAATTGTAAACGTTCGGCAAGTCCATATAAAACTTGAGCAAGGCGGTCGGCAAAAGGCCGAGTATTAATAACTTGTTCTTGGGCACGACGTACTTTAGCAGCGGCCACTAAGCGCATTGCTTCTGTAATTTTTTTAGTGTTTTTGACCGAGTTGATGCGATCGCGAATAGCTTTTAAATTAGGCATGATTTTGTGTAGGAAGGAGTAAGAAGTAACAAGGAAGAAAGAAGAAGGGAACTCTCAACCCTTTTTTTCAATAAATCTATAGAGGTTGGCCTATAAATTAAGTGCGAATTAGTCTTAATTACTAAATCTAATTAACTAGCTATCAGCTATCAGCCGAAAAATTTGTGATATAGTTAGGCACCAGTTTGCGGAGCATTCCGGAACGTCCAAGCTTGGGTAAAATATGCCCGAATTCTGGCTTGTCGCTTAATTTTAGGAGGGGTTTAAATTCCCTTCTAAAAAGCTGACCGCTGATTGCTGAACTGCTGTTTGCGGAGCATTCCGTTAGGAAATGCTTTTTAATAATTAGTGGCTAGTTGCTTTTGAGCATTAACAAGTGACATACTCCCACACTAACCATTCGGTATAGTGTAGGCTTCTCGCTTCGCAGTCCTGCTATTGCATCGGACTCCACGAGCTTTAAGAACGGGATGCCCCACCGCCCTTTTTGCAGATCGAAAAACTACGCGCCTAGCTCCGCAATCAGATTTTACGCTTACCGCCGATTCATCTCACACCAAATTGAAAATTATGGTGTGAGGTTTCTCGACAGTTTAACTAATTTAAGCAGATACCAAGAATGTTTGCTTATACTCAGTAATACCTTCTTTTAAGACAGTTTGAGCTTCATCAGTCAGTACTTTTTCAGTACCGATAATTTCACCGAACTTGGGCTTACTGTTGTTCAAGTAATCCAGTAAACCAGAAATAAATTTAGTCACCTTCTCAAGAGGGATATCATCCAAGTAACCATTAATACCAGAATAAATCACTGCTACTTGCTCGGGAAGAGAGCGAGGCGAGTTTTGAGATTGTTTCAAAATCTCCCGCAAGCGCTGACCTCTTGCCAGTTGGTTTTGGGTAGCTTTATCCAAGTCTGAAGCAAATTGAGAGAACGCTTCTAATTCAGCAAACTGTGCTAGCTCTAACTTAATTTTACCAGCAACTTTTTTCATTGCCTTGGTCTGAGCGGCCGAACCCACCCTAGACACAGAAACACCTGCGTTTACTGCTGGGCGGAAACCTGCGTTGAATAAGTCACTGGAGAGGAAGATTTGACCATCCGTAATGGAGATAACGTTGGTAGGAATATAGGCAGAAACGTCACCAGCTTGAGTTTCAATAATTGGTAGAGCAGTCATACTACCTCCACCCAAATTATCATTGAGTTTAGCAGCTCTTTCTAAGAGACGGGAGTGGAGATAGAATACATCTCCTGGATATGCTTCACGACCTGGTGGACGACGCAGTAGCAAAGATACCTGGCGATAAGCTTGAGCTTGCTTGGAAAGGTCATCATAGATTACCAGAGTTGCTTTGCCTTTATACATAAAGTATTCAGCAATAGTAGCACCAGTATAAGGAGCCAAGTATTGGAGAGTTGCAGGGTCACTGGCATTAGCAGCTACTACAACGGTGTAATCCATTGCACCTTTTTCTTCAAGGGTACTTACTACCTGAACTACAGTAGAAGCTTTTTGACCAATAGCCACATATACACAGATAACATCTTCACCTTTTTGGTTAATGATAGTATCGATGGCGATCGCTGTTTTACCTGTTTGTCTGTCACCGATAATCAATTCCCGTTGACCTCTACCTATGGGAATCATCGAGTCTATAGCGGTGATACCTGTTTGCATAGGTTCACAAACAGAACGGCGTTCGATAATTCCTGGAGCAGGAGATTCAATCAGACGACTGTCATCGGTTTGAATATCTCCCTTACCATCAACAGCTCGACCGAGACCATCTACCACCCGGCCAACCATGGCCTCTCCTACTGGCACTTGAGCAATTCTACCTGTGGCAGTTACGGCAGATCCTTCTTGAATTTCCCGGCCTTCACCCATCAATACTGCCGCTACGTTATCTTCTTCTAGGTTTTGGGCAATACCTACTGTGCCATCTGAGAACTCTACCAGTTCTCCTGCCATTACCTTGTCTAGGCCATAAATCCTGGCAATACCGTCACCCACTTGTAGAACAGTACCAACGTTAGATACTTTGACATCTTGGTCGTACTGTTCTATTTGGTCGCGAATAATTTGGCTAATTTCGTCAGGTCTGATTGATACCATTTTCCTTTTTTATTGTCCAGTCTTTTTTATTTACAAAAAATGAGCGAATTATGCTTTGAGGCTGATGCCAATTCGGCGTAGTTGTCCTTGCAGACTAGAGTCAATTATCTGAGAGCCTATTTTGATAATGACACCACCGAGTAAACTTGAATCGATTTTGGTTTCAATATCTACATCTCTTGCATCAGTCATTGATTTGACTCGTTCGCGGACTGTATTTTTTTGGTCTTCGTTTAATTCTACTGCGGAGGTCACTTCTGCTAGAACAGTTTGATTTAGTTCTCGCAATAGTGCTAGGTATTTTTTCCCTATCTCTTCTAGAAAAATAATCCGACCTCTATCAACTAGCAGCATTAAAAAATTACGCATATAGGGATTTACTTCATCGCCCATCATGCGTTGCAGCACTGTTTTTTTGTCTTCTGGTTTAATAATTGGATTTCCCATAAATTGCTTCAATTCTGGGGATTCATCCATAATATTAATCAGGGAACGTATATCTTCCCCAAACCTCTCAGCAAGGTCTTTTGATTTAGCCAAGGACATTAGAGCTGCTGCGTAGGGTTCTACAATTTCACCAGCAATTACAGTCATGATTGACCTCCTAATAACCCCAGACTACGATCTATTAATTGTTGCTGGGCATTCTCATCTAAAGTTTCTTTGAGGCGAGATTCTACTTGTGCCAATGCTTTAGATGCTACAATTGAGCGCAGTTGGGCAATTGCTTTATCTCTTTCCGAGTCCATCTCTTGGCTAGCAGTAGCTTTCATCCGCTCAATATCTTGTTCTGCCTGTTGCTCAATTTTTTGCTTGACTTCCTGTGCTCTTGTTTCAGCAGTGGCTAGAATTTTTTCGGCCTCTACTTGAGCTTGGGTCAACTTTTGTTGTTGAGCTGCTAGAGCTGATGCTGCTTCTTGTTGACGTTTTTCTGCTTCTTTGATTGCTTGTTCAATAGTGGCGCGTCTTTCACTAAGAATTTTCCCAATAAAACCTCGCCCAAAATAAATTAAAACTACAATCAAAATTCCTAAATTAATTAGGTTAGTGTCTAAAAGATCCAGGTTTAAACCGAAACCTTCTTCTGCGCTAGCTTCTGTGGCTAGCCATAAAACATTTACCATGATATCCTGTGATAGTTAGCCTTAAATTATCTTGTTGTATGCTGAGTTTTACGATCAATAGCTCAACTTTTCAACCTGGAATTTTCTTTGGCTATCTGACCAATTCTGGTCCTAATAGTTTTTCTAGAATTTGGCGGCTCAAAGAGTCTACCTGTTCTTCTAACTGTTGCAAAGCTGCTTGCTTTTGCTCTTCTATTTCTTTAGCTGCTTGTTCTCTTTTGGCTTGTGCTTCTTGTTGAGCTTGAGCCACTTTTTCGGCTACTATTTTCTGAGCTGTTGCTTGAGCTTCAGTAATAATTGCTTGAGATTTTTTACGAGTTTCTGCTAGGTCTTGCTCGTATTGTTCAGCTAATTTTTTTGTCTTTGCCAAACCCTCTTGTGCTTTGATTTGATTGTCGCGGATATAATCTGCACGAGAATCTATAGCTTTACCCAGTGGTTTGTAAAAAATTTTATCCAACACAAAAGCCAGAATCAGAAACTGAATTGCCATTAAGGGTAGAGTTGCATTAATGTCAAACAAACCACCCTTTTCTGCTACTTCTTCAACGGCTAGTAATATTGTCCAATTTATCATTTTCTCTAATCTTTAGGTGGTTCCCATAGTTTAAGTAGGGTTTAACTAGCTATCAGCTATTAGCGCTTCAGCTATCAGCCTAAAAATTTGCTTGGGTATCTTAAAGCTTGGGTAAAACATCCCCGACACGCGAGCTTGTCGCTTAATTTTAGGAGGGGTTGATCATCCTCTTTCCGGAACGGAATGATCCGCTTTCCGCACCAAGCTGACTGCTGAACTGCTGAACTGCTGAACGCTTTTTAAAGATTTTAGATTTTCGATCTCCAAAATCAAAAATCTAAAATCCCTATTTTCTATAATTAGGGTTGTTTATGCAAAGGGGTTGGCAAATAGCAACACCAGTGATACCACCAAACCATAAATTGTTAAAGCTTCCATAAATGCCAAACTCAACAATAATGTGCCTCGAATTTTTCCTTCTGCTTCTGGTTGACGGGCAATACCTTCTACAGCTTGACCTGCTGCATTTCCTTGACCAATTCCAGGACCAATCGCACCTAAACCTACAGCTAAGGCAGCAGCAACGACGGAAGCAGCAGCAATCAATGGATCCATAATAATTTTCTTTCCTTTTTTAACCTAAAGTACAAACTTGACGATTAACTAGAACTATATTGATTACACTTTTGCGTAATCAACTACAACATACACAATAGTCACTTTTTTCGATGAACTGATGTGTTGACATCCTCCCGACGCTGCTCTACTAGACAGCGCGGGATTCCTTAACATTACTGTTAGGGGCTTTCTGTTTCCTCCTCCGGAGGAGATCCGCTAACATAGCACCTGCCTTCCGAGATTTACTCCCTTCGGGTCTTACGGTCGCTCTACAGACTGAAACTGCGAGTCCCGCAGCCTAAATAATGAATGCAGTGGAGTCTGAAACTTGAACTTGTTCAAGTTTCATGCTTTTACCTCACATCACTCATCCATTCTAAATTTTACTTGTTTTTTGGTGGGGACTTATTGCTCTACCATTTCCAGTTTCCGTGAATCTGGCGATAATTCATCCCACTAACAGCTTAGAATACCAGACTTTGAGTTATTTTTGAGCAACTTTTTTTTCTACTACTCACCTAACTCTTAATCGTGATGTTCTGCGCCGTGTTCTTCTAACGCTTCTCCGATGTAGTTAGCAGCTAGGGTTGCAAAAATTAGTGCTTGAATAGCACTTAAAAATAGACCCAAAACCATTAGTGGTAGAGGAATAAACAGAGGTACTAACAGAACTAGCACTCCCACAACCAATTCATCGGCAAGAATATTACCAAATAAACGGAAGCTTAGGGACAAAGGCTTGGTAAAATCTTCTATGATCTTAAAGGGGACCATAAATGGTACTGGTTCAGCATAACCCGCAAAATATCCTAAGCCTTTTTTGCTGATACCTGCATAAAAATATGCTATGGAAGTCAGTAGTGCCAATGCCACTGTTGTATTAATGTCACTTGTGGGGGCAGCAAGTTCTCCCGCAGGTAGTTCTATTACCTTCCATGGTACTAGCGCTCCTGACCAATTTGACACAAATATAAATAGGAACAAGGTACCAACAAATGGCACCCAAGGGCGATAATCTTTTTCACCAATCTGGTCTTTTGTTAGGCTGCGTATAAATTCCAGGATGTACTCCATGAAATTTTGCATCCCACTAGGAATTCGCTGCACATTGAGTGTTGCTGTTAAGGCAGCCAAGACTATCAAGGCAATTACAAACCAGGATGTGAGTAAAATTTGCCCATGTATTTTGAGGCTGCCTAGCTCCCAGTAAAAATGCTGGCCAACTTCTAGTTCAGCCAGAGGTAAATAGTTAATAGTATGCAAAATATCTAGCATTTTGATTCTCAGGCTTCCCGATTTATATCAAGTGGATTTTTCAACAATTAGAATTAGCTTGAATTGCTATGAGTTTGGCATCAAGGTGGTTCGCAGTACATGTATTATTAGTGCTGCTTTGTAAGTCAGAAACCCTAGGAAAATCGGCAAAATTTTGAGCTGATTTAACTGAGTTGCTAATATTATTAGCCCGACAAATATTGCTAACCTTGTTTTACCTACACTTCTTTTATCCCCGCCAATACTCTCAACTTCTTTAGCTAACATCCTTAAGTAAACCACACTTGTCGTTGCTCCTATCAAATAATTAAGAGCAATGTTTAGGGAGTAAAAAACCCAGACAAAGATAAATATTATACCTGTAATTGTCAAGGTGATTACATATAATTCCTGCTGCAGTTTGTAATACTCTTGCATTGAAGTATTTGGTTCTGCCCCTGCAGTGCCAACTTCTGGAGTATTACTATCGTCAACAGTTATTGGTTCTGGTGATGTATCAGATAAATTCACAAAATTTAGATACCGATCGCAAGTTGCAGGCTTCTTTTTATAGCAAGCAAAGCATAACGGCTGGACATAATAATAAAAGTTAGCTTTCTTTTTTGTCTTGTGCCCTCTGCCTCCTGCTTTCTAGATATACCAAAAGTAATCATACCATGCTGAAGTTCCCATACCATAAGATATATCAGAAGGAAGAAAGAAGAAGAAAGAAGGAAGAAGGAAAAGTCTTACGTTGTCTGAGTTTTAAACTTTTGAACTGCCTTAACCTTATCCTTCGACTGCTATGTATTTAGTTTTTTGGGCTAAGGTGTTTTTATCTAAAGAATTAAAAATGAAAAATTAATTTATAAAAGAGATTAGAAGGCAAATCTTTAAATAGACTTCTCCGGAAAAAAGGGAGTAGGGAGTAGTAGGAACGTTGCATGCAACGTCCCTACAGAGTAGAGGGAAATAATTGATGATTTATCTACGATAATTGATTTTATTTTTTATTATTGGAGATGTTTAATGTCTTGAATAAAATCATAGGTTATCCTGCTCGCTAACGTGTGAAGATATATATTTTTTAATTTCTGACCACACTCCCGACATTCCCCTCCTGGGAGGGGGAGGGGCGAGGGGTGGGTTACCAAGCTCTCTCTACCATTACTATGCACCACCACCAAATCATTTAACTTGAACCAGGAGTTAGTAGAATCAAAAGTTTGGACTGAAGTGATCGCACAATTTCTAATCCCACTGGTACATTAGCTAATATTTCTCCTACTGTTGATGGAGATTGGCTGTTAGACTCTGTATCACAAGCTTGTAGAAATTCATATTCTTCCCTTGACAAATTTACTAATTTATAGTCACCATCAAATATATTCTCGCTAGGCCATCCCTGAATACAAGGGCTTAATTCAGGTATTGCTGCTAATAGAAGGCGATCGTCAGACCAATCAATTTTTGCTAAAGGTGGCCTACCTAAGAAAAACTCGTAATGACTAATCTGAGAGTCTAATAATTCAATCAAACGATAACGTTCCCGATAGTCCAAATCAACAACTCTTTCCACTAACTCGGAAGATTTTCCGATAAGTCGCTCTATATTCCAGTATTCACGATTAGAAAATCCCAGAAACTTTAAACCAGATGCTTCTATCAACTCAAACAGAGTATCGATATTATAATCAATCTCTTGGGGATGGACATACATATCTGCAAAACACTCATCTCTTTTATTTTCAAAAGCCCATCTTTCCTGTTCATATTTGACAAGACGGTTATTCTCTGGTAGCGAAGCAAAAAGTTGACGTCCGATTTTTACTCCATCTTTGTAATTTCTAGGTTGATTACCTTGAAGGATAGCGATCGCCTGTTGCATGAGTTTAATTTCCCAGCGACCCAACTCTGCATAAACAAAGATGTGCATAATTCCACCAGGAGCTAACTTCAAAGCCAGATTTTGAATACCTCTAATTGGATCGGGTAAATGATGCAGAACTCCTACACAATTAATAAAGTCAAACTCTCCTTCTATTTGGCTTACATCATATATGCTCAGATGATGAAATTCTACTCGTGAAGCTCCCGAACGACTACACCGTTCCTTGGCCACTCGTAAAGCACCACTACTCAAATCAATTCCAACTACAGATGCTTGAGGATTAAGATGAACCAAATAATCTGTACTAGAACCAGTACCACAACCTGCATCTAAAATTCTAATATTTTGTTTTTGGGGTGTTTGACCAGTGCAAAAACTGTAAGCTACTGGCCAACTCCAGCGCCAGTTATATCCAGGTGGTGCTTCATCTACTAAAGGGTCTGGGGGAAATGGAAAAGTATCGTAGAGTCCCTCAACAGCAGAACTAATATCTAATTTATTCTTCATCTTGTGTTAGGTTTAATAGTCACTAAATATATTTGCTAAAAATTATAGTGCTATATATAGCAATCCCAAATGATTTGTCAAAAAATCTAAGGATAGATCAAAATTCTGAGACTTTTACCAGCATTCCCAGATCCGGTATTTCCTATTCTTTAAATTAAAAGATATTTTTACCCGCAACTGAAATAGGATTGCTATATATAATTTCTTAAATTTATAAATTTGCAAATTATTTTTAGCTTTGCCGTTTTCATCTTGAAAGAAGGTTATTACAAAGGGTGCATCTCATAGCAAGCAAAAATACTTTTTTCCTATATATTCCCTTCCGGAGCTGTTGCCTTTCGGAGCTGTTGCCTAAAAGCGATAAGTTTTTGGCTTTATTCACGCATTGAGATGCACCCATTACAAAGATACAATAATTGCGTCAATTCCTAATATAAACTTATAAATAATATGACAAATTATTTCTCGCCTCTAGTACAATACACGACAAAAGCAAAATGAAAGTATAAGAACTATTGTGGGCAAAAATGATATTCAAAATCGCTACTTTCCAGAGTTTGTTAAATGGATGGAGATAATTTTAAGTAGAAAATTACCGAAAAATTGTGGTTTAAAGCCTCTCCTTTTAAGGGGATAATAAAGAAAAAATTTTCTTTGAGTCAATCCTCTTCTTTTCAAGGAGTGGTAATTATTAATTAGGTTTTGCTGAATAAATATCACGCGTATTGACTGATATTGGTTTGAGCAATTTTAGGTATGGGAAAATTACCAGCTTTTCGATGGAAATAGCTGCAAAAAGCTAGTATTTTGGAATAATTATGACATAAAAATTGAGGGACAATTCTTACTTCTACCTCATCGCTCATTCCCCATTTCTCCTGTCTCCTGTCTCCTGTCTCCTACCCTCACCCATGAGACTTTTTCAGCAAACCCTAATTATTCATTGTTGAACAGGGATTAGTGTTAATAGATATAAACAGTTAGCTTTGTTTATTGCTGGAGCAGTTGAGTTAGGCATATTACTAGAAGAATTATCTGAGGAACAATGGAATTTAACTGGGGAGTTTATCAGAAGTTATAGAAAATTTTTTAAAGAATTATTGGGTGGTGATAATTATCCAGAACAAAAGGGGCTATGGGGTCGAAAAAGTTGGCAATTTAAACAGTGCGATACAACGGTTGAAATTGTCATAAATATTTTCAAAAAGTAGAATTTTTATGAGATAAATTCCTGAAGGTCTACGACTATGTAATCTCAAGGTAAGAAATTTTTCTATTAGTTGGAAAGAAGTTTATTTCAGATTATATTTTAATTCAGAGTTAGAAGCATACGTTGACCCGATTGGCAAAAGGTTATTTAGAGGTTCTAAAGGTTTCAAAGAACTTAAGGTTTACCATATTTATCATTTCAGTTAAAATAGTTTAACAACTTTGGATAATCTGCAACTTATTTTGCTTTATTGTAATAGTAAAAAAATAATAATTTAAAGTAGCAAAAATTATTCTTATTTTAATTGTAAGCATCATATAATATCGTGTTTACTGGGGCACGTTTGTGTAAACCCAGACGTGAATATCGACAGGAAATTTAATTTTTTTCAAGTTTTTAAGCCTTTTTTTATCTTCCTTTTTCCTTATTCTTACCTGACAATACTGCGGACTTGATATAACAAGATGAAATGACTCGCGAAAAATATAAAAATACATAAAAACCCTGAAAGTATTACCCCTATTACCTGCTACTTATTAGTTTTTTCACAACCATGCTGAAAACTGCTATATATGTGTAGCGCTATAGTTTTAATAACAAATTCATTTCTAAGTTGCATACTATACAGTGCAAAGTTCTTGGAATAACTATTGCTAGCTAAGGCTTTCAGGGACTCAAGGTAAAAAACTCTCCATTCAGAAAAGTAGGTGCTGTAAGCCTTTTCCAGTAAGACTTTCAGTCTAGAGAGCACACTGTTTTTCAGAAGAACTTTGTATTTTCCAGTTGCATAGAATAATATTTTTATCAGAATTGACTGTAGATCTAGATAGATAAGTTAATAAATTTCATAATTCTGTGGCACTTAACACCTAATACCATTTCTCAAAAACTTTTCTACACTTTCTTAAGTAGGGAAGTAAGGGAGTGGGAGAGTGGGGGAGATATAAAACTTAGAATAATTAGCATTAACTGGCTAATAACTAGGAAATAAGTTATTAAACCTGTGTTAATTACTTAATAACTGAAGTTCATGTCAAGTATAGCATTAATGCATGGGAATTGGTATAAGACCTAAAACCTAAAACCTTATTCTGTGCAGCCTTACATGAAACTGGCATAAAATAGAGCTTTTGTCTAAATCCGATTAAAAAAGAGCGATATAACTTTTGACTGTTAAATATTGACTTTTGACTTAAACCGAGAAGAGTAACAGTTACTTAACAAAAATTATTATTTTTTCTAAGATAAATGACCATAAATCTATAAAATAAAATTCTGTAAGGTTTTTAACAAACGCGGGTGAATTAGCCCAAAATATTTTACCTTGAAACAAAGTAAGGAAAAGCCAGAACATAAAAATAGCAAAAATACCTACTTTCTTTTACCTCAATATTTCTATCCGGTTAGTGTTACACAACTTAAGGTTAAATAACTAAGCCAAGATTAGAAATAAAGCAGGAACATTGGGCCAGGCAATACTTAATATAAATTCAGCCTAGTTTTTAAGGATATTCTGTTAGAATATCTGCAAAAATAAGGTATAAGTTTCTAATGCTGATATGAGAAACATCGGAACGAAAAGTTTTGATGTACAGCTATAGTAGTTTAACTGTAGAAATTCAGCAAATATGGTGTTAATAAAAAGGGAATGTGCTTTCAATAATAATCCAGATGAAACCAGAGAAAGTAGCCTAAATAAGCCATAAACTTTGAGGTGAGGCATCTCCTCAAGTATCAATTAAGTTGCTGATGAAAGTAAACAAACACAGAGAGTAAAAAATATTTTCTACTGTGTGGAAACCAGCTTTTACAGTAGGAAAAATTTTCATTGCAACTTCAGAAAAACCCATACTAACTAACTAAAGTAAAGTATCTGGGGAATGTCATAAAAATTCAAGCTAACAGTCTGAATAGAAGCTGTAAAAACTTCAAAATAGGGAGCAATAATAATCGAATGACTGTCAAAGCAAGTGGTGGAAGCTCAGTTGCACGTCCGCAACTATATCAAACTGTACCAGTATCAACTATTTCTCAAGCGGAACAACAAGACCGCTTTTTAGGAAAAGGTGAACTAAATGAACTGGCAATTTTTTTTAGTTCAGGAGCAAAGCGTTTAGAAATTGCTCAGATACTGACTAATAATTCAGAAAGAATTGTTTCTGTTGCTGCCAATACTATTTTTACTGGTGGTTCGCCTTTAGCTTTTTTAGAAAAGCCAGATGACAAAGAAATGGCCATGAGTGCTGTTCCGGCTGCAACAACAGCAGTTTCTGAAGGCATGAAGCTAGGTACTGTTACTTATGTTGAGAACAAGAGTGGAAACAACCCACTTCAAGGGCTACGCTCGTTGTTCACTAATTTAGGAGCTAGTAGTGCCGGCCCTGTACCTGCTGGTTTTAGGCCAATTAACGTGGCTAGGTATGGTCCATCTAATATGACCAAATCCTTGCGGGATTTATCCTGGTTCTTACGTTATATTACTTACGCTATTGTGGCGGGAGACCCTAATATTATCTCAGTCAACGTTCGTGGTTTAAGAGAAATAATTGAGAATGCCTGTTCCTCTGCAGCTACAATTGTAGCTATCCAACAGATGCGACAAGCTTCGATTAGATATTTTCAAGACCAGGAAGCAAAGGAAATTGTTGCCCAATACTTTGATGTCCTTTTGACTGAGTTCCGTGGCTCAACACCCTCTAATAAGCAACGCCGGGGCCAAAGTTCAGACCAACAAGGTCTAGAACTACCACAAATTTACTTTAATGCTGCTGAAAAGCGACAAAAATTTGTGATGAAGCCTGGTTTGTCTAACTTTGAGAAACAGGATGTCATTAAAGCTGCTTATCGCCAGGTATTTGAGAGGGATATTTTCCGAGCTTATAGTCTGAATATTTCCTACCTGGAATCTCAAGTCAAGAATTGCGAAATCTCCATGAAAGAGTTTATCCGTCGTTTGGGTAAATCTCCTTTGTACCGGAAACAGTTTTATGAAGGTTTTGTCAATAGTCGTGTTGTAGAATTGGCAGCTCGTCACTTTCTGGGTAGGGGTTTGAGTTCGCCCCAAGAGTTCAGCAAATACTTTGACATTGTTACTAAAGGTGGTTTGTCTGCTTTAGTAGATGCTATGGTGGACTCTCAAGAATACTCCGATTATTTTGGCGAAGAGACAGTACCATATCTCCGTGGTTTAGGTCAAGAGGCTCAGGAATGTCGTAACTGGGGACCACAAATCGATCTGTTTAACTACAGTGCCCCTTTCCGAAAAGTACCTCAATTTGTTACCTTATTTGCTGACTACAATCAGCCCTTGCCAGACCAACACGTTTATGGTATGGGTAATGACTCATTAGAAATCCAGTTTGGGGCAATCTTCCCGAAAGAAACCCGTAGTCCGAAAAATCGTCCTGCACCTTTTGGCAAAGATACTCGTCGGATTCTAATTCGTCGGGGTGCTGGTATTGATAATCAGATTAGTAACCCTGCTGCGAGACCAAAAGATCCTGGTTCTCTAGGTCCGAAGGTCTTCAAACTCGATCAACTGCCTGGAGGTTACGTTAGTAGTGGTTTTAGTAACTCTGGTGGCAGCAATGGTGCTAGCATTAAGTTTTCTGAAAGTTCTACTCAAAAAATTATTACAGCTGCTTATCGTCAGGTATTCGGTCGTGATGTTTACGATGGTCAGCGTCTAAAGAGTGCTGAGAACAAACTAGAAAATGGTGATATCACTATTCGCGAGTTCATTCGTGCTTTAGCAAAGTCTGATACTTTCCGTAATATGTACTGGAGTTCTTTGTATGTGTGCAAAGCTATTGAGTACATTCATCGGCGGTTGTTAGGTCGTCCGACTTATGGACGTAAGGAAATTAATTCTTACTTCGATATTTGTGCCAAGAAAGGTTTCTATGCTCTAGTAGATGCAATTATTGATAGCCAAGAGTATAACGAAGCTTTTGGAGAAGATACTATTCCTTATGAACGTTATCTAACTCCTGCTGGTTTGTCATTAAGAAATACAAGAGTTGGCAGTATTGGTGACAAAAATCTACAAGTTGAGAAAGAAGTTACGCCAAGATTTGTGGAGTTGGGCACTCCTGAGGAAGTTCGTAGCGAACCTGATATTGAGTTCCGAGTTCTTCAAGGTGTTAACAAGCAACGGGAGCAGTCTAAGGTATTTAAGTTGACAAGTACCCAAGATAAGCAACAGGTGAAATTGATTATTGCTGCAGCTTATCGTCAGATTTTTGAACGCGATATCGATCCTTACATTGTTAAGAGTGAGTTCTCTTCCTTAGAAAGTAAGTTAGGGAATGATGAAATCAACCTCAAGGAATTTATTGAAGGCTTAGGTTGTTCTAAACTTTATGTTAAGGAGTTTTATACACCCTATCCTAATACTAAGGTAATTGAACTTGGTACTAAACATTTCTTAGGACGTGCTCCTCGCAATCAAGTTGAGATTCGTAAGTATAATCAGATTCTGGCAACTTTGGGTATTAAGGGTTTTATCAACGCTATGGTGAATAGTGCTGAGTATATTGAGATGTTTGGCGAGGATACTGTTCCTTATCGTCGCTTCCCGACTCTTCCTGCTGCTAATTTCCCGAATACTGAAAGACTGTATAACCAGTTAACTAAGCAAAATGATGATTTGGTTATACCGAGTTTTGAACCTGTAGCTATAGCTGACCGCAGTTAAATCAATTATTTTTCTGAGGTTTTAAATTGCGTTTATCCCTTGCTATAGATTTTTATAGCAGGGGATTTTTGATAGCAGAAGGAAGAGGGAAGAGGGAAGAAGGAAGAGGAAAGGGGGAAGGAAAAAAGGGAAATAATACGATTTATCAAAAACTTTTCTACATTTTGTTGAGCAGGAGACCCACCCCTCGCCCCTCCCCCTCCCAGGAGGGGAAGTAGGGGAGTGGGGGAGTGGGGGAGAAGTAAACATAAGAATAATTACAGCAGTTTCGGAGTTAGTGGGTACAAAATTTTAGGACTTTAGGCAACAGCTCCGGAAGGCAACAGGCAACAGAGAATTAATGAACTGTACCTCACGCTTCCTAAAAAGTGCTGTAACATTAACGCGAGCTAAAATTAGCATGCAAAGTGATTTAGCTTGTGCTGATTAGTTGACAACTGAAGTATTGCCAAAGTATAGCACTAATGCGTGGGAATTGGTATAATATTAGACAGGCAGTTCAACAATGAATAATGAATAATGAATAATGAATAATGAATAATGAATAATGAATAATTACCTCTTCTTGAAAAGAAGAGGATTGACACATTCATGAAAATTTTTTTTTCTCTTGGTCGATTGGATATGGCGAGGAGACCTCCCCATCCCATCCTAACGGACTGCTGCGCAAACGACCGCTTATTATCCCCTTAAAAGGGGAGGCGTATACCCACAATTTTTCGGTAATAATGTATAGCAATGAGCACTCAGGTATTGACAACTTAGTAGCTCAAAGTGCTGTAAGGGAAAAGGTTTACAAAAAATAATGTGTAAATGTGCCAGAGCACATTGCTATACTAAGTCAGATAAGTCAGATTTGGTAATACGTTAAATTATTCTCTGCTGCCTACTACTAGCAAGTGCTAAAGTAGGGTATTTATCTCAACGTTGGTTGAAGACTCGCGCTCTCCCGAAGGGGAGCGTCGCATGGGAAAACCAATCAATTTTGCGGTTTTTTCAATAGTGTGTTAAACTTAAAATATGGCTGCTGGGCTAGCAGTGTCAGTCTGTGGAGCGCGCTTTTAGACCGAAAAGAGGCTCGATCGACCTTGGAGGCTGGTGCATTGAAGCAGAAAAGCCTAATAGCGCGATGGTTAGGAATCCCGCGCTGTCACGCAAGTGCAGCGTCGGGAGGATGTCAAATCAAATCCGATTATATAATATCAGGACTTAGGCCAAATATTAAATTATATTCTATCTGTAGGAGCGAATGGCCATTCTCCCCTACAAGTTACGGTGGTTCTGCGTAATATCATGTCCGGTAGCATCGGTCTTGTATAGTAAATAGGCAACAGCTCCGGAAGGCAACAGGCAACAGACAAGAAAAAAACTTAAATTTCCTGCAAATATCCACGCCAACTTTTACACAAACGATTGCCTTCGGACATGATATAAGTCCTGTTGCTTGCTAAGGCTGAAAAACATGGACTATCCAAGACTTATATCTACAAAATGTCTATGTTTTGACACCATTAATCTGTGTTATTATTACATCTGTCTGCTAAGAGCAGAGGATTTTAGCAACAATTATGGAGTGTTTGGCACTCGATTTTCATGTCTAACGAAAACCCCAGAGGGAATCCTAAACTCAATGTGTTTGAGCAGAACATTAACCTTGGCCTGCCAGTAGACTTATGGAAGGGTGAGTCGGAAAATAGCTTAACCTCACCTATGAAGAGCGTGTCTAGAATTGTCTAGATTTTTAGAAGGTCATAATATATGTTGATAATTCTATAATTACTTCAATCTCCCCTACTCCCCCACTCCACAGATTTGATCTTACTAGGTATTAAAAAAACCTGCAATAATACCTACAACAAGTGCGATCGCCATAAAAATTAGAGCAATAATTAATAACCAATATTGTAGTCTATATAGTTTGCGGAGTTCACCTAAAGCACCCATCAGGTTAACAATATCATTACCTTCTGTATCAACAATAAGTTTAAAAGAAGAAGCAGCATTTAGAGTCCAAATACCAATGAGTGTCTGAACAACTCCCTGAATAATAGCACCTGGATTTACACTAAACAACCCAATGATTCCAGCAAGAACTCCAATAGTAATTAAAAAGTAGCTAACAAAGCGCATTTTGTTGGATAAGTCCAAAATCAACTCATTTTGAGACTGCTCGAATTCGTACTGTTGACCTTCCATTTTTTCCCTGAGATTATGAAAATTTAATTGAAGTCAATTATATCAATTGGAGACAATAATTTAAAAAAACTGTGATGCTTGTCACACAGATAACAGACAATAAATATGTCAAAAAAAAGGGGGGGAATTTAAATTTGAACAATTACTATGATGTCTAGTCTCATATAATTGAAACTTTATTTGTAGTAAATGGGCACGAAAATTGTTATTGTTTATATGGTTAACAGTGGTTTAATATTACTTGAAAATTAATTTCAAGAAGGAGATTATAGGTAGATAAGTTGACGGTTTTATAAGCTACATAATAGTTTTTATGAAATTATTTTATGTAGCTTATTTTGTACTGAACGTTTTTTTATAGTATAGCAGAAGGAAGAATGAAGAATGAAGAAGAAAAAATTTTGCTTTGTCTGAGTTTTAACCTTTTAATATGTTCGCGCCCTTTCCTTCCACTGCTGTATATTTCTAGCATGGCTATTTAAGTTTGTCTTGAAGTAAAGCTAAAAAACAAAAAATTATAATAAATAAAATAAAATTTTTAACGTTATTTTCTAGATAAAATTACTTTGATATTTTCTGTAATTAGTAATACCTACTGTTAATAAACATGTCATTTGAATAAAAAATAATTAAAAGAGAAAAATTATTTTGATCTCAGATAAATGATTTTTGAATATTGAAAAATTTTGTAAGTATCAGAATTGTAAAATTTTGTTTCATTTCGTAGAATTAGCGTTGCCCTCAATCTCTAAAAGGGTTAGCATACATAAGATTTCATAAAATCAAGGAGTCTAAATTCCTCTCTGGAATTAAATCTACAAACTAAAATATGTCAAAGACTTATACTATTGAAATTCAGCACCAAGGACAAACTCATACTATTGAGGTGCCAGAGGATAAAAAAATATTAGAGGTTGCTGAGGAGGCTAAACTGGATTTGCCTAATTCTTGTAATGCAGGGGTTTGTACAACCTGTGCGGCAAAAATTATTGGAGAGGGTACTGTAGATCAAGCCGATGGTATGGGAGTTGGTCCAGAACTCCAAGCAGAGGGTTATGTTTTATTATGTGTTGCCTATCCTCGGTCTAATTTAAAGATAGAAACTGGAAAGGAAGATGAGGTTTACGATCGCCAATTTGGTGCTTCATAAATAGCTTCAAAATGAATGAAAAGGAAGACTTCAACAATTAATAATTAATAATTAATAATTACCTCTCCTTGAAAAGAAGAGGATTGACAAAGAGATGAAAATTTTTTCTCTCTTGGTCGATTGGATATGGCGAAGAGACCCGTTCTTGCAGACCCGCTCCGAATTGCGCCATCCCTCGACCGCTTGTTTCTCCTTTAAAGGAGAGGTTGAAAACCTTAATTATTCGGTAAATAAAGTTTATTTTGTATAGTTGCTATCGTCAAAAAAAAATTAAGTAGATAGGAGCAAATAAATCTAACTATGTAACAAAATAGAAATCATACAAAAACATTGAGATTGCTTCCTTCCACTCCGTTTCAGTCGCAATGACATAGTAAAATTTAATTGTGCCAAGCTACTTATTTAAGTTTTCACTCAAACTAAATAACTTAAGATTGTTATGACTACTCATTTTATTAATGCTGAAATTGACTTGCAAGAATCACCAAATAAACTCAATCAAGAAATTGAAAAAGAGTTAGAAAAACGTGGTGAACCTCTACGTTGGGCAGTGACTAAAGTAGATACGGAAAAACAAACAGCTCATGTAGAAGCTGTTGTAATTGAATCAGAAAGTTTAAGCACTAATTCTTAATTAGTTATTCATGCTTTTTGATTGATAATTGGTAAGCATTTCCTGACGGAATGCTGCGCAAACAGCTATCAGCAGTCAGCTATTCCTACGGAATGCTACGCAAACAGCAATTAGTAATGAATGATTACTTCTTAGGTTTTGTCCAGGGACCCATGGCAGTAACTTTTTATTCTTTTTAAATCTCAAAGGTTACTTTTACACAGACCCAAAATTAATAGCTGATAGCTAATAGCTGACGGCTGAATGCTTACGATAATTGTTGAGTGTAGGTTTGGTTTATCTACGATAATACCTAACCTAAAGTTATTTTTGATAGAGTTTAAAAATTAGCTTTCCTGCTGAAATTATTGAATCAAAAACTTGTTAAAACTTTTGAACTTATCTTTTTGACTTTTGACCTTCGACTCAAAACCTTATACAGTAGTCTTAATTATTCCAACTGGTATCGGTGCATCTATTGGTGGTTATGCTGGTGATGCTTTACCAGTGGCACGAGCGATCGCACAAACTTGCGACCTCCTCATTACTCACCCTAATGTTCTGAATGGGGCACAACTTTATTGGCCATTATCTAATGCTCTCTATGTAGAAGGCTATGCTCTTGACAAATTTGCTCAGGGATGGTATGGATTACAACCTGTACATCAAAACCGAGTGGGTTTAATTCTTGACCAAGGCATTGAGCCAGAATTGCAACTGCGCCATTTACAAGCTGCGGATGCGACTAGAGCAACTTTAGGGCTAAATCTGACAGATTATATAATTACAGATGCTCCACTAGAAGTACAATTACAACAATCTGATTCTGGGGCATCCTGGGGCACAATAGCTAATTCTGATAGTTTACTAAGAGCAGCAGAAACTCTAATTCACAAAGCTAAGGCAGAAGCGATCGCTGTTGTTGCCAGATTTCCCGATGATGAAGGTAGTACAGAATTACAATTATATCGCCACGGACAAGGAGTTGACCCTTTAGCTGGTGCAGAAGCAGTTATTAGTCATTTGATTGTCAAAACTTTTCAGGTTCCCTGCGCTCATGCTCCTGCTTTATTACCTCTACCCTTAGACCCTAACTTATCGCCTCGGTCTGCTGCGGAAGAAATTGGTTACACATTTTTGCCTTCTGTATTAGTGGGGTTGAGTCGAGCGCCTCAATTAGTAAATACAAAAGATAGTCCCCTACTCCCTAATACTATTTTGGCAAAACAAGTAGATGCTGTGGTTGTACCTGCTACTGCTTGTGGTGGTAGTGCAGTAATGAGTTTCAGTCAAACTCCAGCGCAAATTATTGCTGTCAGAGAAAATCAAACTCAAATGCAAGTTTCACCAGAAAGTTTGGGGATAAAAGCATTAGAGGTGAATTCATATTTGGAGGCGTTGGGGGTATTGGTTGCTCATCAAGCTGGCATTAATCCAGAAGCTTTGAGGCCAGAAATATTACCAATTGCCAAAATTCAGTAGTATAGCAGTCGAAGCAAAGGTTAGGAAATTTAACGAAGTCAGAAGTCAGAAGTCAGAAGCGGTGCGACCCCGCGACGACGCCAGCTCGCTTGCGCAATGCGCACTCCTGTGAGTCAGAAGTGATTTTTGTACCGGGGATGCGTGAGCAACTCTCCAAAAATATTTCCCCTTAAAAGGCGGGGTTTTAGACCCATATTATTTTGATAAACCCACATTCTGCACCACAAAATGTAGTATAGAAGAAGGAGTCAGGAGTCAGAATTTAGGAGAAAATCATAGCTATCGTGATTGAGTAAATAATCAAGCAAATATTTAGGGTTTGCGCTTCACTAGTGCAGGATGGCGGAAATAACTGACCAGTTACAAAATCCCAAAACAATTACAAATCAAAAATGATTGACTGTCAGATGTGCGTCTTACATTCTGGAGGGGCTGTGTGCGGAATTACTTCCGCACAGTAGGCGCCCCGTAGGACACCTCGCCAATTAGCACTCGATGCATGAATTTTGACTTTTAACTTCCGCGTAGCGGCACTAGTCTTTTAGTAGGGGTAGTAGACAGGAGACAGGAGAAATGGGAGTTTATAGGAGGTAGGAGCAAGAATTGTCAATTTGGGATTTTTCTGCTATGCGCCTAAAATACTAACTTTTTGAGCATGAAGAGCAGAAAAATTTGCACTTTTTTCGAGCAAAAAAATGCTAAAGTCTTTATCTGTCAATGCTTTTAGATTTAATCAGCAAGCCCTATTTATGCTTAATTGTTTACTCGGAATTTGATGAACGAAAAAAGTAATTGAGATTATTTGCATAGTATAAATACTTACCAAGCCACGTTTTTTATACTACTTTTAACGTTACAAATTGAAGTGCGGAATTTGGGATAAAAAGCTTACAGCAGTTTTCTAGTGGATGAGGCACATCTTGAGAGTAGCGGTGCGACCCCGCGGGGTGCGATAGACGCAAGCGGTCGGACGGGGGAGAGGTCTCCTCGCCATGGGAATGCCGACCAAGAGAAGGAATGCTGACCAAGAGAGGGAACGCGCACTCCTGTGAGGGAGTAGGAAAGAGGGGATAGAGATTAATATTGAACTGTACCTCACCATCTTAAAAAGTGCTGTCAAACTCAGACAACGCAAGCTTTTTCCTTCTTCCTTCTTTCTTCTTCCTTCTTTCTTGTGCTATACCATCCTGTACAATAGTTAAATATAAAATCCAAACTTAATTTGATGGCGGACAAGTGACAGAGCAAATTCCTGAAAATCCAGAAATCGAACCTCTAACTCGTACTCAAGTATTAGTGGCAATGGGAGTAACAGCATTGGTATTACTAGCAATCTCTAAAACCTGTTTGCTACTTGGTGTTGATTTATTACCTGTGAGTTGGAATCCAAGAGCATTATTGTGGGGAGTAGCGATCGCTTTAGGTATTACTATTGCTAGTTCTTTAATTTATCGCATTTGGCCTACCTATCGTCGTAGTGCAGATCAATATCTTAAATTAGTTGTGACTCCTTTGTTATGGCCAGATTTAATCTGGTTGGGGTTACTGCCAGGATTGAGTGAAGAATTATTATTTCGAGGTGTAATTTTGTCTGCCTTGGGATTGGATACAGTGGCATTAATTGCTTCAAGTATTTTCTTTGGTGTTTTACATTTGAGTGGTAAGCAACAATGGCCTTATATGGTTTGGGCAACAATAGTTGGAATGGTGTTGGGATATAGTGCTTTAGCAACAGGTAATTTATTAATACCAATTATTGCCCACATTTTGACAAATTTGATTTCTAGTAGTATGTGGAAGTGGGAACATAATTAGGGTTTGCTTATGGAAAGTCTTTTTGCTCTTTGTAGGAGACAGGAGACAGGAGACAGGAGACAGGAGAAATGGGTCGGGAGCGAGGAGGTAGGAGTAAGAATTGTCAGAGTGATTTTTCGGCTTTTGCTTCGGTGAAAATCCTCACTTTTTTAACCTAAGCTACCAAAAAGCTCATACTTTTTCAAGACATAAAAAGCCTAAAACCAATATCAGTCAATGGTTTGATATTTAATCAGCAAGCCCTAATTACAAATAGACATCTTCACAAAAGAGGGAGTAGGGATTCAAGAATTAAGAATTAAGAATTAAGAATTAAGAATTAAGAGTTTAGAATTACCTCTTCTTATAAATAAGAGGATTGAATAAAAAGATTTTTTTTCTTTTTTATCCATGAATGGAGAGGCTTTATACCTGAAATTTTCGGTAAGGGAAAATAATTGATAATTTATGTGCGATAATTGATTTTATTTTTTATTATTGGACATTTCTAAAGTCACAAAGAGATGAATAATTATGGTTAAAACTAATAATGTTAGTCTCCAGTTTGGCTTGATAATTCCAACAAATACTAATTCTAATTTAGTTATATACATACGAGACTTAATAATTTAAAATGACAGAATCAGGTTTTGACTTTAGCCACTACTATACATATCAAGAAGTGGTAAGTTTTTTGCATCAGATGAGTGAAAGTAATCCCCATTTGATTGAGTTAAAAGTTATTGGTAAAAGCTACGGCGGATTAGATATTTTCTTAGCTACTGTTACTAATCAAAATACGGGAAAAGCAAAAGAAAAACCTGGATATTGGATTGATGCTAATATTCATGCTGGAGAAGTTACAGGTTCTGCTGTTGCTCTATATATTATTTATCATCTACTAAATAATTACTCTAGGGAACCTCAAATTACTCGTTTATTAGACAACTACACGGTTTATGTATTGCCTCGTATTGCTGTTGATGGAGCAGAACAATATTTAACAACTCCTCAAAGATTGCGATCAAGTATTCGTCATTATCCTTATCCCGAAGAACGTGATGGACTCCACTGGGAAGATGTAAATGGGGATGGGTTAATTTTGCAGATGCGACTCAAGGATGATTGTGGAGCGTGGAAAATTTCGCCAGAAGATCCTAGAATAATGGTGCGTCGCGAACCTGATGAATTTGGAGGCACTTACTACACTATTCTGCAAGAGGGAATTATCAAAAACTATAATGGTTATGATATTAAAATTGCTCCTGCACTGGAAGGAATGGATTTTAATCGCAACTATCCTTATGAATGGCAACCGGAGGGAAAACAAAAAGGTGCTGGAGATTTTCCTTTTTCTGAACCGGAAACTCGTGCTGTAGCAGAATTTTGGCGGGAGCATTCTAATATTAATGGTTTCATTAGTTATCATACCTTTTCTGCGGTAATTTTACGTCCTTATAGTATTTATCCAGACGACCGCTTACCCGTGGAGGATTTGGAAATTTACAATTTGATTGGGGAAAAGGGTACTGAAATTACTGGTTATGAATGTGTTTCGGTTTATCATAACTTTTGCTATCCTGCTAATCGGAAGACTTATGGTGCAATGGATGATTATTGTTATGAGCGCTTTGGTTGGTTTGGTTTTGTTATAGAGCTTTGGGATGCACCTACGGCAGCAGGAGTTCAGAAGGAAGATTATGTTAAGTGGTTACAACGCCATCCTGTTTCAGATGATTTGAAATTGATGCAGTGGAATGATGAAAAGTTGGGTGGGAAGGGTTTTATTGACTGGCAACCGTTTGAACATCCACAACTGGGTACTGTAGAAATTGGTGGATGGAATCATAAAGAGGTTTGGCAAAATGCTCCTGTGGAATATTTACCAAAGTTGTGCGAGCAACATTGTCAGTTTGCTATTTATCATGCTTTGATGTCACCTCGTTTGGCAGTGAGTCAGACGGTAGTTGAGCATCAGGGTGGGGATATTTATTTGGTAGTGGTGCAGTTGGAAAATCAGGGATTTTTGCCTACTTATACCAGTGAAAAAGCTAGGGAAGGAAAAAGTGTTCGACCTATAGAGGTGATGTTGACTTTGCCTGAAAATGTAATTTTGCTTAGTGGGAAGCAGTTACAGGAAATAGGTCATTTAGAGGGGCGATCGAATAAAGCTTTTGCTAATTCTGCTCGAGGTAATGATTATCGTTGTCATGTCCAGTGGGTGATTAAAGGTTTTGCTGGTTGTGAAATTGAAATTACGGCGCGGGGAGAACGTTCAGGTGTGGTGAAAACTGTGATTACTTTAAAATAATGGCGTTGTTGAATTAGTGTATGGTATTAATCTTAATTTTTTAGGAGTCAGCCCACCCCTAAACCTTCCCAGGAGAGGGAGTCATATCAAATCCGGTTAAATACCCTCACAATCAATAGCTTAAAACCCTGATGATTAGGTTATTGGAACTATGTGCAATTAGGCGGATTTGATATCAGGAGTCAGGAGGGAAGAAATAAGAAGAAAGAGTAGTATAAGAGAAAGTTTTTTGTTAACTAATTAGGGCTTGCTGATTAAATCTAAAAGTATTTACAGATAAAGGTTTTAGCCTTTTTTGGGTCTTTCAAAAGTGCCTAGTTTTCAGCTATTCACGCTCAAAAAGGAGTGTATTTTAGGCGCATAGTTGGGTAGAAAAATCACTCTTACAATTCTTACTCCTACCTCCTCGCTCCCGACCCATTTCTCCTGTCTCCTGTCTCCCCCTCCACGGTCGGGGGAGGGGCGAGGGGTGGGTTGTCTCCTGTCTCCTACCCTCACCCATAAGACTTTTTGCTGCAAACCCTAATTAGGGCTTGCTGATTAAATCTAAAAGCATCTATAGATAAAGAATTTAGCCTTTTTGGGGTCGAAAAAAGTTCCTGGGAATCAGCTCTTTATGCTCAAAAAGTTAGTTAGTATTTTAGGCGCATAGTTGGGCAGAAAAATCATTCTTACAATTGTTATATCATGTTCGGATGATCACTTATAATAAAGCCAGAATCATTACAGTAGAAGTCTTCAAATTTTATAGCCCAAAAGATGGCGATCGCCAACTACCTCTATGTTCTGACGATCGCTTATAACTGAACAGCCCTAGTTTGAGGCCACCAATGGAAACAAGTTATATCATGTCCGGATCAGAGCGCTTCGCAAAAAACTTTCTCTTCATTTATAGCTTAAAATTCCCTCCTCATAACTCATTACTCATAACTCATTACTCCTCCATTTTTATTTATAACTATTCAACCGAACATGATATTACTCCTACCTCCTTTAAATTCCCATTTCTCCTGTCTCGGTCCGACTGACATCCCCTCCTGGGAGGGACGCGCGGGTGGGTTGTCTCCTATCCCTACTAAAAGACGTTTTCAGCAAACCCTAATTATCCAGGCATGATATCATGCGATCTCCGGTTGAATACTTATAAATAACGATCAAGGAGTCAGGAGTCAGGAGTTAAGAAAATTTTTCCTGAACGCTATTAAACGGAAATGATACCAAATCCGCCTTAGTAAAAGGGTGTTAAAAAAAATGGAAGTTTTATACCATACAATAGGATTGAGAGATCAGACAAGCCTTTTTTTATACCCGGATTTGGTTAGATATCACCAAAAACTTAAAACTTTCTTTTATCAACCAGTTATTTCAGTTGCCAAGGCTGATTTATTTTGTTTTTTTCTGCATAAGAACAGACAAGTGAGTTGATTTAATTTCATTTTAATGAGAGCTTTCACTCAAATTTCAAGGAATTATAATACTACGCGCTGGGAGTGGAGAGTAGGGTAGGATAACTACCAATCCGAACTTCTCCTACCTGACTCCTATCTCGTTATTTATAACTATTCAACAGGACATAATATTATTTAGTTTTTGACAAAAAAATCAGGTCTCAAGTCTCCCCTTTTAAAAGGATAAAAAGCGGTCGTTAGCGCAGCTTCCCGTAGGATGGGATTGCGCCATTCGGAGCGGCTCTGCAAGAGGAGTTTCTTTGCTATATCCAATCGACCAAGAGAAATAAAATTTTGTATTTCAAGCCTCTTTATTGGAGGAGGTACTAATAACTTATAACTGTTAAAGTAGTTCCTCCGAAGATAACTGAATTGACACTTTATTATGAAATTGCCATACAGTAGTTTTACTGTTTTTATCCCTATTAGGCAATGCCAAGTAAATTCATAACTGTTTTTTCTTCATGTAAGTGGTTTTCTAAGTTTCTGTAGGCAGTCTTGATTGGTACTTGACAAGAATGTTCGCGAAAACTGTTTAAAACAATTCGTTTTTTGAGTTTATCTACTAAATTTGGCATTTCTTGCTTGCAGTTTAAACAATACCAATAAATTTGGGAATTACGACTATGGCGTAGCATTTGATTAGAGCAACAAGGACAGTTATTCATGGCTAAATTATGATGATTTTAAAAATTCACAAACTAAAAAAACTTAGGATTGAATTGAAAATTTAGTTAATTACTCTAAAATACAAAAGTTATTTAATTAAGTCTTGTATTTAGAGAGAATGAAAAATTGATAAGAAAAACTACAGTCAGTTGACTAACTATAGTTAACTGAACTTTCTGAAATAAAGTTTATACTTTTCTGTTGAGATTGAGTCGGCTAAATTACTAAAATTGTTAATCGTAGTTCTAGTTTCAGAGAATATTGATATGAAAAAATCTAGTTATAACTAGATAATTATTAAGTTTTGATTGTTAGTAATTGTTGAATTGCAGAAGTAATTCTGCTGATTAGAAGAAAATCAGTAGTTGATTTTTAATACTTCTCTCATATTCATGATGTTTGTGCAATCAATTTGGAAAATCGATCAAATTATACAGTTATAGGTGGAACTTAATTGCTAATGATACATTAAACAAAAGTAAATTGTGTATCCAATTTAGCAATCTTCAAAAAAAATTAGTATTTCAGAGAAACAATAAATTTAAAATACATATTTTTTCAAGTAATTTCGTTACTAACTATACATTTTTTGCCATTTTTAAATAAAGTTAATATTATGGCATTAGAAGTACTATTTCCTATTGCTTAATTATTCCCATTTTCTTGAAATTGCCTAATTCGCCCTCTCCCACAAATACTTAATTTCTGTCAATACTTCCGTGTTAGGAGTTGATATAGTTTGCACCCCTGGATTTACTTTTGCACCAGGGATAATTTTTACTCCAGGGTATTTGCGTTCTGCAAATCAAAACTTCGATCTATAGTCATTCCAGTTAAGATTGAGACAAGGGTTTCTTGCCTTGAAAGAGTTTCAGCTGAAAAAGTGTTCCAGTCTTATTCAGAATGACTATATGAGGCGAAATCCATACTGTACAAATAATATTTCTATTACATTGGTTGAAAAAATATCAGAAACAAGATATATATTTTGTCTTGGCACAAAAAAAATCAACCATGATTAAACGAAGGAGAAAATATTGTCAAGTATCAGAATTAAAAGTAAATTTTGGTGAAGCTACACTATATATTAAATCAAAAAATTACCAAATTTTTCAATCAAAATGTATAATACTATGTCCGGATGATAATTTTTGTTACAAATACTTAAGGTATTTTTAGTAGTCAGTAGTCAGGGGAAATCAAATCTTTTTTTTTAGTTAATATAGATATTCAAATAATTTACTAGCATAGCTTTCAGTATTGATAACATTATTTTTTTAAATTTATTTAACATTTGAATAATTGATTTGTCAACTGTAAAAACTATTACATTTAAGAAAAAAATATCCTAAAAAAATAATAAAGATATGTTGAAATATAGCAATCTTCATCAGAACTTTAAAATACTCCATTCTTATTTAAAGATTTGATGAAGATCAGCAAAAATTGATATTTTTTCAAAAAAAAAAGTTCATAATAGTAAGTGTGAATTTCAACGAACTTAATTAACCTCAACTAAGTAACCTAGATATATCTGCTATGTATTTTGTAGTCAAGCATAGCAGATTTTTTCTTGTTTAAAAAACTATGAACTACATCATGCCCGTATAAACCCAAACCACCGATTTAAGTCTCTACTAATACAGTAACCGCTGCTACAGCAATTAACATTTCATCATTTTTATCTTCCAATTCAGCGATCGCCCTACCCTGCATTACCATACCCCCATCTTCAATAGTGATAGTTTTCTGGCCAAAAGGCAATACAACCAAAACTTCTTCTACCTTCACCTCTTCTGGGTAAGGTACAGCTACCTGTACTTCTACAATCATTTCATTGGGATGACTTAAACCTGCTACCTCCCAGACTCCGGGTAAAGCATTATGAGCGATCGCATTTCTGACAGCTCTAGCTGCAGCTACTGTTGGTTCCTGGCCATGTTGGTCTATCCCCATACCCATTTCAATAATTAAACGTTTTCTAGCCATAACTACCCAAAATTAACTACAATTTGTTCAAAATCAGGACTTACGCAGTACCGAATAATTAACTAATTAATAATTAAATAATTCGCGCCTTGAAGCCTCCCCTTGGATAGGGGAAAAAAGCGGTCGAGGGATGGCGAGGTCCCCTCGCCATATCCAATCGACCAAGACAGCGGTCGTTTGCGGAGCAGTCCGTTAGGATGGGATGGCGCAATTCGGAGCGGCTCTGTCAAGAGCTAGTCCCCTCGCCATATCCAATCGACCAAGACAGCGGTCGTTTGCGCAGCATGACCTAGGATGGGATGGCGAGGTCTCGGAGCCATATCCAATCGACCAAGAAAAGAAATAATATTTCCTTATATTCAATCAAGGACGGTTAAAACCCGAGGTAATTATCAATTATCCATTAATGGACGCTACATATAGTGTATTATTTGTCATTATTGCTGATATAAAAACTATGATTGGTGCAATTGCGTAAGTCCTGAAAATAATAGAATCACCAGGAATTTCCCAGTAATTCTATTATCCTATCAAGGTAAAACTATAAGCTCTATAGTCTTTTGTTATATCATGTCCGGATAATTAGTGATAAAAAAACTTTTTCCTTCAACTCCAGTTCTTCTTCTTCCTTCTTCCTTCTTCCTTCTTCCTTCTTCCTTCTTCCTTCTTCCTTCTTCTTTCTTCCCTCCTGACTCCTGACTCCTGACTCCTGACTCCTGACTCCTCCGTCGCTATTTATTTATAACTGTTCAACCGGACATGATATTAGTTCTAATTCAAAAGCCTTGAGCAATTTAGCACTCAGCAAACAGCTTAGATTGACCTTAGAGATTTCAACCCAAGCTGAAAGCTGAAAGCTGACAGCTGACAGCTAAATTAACGCAGGAAGAAATCTTCAGCAGTAATTGCCGCATTATTAGTTAAGGTGGCAAAATGAGCAGTACTACCATTAGCGTTATAGAACAATTTACCATTTTCACTGTTGTAAACTATAAACGCATCAGAACTTTCTGCCTCTTCGTCACTGGTAACTAATGCAAACTCTGTTTCCACACTGAAACCTTCACCTTGAACGCTGGTAAGAGCAGCAAAAGTGGTTTTATCCAGGAGAATAATATCTTGCTGTACAACAAAATCAGTTATTGTGTCTGTACCGATATCTGCTTGACTAAAAGCCTGATTTGTAGCAAAGATAAAACGATCAATACCTGCACCACCCGTAAGTTCGTCATCACCCGCACCACCATTGAGGCGATCACGGCCGATACCAGACCTCAAAGTGTCGTCACCATCACCACCTAGCATAATATCAAAACCAGTACGACCTATCAAAAGGTCGTCACCAGCACCTCCCAGGAGAAAATTGTTACCAAGACCACCGTTGAGAATGTCATTACCATCACCACCATTGAGGCGATCGTCGCCCAAATTACCTTTGAGAATGTCATTACCATCACCACCATGCAGGGTATCATTTCCACCAAGACCTTGTATGGTATCATCCCCTGCAAAACCATTGAGGATATCTGAAGCAACTCCACTAGAAAGGAAGTCGTCTGACGCGCTACCTGCGAGTATACCAGCAAAAGAAAAGTTGCTGGCGTTTAATTCTATCTCTGCATTCAAGGTAGTAACAACTTCTAAACTGCCTTCCTGGAAGAATGTGAGGAAAGTTTGATTTTGGGCATTAGTATAAGTGACAAAAACACCATTAACATCAAGTTCTTCTAATCGTGTTTCCACTTCTGTTAGAGAAGAAAATTCTTGAGTCAGCTTAACTAGACCCACATTACTGCTAACACTACTGGTTGAGTCATTCACAGTAACCTGGGTAAAGTTACTATTCTTGAAGTTTCCAAATACTCCTATTTTAAACTGAAGTATATCTGTTTCTGCCTCAAAGTCATTAATAGTGGTTTCTTCAACCAGTGACTCGAATAAAATAGTATCCACGAAACCTGCCGTAGCAGTAATTTCTGTTTCTGTTGCTGCTGTAGTTACTTGAGTAAAGTTAAAGTTGGTCTCAGTTAGTTGTACTTCAGATGTAAATTGGCTGACAACTTCTACTTGGCTACTACTTTGCGCAAAGGCGACTACGGTATTACCTGCGGAATTAGTGTATTCAATGAATACTGGACTGTCTACTTCTAAGTTGACTAGCAGTGTTTGTAGTTCTTGTATTGAGTTAATTTGTTGTTCAACAATTAGTAGACCTTGATTTTGGATGTCAATACTGGTAGTTGAGTTAGTGACAACTAAACTGGTGAAGCTGGAATTACTGAAATTACCGAACAGTGATGAGTTGAATGATAATGAGTCTGACTGACTAAAACCAAAAATGATACCGCCAATTTCTTCTAAGGAATTGAACTGAACTACGTTTGTAGTTTCACTGCTGACGACAATTGTATTTGAGTTACTGATAACAACGTTGACTTCCGGAGTATCCTCGTCATCCATGTCGTCATCATCGTCCATATCGTCGTCATCATCCATGTCATCATCATCGTCCATGTCATCATCATCCATATCGTCGTCATCATCCATGTCGTCATCATCGTCCATATCGTCGTCATCCATGTCGTCATCATCGTCCATATCGTCGTCATCATCCATGTCATCATCATCGTCCATGTCATCATCATCGTCCATGTCATCGTCATCCATGTCGTCATCATCGTCCATATCGTCGTCATCCATGTCGTCATCATCGTCCATATCGTCGTCATCATCCATGTCGTCATCATCGTCCATATCGTCGTCACCAAAGAAGAAAAAGTTTTCCGACGAGATATTTACTTCAACCTCCAAGTTAGCCAAAATTTCTATTTCAGTACCTGTGTAGAAAGCTACTACTTTTTGTTGCATTTCATTTTCGTATACAAGTAACCTGGGAGTATCTCCCACCTGCAATGTCTGCAACCGCACTAGTAGTTGCGCTTGTGTCAAACTACCCTCGAATATTAGTAAATTTGCCGTTCCCACTGAAGTTGTTGTTTGGGTTACGGTCAACTCCTGTAGAGTTTCAGTGGTTATCTCCCCAAATATTTGTGAGTCAAGTTGAAAAATATCTTCCTCACTATAGTTTGTAACTGTTACTCCAGTTTCAACGAAAGCATTGAATACTAATTTATCCACAACACCAACAGTAGCAGTTACTTCTGTTTCATTCGTAATGTTGACAGTGTTGGTAAATTGTAAATTGGAAACGCTGAATTGATTGATATTTTCTATTTCGACTTCAAAGTCTTGGAGTAGTGCAAAATTTGTACCATCGAATAAGACTAACTGTGTACTACCCGCAATATTAGCTAAGACTACAACTGAACTCTCAACAACAAGAGATTCTAGTCGTGTCAGCAGAATATCTAGATTGGCAAAACTTTCTGTCTCGAAAATTAAGAAGTTTTCTTGAACTTGTTGGGTAGACTCAGCGGTGATAATGACGCTTGTGATATTATCTACTGTGACATTAAGTGATGTTAGTACCTCAGCATTAATTTCTACTATATCTACTGTCACATCAAAGTCATCGTCGTCGTCCATATCGTCGTCATCATCCATGTCGTCATCCATGTCGTCATCATCCATGTCATCGTCGTCCATATCGTCGTCGTCCATGTCATCGTCGTCGTCCATGTCGTCGTCATCATCCATATCATCGTCGTCCATATCATCATCGTCCATATCATCATCGTCGTCCATGTCGTCGTCATCATCGTCGTCCATGTCATCATCGTCGTCATCATCCATGTCGTCATCATCCATGTCGTCATCATCGTCCATATCGTCGTCACCAAAGAAGAAAAAGTTTTCCGACGAGATATTTACTTCAACCTCCAAGTTAGCCAAAATTTCTATTTCAGTACCTGTGTAGAAAGCTACTACTTTTTGTTGCATTTCATTTTCGTATACAAGTAACCTGGGAGTATCTCCCACCTGCAATGTCTGCAACCGCACTAGTAGTTGCGCTTGTGTCAAACTACCCTCGAATATTAGTAAATTTGCCGTTCCCACTGAAGTTGTTGTTTGGGTTACGGTCAACTCCTGTAGAGTTTCAGTGGTTATCTCCCCAAATATTTGTGAGTCAAGTTGAAAAATATCTTCCTCACTATAGTTTGTAACTGTTACTCCAGTTTCAACGAAAGCATTGAATACTAATTTATCCACAACACCAACAGTAGCAGTTACTTCTGTTTCATTCGTAATGTTGACAGTGTTGGTAAATTGTAAATTGGAAACGCTGAATTGATTGATATTTTCTATTTCGACTTCAAAGTCTTGGAGTAGTGCAAAATTTGTACCATCGAATAAGACTAACTGTGTACTACCCGCAATATTAGCTAAGACTACAACTGAACTCTCAACAACAAGAGATTCTAGTCGTGTCAGCAGAATATCTAGATTGGCAAAACTTTCTGTCTCGAAAATTAAGAAGTTTTCTTGAACTTGTTGGGTAGACTCAGCGGTGATAATGACGCTTGTGATATTATCTACTGTGACATTAAGTGATGTTAGTACCTCAGCATTAATTTCTACTATATCTACTGTCACATCAAAGTCATCGTCGTCGTCCATATCGTCGTCATCATCCATGTCGTCATCCATGTCGTCATCATCCATGTCGTCATCATCCATGTCATCGTCGTCCATATCGTCGTCGTCCATGTCATCGTCGTCGTCCATGTCGTCGTCCATATCATCATCGTCCATGTCATCATCATCGTCCATGTCATCATCATCGTCCATGTCATCATCGTCGTCCATGTCATCATCGTCGTCCATGTCGTCATCATCATCGTCCATGTCGTCATCATCATCGTCCATGTCGTTATCAAGGAAGACAAAGTTTTCCGACGTGATAGTTGCTTCTACCTCCAAGTTAGCCAAAATTTCTATTTCGGTACCTGTGTAGAAAGCTACTACTTTTTGTTGCATTTCATTTTCATATACAAGCAACTTGGGAGTATCTCCAACCTGCAATGTCTGCAACTGCACAAGTAATTGTTCTTGTGTAAAAGTTCCCTCGAAATTCAGTAAAGTTGCATCTCCTACTGTAGTCGTTGTTTGGCTTACAATCAACTCTTGTAAGGTTTCAGTTGTTATCCCTGCGAATATTTCAGAGTTCAGTACAAAAGCGTCTTCTGCGCTAAAGTTGGTAATTGTCACATCATTTTCGATGAAGCTGTTGAAGGTAAACTTATTGACCACACCGACAATAGCATTTACCTCTGTCTGGTTGATAATTTCAATGTTGCTAGTAAACTGTAGGTTGTTAGCAGTAAACTGATTGATATTTTCTAGCTCAACTTCAAAGTCTTCAATAATCTCAAACTCACTGCCATTATATAAGAGTAACTGGGTAGTACCTTCGATGGTTGCTAATATTAGAACTGAGTTTTGCACAACAAGGGTTGAGAGTCGTTGTTGGAGAATTTCTAAACTAGCAAAACTTTCTTCTTCAAAAACTAAGCAGTTTGCTTCAATTTCTCCCATAGACTCGGCAGTGATATTGACGGTCGTGAAGTCTTCTACTGATACATCAAGTGATATTAGTAGATCAGCATTAATTTCTACTATATCTACTGTCACATCAAAGTCATCATCGTCATCGTCGTCCATATCATCGTCGTCCATATCATCATCATCGTCCATGTCATCGTCGTCCATGTCGTCATCATCATCCATGTCATCGTCGTTGTCCATATCGTCACTATTTTCGAGAATAAAGATGTTATCTGTATCAATTTCTATATCAGTAGAGAAGTTTGCAATGACCTGAACTGAACCTCCTTCTGAAAAAGCAAAAACAGTTTGGTCTAATTCATTTGTATAGCTCAATAAAACTGAACCAGTTATACCTAATTCAGTTAATCGTGTTTCTACTTCTGTTATCGAAGTAAATACTTGGTCTATGACTAGAAAGTTGGCATTTCCTATTTGTTCGCTAGTGGTAAAGACTGATACTACTGCTCTGGTTAAACTCTCATTTGTCAGATTACCAAAAACTTCTGACTGTAATTTAATAATGTCTGTATTGGTGTCAAAGTTTTCAATCAGAACACCACCTTCAACTATACCAATAATAGAGAATTCATCTGAATTCTCGGTACCAATAACCGTTTCAGACTCTGCCGTAATATCAATTTCATTGAAGAGACTAAGGTTAAAACTATCGAAAGATTCTATGTTAGCTATTACCTCATCAAATTCTTCGAGAATAATAACTTCTTCAGAGTTACCATTTGAGAAAACTAGAACTGTTTGTCCCTCAACATTAGCAAGAGCTAAAACAGCACTATTACCAACAAGAATATCTAATCGTTGTTTAACTTCTTGTGTAGTCTCAAATTCTTCTGTTTGGAAAATTAGTAAATTTCCTTCTACTGCTTCAATATCATCAGCAGATTCTATAACAACACTGGTTAGAGTTTCTAAAGTAACTCCTAATTCTTGTAGTATAGAGACACTAATTGCTACTTGATTCCCTTCAACAATTGAGAAGTTATTTGTACTAATACTAAGGTTATTTTCAATGCTAAATTCTGTTAAATTCGTAATTGTTTCATACTCAGCAATTGTTGTAATTTCTGTTCCATTAAATGATGCTAATATGGTATTTTCTTCTGTGTTGAATAAAAATATAGCTGCGCTGTTAAAATTAATACCTACTAACAATTGTTGCAGCAATGTAATATCAATTTCTTCTGAAATAACGAAAAAATTACCATTGATTTCTGTAGAACTTTGATTAATTATTGAAACCTGAAGTTCTGTAAGCTGACTAATTCCTAGTAATTCAAGTAAGGAAACATCAATATTAATTACTGCACCATTTTCACCAAAATTAATGTCACTATCATTATCTTCAATTTCAGGAAAGTTAATACCATCTTCTAATAAGTATTCAAAGTTTTCTGTACTTAATTCCCCTTTCTTCACTGATACTCTGGCAATAATATCAGTTACATCATCTTGGAAGTAAGCTAATGTACCTTTTTTCCCATTATCATCTTCATCAAAAAAGATAAAGCTTGGGAGATTTTCATTTAAACCATCAATATCATCTAATAAACTTGAATTACTCAGTAAGTTTGGTACATCATCATTGTCAACATCAGTAAATGTGACAAAATTTAACCCTCCAGTGGCAGCAGGGTCAAATACTCCGGCCAGGAAACCAAATGTATCTTCGTCAGCTTCAAAGTCAGTAATTTCATCTATTCCTTCACCAATAGCTGTATAAGCAAAGATATCTTCATCCGAACCACCACGGAGTTGGTCGCTACCTAAGCCTCCAACCAGGATATCCTCTCCTTTCTTACCTTCGATATCGTCATCATCATCACCACCAAAAATTACATCGTCGCCATCATCCCCTTTAATCTTGTCTTCTCCAGCACCTCCAGAAATAATATCATCATCCTTCCCGCCTTTAATATCATCATCACCTTCTTGGCCAAAAATTAAGTCATCGCCATCATTCCCTTTAATCTTGTCATCATCAAGGCCACCAGTAATAGTATCATTACCATCACCACCTTCTAGATCGTCTTCTCCATCTCCACCATCAATCAAATCATTACCATCTTTACCTTTAATTTTATCGTCACCCAGGCGACCAAGGATGATATCATTATCTGGTGTACCATTGATATTATCGTTTCCAAGTAATCCAATAATTTGAGCCATTTTTTTTCCTTACTGATTAGGTTTTGTTGAGGCCTTAGCCGTATTGAGCAATCTAGATTTTTCTTTATTTTTACAGCGCTCCAAGTCTTGACAAATAAATTATTAGTTAAGAATAGAGCAATGTTATGAGAAAAAACCAGTATTTTCTCCTAATAGAATAGGCATAATTTTTCCTAGATATTATTGATTGTTTTTTAAATTGTTTTAACCATAGATATAACTAGAAAAAATTAGAAAATTTTACATTTTTTCTTGGCTTCAATGCACCCATAAGTTTATTTTATTTCATATATACTAGCTGTTGTTCTCAATAATGCCAACTTTTTTTTTAAAATTTAATACTTTTATACTATATAGCAATCAGGAATCAGTTGTGAGAATTCAAGTGTTCCTTAAAAGTATAGAATATAGCAATTATTACATTCATATGATACGTTTTTTTCTTCTTCTCTGTTGCCTGTTGCCTGTTGCCTGTTGCCTAAAAGTTTCCAATATCTCACAACTCAAATCATATTGCTATAGCTATGTTTTAATTGAAGATTAAAAACCCTTAAAATTTTTAACTTAGTCTTATGCAATAATTTTTCTGGTTTCAATTTATCTGTTGGTTTAAATCCTTCTCCAGAGGGTTTTTAGACGCTATTTCTAAATTTTTGTTCCCATAACAACAATTAATTGGATATTTTTGGGAAACTATATCAAAAAAAATATTGATTTGGTTAATGGTTAATCATATTTTTTTATATAGCAGTCGAAGGAAAAGACGCGGAAATATCAAAAGCTTAAAATTTAGGCAAAAAACATTTTTCCTTTTTTTCTAGATAACTAAAACCTTCTTCCTTTTGCTATAAAAAAACTGATAGCTTTCAGCAATGACATACAACTCTAAACAAAATTTGTTAAAAATTAAATCGATACAACTGTAAAAACTACCAAAAAATTCATTATCATTTAATCGTCAAACTACATACTCAAAAGGTGTTTTTTCTCAAAGCTGATTTTTATTTCAAAATTTTTAGCATAAAAGAGCTTATTTTAACAATCAACTAACTATTTGAAGAAATATTATGCAGTGATGGAAATCTCTCCTCAAAAGGGAACACTGAGGGAAAATGGCTGTGGGGATTGCAATAATAAATTTGAAAAACCGTATTTCTTTTGGTAGAACTAGGGGCAGATATTTCTGTATGTATTTAACAGCAATTACTTTTTATTTGGCTATATTATTGCTACCTTTACAGGAAAAAGACAAACAATACATGAGATGATAGCAGGTTGCTTATACCGTTTCACTAAAGTCAACAGTTAGAAGTGAGATTTTAGTAATTTTGGTGGTGGTGCATAGTAATGGTAAAGGAAGTGTGGGGAGATGGGGACCCACCCGCGCACCCCTCCGGTGGAGGGGAATGTGGGGAGATGGGGAGTGTGGGAAAAATTAAAAAATATATATCCTCACCATTACCATGCAGGACTACCGTAATTTTAATCCTCTGTTTTACAGTGAATTTAGCTGATTTTTTCGTGTTCAAAGAGGTCAAAATGTCAACAACAAAATATGGTAATTTTTGGAATAAATTTGTAGCCTTAGTCAGTTTGATCGGGTTGATATTTGTACTAATTCAAATCTCTGTACCCACGCATCCAAATCAGACAATTAAAGCCAAAAAATCAGAAGCAAAACAATATATTGCTTCAATTAATAAAGGACAACAAGCTTATTATGCAGAAAATCAAGAACTTTCAGATAATATCTCTGATTTAGGATTAGGCATTAGGTTAGAAACTGAAAGTTACTCATACGATATTAGCAGGATAAATTCTAGTCGTTATGCTATTTCTACTGCTACTGCCAAAAACGAACAATTAAAAAGTTATTCTGGTATAGTTTATATTGATATAGTTCATGTTGATTACAATAGTACTAAATCAATGATTTGTGAAACTGACGAACCTTCATTAACAGCACCTGACAATTTTGAATATGTTAAGGAATGTCCGTCAGGGTCTTCTGAATTATGATATTAGATATCTCCAATAATAAAAAATCAAATCAATTATCGTACAGAAATTATCAATTATTTCTCCCTACTCCCTACTCCCTACTCCCTTTCATTATCATTTATTGGTTAGCCAAAAAACTCAAAATATATGACAGAATCAAAAGCCAAAGTTAGAAAAGCAGTAATTCCAGCAGCAGGTTTTGGTACGCGGATGTTTCCAGCTACTAAAGTTGTCAAAAAAGAACTATTTCCAATTATTGACAAAGATGGTAAAGCAAAACCGATAATTCAAATAATTGTGGAAGAGGCCATAAGTGCCGGAATAGAAAATGTGGGAATAGTAATACAAAAAAGCGATCGCCAAGTTTTTACAGATTTTTTCCAAGCTATCCCTAGTTATTATCAGAAACTTTCACCAGAAAAACAAGAATATTGTCAATATTTACAAAATTTAGGCAGTAAAATTACTCTATTAACTCAGTCAGAACAAGCTGGTTATGGTCATGCAGTTTTCTGTGCTAAAGAGTGGGTTGAAGATGAACCTTTTTTATTATTACTAGGAGATCATATATATGCTTCTGAGGTAAAAAAATCTTGTGCAAGTCAAATTTTGCAAATCTACGAACAGACCAATAAAAGTGTAATTGGAGTGAGAATAATACCAGGAACAGAAATACATCATTATGGTTGTATTAGTGGGAGTTTAGTTGCCGATGGCATAATTAATATAGATACAATCTTTGAAAAACCAGAACTAAATTATGCCAGACAAAAACTTCATGTGCCAGGAATGAAAGAAGATGAATTTCTAGGAGTTTTTGGCATATATTTATTGACAGCCAAAATATTTGATTACCTAGAAGAAAATATCAAACAAAATGCTAGAGAAAAAGGCGAGTTTCAACTAACATCTTGTTTGGATAAGTTGCAAAAAACAGAAGGAATGAATGGGTATTTAGTAAAAGGGAGATGCTTTGACACCGGAATGCCAGATGTGTATTGGCAGACAATGATTGATTTTCGTAATGCTTGAGATGATCATTAGACATCTCCAAAAATAAAATAGAAAATCAATTATCGTAGATAAATTATCAATTATTTCACCCTATTCCCTATTCCCTATTCCCTCTTTTCTGGAGATGTCTATTGCATAGAAAAATTGGCGTTGGTAATTGGTAATATCATGTCCGGATAATTAGTTATAAAAAAACTTTATCCTTCAGCTACAGTTCTTCCTCTTCCTTCTTCTTTCTTGCCTCCTGACTCGGTCGTTCCCCTCCTGGGAGGGGGAGGGGCGAGGGGTGGGTTGACTCCTGAGGACTCCGTAGTTATTTATTTATAATTGTTCAACCGGACATGATATAAGATGATTTTTTGGTAACAGTAAAACTTATTGGCAGCTCTGATTTGGTATTCAAAGTGGCTTTGTTGCACAAAAGACGATCTGGCAAGCTATTTTTTTGCTAGTCCCTTACTCAAGCGATCACTCAGTTGAAGGAAATTAATGTTTGATTGATCTATTGTCCAATAGTTATTTTTATTTATATACAATTAGATGAAGCGATCGCTCAGTTGAAGGAAATTAATGTTTGATTGATCTATTGTCCAATAGTTATTTTTATTTATATACAATTAGATGAAGCGATCGCTCAGTTGAAGGAAATTAATGTTTGATTGATCTATTGTCCAATAGTTATTTTTATTTATATACAATTAGATGAAGCGATCGCTCAGTTGAAGGAAATTAATGTTTGATTGATCTATTGTCCAATAGTTATTTTTATTTATATACAATTAGATGAAGCGATCGCTCAGTTGAAGGAAATTAATGTTTGATTGATCTATTGTCCAATAGTTATTTTTATTTATATACAATTAGATGAAGCGATCGCTCAGTTGAAGGAAATTAATGTTTGATTGATCTATTGTCCAATAGTTATGTTTTATTTATATACAATTAGATGAAGCGATCGCTCAGTTGAAGGAGATTGATGTTTGATTTATCTATTGTCCAATAGTTATCTTGAGTTTAGATATAGTCAGATAGTTATAAAAAAACTTTCTCCTTCAACTCCAGTTCTTCCTATTCCTTCTTCTTTCTTGCCTCCTGACTCGGTCGTTCCCCTCCTGGGAGGAGGAGGGGCGAGGGGTGGGTTGACTCCTGAGGACTCCGTAGTTATTTATTGATCACTGTTCAACCGGACATGATATATAGCAATGTGCGCTGGGATATTTACAAATTGCAGGAGGTGTTCAATAGCTAAAAGTCTTATCTGATAACCTTTTATTCCCCCCTGTTGCCTGTTGCCTGTTGCCTGCGTGCAGCGCTATAACTACGGTAATTTAACTGTTTCTCGAATATTACCTTCCACGTTACCAACACCGTTACTAAACTCACGATCCTGGGAACGAACCATCATTGAGAGTCCATACTTGGGTTTAATAGAAATCACACCAACGCGATCGATGGTTTGGCCAGGAACGTATTCCCATCGAAAATGCTGTAATAGCATGGCTAATACAATTTTAATTTCCATCATAGCAAAAGTAGCACCAAGACAAAGGCGCGGACCAGCACTAAAGGGATTATATTCATAAATAGACGGATTAATAGTCTCCCATCGTTCAGGTTTAAAAGCTTCAGGATCTTGATAAATTTCCGACATATGATGGGTATGGTAAATACTAACAACTACTTCAGTTCCTTTAGGAATTTCATAACCTCCTAATTCAGTAGTTTCGGAAGTCACCCGACCATTCCAGGGAACAGAGGTTAAGATTCGCATACTCTCTTTAATCACTCGCTCTAGTAACGGAAGTTGATGTAACTGTTCGAGGGTGGGAGCTTCTCCATGAAGTACACTGTCGAGTTCATTCACTAGGTCTCCAGTGATTTGAGGATGTTGTGAAAGCAAAAATATTGTCCAAGTTAGGGCATTTGCTGTGGTTTCATGACCCGCTAAAAAAATTACTCCAGTATGGGCAATTAATTCTTCTTCACTTAAGGGATGACCACTTTCTTCATCGCGGGCTTGAATTAACATAGATAAGACATCGTTATCATTAATCCCTTTAGCTCTTTTATCCGCAATAATTTTTTTGATTTTTGTTTCATACTGAGCCAAAAGATTGAGATAACGATGAAAAACTAGCCCAGGGATATCAAAAGGAAATAACTGAATTGATGAAGATTTTTGACACTTGAGAATTTCTTGAAGGACTTCTCCTGCGGTACTATCTACAGTATTTATATCCTCACCAAACAGAGTTTTAGTTGCTATTCGTAAGGTTAGTCTGTGCATAAATTGGCTAATTTCACAAGGTCGATCAGTTGAGAGTCGCTCAATTTAAAATTGAGTCATAGCAACCATCTCATCACGATAGGACTCAACTTTAGTTTTGTGAAAAGCTGGCATCATTAATTTACGCTGTTGTAGATGCTCTTCCCCATTAACAAGGAATAATCCTGCTCCAAAATTATTTAAAGATTGGGTTCTTTTTGATTTATCTTTTTGACGTTGACATCCTCTCCGGCGGTCAGGCACGGAGATTCCTACTGAGCCGTAGCTCTTCGGCGGGTTGACGCTTCTTAGGCTGCTGCTACTTTGACAGTAGTCTTACGCTTGCCTCCACGTCCGTTTAGAGTTTCCGAGTGCCCCCCGGCAACTTTTAGTACTATAGCATATATTCAATTTACTTGCTTTTAAAAAGTCGCCCGCTTATGGGCGAGGCTTTAAACCCAATTTTTCGGTAAATATGATGTTGACTAGTAACTTGACGGACAATTTCTGGACCAAAAGCTAGAATCGTCCCTGGACAATCAGTATCTGGTGAGTAAATATTGGTTCCACCTGATTCAGCTAAAGAGACTACATTTCCATAGGTTTGAAAAAGTTTATTACTATAACCAATACAATCTTTTCCAAAACGAATTACATTAAGAGTGCGACCAATTAGAGGTAAAGTTGGTGGGCCAGGAATTTTCCATTCAGGTTGATTAGTTAATGAAATCATCTTAGATATCTTTCCTCATAAAAATGAATATTGTTTGTCAAAATTAACATATAATATTACTGTTGTTTGCTAACACCAAAAAATATAGACTATCCTAGACAAACATCTACAAAGTCTCTAGGATATGACACAATCGCGAATTAAAAAAATTAGGAACCTATGTCAAAACTTGAAAAAAGGTCAAAGCTATCACAAATATGATTGACATCCCTAGAAAAGGGATGCTAAATTTGATTTTAGTAATTGAATGTAAGTCCTAACACTCATGGCTAAATCTCACGGTTCCTTAACAGGGATAGAAGGCAAAATTGAATATCATCCTGCATTTGAGGAACTAGGAGCATTGTATGAATCCTGGAAACGCTCTGCTATTAACTGGATGCAAACAGAAAAATTGTCAGAATCGGAAGTAGAAAAGCGAAGTAATGAAAAAGTTTAACATTAAATAGGCTTATGCTGATTCAATCGCTACTGAAGCACGAACATGTTTAAACCAATTAAAAACAGCTAAAAAAAACCATTATTCTAAATTAGAGTTACAAATCCAAGCTAAAACAACTGCTACAAAAAAACTCATCACTAAACTAGAAAAAACTTTAAAATTAGCAAAAAAAAAAGGTTTTCCACATATACAGGCTCGAAATAAATTTTGTCATCAATTGCTAGGTTTAAAGAGTAAAATTCAGAAAATAGCTAGTCTGAAACGAAAATTAAATAAGTTAAAAAATACAGAACGTCTACATATTTGTTTTGGCTCACAGAAATTATTTAACGCTCAACATAATTTAGCAGAAAATGGATATAAAACCCAAGAGGAATGGAGTGTATATTGGAGAAAAAAACGGTCAGGCAGGTTTTTTTGTGTAGGAAAATCTCAGCCAGGCGGTGGAACTATGCTCAAAGTTTTTCCATTACAAGAGGATGGTAAATATCAACTACAAGTTCAATTACCTAGACCATTACAAGGCAAATATGGTCAGAAAATACAGCTAGAATTTAGTGTATCAAATAGGAATGGTCGATATAGAGCAACAAATTTAGATTATGCCATAAACAATTTCAAACCAATCACAGTTTCTATCTTTCGTAGGGAACATAAACAGGATAATTGGTATATACATCTTTCTACTTATGTACCAGAAATACCAGTAGTTCATACTAGAAAAAATGGTTGTCTTGGTATTGATTTTAATGCTGATTCAATTTCAGTTACTTATGTGAAGTGGGATGGGAATATTGAGTATTTAGAAGACATATCTAGAGAGTGGAAAAATCAAACGACAGGACAATCGCCTTGCATCCATGAGAAATATTGTTTGTCAAGTTGTAAAATTAGCAGAGTTTTTTGAATGTGCTATTGCTATTGAGTCTCTAAACTTTAGTAATAAAAAGGCCAAGATGAGTGGATATTGTAAAGTTTACAATGAGATGCTTGTCTTATTGTCTACTCGAATGTTTAGAGAAACTTTAGAGTCACGTTGCAGAAGGTTTGGGGTGGAATTAATTAAAGTTAATCCAGCTTTTACCAGTGTAATTGGAATGATTAATTATATGTCTAAATACGGCCTTAATAGTGGCACTGCTGCTGCTTTAGTAATTGGCCGTAGAGCCTTAAAGCTATCAGAAAAAATACCACAGTGTTTGTTGAGACCAGAGGATGTCAACAAACATGATTGGAGTCATTGGCGACGAGTTGCTAGTTTTATTAAACTACATCGTATCCGAAGGACTCAACTTTTTCAATGGAGGAAAGCTCTTGAGGGTATCCGCTGCCCATAAACTATGGGCAGAACATCATGTCGGCGAAGACAAAACTTTCTTTGCGAGTACACATTGAAACAGGTGAGTAATGAAATCATTTGCACCTCACCGATGGCAAATGTCTAGCGCGTGTCTAGTTTTCAAGAAGGTGGAACTATAAACTAGGGAAAAACTTACTATGACTCATTTTGGTATTATCAGTCCAGGTTCTACAGGTCCCCTGAATACAATGCTCCCTTTAGGACAAGAACTTCAAAGGCGCGGTCATCGCGTCACCTTATTCGGCGTTCTTGATACTCAACGTAAAGCAATGCAAGCAGGATTAGAATTTCAAGCTATTGGTGAGCAAGACTTTCCTATCGGAGCAACAAAAAAAATGTTTGCTGAACTTGGGAAACTGAATGGATTATCTGCATTAAAATGTACTATTGATTTTCTCCAGCAGGGAGCTACTGTTACACTCCGAGATGCACCGGAATTAATGAAGGCAGCAGGTGTCGAAGCAGTGCTAGTTAATCAAGGTTCGGTAGAAGGAGGAACAGTCGCAGACTTTTTGCGTATTCCGTTTGTAACTGTATGTAGCGCAGTAGTATTAAATCCAGAAACAACTGTTCCTCCATTTAACACTACTTGGAATTATAGCACTGCTTGGTGGGCACTTTTACGCAACAAAATAGGCTATAAAATACTAAATACTGTTGCTAGTCCAATAAGAAAAGTGATAGCTGAGTACCGCCAACAGTGGAAATTGCCTTTACATACTCAACCTAATGATGCCTATTCTAAATTGGCTCAACTGAGTCAGGCACCTATAGAATTTGAATTTCCTAGACAGAATTTGCCTCAGTGGTTTCATTTTACAGGATCTTATCATTCTTCAGCTAGTAGAGAATCTGTTGCTTTTCCTTGGGAAAGATTAACAGACAAACCATTAATTTACGCTTCAATGGGAACGTTACAAAATCGTTTATTAGGTGTATTTGAGATGATTGCAGCGGCCTGTGCAGAATTGGATACTCAATTAGTAATCTCTCTGGGAGGTGCTACAACACCAGAATCATTGCCTTCGTTGCAGGGAAATCCTCTGGTAGTTGGTTATGCACCTCAATTAGAATTACTGGAAAAAGCAACTATGATGATTACTCATGCGGGAATGAATACTACAATGGAATGCTTGAAAAATGGAGTGCCAATGGTGGCAATACCAGTTACCAATGACCAACCAGGAGTAGCAGCACGAATTGCTTGGACTGGAGCAGGAGAAGTTGTACCTCTGAAACGTTTGACTGTGTCTCGGTTACAAAAAGCTATTTCCCAGGTATTGACACAACCTTCATATAAACAAAATGCTTTGAGACTACAGAAAGCTATCAACACAGCAGGTGGAGTAACTCGTGCTGCTAATATTATTGAACAAGCCGTATCTACAGGGAAACCTGTTTTGGCAGGAACCATTAACTAGGATTGGCCATTTTTTAATCTTGCTCTATGGATAAATTTACAAAATTACCGAATAATTAATAATTATTAATTAAATAATTATGGTTAAAAGCCTCCCCTTTCAAGGGGAAAAAAGCGGTCGAGGGATGGCGCCATTCGGAGCGGCTCTGATAAGAGCGGGTCTCGGAGCCATATCCAATCGACCAAGAGAAGAAATAATATAGAATCCGGGTAATTAGTTATCGTATTACTGAGGATTAATGAGTAATGAGTAATGAGTAATGAGTAATGAGTAATGAGTGATATCAAATCCGGTTAAATACTTACAGCACTTTTGAGGATAGTGAGGTACACTTGTAGAGCTATTCTCATATTCCCTGTTCCCTGTTCCCTGTTCCCTGTTCCCTAGAGCAATAAAACTTTGTACCTCATAAACTAGAAAACTGCTGTAATTGTATTGTTGGGGGAGATGGGGAGATGGGGAGATTGAATAATGAACATATACTATATAACCGGATTCTATATAATATTTCCTTATATTCAATTCCGTAGCGGTTAAAACCAGAGGTAATTATCCATTATCCATTATCCATTATCCATTAATAAACAGATAATATGCAATTTAACACTCTCATAGACCTCCTACACCATAGAACCCTAAATCAACCTGAGCAAAAAACCTATACTTTTCTCCAAGATGGTGAAACAGAAACCGATAGTCTTACCTATCAAAGACTAGAACAACAAGCTAAGGCCATAGCAGCAAATCTTCAATCCCTAGATGCTAAAGGTGAAAGAGTCTTGCTGTTGTACCCCCCTGGACTAGAATTTATGGCGGGATTTTTTGGCTGTTTGTATGCAGGAGCGATCGCTATACCTGCTAATCCACCTCGTCCTAACCAGTCTCTTTCAAGAATTGAGGCAATTGCAGCGGATGCTCAAGCAAAGTTTGCTCTTACTACTACACCTGTCTTAGCTTACTTAAAAGGTCGCTTTGCTGAAAATTCCATATTGGCAAAAATGCAGTTGCTAGATTCCAACAATATTATTGCTCAAAACCTGGAGTCGGACTGGCAAGAACCTGCTATCAATAGCGATACCCTGGCTTTTCTGCAGTACACTTCTGGTTCGACTGGAAAACCGAAGGGGGTAATGATCAGTCACAAGAATATTCTGCACAATTTAGCTATGGGTTATGAGCAGTCTGAGACTACACCTGAAAGTCATACAGTGACTTGGTTGCCCTTTAGTCATAATACAGGGTTAGTAGTGGGAGTTATACAACCTCTCTACGGTAATTTTCCTGTGAAAATTATGTCACCGTTGGATTTTCTGCAAAAACCTTTGCGTTGGTTAATGGCTATTTCTCATTACAAAGCTACTCAAAGTCTTGCTCCTAACTTTGCTTATGACTTGGTTTGTTTCCAAACAACTCCTGAAGAACGGGAAATGCTTGACCTAAGTAGTTGGGATTTAGCTGTTAGCGGTGCTGAACCTGTGCGTGCGGAGACCTTTGAGCGGTTTATCAAAACTTTTCAACCTTGTGGTTTTCGCCCAGAAGCTTTCACCGCAGGTTATGGGATGGCAGAGAGTGTTATGGGTATTAGTTTAGGGTTAAAAACAGAACCTACAGTTATTCTGAATATTGACAAAACTGAGTTTACTAAAAACCGGGTTTTGCTAGTAGTTGACGAGAGCGATAGTACACAAAAAATTGTTGGTTGTGGTCGCACTGGTTCAGAGCAGAAAATTGTCATTGTTAACCCGGACACTTTAACCGAATGTTCGAGCAAGGAAGTAGGAGAAATTTGGCTTTCTAGTCCTAGTGTTGCTCAAGGTTATTGGAATAGACCGGATGCAACCGCAGAAACTTTCCAAAATTACTTAAAAGATACAGAGCAAGGTCCGTTTCTCAGAACTGGCGACTTAGGATTTTTGTTCAATGATGAATTGTTTGTGACTGGTCGTCTCAAAGATTTAATTATTATCCGAGGTAGTAACCATTATCCCCAGGATATTGAGTTAACGGTAGACAGAAGTCATCAAGCTTTACGACCTAGTTGTGGTGCAGCATTTTCCGTAGAGGTAGAAAGTGAGGAAAGACTGGTTATTGTTCAGGAGGTTCAGGAAAGTTACTTGGAGCAACTGGATGTAGATGAGGTTGTGAATGCTATCCGTCAAGCTGTATCTCAACAGCATCAGTTACAGGTTTATGGGGTATTATTATTGAAAACAGGAACTATCCCTAAAACTTCTAGTAATAAGATTCAGCGTCATGCTTGCAAAGCAGGTTTTCTGGAGGGAAGTCTTGATGTTGTTGGCAGTAGTGTATTCCAAGATTTTGATTTGTTAGAAAAGGAAAAGCAAGTCTTTTTGGATAGAAAAACACTCTTAGCTACCACTCCCGAAAAACGTCAGGAATTACTAATATCTCATCTTCAGATTTTAATCTCAAATATTCTCCAAGTAAATTCTTCTCAATTAGACTGGGAACAACCTTTAACTAGCATGGGATTAGATTCTCTGACGGTTGTTGAGTTGAGCGATATTCTACAAGAAAGTTTAGGAACATCTTTTCCAGCAACACTAATTTTTGAGTATCCTACAGTTGGAGCTTTAGCTAATTATTTGACCGAAAAAGTGCTTTCCCCGGAACCTTCTACAAATTATGATATTGGGTTAGTTACCGATGAAAATTTAGATTCGGGTTTTGCTTCCCCTGTGATAGCAATTCAACCGAAGGGTTCTAAACCTCCTTTCTTTTGTATTCCTGGGGGTGTGGGAACTGCATTTTATCTGCACTCTCTAGCTTTTCATCTCGGTCAAGACCAACCATTTTACGGACTACAAGCACGGGGAATGGATGATCGAGCAGAACCTCAAACAAATGTAGAGGCGATCGCTGCTGACTATATCGAGGCATTAAAAAATATTCAACCTACAGGTCCTTATTTCTTGGGAGGTCATTCTTTCGGCGGTCAAGTAGCTTTTGAAATATCCCAACAGTTACAAAAACAGGGAGATAAAATTGGTTTACTTGCTGTTTTTGATATTCCTGCTCCTTTATTTAGTAGTATCGTAATTGCTGGTTGGGATGATACTAAATATATGAGTGAGGTCGTGAGGTTATTTGAATACTTTTTAAAGGAAAATTTAGAGATATCCTACAATGATCTGAAAGTTTTCTCTCCTGATGAGCAATTAGATTATGTGACCGAGCGATTAGTGAAAAAGCTTCATGTCCGTCCTTCTAAGGCAGCTAAAAGACAAGTTCATGGTTTTGTCAAGGTTTTAAAAGCTAGTGTTTATGCGATGGGTCATTATCACCCAGAGAAACTTTATCCGACTCCTATTGCTCTTTTCCGCAGTAGTGATGTTCGTGTTTGGAGTACTGCTATTGGCGTGACTGATGCTATGCGTAACCAACTCCAAAAGAACTCATCTTTAGGTTGGGAGCAACTGTCTAAAGGTTCTGTGGAACTTGAGACTGTTCCAGGAGATCATATTACTATGATGCTTGAACCCCATGTTCAGGTTTTAGCAGAGAGACTCAAAATTCATCTTGATCGGGCATGAAAATTTGCTATTTATGCAACTGGTTAGGACTTATATCATGTCCGGTTGAACAGTGATAAATAAATAACTACCGAGGAGTCAGGAGTCAGGAGTCAGGAGTCAGGAGGAAAGAGGGAAGAAAGAAGAAGAACTGGAGTTGAAGGAGAAAGTTTTTTTATAACTAATTATCCGGACATGATATTATATTCTGTCCGGTTGAATAGTTATATCATGTTCGTTGAATACTTACACTTTGGAGGAAGGAAGGCAGAAGGCACTTATGCTGGAGACAGAAGGGAAGAAAAGGTTAAAAGGGATAAAGTTTTTTTATAGAACCCATTTGAGAGCTATATACAGCGCTTTTCAAATTGATGAACCACATCTTCACAAGCAAAACTTTGTAGGGGCGATTTCCTACGGAATGCTCCGCAAACGCGAATCGCCCCTACTGTGGTCTACCCAAATGAAAACCGCTGTAGGCAAAAGTTGGGCAAAAAAATTACTTTCCTGCTCCTCTACTCCCCTACTTCCCTTTTCCCCTCCTGGGAGGGGTTAGGGGTGGGTCCCTCCTGGGAGGGGTTAGGGGTGGGTCCCTCCTGGGAGGGGTTAGGGGTGGGTCCCTACTCCAGCAAAAAGACTTTCCATACGCAAACCCTAATTAAGGCTTGCTGATTAAATCTAAAAGCATTGACAGATAAAGACTTTATCCTTACAAACATTGCTGGAAAATGCACAACCATTATAGCGCTGTGCGCAGGCAACAGCTCATCTGGCAACAGCGGTGCGACCCCGCGACGACGCCAGCTCGCTTGCGGTCAGACCCCGCGACGACGCCAGCTCGCTTGCGGAACGCTGACCAAGAGAGGGAAGGCTGACCAAGAGAAGGAATGCTGACCAAGAGAGGGAATGCGCACTCCTGTGAGGCAACAGGGGGAATAAATTGCCGATAAAATAAGACTTTTAGCTATTTGGCCTCTCCTGCAATTTGTAAATATACCAGCGCTCATTGCTATACAATGCGCCACCACCCTATAAATCATCTAACAAAACTTGAGGTAATTTGGCGATCGCTCTTTTAAAAGGTTTAGTATTTTTAGTCACCCTAACTAATACTAATGCTCCCTGTATCAGTATCATAGAATCTTCAGCTCTTTGGCGAGCCTGTTTTGGTTCAACTCCTGTTTCCTCAATAACTTCTGAGAGAGCATCAATCCATTTTTTGAGAGATTTTTCTAACTGTTGATGAAATAGATTATCAGCTTCTCCCAGAGACATCACTGCCAGAACACAAGGAATTTGACCACTGTCGTAAAATTCATCTATTTTTTGACTCATTACTTTAATACGAACGCTGGCAGGTTGATTTGACTGTAGAGGTGCAAATACATTTTCTTCAAACCAATCACCAATATATTCTAAAACTGCTCCTGCCATTTGTTCTTTACCTCCTTGAAAGTGGTGATAGAGGCTGGCTTTTTTTAATCCTGTAGCTTCAGATAATCGTGATATTGTCGCTCCTTCATAACCATAGTTGCGAAATACAGCGATTATTTTAGCAATTACTTCTTTTTTAGACATGACATTATTATCAGCTTTTAATATTTTCAGGACTTAGGCGGTACAACGTATTTCCGTCATTGCTACCGACAGGGTTTGCGGAGCAGTCCGGAACGGATAGCAATCTCAAATCCTCATTTTTCCTACCTTATGCGTAAGTCCTGATTTTGATTATATCGAATGTTCGTTAGAGTCATGGATTTTACATTCGATCGCTATAGCACTACGGGCTAGGGAATAGGGAATAGGGAACAGCAAACTTTCATTAATGGATAATTGATAATGGATAATTGATAATTACCTCGGGTTTTAACCGCTACGGAATTGAATATAAGGAAATATTATTTCTTTTCTTGGTCGATTGGATATGGCGAGGAGACCTCGCCATCCCTCGACCGCTTTTTTTCCCCTTAAAAGGGGAGGCTTCAAGGCGCGAATTATTTAATTATTAATTATTAATTATTCGGTAAAAGGATTTTAGGATTGAAAAATGTCCTAACCAATTCTTGTTCTTGTAGTGCTATACAAGTCAAAATTCACAAAAATCTAAAATCTAACACTTGACACTCTACAAAACGTTCGTTAGGATAAATTTATCAAGCAAAACAAACGTTCGGTAAAAAAAAAGGAATAAAACCATGATTAAACTTTACGGACACGAACTCTCTGGCAATGTTTATAAAATCAGATTATTACTATCTCTTCTCGGAATTGAATATCAATTCGTGCGAGTTGATGTACTTAAAGGGGAACATAAATCTCCTGAATACTTAAAATTAAATGCTTTTGGACAAATACCTTTATTAGTAGACGGCGATCAAATTATTCCTGATGCCCAAGCAATTTTAGTTTATCTAGCTCGTCAATATGGCAATGAACAATGGCTTCCCAATGATGCCGAAGCTCTCAGTAGAGTTGTTCGTTGGCTCTCTACTACCGCAGGAGAAATTCGTCAAGGTGTAGAATATGCAAGATTATTTCATCTATTCAAAGTAACCACCATAGATATTGAAGTAGCTACTCAAAAATCCGCCTTCATTCTCGAACAAATTAATCGCCATCTAGATGATCGGGAATGGTTAGAATTAGGACATCCTACCATTGCAGATATAGCAGCTTTTCCCTATATTGCTCTTGCTCCCGATGGTAAAGTATCTTTAGATGAATACCCCCATATTTTGGCATGGATTGAACGTATCAAACAATTACCTGGATTTGTGGGAATGCCTGGTATTGAACCGCCTGCTACTGCTGCGGTATAACGAAGTCAGAAGTCAGAAGTTAACCCACCCCTTGCGCCTCCCCCTCCCCTCCTGGGAGGGGAAGTAGGGGATTTGAGCTTCGCTCCAAAAATATTACGCCTTAAAAGGCGGAATTTTAGACCCATATTATTTTGATAAACAAAAAAATAGGGAAGCGATCGCATTTACTACGAATCACTTCCCTAGCAAATATCAAAATCAATTTTTATATTAAAGGAAATATCATGGTTAACTCAGGTTGGTCACGCACCGAATCACCCTTTCATTCTGGAGAGCTAGCAATTCAAGCAAGATTAGGAATTCAAAACCGTATGGATCGGCAAGGACGACGGATGATTCGAGAATACTTAACCAAAGAGCATCAAGAGTTTTTTGCCCAATTACCTTATGTTATTATAGGGACAGTGGATAAATCTGGTAATCCTTGGGCTTCTATCCTAGTAGGAAAACCAGGCTTTATTAACTCTCCAAGCGATCGCCATTTAACACTCAAAGCACAACCATTAGCTGGCGATCCTCTAGTAAGCACTTTAGGTGAAGGTATTGATATTGGTTTTTTAGGAATTGAATTTCATAGTCGCCGTCGCAACCGCATTAATGGAATTGTCACTAAGACTAATTTTGATGGTTTTGAGGTTCAGGTAGGACAAACTTTCGGAAATTGCCCTCAATATATTCAAGCTCGAAGTTGGGAGCAGGTTGAATCTAATGTCTCTCCACAGATGAATGAAATTGAAACTTTCAGCGAATGGGAACGCGATCTGATTACTAATGCAGATACTTTTTTCATTGCTACAGCTTACCAGGATAATTTTAGAGATATTACCAAAGGAGTCGATGTTTCCCATCGGGGAGGAAAACCAGGCTTTATCAAAGTTGAGGAAAACCAAGCCCTAACTATTCCAGACTTCTCTGGCAATAATCACTTCAATACTTTGGGTAATCTTGAGTTGTATCCTTACAGCGGGTTACTTTTTATTGATTTTATCCAAGGTGATATATTGTATCTGACAGGTAAAACCAAAGTAATTTGGTCTGGGGATGAAATTAGTAATTATGCTGGGGCGGAGCAGTTAATCCGTTTTCATCTAACAAAAGGTTATCGAGTTACAGCTAGTCTGCCCATACGTTGGTCATCTCCTAAATTTTCTCCGTTCTTAGAGCGCACAGGTTCCTGTTCATTAATTGATAATGGACAATAGATAATTGATAATTACCTCGGGTTTTAACCGCTACGGAATTGAATATAAGGAAATATTATTTCTTTTCTTGGTCGATTGGATATGGCGAGGAGACCTTGCCATCCCACCCTACGGGAAGCTCCGAAGAGAGAACTCCGTTCCGCTGTCGCGTTTCGCGTCAGCGTTGCGTTACGCCAGTTTTGCGAAGCAAAAGCAAACGACCGCTGTCTTGGTCGATTGGATATGGCTCCCGGACTAGCTCTTGACAGAGCCGCTCCGAATGGCGCCATCCCATCCTAACGGACTGCTCCGCAAACGACCGCTTTTTTCCCCTATCCAAGGGGAGGCTTCAAGGCGCGAATTATTTAATTATTAATTATTAATTATTAATTATTAATTATTCTGGACAGTACAAAGTTCTTAGTGGGAAAAACGGCGTTGGTGAATTAAGGTATGATTTGAGAAAGGAGCGATCGCTAATTAGGCAGAAAAATTATGGAATGTCCAAATGGGAAAATCAACTCACATGATAAAAATGGCCAAAAGAAAGGAAAGCAAAACTATAATTTGTGTAGAATGTGATGGTCAATTTATTGATTGCGATGAAACTTGTTGATGATCAGAGCGCGAACGCTCTGGGGACAACACCAGTTCTATCACAAACTTTGTATACCTTTTCCTTAGAAGATACTACTCAGGGGTTCTATAGATATTAATAGCGATCGCTCCTTTCTCAAATCATACATTAATTCACCAAGGCCGAAAAAACATTCCCCGCTCTTATGTCAGGGAATGGTGCATACTGGTTAATGATTCTTAATTTTTACCGAAAAATTGTGGGTATGCGTCTCCCCTTTTAAGGGGATAATAAGCGGTCGAGAGATGGCGAGGTCTCGGAGCCATATCCAATCGGCTCCTGTGAAGAAAAATTTTCATTATTATTCAATCCTCTTCAATTCATGGAGAGGTAATTATTCATTATATCATGTCCGTTTATATCGTTTGTGTAAACCCAAGGGTGAATATCTACAGGAAATAATGGTTTTTTTCTTGCGAGGGTAGCCTTTCTTCCTCTTCTCTCTTCCCTCTTCCTTCTTCCCTCTTCCTTCTTCCTTACCTTTGCTATACAAGACCGATGCTGCCGGACATGATATTATTCATTATTCATTATTCATTGTTGAACAGCTAATCTCTCGGGATGCACCTAATCCGTCGAATAGAGCAAATTTTGACCAACTTACGTCCAGTGTTTAGTCGCCATGCTACTTATGAGTGGTTCGTCCCATGGGATTTGGGGTATTCT
>NZ_JAAHGO010000209.1 GCF_010672455.1 Okeania sp. SIO2C9 | reverse complement strand
CAAACAACTTAATCTCCAACTCATTGGACTCAAATTAATTGCAAATAGGCTGTAAGCTAGTAAACGTATGGATTTCAGTCCCTATGCAACTCCACACAGAAGGGAAGTGTCTAGTAAAAAGGATGGTTTAATCCAAACGCTTATGCCCGGTTTTTATGGTAAAAAGTAGATATTATCCGTTTGAATAAATACTCCAATGGGTTTGACTCGGAAACTCAAATACTCATGGTTACATACGCCTATTTGCGGGTATCCACCGACCATCAAGATCTAAATAATCAGCGTCACGGCATTCTGGAGTATGCGAACCATCATGATTTGGGACACCTGGAGTTTGTTGAAGATGCGGTTTCCGGTCGCCTGAAATGGGAAAAACGAGAAGTAGGTAAATTATTGCAAGAAACTGCACAAACTGGAGATGTGGTGATCTTTGCAGAAGTGAGTCGAATGGCTCGCTCTACGCTTCAGGTGTTGGAAATGTTATCTTGCTCGATGGAGCGGGGCATTAGTATCCATATTGCTAAACAGCAAATGGTTCTCGACACTTCGATGCCGAGCCGAATTGTGGTGACAGTGTTAGGGTTAGCAGCAGAGATCGAGCGAGAGTTAATTTCCTTAAGAACAACAGAAGCTCTCGCCAAGCGAAAAGCAGAAGGAAAACCTTTAGGCAGACCAAAGGGGAAACACTCAGCACGATTAAAACTGGATGCTAAAGAGGCTCAAATTCGAGAATATTTGAACCTAGGTATAAGCAAACGCTCGATTGCCAAGCTAGTTGATTGCTCTCCCTCCACTCTTTACGACTGGTTGGAAAAACGCCATCTGGGTCAGAAGAAATCATCAAAAATCTCCAAAGCGAGGGGAAGGCTATGAAACGGATTCCCCCAGAAGCAATAGTAGAACTGTACCAGCGGTTGGGACAATTACCATCTCGCTCTCCTTTGCGCAGGCAGGTGATTCAGGAAGCGGCTCAGCTCTACGGAGTCTCGGAAGATACTATCTATCGGGCACTGCGAGAGAGGGGTAAGCTGCATTCCACGCGACGGGCAGATTACGGAGTGCCTCGCATCATACCCAAAGTTACCTTGGAGCGATACTGTGAAATTATTGCAGCTCTCAAGGTACGTACCTGTAATCGCAAAGGTCGCCACCTCTCAACGGTGGAAGCGATTCGACTGCTGGAAGAACACGGTATTAATACCCCTGATGGTCATCTGCTCGCTCCCCAAAATTTATTGAAGAAAGCAACAGTCAATCGCTACCTCAAGCTTTGGGGTTATGATCATCAGACACTCTCGCGACAACCGCCAGCCGTCCGTTTCCAAGCACAACAGAGTAACGAGTGCTGGCACTTTGATTTGAGTCCTTCTGACCTTAAACAGGTGAAAGCACCAGCTTGGATAGAACCGGAGCGGGGAAATTCCACCTTGATGCTCTACAGTGTTGTCGATGACCGTAGTGGTGTTGTTTACCAAGAATACCACGGGGTCTATGGAGAAGATGTGGCAGCAGCTCTACGTTTTTTGTTCGCAGCCATGTCTGCCAAGTCAGTGGAAAATTTCTCTTTTCAAGGCATCCCCCAGATGCTCTACATGGACAATGGTCCGATTGCACGTAGTCAAATTTTTCTTCGTGTGATGGGATATCTGGGAGA
>NZ_JAAHGO010000208.1 GCF_010672455.1 Okeania sp. SIO2C9 | reverse complement strand
CTAGAATGAGTGATGCTGGTGTTCCTCTCAGGCACATTCAATCTATCTCTGGTCATCGTACCCTCGATGCTCTAGAACGTTATTTGGGCGTCAGTGAACACCACAAAGAAAGTGCCATCGCTACTCTTGATTTTTAGCCTGCGGGTATTATGATTCCAGCTAGACCAAAACTATTTAGGACTTGCTGAATAAACCGGAAACCTTTAATCATCAAGGCTTTGATCCCTATTTCCCTCTAACTCAAAAAATTCAGAAATAGCTCTTTAGAATCGTCTTAAGGGTGTGGTGACTGAAGACAAAAAGTCAAATTTAGTCCTAAGTCCAAGAAATACATGGTTGCAAATTTATTGTTCTTCCATGTGAATTGTTAGTGAAAAAAGAGAGAGTTTAGGAGTATATTGAGATGCCTGTTGTATCAGGAACAAAAATTAAAATCGATGATTCTGAAATCCCGAACAATTCCATTGGGCAGTATACGCTCTATGGGCGTGGGGGCGGTTATGGGCACATGCAAATTAAAAACGACAGCGGTGCTATCTTGGCAGAGCATATAATCAGTTTGGGGGCTAACGATACATTTGCGCAGAGTACGGCAACAGGCGGTTTTGAGATTCCTCGTGGTAATCTGACTGTAAGTCTTAGCTATTCAAATAGGTGCGATTGTAGCTTTGGATCGGCAGGAGAAATCTACTATGATACTTCAAAGTTGGTTACGCCTAATACGGAAAAGTTTGTAGGTTCTACAGCATACGCTGCTTATGATTTGCAGGGAGATCATGATTATGACGACGTGGTACTCAGCATTACGTTTACGAAGAAATAGTGGAGCGCAAGCAGTGGTTTTAGGGACTGTACCTCAGGTCGGTTCATAGTCAAATCACCACCTTTTTTGCCCGATCACTCCTCCTGTATGTTGGGTTTAGCTACGGCGAAACCCAACATTTATTCATACTAACCCTCTTCTAAGAAACACTGGCTATAAGCTTATGGAAGATGCCAATCAAAGTGATTAAAGATAACGAAACTTTAACTGAAGGATTTCAAGTTTTGATGGCTAATTTAGAGCCTTCAAAAGTCCTTCGCTTTTGGGCAGCTTGTCATCTAGGTGAAGGTGATTACCTCAAACTCAAAGACCAACTCTTTGCCAATGAAACAGTTGTCAGTCTCTACGAAAAAGTGAAAGCTCAACAGGACACTAAGGGACAGCCCAGTTCATCGTGACTTAGCATTCTCAGTTTCAATAGAAACAGTTTCTGACAACACCCCTTCATCAACCCTTCACAAACCCTTCATTAACACTTCACAAAAACCTCTCGGGAATAAGATGGACGATTATTGAAGTGTCACTTGTCAAGAAAAATCAAGTAGGAAATATGGCTTGTATCTTCTCGCTAAGTGTCTTTAACAGATTCTGATTGTGCAGATAACTGTTCATTCGTCACACGAGCAAGCTTTTTCTCTTGACTAAGTTGCCAGAAATTTAGGGACATCTTAACATGACTAGTGCATACTACTACGGAACCGGGTTCAACGACTACTATAACCACTTACATTCTAATGACCTATCAGCATATGGTTATGGTGGTAATGACGAAATCTGGGGAGATAGTGGTAACGATTATATCAATGGGGGTGATGGCTATGACTCCCTATATGGTA
>NZ_JAAHGO010000207.1 GCF_010672455.1 Okeania sp. SIO2C9 | reverse complement strand
CACAAAGGCTACGACGCTGAAAAAAGCTATATCCTCAAAGTGCTTGGACTCGGAGGCTGGTACAAATGGTGAATCAGATCATTGAAGTGGATCAATATCGTGTTTCAAACTGCAATTCGCAACTACGAGAAGACACTCTCATTGCGCTTGCTCACCTTGTGCAGGACTAGTTATCCCAAATCTCTTGCTGTTAGTTGGATTAAATACCTTTTAAGTCCGTATATATATGGACTTTTATTTTAATGTCTAGCTTTTCTTTTTATCTTCTTTAAGGAAGCCTTCTTCTTTCAATCCCCTTTGGATTAGAACTAAGGCAGCACGACTTAACGACCAATGGTTCTGCTCTGCATACTCACCCAGTACCTCTCTTAGCTCATTGCTTATGATCACGCCTATCTGGCTAGTCTTTTTTCCTGTAGGCATTCAGTCTAACTAAGTCATCATAAGTATTCTACTTCTTTTAACTTGCTCATGGCTTTTAGTGGCTGAATGGTCGTAGACTTCTTTAGACTTCTGCGCTATAGTGCTAATACTGTCGTAGACTTAATTAGTGAGTCTACGTTATAACCAAAGCATATAAGTCGTAGCGTCCGCAGTGCTTGTCCCGTTCTATTCAAACCATTGTCACATCACTAAGCAAACACAGTATATGGAGACACAAGAAACATTAAATACAATGACAATAAATAGTAAAAGTACTGATGAAGGTTTAACGCCAGAGGAAGCAAAAGAACTACACACCAAGCTCAACCGCTACTACCGCAATCGCAAACAAGGCAAGCGCAAAGCACGCCCAGTCCTCAGACCCATTGGCGACGTTGAAACCATACAAAAGAACCTAACCATCCAAAAATCACCAACCGATTGGGACAATCTGCCCAATGGGAGCCTATTTGCCGTAGACTCAGCAGGCTCATTGCTATTTACCAAAATCAGTAATTCCCGCGCACTCTGCCTTAACTTCATGAAGACTCAGCCAGTGGGTGGTGCCAGTTGCTATAGGATATTCGTGTAATGAAAATCGAACGAAAAAAGAGTCAGCGAGGGTCACTCACAGCTAAGGATAAAAGTCTTACTTCATACCATTCTAACCATCACCATACTGTTAGTTCTGAGAAGTATCTTCCCCCAGTCATCCAGGGAAAACTAACAGCCTTAGGTCAGAAGTTCGGATTGCCCTTCGACCTAGGAAAAATAGACCTAACAGGAAACTTAGCGGAGAATGTCAGGGCCCTCAGAAAAATAGCTGAACTGGCAGAGACCAACGCCAAGCTTCTGCCAGAAATGTTAAAGCTTGCACGCAAACTATGCCGAGCCGAAATTAAAGAGGCACAGTACTACCGAGCAGCAACCAAGATGGCACTAAGCCACCAAACTAAACTCGACAAGTATGCTGCTGATATCTTCCTCCAACTAGTCCAGCACGAAGCTAAATCTAGCAGATTAGAATATCGAACCAATCAAAAAGCCCAACTGATCAAACGCAGAGCTGAAGCTAGACGTAACTATTACCAAAATACCGAATACGCTACTGAAATTGAACTAATAGACCTAGAAATTGAAAACTTAGAAGCCAACAACAAACTCTTAAAAGAGAGCAAAACCAAGAAACTGGAATCAACTCAACAGCGTAAACAGAAACTCTTAGAGTACTACAACTC
>NZ_JAAHGO010000206.1 GCF_010672455.1 Okeania sp. SIO2C9 | reverse complement strand
GTCTAATTAGAGGGCTGAGGACAAAAATTCCCCATAGACCATATACTACACTGGGAATAGCGGCTAAAAGTTGCACTAAGAAAACAAGTACTGTTCGCACAGACAGTGGCAAAAAATCTTCACTCAAGAAGATAGCTGTTCCCAAACCTAGGGGTACTGCCAACAGCAATGCTAGGGCTGAGCTAACTAGGGTTCCATAGATCATGGGGAAAGCCCCATATTGATCTTTAACAGGATTCCAGCCACTGGCAAACAGAAATCCCAGACCATAGGCTTTGATTGCAGGGAAGGCATTAATCCCCACCTGGAAAGCTATCCAGAGCAGAATTGCTGCTACCCCTAGTGCGAAGATGCAAGTTAGCCAGATAAAGCCTTTATCAATGGTCTTTTCGGCTTGAGAGCGAGACTGTTGAAATACCATTTGAGCAGCGGTTGCTTTTATATGTGTGGGATTTTGCAGTGTGGCAAGTCCCTAGTTTTGTGATCTTGAGAGGATTCTCATCGCTGCTATTAATCAGCCGATGATATTAATCTTAACTGGTAGAGGCTACATCCCTGATTGAATGTGGCATTTTAAGAGTTGCTTCTACACTAAAGACAAGCTAAGAAAGTGGGAGCGAACAACCAGCTTGTCCGTAGGTTATTTGTGCTTCTTACAAGCCGCTACCAAACCTTGGAGTGAGATTTTAAGTTTCTAGTTGAGACTATTTAACTGTAATTTCATAGTCAGGACTGATTTGATCAGCAACAGCAGCAACTTTTTCAATTACATTCTCAGGTAGAGGAATATAACCTAAATCTGGAGCTACTTTCTGGCCTTCAGTTAAACCATATTCAATCGCAGCTTCCACAGCTTTTGCTGTTTCAGGATCATCATAATCCTTGTAGGCAAGCAACCAAGTGTAAGTGACAATCGGATAGGAATCTTCCCCTTCTGGATTAGTAACAAAGGCGCGGAGATTTTCTGGTAGTTTCACTGCTGATAGTGTTTTAGAAGCCGCCTCATCAGTAGGCTCAATGAATTTACCCGCTTTATTTTCCAGAGCAGCCATAGGTAGCTTCTTGCTCTTAGCGTAACCGTACTCTACATAACCAATTGCACCCTCATTCTGAGCAACTTGGGCAGTAACGCCGTCATTTTTACTACCACCAATACCAGTAGGCCATTCCACAGCCTTGCCTTCGCCAACTTTATCCTTCCACTCTTTGCTCATCGCACTGAGATTTTTGGTGAAGACTCCTGTGGTACCACTGCCATCGGAACGGTATACAACTGTAATTGGCAAGTCTGGTAAATTGAGATCAGGGTTATCAGCAGTAATTTTAGGGTCGTTCCATTTCTTGATCTTGTCTAGGAGAATGTCTGCTAAAGCTTCCTGTGAGAGTTTGAGTCCGGATTCGACTCCTGGAATATTGTAAGCAAGCACCACGCTACCTGCTGTCATTGGTATCATGAAAACGCCTCTTTCCACCTTGGCGATTTCCTCATCTGTCATCGCGACATCGCTAGCTCCAAAGTCAACTGTTCCGGCAGTAAACTGTTTAACGCCAGCGCCACTGCCCACAGACTGATAGTCCACCTGTAGGTTAGGCTGTTTCTGTCTAAGATCACTAAACCAACGGGTGTAAATCGGTGCGGGAAAAGAGGCACCAGCGCCCTTTATTGCTACAGACTGACTGAAGGCGACTTGATCGGATGAGTCAGCAGAGTCAGTAGA
>NZ_JAAHGO010000205.1 GCF_010672455.1 Okeania sp. SIO2C9 | reverse complement strand
TCATGCAGAACTTATAGCCAGAGGTTGGTCCACCGCTGTTGGAAAGGTGACCAAATAAACGGTCTGCCACCTGCCAAACCTTAATGTTGATAAACAGACCATATTGACCGCCTTCATTGCTTTCATTCCATTGGCCAGCAATGAATTCGCAGTAGGTATCGTCAGCTTTTTGCGCGCGACGACAGCGAACCAGCATAGAGAATACGCTGTCGTTGCCATGGCGGTCAAGTAGCGGACAGCTATGGCGATCGATGCTAAGGTACTGCCCTTCATCAAGATGAAGAGCAGAGCCATGGCGGCCTGCGGCTTGATCGGTGATGACCTGCAGCGTACCACTCGCTGATCGTAGTTGGTAGTGCTCACCATACTGAGCGGTGAAAAGTTCGCTGTGGCTTTGAGAGTGGGTAAAATCCCAAGCGCAGATCAAGTCTGAAAAACTCGTGTGATCAATATCGTCGAGCAGAAAGGCGGGCTGTGGCTGCATAAAATCGCTGTAGTTGGTCGCAATAGCTAGTGTTCAACCTGCGAACCGCGGGTTGCGGATGGTGGTAGGGTCATGTGTTCAGCCGCTCCATCAAGTACTGCCTCGGCGTAGTAACTTGAACGCACAAAAGGACCTGCAGCGACGTGACTAAAGCCAAGTTCCTTACCCCACTGTTCATAGCGACCGAATTCTTCAGGCGGGACAAAGCGCATGACATCATGGTGCTGTAACGATGGGCGAAGATACTGACCAATGGTAAAGATATCGACATCCTGTTTGCGGAGATCTTCCATCAGCCAACGAATTTCGTCATCTGTCTCGCCAAGCCCAACCATAATTCCAGATTTAGTCCAAATGGTCGGATCGAATTCCTTCACTCGGCGTAAGAATTCGAGGGAGCGATTGTACTCAGCTTGAGGACGCACCGTCCGATAAAGACGCGGAATGGTCTCCATGTTATGGTTGAAGACGTCAGGCCGGGCTTCGCAAACCACCGCTAAGGCATCCCAATTTCCGCAAAAGTCAGGAGTGAGTACTTCAATAAGGCCATCTGGATTGTGCTCACGAATCGCATTGATCGTGGCAGCAAAATGCTCGGCGCCACCGGTGGGCATATCGTCGCGATTGACCGAGGTTACCACGGCGAACTTGAGCCCTAACTCGCCGACAGCTTTGGCGACGCGTTCTGGTTCTGTTTCATCTAAGGGTGGTAAATTCAAGAGTTTAGTGTTCACATCACAGAACGAGCAGGTGCGGGTGCAGGTCTCACCCATCAACATGAAGGCCGCTACTTTTTTGCTGTAACACTCATTTTGATTCGGGCAGGTGGCTTCCTCACAAACAGTGGTGAGTTTCTCACGTTTCAACACCTCGTTGGTATGGCCGGCATGGGTGCCCGCTGGCGCAAGGCTACGCTTAAACCATTTCGGCAAGCGCTGACGAGTCGGTGAACGAGGAATAACGGCCATAACAATCTCCCAATCGAGCGCGCATGCTGCCTAACCACTGCCATAAGGCAAACGCCATTGCTCCGAGTTGCCTGACTTGTGCAAAGCAGGCAACAGCTTGGTCTAGTGGGAGGTTTGTTGCTGCTCGAATTGGGGTTACCTATTGCTCTCATGCGCGGCTTAAAAGTAAGTTAACACATTTAGCCTGCGAGAATAACACTAACTATATGAGATGTCCAAACGATTATCGGTATATGTGTTTCGGATCGAAATAATTACTGAACAAGATAAGTGACGTACTTAGGGGAAGTCGGTACGCTAATTAACAATGGATAGCATGTTTCTGCATGG
>NZ_JAAHGO010000204.1 GCF_010672455.1 Okeania sp. SIO2C9 | reverse complement strand
TTGTGAGTATGGTAGGGGTAAATCTTGACATCACTCAACGGAAACAGGCAGAAGAATCACTACGGCGGCAGGCACTTATTTTTGAGAGTATTACTGATGGGGTTATCCTGACTAATTTAGAAGGTCAAATCATTGACTGTAATTCAGCGGCTGAAAGGATGTTCGGCTATCTCAAAGCTGAATTTTTAGGCAAAACTCCTGGAATTTTGCACAGGCCTGAAGATTCTGCTGTCCTGACGAAACAGATTATTGAGGGGATGAGGCGCAAGGGGCGTTGGTATGGCGAAATTAACTTCCTGCGCAAGGATGGAACTGAGGGTATTTGCGAAACAACGGTTGTACCGATGCTAGATGAGTATGGCAAGCTAGTAGCAACTATTGGCATCAACCATGATATTACTGAACGTAAGCAAGCTGAGGCAGCACTGGCAAATTTCAGTACCAACCTCAAACACTTACATCGGATTAATACTACTAGTTATAGAAACTCAGAGGATCTGTTTGCTGATTATCTAGAGACTGGATGCGAAATTCTAGGACTTTCCACTGGCATCATTAGTCAAATTGTAGACCAAGTCTATATTATCCTTGCCGTTAAAACTGATTGTGAAAATTTCTTACCTGGATTAGAGTTTGCCCTAGAAGATACTTATTGCCAAGCAGTAATCACACAACAAAAGACAATTATCTATACTCATGTTGGTGAGATCGAGGCAATGCAAACTCTTCCGGTGTACCAAAATCTCAAGCTAGAGTCATATATTGGTACTCCCATTTTCGTCAATGGCGAAATTTACGGAACACTCAATTTTTCCTCAATGAAGCCAAGAGGTAGCAATTTCCAGCCTCACGAACAGGAAATCGTTGAGTTAATTGCCCAAAGCATTGGTAAATTTATGGCTGCCGATTTAGCAGCAAGGGAGCGACGGCAGGCAGCTGAGCAACTGCGGCTTCAACACCGACGAGGGCTATTGTTTGCTGATTTGACGCTGAAAATTCGCCAGTCTTTGCAACTAGAAGAAATTTTACAAACTACGGTCACGGAAGTGCAAAAGTTTCTCCAAGCTGACCGAGTTGTACTTTTCCAACTTGACTCCAATGGTTTTGGAACAATAGTTAAAGAAGCAGTAGTTCCCGGTTGGCCGGTAATGCTAGGACAAAACATCGACGACCCTTGTTTTCGTCAAGAGTACCTGGAGCGATACCGTCAGGGGCCGGTTGAATGAAATTTTCTTGATGCCATCGGTCCAGGGAAGGACGCCCAGGTTGTCGAGCCGAACGATGCCGATGTGCAGGTGGCTTCGGCAGATACCACGTTCGGTTATGTGCAGAGATAGTGTGCCATCGATACTTGGGAGGCGTTTTTCTTTGTGGCTGTGGTTTTGGTGATCTCGTTTGTTGAATTCGTACAGACCGGTTTCGGTGAGAAGTCGACCGGACTGGCGTCCAGGAAAGGCCGAATATCCACCGCTACGGGCTTGGAAGAGGCCGGGGCGCTGGTCCGGCGCCCACCAATAAAATTCAGACGAAGATCCACGGGTGAATGCACATTCTCGGCCATGCGGACCGGCGACGAAATTGGCTGCGCTCGGCGCGTAGCTCAGCTGGGTTTTGACTTCCTTGCTGACGGACTGTGTCTCCAGATCGTACAGGTGGAGTTGACAATGGGAGCGGTTGGTGTCGGGTTTGCTGAGCACGAAAACCTGCTTGGCGTTGTGCATGCCCATGCAGATACCGATAACGGGATGTTCGAAGCGAGCGGGAATGGTCGTTTTGAGGGCGCCGGTTTTGA
>NZ_JAAHGO010000203.1 GCF_010672455.1 Okeania sp. SIO2C9 | reverse complement strand
ATTGAAATGGAGTGGGATGTTGTTGGTTGTGAAAGTTTTAAAGAAGAAATGGGCAAATGGGCAAAATTAAGACCAGGTGAACTTATCCCTACTTAAAGTAATTCTAATTCTTGATTTCCCCTTCTTCGGCGAAGCTCACTGCGGTTGGTGAAGCCAACAAGATTAATATCCCAGACGCGCTTAAGCTCACGAATGTAGTTTGCCCCAGCAGGGCCAGCACCAAGAACAGCGATGGGGTAATGTTGTGACATGAACTTCCTTTAAAATGATAACTAAGGTAATGCGCTCAAAAAATTAACGTAGTGCTTGCAGTGCTTCGCGTGCTTTGAGGGCCCAGGAACTGGACCCTTTCGCAAGTTGCTGCCATTGGAAACGGGCTCCATTAACATTGCCACGTTGCTGCATGCAGCGTCCCAACAGCCAAGTCGCTTCATCAAAATTCTCGTCTTGGCTATCAATCCGGCGCAGTAGTGACTCGGCTTTGGCGGTGCTGTTGACGGCAAGGCTGGCGCGAGCGAATGCACACGCAACTAAAGAAGATCGATTGGCCTCAGGCGGAAGATTGTGAATCCAGGTCATGGCTTGATCGGGGTCACCGCTGGTCGTGAGCCAATCAATCGCAGTCGCAGCTGCACGTGGGCTGATGTCGCTATTATGTAAGGTTTCAAGGATAGCGAGACCAACGACTTGGTCGCCATCACTGAGTGCTTGCCGGGCAGCGATGAGTGCTTGTTCAGAAAGAGGGCTCACAATTACTGAAGATTGTTTAATGCGTGCCAGCATTTGTTGTGGTTCGGTGCTGACGTTGCCAAAGCGACCTTGGGTTAAGGGGTCTTGTAACGAATTTTCACTGCTTGGCGTGGTAATAATTGTTTGTTGTGAGCCACTAGCTGAACGTGGAATGGTCGGTCGCTTGTGGTCAACCTGAACTACCGCATCAGCGTTAGGGGCGACAATGGCTTGGTGGTTTGGTGGCACCACGGGGCGAGCTGGTTCAGCAACAACTTCGCTGCTGAGCGGCTCGCTGGTTGTTTCGTTGTTTGCTGATGCTTGTGCAGCTTGTTCTTGTGTCTGACCGTCTTGTGCAGCCAAGTTATTTGGTGCAGGATTATTTGATGCTGCAGCCGAACCAGCTGGTTCTTCGGTAGTCTGCTCATTGGGATCAGGAAGGCTTTGCGCGAGTTCTTGTAAGTTTTCTTGCTCAGGGGGCTGCTCAACTGGCCGCTGCGGGGCACTCCAGCGCTGGGAAATAGTTTTGTTACCAGCGTAGTCACTGACGATGAGTCGTAACGAGGCATTGCGCGGGAGAGCTAAGGGTAATTCACCGCTGGCGGCAAGATCTTCACGAATTAATAACCAACTCTCGCCATCGAGGCTCATTTCGATGCGGCAATCAGCAAAATGAGGATCACTGCTCTCCCAGGAAAAAGTTACATCAAGATGTTCAGGGCTGTCAGCGATTTTAGCTTCAGCCTGCGTTTTGATCAGCTGTGGAGGGGTCGCATCAACAACGACAATCGAGTTTTTTGACGGTGTGTCGCCAGCTTGGGGTGGCGCTTCGCTCGTCCCTGTATGCAGCACTGCAGTCGTTCGGAAGCCATAACGACCGTCTTGAGGCACAGCAAAACGAAACAGCGGGCCAGTGGTGGCATCAGCAGCAATGTGCTCTTCGTGAGCCAATTGCCAGCTTGTCCCATTATCTGATGTTACCCAGAATTGGCAGCGCTCGACCTCGGCAAGCGGTGTGGTGGTCGTGAAACGAATCGGAATCACCTGTTTCGTTGTCACCAATTCACCATTCGGAAGGGTCGCTGCGCCGAGTGTCGAACAGTACACGCCTGAGAGCAGTAATGGCGCAAGCAA
>NZ_JAAHGO010000202.1 GCF_010672455.1 Okeania sp. SIO2C9 | reverse complement strand
GGGCTGTATACAGCGCCGCTCGCTTGCTCTCGCTTGGCGAATAATCTCTGGGTCGTCAAAAACGGATAAGGTTAGATCGTCGCCGCCCCGGGCGAAAACGATGGCGCGCGCGCCCGACCGGACCGCTTCCGATCTCGCCTTAAGGACGCTGTCTTTGTCCGAGATAACTGTCGCGATCATTTGCGGGGCGTCCGAAAAAGCCGCCTGCGCAAGCGCCGCCCTAGGTTTCTTTCCAGAAGTTCTTCCCGGGCTTCCAGAGCCGACGCGCTCATCATCAGATCTTCTTTCAGATCGAAGGCGTTCCGGGAATAATCCAGGACCTCTGATGATTCGGCTTCCAGGACCGCCGTCAGTTCTTCCAGCTTTTCCGCCGGCAGGCGGAGGCTCAGGTGATCCTGGGATTTGACGGTGTAGTAGCCGCCCAGGTTTTCGCACCAGGCGGAGAGCCTGTCGCCGGCGATTCGTCTGTCTTTGACCATCAGGCGGGCGTTGATCTCATGATATAAGGTGGAGCCGGTCCCGCTCTGCGCCGCAATGAGGGACAGCGGAAGAAGGATTAAAGAAATCAGTAATATGCTTTTTTTCATCTGATCTCTCCTTCCGCCAGAGATTAGTACCCACTCAAGGAAGCTGTTTAACGACAGATTGAAGCAACTACTAACAGGTGTTCACATTGTTAGCTTTGGTGGTCAAGATAAACCAGAAAGTAAAGTAAGTATTACCCTAGATACCGTAGTGCCAGAAGGTGCAGGCTCTTACAGTTATAGCAAACGATTGAACTTGCTAGACTCTGAGACCCAGGTAATTGCTTTTGACTTGGGAACGTCAACAGTAATACCTCAAGTGTTTAACCCTGGAGGCAAACTTATTTATCATCAACCTTTAGAAATTGGAGGATGTATTGATTTGTTAGAAGCCATTGCCTGTGATGGTGAGCTTCTTCAGTATTTAGGCACAGGAAAAGCTGGTAATGTTGAACTTATTCGTCAGGGCATTGAAGGGGGTGATTTTAATTATGGCTGTGGTCAGTTTAACTTCCGCCCCATCTATGCACGACTAGTGAAAACTTGGCTGGCTCATCGGCTGCGCTTAGCCTTCAAGACCACCCAACAGTGGCGTCATGCCGCAGGCTCGGTTGTCGCCTGGGGAGGGGGGACTCAGATGCCAGGAGTCGCACGCATGCTAGAAACTCAAAGGGTTACAACTGTTCCTTCTGGCTGCTGGGCCAACGCCATCGGATTACAAACCATTGCCGCAGCACTATTAGCACGGAGGTCCTAATGGCTGTTAACACCAGAGTCCGTATTGAAGCCGATATCGAGGTTTATGTACGTGCTCAATCGCAAAGGGTGATGGGTGTTCCCTCACAGCAGTTAAGCGCTGCTGAGTTAACTACTCTGACCAATCGCATTATCTACGAACACAAACTAGCTCAATCGATGCTCAAACAGGAATTGATACCTCGTCTGTGGGGCTGGCTCAAAGGGCTTGTGGCAGGAAGCAACAGCAAAGTTGTAGCTATAGCCAAAGCACAGCAGCCAGCACTGCCAGAATCGGAAGACCAAGACTTTATCAGTGATTTCGCCGCTCAATTTGAGGAGGATAATCATGCAGCCTAAGTTAGTCCAACAGGTGAAACAACAACATGCCCCTTGGCTTGTGGAACTCGAAAGCCTAGCGGTTAATGCCCTCATCAGCGATAACTGGAAAGATGTCTTCAACTGTCTCTACGAAAAAATGGAGCAGCTCGACAGGCAAACCGTTGAGGAGGAGGTTGCAGGCAAGCCTATCTTCAGCAGCCTTAGTAATTGAGGAGTAACACTATGAACCCCCAACTCCATGAACTCATCAAAGAGCTAATTGCTGCTGCCGAA
>NZ_JAAHGO010000201.1 GCF_010672455.1 Okeania sp. SIO2C9 | reverse complement strand
GTAAGGATTCAGGTGAGAGCGATCGCTTAACAGGTCTTGGTCTATAACTTCAGGAAATCTGGGACAGGTTGACAAAACATCAAACTACGCTAAACTAAGGACATGAGTGAGTCAGTACCACTCCTCAGTCTGGAAAACCTTAACCAGTTGTCAAAGAAGGAACTGGTGACGATGCTATTGGCTCCACAAAAAGCGATCGAAAAACAGAATGCGATCAATTGAGAAATTAAGAATTAGTAGAGATTTAGACAGCAAAAGTTCCTCCAAACCACCATCAACAGATCGTCAAGATTCAGGTCAAAGCGATCGCTATTGAATGATTCAGATCTCAGATGTAGGAATCAGAGAAAGAGCTGATAAGTCATCATCATCTAGAGCGATCGCCTTTAAAGACTGCTCAAAGAAATCAATCACTGAACGTCCCTGACGACGACAGGTTTGGACTACAGTCAGTAAATTGGCTGTGTGTTGAAATCTTTCCATGCTTCTAGAGCCACCACTGACCTTTCTTTTGGTGATAGCTAACCTTAATGACCGCTCTGCTAGATTATTATCAGGTGGTATCTCTGGGTGAGATAGAAAATACCACCATTGATCGGCTTTGAGCTTGAGGCTGCGTAACAATTTTCCGGCCTCATAACCTGCTTTGTTGCTCCATTGTTTGAGGGTTAACTCTACCTTATGTTTAAATCTAACAGCCCAGTGACGATAAACATTATCCTCTTGATTTTGCTGCCATTGGCTATAATGACGAAATCCCTCATCAATTAAGTCTTTGAAAGCTTTGCCAATGGCTTGATTGTTTTCCCCTGGAAGTTGAATCAATCGTTGAAAGTGACGACGTAGATGGGCTAAACATTTCTGTTGAGCTTTGACTCGATAGCCATTGTACACACTATATTCATCACTACTGATAACACCACCGTATTCACTACCCAATTGAGATTCCAGTTCTGCACGACTCCTGGTATCTGCTGCATGAAACAAGCAGAAATCTTGATTGGTAAATACCCACAGCCATTCCTTCACTCCTTTAACTGGCCAAGGTGTCTCATCTACATGAATTGAAGGTTGTTTTGTTTTGACCCAATTTGACAATTGCTCTACATGAGGTTTTATTGCTGATTCCAACCTTTGATTGGTGTTGAGGTTAGTTCCGATACCAATCTCAATCTTTCCCAACTCCCATAACATTTCTTGTTGCTTTTGATATGGTAAATGTCCATAATTACCTAACCATCCGACAAAGGCTTGTAGCTTTACCCCCAAATCTTGTCCTGGTATCATTTCTTCTGGCCATGCAGCAGATATGACCGTTCCACACCCCTGACATTGGCAATGATAACGATGGTACTCTACTATTTCTATCGGCTTTTCTACCAGTTGTGCTACTTGTTGAGTCTCTATTGCCACTGGTTGGGCTAAAAATTCTGTTTGACCACAATGACTACACCTAGATGGTTCTAAAATTTCGATTCTGTTAACGCTCGAAAACCCTTGACGAGTTTTTCCCTGATGTCCTGGTTGCCCTCCCGGTCGTCTCTTTTTTTTCTCAGAGCTTGGACTAGCTTCAGAATGTTTTGATTTTTCTGATTTTTTGAGTAGGTCTGTTGATGGTGGCTTGGAGGTACTTTTGCTGTCTAAATCTCTACTAATTCTTAATTTCTCAATTTCTTGTTGTAGCTTTTCGATCGCTTTTTGTTGAGCCAATAGCATCTTCACCAGTTCCTTTTTTGATAACTGGTTGAGTTTTTCCAGAGTTAGGGGTGGTACTGACTCATTCATGTCCTTAGTTTAGCGTAGTTTGATTTTTTGTCAACCTGTCCCAGATTTCTTGAAGTTATAGACCAAGACCTGTTAAGCGATCGCTCTCACCTGAATCCTTAC
>NZ_JAAHGO010000200.1 GCF_010672455.1 Okeania sp. SIO2C9 | reverse complement strand
CTAATTAATATCCTCAGAAATGTCGATTATTGGACTAATTTTACGCGCCATTTTGGACCTTTTAGTGGTTCTGACCCTAAATTAGACCGAGCGAACGAACGCTATCTCCTGACTACCTTTGCTTATGGTTGCAACCTGGGACCAACTCAAGCTGCGCGTCACATGAGGGGAGTCGTCACCCCCCAGATGCTTTCTTTTGTTAATCAACGTCACGTTAGTTTGAAAGGTCTCAATGCAGCTTTGACTGATATCATCAACCGTTATCATGTTTTGGACTTGCCTAAGTTGTGGGGAGATGGAACTACCGCTGCGGCTGATGGAACTAAATATGACCTCTATGAGCAAAATTTACTCTCAGAATATCACATCCGCTATGGGGGTTATGGAGGGATTGCTTACCACCATGTAGCTGACAGTTATGTTGCCCTTTTCAGTCATTTTATTTCCTGTGGCACTTGGGAAGCAGTTTATATTATTGAAGGGCTGTTGCAGAATCAATCTGATATTCAGCCTGAGACGATTCATGCTGATACTCAAGGTCAATCGAATCCGGTTTTTGCTCTGTCTTACCTGTTAGGTATTAACTTAATGCCTCGCATTCGCAACTGGAAAGATTTAACTTTCTATCGCCCGGACAAGGATACGGTTTACCAACACATTGATGCTCTGTTTACAGAGCGGATTAACTGGGAACTAATTCGGAGGCACTGGCAAGACTTATTTCGCGTCGTTCTGTCTATTCAAGCCGGAAAAATATCTTCGGATGTTTTATTGAGAAAATTAGGAAACTATAGCCGCAAAAATCGCCTTTACCGCGCTTTTCGTGAACTGGGAAGGGTGGTCAGAACTATTTTCTTACTTCAGTTTATTTCTAGTTCCCAATTGCGACAACAGATTACGGCGGCTACGAATAAGGTAGAAGCTTATCACGGTTTTTCTAAATGGTTCTTCTTTGGCGGCGAGAGCATCATTGCTAGTAATGACCCTCAACAACAGGAAAAGCTTATCAAGTACAACGATCTGGTTGCTAATGCAGTCATCTTCCAAAACGTAGTGGACTTGACGGAGGTTTTGCAGCAACTTCAAAGTGAGGGGTATCTTCTGAAGCGAGAGGATGTGGCATCTTTGAGTCCCTATCTAACCAGTCGCATTAAGCGATTCGGGGATTATGTGATTGATATGGAGGCGATTCCCCGTGCGTTGGATGAACGGATGCTATTACTTTGAACAACAATTGTTACAAAACTTTACGTCGTGTCCGATTTTGCACGTATCTCCTCTTTACCCCGGCTTGGAGTTTAGAAATTCCAGAGCTTCTTTTCTGCCACCACTACCAGCTTGGTTTTGCGCTGCCGTAATTACCTGCCATGCCTGATAAATTTGAGCTTCTCGTCTCTGCTTTTCACCACCTACAAAGACAATGACACCGATGATTAGGGATACATTACCCATCAATCCTAGAATTTCTAAAGCCGATAGAGAGCCTTTGAACTGATTAAGCTTCATGCTGCAAATCGTATAAAGAGTATTGCAATTATCCTTATACTCCCTCAGACCTACCAACACTAACACTGCTATTCCCTTATCACTTGCAATAATATCTCCAGTCAGGTTCTAAATTCTTCCTACCATGACTATAAAAGTCAGCTCTTATAGGTTTTATTTCAAACTCATGGTATGGTTTACCCTTAACCTCTCCTATTTTAAAATTTCCAGGCAAGTACTTTGGATTAATATATCGCTTGAATATCTTGATTACCCTCTCACACTCTCTCATTGATACTCCATTAACCGTCAGCTTAGAATTATCAGTTAAAGTCAGTATTCCATGCCAGTTCCCTTTTTTGTAGCTAGGTATATTAGGTTTTCTACCCCCTATGTAATGGGGTATACTTAGTTGATAATTACCTGTATAACCAGGTCTTCTAAGA
>NZ_JAAHGO010000020.1:138858-150106 GCF_010672455.1 Okeania sp. SIO2C9 | reverse complement strand
GACTTTCACCTACATCTACATAAGAGTTAGATAACATCTGTTTTATCCCTTGAGTTATGTCATTCTGTGTAAATCTTATTGAGATTTCTGTTTTAACAGTCTGATTTTCATCAAGAACGAATCGCACTCCCTCGTTATTTATAAGTATTCAACCGGACATCATATCAAACGCCAAAAAACCTACTGCTATATATCAGTATTTGGTTTTTATCGTAGCTTCTGGACACTACATTAGCTAATTGGCTGGAAAGTCGTAACAAATATTTACTTGTTTACGAATTATTACTTTCTTCCTCAGAAAGCGAGACAAAAGAGACCTTCTTATTAGAAACTTCAAATCAAGGTTACAAAAAAATCAATTTTTAAGGAGAGCTCAATGTTAGATGCTTTTTCGAAAGCTGTAGTTTCAGCAGATGCCTCAACTTCCCCTGTTAGTGGCGATGAATTAAATAAGCTCAAAGAATTTATTGCTCAAGGCAACAGACGTCTTGATGCAGTTAACGCCATTGCTAGTAACGCAAGCTGCATGGTATCTGATGCTATTGCTGGAATGATCTGTGAAAACCAGGGATTAATCCAGGCTGGTGGAAACTGCTATCCTAACCGTCGTATGGCTGCTTGCTTGCGTGATGGTGAAATCATCCTACGCTACGTTACCTACGCACTACTTGCTGGCGATGCTTCTGTTCTCAACGACCGTTGCTTAAATGGTTTAAAAGAAACCTACACTGCATTAGGTGTTCCTGCTACATCTACAGTTCGCGCTGTTCAGATTATGAAAGCTCAAGCTGCAGCTCACATCAAAGATCAGCCTAGTGATGAATTTGCAGGAGATAAAAAGCGCATCATGGGAGCTACTGTAACAGAAGATCGTTGCGCTAGCTTAGTTGCTGAAGCAAGTGGCTATTTTGATACAGTAATTTCTGCTCTAAGCTAATTACTCTCAAAAAGTCTTGCTACACCATACCTCTAAAGGTATCTAGTTATTGGCTTTTCAGTTCTTACGATTAGCCAAGACCAAGTAAGTTTCAATACCAATCTAACAAAGTCAAACACAGAAGAGAATAAACAATGAAATCAGTTATTACTACAGTAGTTGCTGCTGCTGATGCAGCAGGTCGTTTTCCTAGCAGCTCCGATCTAGAATCAGTACAAGGTTCTATCCAGCGTTCTTCAGCTCGTCTGGAAGCAGCTGAAAAGCTAGCTGGTAATCTTGATGCAGTTGCTCAAGAAGCCTATGATGCTTGCATCAAGAAGTTTCCTTACTTGAATGATGCTGGTCAAGCTAACTCCACAGACACTTTTAAGGCTAAGTGTCTCCGCGATGTCAAGCACTATATGCGCTTAGTCAGCTACTGCTTAGTAGTTGGTGGAACTGGTCCTCTTGATGAGTGGGGAATTGCTGGTCAGCGTGAAGTTTATCGTGCTCTCAGCTTACCTACTGCACCTTACGTTGAAGCTTTAAGCTTCGCTCGTAATCGTGGTTGTGCTCCTCGCGATATGTCTCCTCAAGCTTTGACAGAGTACAATGCTCTTCTAGACTATGTAATCAACTCCTTGTCCTAGGAAATTAGGGATTTAGGCAAGATTATAGAACTCTTGCTTTAAAACTTCTTTAATTCTAGAACTGTGGGACTCTCAGTTTGTTACTTGCCTAATAATGGGTGAGCAACTAACTAAGAGTCCCTTAGTTTTTCTTGTAACGGGACTTACACAACTTTTAAGCCAAAATATAGCCTCAACTCTTTCTGTGAGAAGAAAATACGTCACGATTATTAGCCAACCAATCAAAAAAAACGGGGTTGCACATTATGGAATGATATCGCCAAAAATTGGTTTAGATTTTGACTAAAAAAAACCTAATATTAATCATTCTAGCAATTGATTAATCCACAATCCAATTTAATCAAAAATATCAAATCATTCGTCACTGTGCAACACCAAAAAAACGGAAAGATATAGCTGAAAGATATAGCTGTACGAAAAGCGTACCATTGCATCAGTAAATGTCTTCAAATGTTTATTCCCCCAATTGCCTCTGTAATCCTCCAGTTAGCTTATGCCAAATGATCAAAGTATAGGCATAAAATACTCTCGATAAAATGGCGTTCTAGACTCCATTTATCTGTTACTTGATATTCTTTTAATCCCAACCATCATCAGCGCTTCTCGGCAAAAAACTTCTATCCAGTTTCTGTTTGAGTAGCTATTTACTATCCACTCAGATGTCACTTTTGACGGCTCGACAAGGCTCAAAAGCTTACTCTATAAGATTTTCAGGATTGGAGGCTTAAAAAACACTATAAACCTTGACTAATAAGGGTTTTATATCAAATCTGTTTAATTCGGCACGTAAAAAATGTTCCATCTTCAACCATTACCAAATATTTCTCGATCTCCCCATCTCCCCATCTCCCTATCTCCCTAACTCCCCTACTCCCCTACTCCCCTACTCCCCTACTCACCATCTAATTACACCGATGCTACCGGATTTGATATTAGCCATTTTTTTAGCTTAATTCCCAAAAACTCTATGATTATTAGTGAGGGTATAGTTGAGGGATAGAACTCCGTTCCACGCTCCGCGACCGCTCAAGTATACCCAGACCAGGAGTTGATTTATTTTTCAATTAAAGAGGACTAACAAAATTTATATTGGATCAATTTAAAAATTTTTAGTTATGAAATAAATTCTGAGATATCAAAAGTGCAAATACTTAATGCGTAAGCATTTCCTGCGGAATGCTGTGCAAACAGCTATTAGCTGTCAGCTTTCAGCAATGATATCCCAACCTTAAAGAGGGGGTTGAAACTAATATAGACTTTAAAGTCAGCTTTTGTAGTCAGATTTAATTTTGACTTAATTAATAAAGCTTTTATCTAAAACTAAAAAATAACTGATAGCTGAAGTCCGCAGTTCCCACCTTATGAGGCTAGCTGATGGCTGAATGCTTACCTAAATGCAATAACATGGAGATAGTTTTTAATCTCCTTTGATAATTCAGCCTTTTCTGAGGTTTTAGATACATTATACTTTGGATAATATCAACTAAATATTCCCCAGGAAGCATCCACAATTCACCATAAAGACCGACCCAAAAATCTCTATGTCTTCTATCTTTCCGCCCATGGTCTGTTAATGGACAAATGTAGTTTTGATACCCGGATTTTTTAACTTCCCTGGCGGGAAGTCCCGCGCTCTCCCGCAGGGGAGCGTCGGGATGAAAGCCAGGGCCAAGATTCGGATACCTTCATAAGCTAAACGTTCATATGCCCTTGACAAGCTAGGTACATTTTGTTATCTAGTATGGCTATATTCCTAAAAATCCTAGAACGAAAAAATATTTCCACTATTAATATTTGCGATGACCACTTATCCTTCATATTTATTTAGCAAAACTACAGCATAAGCAGCAATACCTTCTTCTCGACCTACAGGACCTAATTTTTCATTAGTAGTAGCTTTTATACTGACTTGATCTGCTTGTAGTTCTAAAGTAGCAGCGAGGCGCGATCGCATTTCTTTAATATGTGGTTTGAGTTTAGGACGCTCTGCTACTACTACTGAGTCAATATTACTAACTTGCCAGCAGCTAGCCTTAACTAAATGATTGACACGATTCAACAATTCTATACTATCAGCTCCAGCCCATTGTGGATCGCTGGGAGGGAAAAAATGGCCAATATCACCCAAACTCAGAGCGCCTAACATTGCATCCATAATTGCATGGGTCAGAACATCCGCATCGCTATGACCAAGTAATCCCATTTCATGGTCAATTTTGACTCCTCCAAGTATTAGAGGTCTTCCAGGTCTTAACTTATGGATATCGTAGCCATTACCTATGCGAAGATTCATTTTTCTAACTTATACCTTAGATAGTAGTTTGTTATTGAAGAAGGAGTCAGGAGACAGCAATTCTGGAGACAGAATCAATGTTCGTGGGGATTCAAAACCCCATCCAATTGTGGACACCTCGGGTGATGGTGGGGATTTATACCCGGTAAGGCTTCCACTCAGGAGCTAGCTACTCCCATCTATCGCGCAAAAAAAAATCTACTGACTCCTGACTCCTGACTCCTGACTCTTGACTTCTAGCCGTTCGCGCAGCGTCTCCGTCAGGAGAAGGCTGTTAAATTATTGTATAGTATATCTTGACTGTACAAAACTACTTTTTTTGATTAATTTTATTGTCGGTAGAGGTAAGTTGTGAGGATTATATTAACTCAACAAGTGCTATTAACGGATAATTTTTTTTTAGCAGAAGATGAAGGAGAAATTTTTTTAGTTAACTCTCAACAAGAAGGTCAAGATTTTATTTTGGATGATATGGCAGCTAAAATGTTATTTGCTTTAATAGGTTCCGGGTCGATTCAAGAGGCTTATGAGGATCTTTTACAAGAAGAGCAGGTGGAGCCAGAAGTACTGAAAAATGATTTATTAGAATATATCAGAGATTTAAGAAATGACGGAATTGTAAAAATTATCGATGAACAAGATAATTTATCTATTGTTCAAAAAGGATAAAAAAAATAGTTAATAAACTTGACTTATATTAATGAAATTCAACTATTATTTTTCACAAAAGATTCATGCACTAATTAGGGTTTGCTGAAAAAGTATTATGGGTAAGGGTAGGAGTCAGGAGTCAGGATAAATGGGAATTATACAGGAGGTAGCAGGAAGAATAGTCCCTTGGTTTTTCTGCGCAACTATGCGCCTAAAATACTAATTTTTTGAACCTAAGCTACCTAAAAGCTTGGAGTTTTTTCAACTAAAAAATGCTAAAACCTTTATATGTCAATGCTTTTATATTTAATCAGCAAACCCTAATTAAATAGGTTCCTGGGTGAAATTATTTGTATATTAACTATTTAATACGACATCTACTTTACTAAAGTAATATTCAAAATAATGAAAGTCTTTGGCTAACTTAATTACTGCTACTAAATATCAAATTAATTTTCACACATACTTATAAAAAAGCAGTTTAAACAGCATTATTCTATCAAATTATCATCATTTTTTATCAAGTCTGGGCGACGTTTTTTTGTTCTTTGAATCTGTTGTTGATAACGCCATTCTGCTATCTTAGCATGATTTCCAGATAGCAAAACTTCTGGTACTTTCCAACCACGAAAATTAGATGGTCGAGTATAATGAGGATAGTCAAGTAATCCAGATTCAAAACTTTCGTTGGCTAATGACTCAGCCTTACCTACTGTTCCTGGAAGTAACCTCACTACACCATTAATTAAAGCTAAAGCTGGTATCTCTCCACCTGTAAGGACAAAATCTCCTAGAGATACTTCTCTAGTAACTAGATATTGTACTCTTTCATCAATACCTTCATAATGACCACAAATTAAAATAAGCTGGTCATAGTCTATAGCCAACTGCTTAAATAGCTGCTGACACATTGTTTCTCCCTGGGGAGTTAAAAGAATAACTTCTCGTCGTGGTCTAGTTGTTAATGACTCTACAGCAGCAAATATAGGTTCTGGTTTTAACACCATTCCTACTCCTCCACCATAAGATTCATCATCAACTTTATGATACTTGTCTGTGGTATAATCACGAGGGTTAACTAAATTAACCTTGGCAATCTCTTTATCAAGGGCTTTCCCTAACAAACCTGAACTTAGGGGTGTTGTAAAAAAGTCTGGAAACAGAGTGATAACATCAAATTGCACAAAACTTAAAAAGTATACTTAGAGTTTATTAAAAAATTTAGAAATTGTTGAGATTAATCTTTATTTAGACTATGCTAAAAGTTTACAAGTTAATCCAGCCAATTGAAATTTAGATTCTAATTAAATCAAATGATTTGTTGAAAAATTCAATAGTTAGCTGGGGACTTGCAAGGTTATAAGATAATCTAGTATTATAGCAGATTATTGAAATTATTGAAATTTAATGCGTACCTGCTGTCCAAGACTAATAAAATGATACAGTTAGAGTCTCAAGCTTCAAAACTAGATATATTACGTCCGACAAAAACAACCATTATGGTAATCGGAGGAGCGGAAGATAAAGTTCATGGGAAAGAGATTCTACAAACTTTTTTTAATCGTGCAGGGGGAGTAAATGCCAGGCTAGCAGTTATCCCTTCTGCCTCTAGAGAACCAGGAGCACAAGGAGATAGATACCGCAAGGTTTTTGAAGAAATGGGTGCTGTAGGTCTCAAGATATTTGATATCCGGGAAAGGTATCAGGGAGAAGACCCAAGATGGTTAGAATCCTTAGAAGATTGTACTGGAGTCTTTATGACTGGTGGAGACCAACTGCGTCTTTGTTCCCTACTTGCTGAAACACCTTTGATGGACGAAATCAGAAGTAGAGCTATAGAAGGAAAAATTGCTCTAGCCGGAACAAGTGCAGGAGCTGCAGTTATGGGCTATCACATGATAGCAAGTGGTGGTAGTGGCTCATCCCCAAATAAGTCTTTAGTTGATTTGACAACTGGTTTGGGTATATTGCCAGACCTGATTGTAGACCAACACTTTCATAATCGAAATCGTATGGCCCGTTTGTTGAGCGCCATTGCTACCCATCCAGACAAAATAGGTATAGGCATAGATGAAGATACCTGTGCATTATTTGAAGGAAATAGTCAAATTAAAGTAATGGGTAAAGGCACAGTCACAATTATAGATACTACAGAAATCTCATATACAAATGCTACAAAAGTAGATGTAGCAGATCCTTTAAGTCTATCAAATTTGAGAGTACATATAATGTGCCACGGCGATGGCTACGATCTACATTCCCATACCATGAAACCAGGGCTGTCTGAAACAATTATGCCTCTTGACTAATTAATAGAATTTCTGATAATTTACTAAATTCGTGACTAATGTGTTCTGGTAGATTAGTAGCTTACCTAGTTAAGTAGGCAGAAAATCTAATTTTAAACGGAACTGATTGTGTTTTTTGTAGAACAAAATGGAAAGCCCAAATTCTTCTACCATCAAAGGATTATCAAAAAAACTGATAAATTTATTTATCTCAACGTTGGTTGAAGACCCGCGCTCTCCCGAAGGGGAGCGGAGGGATGGGAAAACCAATCAATCTTGCGGTTCTTACAAGGGTATGCTATCCTAAATAGAACTAAGCTGCTGTGCTAGCAGTGTCAGTCTGTGGAGCGCGCCTTTAGACCAGAAAGAGGTTTAACCTTGGAGGCAGGTGCTACGAATCAGAAATCCTAAGTCGCGAGGCTTAGGAATCCCGTGTTGTTGCGCCATGCGCAACGTCGGGAGGATGTCAACAGATATATATTTTTCAAGATGGAGAAAGGATTAGTGCAGCCTAAAAAAAGTTTGTTAGTAAACAGTTTAGCAAATGGTGTGAGCTGAAATTAAAAATAAAACTGCCATTGCTTCTGTAGAATCTGAGCATCACCTTCAAATCCTCCTATGAAAATCCTCAAACTCCAGACATTACGCGGTCCAAACTACTGGAGCATTCGCCGGCATAAACTGGTGGTTATGCGTCTAGACTTAGAAGACCTGTACGAAAGATATACATCTGATATTCCTGGCTTCTACAAAGGATTAATCAAGGTACTACCAAGTCTTGTAGAGCACTATTGTTCCCCTGGAGTCAGGGGCGGTTTTCTCAGTCGTGTTGAAAAAGGCACACTAATGGGCCATGTCATAGAACACGTTGCCTTAGAACTTCAACAACTCGCCCAAATGCCAGTTGCTTTTGGTCGGACACGGGAAACATCGACTCCTGGAATATTTCAGGTAGCAATAGAATATGAAAATGAACAAGCAGGTCGCTATGCTGCACGAGCAGCGGTTAGACTTTGCCAAAGTATTGTTGAGACAGGTACATATCCTGCAACCGAATTACAGCAAGATTTAGAAGACCTTAAGGAATTCAAAAGTCAGGCATCTTTAGGGCCAAGCACAGAAGCTATAGTCAAAGAAGCAGAAGCAAGAGGTATTCCCTGGACTCAACTAGGAGCCAGATTCATGATTCAGCTTGGCTATGGTATAAATCAAAAAAGAATCCAGGCCACCCTAAGTAATCAAACAGGAATTCTTGGTGTAGAACTTGCTTGTGACAAAGAAGGTACAAAAACCATTCTCAAAGATTCTGGGATACCAGTACCTCGTGGTACAGTTATTCGCTACTTTGAAGACCTTCAAGATGCCATTGAAGATGTCGGAGGTTATCCCATTGTAATTAAGCCACTAGATGGAAATCATGGTCGTGGAATTACAATTGACGTGAGAAACTGGAAAGAGGCTGAAGAGGCTTACGATTTAGCTAGCAAGGCTTCCAAAACAAAAACAGTAATTGTAGAACGTTACTACACGGGCAAAGACCACCGAGTATTAGTAGTAAATGGTAAAGTTGTAGCTGTGGCCGAACGAGTTCCTGCCCATGTAATGGGAGATGGTAAATCTACAGTGGCAGAACTGATTGAAGAAACTAACAAAGATCCTCAAAGAGGAGATGGACATGATAACGTTCTGACTAGAATCACGGTGGACAAAGCTGCTCTTGCTATTCTCGAAAGACAAGGTTATAGCATTGATTCAATACCAGAAAAAGGAGAAATTTGCTTTTTAAGAGCAACAGCTAACCTCAGTACTGGAGGTATAGCAGTAGACCGTACTGATGAAATACATCCAGAAAATGTCTGGTTATTTTCCAGAGCTGCGAAGATAATAGGTCTAGATATAGCCGGTATAGATGTAGTTACTGAAGATATCTCTAAACCTTTGCGAGAAGTAGAAGGAGTTATAGTAGAAGTTAATGCTGCCCCTGGTTTCCGGATGCACGTTGCTCCTAGTCGTGGTCTGCCTAGAAATGTGGCCGGAGCTGTAATAGATATGCTGTTCCCTGGGTCTAAAAATGGCAGAATACCAATATTTTCCATTACTGGCACCAACGGTAAGACAACTACTACACGCTTGCTAGCTCACATAATGAAGCAGACTGGAAAAGTAGTGGGCTATACTACTACTGACGGTACTTATCTTGGTGAATATCTAGTAGAATCAGGAGATAATACTGGACCTCAAAGTGCCCATTTGATACTTTCAGACCCCACTGTAGAAGTTGCAGTCTTAGAAACAGCAAGGGGTGGTCTTCTGCGTTCAGGCTTGGCTTTTTCAGCTTGTGATGTAGGAATGGTATTAAACGTAGCTGCCGACCACTTGGGTATTGGGGATATAGATACTGTAGAACAACTAGCTCAACTCAAAAGTGTAGTTGCTGAGTCAGTAATGCCTAAAGGATATGCCATTTTGAATGCTGAAGATCCATTAGTTGCTGCAATGGCGGAGAAAGTTAAAGGTCAAGTTGGTTACTTTTCAATGGAACCAAATAATCAACTTTTAGTGAAACATACAGAAGCTGGTGGTTTGGCAGCAGTTTATGAGAATGGTTATATTTCAATTCTCAAAGGAGATTGGACTTTAAGAATTGAAAAAGCTGTTAATGTGCCAATTACAATGGCAGGTAAAGCTCCTTTTATGATTGCTAATGCTCTTGCAGCTTGTTTGGCAGCTTTTGCTCAAGGGGTGAAAATAGAGCATATTCGAGAAGGTTTGTCAACTTTTGTGGCTTCGGTGGATCAAACACCAGGGCGGATGAATATGTTTAATATGGGAGATTATCATGCTCTTGTGGATTATGCCCATAATCCTGCTAGCTATGAAGCATTGGGTGGATTTGTCAGAAATTGGCCAGGAAAACGGATTGGTGTAATTGGTGGACCTGGCGATCGCCGTGATGAAGACTTTGTTTCTCTGGGCGAGCTAGCAGCAGACATTTTTGATGAAATTATTGTCAAAGAAGACGATGATACTAGAGGAAGACCTAGAGGAAGTGCTGCGGATCTAATTTCTCAAGGTGTTAAGCAGTTTTTAAATAAAGCTAAAGATTCTGATTCAAAAGTTAGTTATGAATCAATTCTAGATGAAACAAAGGCTATTAATACAGCCTTAGATCGTGCTTCTTCTGGTGGCCTGGTAGTAATTTTACCAGAAAGCGTAAGTCGAGCTATCAGTTTAATAGAAGCTCGTAACCCTGTTCAGGATCTTGAATTACCTGAAAGTAGTCGAACATCCTCTAATTCCTCAGAAGAGTTAAACACTTCGATTGTACATTGAGTTAAATATCTAAAGGAAGTAAGAATAAATAAGTAGTAGTTGATTCAGTCAAAAAAAATTTAATCAACTTCCTTCGATTTAAACTTCTACTGAAAAAGGGGTTGAAAGTTTTCAACCCCTTGAACTTTGTCAAAATTTGTTAGTTAGTGTCTGAAAACTGGAACATCAATTTTCTGACAGTACTAACCTGAAAAACAAAACTGTTTAACTTCTATAATTCTATCGAGTAACTGCTGCAAATTTAGCGAATGTAATGTAGAGAAAAGATATAATTGACTACTCCCCTGGCTAAAGCCGAGGGGATTCTAAGTCGATACTACGCAACAGGATAAATCCATGTTGCTTCGTTTCTCCTTAGCTGACCAAAGATATAGTCTTTGGGGACAAGTCAAAGTGCCCCTACACAGTCGGCTTAAGTTTAACCCTAGCTTTCTGCTTACTTTTGTCTAAACATTTGTATATCCAGATAATAGCACAGGACAACTAAAGTTGTCTAGTCTAAACGACTCGCTTGTTTTCATCCCCCGGTTAAAACACGGGGGCTTTCAACATCGCTTTTCGGTAATAAAGCCAAGAATACTCTCATCTCTACTATAGAGTATACTTAATCATCTTATATCCTTGTTAACTACAAACTGTTGGTGATTTTTAATTGTTTTGTAGCCTTGAACTACATTAGACCAAGTTGAGAAAGAATACTTTGACCTGTGAAGTATTCAGTAGCTACACCAATGACAAAGCCTAACATTGCCAAGCGACCATTCCAAGTTTCTGCAAATTTGGTAAAACCTAGCTTTTGATCTTGAGTTTCCATGATGATTAACCTCTAATTAGTGTAGTTAAACGTTGGTAAGTACAACAGAAAAGTTATTGAGAGCTGATTTGTAAACTTAGCTAAAACCCTTATGTAATCTAACTCTCAGGGATTTAGGTATTATTGAAATATAACTCCCAAAACCCTTGTATTGCCAGGAATTCAGCCTCTTAATGTTTACTTGAGAAATCAGCTCTCAAAAGGAACAATTAATTACATTAAGCCAAGTTGAGAAAGGATACCTTGACCTGTGAAGTATTCAGTGGCAATACCAATTACAAAGCCTAACATTGCCAGGCGACC
>NZ_JAAHGO010000020.1:134946-138758 GCF_010672455.1 Okeania sp. SIO2C9 | reverse complement strand
TTTACTTGAGAAATCAGCTCTCAAAAGGAACAATTAATTACATTAAGCCAAGTTGAGAAAGGATACCTTGACCTGTGAAGTATTCAGTGGCAATACCAATTACAAAGCCTAACATTGCCAGGCGACCATTCCAAGCTTCTGCAAAATCGGTGAAGCCTATTTTTTTCTCTTGATTTTCCATGATGATTAACCTCTAATTAGTGTAGTTAAACGTTGGTAAGTACAACAGAAAAGTTATTGAGAGCTGATTTGTAAACTTAGCTAAAACCCTTATGTAATCTAACTCTCAGGGATTTAAGTATTATTGGAATATAACTCCCAAAACCCTTGTATTGCAAGGAATTCAACCTCTTAATATTTACTTGAGAAATCAGCTCTCAAAAGGAACAATTAATTACATTAAGCCAAGTTGAGAAAGGATACCTTGACCTGTGAAGTATTCAGTGGCAATACCAATTACAAAGCCTAACATTGCCAGGCGACCATTCCAAGCTTCTGCAAAATCGGTGAAGCCTATTTTTTTCTCTTGATTTTCCATGACCATTAACCTCGTTTGATTTCAAGCTTATGTAATATAACTTAACGTAAAATTTTAAATATGGCAACATTATTTAACATTTTGATTTGTCTAGACAATTAGTAGATGGACTTCTATGTTGAATACAAATTTAATGTGAAGCTGTATATAAATAAGATTGTAAGAATAATTGACTGTAGCTTAATGCAGATTAAAGACGGATAAATTAATGAATTTCATAATTATATACAGCCTCATCTGAAATTGCTATTACTCCGATAAAATAATAAGTATACTGATTAGCGATTGCCGAATCTAGTCTCACATAGTATCTCTACTTATTGTCATGGTCAGTGCCACGCCAAAATATTTTTGCCAATCTATAAATTCATAATTTTAAACATCAATTATAAATAAATTGATCGGAGAAAGGGATCAAAGTAAAAAAATTCTAGTTTACTTTATACCTCAATTAAATATTTGATCTTAGACATTTGGTGCAAACTAAGTTTTTGCCCAGGTATAACAAGGGTTTGAGATTAATTATCACCAGAGGTCTATTGAATAGATATAAAATCATATCAATTAGTAAAAAAAAATCAATAATTTATAGGTGTGTAGTTAGTGGTTTATATATTATTCTGTATTTGATATTCTATATAAACTAGAATTATGAAATATTTATAGCTAATCAATTTTGGCAAATATGACAGGGATTATTTAGATAAAATCATAGTAAAATCAGAAAAATACTAACAGTTTTTTTGAAAACTTTCAATGTATTTTCAATGTATTGAATAAGTATCAATTAATATTAACTTAATTCTATCAGAACTAAATTTGGATCAAAAAAAAATGATAGGACAACAACACCATTAAAGCTACAAATAGGTGTAAACTAACTATTGAGTCCGATCGCAAAGTAATTCTTCGACTAAAGTAGCCATTTTGTCTGTTATGAATTTTTGGACACTTGTATTTATTATAGGTAAGAAAATTTATACTAGCAGTGGCCTTAGTTAAGAATACTATAAAATTTACTAGGAAATAAAAAAGAATATGGAAGGTTGTACAATTACCGATCTAAAAATTGACAGTAAAAAAAACTGCTATACTCTTGATGCTGAAGCTATGCGACAGATTCAGGAAGAAACATCAGTTTCAGCAAAATTAGAACCAGGGATATATGTAATTAGAATCCGCAGTGGTTCGTTTGGATATAAAAATGATACAAATAACATTGGTGAACCCATGGTTATGTTGTGGATTTATGGTGGTAAGTTCATTAATAAAAAAACCAACTTGGAAGTTGAAGCTACTTGGTCAACTTTAAATGGTGATGACGATACATTAACTTTAGAAGTGCTAGAAACAACAAATATTTGTGCATTTTTCTTTGATACTTACATCGAGGATAATCAAGGAGAAGTGACAATTTCTATAGTTAAAATGTGAATTAATTTTTCTGAACCAAGAGTCATGAATTTCAAAAAGCACTATTGGTTGATTTTAATTTGCATATAAATAATCAATACTATATTGCCTCAAAATATATGTATTTAGATTTAAAAACTATCAGTCAAAAGCTAACTGAGAATGTAATTGCAAAAATTATTCATCAGGAATTTAGCCTTCAGTTGGAAAAAAATTAACTGTCAATTTATTAGTAGAGAACTAATAAGTGATAGGAAAATTATATTCAAGCTGAAGGCTAATTGCTAAAGGTTAATTGAACCATATTTTGTCAACCTAAAAGCCAGATAAAAATGTCTTCATCTAGCAAAAATTTATTTCAAATATCATTAGTATTGCTAACCTTAACTGCTACTCCCAAGCCCTTAGCAGCAGCTACTAATATATCTTTTTTAAGCAATACTATTCTAGCTGAATCCGTCAACTCAGATAATACCTACCAACTACCTGAATCACTGCCAAGTGGTACAAAAATCAGATTACATGGCTCTAATAGTATGACAGTCATTAATCGATCACTAAAACAACGTTACGAAGAAAAATTTACAGACGCTCAAGTTGAACTAGCAGCAGGTAATGCCAGTGAAGTATTAGAAGCACTCCTCAAAGGAGAAACAGATATAGCCGCAATAGGACGTCCATTAACTGCTCAGGAAAAAGAGCAAGGATTAGTTGAAGTTCCTATTGAGCGTGGCAAAATTGCTGTGATAGTTAGTCCTGAAAATCCATTTTCAGAAAATCTCTCATTTGAGCAGTTTGCCAAAATACTCCGGGGAGAAATCACAGACTGGTCAGAAATAGGTGGGTCTCAAATCCCAATTCGCTTTCTTGATCGCCCAGAGTTTAGTGATACCAGAGAAGCTCTTAAAAGTTATGATGTGTTTAAAAAAGCTCCATTTCAGACAGGAAGTAACGCTACTCAGGTATCTCAGGATGATACAGCAGCAGTTATAAAAGAACTTGGTAAAGATGGAATTAGTTATGCGATCGCCGACCAAGTGCTGAACAAAGAAGATGTTCGGATTATTGAGATGCACAAAACTCTACCGAACGATCCTCGTTACCCATATTCTCAACCCCGAAACTATATCTATAACAAAGATGCTGCTAATCCAGGAGTTATAGCATTTATGGGTTTAGTTACTTCTCCAGTTGGTCAAGAAGTTGTGGCAACAGTAGATAAAGAAGGGGAAACAGATGCTGCTATTTCTCCTGGAGCAGCAACGACAAACAATTCAGATACTCAAACTGAGACAGCACCAAACTCACCAGAGGTGGACTCAGGGGAAACAGATGCTGCTATTTCTCCCGGAGCAGCAACGACAAACAATTCAGATACTCAAACTGAGACAGCACCAAACTCACCAGAGGTGGACTCAGCAGTTCCGGGGACAGTAGTAACCGAACCCAGTCCAAATACTTCCACAGTTAATGAAGCAAATTCTTCAGAGGTAGTAGCTTCACCTAGTCCCGCTCAATCAGATACAGCACTACTACCAAATGATATCAGCCAGGAAACAGAAACAGAAGGATTTCCCTGGTGGCTCATTTTTTTGCTAGGAATTCCTTTACTAGGGGCTTTGATTTGGGGACTACAGAGAGGGCGTGGAGGTGATTTAGCACCAACAGATTTAGAAATTGCTACTCCAATTGATGAAAATGAAAATCAAGAGATATCAACACCAGAAGCAGAGTTAGATACTACAGATACACCAACAACTCCCGCTGATGGAAATCAAACAACTCCAACAGATGGCATACCAATAGCACCAATAGTAGGAGGATTAGGATTAGCAGGGTTATTAGCAGCATGGGCAAATCA
>NZ_JAAHGO010000020.1:34062-134846 GCF_010672455.1 Okeania sp. SIO2C9 | reverse complement strand
TAGATACTACAGATACACCAACAACTCCCGCTGATGGAAATCAAACAACTCCAACAGATGGCATACCAATAGCACCAATAGTAGGAGGATTAGGATTAGCAGGGTTATTAGCAGCATGGGCAAATCAAGCCAAAAATAGTGAAATAACTCTCACATCACAACCAAATCAAACGGCATTAGCAACTTGGTCAGTTCCACAAGCAGATAAAGATGCAGCTAAATCTCATGGAGGTCAGCAATATCAACTACGGGTTTATGATGTCACAGATATCGACCTCGACTCACAACCTGCTCCCAGTGTGCAGCAGTATGATTGCTCAGAATTAACCACAGACAAAGAACTAGATTCTTTAGTGCCAGAACATGACTACCAGGCAGAAATAGGTTATGTTACAGAGAATGGAGAGTGGTTAAAGTTAGCTCGTTCAGAAAAACTCAGGATATCAATACCAGAAACTGTTGCTCCAATGGATGGAGATGACAGTACGGGAATATCAATACCAGAGGTAGGGGTAGATACTACAGATACACCAACAACTCCCGCTGATGGAAATCAAACAACTCCAACAGATGGCATACCAATAGCACCAATAGTAGGAGGATTAGGATTAGCAGGGTTATTAGCAGCATGGGCAAATCAAGCCAAAAATAGTGAAATAACTCTCACATCACAACCAAATCAAACGGCATTAGCAACTTGGTCAGTTCCACAAGCAGATAAAGATGCAGCTAAATCTCATGGAGGTCAGCAATATCAACTACGGGTTTATGATGTCACAGATATCGACCTCGACTCACAACCTGCTCCCAGTGTGCAGCAGTATGATTGCTCAGAATTAACCACAGACAAAGAACTAGATTCTTTAGTGCCAGAACATGACTACCAGGCAGAAATAGGTTATGTTACAGAGAATGGAGAGTGGTTAAAGTTAGCTCGTTCAGAAAAACTCAGGATATCAATACCAGAAACTGCCACGACCGTGGATGAAAATGAAAACCAAGAGATATCAACACCAGAAGCAGAGTTAGATACCACAGATACAGACACAACACCAGTTGATGGAAATCAAACAACTCCAACAGATGGTATAGGAATAGGGCAAATAGTAGGAGGATTAGGATTAGCAGGGTTATTAGCAGCATGGGCAAATCAAGCCAAAAATAGTGAAATAACTCTCACAGCACAACCAAATCAAACGGCATTAGCAACTTGGTCAGTTCCACAAGCAGATAAAGATGCAGCTAAATCCCATGGAGGTAAACAATATCAACTACGGGTTTATGATGTCACAGATATCGACCTCGACTCACAACCTGCTCCCAGTGTGCAGCAGTATGATTGCTCAGAATCAACCACAGACAAAGAACTAGATTCTTTAGTACCAGAACATGACTACCAGGCAGAAATAGGTTATGTGACTGATGATGGTCAGTGGTTAAAGTTAGCTTGTTCAGAAAAACTCAGGATATCAATACCAGAAACTGCCACGACCGTGGATGAAAATGAAAACCAAGAGATATCAACACCAGAAGCAGAGTTAGATACCACAGATACAGACACAACACCAGTTGATGGAAATCAAACAACTCCAACAGATGGTATAGGAATAGGGCAAATAGTAGGAGGATTAGGAGTAGCAGGGTTATTAGCAGCATGGGCAAATCGAAAACGGGAACTAAATAGTAAAATCAATCTGAAATCTAATCATAGTAAAAGTGCATCAGCAACTTGGTCAGTTCCAGAAGCAGACAAAGATGCAGCTAAATTATATGGAGGTCAGCAATATCAACTGCGGGTTTATGATGTCACAAATATTGACCTAGACTCACAACCAGCTAATAGTACCAGGTATTATGATTCCGAAGAGTCAAATCAGCAGTGGCAAGTAGGAAACTTATTAGATGATTGTGAATATCAAGCAGAAATAGGCTTTGCTACTGATGATGGTCAGTGGCTACCATTGGCTCGTTCTAACCGAGTTCGGATATCAGAATATCGTGTAGATGAAGATAAAAATGTAGCACAAGAACCAGAAATATTAGGTAAAACACCAGTAAAATGGGTATTACCTCCGTGTAAAATTACTATTGCTCCTGATAATCCGGAGAATATGATGGTAGCTTGGGAAGTTCCTCAAGCTGCGAAAAATGCAATGAAGGAAAAGGGGGGAGAGCAATATCAGTTGCGAATTTATGATGTTACAGGTATTGACTTGGATACACAGCCAGCATACAATGTACAAGCCTATAATTGTGAGGAATCTACTCAGCAAATGCAAGTACCTGTTTTTGTGAGTGACCGTGATTATCAGGCAGAAATAGGTTATGTAACTGATGACGGTGAGTGGTTAAAATTGGCTCGTTCTAACTGTATCCGGATGCCTGTACCTGACTTTACTGTAGACAGTGATGAAGTAAAAAGTACAGAGTTAGACACAACTCCCACTACAGCAAGTATTCCAGAGGAAGCATTGAAATCCAGTTGGATTACTATAGTGCCTCACGATCACCAGAGTGCTTGTGTTCATTTAGTAGTTTCTCAAGCTGCTAAGGATGCAGCAAAACAACAAGGTGGTCAGCAATACCAATTGCGGATTTATGATGTTACAGATGTTGATCTAGAATCACAAAAAGCTCAAAAGATACAACAATATGATTGTGAGGAGTCTATCCAGAAACAGAAAATACCTATCAATGTTAGTTCTCTTAGTTATGTTGATTATTTAGCAGAGATTGGTTATGTCACTGATAATTTGCAGTGGCTAAGGATTGCTTGTTCTAACCCACTGCGAATACCTGTTTTGACTCAAACTGATGATATTGAGGCAGTAGAAACAATTCCTCCTGATGAAGCAACTATTGATGCAGATTTAATATCTCAAAGATCGGGAAGCAAAGAAGAAACAGCGATCGCAACAAGTAACATCACCCCTGGTGACTGTGAGATTCAGCATCTTGTTGTCCATAGTCGTAACAATTGTTATTCACTCAATGATGCACAAATCAAGGGACTTCAAGAAACAGGCGTCTCTGAAACCCTTGAACCAGGGATTTATATTGTGCGGATTAAAAGTGGTACATTTGGTTACGGTTCTAATATCTGTCCCTCTGGTGAACCATTTGTTTTACTTTGGATTTTTGGTGGAAAAGTGAAGAATAAAAAGACAAATATTCCGGTTGGGCAAACCTGGTCAACTTTGAATGGGTCTCACGAAACACTAACGCTAGAGGTTTTGGAAACGACTACTTTGTATGCCTTTTTTGTTGATACTTATCCTGATGATAACAACGGAGAGCTTACTGTTTCTGTAGCTAAGTTATATTCCTAAGTAATAGGGTGGGTAAATTTCGTAATATTTACCCAACTATAATTATCAGAACTTACGCAAATTGACTTTTAAACCACCATCTGTAGGGGCGAATGGTATTCGCCCTCCCTATATGTAAAGTCTCCCATGAAATTCACCATATCCGAAAACGTAATTATCAAGAAACCTCTCCCAGCAGCAGGTATTGTTTGCTCCAATCCTCAGCGCGCTCAACGTCTAGTCAACCGTTATTTTCCTTCAGCTCAATTGCATACCGACAGTTGGGGCATAGTTATCTACACAGGTAGTTACCAGGGGCACTATATGTTTGTTGCCAGTGTACCAATGGGTGCTGGTGGCTCTGGCTTTGCCTTTCTGGAAATGTATGCTGCTGAAGCTGATTATATTGTTCGCTACGGGTCTAATGATCGATATGTAACTCCAGACAATCTTAGAGACATTAATATCATTGACGAAGTTAATAACCTTTATGGCTTGATGCGCGATTCGGGTCTTTCTGCTTCACAATGGGGTCAGAGTCTTTTTGCTTCTCCCTTACTGGTAGACAGTCTTCGGCATCAGGCAGAATCACTGCTTTGCCCAGTACAGTTAATGATTTGCCATCATGTTGAAGATTATCATGCTTATAATTACCCTGAGCTAATCGGAGAAAGGACTGATAATGTTAAAAGTCTGATTAATATCTTAGAAAGCAGTACCCAGAAAAATAGTGCCTGGGATATGGAAACTGCTGCTTTGTTTTGGCGAGCGACACAGTTTAAAAAACACGCAGTAACAGTTCTACAGTCCTTAATTAAGCATCGGGGAGAAACAACACCCTATGAAGGAGAGTATGGACGTATAGCAACAGAAATGGAACAAGTTTTTGGTCAGTTAATTTTAGACAGCTTAGTGACAATCGTTTCTGTGGGGAAGGTGCATTCTTGAGCAGAAGTTATATTAAATCCGGTTAAACAGTTATAGATTAGTTAAGTAAGGAGGAGTCATATCATGTCCGGCAGCATCGGTCTTGCATAGCAAAGGTAAGGAAGAAGGAAGAGGGAAGAAGGAAGAGGGAAGAGAGAAGAGGAAGAAAGGCTACCCTCGCAAGAAAAAAACCATTATTTCCTGCAGATATTCACCCTTGGGTTTACACAAACGATATAAACGGACATGATATCAGGAGGAGAGAGAATCACAAAGATGAGCGTAGTTATGACGATTGAAGATTTTTTTTATGTCCAATTATACCAGTTTGATAAATCTTTGCTACAAATATTTAGGTTACTGCTTACAGCGGTTTTCATTTGGGTAGACCACAGTAGGGGCGATTCGCGAATCGCCCCTACAAAGTTTGATGTGTGAAGATGTGGTTCATCAATTTGAAAAGCGCTGTAGGAGTAAACCCACCACTAACCCCTCCCAGGAGGGGAATACAGGAGTCAGGAGTCAGAATGAATAGGTTTGATACTATTTTTTATATAGTAATTTTTTTTATATAGTAATTTATCTTTTTCATCTTGCCTTTTATACTAAGCTTTGAAGTGTGGAATGTAGGTTTTAGGGACGTTCCATGAAACATCCCTAAATTCTTTATCTATTTCCTTAAAAATTAACACTAATAAACTGTGACTCTGGCAAAGCTGCTATTTCTGCCGAACTTGTGTTCAACACATATCCTAACATTTGATTTGTACCACTCATTTTAATCGCAGTACCCTCTAAAACACCATCATTATTTGGATCTAAATCCTGCACTGAAATATCTGCTTTAGCTAACAGTTCAAGTTCATCACCAATAAATGGTAAAATCAAATTTGTATTAATCCCAAACTCCTCAAAACTGTTAAAATCTTCAAATATCAAATCAGATTTTGTCATCCCTCCTGTTAATCCAATAATATCTTCAGTAGCATTAAAATCAGTAATAATTGCATTAGGCAATTCAATAGTACTGGGAATTCCTGGAAATACAGAACTAATACCACTTAAATCTTGTGTTATTCCTGCTAACTCAGTTCTGAAAACATACACATCACTTCCCAAACCACCTTTATAAATACCAACACCAGCATCACCAATCAGAGTATCATTACCGTCTCCACCATTTAATAGATCGGCACCCTTACCTCCATACAATATATCATCACCAAAGCCACCATTGAGAAAATCTGTATCCTTGTTACCATACAAACTATCATTACCACCCTCTCCAAATAACTCATCTTCTCCTCTACCACCAAAAATTAAGTCGTTGACAGATGAACCAGTAATGATATCATCTCCACTGAGAGCTAATACTCCCCCAGGAAAAGAAGTAGCTTGCTCTACTGTGAGAATCTCATTATCATCATCGCTTGTTCCCAATAAACGAGGAAAAGAATCTGAAAAATCTTGAGTAAGTACCATAACTTAGTATGTCTCCTAAATATGCTAAATTTTCTGCTGTCCTATTTATGTCGAATGTTGTCTGTAACTCAAATTAATATTCAAAACTTATGTCTATTATAGTCGCTAAAAATCTAAGCAAAATCTACCCAGTAGCCATCAAAGAACCAGGAATTAAGGGAACACTACGTCATTTTATACGTCGCACTTACCAATATGTTAAGGCAGTTGAAGATATTACATTTGAAATAGACCCAGGGGAAGTAGTGGGGTTTCTCGGACCCAACGGCGCTGGTAAAACTACTACTCTGAAAATGCTCACAGGTTTAATTCATCCGTCTAACGGTATAGTTAAGGTAGCAGATTATGTACCCTTTGAGCGCAAAAGAGAATTTTTAGAGCAAATTACTTTAGTTATGGGGCAAAAACAACAGTTAATCTGGGATTTACCAGTGTTAGACTCCCTGAAAATTAATGCTGCTGTTTATGGTCTTTCTGATCAAGAGTATTATAAGCGGTTGATGGAATTAACAGAAATGTTGTCCCTAGAGGGAAAGTTGAAGCAACCAGTCAGAAAATTATCTCTGGGGGAGCGGATGAAGGCAGAGTTGATGGCGGCGTTGTTGCATCAACCGAAAGTTTTATTTTTGGATGAACCAACTCTAGGTTTAGATATAAATGCACAAGTGGCAGTGCGGGAGTTTTTGCAAGAATATAATCAACGTTATGAGGCAACTGTGTTATTGACGAGTCATTATATGGCTGATATTACGGCTTTGTGTAAGCGTGTGTTATTGATATATCAAGGTCAGTTAATTTATGATGGCAGTTTAGATGGTTTACTTGATCGCTTTGCTCCTTATCGAGAGGTACAAATAGAATTACTTAATTCTGTGGCTACGGATGTAGATAATTTTGAGCAACATTTATCTAATTATGGGGAGGTGGAAATGTTTGAAGGTCAGTCAGTGCATTTGTTAGTACGCCGGGAAAATTTAACGGCAACTGTAGCTCAGATTTTGGCAGAATTAGAAGTGCAAGATTTAACTGTGACTGACCCACCTATTGAGGAGGTTATTGGTAGAGTTTTTCGGGCAGGAAAAGTTTAGTTTAAGTCAAAAGTCAAAAGTCAAAATTAAAAAGTTGGAATTTTTCTGAATTATATTACAGCAATTACCGAGTTGATGATAACTGATAACTGATAACTGAAATGACTAATATTCCCCCAGAAATTCAACCCTATAAACGTCATGCTTGGAAACCAATAACTATTGATGGAGATGGGGATTTAACTGCTTCTAAATTTGCTGGTAAACCAAGGTTTACCAAAAAACGAACAATGGCCGAAATGTCCCCATTGCCAAAATCCTTTACAATTCTTTCTTCAGCTAAACCTTAATACCTTACCAGAAGCATTAAAAAATGAATTTGGTAGTGGTATTTTGCAAATGTTTTATTGTACTAATGAAGAAATACCTTGTGATTGCGATTATCCAGGATGCCAAGTATTTTCAGATATTCATTTAATTAGAATTATTCAACCAAAAGCAGAAGTACAAGATGTAAAAATTCCTGAAAATCAAGGAATTTTTCCTCCTAAATTAATCGTCGATTGGCAATATCTAGAAGATTATCCTAATTATGAAGAAGCAGAAGAATTTGGTGTAGAATTAGATTTTAATTTAGATGAATTATTTATCGATAATTTCCCAATTGAAGGAGATAAATTAGCAGGTTTGCCTCTATGGGTCTAGGGAATAGAATATCCTAATTGTCCGATTTGTGGTGAAGGAATGCGGTTAGTTTTTCAGGTTGATTCTAACGATAATTTACCTTTTATGTTTGGGGATGCTGGTTGTGGTCATATTACTCAATTTGACATACTCCCCGGCGTAAACGCACGGGGATTCTCCTGAAACCAGGATTCTTGGTTCAATGAATCCACTTAAACTAAACACTTTACGTCATTTAGTCCAGAGATGGTTCTCTCCCCAAGCGTTCACTCTATTTCAAGAGCCTGTTCCCGTATGCCCTACGGTACAGTTTAAACCTTAAAAAAACTCTGGTTCTCTGATACTTGTTGCTTAGAGCTTTTCCATACACAAGCATTCCTGTGCAAAACCCCCTAACTCTTCTGTTGGTCAGCATTCCCTTGCGCCTGACGGCGACGCGGGGTCTGACCGCAGTTTTCAAGGTGCTAGTTTGCTACGATTAGTAGCTAGGTTTTTAGAGCGGTTGAATACCTTTGCCGCTTTTATAAGTATAACATAAAGTTGCCCTAAAAGGGCAAGGCTTTAAACCCAATTTTTCGGTAAACATCATAAAAATCAAGTAGCATTTGGTTGGGCTTGTGGCTGATATAGCAGTCAGCAGTGAGCTTTTGTTTCTTAGAGGTTGTCTGAGAAGTCCTATTTGCTACATCACTCACCCCCTCAATCCCCCAATTTTGGGGGACTTTTTGAAGCAAATTGATTCTTTTTCCCCCCAAAGTTGGGGGGGCTAGGGGGCATAATTCAGTATCAAAAAACTTTTCAGATATCCTCTTAAGTTATTATTTTACTTTACTCATTTACCGTCTTTTGATAATATTATTTTTCTTGAAATACACTTAATCAAAACTCTTGTTTCAATGAATAGTAAATAAATAAAAACAATGAAAAAATTTATCAAAATAGTCAAAGTTTTTCTACTTACTTACTACGCCTATATGTTAGAATATAGAGCCGAACTCTTCTTATGGATGTTGTCATCTTCTTTGCCTTTTATTATGATGGGAGTTTGGGTAAAAGCTTCAGTAGTAGGTGAATTTGCATTAGATAAATCGCAGTTTTCTCATTATTTCTTAGCTGTATTTGTTGTCCGCTCAATTACTCCTGTTTGGGTAATTTGGGATTTTGAAAAAGAAGTAATTCAAGGGAAATTATCTCCTAAATTATTACAACCTATAGATCCGGTGTGGCATCATTTCTTTGGTCATATTGGAGAAAGGTTGGCTAGAGGACCTTTTGTTTTAGGTTTAATATTATTATTTTTTGTTCTATATCCCCGGATATTTTGGTTGCCAAGTTTGGGTAATTTTTTGTTATTTTTAATTGTAGTAGTAATAGCATTTGCATTACGATTTTTAATTCAATATACAATGGCTTTATTTGCCTTTTGGATAGAAAAATCTAGCGCCCTTGAACAGCTTTGGTTTTTACCTTATATGTTTTTATCGGGAATAACTGCTCCATTAGAAGTGTTTCCAGAATCAGTGCATCAAATAGCATTATGGACTCCGTTTCCTTATATAATTTATTTTCCTGCTTCTATCTTAGTGGATTTGCCTGTGGATATTGGACGGGGTTTATTGATTATGTTTGCTTGGGGTGCGATATTTTTAGGATTAAATCGTTGGTTGTGGCGAAAGGGGTTAAAACAATATTCGGGGATGGGGGCTTAGTAATTAATAATTAATAATTAATAATTAATAATTAATAATTAGGGTTTGCGCTCAAAGGTCTTTTCGTAGGGGTAGGAAACAGGAGACAGGAGACAGGATAAATGGAAATTTAGAGGAGGTAGGAGCTAAGTTTTGTCCCTTAATTTTTCTGCCCAAATCTTGACCAAAATCCGCTCATTTTTTAACCATTACCACTTAAAAACTCGCACTTTTTGATACTTAAAAATGCTAAAACCTTTATCTATAAATACTTTTAGATTAGATGGATAAGCCCTAATTAATAATTACCTCTCCTTAAAAATAAGAGGATTGACGTTTGAGGAAAATGTTTTCTTGTTTCTACTTTAAAGGAGAGACTTGAAACCCAAATTATTCAGTAAGCATTTCCTGCGGAATGCTGCGAAACAGCCGTCATCTTCAGCTATTAGTTGTTAATTGAGCCTCCATCTACTTCTTCCTCCTTACTTCTTCCTTCTTCCTTCTTCAACCATCAAAAACTGTAGAAACTTTCAAATTAAGCGTTCTAAATCCAGGAGATAATACTAAATCATTACCAGAAAAGCTACCGACTTCTGTATAATTTTTGCCTATTAATTCTAATATTAGAATAGTTTTAGTTTCAGGGTCAACAATCCAATATTCAGGAATACCACAATCTTGATATTGAATTCTCTTCGCAATATAGTCTCTCTCTCTTTGTATTTCTCCAGGACTAACGACTTCAACAACTAATAAAGGAGGAGACATAGAAAGGCGAATTGTATTCCGCTTTAATAATTGTTGAATATGCTCTTCTCGGATTATAGTCAGATCGGGATAGCGGTTTTTCGGCTCACCTCTAACCTCTAATTCTAATCCTTGACCCCGTACTCGACGATGACCTAAAAGTAAGGCAAATCTCAGCAACAAGAAAGTAGCAATTTCAACATTCAGACCTGATTCTGGAGGCATTTCAATTAATTCACCATTAAATAATTCACAGAGTTTTTCTGAATTGTTACTGTATGACAAATATTCTTCAAAACTTTGAAATTTATGTTTAACTTGTACCATCAGATTCACTTATTTCATCAAGATTTTGTATATGCCAGGAATCAGGAAAAAAAGCAGGAAAATATATATTTTGTCGCTTTATTCAGATAAATAAGTTTATCTAAAATAGTAAGTAATAGAAAATCCGGAGGGAGATAGTTCATCAGCAATAAGCTATGTTTTTTGATATAGCAGTTGAAGTAAAAGGCGCAGACATCTCAAAAGCTTAAAACTAAAAAAACGCCAGATTTTTCCTTCTTCCTTCTGATATAACTGATTATTTGAATATAATATTATTGACCGAATAATTAAGGCTTAAAGCCTCTCTTTTACAGGAGGAACAAGAAAAAAAATTCTTTGAGTCAATCCTCTCCTTGAAAAGAAGAAGTAATTGTTAATTGTTAATTATTAATTATTAATTATTAATTGTTCCTAATCTTCCTCAATATACTCTGCTATACTTGGTAAGTTGCCAATTTTGGCAGTCAGTAGCTGAGGGCCAGCAACAATAATTTTTATTGCATCTTGCTCTACAAGCTCAAACAGATATTCTTCTAAACTAGGTCTTTCTATTACTTCCTGAATGTCTAATTTTACTTCTTTTTCTTTAGCTTTACGCTTTACCCGCTTCAAAACATCATTAGCCAGAGCGCGATAACCCTCTAACATAGAGTTTTGCAGTTTATGCAAAGGATTAGACCCTAACCAACCAGTCTGCCCCAGTTCCCCAATAACATCATTAATTGAATTATTATTAATAAAAAACACAACTCTCAATTTGGCTTGATTTTGTTGAGCTTCTGAAATTCCTTTCCACATTGCTTTATCGTAAGCATAGGGATTTGCAACCACTAACCAAATATTCATATCTTACCGAATAATTAAAGTTTAAAGCCTCTCCTTTAAAGGAGAAACAAGAAAAAATTTTCCTCTGAGTCAATCCTCTTCTTTTCAAGGAGAGGTAATTATTAATTATTAACTAGACAGTGCAAAGTTCTTGAAATAAATATTGCTAGCTAAGGCTTTCAGCAATCTAAAGGTTAAAAACTCTTTATTCAGAGCTGTAAATACTGTAAGGCTTTTACGGCAATTATTTCAGCTTTCAATGCTAATTGTTCTTGGGAATAACTTTGTACTCTCCAGTTATTAATTATTAATTATTAATTATTAATTATTAATTATTCAAACTCCCAGCCCAAATAAAGGCCAATAAAATTTCGCCATTGCCAAGAATATCAAAGTCCCCACTAATTTTAGCAATAAGCCACGCTTAAAAGCTTCAGCAGGCGACACATAACCACTACCAATAATAATGGCCATTACAGGAGTACTTACTGGCAAAAGAAAAGCCAGACCTGATGGCAAAGTAATACCCAATGTCATTGCTCTAGGGTCGATTCCATATTTAGCTGCTAAAGCAAGTCCAACTGGCATCAAAACTGCCACAGCAGCAGCATTACTCATTCCTTCTGTCAAGATAGTAATAATTAAAACCATTGCCACAAAACAGATTAAGCCAGAATTTATCCACGATCCCAATAGACTTTCTGCTAATGCTAGTGCTGCCCCTGTATCTCGTAATACTGCACTTAGAGCAATAGCACTACCATACATCAAAAAAATACCCCAGTTAACATCTTCTTCTACTTCTTGCCAACTTGCCAACCCAAAAATGAAGCTACACATCACTCCAAAAAAAGCTATTGTATCTAGTCCCCAAACTGTTCCTCGAAAAATCCACAATAAAACTATTCCTGTCACTAATACTAATGTACCAATTTCTCTTGTTGAGATTCCTCCCAGACTTTTTGACCTAAGTTTGAGAAATTTTAGAGCGTTTGGTAAAGACACAACTGTACCTTTTCCTATTTGGAGTAAGATTACATAAGCCACTGTCAACAGTAATACGACTAAAGGAATAGACCAGATAAACCATTCTACAAAACTGACATCGTATTCTCCTTTAGTGGTGCTGCGAAGAACTCCTAATGCTAGTGGCGCCCTGGCACCTCCAAGTAAAGTTGCAATACCACCAATACCGCAACCCCACCCTAAAGCTAAGAATGCTGCTAGTCCAAAACGTCCACCGGGTTTAGCTCCTGCTGCTTGTATAACTTCTATCACCACTGGAAATAACATTGCCGTCACAGCGTAGGAACTAATTACAAAAGACATTACGGCGGAAAGAATTAAAATAGAGGCAATTAAAGTATTCTGGGTATTGCCAAAACGAGAAACTACCGTTAATGCTAGACGGGTACTCAGTCCAGAACGTTGAATAGGACTGGCTAAAATAAATGCTCCTAATACAAAAAATACTGCTTTGTTGCCGAAATAAGCATAAGTTTCTGTGGCAGACATACTGCCACTTAGGGGGATTAAAAATAAGACCATTAAACCTGTGACTGCTACTGGTAAGGTATTCGTTGCCCACAGGAAAGCTGTTACTCCAAATACTGCTAAAGCTCCTTTTGCCTCTTGTTCTATTCCTGCTATTGGAAACAGGAGAATACTTACATAGATTAGTGCTGCAGCTACAAACCAAAGCCAACGATACTGAGGTTGACGAGATATGCGTAACCAACTACGAAGATGTCTGATATTTTCCATTTATATGAATTAAGTTGTGGAGATGTCTATTGGCGATGCAGTGAGGAAATTAAAATAATTTTTACTTTTTAATATAGTTTTTATAACTAAATGAGCAGTTATATTTTACACTATGTTTGACTTTGAGTAAGTTAAATAGTTATGATATCATAGTAGAAATCTCTAAGTCAAGAAAATGATGAAACTTTAAATTCCTAAAAAATTCCTATTTTTATTCGGGATTTAAATTTTGTTTTTTAGCGAATAATTAAGGTTTAAAGCCTTTCCTTTAAAAGAGAAAAAGCGGTCGTTTGCGGAGCATTCCGTAGGATGGGATGGCGAGGTCTCCTCGCCATATCCAATCGACTCCTGTGAAGAAAAATTTTCACGCTCCGCGTCAATCTTAATTCTTTTCCAGGAGAGGTAATTGTTAATTATTAATTATTAATTGTTGAAAGGATGTTGTGAATGGAAAAAATCAATCAAACTGGTCTAACAGTATGGTTTACTGGTTTAAGCTGTGCTGGTAAAACTACTCTGAGTTTAGCTGTGTCAGAAGAGTTGCGATCGCTTGGTTATACGGTAGAAGTTCTTGATAGTACTGTTGTTCGTCAAGACCTTGGTAAAAGTTTGGGTTTTAGTAAAGTTGACCGAGATGAAAATATCCGCAGAATTGGGTTTTTAGCTCATCTTTTAACTCGTAATGGTGTGATTGTTTTAGTATCTGCTATTTCTCCTTATAATCAAGTTCGGGCGGAGGTTAGAAAAAGAATTGGTAATTTTATGGAAGTGTATGTTAATGCACCTTTAGAAGTTTGCGAAGCACGGGATAAAAAAGGACTTTATCAACTGGCAAGAGCAGGAGGAATTAAAGAGTTTACTGGCATTGATTCACCTTATGAAGCACCTCCTCATCCTGAAGTTGAATGTCTAACTGATTTAGAAACAGTTGCTGAAAGTAAGGATAAAATTATACTAAAGATGAATAATTTAGGTTATTTAGAACCTAGCAATCGCTCCCATATTAACGGTAATTTTGTGCGAATTTAGGTAACTTATTTAACCCAGTTTTATGTTCCTAAAGTTGATTTATTCGAATCATAAAGCTGAGTTCTTTTTACCGATAAATTGTGGGTATTCGCCTCCCCTTTTAACGGGATAAAAAAAATATTCCTTATGTCAAGCCTCCTTATTGCAGAGTTACTGATAACTGATAACTGAAATGACCAGGCAATATAATATTATTTACAGCAGATTCGATATATTCCATCATGAGTGAGGTATAACTATAGCAGGCAAGTCTTGCACTGGGAACATAATATATACTTCAATATACGACTGAATCTGCTGTATATAACTATAAGATTTTTCTAGTTTTGGTTGTGGTTTGTAGACATGAAATTGCCGGCAAAAAACTATCATCATCTACTTTTTCATTCCTTCCTTATTCCTTCTTCAATAATTATTAATTGTTAAACATACCTTTTATATAAAATTCGTTTAATTCGCCATCAAAAAATGTTCCATCTAAGCGCCATTGCCAAATCTTTCTTGATCTCCTCATATCAAATCCAGTTAATTGCACATAGAATCCTGTTATATAATATCTGTTTATAATTCTATAATTTATTCAATATTAGACATCTCCTGCAAAAGAGGGAGTAGGGGAAAATAATTGATAATTTCTATGTGATAATTGATTTTATTTTTTATTATCACGCCTATGTCTATTAGCATTCAGCATTTCCGTTTGTCATGCTAGGCAAACAAATGCATGAATGTACAAGACTACTAAGATTAAATTGTTACCTTTTTCTTTTCTGCGGAATGTTGTGCAAACATAATTTTTAATTCTCCTTCTAAAATAATGAGCTGATAGCTAATAGCTGACTGCTGTTTGCGCAGCATTCCGCAGGAAATGCTGACTATAATTCAGATTGATATAGAGTTTCTCAAATTAGTGAGATACAGTTATCTTTTTGTCTTTTTATTCCCTGTTCCCTGTTCCCATATCCGGTGTTCCCTCAAACCTAAAATTTTCTACCTCACGCTTTTTGAGAATTTCTATATAACTGATTTCTTAGTCTTTCTAATTCTGCCTCAATGATCTGATTTTGAGCTTCTGATAATTGAAATTTTGTTTGATAATCATATAACTGACTGCGTAACTTTTCCAGTTCTGACTCAACTGTTTGAAGTTGAGGTTTTAATATACTCAGTTCATCCTGAGATTCCATTGCCATAGGTCGTAATTTTTCTAATTCTTCCTGAAATTGTAACAGTTGATATTTTAATCTTTCTATTTCATACTGTTCGGGATTAACTTCAACTTTCTCTCCATTATAAAAATGATCGACGACTTTTCCCGTCATAATATTTCTCACTTCTTTGAGATGAATTCTATGTAAAAATGGGTCTGAAAGTAAAGGAATATAATACATACAATCAGAGAAATAATAATGTGTTACTTGACTATATCTGGTACGGTTTTTATCTAAAACTGGACTACCCCCATGTAGTAAATTTGCAGCCCAAATTAAAGCTTGCCCTTTCTTAACATAAAGTTCTACTTTTTCTAAACCATTATGTTCAATTAATGACTGCAAAAACTCTTCATATATTGGATAAACATCATAAGGTTTATTTTGATAACTACCTGTAATTCCTAAGTCGTTTAAATCAAACATTGGTAATTTATGACTGCCAGGATAATAATGTAGCGGACCATTATTTGCATCTATATCTTCAAGAGCTATCCAAACTCCACACATAAATCTAGCTGGCATTGAACTAAAATGTATACTGTCACTATGAGTAGATTGTTGAGTACCAAACTTAAAATTTAAAGTTTGAAATGGGATTGGTTCTCGCTGATAAAGTATTTTTAATAGGTTAATAATTTTCGGAGAAGTGGCAATTTTTTTTACATCTTGATTGAATGTCCAAGCATCTTGAATTCGGTCGTGATAAATCCAAGCTGATTCTACTTTGCCTTTGTCTCCATATATGGGAGTTAAGTCTTTAACTATTCTATCTGTAGTTTCTGCAATATTTTCTATGCCTAAGTCGTCTATGATGATATATCCTTGTTCGGCAAATTGTTTGACCAGTCTTTTTGTATCTTTGTCTAAAGTTAACTGGCTAAAAATTTCTTCAAAAAATGGCGAATCTACCAAAGGTAAATTCATCAGAGGAGGAGTAAACTTTTTATCTGTTGTTTTGCTCATAATTTGTGAAGAAAAAAAGAAGTAATACCAATTTGATCAATGTTTGTTACAAATGCTAGGGACGTTGCATGCAACGTCCCTACGAAATAAAGAATAACCAAGAAGGAAGAAGGGTTCAAGAATTTAGAATGCGCGAATTTAGAATTTAGAATTACCTCTCCTTGAAAAGAAGAGGATTGACAAAGAGATGAAAATTTTTATTTATTATCCCCTTAAAAGGGGAGGCTTTAAACCATAATATTTCGGTAAATATTAAAAAAAAGGGGAAAACGATAGATATAACTATCTAAAATGAACTGGAGCAGCTATTTTTCAGCATATCTGATAGAGATGCACTTTTCATAGCATTCTTTTTTTTAATTGGTATAGCAGAAGAAAGAAGGAAGAAGGAAGAAGGAAGAAGGAAAAGTATTACCTTGTCTGAGTTTTAAGTTTTTGATCTGTCCTAACCTTTGCTTCGACTGTTATATGTATAAACAGGAGCAAAAAATTATATATAGCACAGGACTTACGCAAAGACACTGTGTATAGAGTCCAGTAACTATTGGACAATAGTTATGAGTACTATATATAGCGTATCTGCGTAAGTCCTATAGCAGTAAATTATTTGGGGTTTGACTATAAATTTGAGTGAAATAGCAGGAATTTATTCAAAAACACCTGAAAAATTCCCTTAAAAGCTTACATAGAAAGAATTTCACCTCAAATCAGCTTGTTGCTTGATATCTCTAGGTTTTAGCTATTTTAGCCTTTTGGTGTATTTTCCTTGCTATGTAGGGTTTTCAGCTATTTTTGCTCTCAAAAATATCAAAGTCCCGATATTTAATCTTTTTTTTCTACTTTTCTATGGAAACCATTTGGAATATTAGCCCGCAGTACGAGTTTTTGGCAAAGTAGGACAGAGTCAGGAGCTAGAGAAATATAATATGAGAAAAAGGTAGAAAATTGCCTCCACATTCCCCACACTCCCAACACTCCCCTACTCCCCACTCCCTTTCAGTGAACTATTATTCCTCAAATTGCAAAAGGTCTTTCACAAATTCTCGATCAAGAATCTTTTTAGGTCTTAATACTAACAAAACCCGTCCTAGTAAAGGTATATTAGGTAATTCATCAAAGCACTGCATTTCTATTTTCCCAGCTTGGTCTATGATAAAATAACCATCCTCATGCCATTCACGTTGAGACCTATCTATAATTAACAAAACTTCCTCATTTTCTCCTGGTATTGGAGTAGGCAAGCGATCGCTATTTTCAATTACTGCTACAGGATCTTCTGCTTGCATGACAACTCGCCATCCAGGTATTCCTACCCAAGCACCTGCTCCACCAGAAAACTTTACTATTCCATGAGACCCCACCTCCTCAACTATAGGTACAGCTTTTAAATCTTCCGTGTTAAGTGGTAATTTTCCAACTACTGGTAAGACACGGGGCAATTCTTCTTCTGACTCCATTCGATAAATTGGCAGACGGGGTGCTGGTCTCTGGGAAACAATAGTAAAATCAGTTAATAACTGTTCAAGTTGTTTTCTAGCTGTTTGAGAATCAGCTAATTTAAGACCTTTGGCAATAAGACGAGACCGTTGTTGTAAGTCGTTTTGTTGCCTAGCTAGTTTCCAACATTGATAAGCTACTATATCTCCAGGGCGATCGGAAAATCCTTCTGGGATGGTTCTCATCCGAGCAAAATCTTTAATGGCCTTTGCTAAGTCCTTAGCATCATCAACATCAAGATTATGCTCAACTATAAACTCAGTTGCTATAACTCTTTGCTCTTGAGTTAAAATTCTCAATTCGTAAAGAATATCGCTGCCCGATCTCTCAAAGCGTGATAAAAAATCTGTTCCACTTTGCCACTGCACATTTTTTGCGGTTTTGGCATTGACAATACTGGTGTATACTTGAGAACCAACTATCACCTGATTTTGTTGTACAGGTTCAAATCCTGTTGCTTCAAATATTTGCTGAGAAGTATATCCAGCTTTTTGTAGTTTTGCACAAGCTTGTCCCCACTCTACCCAATTACTTTCTTTGCGACGTAGTAAACCAATTAAGTTTTCTATTTCTACTGAGTTTGTTGATTTTTCTTGAGAGTTGGGGGAATTTTCTGGTGTTTCGATCATAGTTGAGGGCGCACTTTTTTTATTTTAAATGAATGAATAAGCCTTTGGCCATGCTACCTATAAAATATATCAGCTAGTGCAGGATGGTAGAAATAACTAACCAGTTACAAAATCCTAAAAGCTTTACTAATCGATACTTTATTAATTTTGAATTTTGACTTCCGCATAGTGGCACTAGGGATATAAGGCCATAAGTTAATTTATTTCTGAGACATAACACCAAAAATCAAGTGGAATAATTTTTGGCTATACAAGGTTTCGATTGAATGCTGAACTGACAATTTTAAACAACTTTTAAGATAGACGGTTGTGAGATGATAATGTAATTAAGGTGGTATTTAATTGATAATGCCTAGTCACAAAACAACGCCACAATCTGTTAATATTATGGCACTTGGTGGACATTAAACACATTGCTTGTTGATGCTGGCTAATGGGACTTGGGCTTTTTGTATGCCTGGCCTAGTTAGGACTTGATAAGAGAATAAAATATAAGAGAAAACTCTTAGAGCCAATTTATCAAGTAAATATTAAGAGGATAAATACTTTACAGTGTCAGGGTTTGGCACTCTCTAAACTCCAAGGCCTTAACGAAGTCAGAAGTCAACCCACCCCTCGCCCCTCCCCCTCCCAGGAGGGGAAGTAGAGGATTTGAGCTTATCTCCAAAAATATTGCGCCTTAAAAGGCGGGGTGGCGCGACCCATTTTATTTTGATGATTTTCGGCAAACCTATGCTAGAAAGTGGTTTCAGCTCAGTTTACAAATCAACTCTTAAGCATAAAATCACAAAAGTTTGGGGAAGATGTCGAAAATTGAATTATTGTATTATTTTATTCCGGGGTTACAATTGCAGAGGTTTGTTTGAATGGAAGCAATTCCTCAACAGTTAGATAGCATAAAAAGCCAACTGATGAGCTTAACTAGAAAAAAAAAGCCTAAAATGCTAGTGGTAGATGATGAGCCAGATAACTTGGACTTGCTCTACCGCACCTTCAGACGAGATTTTAGCGTACTAAAGGCTGAAAGTGGGATTCAGGCTTTGGAAATTTTGGCATCAGAGGGAGAGGTGGCTGTTATTATCTCCGATCAACGAATGCCAGAAATGAAGGGTACAGAATTTTTAAGTAAAACATTGCCCCAATTTCCTAATACTATCAGAATTATTCTCACAGGATTTACTGATATTGAAGATTTGGTGGAAGCAATTAATTCTGGACAAGTACATAAGTATATTACTAAGCCTTGGGACCCCAAGGAACTAAAAGAAGTTGTACAAAAGGCAGCACATACTTATGAACTTTTGAATCAACGTACTGAAGAATTGCTAAAAGCTCAAAATCAATTGGAATTGTTGAGCAATGTGGTTAATATCTCTCAAAATTATGACACAATAGAGCAAGCTTTAGAGGAAATTGCATCTGTCTACAGAGAGGCTTTTTCTTCTGATGTATGTATTTTCCAATTGATTGAGGATAATGCTCTAACTTCAATTCAAGGAGTTAGTAGTAATTTGGGTAAGGTGGACAATTGGTTGGCTAACGACCCTCTGGCAATTGAAGCGATCGCTTCTCAAAATTTACAAGCAGTGATGGATGTATCAGAAGATATTGAGCTTTCTCATGTGGCAAATTATCAAATTTCAGAAATAAAGACTCATATTGTCATTCCAGTTTCCTATCGGCAAAAACTTGTAGCTTTGATATCCTTACAGTGGCAACAACCAAGCAAAATACGCCCAGAAGAACTTGATACAATTAATATCTGTACTCAACTACTGGCATTGGCTTTGAATAGTTTTGCATAGCTTCAGGCATACTATAAACTTTACTTATGAGAACTAGGTAGGCCAAATATTTATATTCCTATAAATTTACTTTCCTAGCTCCGCTTCTCTCTACAACTCTACTAAATTTGTTACCTACTGAAGAATATGTATAGTTAAAATATCCCGTTATAATCAAGCGATTTAACGGGAGAGTTTCAAAAAAATGAAAACTGCTACTTTTGACACTCCACGGGATAAATTCGCGTGGATTCGTGACTAGGAGCTTTCTATCGGGTTAAAACCACGATTTTCACATTGCTAGTACCGTACCGTAGTACAGATACAGCAGCTATCCACTAGGCGGTGCCAATTGCCACTACTCTCTCCGGTCAAAAGACCATTGAGGCTACTTTTTAAGCTATTCTTTAATTATAGTATATTTTTTTTGACTACGGATTAAAATCCTTCGGGTCATTTCCATCCAGCCGTTAAAACTAGCTGATTTCCCACTTACCGAAATTCTACGATGATTAATAATTCCACAGAAGTTCAGGCCATATTTAACAGAATTGCCCCAGTTTATGACCAACTTAATGATGCACTAAGTCTGGGACTACATAAAATCTGGAAGCAAATGGCTGTAATGTGGAGTGAAGCTAATTATGGCAATACCTGCTTGGATTTATGTTGTGGTAGTGGAGATTTGGCTTGGATGCTGGCCAAATGTGCGGGTAGTCAAGGTCTAGTATATGGAGTAGATTTTTCTGTACAACAATTGGCGATCGCTCGTAACCGCAAATCAACTTTATTTGGTCAGGTTAGTCCTATTAATTGGGTAGAAGCAGATGCCTTGAATTTACCCTTTGCAGATAATTATTTCGATTGTGCTACCATGGGATATGGTTTGCGTAATGTCTTGGATATTCCTCTCTGTTTACAAGAGTTATATCGAGTCCTCAAGCCTAATTCTAAGGCAGCGATTCTGGATATGCACCGTCCAAGTACTTCTTTAGTCAGAAGTTTTCAACAGTGGTATCTGGATCAAGTAGTAGTTCCTGTGGCTCGCAATTTGGAGCTAACTCAGGAATACGCCTATATTAGTCCAAGTCTGACAAAATTTCCCACTGGGCTAGAGCAAGTAAATATAGCACATCAAGCCGGATTTGTCAATGCCAAACATTACCCTATTGCTGGGGGTATGATGGGAATATTAGTAATTACAAAATAATTTTTTCAACTTATAATCTTATAATTGTTATTAGTCTTGTCAAAAGTAGATAGTCTGAAATAATTAAAGTTGTCTAATATCTGGCTTTATTTTGTACCACCAATCGCAGGTGGAATTATTGGGTATTTCACTAATGATATAGCGATTAAAATGCTATTTCGCCCTTATCGTCCTTACTATGCTTTTGGGCAAAAGTTACCCTTTACTCCTGGCTTAATTCCTGCGAACCAAGAACGTTTAGCAAAGCGAGTTGCTGATACTATAATGGGTTCTTTGTTAACTCCTTCAGAGTTGCAGAATTTAGCACGTCGTTTGTTGCAAACGGAGCGAATGGAGGCAGCTATTCTTTGGCTGTTACAAATGTCTTTAGAACAATTTAAAATCGATACAAGTAAGAAAACTGCTAAAATTCTAGCAAATATTCTACGGGATCTATTAGGTCAATCTTTGCCAAGACTTCTCAAAGTTTGGGCAAAAAAAGAAGATTTTTTGGAAGCTCAACTCAACCAAATTTTTGACCAAGTCTTGCTAGAGTTTCAACTAACAGAAATGCAGGCAACTCAACTATCAGATTGGTTGCTTAAAATTGTACTACCACCAGATATATTAAGGCAGACTTTAATTGATTTTCTCACAGATCAAAATATTTCAATTATTGATGAAGATTTTCGCGAAAAAGCTAGTGGTACTTATTGGGTAGTAGCTAATTTGTTTGGGTTGCGTAATACTTTGATTAGATTAAGAACTTTCTGTTTAGATGATAAAGAATTAACTAATCAGCGTTTAAAAGAATTAATCAGAGCATTAGGTGTTAGAGAAAGAATTCAGGAATGGTTACAAAATCTTTCCATGCAAAATTTACCTGTTTCTACGGTACGCCAGTTAAGAAATACAATGGGTGATAGTGTACGTCTATACTTGCAAGAACGTGGTGCTGATTTAATTCAAGGTTTAAGTTTATCTATAGATTGGGAGCATATTGCCGATTTAATTATTAATCGCTTACAAGCTTCATCAATAATGAATAGTTCTCTAGAGTTGGTGAGTCAAGAATTAGCTTTGGTTTTAGAACGCTATTTAGAACGGGATTTAGAAAATATTGTGGCTCAAGCAATTCCAATTTTAAACATTGACCAAGTAATTATTGACCGTGTTAAGGGTACTTCTCCTGAAGAATTGGAAGTTGCTGTCAATGTAATTGTCAAAAATGAGTTGCAAGCTATTGTTAATTTGGGGGGTGTTTTAGGTGTTGTGGTTGGTTTATTTCAGACAATATTGTTGTTGCTACAAAGGTAAGTTCAAAATTATTGTTAATGTTTTTAATATATAGGTTTTTGTTCATTGAATAAGTTGTAAATATTTGGCTGGAATTGATTAGTTTTTGTAAATATTAACTACTAATTATTAACTAAGTAGTTAGGCATGAAAAAACCAAAGTATGTAATGAACAGTAAAGTTGCTCAAAAACTTCTTATATTTCGCCCCCTGCCTGATCGTCACTATAATTTTTAATACCGACCTACTTACTTCTTCAAGTTTGTATCTAAAATACTATGTCAACTCCACACTCAAATAATAATTCCTCTCAAACTAAACTTAGCCCAGAAAAATATGCTCGCCTCAAAGGTGAACTGGATGCACCTTATCGAGGACTACGGCAATTTATATATATAGCTTTCGGAGCTTCTGGTTTCATCGGAGCTTTTATTTTTTTAGCAAAAATTATTGCAGGCCAAAATATTGCTTCTACTTTACCTAATTTTGCTTTACAAGTCGGAATTGTCATCCTGATGATTTTCCTATTTCGTTTGGAGCAAAAAGCCAGTAATCGGTCCTCTTCGTCTAAGTAACAAAAGTTTAAATTTTGTAATGTGGATATATATTTGGCCATAAAAATACAAAAAAATAAAGAAAATATTACGAAATCCTCGATCCCTGTCAAGTTGTTGTCAAATAGTAAATGACTATAAATTGAGGTCAGCTAAAAATAAAGACCTTAAATATTTAAGTTGGGTCAGCTAAGATAAAGACCCTAAATATAAAAAACCCTTTTTAAAAGCAAAACGCCTACTTCTAAATATATTAGGATTAGGCGTTTTGTAATTTGAGTTGTTTTCAGAATTATGGTATAGCAGAAGGAAGAAGGAAAAATCTTACGTTGTCTGAATTTTAAGCTTTTGATTTGTCCTATCCTTTCCTTAGAGTGCTACAAAACTAGAATACTTTTTGTGATGGTATAAGATAAAGTTAAATCTTACTATCTGTTTCCTGTCTGTAAGAGCAATGAAACCTTGTCTCTTATCAAGTAGAAAACTACTTTGACATACTCCCCGGCCTAAAGGCACGGGGATTCCTACTGAGCCGTAGCTCCTCGGCGGGTTGACGCTTTGCTTCGCATAGCTGCCGCTAACACAGGGTGCTGCTTCCTTGGCGGTAGTCTAACGCTTCCCTCCACGTCCGCGCACGAGTTTCCGAGTGCCCCCCGGCAACTAATAACACTATATCATATATTCAATTGACTTACAAATAAAATAAAAAGTCGCCCTACAAGGGCGAGGCTTTAAACCCAATTTTTCGGTAAAAAATGAACAAGAAGATTTGTAATATAGACTACTGTTTTAATAAGCTAGTGTTTCTAAAGTTTCCCGTAAATATATACTAACTTGCCGATCTAAGGATATATTTTGCTGCTGACCTTCATTAATCTTACGCTCTAATTGCCATCTCTGAAAACCTGAACTTACAGCGATCGCTTGCTTCAAACTATCCCACATTCTAGATTCTGATTCATTTTTGGTAATTACTCTGGCTGAATTATTATTCCAAGAGGTAACATTAAATTTATTCATAATACTTACCTGAGTTAGTGATAAAGTTCCTGAGATTTACAGCTTCTACTTCTTTAAAGATAGCTCACTATTCACAAACCAGGTATTAGTATGACTATATATGTCATCAAATCTTGACTTGTAGATATCATCTTTGGCATTTTTGGCATTGCTGAATCAAGTTATGAAAATCAAAACTGAAGAATCTCAAATATTTGTCATTCAATAGTTTAGCAATCGCAAAAAAATACAAATCATATCATGTCCGTTTATATCGTTTGTGTAAACCCAAGGGTGAATATCTACAGGAAATAATGGTTTTTTTCTTGCGAGGGTAGCCTTTCTTCCTCTTCTCTCTTCCCTCTTCCTTCTTCCCTCTTCCTTCTTCCTTACCTTTGCTATACAAGACCGATGCTGCCGGACATGATATCATACCCACGCATCAGCAACGTCCCATCTTTAATTTATTCAAACATTAAGATAGGTAGGTATTAAACCTACCTATTTCTCAAATTATTTGCTAGTAATATCATGTCTCTTGACACTCCACGGGATAAATCCGCGTGGATTCTTAAGCGGAACAAATTTGCCGGGATAAATTCACGTCAAATTTTACCCTTAATGGCATAGCCAAAGATGCCTCTAGTCTGTCCGGGGTAAACCCATTCAGGTTGCTTTTACTGCAATTTTTGACTACGGATTAAAATCCGCGCCCGTCATTTCCATCCACCGCTTAAAAGACGGTGGTTTCCCACTTACCGATTTTTTATGATCAAACAACTGTAATAAACATTGCTTCTCCTAACCCGTAGAGATATTGCATAAAAAGTCCCTATATGTGAGTTAATTAATGTGACTTGATATAACTCTCTTTTTTGACATCCTCCCCGGCCTAAAGGCACGAGGATTCCTACTGAGCCATAGCTCCTCGGCGGGTTGACGCTTCACAGGGTGCTGCTTCCTTGGCGGTAGTCTAACGCTTCCCTCCACGTCCGCGCACGAGTTTCCGAGTGTCCCCCGGCAACTAATAACACTATAGCATATATTCAATTGACTTAACATAAAAATAAAAAGTCGCCCTACAAGGGCGAGGCTTTAAACCCAATTTTTCGGTAACTCTCCTAAAACTATTGTAATTTCTAAATTCTAGAGCTTTTGTATATCAGGATGATCGCCAGCTTTTTTCTTCCTAGAAATTCCAGATAGCTGTTAAATTGCCAAAATTCGATCGTCAAACTTTGTATTTCTTGTTATAGCTCCTTTCGGTGGAAGTTCAAATCATAGAAAAAACCGGAGAGTAACAAAAGAGGGATATTACTTCTGCCTGATAATGAGTATTTTAAATAGACAGTTTCCGGCGCTTAGTTACCATTTGGTAGCCTTCAACTATATCACCTTCAGCCCAATTACTAAAGTTGTCTAAGCTAATACCACATTCATAACCTGCGTTGACTTCTTTTACATCATCCTTAATACGCCTTAGGGAGTCCAGTACACCTTGGTGAATGACTTCTCCTTTGCGACGTATTCGCACCTTACAGTTACGGATAACTTTGCCAGAAAGTACATAGCAACCTGCAACAGCACCACGATTAATCGTAAACACAGCACGTACTTCTACTTCACCTAATGGCTCCTCTACTAGTTCAGGGTCTAATAGACCTTCCATTGCTCCTTGAACATCATCCAAGAGTTTGTATATAACGTTGTATTCCCGGACATCTACTCCTGCGGCATCTGCTGCTTGACGTGCTCCTGATGCCATGGTTGTATTAAAGCCAATAATCACAGCTTCACTAGCAGCTGCTAAGTCAATATCTGTTTCTGTCACTTCCCCAGCTCCAGAGAATAATAGCCTTAGTTGCACTTCTTTTTGAGGTAGTTGTCGTAGAGCTGCAACAATAGCCTCAACAGAACCTTGAACATCTGCTTTCAGTATCAAGTTTAGTTCTTTGAGGTCTCCTGCTTGGGCACGAGCTGAAACAGCACCAAGAGTTGTCCTACGCATAATCCGAGATTCTCTTTGAGCATCTGCTCTATCTGTAGCAATTGATGAAGCATCTTTTTCATTTTCAAACACATCAAACTCATCGCCAGCTTGAGGCACGTCTCTGAGACCAAGAACTTCTACTGCAAAAGATGGACTTGCTTTTTCCACCCGGTCGCCTCGGTCATCAATCATTGCCCGCACTTTTCCGTAGACAGAGCCAGCAACTACAATATCTCCTACTCTCAAAGTCCCATTCTGTACTAACAAACTAGCTACTGGTCCTCTAGCTTTATCTAAGTGAGCTTCAATTATGGTGCCTTTGGCCAAACGTTCTGGGTTGGCTTGTAAGTCTTCTACCTCAGACACTAAAAGAATCATTTCTAGTAAGCTATCCAGATTCTGTTTCTTGATCGCACTAACTGGAACCATAATAGCGTCACCACCCCATTCTTCAGGAACTAAGCCATGTTCCATCAATTCTTGCTTAACACGATCTGGGTTGGCTTCTTCTTTATCAACTTTGTTAATTGCTACTATAAGTGGTACTCCTGCAGCTTTCGCATGGCTGATAGCTTCTATCGTCTGTGGTTGTACCCCATCATCTGCTGCCACAACTAGCACTGCGACATCTGTAACTCTTGTTCCTCTTGCTCGCATTGCAGTGAAAGCTTCGTGACCAGGAGTATCTAAGAATACTACTTGTTGCATCTTACCTTCATGTTCAACATCAACATGATAAGCTCCAATATGTTGAGTAATACCACCTGCTTCCCCTGCTGCCACTTTAGTTGCACGGATTGAATCTAGAAGACTGGTTTTTCCATGATCGACGTGCCCCATAATTGTTACTACTGGAGGACGACGTTGAAGGTTTTCTAGATCAGCATCTTCTAGCATTTCAGTAGTTTTCTTAGCTGCTGATTGTTCTTCTAGGGCTTCTACAGGAATTCCTTCCTCTTCTGCTACCATTTCTATGGTGGCAATATCTAAGCTTTCTGTAATGTTGACTGCTATGCCTTTCATAAACAGTCTTTTAATAATCTCTGTTTCTGATACTGCCAAAGCTGTTGCTAATTCTTGAACTGTCATGCTCGAATTAATTACTAGCTTTTCTAAAGGTTGAGCTTCAACAGATTGATTTTGTTCAGCAATTTCAGACTTGACAGGTTGCTGTGATTTACTAGATTTCTTTTTGATGCTGGGAGCGTTGTTACCAGAATTGGATTTAGTTTTGCCAGGACTACTGTTTGGTTTTGGTGGGCGAGCTAAAGATAAGCTCATTGTTACTGGTTCTGGCTTATTTAAAAGTTCTTCTAAATCTTCATCATCATCTTCTAGGAGTGGTTTTGGACGAAGACGTTTAGCTTTTGCACTAGCTTTAGCATTTTTCTGAGCAATTTCGCTTGAATCTTCTTCTTCTTCTTCCCAAGTTGGACCTTTCTTTAATTTCGCTGATGAAGGCTTAGTTGGGGATATTATTTTTCGTCTTGGTTTTTCTACCTCATTATAATCTAATTCTATTACTTTTTCTTCTGGCTCTTTTTCTTCTGTTATGTCTAAATCAATATCTGTATCTTTTGGAGAATCAACTGATATTTTTAGTTTCGGTTTTGGTGCAAGTTGAGGTTTTTGTAATTCTTGAACTTGCTTTGGTTTAACCGTAGGTCTATCTCGATGTTTTTGCTTTGACTGACTTGAAGTTTCAGGGGCGGGAATAGGTGGTCTAACACTTTCTTTTTGAGAAGTATCTTTGTTTTCCTTTTTATTAATTGCAGGCTTTTGAGAAGGTTTTTCTTCTCTATCTTTTCTTTTTTTAGCTTCCTGCTTTGTTTTTTTATTTTTTTGATTAGGCTTTGTTGTGGAGGGACTTTGTAGATTTCGATTTATGCTAGGAGGTGCTGGTCTTACAGGTGGTCCTACTAACTGGGGAACTTCTGTGACAGTTTTTTCTAATGATATGTCTGGAGCTATATCTGTAGACTTTTTATCTACTGCTGATACAGATTTACCTTTTTCTCCCTCTAGCTTTAGGGACAGGTTGGGCCTTGGTTTACTGAGAGGTTGAATTTGCCGATCTAATGCTTCCGGTGCTGGAGGTTTTGGAGGAGTTGCCACTAATTGAACGTTATTATTATGGGTTTGGGTTTGATTTTTAAGTTTAGCTCTTTCTTCCAATGGTTTTGGTCTTGGTTTGCGTATTTCTAATATCTGCTGTTTTTTACCCTCGTTATGATTAAAAGTTGACTCTTGATTTTGAGAGTTACTTTTTTCTGGAACAGCAGACCTACTGGGAGAGTGGGGTAAGCTTTCTGCCGTTTTGCGGATTAGTTCTGCTTCTGGTTCTGTAATAGTACTGCTGTGACTCTTCACAGATATGTTGAGCTGTTCACAAACTGCTAATATATCTTTGTTATCCAAATTCAATTCCTTTGATAATTCGTAAATTCTTACTTTTCCGTTGTTCATCCACTCTACCCTCTCTTTTACAAATCTATAATTTTACATTGTTATAATGTTGATTTAACGACTACACTACAATCATACTAGTTTTAGGCTCAGTTTAGCTACTTAAAAGCTTTTTTTTTATTTTTACTGCTTTCAGTTTATGAATTGTTTAGCTACTGTCTAGATTAAGTTTATATTTTACTTAAAACCCATCACTATTTAGATTGGATAAATGAGTATTTCAGAGTAGTTCCCTGAAAGTCTACTTGCTCCATTTATTAACTAGACTTGATTTTTTGGCATAGGTTAAAAATTATACATATAAGTTAAAGTTTTAAGCAATTTTATTAATTGCAATTTCACAATTTAAGTTTGTTATTTTTTATACATATAATCTTTGTGGTACTTGAGTCAAGGGTTTGACTTTTATAGATATATTTATTTCAATCATAGTTTAAGTTTCCTAAGACATTTATTGTCCTCGGAATATCTATCTTAGCAGGATTTATAATTTTTCTGCGGTCTCAATGCTGTCTTAAGCTGTTCAGCTATCTAAAATTAAAATGCACCATAGCTCATTCAACAATTAATAATTAATAATTAATAATTAATAATTAATAATTACCTCTCCTTGAGAATAAATTGAAGAGGATTGACAAATTCATGAAAATTTTTCTTCACAAGAGTCGATGGTCGGACAGCTCCGAGACCTCGCCATCCCTCGACCGCTTATTATCCCCTATCCAAGGGGAGACACATACCCACAATTTTTCGGTAACTTATAGGTATATATTAATTTTAGAAATGAAATATCTAATTCCTAGAGAAGATACACAAAATTAGTTGTGGTATTCGATTTATTTAGTAATTCATAGTTAATTTGTGGATAATCCAAATATTATTCTGTTGTACAATTATTTTCAGGGATCATTTTTTCGATGAATAATTTTTCAATCTTTGCCATAATGCTTGATATATTTCTGGTGATACATGGGTTTTAAGTGAACGGCTTAATTTATTCTTTTTACGAGCAATTTGAAAACATTCTGTTTGTGGACAAATGTAAGCTGAACGTCCTTCTCCTTCATCTAATCTAATGGTAGAAGATTTTTTAAGACGAATAACTCGCAAAAAATCTTCTTTAGGAGCAAGTTTTTTACAACTAACACAGCGACGGTAATTTGGCTTCATTTTTATTTTTTCGTTGATTAAAACTTTACTCAATTACTTTTTGTTTTTTCAGAATAAATTGGCAAATATTAACCAATCTATTTATAGATATTTTCCCTATTTTTTTACTTAAATTTTTGATTTTATCATACTTAAAATTTTCAATTAAAGTTATAAAAATCATTCATTTTACTCTTCATTAAATCCCATTGATTAATTAAAAATAATGACATTGTGCTGAAAACCTCTAATTTTGATATCTGCCAATAAATTATTGCACAAATTAATACTAAGAGTAGCTACTTTTATCAATCTAAAGTCAACAGTTTATCTGAATAAAAGTTTTTAATTATTTAATTCTATGATAGTAGATTAAATGAATTGTAATCATAGCGGTTTGCGGATAAATTAATTATGAAAATTGGTACAATACCAATTTTCATTATGAATGCTATAGCAGTCGAAGGAAAGGGGGCGGACATATCAAAAGTTTAAAACTCAGACAACGCAAGATTTTTCGGTCCTTAGGTCTTTTCTTGTTCCTTCTGCTATACAAACAATCAAAGTGAAGTAAGAACTTTACCCATAATGTATTAAAGAACTAAAAATCAAGCCTCATTCCAAGAAATGCTTAAGACCTAACCTCGGTAACTACTGATTACTATCAACACCCTAAGTATTTGTAACAAACAAACATTGATCGCGCCTGGTATAGCAAAATCCAGATAACTTCTTAATTAGCAATAGTTAACAACTTACACCAATTTTATGTTATGTTGCACAAAATGAGGTTTTAGGTTTTATACCAATTTTATGTGAGGCTGCACAGAATTATGAAATTTATTAATTCGTCTGTCTTAATCTATAGTCAACTCTGATTAAAATATTATTCTATGCAACTTCATATGAATTTGGTTGACAGTTTTATTTTTTTTATGCCATACAACTCTATGAATACTTGCTTTTTGAAGTTGCAAACCGATATGATTTTGATGGTAAATAATTAACTCTATCTCTGAAATTATAATCTTTAATATTTTAAGTTAATTCCACAGGATATTCAGTTTCATTAACTTCTTCATTTGCATTAACTTCAGAATAATTATCTGGATCGTCAAAATCTGTATTCTCTAACTCTAATTCCTCAGTATCGTTTTCTTCTTGTTCAGCTAATGCTTGCTCAGCTTCTTCTTGTTCAGCTAATGCTTGTTCAGCTTCTTCTTGTTCAGCTAATGCTTGCCGATGAGAAACTTCAAGTGCAATTTTACTATCTTCTTCAGCATGATCGTATTTATCAGTGTCCTTAATATCAATTTTCCAGCCAGTGAGGCGAGCGGCCAGACGGACATTTTGTCCTTCCTTACCTATCGCCAAACTAAGTTGATCCTCAGATACCAAAATATGCGCTCTCCTTTCCTCTGGATCAATTAAACGAACTTCGTCTACTCTAGCTGGACTAAGGGAATTGGAAATATAAGTTGCAGGATCTGGAGACCAGCGAATCACATCTATTTTTTCTCCCCTCAGTTCATTCACAACTACCTGAATTCTCGACCCCCTAGCACCAATGCACGCCCCGACAGGATCTACATCTCTTTCAAGAGTATCAACTGCTATTTTAGTCCGAGGGCCAACATATCGGGATGGTGGATTTGCTTCCCTGGCTACTGCTACAATTCTCACTATCTCATCTTCAATTTCTGGGACTTCATTTGCAAATAAATAAACTACTAAACCAGCATCAGCTCTGGACACGAGTAACTGAGGCCCACGAGTTGAGCCTTCACATACTCGCTTGAGATAAACTTTGAATGTGGCATTAGCACGGTAGTTATCGTTGGGTAATTGTTCTCGCTTAGGTAGTTCAGCTTCTACTTCTGGTCTACCAAAACCACTACTTGCAGATAAGATAATTGATTGTCTTTCAAATCTTAGGACTTTGGCTTGAAGAACTTCGCCTTCTAAATCTTGAAATTCTTCTTGAATCATCTTGCGCTGCTGGTCTCGTAGTTTTTGAGCTAATACTTGTTTGGTCTGGATAGCAGCCATACGACCAAATTCATTTTGTTCTGGTGTGACATCTAAGAATACGGTATCATTTAACTGGGCCTCTGGAGCTACTTCTATAACTTCTTTCAGAGCTATGTGGTGGTCTTGATTGGTCACTTCTTCAACAATGGTTTTAGTGGCCAATACTCGAAACCCTTCTTCTTCTACGTCCAACTCTACTTCAAAGTTGTCAAAGTAGTCATCTGTGAAATGAATTCCATCTAGACGTTGAGTGCGTCGGTAGCGTTCATATCCTTTTAGTAGAGCTTCACGTAAAGCAGCTTGAACTGCTTGTTTTGGTAAATTGCGCTCTTTACTAATACCTTCGATCATATCTTTAAGTCCAGGCAAATTGACCATTGACATAATTTTTTATCCTCTATATTTTTATTTTTCTAAATTTTTTTACTTCGAGGCGAGTTTTTTCATCCTTATGAGATTAGGATATTAATTATTTAGTAAGCATTCCGCAGGAAATGCTTACATAATTTAGGTATTCAAGTGAAGTATTTTTTGTTTTTTCGAGAACTTATAATTTGATAATTGAAACAATAAGCAAAGAATAACAAGTATAAAGTATGATCTTCGACTTGATCTCCAGTTATAACACTATAGGAATTTTAAGTTCCTTTTAGTTGTTGATATTTAAGTCTGACGAGCAATCAAACAATAAATTTAAAACAGTAATTAATATTTATTCTTTGATATTTTCTAGTGTTATTTAATTACTTTCCTTCTTGTAATTCAACAGTCATAGTTAGAGAGCGTGGAATAGTCAATTGTCGTCCTTTTTGGTTAATGTAAATTGCTGTTAGATCGCGACCAACCAGTTGTCCCATCCATTGATTTTTACCTTTATACGGTTCGGAAGTATTAACAATTACGCTAAACCCTTTAAAGGCAATAAAATCTCGGTCATTATCCAAAAATTTAGAAATACCAGGACTGGATATTTCTAGTAAATATGGTTCAGAAATAATATTTGCTGCATCTAGTGATTCTTCTATAGCATGGCTCATCCGTTCACAATCATCTAAACCTGTGTCTTGATGAAGGTTCCGAATGTCCAAACGCAGCACTGGAGGATGCTGATTTGTATGAAATACTGCTCCTACTAATTCCAATCCTAGGGACTCGGCAATAGGGGTAGCAAATTTGATGATTTGTGGTATTAATGGATGACTCATAGGACAAATGCAACAAAAAAAGTGGGCTTCACCCACTCCCTGTTAACAACTGTTAACATTAACTTAAATCCTTTACACCTTCTAAAAATCCAGACAATCCTAGACACGCTCTTCATCGGTGACTAAAAGCGATTTTCCGGCTCACCCGTCCATAAGTATACTGGCAAAGAAGGCTAATGTTCCGCTCAAACACATTGAGTTTAGGATTCCCTCTGGGGTTTTCATCCTTATGAACAGTCGAGTGCAAAACACTCCATAATCGTTGCTAAAATCCTCTGGTCTTAGCAGACATAAGTGATAATAACACAAATTAATGGCGTAAAAACATGGAAATTTTGTAGATATAAGTCTTGGATAGTCTATGTTTTTTAGCTCTAGCAAGCAAAAGTTAAATTATCTCAATAGTCGCCCAGATTTCTGGAGACAAAAGACTATATTTAACTATATCTGACATATTTGTTTACAATCTTTATTATAGAAGTTTAAATTGGGATAGGTTTTCCCTACTTAATTAGTTCTATTAAACTGTAAGTAATTATTTATATCATATTTTTTATTGATCAGCAAGTTGATTTTTTCTCCGATTGCAATTAATTTTGTTATGCCGTTTCACTTTTAAGGATGTCACAAATAGCTTCAAAGTTATAATGTCAAATAATCCGTTAAAAGTCTTGAAACGTCAAAGTTTTCTGTCTATTAAATATTACTTTTAACTTTTGAATTCCGTGAAACGGTATTAGCTGATATTATTTTGAGGTTGATTAGCTTTAAGCTGTAGTTGTCTGGTTTGTTCTAGAATTTTTTCGACATCTTCCTCGCTCATTCGCATCACATAGTTAATTTTTACTTCTTCAAGAAGGGCTGATACTAAGGATTGAAGTTCTTCTAATGTGTGTTCTTGTTGTAATTCTGTACTTAGTGCTTGACCGAAGTGTTGAACGAGCTGGTTAGATAATTGTGTTCCTACTGGATCTGCCATTGCTGCTTTAACTGTTTCATAAGCATTTTGGGGTCCTTCAGTAGCAAGATTGGATAATTCTTGGACTAATCTTTCTGATAGTTGATTAGCTAAATTTTCTACTCCTGGTATTTGCTGAAATCTCTGAAAAACTGGTGATTCTTCAACTATTTTCTCTACATTGTAACGGATTAGAGCTTCTATATCTGGTTGTAATTGAGGTATGACTTTGCAAACAGTTACTTGTACTAATCTAGTGGCGATCGCTTCAATTTCATTAATGTTATTTAGATCGATATAAGTTTTTTCTTGAGAGGAAAATATTTGCTTTGCTAATTCTCCTGTTTTGACATCTTTTTGCACTTGATTAATTACTTGCATTATTACTACTTCTGTTAGTTCTTGAGCAATAGAAGCAAGAAAACCTCGACTAGCTTGTGCCCTAATTGTTTCTAGGTCTATAATTTGAGCATCATTGAGGCGAATTGTTAGAGGAACTATCCGTAAAAACTGTAGAAATGGTAATAGTAGAAAAATATCGTACCAACGCCAGAGCATCGCTTCTGGCCAATTTACGCTAGGATAACGACGACTAATTAAAAATGTTCTGCCTAAAAATTCTAAACCAAATATAATTATAAATGGTAGGTCGATTATGCCAAAATAATCAGCTAGTCCTCCACTTTCACCGATGCCACGATAATAGTTTTTAGCAATTAATGGTTTGATTTCTGTTTCAAACCATTCCAGTTCTTCAATCCATCCATTTTTTGTTAAGTATTCTTGACTCCAGAAGGTTTTAAATGATTCTTTTGCAGAATCATTATCAATTTTATCTCTCATTCGATTTTTTATTTTTTCTAAAGAGCCGCTTTTGTTGGCAACTGCAAAAGGATTTTGAACGATCATTTCTACACTAAGTTCTCGTAATTCTGCCAACTCTTCTTGTACTATTAAAGAATCAGCACCTTGAGGTATTTTCGTTTCCAGTTGTTCCAAATGATCTAAGTATTTTTCTGTATCTCTATTAGATTCAATTCCCTTTATTGGGTCGTATATTTTTGTGAGCATTGGGATTTGCTCAAAATAAAAATCACGAAAGGTAATATAGGTCATGTTAAATAGCACTAGAATAAAATTTACTAGGGCTAAAAATGCCATGATTCTTTCAAATATTGGAACTTTGCGAGTTTTCCGACGAATCTTTTTTGTAGTTGCCATTGATGATTTGATTTATTTATTTTGATATATAGCAAGCAATAGACAGGTAGATTAGGATATAGAGTGATGATGAGATGAATCGAAATAAGGGGAAATGTTTTTCCCACTGTTCCCTGTTATATTTTATATTTTTTCAGATTGGGGCAGGTTTGAAACTGCTCTATAATATTTAATTTTTTGATAAATCACACTTTATATCAAGGGTGGAAAAAGAATGTTATTAATAATAAGGGCAGTTAAAAGACTTGAGAGGAGATGTCCTTTGGACTACAAAGATAAATTCTGACCTAGTAAATGGTATCAAAGCTATTCATTCTGTACGTTGCCAATCCGACAGCTCCTCTACCACTGATTCCTAAAAAATAACCTAGTTATTTGCAGCAAATATTGATAAAATTAGTACTATTGGTAACTTTCTGAAAAAAAATAATCAAAAAAAAATTCAAGAAAAAATGAGACCCTGGGGTCTCACTACTCAATATTTGGCACAGATAGCGATATTTGACATCTCCAGGGGTTGAAACACCCTGGATTCTGTAGTAAATCTACCGCAAATGGGACGGGGCGTTTAAAGTGCGGAAGTAAATTCCGCAGGCAGCCCCTCATAAATCCACATTTGCTTAAGCCTGTCAACAGACTCCTAAACTCCTCGACTTAGACCGAAATCTAGCTGTGAGTTTACTTTTTTTTGTTAGCTTTCACGAGTGGTTTTACTCAAGATGTTGGAGCAATAAATCACTGCTTTAGCTGCCTGCTTGCTTTTCCTGCGGAATGCTGCGCAAACAGCCGTCGTAGGAAATCAAGTCCCCGTCTCCTGTCCGCCGGAATTTCACCGCAAAGCGCGGTCTTGTCATGGCGACAAACCTTGTTCTTACTTGCTATTTCTAGTATATCAGGCTTTTACTCCGGGTTGAAACCCGCGTGTCGTTATTCAACCAGGGGATAAATCCGCCTGGCTAACTTCCTCCCGTTATTTTTTTAGGTTTACTTCTTAAAGATATTTATATTTTAAAAATCTAAAAGCTTTTAAATGGTTACTCCTTCTTGGCGAGCAGCATGGGCCACTGCTCCAGCCACAGCAGTAGCGACCCTAGTATCAAAGACCGAAGGAATAATATGTTCTTTGTCTAGGTCTGAAGCTTTGACTAATGAGGCGATCGCTCTAGCAGCTTCTAAATACATTGTAGATGTCAGGGTAGTGGCCCGACAGTCTAAGGCACCGCGAAATATGCCGGGAAATGCCAAAACATTATTAATTTGATTTGGGTAATCACTGCGACCTGTGGCCATAACTGCCACATCTCCTGTAATTAATTCTGGTTGTATTTCTGGAATAGGATTAGCCATAGCAAATACTATAGGGTCTTTGGCCATAGACCTCACCATTTCTGGGGTAACAACTCCTGGTACACTCACACCTAAAAATACATCAGCACCTATTAAAGCATCTGCTAGAGTACCTGAAGACTCAACAGCAAATTCTTGTTTTTCTGGGTTTAAACCTGTACGATCTTTTGATACTATACCTTTAGAGTCACATAACCAAATTGTCTTAGTCCCTGCTTTGCGTAACAAACGAGCGATCGCTATTCCTGCAGCACCAGCTCCATTAATGACAATACGAATATCTTCTATAGATTTTTTGACCAACTTTAAAGCATTAATTAATGCGGCTAAACTGACTATTGCAGTACCGTGTTGGTCATCATGAAATACTGGAATATCTAATATTTGGCGTAGTTTGGCTTCTATTTCAAAACAACGAGGGGCAGCAATATCTTCTAAGTTTACTCCTCCAAATACAGGAGCAATATTTTTAACTGTTTCGATAATAGCGTCAGTGTCTTGAGTAGCGAGACAGATAGGAAAAGCATCTACCCCAGCAAATTCTTTAAATAGCATTGCTTTACCTTCCATTACTGGTAAAGCTCCTCCTGGACCTAGATTACCTAGCCCTAAAACTGCACTACCATCTGTAACAATGGCTACTGTATTTTGTTTAATGGTAAGTTTATAGATTTGTTCGGGGTCTTCTGCAATAGCTTTGGATATTCTGCCTACTCCTGGGGTATAGGCCATTGATAGGTCAGATTGAGACTTTAGTGGTATTTTACCTTGAACTGTTATTTTACCACCACGATGTAAATTGAAGGTACGGTCGTAGACATCAACTACTTTTATTTCTGTTAATGCTTTAACCGCTTGGACAATTTTCTCGGAATGTTCGGTACTATAGGCATCAACTGTAATTTCTCTAAGTGTAATTCGGCGACTTTGTTCTAGTAAGTTAATGTGGCCTATATTGCCTCCTTCTGATGCGATGGCTTGGGTGATGTTGGCCAACATTCCGGTGCGGTTAGGAGTTTCGAGGCGAATTGTTAGGCTAAATGAAGGATTAGGTGTTAGTTCTACCATGTTAGGTTTGTTCTAAGTTTTGAGTTCTAGATTTTAGTGTCATCGTAGTTAATCTTAAGTTTTCAATGAGCATTTCTAGGCTTTAGGAAGGAATTTCTTTATGTCTTAGTTTTTTAATAGTTGTTTGGCAAGGGAAGAGAGAAAAAGGAGGACTCCAGAGAAAAAAATACTACTGTTATTCTGTATTGATAGGTAGATTCTTTTTTTTATTGCTCTGATGTGAATATCGTTTCTATCAACTTTTTTTTTTGTTGGTCAAGAGTTTTTAATAATCCTTCTGGAAATTATTGATCGAGGTGGTAGAAAAAACTTATGCTTAAGTCTTGACTCAGAAATATTTATCAAAAATTATTCTTCTTTATTTCTCTTTATTTATTTATTTATTTCTTTCTTTAAATACCATTTCTGTGTAATGATGCACTTAATAATTTTTGTGGTGACTTTACTAAGTAGGTAGACAAAATTATTTGTATATAAATTTGTTGTCGATCCTTTGATAGTTCTTTCATATAGCTATCAAAAATGCACAATTAATTCTGTCCAGGTACTTATCTTGCCTATCTTCATCTTTATATTAAGGGCAGCTTCATGGATAAATCCTATAAGCGTTTTTTCGTTTGATATCTAAATATCAAATCCAGTTTAGCTAAACCATAAGTAAGTAAACTACAATTCATATATATCAAGCTTTTCTCAATAATATATTGTGGTCTATAAGAGCTGATTTGTAAACTTAGCTAAAACCCTGATTTAATCTAATTTTCAGGGATTTAAGTATTGTTTGGTTGTAACTCCCAAAACCTTTGTATTGCAAGGAATTAAGCCTCTTGATATTTACTTTATAAATCAGCTCTAAGTAATCTGATTTGGTATTATACCAAATTTTATTTAGTTAAATTTATATTCAAAAAAGTCAAAATATTTACCTGAATAGGATTTGAGGATTTAGTTGAATACCCGATAATAATCAACCAGATTTTATCTTCTTATTTACGGATTTAATACTCTACAGTCTACAGGGTTTCTACAATTGTTTGGGGTTAGATCGAGGGTCGCAGCAACTTTTTAGTATCCCCATTCACTTTTTCCAATTTCAGTCCTTCCCTCTTCCTTCTCTCCTAGATAACTAATATTATGTCCGCTTAATTAGTGATCAAAAACTTTCTTATCCTCTTCGTTATTCTTCCCTCCTGACTTTGAGCAACTCTCCAAAAATCTGATCGCCTTACAGCGCTTTTCAAGTTGATGAACCACATCTTCACAAATAATACCTTGTAGGGACGTTCCATGGAACGTCCCTACTGTGGTCTACCCAAATGAAAACCTCTGTAAAAGGCGGGATTGCGCGACCCATGTTATTTTGATAAATATTGAAAAAAAGGTAAAACGATAGATATAACCATCTAAAATGAACTGGAGAAGCTATTTTTAAGCATATCGATCCGATATACACTTTTTATAGGATTCTTTTTTCAAATTGGTATTAATCAGTAAGTAAAATAAAATAGAAGATTATTTTTAACTGGGAATAGAGATTAAACAATTTATCTCACATCTCCTGACTATTCTGATTGATTTTATAGCAGTTGAAGGAAAGGTTATGACATATCAAAAGCTTAAAACTCAGACAACGCCAGATTTTTCCAATTTCGGTCTTATCCTAGTTCTCTAAAGCATTCTGTTGTAGATAACTAATCGCCTAGATAACCAAATACCTTCTTCCTTCTAGTATATATTTTTTTATTCTCTTTAACTACAACTTTTAGAGTGACATAAATAAAAAAAATATAGATATTCGAGAATATACTGGAAATACAGAATCTTTTCACTCTATATAGCTTTTCTCAAGTTACTGAGGTAAAGTTGTTTTTCTTGTTTTCTATTCCCTATTTCTTGGGTGTTGCACAGTGACAAATCATTTGATATTTTTGATAGAATTGGATTTTGGATTTGAGAATTGCTAGAATGATTAATATTAGTTTTTTTTAGTCAAAGTCTAAACTAATTTTTGACAATATCATTCGATAATGTGCAACCTAATTTCCCGAATTACCGAAAAATTGTGGGTATGCGCCTCCCCTTGGATAGGGGATAATAAGCGGTCGTTTGCGGAGCAGTCCGTTAGGATGGGATGGCGATCTTCGGAGCGGGTCTGCAAGAACAGGTCTCCTCGCCATATCCAATCGACTCCTGTGAAGAAAAATTTTCATTATTAGTTAATCCTCTTCAATTCAAAGAGAGGTAATTATTCATTATTCATTATTCATTATTCATTGTTGAATACTCTCTACTCCCTAAAACCAACGAATTTTTTACATCACGCTTCTTGGAAATTGCGATAATAATAAATAGTAATATGACAAAATTTTTAACTACTCCCTAAGAGAAAATTATACTCAATCCAGTTTTTCGTATGTTAGTTATGAAGCTAAGGAACAGAGTATGTATAGGAAAATATATAAATTTTTTTCTTTGATCAAATGGATAGGGAATTATCTGTAATAAAATGATGTATCAAGAAAATACATTGTTGGCTCTAAATCAATTTTCACGATTAACTAAGCGTTTAATTAAATTATGATGCAGTTTTTTTTGTGGATAATTTTGTTGATTTAGAACCACTGTTTTAACAACATTACTTGTTGCTTATTCTTAGACCATTTCTCCATAAAGCTACACTTAATTTTTCAAATAAATATAAATACAGTGGGTTTCTATAGAAGAGGTTTCAAGTGTACTTACAAAAAAGAAAAATAAATGGTATCAAGTATGAAGATGGATAGAAAAATCAATCTAGATTTTTATCAATAGGAAAAATTTTACACATCATATACTGTGGTAAAAATTCTTGGGTTTGATCAAGACAGTCTCCAAATGTTTCCTCTTTGTGATTCTGAGAATTAGTCTCTTCTTGCTCTTTCAATGGATTGACACAAATAGCAAGTTTTCCTACTCCTCCCATTAAAGAAATTACTCGACTTTTGAGACTGTCAATATCTTGAATTAGTCGATCTGCTTCCAATATAGAAGGAGCGATAATAAAAAAAGTTTTGGCTCCAAGGGAGTCGGGAGCAAAGCCAAAACTACATTCGCCTAATAAGGATTGAGTGGAAAGACTTAAAGATTCATAGAAAAGATTAATGAGTGCTTGATAGAAAGATTCACTTAGGGAATGATCGTCAAAGGTTGGCTTAGATAACATAATTAATGTCCTCAAGTATTATTACCTACCATCTTAACATTTCTTAAAATGGTACGCTTATAATTTTTTTATATTCATTATTAAAATTACAAAACTATAAGATAATTATTGCTAATCTAAATATCTCAAGTCAAATTGGAGATTCTACATCCAGAATCCATATAGATTTAATAACTACACTTATGCTACATTTGAAATACTAGCTGCCAAGAAAAATTAATTGGATTAGATAAGTATCTGTGCCAAATTAATTTAACATTTAATCGAGGTATAAAATACTAAATCTGGGAACAGAAAATATATCTGAATACTAAATCTAGTTATTATCCCCTAATTACCGAATAATTAATAATTAATAATTGTTAATTAAATAATTCAGCTTACTCTGCCTCCCCTTTCAAAGGGAAAAAAGCGGTCGATCTTCGCAGCTTCCCCGTTGGGTGGGATGGCGAGGAAACCTGCGCCATATCCAATCGACTCCTGTGAAGAAATAATATTTCTTTATATTCAATTCCGTAACGGTTTTAACCAGAGGTAATTATCCATTATCCATTAATGAACTAAATTTCAATTTTTTTGAAAATCACCCTAGTCTGACATATTTTGTATGAGTAGTAAATCTACAAATGATTTTACCTACCTACTTAAATATTCAGAATGAGTCTATCAGATATCAGTACTTTTTTCCACAGCAGAAAGTTATTATCTATAAAAGTTTAAAATCTTCAACATTAAACATAATGATTAACTCTACTCTTGAACAACTCAAAAGTAAATTCGACAAAGCTATAGTTGCTGCTTTTGGTCAAGATTTAGCCAATACAGATCCAATGGTCGTTCCAGCTAGTAATCCCAAATTTGGAGATTATCAATGTAACGTAGCAATGTCTTTGGCTAAGAAATTAAAGAATAAACCAAGAGCGATCGCTACTCAAATTATTGAAAAGCTGGATATTACCGATATATGTAAGCCTCCAGAAATTGCTGGACCAGGCTTTATAAATATTACCCTCAAACCAGAATATATAGAAGTTCATTTACAACAGATTATCAAAGATGAACGACTTAATATTTCCCCTACAAAAAATCCGCAGCAGGTTGTCATTGATTTTTCTAGTCCCAATATTGCGAAAGAAATGCACGTTGGACATTTACGTTCAACAATTATTGGAGATTCTTTGGCAAGGGTTCTAGAATTTCAGGGACATGATGTACTCAGGTTAAATCATGTGGGAGACTGGGGTACTCAGTTTGGAATGTTAATTACTTATTTACGAGAAGCTTTTCCGGAAGCTTTAAAAACTGCTGATGTTTTAGATATAGGAGATTTAGTTGCTTTTTATCGACAGGCAAAAAAAAGGTTTGATGAGGATGAAATTTTTAAGGAAAAATCAAGAGAAGAAGTAGTAAATTTGCAAGCTGGTGCGGAGGATAGTCGTTATGCTTGGCAACTTTTATGTAATCAATCTCGCCGGGAATTTCAAGTTATTTATGACTTACTTGATATTGAGTTAAATGAGCGGGGAGAATCTTTTTATAATTCTATGTTGTCTGGGGTTGTGGAAGAGTTAAATAAGTTAAGTTTATTGGAAGAGAATGATGGTGCTCAATGTGTATTTTTGGAGGGATTTACTAATAAGGAAGGCGAGCGTTTACCGTTAATTGTACAAAAATCTGATGGTGGTTATAATTATGCAACTACTGATTTAGCTGCTTTATGTCATCGGATTGAAAAGGAGGGTGCAAAGCGATTAATTTACGTTACGGATGCTGGTCAAGCTAATCATTTTGCTCAAGTTTGGCAAGTGGCAAAACGTGCTGGTTGGATTCCAGAAAATGTGGAAGTTGTTCATGTTTCTTTTGGTTTGGTATTAGGAGAAGATGGGAAGAAGTTAAAGACTCGTTCTGGGGAAACTGTGAGGTTAAAAGATTTATTAGATGAGGCTATAAATAGGGCGCGGAATGATTTGGAAAAGAGGTTGGAAGAGGAGAATCGTTCGGAGAGTGATGAGTTTATTGAAAATATAGCTAAAGTTGTTGGTTTGAGTTCGGTTAAGTATGCAGATTTGAGTCAAAATCGGAATAGTAATTATGTTTTTAGTTTCGATAAAATGTTGGCTTTGAATGGAAATACTGCTCCTTATCTATTATATGCTTATGTGCGGGTTAAAGGAATTGCTCGAAAGGGAGAAATTGAGTTTGAAAAGTTAAGAGAGGATGGCAAAATTATCTTGAAAGATGAGCAAGAGTTGGTACTAGGAAAACATCTATTATTGTTGAATGAAGTGTTAAATATGGTGGCTGTTGAATTATTGCCTAATCGTCTTTGTGAATACTTATATGAATTGAGTGGAAAGTTTAATCAATTTTTTGAGAATTGCCCAGTTTTAACTTCAGAAGAACCTTTGCGTACTTCTAGATTATTATTATGTGACTTAACCGCCAGAACTCTAAAGTTTGGATTGTCTTTGCTCGGAATTTCTGTTTTAGAAAGAATGTAATTGATCGGTATTCAGCTATCATTTATTCACTCTTAACTGATGATAGCTTTTGGTGAAATTAAGTTTAAATCAGTATTCAGAGACTGAATGATAATTTAAAGTCTGGATAAAAATACATCAAACTATAACAGGGAACAGGGAAAACCGGATTTCAGAACAGTGGGAAAAACATTGCCTAGTCTAAGATTCATCATTAGTCTATGTCTTAACCGCTCTGGCTATTGCTATAAATACTACCTATAGGACTACCTCTAGATTTTTTCACTAAGAATTATATTGACTAATGTGCCAAATTCGTCTTTCATTTTTATGGCTGACTTCTAATAACTGAATGCTGAATGCTGAATGCTTACTGTCATTTTTACCTCAATTTAATTGCTTTATTTCTTCCTAAAGCTTGAGAACTTGATGTATTCAAAGGAAAGTATTTTTTATTTTAAGTTTAATTAGAAATTATATCCGCACTTACACACCACAAAAGCTGAAACAATTTTCAAATCTCATACCAATTGTGCTTTAGTAAGCTGATATTTAAAAAAGTCAAAGTCAAAGGTGGTGTATTGAATTTGAGGATGGGAGGATGTAAAGTAAATACCCTATAATAAATAATAAAATTTGGTGTCAATCATACCCTGGCATTGCGTAAGTCCGATGTATATCTATTACAATAAGTAATTACCTGTCTATTGATATAATCATTTTCATTTGGGTAGAGCACAGTAGAAACATTTCATGTAACGTTTCTACGATAGTTGTGATACGTGAGTGTGTGGTTTATCTATCTGAAAACTGCTATAAGGGCAGATAGAAAAAGCTATGTATTTCACTAAAGTGAAAAATCTTCTATCAATAAATCTAACTACTTGAAATTTTCATCTCAATACTCAATTTTTTCTAGCTAATTAACTCCTAGCTATCAAAACTTCATCGTAACTTCACAAACTTTGGTAAAACTTCTGATATTCTATCTAAAAGGTGTATTATAATTACAGGTAGATACGATTGTATGCTCTACCAAAAAATCATGAAACTAGGTTAATAATATTAATATTCTCTTAGTTAATAATGAAATTTTTAACTGAATCGATTAATTTAAAATCCTGCAATTGGGAAAACAGTCAGGAGTGCAAGTATTAAATCACCCAATTCATGGGTGCTAAATCTACAGCTCAATTAAGTTTGGTAACTATACATTAGCTTCACTATATAATCATGGTAAAAAAAACAATCTTAATAGTAGATGACTGCGCAATTGTCAGAAAACTAGGCGCACATATTCTTGCCAAGATGGGATTAAAAATTATACTGGCAAGTAATGGTTTAGAAGCACTAGAAAAAATAAAACTAGAAAGTCCTGATTTAGTGCTTTTAGACATTATTATGCCAAAAATGAATGGCTATTCAGTTTGTCGTCAAATTAAATCAGAACCTAAAATTATGAATATACCTGTAATTTTTTGCTCTAGTAAAAATGAAGAAGTTGATGTATATTGGGCAATGAAACAAGGGGCTAATGGTTATATTAGCAAACCTATAAAAAAATCTGAGTTAATGGCAATAATGGCAAGGTTTAATATCATTGCCAATGTGAATCCTAAATATAGCGACCAGTTTCTTTATAAACAAGGTTGTATAAGAATTTTATCCCCAGAAATAGAATCTAAGTCTAATTGTTATGAATTTTGTACAACTTAATTTGCCAATAAGTTGCTCGAAAAATTGACAGCTAATTAATTAAGCAAAGATTTCTTCAGCATTTAGATTTCAAATATTAACAGTGAATTAAATGCTTGAGGACATAAGAAACAAAGTAAGATAATTGGAGAGTTTTTATTTATTGTTGAAAAATGATTAGATTACAGGGAGCGTCTCAAGATGAATATTCAAACTCTAAATTAATTGATATGCAGCAATTAGCACCTTAACTATAAGCTTTTTCGCTTTTCTAGACCGGACTTGTTGGAGTGAGTTGGTTGATATACAGCAATCTTATTTGAGTTGTGAAATATTGTAGATTTTAGGGAATGAGAAACACCGAAGCAATAAAATTATTTTTTTCTTTTGGGTTTAATAACCTGCCTTCTACACAGTGTTTACAATTGTTTGGGGTTTGAGTACCCATCTACTTTTTCCTTTTTACTTTTTCCTTTTTTATTCTTGCTTCTTGCTTCTTCAACAAGGATGATTTACAGCGCTTTTCATATTGATCAACCACATCGTCATAATCACGCCCCCTGTAGGGATGTTCCATGGAACGTCTCTACTGTGGTCTACCGTGCAAGGAAAACCGCTGTAGGATTGCTATATATAGTCTTTTTCAGTTCAATGAGAGACAAAACTTAGAGTTTTAGGTAATAAAAATTTACTCCTCTACCTGCATGATATATTTCGATGAAACTTACTGTCAAAAAATGTACTGAGATTTTAGTCGAAAAAAGCTTATAGAATAAAGCTTTAAGATTGAATATAATTTGGTCTTTTATCTATATATTGAAATTACATAACAGCCAAATTATACTAGATTAATAAGATACTCGGTCATAAATAGATTCATTTTTTTATTTACGAAAAACTAATTAACCTGAATTCAGGATAAATTAAAAGCCTGATTCTATAGTTGCTAATTCTATCATCCGCTCAACATGATTATATAGTTTCAGATTATTCCAGGTTAAATAACTGCTCTTAATCCGAACTGACGTTAATTACACTTTTATTAGTAAAAGACACTTAAATGTAAATTTTGAGAAATTAATTCTAAGAGAAATAAACCTACTACAGAATTTCCTTGTTGATCTAGAGGAGGACTATAGCAAACAATTATTCCTGTACTAGGAACTACTCCCAAAACAATTCCACTTACACTAGACTTAATTGGAATTCCTATTTTTACAGCATAACAACTTGATGCTTCATACAAACCACAGGTAGTCATTAGCGCTTTAACTGCACAACAGTGTTTTTTCCACTTAGAGTAAGGATATTTTACTAACAACATTCCTAGATTAGCAAAATCAAAAATTGTGCCAGATAAACAACAGATTTGATTATAAGTATCTAGAGCAATTTTCGAGTCTTGAATATAACCCGCTTCTACCAATTTTGCAGCTATAACTTGATTATTATGATTAGGTAAAGACCCAACAGAAGCTAATATATTTGTATCTAAAAATAATTGACATTTTCCATACTTGTTAAGCCAAGAACAAAAATTTTCACAGCGCTCTTGAGCAGTATTTCCTGGTAGTAAAGATGATAAAGCGATCGCTCCACTATTAATCATTGGATTTCTTGGCCATCCACCATCAACTTCCAGTTGTTCTAAAGAATTGAAAGGCTTTTCTGAAGATTCTATTCCTACTCTTTTAAATACAAAATCACTGCCAAATTCACATAATAAGTACAAGAGTAAAAAAGGTTTAATTGCACTCATTAGAGGCAAATTTATGTCTACATGACCTAATGAGATAATCTGATTTTCAATACTTTGTAAAACTATGGCAAAATTCTTGGGGTTAACTTCAGCAAGTGAAGGAATATAAGTAGGCAAAGTACCTAATTTTGTTTGAGTTAATGCTGTTTCTATCCAGGCTGATAATTGTTGTTCGTCAATGGCTAACATTATAAAATTATTATCTAGTTTTATTATTGTTATCTTTTTATTTTGGGTGCATCTCAATATTTGTAAAAATACTTTTTTCTTATCTATTCCCTGTTGCCTGTTGCCTTTCAGAGCTGTTGCCTAAAAGCGATAATTTTTTGGCTTTATTCAAAATTGAGATGCACCCTTTATTTTGGGTTGAATTACCGAATAATTAAGGTTTAAAGCCTCTCCTTTAAAGAAAAAAAAAGAACAAAAATTCCTTTTATTCAATCCTCTCCTTGAAAATAAGAGGTAATTGTTAATTGTTAATTATCATTTTCTTTGTGGGTTTAATACCCCACCGTCAACGGGGGTGTTCAAAATTACTTGGGGTTAGAATCCCCATGTAATTTTCCTCCTGTCTCCTGTCTCCTGTCTCCTGTCTCCTTCTTCAATAATTGTTGAACCGCAGTCTACACCGTGTTTGCAATTGGTTGGGATTTGTAGACAGGAAGTGGCGTGTAGAAGACTATCCCTATACATTTTTTCCTTCTTGCTTCTTACTTCTTCCTTCTTACCGAATAATTAATAATTAATAATTGAATAATTCTGGTTTAAAGCCTCCCCTTTTAAGGGTAAAAAAGCGGTTGAGGGATGGCGAGGGGACCTCGCCATATCCAATCAACCAAGACAGCGGTCGATATTCGGAGCTTCCCCGTTGGGTGGGATGGATGGGTTTCCTAAGCATATCCAATCGCCCAAAAGAAGAAATAATATTTCCTTATGTTCAATTCCGTAACGGTTTTAACCAGAGGTAATTATCAATTATCCATTATCAATTAATGAATTCTTCCTTCTTCAATTAGAACAGAATTTAATTATAATAAGAGCTAAGTAAAAAAATATATATACCCGATGAAAAAGGTCATTGTTATTACAGGTATCAGCCGTGGTTTAGGTAGAGCTATGACCGATGAATTTATTAGATTAGGTCATACTATTATCGGTTGTGCTCGTTCTGCATCTGCTGTTGAAAAATTAACTACTAAATATGGTAATCCACATCAGTTTACTTCTGTGAATGTAGCAGATGAAAATTCTGTGCGAGAGTGGGTAACTAAAACATTAAGTAATTATTCACCGCCAGATTTATTAATAAATAATGCCGCTATAATTAATCAACCAGGGTCTGTTTGGGAAGTTGATAGTGAGGAATTTTCCCAATTAATTGATATTAATATTAAGGGTGTGGCAAATGTGATGCGTCATTTTCTCCCCGCTATGATTTCTAGAGAGAGCGGAATAATTGTTAATTTTAGTTCTGGGTGGGGACGTTCCACTTCTCCACAAGTTGGACCTTATTGTGCTTCAAAATGGGCAATTGAGGGTTTGACTCGTACTTTAGCCCAAGAATTACCATCAGGAATGGCCGCTATTCCTCTCAACCCTGGAGTTATTCATACTGATATGTTAGATATTTGTTTTGGGGAGGCAGCAAAGTCTTGTACTCCTGTGCAGTCTTGGGTAAAGAAAGCTGTTCCTTTTTTGTTGAAGTTGAAACCTAGTGATAATGGAATGCCTTTAACTGTTGCTTGCCAGAGCTGAAAAACATAGACTACCCTAGACAAATATCTAAGAAATGTCTATATTTTTGCGCCATTAATTTGTGTTATTATTACTTATGTCTGCTAAGACCAGAGGATTTTAGCAACTATTATGGAGTGTTTTGCACTCGACTTTTCATAAGGACAAAAACCCCAGAGGGAATCCTATACTCAATGTGTTTGAGCGGAACATTAACCTTCTTTGCCAGTAGACTTGTGGACAGGTGAGCCGTAAAATCGCTCTTAGTCACTGATGAAGGGCGTGTCTAGGATTGTCTAGATTTTTAGAAGGTGTGTCTTGAGTCTGATATTTCTAGAAAGTTACAAATTATTTGTGTACCTAGAATTGTCTTTACTTAGCAGCTTAGTTTTTTTTAAATTGGATTAAACATTTTTAATAGGTCAGGATCTGAATATTCTTTCTCTAAAGTACTATTTAATCTGACCCTTATTTACTATAGCGAAAATATCTAGGGGAAATTTAAGTTTTTTTCAGACTTTTAAGTCTTCTCCCTTCTTGCTTCTTTCCTCTTCCTTCTTAAATTAAATGCGGATGAAGGGACTTGAACCCCCACTTCCGAAGAAACTAGAACCTAAATCTAGCGCGTCTACCAATTCCGCCACATCCGCATAATTTCAATATAGCACACAAATCAGAAATTTTCACAATGACTGACAATTTTTTATCTTTATCTTTTGCAAGTTTAATACCCCACCGTCATTTCAATTATCAGTTATCAGTTATCAGTTATCAGTACCTCTTGCAATAAGGAGGTTTGACTTTAATTCTGACTTTTGACTTTTAACTTTTGACTTTAATTCTGACTTTTGACTTCCTCAATATAACTTTTTTTTCCCCTGCAAAATATAAGCCTTCATGTAACCTTTGCCCTTAATATCAATCAAACCCCGTTCTGCAAATAAAAATTTGTGCTGTAAAATCTCATAGGTCTGTTCTGTTATTTGGATAACACCTGGTATACCGTGAGACTCCATACGACTAGCAATATTCACAGTATCACCCCATAAATCGTATATAAATTTTTTACGTCCAATTACACCAGCAACGACTGGGCCAGTATTTATACCAATACGAATATTAAAGTCTTGTTTCTGTTCATCAGTAAAATAGGATACTTCCTCAAGCATATCTATAGCCATCAGAGCGATCGCCTCAGCATGATTTTCCATTGGGTTTGGCAACCCACCCACGACCATATAAGCATCTCCAATAGTTTTAATTTTCTCCAAACCATATTTTTCTGCCAATAAATCAAACCTGGAAAAAATCTCATTCAACCAATAAACTAATCTTTGAGGAGTGGCACGACCTGCTAATTCAGTAAACCCTACTAAATCTGCAAATAAAACTGTAACTTCTGCGAATCCTTCTGCAATTGTACTATCACCTTCTTTCAATCTATCAGCAATAGGTTTCGGCAGAATATTTAACAACAATTTTTCTGACTTTTCCTGTTCTAGGAGCAAAGCTGCTTCTGCTTTTTTACGCTCAGTTATATCACGACAAAGAGCCAATATTAATTTACCATTCCCTGCTTTTAATAAACCCAAACGTATCTCTACTGGAAAAGTTGTAGCATTTTTGCGACGATGAATTCCCTCTATAGTCATTGGTGTATCAGGAATTAAATTTTGCCACTTTTCATACATCTTTTCTGATAAAAAATTTACCTCAATATCTTCTATATATAAATTCAATAATTCTTCACGTTTATATCCCAAACTTTTACAGGTACTTTGATTAACATCAACAATTTTGCCATTCATTTCATAGATAATAAAAGCATCTGCAGCTTGTTCCATTACAGATCTAAATCTTTCCTCACTTTCCCGCAATGCTGCCTCTGCTAGTTTCCTTTCAGTAATATCTCTTAAGGCCGCTACTCTATTTTTATTACCACGATAAAAAAATATTTTAGCCTCTATTTCTAAAGGAAAAGTAGACTCATCCTTTCTTACTCCAACTACTTCATAAGGTTTTTCATATCCAGAAGCAATTTTTTCTAATACGAAATCCTGATATTCTGGGGTTATTAAATCAAAAGTATTCATTCCAATCATTTCTGATAATTCATATCTAAACATTTGGGCAGCAGCGATATTTATTTCTACAATTTTTCCTTGTTCCTGAATCATAATCCCTTCAAAGGTAGCTCTAGATAAACTCCGAAATCTTTGCTCATTTTCCTTGAGCTTTATTTCTGATTCCTTTCTATCTGTAATATCTCTAAAAGTTCCTGTGTAGAAAGTTTTTTGATTAAATTTTGCTTCTCTGAGTGCAATTTCCATGGGAAATAGGGAACCATCTGCACGGATACCAACTAATTCGTAAAGGTTCCCACTGTCAGCAATTTTAGATATCAGTAGTTCTATATAATAATGTTGTTGATCACTTTTTTTTTGTAGCTCCGACTCTGTTTGAATATCTACTAAATTTTCCTCTCGTAAATGCAAAAAGCTAGGAAAAAAAGATTGCCAATTTTCCGGTTGAATATCTTGCAAATCAAACACATAACAATAATTTTTAATTTCTAAACTTTGATAAAATATCAAATCTGGATTAATCCATAGTTTTAATTGTTCTGCAGTTAATTCTTCTACTTCAGTTAATAAATGTTCGGTATCCATTTTTTCCATAGTTAATGGATTAATAGTAAAGTCAAATATTTGATAAATAGACCTCCCTATTAAGTCTTGATTTTCATAGCCAAAAATTGCCGAGGCACTAGGATTTATACTAATAATCTCAAGCTCTGGCTTAGTAAAAGTAATAATTGCATCTGTTGCTACTTTGATAATGGCATCATTTCTCGCAGTAACTTCCTCCAAAATATCCATTACTTGATTGTAGCGATTGGCAATTTGACCTACTTCTGTAAAAGGTTCTACAGGCACTCGCAAACTTAAATCTTGTGTACGAGCTTGAGAATCCATTACTCTAAATAAATCTAATATTTCTGTTTTAGCCCGATGCTCTGAAACATTTAAACCGATATGTTCATCTGCTTGTGAAACTCGGAAAACATAAAGTTTATTTGTAATGAATAAAATTGGATATACCAAACAAAATCCTAATAGAAAAGCCGCAAAAATTCCTAATAACTGAACTGTCAATTGTTGGCTCAAACTAAGACCAGTACCTAAAACCTCTGCCTTCCCAAATAAAGCTACTGCTAAAGTTCCCCAAATACCTCCACCGAGGTGAACTGGAATAGCTCCAACAGCATCATCGACTCGAATTTTTTCTAAAGCTTGCTCTACCAACATAGTGACTATGGCAGCAATAACACCAATGAAAATGGCAGAAAAAGCTGTAACAGCATGACAAGCTGCTGTAATGCCAACTAAACCAGAAAGAGTACCATTAATTAGTAGTTCAACACTGGGTATTCTTCTGATATACCAACCTATACCAAGAGTAGTCAACATTCCTCCTACACTCGCAAGAACAGTATTCACAATAATGCCCGCTACCTGTCCATTTAATACCAGGGTGCTTCCACCATTAAACCCAAACCAACCAAACCAAATTAGCATTGCCCCCAAAACTGATAGGGGTAAATTAGAACCATGAATTTTTTCTGGTGGACGACCAGGAGGAAATCTGCCTGTTCGAGGACCAATGATTAATAAAGTCGCGAGAGAAACCCATCCACCAATGCTATGGACAACACTCGAACCTGCAAAGTCAACAAAACCACGTTGCCCAAGCCAACCTGTTAATAGACCAGTGTCAGCTCCATTCCAAACCCAATGACCAAATATGGGATAGACCAAACCTGAAACTAGGGAGGCGACAAATAGATAGGAGGCAAACTTCATGCGTTCAGCTACTGCACCAGAAACGATAGTCGTAGCTGTGCCACAAAACATTGCTTGAAATAAAAAGAAGGCTGCGTCAAAAGGTTGTAGATCGGTTGCCAGGAAAAATTTACTATGGCCAATTATTCCAGAAGATGAAGACCCAAACATGAAGGCAAATCCAAAACTCCAAAAGCAGGCAACTGAAATACCAAAATCAGTGAAGTTTTTAATAGCAACGTTAATGCTATTTTTTGACCTGGTGAGTCCTGACTCTAAACACATAAATCCAGGTTGCATGATAAATACTAACCCAGAGCAAAGTAATATCCACAAGATATCAATTATTTCATAGGTAGGTTGAGATGGGGAAGTTGATATATTTTTCAGTCTGGATTGATTTTTTCTAGGAATAACAGTTTGAGTATTATGGAAATTTTGGGCTTCTATAAACTGTAATTCTGGGGATTGATAAAAGTAAGAATTTTCTAAGTCTAAATTAGAAATTTGCTGTATTGTACCTTTTTTTATCTGATTGGATAATTGATGATTTTGTATATATTTATCTATTAGTGACCCATGTAAAATAGTTAATGCCAGGGTCAGCAAGAATAAAATAATCCCTAAAATGGATTTTCGATGCATGGCTTCGGGTCTTAGACTTTTATTTGGTTGGTTTTGAAGAGGAAGCCTTGGGGTTGATGGCTAGTAGCAAATATTTGAGGTTTGGCAAAACAAAATATTTTAAATCTATAAATATATAAATTTGTGGATAATTTTTCACTTGATTCAACTTAGTTATCAAGTAAATTACATCTTTAATGTTTAAGAAGAGGGAACTCTTGGTATGAGAGTTAGTTAGTTGGTAGAATTGCTGTTTTGCAGTATGGTTTATGATATTTTTATATCAGCCTATCATATTTTTAGCCTAAAATAGTATTTACATTTGAGAGCTGAAAATAAAATTAGATGTTTGACATAATAGAAAACAGAGGAATCTCATATGATTTGGAACAGAAAAAGTAAGTACCTGTGCCAAATTAATTTAATATTTGTAAGTAGGGAAAAGAAAACCAAATACAGTACTTTTCAAGTAAGTAATGTCCAAGGATAGAATAATAATATTCATTTATTAAAATCATAATTGGATAATCTGTAGATCATAAATCTGCAATATGTTGTTGTATTTTTGATGTAAAATTTAATTATTAGCTACTAATTATTTCAATACTCAAGTCCTCTCTAGGCACATACCTTAATTTTTTAAAATGTTGCTTTAGTAAATAGGATTTGGTATTAGTTGTAAATATACAAATCATTTTACCTACCTACTTAATAAATTCATATATAAAACAAAGCAATCAGCAATTTTTAGTTTTTCGCTGATTGCTTGATATAAAGTGGGCATATTGTTGATAAAATTATGGTTAGATAAGCAGTCTATTACAAGACAGTAAAAGTTTGAGTATTTTACTTCTCGCTGAAAGCTTCCCAAGTCTTTCGATCCACTATACCGCTAACCTTAATTCCTTTATATTTTTGAAATTCTTTAACTGCCCCTGTGGTTTTTCTTCCAAACACCCCATCAATTGGACCCGGATTAAAACCCATTGTTTCTAGACGAATTTGTAAGGTTTTAACTTTAGACCCCTTGTCTCCTTTTGCTAATATCTTTTCTATTTGGATGGGTGGGTTTTGCCTTGAGATTGATGGTTTTTCTCTTTGAGTGGGTTGACGAGAAGCAAATGAGGGTTTACCCAGAGATGTCCAAGTAGCTTGATTAACTATACCTGTTACACTTAAACCCACAGACTTTTGAAAAGCTTTTACTGCTTCTCTGGTGCGAGTACCAAACACACTATCTACAGCTCCAGGGTCGAAACCTCTAGCTTGCAAACGTCTTTGTACTGCCCAGACTTCTGCGCCTCGAGAACCCTGTGATATATTCTTTTGATTATTCTGTTTTTGAAGTGCACCTGAATAGAATGGTTTAGAGAATAATTCAGGTTGAGCAGGTTTACCTAAAAATCTGATATTTCCACCAATAAAGGGTATCCGAAAGTTGTGGTTTTTCTGTCTTTGCCACAGTTGAATTTTGTTAGTATCTTTGTCACCAGAAGTGGAAGTCTCTAAATTAGAATTGCTAGTTAAATCTTCTTCTTTTTCTGTTACTAAAGATTCTGTTTTCTTGGAAGCAACAGCTTTGCCTTGAGTAAAAGTAAACAGGGCTACTAAACTTAATAGAGCAGTAATAGTAGGGATACGCATAATAATATTATTGTGATGATTACTTAGTTTTGGTTTGAAAATCATGGTCTATCTTCAATAACTTTGCTGATGTTTGCAGTTCTAGTTTTAGCTGAAATTTAGCGGGACTAAAAATTTAATCATAACTGTATAATTAATATTAACATCTTTGTAGAAGGTAGAAGGTAGAAGGTAGAAGGTAGAAGGAGTTTAGTTATCTACCAAAGAAGGAAAAATCTGGCGTTGTCTGAGTTTTAAGCTTTTGATATGTAAAATACAGTAAGAGCTGATTTATAAAGTAAATATTAAGAGGCTGAATTTCTGGCAATACAAGGGTTTTGGGAGTTATAGTCCAATAATGCCTAAATGCCTGAGAGTTAGATTAAATAAGGGTTTTAGCGCGAGTTAAAAATCAGCTCTAATGGCGACTGCTATAAGAGCAAAAATTCTTCTTTGTATATTTTTTTGACTGAAAATTTTGGTTTAAAGCCTTCCTTTTTAACTTCCCTGGCGGGAAGTCCCGCGCTCTCCCGCACCTTTAGCGTCGTATGGTCAAGCCAGGGCCAAGATTCGGATACCTTCATAAGCTAAACGTTCATATGCCCTTGACAAGCTAGGTACATTTTGTTATTGTAAGGTCCAACACAGGGGGAGGACATCACCTCTGTCTAAACAGCGGTCAGGGTTTCCCAGACTGAAGAATCCCGCGTTGTCCCGTAAGGGCAACGTCGGGAGTATGTCAAGAGCTATCCCTTACCCATAAGTCTTGAAACCCTTGTGGGACCCACCCCTAAGCCCTCCCAGGAGGGGAAGGGGAGCAGGGAGCAGGGGAGAAAGGAGAAAAAATCATAGTAGCTAAGTAAAACTACTGAAGTTGTCAAAAAAAAGTATTTTTCCATACATTTTTTCTCCCGAGAAAGCCGAGCCAAGACTTACTCATAACTCGTCTATTTTGTCAAGCTTTATGTTAAGAAAGATGTGGGTAATGGATAGTTTTAAGAGGATAAAAAGCGGTCGTTTTGCTAGCGCACAACTACGTTAACGGCTATCTGGGTAGCATTCCGTAGGAAAAAGCGGAGCTTCCCATAGGGTGGGATGACGAGGAAACCTGCGCCATATCCAATCGACCAATAGAAAGAAAATTCTGCATCTTCTCGCCTCCCTATTGTAGGAAGTACTGAAGTCCGCAGTTTCTCCGGAGGAGGCTAACTGATAACTGATAAGTGTTAACTGAATTGACCGGATTTAATTAGGGTTTGCTGAATAAGTCTTTTGGTAAGAGTAGGAGTCAGGAGAACCGAGTCAGAAGTCAGGAGTTAAGGGAATTACAGAGGAGGTAGGAGGAATAATTGTTCCTCTATCTTTCTGTGCTTGTCTGCCCAAAATCCTAGCTTTTTGGTCGCTAAAGCTGAAAAAGTTGCACTTTTTTTCGCTCCAAAAAAGCTAAAACCTTTATCTATCAGTGCTTTTAGATTTAATCAGCAAGCCCTAATTATTTTCATTTACTTGAATTAATCCGATCACCCGGATAGTTATTCAACAATTAATAATTAATAATTAATTATTAATTATTAATTATTAATTATTACCTCTCCTTGAAAAGAAGAGAATTGACTAATCATGAAAAAATTTTCTTCTCTTGGTCGATTGGATATGGCGCAGATTTCCTCGCCATCCCACCCTTCGGGAAGCTACGAAGATCGACCGCTGTTTCTCCTTATAGAGCGACAGCTCGCGGTGCCGCACGCAGCCAAGGAGAGGCTTTAAACCTTAATTATTCGGTAAGCATTTCCTAGGTCATGCTGCACAAACAGCCCTCAGCTAGCCTCTTATAGTCGTAACTGCGGACTTCAGCTAGTCTCCTGCGGAGGAACTGCGGACTTCAGCTATTGCTTTTAGTTTTAGATAAAAGCTTTACTAATTGAGGCAGAATTTATACTTACTACCAAAGTCGGCTTTAAAGTCTATATTCATTTAAACCCTCTTATGAGAGCTGACAGCTAATAGCTGAATGCTTACGATAGTTAGAATCAAAATATAAATCTGAAGCTTTGCTACTGTGGTTAAACAATGACCCAGGGATTAAGTGAAAGGCAATACAATGATGACAATAAATATAGCAATTTTATTTAAGTCGTAAGATATCGTAGACTTTGAACAAACAAGGAATAGTATCAGTTTTCATTCCAGTTATTTAGTACGGGGATTTAAGCTTCTCGAATTTTTTCGGTAAGCTACTTTAGCATTTATTTTTTGAATTTGGTACAAGTATAACAATCGAAGGAAAGGTTAACACAGAGCAAAATCTTAAAGCTTAGACAACGCAAAATTTTTCCATCTTCCATCTTCCTTCTGGGAAGGAATTAAATTTGGAGAATAATGAAAACAAGGAACTGTAGAAAGTATTTCGATTATTTCCAAAATAATTTTAACTTCAATTCCTTGTTTTAAATTTGCTTTCCCTCAAGCAACAAGAGCTAATTTAACAGAATATATATCACTATACTTATTTTGAATGTAACGAATAAATGGGTCAATACTTAAAGGTTTACCTGTTACTCTATCAATTAGTTCATTCGCATTATATTTGCGACCATGTTGATAAATATTATGCTTTAACCATTGATGTAAAAGAGTAAAATTACCCCGTTCAATAGCAACAGTAAATTCTGGATTAGATTTCACTGCAGTTTCATAAACTTGAGCCGCAATTAAATTACCTAAAGTATAACCTTGAAACATTCCGCCAATCATTTCACCATACCAATGCACATCTTGCATTACTCCCTCACTATCATTAGTGGGAACTATACCTAAATCTTTTTTATAGCAATCATTCCAGGCTTCGGGAAGGTCACAAACAGCTAACTTCCCTTCTAACATGGCCAACTCTAGATCGAATCGAATCATTACATGGAGATTGTAGGTTACTTCGTCAGCATCAGTACGAATGGGTGACTTAGCAACCTTATTAACTGCCCGATAAAATTCTGAAATAGAAACACAACTAAGTTGTTTAAGAAAAATACCCTGTAGTTGGGGATAAAAACATTCCCAAAAGCCTCGACTACGACCCACCATATTTTCCCATAATCGGGATTGACTTTCATGGATACCGCTTGAGGTTCCTTCAGCAAGGGGCGTTCCCTCTAATTCTAGGGCAATACCTTGCTCATAGAGAGCATGGCCTACTTCGTGGACTGTACTGAATAGAGCTTCGGTACAGTTATCTTCATACACACGAGTGGTAATACGAACATCCCCAATTGAAAAGCTAGAAGTAAAGGGGTGGGGCGTTTCGTCTTGTCGGCCTCGTTGAAAGTCGAACCCAATACGCTCTATAACAGTACGTCCAAACTTGAGTTGTTGCTCTTTTGAGTAATATTGGTGGAGATAAAAATTATCAACAGGTGGGCTGGAGGTAATGGCTTCAACTATGGGTAATAATTTTTGGCGCAGCTGGCTAAATAGAGGACAAAGAATGGAGACTGTCATGCCTTCATCTACAAAGTCAATCAGAGGATCGGCAATATGTTTGTGGGGAAAAAAGGAGGCTAGTTCCCGACTTAGGTCTAATGTTTTTTCTAAATATGGTTGTACTAGAGAAAAGTTTTTGAGAGATTTGGCTTTGACCCATGCTTCGTAGGCGGTAGCTTGATGTTGGCACAATTTGGCCATGAATTCTGAAGGGACTCGGATGGCGCGCTCGTAGTCTCGGCGAGTAACACGGATCAGGCTAGCTTCGGTGGAGTCGTAGGGGAGGCTTTGTTCGTAAGGGCGGAGGTCTTCGAGGAGTTGACCTATGGATGGGTCGGTAAATTTTTCATGGGCAAGTTCTTTGAGAGTGGCTATTTGTCGTCCTCTGGCAGAAGTGCCTCCGGTGGGCATATAGGTGGTTTGGTCCCAGTTTAGTATGGAGACAGCGGCTTCTAGGTCTCGTATTTGGATGAGACTGTTTTTGAGTTCTAGATATTTTGGTTCACAAGGACTGAGGGTTGACATGATGACTAGATGATATTAATATTGTAGACTTATTTAATGTTTTTACTTATTCGGTGGGGTATTATATATTAGCCAATCATCAGGAGTCTTCTAGTTAATTCTAATTAAGTATACGCAAGTTTTTCACAAAAAGTTGGGTCTAAAGCCTCCGTGATGCTCTTCACGGAGGTCAGAAGTCATAATTCATAAGTCAGAAGTTCAGTAGGGTGTGTGAGCGCGAGGGTAACGCACAATACCACAGAAGGCGGTGGGTCATTTCAGTTCAGTAGCGTAACGCACAATCCCACAGAAGGCGGTGGGTCATTTCAGTTCAGTAGGGTGTATTAGTGCGGGGGTAACGTACAATCCCACAGAAGGCGGTGGGTCATTTCAGTTATCAGTTAGCCTCCTAACTGAGGAACTGCGGACTTCAGTAACTCTGCAATCAGGAGGTTTGACATCAGGAATATTCTCTTTTTTTATCCCCTTAAAAGGGGAGACTTTAGACCACAATTTTTTGGTAAAGTTTTTATAGTGCTGTGCGCAAGCAACAGGTAACAGCTCCGGAAGGCAATAGAGGGAATAAATTGCCGATAATATAAGACTTTTAGCTATTGGACACCTCCTGGAATTTGTAAATGTGCCAGCGCACATTGCTATATCTGAGAATTTTCTAATAATTTTTCTGCATCTGCTAATAGTTTATTTCCCCACAGTTCTTTTTTGGGTAGTCCTGCATGGTAATGGTGAAGAGATATATTTTTTAATTTCTCCCATACTCCCCATCCCCCCATCTCCCCAAATTTCCCTCCTGGGAGGGGTTAGGGGTGGGTCCCCATCTCCCCACACTCTCTCTAGCATTACTATGCACCACCACCCTTTTTTGAGGCGTTGCAGGTTTCCCCAACTTTTAGTAGGTTTGGTTGAGGTATGATATTCGGAACTTATCCGCAGCACAGAATATGTAGATAGAATTTTGTGTTGAGTTGCACTGTGGTTTAACCCAACCTACGACTACTTTTTCCTTCTTCAACAGGTAATATTGATGGTTTATTGTTGAGTTTTTGTTGCGGAATTATCTTTTTTTTTTGAGTTTAATTCCCCGCCGTCTACAGGGTGTTTATAATTGGTTGGGGTTTGAGTTCCCATCCATTTTTTCTTCTTGCTTCTTTCTTGTTGCTTCTTTCTTCTTCAACTGTCTGAGAGAGTAATATTTTTATCTGAGGATTTTCTAATAATTTTTCTGCATCTGTTAATAGTTTATCGCTCCAATTTTCTTTTTTGAGCCGTTGCAGGTTTCCCCAACTTTTGTCTAATTTAATTAGGTTTTTGTTTGGTGACTAGATGCACTTTACCTATGATTTTTCTTTGACTCAGCTTCTTAAACCTATAATTCTCAAAACTTTAGTAAAAATTTCTTTCAATTTATACCACCCTATTTGAGTGAGAATATTTTTTATGTTTTGACTATACATTTTTTCAACAAAATCAGGGTTTATTTCATAGGCTTTTATTATGCTGGCATAACCTTCTTTAACACGGCGCAGTTTCATCAACGCACTAGCTTTTAAATACCATGCTTGATAATAGTCTGGTTTAATTTCTAGAGCTTTTTCATAAGCAGCAACTGCCTGTTCATATCTTTCTAAATTTCTCAGTGCATCGCCTTTATTATTCCAAGCACAATGAGAGTCTGGTTGAATTTCTAGGGCTTTTTCATAAGTAGCCAGCGCCTGTTCATATCTTTCTAAATTTCTCAGTGCATTGCCTTTACGACACCAAGCACAATGGTAGTCTGGTTGAATTTCTAGAGCTTTTTCATAAGCAGCAACTGCCTGTTCATATCTTTCTAAATTTCCCAGTGCATCGCCTTTATTATCCCAGGCATAATAATAGTCTGGTTTAATTTCTAGAGCTTTTTCATAAGCAGCAACTGCCTGTTCATATCTTTCTAAATTTCCCAGTGCATTGCCTTTACCAGACCAAGCATAATAATAGTCTGGTCGAATTTCTAAGGCTTTATCATAAGCAGCAACTGCCTGTTCATATCTTTCTAAATTTCTCAGTGCATCGCCTTTATTATCCCAGGCATAATAATAGTCTGGTTTAATTTCTAGAGCTTTATCATAAGCAACAACTGCCTCCTCATATCTTTCTAATTTTCTCAGTGCATTACCTTTACCATTCCAAGCAGAATGATAATCTGGTTGAATTTCTAAAGCTTGATCATAAGCAGCAACTGCCTGCTCATATCTTTCTAATTTTCTCAGTGCATTACCTTTATTATTCCAAGCATAATGATAGTTTGGTTGAATTTCTAGAGCTTTTTCACAAGCATAAATTGCCTGTTCATATCTTTCTAAATAAAACAATGCACCGCCTTTATTATTCCAAGCATAATGAAAGTCTGGTTGAATTTATAGAGCTTTTTCACAAGCAGCAACTGCCTGTTCATATCTTTCTAATTTTCTCAGTGCATTACCTTTATTATTCCAAGCATAATGAAAGTCTGGTTGAATTTCTAGAGCTTTTTCATAAGCAGCAACTGCCTGTTCATATTTTTCTAATTCTCCCAGTGCAATGCCTTTATTATTCCAAGCATAATAATAGTCTGGTTGAATTTCTAGAGCTTTTTCATAAGCAGCAACTGCCTGTTCATATCTTTCTAAATTTTTTAATGCAACGCCTTTATTTTCCCAAGCATAATGATAATCTGGTTGAATTTATAGAGCTTTATCATAAGCAGCTAATGCCTGTTCATATTTTTCTACAAATTCTAATGCAACGCCTTTATTTTCCCAAGCATAATGATAATCTGGCTTAATCTCTAGAGCTTTATCATAAGCTGCCAGTGCTTGTTCATATCTTTCTAAATTTCTCAGTGCATTACCTTTATTATTCCAAGCTTCATAATTGTTGGCTTGAATTTTTAATGCTTCATCACAAGCTAATATTGCTTCTTCATTGTGCTGAAACTTTCTATCCAAAAAAGCCTTCCTAACTAACAAACTAGCTTTTTGTTCAATAGGAAGTCTCTCATCATCAACCAAACTTTTAATTCTCAACCATTCATACTTACGTTGTTGCCGAGTAAGCTCTATATAATCATCTAATTCTTTTGCACAAACATCTAAAGATTCCTGTCGTAAATATTCCTCATTTATAGGAAAAAGAAATAACCCAGAACGCCAATCAAAAAAATCTGGGGCAAGTTTAATCAAGTAATCTACAGCAAACCTTGGTAACAGAAACACAAAGCAAATATCAAAATCATCCCTAAATCTTTCTCGCTGCTGATTCAAATTAATCAAAACAGGAGGCACTCCCCTTCTACTAATAGAAATAATCTCATTACTATCCCAACCCTTTTCTTTCATTTCCTCCTCATATTGATACAGAGAATATTCCAAACCAGTCACAAATAAAACATCAATCTCTGCAAAATTTGGCAAATCTTTTACCAGAGCATAAAAATTATAAGTAGTCTTATCCAAACGCAAAACTTCTACCCTTTCTTGGGGAATATCCTGCCGAATTTTTTCAATAATTTCCGTTCCCTGTGGAGGCGAACATTCTACAAACAATAAACCAAAACCTTCAATAAACCCGACAACATTCAATAGGTCTTGATATTCCTCTGCAAAAGTTGACTGTATATCCTCTTCCCAAACAACTTTTTCTCCTTTCATTGCAGCAACTCCTTATAGTAGTTTTCATTAACATAAAATATAGAGATTTTGGCTTAAAAGCAGAAGACAGAAGTTTTGTAATCTACTTTTGTAAAAACCGCTATAAATTCGATAAATCCTGTGATGAAAAATGCTCTGGTGGGTAAAAATTAATTTATTTGAGTATCGCATTTCTCATCAAGATGAAGTACATTTACGTTCCCCCTAAATCCCCCTTTAAAAGGGGGACTTTGAAACCTTCCCCCTATAAATTAAATTCGAGAAATCCTGTGATGAAAAATGCTCTGGTCGGTAAAAATTAATTTATTTAAGCATCGCATTTCTCATCAAGATGAAGTACATTTACGTTCCCCCTAAATCCCCCTTTAAAAGGGGGACTTTGAAACCTTCCCCCTATAAATTAAATTCGAGAAATCCTGTGATGAAAAATGCTCTGGTCGGTAAAAATTAATTTATTTAAGCATCGCATTTCTCATCAAGATGAAGTAAATTTACGTTCCCCCTAAATCCCCCTTTAAAAGGGGAACTTTGAAACCTTCCCCCTATAAATTAAATTCGAGAAATCCTGTGATGAAAAATGCTCTGGTCGGTAAAAATTAATTTATTTGAGCATCGCATTTCTCATCAAGATGAAGTACATTTACGATCCCCCTAAATCCCCCTTTTCAAGGGGGACTTTGAAACCTCCTCCCTCTTTAAGCAGTTCCCCCTTTTTTAAGCTTCCAGAAATCCTGTGATGAAAAATGCTCTGGTGGGTAAAAATTAATTTATTTGAGTATCGCATTTCTCATCAAGATGAAGTACATTTACGATCCCCCTAAATCCCCCTTGAAAAGGGGGACTTTGAAACCTCTCACCTTTTTAAGCAGTTCCCCTCTTTTTAAGCGGTTCCGGACTTTGAAACCTTCCCCCTATAAATTGGAGAAATCCTGTGATGAAAAATGCTCTGGTGGGTAAAAATTAATTTATTTGAGTATCGCATTTCTCATCAAGATGAAGTACATTTATGATCCCCCTAAATCCCCCTTGAAAAGGGGGACTTTGAAACCTCCCCTCTTTTTAAGCAGTTCCCCCTTTTTTAAGCAAGTTCCCCCTTATTAAGCAGTTCCCCCCTTATTAAGGGGGGTTAGGGGGGATCTGGGGGTTAGGGGGGATCTAAATCTGACTTCTGACTTCTTTAAAGCTTAATTCCAACAACTCCTTAAATTCACGAACTCCTTTAATTAAAGGATGAACATCATACCAAGTTTGCTTTTCTCCCTCCTCATCCAAGAAAGTATATTCCAGCAAACAACGATTAAACAATAAATCCCGGTGTTGCTGATTATTCAATATACTTTTAGAACGAAAAACATCAACTAATATTTGCCATTCTTCCTGTTGAACCGATCTTTTATAAGGAAGTCTTGCTTCCGTAATAGCTCTTTGTACTACTTTGGCAGAAATCGGTAATTTACCTCCCGCACGTTTAATTACACTTTGCATTAATAACATTAAATCCCGGACATGACCCCCACTCATTAAGCAAAGTCTATCTAAAACTTCTCGACTTTCAAATACATCCCTTTCTAAACATAAATCTGGATTAACTTCACTAACTCTTCTATCAATAATTTCCCTAATTGTAGCCACTCCCAAATCGAAAACTTCCCCCTCCGGAGTCTCCACCATAATCATAGGTAAAACCTGTGGATCGTCATATTCAACTTTGAGATTTGGCGCCTGATTAGAATAGACCATTGAAATAGGAATTGTATAAATCGTATCACAATCTAAACCCTTCAATTGAGCGCTGCGGTCTACAAAAATTTCATCATGATTGCTACGTCCGTCCGGCTGAACAATTGGTACAATTCGGTCTAAACTATCAGCAATTATTACCAGTTCAGAACCAGAACTAAGTTTATTTTTACCATCACGAATAAAACTATTCAGAGCCTCAATTAAACTCTCAGTATAAGGATTAATTTTATCTCTAATTTTTCTCCTTAAAGTCGGTTCCGCTCTAATATTTGCTGTAAGTTTAGCGTACTGACTAATTTGTGATTGAACTGCCAAACTTTCCAAAGATATTTCCGTATTTGCTAAATCTTTTAAATCTCCCCACCGCCCTTTTAACCAATCAAGTAAAGGCTGAGGATTAGCCTGTTTCAAATGTTCTAATAAGTGTCTTGTACAAGCCAACAAAATATCAGCATATTCTGTATCTTCTGGATTAATATCCTGTTCATCAGCAGCGAAATAAACAATAAAATATCCGTTATTTTCGAGATGTTCTTTCAATCGTAAAAGTTCCGTTGATTTACCTGCACCTCGATGTCCGGCATAAAGTTGATAGGTATTATTATCAGATAATTTAATATTTTCAGCTAAGTCTATAATAACATCTCCATCCCCGCGAACTTCCCGACAATCAACATATACAGGACTACCAGGTTTCAAAGGTTCAAAAGGCTTAAAAGCATTGAATAATCTTTTTAATAAATCTCCCTGTTTTACCATCTGTTAAAAATCTCCTTAAATTAGCAGAAGGAAAAAGGAAGAAGGAAGAAATAAGAAATAAGAAATAAGAAATAAGAAGGCAAAATCTTACGTTTTCTGAGTTTTAAGCTGTCGATCTGTCCTAATACCATTTCTCTGTAAAAATGCGCTTAATAATTGTTGCTCAGACCTTATTAAACTTACTATTCTCATCTTTATATTAAGTGCAACTTCATGGAGAAATGGTATAACCTTTCCTTCAACTACTATACCTAAAAGTCATTTCAGTTATCAGTTATCAGTTATCAGTACCTCGTTTTCAAGGTTAATTTGCATAAGTCCTATTGGTATGAATTATTGATGTTTTTGCTTCTCCTCTACTCCCCACACTCCCCACACTCCCCCCACTCCCCACACTCCCCACACTCCCCCCACTCCCCACACTCCCCACACTCCCCACACTCCCCACACTCCCCACACTCCCCACACTTCCCCACACTTCCCCACTCCCCTATTTCCCTATTTCCCTACTCCCCTACTCCCCTACTCCCCTACTTTTTAACCCTAACTTTCCACATTTTGACTCTGATAATTTTCCAACTTTGCCAAAATTTCTGGAAATATTTTAATATCTAGATTTTCATCTTCCCGTTGAGAAAGAGAACGTTTTACTTCCCCTAAATAAAGTGGTTCTGAAACACCTGCTTCCGGATGAATAATTGTTCTAATTCTAATAGTTAATTTACCTCCAGTACCCAGGCGACCAGGGGAAAATAAATCTCCAGCAGCTTGCTCTATTGTTGCTGCTAATTCTGATTCTGTAATAGTATTAGAAACAGCTATTACCGTTTGAGTTCCCCCATTATCATAAACCAATGAATATGGAACAGCTCCCGGAATTTCTACACGAGTAAATAATCCTAAACTTAAACCAAATAAACCAGCAGTTAGCACCCCCATAAAACCTGTTACTCCGACTAATCTAAATCTAAATCCCCATTTAGAAATAAAGCCAATAATTGTCAGAATAAAAAATCCAATAGTAGCAATACCAAACCATTTAGCACCAATCAGTATTTCTGTAGTTGATAACATTTTTTCTAGTTTATTTTAGTTGACAATTATATTTTATAGTAATTAGTTCCTAGTAATTAGTAAACTACTAAATTCAATTTTTGATAGTATTTCTTAGAGACTGTTTGTCAACAAAAAATTAAGTAGAGTCTGTGACAGTACCCTTACTATTTATAGAATAATTGTCAATTTTACATCTCACACACCGCGTGCTGTTGGATGGAATGATATATAGGCTATTCCTACTGACTTTTAACTTTTAACTTATAACTTATAACTGATAACTTTTGACTTTTGACTTTTGACTTCTAATAATTTCCCTGCTGAAAAGACTTGACCTAGAAATGTCGGTTTAACTAAAAACACAGTTTGACTATAAATAAATGATGTATTTGCCTTTCCTCCTAAATTCTAAATTCGCGCATTCTAAATTCGCGCATTCTAAATTCGCGCATTCTAAATTCGCGCATTCTAAATTCTAATCTTTTCTACCCAGAAGTAGATAAGTCCTCATATTACCCTTACCCTTAATATCAATTATCCCTCGATCCTTAAATCTGTATTTGTCAGCCAAACAATCATAAGTAGCCTGGGCCACTTGAATCATGCCCGGAATACCGTGAGACTCCATCCGGTGGGCTGTATTTACTGTATCGCCCCAAAGGTCATAAGCAAATTTTTTTGTCCCAATAACTCCTGCTTCCACTGCTCCTGTATTAATACCAATACGAATTTGCAAAGACTTACCTTCTTTGATAGAAATCTCCTCGATTTGAGTTAACATATCAAGAGCCATATCTGCGATCGCCTCTGCATGGTCCTCTTTTGGAACTGGCAGTCCACCCACTATCATGTAAGCATCACCAATAGTTTTGATTTTCTCTAGTCCATACTTGTCCGCCAATTCATCAAAAGCAGAAAAAATACTATTGAGTAATTCTACCAGTTCAGCAGGAGATAAGTTGGCTGAAATTTTCGTAAACCCTACCAAATCTGCAAATAAAACTGTTACTTCACTAAAACTATCAGCGATAGTTTCCTCTCCCTGCTTTAAACGTTGGGCAATTGCCTCAGGTAAAATATTTAATAGCAACCTTTCTGACTTTTGTTTTTCCTCAGCCAATTCCTTTAAATAGGCCTGTTCTTGGTCTCGAAATGTTTTCTTCTCTAAACAAGCATTAATTCTGGCCTTTAGCAGTATAGGGTTAAAAGGCTTGGACAAATAATCTTCTGCTCCCAATTCGATACAGCGGACTATACTATCAATATCGTCCACTGCTGAAATCATAATTACTGGGATATGCCGTAGTTTAGGTTCAGACTTGAGATTTTCGAGGACTTCATAACCGTTCATTTGTGGCATCATAATATCTAGTAGTACCAAGTCAAACGGTTGGGATTGTATTATTTCTAGAGCTTGAAACCCATTAGTCACAGCAGTGACTAAATGTTTTTCTCGTTTAAGTCGTCGTACTAAAAGCTCTCGGTTGACTTGATTATCATCTACAACCAGTATCTTTCCCTGGCCATGCTTCATTTCCTTGGTTCTTTACCTGTAAGATTTTTGATCTTGTCTAATAGTCTGGGAAGTTCTACTGGTTTTGTATCATAATCATTGCATCCAGCAGCAATACATTTTTCTCGGTCTCCTGCCATAGCATGGGCAGTCATTGCTATGATTGGAATATGGCTAGTTTCTGAGTTATCTTTAATTTTTTTTGCTGCTTGCCACCCATCTAAGACTGGCAAACTCATATCCATTAAAATTAAATCTGGTGATTTTGATTTAGACATCTCAATACCTTCAATTCCATCAACAGCAATAATTACTTCAAAACCTTTACGCATGAGACGCCTAGACAACATGTCCCGGTTCATCTCATTGTCTTCAACTAAGAGAATCTTAACCATTTTTTTCCTTCTTTGTGAAATAATGTCGCCATTCCACCTGCCTCGAAATTTTATTGAACAGAGTTACATTTTTTTTCTGCGGGAGAAGGATACCAAAAACTATTTATTACCGCTCAACTAAACTTACTCAAACTTAATCAAAAGCCTGAAAGTTTAGTTGAACGCAAGTGGATCGACCACCACAGAGTTAAACGGCAAACCCTTTATTCCTTGGTCTAAGACATCAGGAATTACTTTTTTAATTATATTAAATGACCCATTTACATCTGCATTTAATAATTTATTTTCCCTGGTTTGATACAATCCTCTCGTTACTCTTTTTACACTAAACTTCGGTTTTTTTTCTCCATATTTTGGTAAATCATCCCCATCTAAACAGCTCGATTGAGATGTATAGGATTCTTCTGTAATTATTACTTTTATTCCTCTTAGTTGGGCTTTATATCTTAACATCTCTATTAACTTATAATGAGGAATATTCACAAATTGTTGATTGTTCTTTTTCCCTAATTTTATCTCTTGTTTCCAAGTCTGATTCTGCCCAATAATTAAGGTTCCTATTTCATGGTTAATACACCAATCTATTACTCTTTTACTTGCGGTATGGAGATAGTTTTCTACTCGACAATTTCGTTTGTGAGTTATTTTTTTTAACCGATTAGAATTAGTTTTATTGTGGTTGGTTTTTAATTGAGATTGTAAACTAGAGAGCTGTTTATTGTAAAATGTATTAATTGCCTTTAATGGTCTGCCTTTAATCAATAGAGGTGAAGTTCCTGTTTGATTTGTCGTTACAGCTATTAAGTTATTTACTCCTAAATCTACTCCTGCTACTTGTTGATTTTCTGTTGTTGACTCCGCTTTTTCATAGACTATTTCTATTATATAACAACTACTTTTTGGGACTATTCTTGCCTCTATTATTTCTGCCTGTGAGGTGGAAATTTTTATTTCACTCATTGATAAGTGACAAATTCCTTTTTTTAAGGCTTTCTTATAAATTGATTCATAAGGATAGGGCAGAATATTTCGGCCTTTTGTCTTATGTTTATACTTGGGGATTTTTGGTTTCCCTAAAAATTTATTTGGCTGTTTTTGCCACTCTCTTAAGGCTGAAAAATAACTTTTCCAAGCTGAGTCTAATCTTCTGATTATTTGCTTGCTAACTTTGGTAGGTAAAGCTTGATAATCGTCACTTTTAGATACCTGGTGATACAGTTCATTAAAATTTAATTTCTTTTTGTTTTCAAAGAAATATTGGCGATAATAATAATTAGCGTGCATTGAACAGATTTTTTGACAAAAAAGCCTTGTGGTCACAAGCTAACCATAAATTATGTGATTTGGTAATAACATGACGTTCAACTAGCTTCATATCTTAAATTGTAGCTGATAACGACTCAATAGATAGACAACTGAATAGACTTACTCATTTTAGTTTGATAGCTATAGTTATGAGTAAGTTTCATCAACTTTAGATAAGTTTTTACCTTCTGTATTTACCCCCTGATTTTCCCTAGTTAAGAGCTGTCTTATTATAAAAATATAGAACTATACATAATTATTCAGAAAGCAAAATACTTTCTTGACCACATCCTTGTCAATCTTTGCTACTTTCATATTATATTGGTTGCTATACTTAAAATTTATGGATTGAGCGTCTTGACTATCTTCATAAATATTTTTAATACTATATGGCAAACAAAATATATAGTCATTTAAGTTTAGATTGAGACAAGCATTTCTTGCCTTGAAAGACTTTCAGCCTAAAAAGTGTTTCATTCTTATTTTTAATTACTATAGTCGGTCAATTATATAGCAATCCTAAATGATTTGTAAAACTTTCTTATTCTGTGTAAAAAGTCTGAAAGTCTTACTCCAATTCCAGGATATACTAATTCTCAGATATTTTCTGCACAACCGCTACGAGGAGTGCTGGTATAGGAAGAGCTAAATTTATGGGTAGTCCGAAAGACGTAAGAATATTGTTTAGTATATTCCTTAAATTGAATTTTAACTCCTAAAAATTCAAAAATTATTACTTGTTTAGCACTACTAATTTATGAATTTTAAATACTCATAGTAATATAGCAATTCCCAAAAAGCGTGAGGTACAAAATTCGTTTGTTTTACGTAGGAAAATTGCATGCAACGTCCCTAGAACCTAGGGAGTAGGCAGTAGTAATTCGGGAAACTAACTAAGGAATAGCGGTGCGACCTCGCCTCGGCGACATAGTGTTACCAATTTTTTTGAAATATCACTAAAGTTAAAATTTAGCAGATTTTAGAAAGTCTGTTGATAGGTGATTTGCGCTCTTTTCAGATTGATTTTCTGAAGGAAACATCAGCTGCCCTAATTTTTATTTATCAAACTATAACCTATTACTTAACACCTCAAAACTAAAATCAAGAAGTCACGGGTGGTGAATTTTGATCACCATTATTCGTAACTAGGGTTTGCATATTTTCTGCTTCTAATTTAGGTTTTAAGTATAAATTTTCTACTAAAGCAGCACTACCAGCAAACCAAGGTGGAACAATCAAAGCGCCGATAATTCCTAATAATTGAATCCCCACTAAAACTGATAGTAATTGATATAAAGGATGTATTCCAACAGAGGAGCCAACAAGTAAAGGATCGAGTACATAAGTTTCCACATTTTGGATAATATAATACAAAATTATTACCCACAAAAACAACCATCCACCTTTAGCAATAGCCACAATTAAAGCTGGGATAGCACCTAAAATTGGGCCGATAAAAGGGATTAAGTTTGTAACAGAAGCTATTGCTCCTAAACCTAGGGAAAAATCTTTCAATCCTAAAAATCCTAAACCAGTGGTAGTTGCTATACCTAAAATGGCAGAAACTATGATACGTCCCCTAATATAACTTCCCATTCTTTGAGTAACAGGAAAAACTTGATTTTCCAGCCTTGTGTCCCAAGGTTGAGGAAAAAGTTTTACTAAACCATTAATCAAAGTTTTGCTATCTGCTAACATATAGCCTGAAATAAATAAAGCTAATATTAAACTAACTACTCCTCCCAATACACCTTTTGTTAAACTATAAGAACGTAGTAATAATTGCTGACTAGAACGAATCACCCAACTGGTGACAGATTTAGTATCAAAAAGTTGATTAATCCAATCAGGAGGACTTTGAATTAAGGAACTAATAAAATCTTCAATATTATCCCCAATACTTTCAGAAAATAGTGGTAATTGTCGCAAAAGTGTTTCAATTTGCTCGAATACTGGTGGACCAATAGTTAGAGCTACACTGATCAGTGCAGAAATCAGGGTTAAATAAACTATAATTACCCCTAACCAGCGGGGTAATTTCATTTGTTCTGTGATGCTTACTAATGGTGAAATTGATGCAGCTAAAACTACTGCAACCATTAAAAGCACAATTAGACTTCGCACTTGCCATAGCAGAATTAGTAGTAAAAAACTACTAATGATTAATACGATATTAGATAGAGAAATAGAAATCCTTTGTTCGGGTTTCATGTTAATAATTGATCGAGTGAAAATTTGACATTAGTCTGGCTTAGTTTCAGTTGTCATTGAAGAAGGAAGAAGGCAGAAGGAAGAAGGTAGAAGGCAGAAGGGAAAATTACTTATGGATAGTCTTCAACACCCCACTTCATGTCTTATAACCTCAAGCAATTTTAAGCACCCCCATTGACGGTAGGGTATTAAATCCGCAAAAGAAAAGATAAATTCACTAATTTCGATGCCAGCGTGTTACTCCACCAGGTTGGTCTATTAGTTTAATACCTTGGTTTTGCAATTCATCTCTAATGCGGTCTGCTTCAGAATAATTCTTGGCTTTTTTTGCAGCTAAACGTTGCTGAATTAAAGACTCAATTTCAGCATCACTTAAACCTCCAATTTCACCATTAATTTCTGCATTTGGTTGAAATTCTAAACCTAATACTTGTGACAACTTTACAAGAGTTATCCATTGTTTTTGTAATTCCTCTAAAGATGTTTCAGTTTGACCTTCATGTACTAATATATTACCCTCTCTACGTAACTCCTTAGCTAATTCAAATAAAACAGCTAAAGCACCAGGAGTATTAATATCATCATCCATTGCTTTCTGAAATTGTTCGACTTGAGAAGTTAATAAATTTGTATTTTCAGATAATACTTTTTCTGGCGTTTCCCATCCCAACTGAGAACCATATTGATAAGCAAATAATATACCTTCTTTAATCGTATTCCAACCATTTTCAGCTGAAGCGATCGCTTCAGGGGTAAAATCAATAGGTTTTCGATATTGGGCAGTCAAAACAAACATTCTTACAGCCATTGGGTCTACAGGTTTGTCTAATAAATCCCGAATCGTGGTAAAATTACCTAGGGACTTTGACATTTTTTCCCCATTAATTGTGACAAAGCCATTATGTAACCAATATTTAGCTAAAGACTTTCCAGTTGCTGCTTCCGACTGGGCAACTTCATTTTCATGGTGAGGAAAAATTAAGTCCGCCCCACCACCATGAATATCAATAGTCTCTCCTAAACACTCTCGAACCATTGCCGAACATTCAATATGCCAACCTGGTCTTCCTTCTCCCCAGGGAGAATTCCACGCAGGTTCTCCCGGTTTTGCTGCTTTCCATAGAGCAAAATCAAATGGATCTTTCTTTTTAGAGGTCTCTAAGTTTTCTCCTCCAACTCTGCCACTTGCACCAGCTTGCATTTCCTCCAAACGACGGCCAGATAATTTCCCATATTCGGTAAATTCCCGCACCTGATAATAAACATCCCCTCCCGCAGAATAGGCAAAACCTTTTTTTTCCAGGTCGTTGATTAACTGCTGAATTCCATCTATTGTCTGGGTTGCCCGAGGATATTCATCCGCTTCTAGCACATTCAACCGCTTCATATCCTCAAAATAAGTCTCAGTGAAGCGTTCGGCCACCGACTCCATAGAAGTACCTGTTTCTCTGGCCCGATTAAGGATTTTATCATCTATATCAGTAAAATTTTGCACATATCGTACCTGATAGCCCCGCCACATTAGATATCGACGTATTGTGTCCCAGGCAATATACGAACGAGCATGACCCAAATGGCAGTAGTCGTATACTGTAACACCACAGCAGTACATTTTAACTTTGCCTGGTTCTAGGGATTCAAAATTTTCTTGGCGACGAGTCAGGGTGTTGTATAGTTTCAGGGTCATAAAATAATTTCAACAAGTTTTTTCTAATTGTAATTATATGGAAAGATTTAAAAGCTTAACCAAAAACAAAAACTTTGTTTGCTAGGAGTTCTATTACTCACAAGGCAACAAATTTGATATGATATGTATTATCGTATTTGCATAATTTATGAATATGAAACGATTTGAATGGATTGATACCTTAAAAGGAATTGGGATTACTCTTGTAGTAGCTAGTCATATTTACACTGGAGAAATACGATATTTTCTTGGCATATTTAGTATGCCCCTTTTTTTCTTTATTGGAGGATTTCTCTATTCATCAAAATATGATAACCAAGTCTATCTTAAGAAGAAAATTGTTCATTTAATTGTTCCTTATATTGCTTTTATTCTTCTATTATATCCTATACAATTGATTGCTCTTCTTCCACAAAGACAGGGATTTTCTTTTGTTGATATCCTGAAATTGATTGTGAATCCCATTATCGGAGGAACTTTCCTATGGGGGCTAACATCAGCATTCTGGTTTACTACCTGTTTTTTTATTACTCAGCAACTTGCAAATTTTATAATTAGGAAGGTTAATCCTAAGCAGGTCATATTCTATATTATTGGATTGAGTGGCTTAAGCTATTTAAATTATCTAGTTTTTAAGCAATTTTTTCTTCCTCAAAACGCTCATGTTGCTATAGCCGGAACTTCGATTTTTCTAATCGGGTTTTTATATAGAAAACTATATAGTGAGAGAAACCATTCTATTATTTCTATTTCTGTTTTGTTGTTTGTATTATGTATGACATTATATTCAAATCAAACTTCTAATCTCTGGTCTTGGTCTTTTTTAGCTATGGACATGAAACGAGCTAATTATGGTATGCCAGTGTTTAGTTTATTGTTAGCAATTGGACTAATTTTGTTGTTGATTGATATCTCTAAATTACTGGTTAAAAATGCACCTTTACTATCTAAAATTATTGGAGCATTAGGTCAAGCATCAATGAGCATTCTCTATCTTCACCTAGCTTTTATTTATGCTTTAAAGGGGTTAGATTCAGGAATCTCTTATTTCAATTTATTTGTGTTAAGTACAGCATTATCTTTTATCATTCATTCAATAATTTTAAAGTTTTCCTTCACGAGAGCTGTTTTATTGGGAAGTTATTCAGATTTTGAGCAAATTTTCTTAACTAGAAATAGAAATAATCAAGTTTAAGAATTTTGCTTGTCAATGAAGTTATTTTAGTGATTTTTGTGATATGGCGGTTGATACTTGAGATTATTTCGTAAATTTGTGTATAATTTCACAGTTCATAGAGGGGCGAACAAGATAGATATATAGATTAGGTTAATTAGTTAAAACAATAAATTTGGGTTGAGCAGTAGTAGGTAATAGGCAAAAGGAAACATAGAGATATCTTAATCTTAATGGGTACTGCTATAGACTATAAATTAAGATGCCCCTCTATATTGAAAATTAATTGTCACATTTTCATAACTTACACTGAAAAAATGTTTTTGTGAATGAATTTTACTATGTTGCTTGCTGTAGCATAATTATTATTTCAAATTTACCAAAATATAGTGCTTAACTTGTCAAAATTTAATTACACTCTCAAGAACTAGGCAACCATTTAACAACTGTGTCCCTAATTTTTCCCAGTCTATGTCTCCAAGTATAAGGACGAAAAACAATACATCTTCTGAGATGAGGAACCCAAGCTCTTAGTTTATTTGGTTCCAAGTTAACACCCTCGGCAATTTTTTCAATATTACTTGAGTAAGCGTGTAGAATTTTCACAGGTTCTTGAAGAGTATTAATAAAGCAAAACCGAGTATTCCATTCACTAGATAAAGGATAAAATCTTGATTCTGAGCTCATTAATGCTTCTGTACATGAAGTTTGATCGCTCTGTCGTAATTGACTATTTTGAGATAATTTTTCCGAATAAATTTTCAACCACTCTTGAAACAGGCGATCATTAGCCTCATTCTTCCTATAAAAGATAACTCCAGTATTTACAGGTTTACAGTATATTTTTTCACCATCAGATGAAACGGGGTAGTAAGTATCAGGAGGATCTAAGGTCATCGATACATCAAAGTAGTCCAAGATAGCAAAACCTGACTTAATATCACCTATAAAATATGTATCAGTATCTACAAAAAGAGTTTTTTCATAGGGAGATAAAGTATATAAATATTTAGTTTTAAATAGTAAACCTTCATTTCTACATGTCACAGATTCGTCAATTACAATTATATTGTCAAACAAATCTGGAGTTTTTGGCTGCTGATTACAAGCAATAGATATTTTCAAATAGGGGTTGATTTTCTTGAGACTTTGAGCGGATGTACAGGCTTCATCAACATATTTTTTACCTGCAGCAACATAAAAAACGCCATAATTTTCTATTGTCATAATTTAATTAAATACGCTTAGGTATCTAGAGTGGTTGTGTCTATTATATCATGGTAAGCATTAAGCTATCAGCAATTAGTAATGAATAATTACTTCTCAGGTTTTGTCCAGGGACTTTGGCAGTAACTTTTTATTCTTTTTCAATTTCAAAGGTTGCTTTTATATTCCTCAAAATTAATAGCTGATAGCTAATAGCTGACGGCTGTTTGCGCAGCATTCCGGAGGAAATACTTACCGAATAATTAATAATTAATAATTAAATAATTCGCGCCTTGAAGCCTCCCCTTGTTCGGGAAAAAAAGCGGTCGAGGGATGGCGAGGTCCCCTCGCCATATCCAATCGACCAAGAGAAGAAATAATGTTTCCTTATATTCAATTCCGTAACGGTTAAAACCCGAGGTAATTATCAATTATCCATTATCAATTATCAATTAATGAAATATCATGTTAGGTTAAATGGCGAGTATAAGAGCATTTTTCAAAATTTTTCCTGTATTTTATCCCTCTATCTCCTGAATTCTGATTCCTGAGTTCTGAATCCTATGCAAAAAACGTGAATTTTGGCATATTTGCCAAATAAGCTCTATTCTCTGCTCCCTCAAACCAACTAATTTTCTACCTTATTTCTTATGGTAATTGCTATACTTAAGAGTAGAAGTCAGAAACAGGAATGGAAATAATAAAATATTATAATAATTCCACTTTTTGGCGATAATTATTGATTAGGATTGTATTTAAAGTCATATCATTTTATTGGATTTCCTTTTGATATGACTAATTCATAAAAAGATGAACATCAAAAATCAAGTAAATGATAGATAATACATCCTCTGCTATAGGTGATTTTGTGCCAGAAAAACCATCCCTAAAAGCTGGCTTACTTGCTCTTAAACAAAAAAATTATCCACAGGCGATCGCTCATCTAGAAATAATTTCTCAACAAGAATCCCTGAAGCAAAAGTTAAAAGCAAAGATGGGTTTAATAGTAGCTTATGAACAAACTAAACAAATAGATAAAGCCATTACCCTATGCCGTAATTTAACAAAAATATCTAATGATGAAATTCAAACTTTTGCTCATAGTCATCTCAAAGAATTATTAAAACAATATCCGCAAAAAAATCCTAAAAAATCAACTATTCCTACTCCTAAACCCCCACCATTACCTCCCCCACATCAACAACAAAAAATTCAAACAGGATTTGTTCCATTTAATCCCACTTCAGATCGAGATGAATCGGCAAAAAATAATCAAAAACAATCTCAAAAAAATATTAATTTATCGAACATAAATAACTCGGTAAAAAAATCTAGTCAACCCTCAGATTTTGTAGAACATCCTCAGTCAAATCAAAATTATATAGATACAGAAAAAAATCAAACACAACCTTTATCAACAGAAATTAATAACTCCAATCCAAAACCTTTAAATAAACCCCATAAAAAATCAACAGATGTTGCTAAAGATACAGGCGATCGCTCATCGAAAATAATATGGCGTGAAGCTGAAAGAGCAAAAGGAGGTAGTTATCTTAAATCTCCTAACTTAACTATTTTCTGGCTAGAAAAAATAGCTGTGCTTGCTGGTCTGTTTTGGCTAAGTCTGACTATATTAAAGTTGAGTTTAGACCTTACTAATGATTTCCTAGTTTGGCTGCCTTATTTCCGACCAATTCAAATTTTTTACCGAGACCCAACTAGAAATTTTATAATTTTTATCACAGTATTATTTGTCTTCTCTCCCTGGTTAATTGATGGATTATTAATTCTTGGTTATGGTATCCAAAACTTACCAACAACAACTCTAATTAATTACAGTAAAGAAGCCAATAAACTACTCCGTAGCTTTTGCCAAAAACGAAAAATACGAGGGATTAAATTGAAAATTTTACCAATAGATGTTCCTATAGCATTCAGTTATGGATGCTTGCCTCGTTTTTTCAAATTTAGAATAGTGGTTAGTCAAGGATTGTTAGATAAATTAGCAGCAGATGAAATTGCCACTATTTATGCCAGGGAAATTAGTCATTTTAAAACAGGAGCATTTTGGCTAATGTCTATGGCTACTTTGACGCTTCAAATTCCTTACACAATTTATTGGCAATTAACTTTTTGGGCTGATTGGTTATTAGACTTTGTAGACCACAGATTACCCGATTTTTTACCAGAATTTATCAAATCTTGTTTACCTATTTTAGTATCCGGTTTTAGAGTTTTTGCTGCAATAATTTCCACTCTTAGTTATGGCTTATATTGGTTGCTAAAATTGCCAACTTTATGGTTATCTCGTCGGAGTGCCTATCATAGCGATCGCCTAGCTTGTAATTTAACAGGAAATCCTAATGGTCTAACACGAGCTATTCTGAAAATTACAATTGGCATGGCTAATGATATACAAAATCAAGGCAAGATTAGAAACTTATTAGAAAGTTTTGAACTTTTAATGCCAGTGGGAATAAATCAAGCTATTACTGTAGGTAGTATTTGTTCCCATCATAATTTTGCATCAATTTTTAACTGGGATATTACTAACCCATATCGTCATTGGTTAGCAATTAATGATAGCCATCCTTTGCTTGGCGAACGGTTAAAAATATTAGAATTATATGCGAATTTCTGGAAGCTAGAAACTGAAATAAATTTAGAAAATATCAATGCTAATGCCATTGAAAAAAATCAGTTAAGTAAGAATCAAAAAGAAAAATATTTAACTCCACCAACTTTTGATTTACAAAAACTTTTGCTTCAGGGAGCGCCTTTTTTCGGAATGTTAATAGGTTTATTTTTTGCTGGTTTATTTTGGTTAATAGGTGGAATTTCATCTGCTGTTGGTCTTTGGAGACTGGATTGGTTATTGGGAGATATTTCGATTTTAGTTGGCTCTTTAGCCATAGGTTTTAGTATTGGTATTTTTATTAGGATTAATTACTTTTTTCCCGATATTAAACCAGCTAAAATCCTGCAAAATCCTAATTGGCTAGAATTGCTAACCGATCTAGAAGCTTTGCCATTAGATAGTCAGCCAATTCAGCTCAAAGGCCAACTTCTCGGCAAGAGTGGGATAAGTAATTTTTTGGGACAAGATTTAATTCTACAAACAACACAAGGACTGATAAAGTTACATTATTCTTCTCAATTAGGTCCTATTGGTAACTTCTGGCCTGCAATAACTAATCCTGGCGATCTTGTTGGTAAGTCTATAACTGTGACTGGTTGGTGGAGGCGAGGAGCTATTCCTTGGATAGATATCCATAACTTAAAAGGCGATTCTGGTAAATCTCTTAATAATGGCCATCCAGTCTGGTCAACTATTGTAGCTTGTATTTTTTCTATATGGGGAGTTTATATGATATATGTAGGCAGATTTTAATTATTAGATTATGTAAAGAAAGGTTGCACTATTAAACAAACAATGTTACGTTTATCTATAAATTTAAATTCGCTTAACTAAAGTAACTTCAGGATTTAGGTTTCTATTAATTTGTTAGAAGAGATATTACGTCTATTGAAATGTATAAGCTTATGCTATTTAATAGTAAGTATAGTTTTAGTATATTATGGAATCCCCGATCATATCTTTTAAAACTTAGGCGATCGCTAATCTCTTGAGCATTAGTCGAATCAAACGGCATATTAATCTTGGCAGTAGTATTTTCCAGAGTTCTTTTCCTGCCGAATGCTTCCCTACGGGATGCACCAAGCAAACGCAAACAAAGTTTTTGCTCAAGCTTTTACATCTGCTGATCCAGGAATTGGTTCTTTCAATGACCAACCTTGCTTTGACCCGAACTTACCCTGTTTTTTCTGTGCCAATGATTGTTTTGGTGATAGATACAATCCGAATTTTGGTCATAATCCCAGGATAGATTTTTTTTAACTCCTGTATGATTTTTTCGCTCTTGGTATCCATGAGCAAGTAAAATAGTAATTTTAGGAATGTTTACAGGTTGAGATTTAAAGTAGTCAATATTGTCTGATCACATTTCTATACTTCCGACATCATCCCATACTGATGCCATTTGACAATGGTTCAACAATTAATAATGAATAATGAATAATGAATAATTACCTCTCTATGAATTGAAGAGGATTGACAAATTCATGAAAATTTTTTTCACAGGAGTCGATGGTCGGACAGCTCCTTTGACCTCGCCATCCCATCCTAGGTCATGCTGCGCAAACGACCGCTTATTATCCCCTTAAAAGGGGAGGCGCATACCCACAATTTTTCGGTAAAAAAAGCGCACCGCCCGCTCTCTCGGTTTCCTCAGAGTAAGGACGGAGCAAGAAGGAAAACCGAGACAATAAAACTGCACTCCGGTCTTTTAATGCCGTTGGTAGCTTTGTCAAAACAAAATTATGATTGACTTGATACCAGCATTGCAAGTATTTTTTACAGATAAGTGAATCAATAATTATTAGAGTTGTCCCCGATCGCTTTTTTTTACCTGAGCAGCGTACTTGAGAGTGCAATACATCTCTAATATTCAAGGGTTACCTCTGATGCTCGCTACCGAATGTAGCTGCCAAAATACTGTTGAATAAGGGGGCAAGTATGCAGGGTAAGTCACACCAATTACCGAATAATTAATAATTAATAATTAATAATTAAATAATTCGCGCCTTGAAGCCTCCCCTTGGATAGGGGAAAAAAGCGGTCGAGGGATGGCGAGGTCTCGGAGCTGTCCGACCATCGACCAAGAAAAGAAATAATATCTCCTGATATTCAATTCCGTAGCGGTTAAAACCCGAGGTAATTATCAATTATCAATTATCCATTATCCATTAATGAAAACCATTCTTTAATTGATACAAAATACCATCTAATATTTCTCTTTTGCTCCACTTTGTGGGACAAGGTTTCTTTTTTTTTGGTATGGGATGGCTCAATCAGAACCCACTCTTTGTCTGTTAAACTAGTTGAAGACTGGCATTTACCCTGGTCTTGGTTATGATAATTGGTGTAGGCTACTTGATGCTTAAGTATATACTTTTTCCCCAAAAGATACGATCAGGGGTTCTATATAATGGTTTAGTGAATCAGCAGCAAAGTTCTAAAATTCATTGTCGGCTAAAATTCTTGCATGGTAAGTGTCAATATCCCAACACAGTAATTTCTGCCAGCTAGTTCTTGTGGCTGGTTTTTTTTAAATTAAGAACCTTCGCGATCTTAAAAGTGGACATTGCTTAATAGTTTAGCTGTTTGATTTTTCTTGACTTTGCATACTTGCGGTATTATGTGTGATCATTCTAACTTAACTTGCCTTTTCCTTAGCTTGAGTTTTATCCTCATAATTACCATGACAATATAACGTCATTTTTTCTCTAGCTTTTTAGCGTTAGCGCTAGTGAATCTGATCTTGAACAGACAACTCCTATATTTAAAATATGTCAAGTATGTTTTTCTTGATTATCACGATAAATAAATCTTGATGTATCTTTAGTCTAAGACTTTGGATTTTGGTATGTCAATCCTAATGTTAATCTTAATGAAACACTCAGACAATTCAAGCCATTCTTGATGATAATATAGAACTTTTCTTTTAGGATAGGGCTTTAAACCGAATTTTTTGGTAAGAAAATATGAGTAGCCAAATTTTTCAAAAATATGTAGATTATTGACTTAGGGTTGTGATAAGTTTATACTAGTCAGATATAATGTTGTGTGCTAAAAAGTAAAATATCTAATATGAACATTTCCGGTTTGCTTGGAAAATAAGGTAAAAATTATGCTTAAGAGTTGATCTTCAATAGTAGGGAGTATACTAAAAATAAATGTAATATATAGTAATTGAGTTGCTTGAATTTAGCAGGCTTTAAAGTTATATTTATAAGTTAGGGTTATAAGCGTTTAGCAAATCAATATCAAAAAGAAGTAATTTAGCAAGACCTATAGCCTTGTTTACTGAGTGGTGACTAAAGAGTTTAAAAACAACCTGATAAAATCAGATTATCTGCTAAAGTTAACCAAATTGGAAAATGGGAGATCATTTCACTTTTTATTAAGGGCTAACTACTGAAGTTAAATAATTTGGATAAATTTGGACAAATCTCAATAAATCTTGACAAAAAACTGATTGTCTGGTAGGGTACATAAAAGCAAAAATAAAGCTAATTTAATTTAGATCAAGGCTTGAAACCCTATACAAAACTCTTAAGAGTAGGTGGCCTGTAAAAAGGTGATTGAGAAATCCATTAACCTTAAGTGAATGTCCGGAAAATATCAAGTAGCAAAGTTTTCATAGTAGATTAATAGATTTTAGTAGGTGGAGTTCCCGCCGATTTTAAGCCTGTGGACAAGATAAGTTACAGACTGCTGTCAGTGGTCTTCAATGTTCGCGCAGTATTGCGTCAGCAAAGCAGGAAGCTAGCTCTAAAACCCTTTTGGGTAAGTTTGGGTAAGTTTAGTAGAACGGTAAATAGTAATATTTGTCTCAGGTTTTTCGCACTTCAGAGTCAGGAGCAGTTTTTTTTGAGCGCCCTCTTCTTTTGTTTGTGTTCAGTCAATCTCAGTTAACAAAGTTTTTGTTTTATTGTCATTAAGCAAGTCAAAGTCTGGAGGAAATTAGTATGTCAATTCGTTTGTATATAGGTAATCTACCTAAAGAAGTAATGGAACGTCAAGAACTGCAAGAAGTTTTTGCCGAAGAAGGTGATAGTGTGATCACTAAATTGATTACAGACCGTAAAACTGGAAAGTGTCGTGGTTTTGGCTTTGTAACAGTCAAAAATGATGAACAAGCTGACCAAATTATTGAAAAGTATAATGGTTATCAGTTTAAAGAAAGTCCTTTGAAAATTGAAAAGGCTTTGCCCCGCTCTAAGAATAAGAGCGATTTAGAAAAGACTGAGGATGAGTCAAAACCAGCCAACAAAAGTAGCGGTAAGATCAAAAAGTCTCGTCGTGAAAAGGATAAAGGAGCATCTAAAACTACCAGCAGTACTCCTAGTGGAAATGATGCAGTTCAGCCAGACCCCCGTTGGGCAGATGCCTTAGCAGAGTTGAAGCAGCGTTTAGCAGCTACTACTAATTCTTAAGAAAACAAATAACTAAAGCAATCAGACTATCAATTTAAGATGATTGTAGATATAGATTTACAAGCAACTGTACTTATATCTACAATCTCAAAAAGTTTATACAATTACTTTGAAGCCTTTGATTTATTATTAAATCAAAGGCTTTTTTTATAGTTTAATTTTTGACTAAGACAAGAAAGATTTCAGTTGATTAGTTATCGGTTTCACGATCGTAACTTTGATATTTAATAAGTTTGGAACCACTATCTTTGTAGCTAAACTTACCTGCTTCATAAAACTGATATAAAACGTCAAAACAAGTGACTTTTTAATGTTTACTTCCTGCTTCTTACGGAACTGTCGGCAGCACTCCGTCCACAGACATCAACGCAACGGTCAAGCCAACCGCATTTCTTAAATTGGGGTTGCACATTATGGAATGATATTGCCAAAAATTAGTTTATACTTTGACTAAAAAACTATTAATTAATCAATTGCTAGAATGATTAATCCAAAATTCAATTCAATCAAAAATCTAAAATCATTCGTCACTGTGCAACGCCCTTAAATTAATACTTGCATCTCATACACGATCTATAGATAGATATACCACACTTAAGACAGTCTATGATTCAAAATAACTATATGTTATAAGAAAAAATTCAAAAACTTATAACACTTTCGATCTAAGTAATGCTATGGGTAAACATACTAACTTTCTAGGGGTAGAAACGTAAGCTCGACGGTTGAACACATCATATTGATTGCGTTCAATAGCATCTAAAATTTTACTGTAAAGCATGGAAGCTGACCAAACAGGCCAACGAATATCAGGATTCAAACGCCTAATACCTTTCTCTGCATCAATAAAAAACTTGCGTGCTCTGTTAATCTGAAATTTCATTAATTCTCGCCAGCGTCGATCGATTACACCATTGAATAAATCTTCTTCGGTATAATCAAACAAAGCTAATTCTTCTAGAGGAATGTAAATCCGACCCCGACGAGCATCTTCTCCTACATCTCGTAAAATATTGGTAAGTTGATTGGCAATTCCCAAAGCGATCGCCTCTGACGTGGGAGATTTCATCTGTTGGTTTTTATTCCAGGGAGCAGCAAAACTAGAGCGATCAACTCCCATTACTGGCATAGTCATTAAACCAACTGTACCTGCCACTCGATAACAGTAAAGTTCCAGTTCTTCAAATGTTTCGTAGCGACTGCGGTACAGATCCATTTGCTGACCCGCGATCATATCTCGAAATGGTTGTATATCTACAGGAAACCTGGATAGAGTATCTACTAAAGCTACATCTGTATCTTCTAGTGGATAGCCAGCAAAGATAGATTCTAGATGTTTTTCCCACTCTTGGAGAGTTTCTGTAGTTGTAGTACTTGACATGGGTCCATCAACCAGTTCATCTGTACGACGACACCAGACATATATTGCCCATATCGCCTTACGTTTAGCTTCTGGCATTAACTGAGTACCCATGTAAAAAGTTTTAGAATGGGTAGCTGTGACTTGACGGCACAGCTCATAAGACTCTTCTAGTGATACCAGGGATGAACGAGTCATGCGCTGAGAAAATTTAGACCGTTGCAGCATTCTTTGCTGGCTTTGGAGTTGTTGGTTGCAGGTTTGCATGAGATTCAAGGTGAGTAGAAGCGTTAGCGGAACTTGCCTTAGTAATTGCCTGCGCTGTCAGCTTTCCAGAAAGTACAGCTCCTTCCATGCTAGCTAGATAGCGCTGCATAGTATAGTCTCCTGTAAGGAAGAAATTTGCAATTGGTGTTACTTGGGAAGGGCGACAATCTTGGCGACCGGAGGTAGCTTTATATACAGAGCGCGGCGTTTTGACAACGTGAGATTTCAACAACTTAGCTGGAGAATTTCCTTTAAAGTGATGGGGAAATAATTTTTCCAACTCTGCCATTGTGGCTGCGATTATTTCTTGGTCGGATTTATTAATCCAATCTTTGGCGGGTGCTAATACTAATTCCAACATGGAACGATCGGGATTAGCATATTCACGACAGGTGTTACTCATGTCTGCATAGACACTTAGTAGAGGTGAGCGTGAAAACAGTAAATGGTCTATATCTGTTAGTTTGCGATCGAACCATAGATGTAGATTAATTACTGGTACACCTTCAAGACCATTGAGCTTTTGGAAGTATTCCATCTGCTGCCATGGTTTGGGTAACATTACTTTTAGGGGATCGACTGGCATTGCTGATACATAAGCATCAGCAGTTATGACTCGATCTTCTGCTCCATTTAATCCTCTGATGAGAAATCCACTGACTTTACCATCATCGTTCAGTAAAAATTCCTTGATCGGTGCATTTAACTCTACTTCTCCACCTCCCTTAGCAATATAATCTACCAGAGGTTGACATAATCGCTCTGTCGGCGAACCATCTAAAAAGGCCATTTTAGATCCGTTTTTTTCTTGGAGAAAACGGTTTAAAGCTGTGAGAATTACAGTTGAGGATATTTCCTCTGGCCCAATAAAGTTCAATGCTTTTGACATGGCGATGAATACTTCTTTCTCTACCCTGGGAGGAACATTCTGTTTTTTCAACCATTCTGAGAAGGTGTATCTGTCCATTTTTTCCACATATTCCTGGCCTTGAAGCATAGCTGGAATCAGACCTATGCCAAATCTAATTTTTTCTGGCCAGGTTAGCATATCATTATTGCGGAGAATCGCCACTACTCCATTCAAAGGTGCTGGAATGTCAGGAAAATCAAATCTAGAGTATGTTCCTGGTTTTTCTGGCTGATTAAAAATCATCGTGTGCTTTTTCCATTGCAGTCTATCCTCTATATTTAGTTCTTTGAATAGCTGCAACATATTTGGATAGGCTCCAAAAAATATATGTAGACCAGTTTCGTACCAGTCTCCTTCCTCGTCTTTCCAGGCGGCTACCTTACCTCCAAGAACATCCCTCCTTTCTAGGAGTATTGGAGTATGACCCATGTCTGTTAGATATTTGGCACAAGAAAGACCCGCTAGTCCCGCTCCCGCGATCGCAACTCGCATTTACTTGGTAAAAACCTCTTTAATTCAATTTACTTCTTTTTTATTATTATTACTTTACAAGTTGTTACAAATTTCAGCAACATCTCATTTGTTATTTTTAATTCCATTTGTCTCAATTTTTGCTATATGTACTTTTGACAAAAACTAGACAAGTGTGGTAATGTTACAGCAAAATAAGTAATATAATCTGATTATCTTAATAAAATTTAAAAATATATACTTAAATTTGCTTTTGAATATCAATAACAGATTTAAGATTAACAGACTAAGGGTAAGAGGCGATCATCAAAAAAAATTAAATCTATCAAAAATGGAGCGAGAGGACTTCCGGTATAATCTCTGATTTACCGGGTTCGGAATCGCGACCAAACAAACAATCAGCACTCCATCATTGAGGTTTCACTGCGGCCTTTGCAGATCGTAGAATAAATTGACGCTCGTTGGCGTACTGTTGCCAGCCCCCAACAGTCTAGATAAGTGCCATTCAAGCAGTAAACTTAAATCGTGAGGTTTGGGAATCTCCCGTTATAATCTTTGATTTAACTGGATGAGGATGTCAAAAATCTTAAGTTAAGTATGTAGCCATAGAAAAAAAGGCCAAGTAAGGAATAAGGCGACAGAGAGAAGAATGTAAACCCCATAAATTAAATAAATTTGAGGGTGTGAGCAAGGGAATCTTGAGCATAGTTGTGTATCTCAAAAAAATTATCAAAATAATATGGGTCGCGCAACCCCGCCTTTTAAGGCGTAATATTTTTGGAGCGGGGCTTAAATCCCCGTTACAAAAATAACTTCTGACTCTCTTGGTGCGCGTTCCCTTGCGTCTGTCGCCGACGCGGGGTCGCACCGCTTCTGACTTCTGACTTCTGACTTCGTTAACTTGGTCCATAATTCATAAATAAATTTAGTTGAAAACAACTATATAGGCAGACAGAAGGCAAAAATATATTTGATGACTCCTATCTATTGCTTCTGGCCTTATGTCTTCCTTTGAGAGGGTGAGGCTATCCTCAAAGCTTGAGAAGTTTGAAACGATAGAATAATCAACAACAGGACAGAATAAAGAAAACTAAGGCATGGGCAAAGTAGTCGGCATAGACCTGGGTACAACAAACTCCGTAGTCTCCGTCATGGAAGGCGGAAAACCCATCGTGATAGCCAATTCAGAAGGAATGCGGACAACTCCATCTGTAGTTGGCTTCACCAAGGAAGGAGAACGAATAGTAGGACAAATGGCCAGAAGACAAACTGTTCTGAACCCTCAGAACACTTTCTATGGGGTCAAACGATACATTGGACGTAAATACTCTGAACTATCTCCAGAGTCAAAGCGGGTTCCCTATACAATTCGCCGGGATGAATATGGCAATGTCAAAATTAAATGTCCTCGGATGAAACGAGATTTTGCTCCGGAAGAGGTCTCAGCAATGATATTGCGGAAGTTGGCGGATGAAGCAAGTCGCTATCTGGGAGAAGAAGTTACAGGGGCAGTAATTACCGTACCAGCTTATTTTAATGATTCCCAAAGACAGGCCACTCGCGATGCAGGGACAATTGCGGGTTTAGAAGTTAAAAGAATTCTCAATGAACCAACGGCTGCATCTTTGGCTTATGGATTAGAGAATACAGATAATCAGGTGATTTTGGTCTTCGACTTGGGTGGAGGTACATTTGATGTATCAATATTAGAGGTGGGAGATGGAGTATTTGAAGTTAAATCTACAAGTGGAGATACCCAACTAGGGGGTAATGACTTTGACCAACGAATAGTAAATTGGTTGGCAGAACAATTTCTAGAGACAGAAGGAATAGATTTAAGAACAAGCGATCGCCAGGCGTTACAACGCTTGATGGAGGCTGCAGAGAAAGCTAAGATAGAATTATCTGGGGTTGGAGTGACTGAAATTAACCTACCCTTTATTACGGCTACACAAGAGGGTCCTAAACATTTGGAAACTAGATTGACTAGGTCTCAATTTGAAGGACTTTGTGGGGATTTAATTCCTAGAATTGGACGCCCTGTGAAAATGGCATTAAAAGATGCGGGTATTAGTCCTTCTATGATTGATGAAGTAGTATTAGTGGGCGGTTCAACTCGGATTCCTTTTGTCCAAGATTTAGTTTACTCTCTGATAGATAGGGAACCAAATCAAGGGGTTAATCCTGATGAAGTTGTGGCAGTGGGAGCTGCTATTCAGGCGGGAATTTTAGCTGGTGATGTACGAGATGTGCTGCTTTTGGATGTCTCTCCATTATCTTTTGGTTTAGAAACTATTGGTGGAGTGATGAAAAAACTTATTCCCCGAAATACTACTATCCCGGTACGACGTTCTGATATTTTTTCTACTTCAGAAAATAACCAGACTGTTGTTGAGATTCATGTTATTCAGGGAGAACGAGAAATTGCGGCGGAGAATAAGTCTCTGGGAAAATTTAAGCTGACGGGTATTCCTCCTGCTCCACGGGGTGTGCCACAGGTACAGGTGGCTTTTGATATTGATGCTAATGGTATTTTGCAGGTGACTGCAATGGACAAAACTACTGGTAGGGCTCAAAGTATTACTATTCAAGGAGCATCGACTTTAACTCAGCAAGAAATTAGTCAGATGATTCGGGATGCTGAAAAATTTGCTGAGACAGACCGACTTAGACGGGAGCAAGTAGAAAAGCGTAATCGTGCTGAGGCTTTGGCCTTTCAAGCTGAACGACAACTCCGGGAGGTGGCCTTGGATTATGGTATGCAATTTGCTGCTAGGAGTCGTCAACGGATTGAGATGTTGATTAGAGAATTGCGGGATAGCCTGGAGAGGGATGATGAGCGGGGTATCGATCGGGTGGGAGTTGATTTACAGGATGCTCTGTACGATTTGAATCGTGAAGTTTCAATTTATACTTCTGAATCTGAGGATGATGATTTCTTTGGGTCTGTGCGTCGGAGTATTTCTGGAGATGACCGCAAGCGCAGGGAACGTTATGATTATGATAGTAGGATAGATCGTAGGTCTTCGGATCGAGTTAATTATAACAGACCGACTAGACCTAATCGTTATTATCAGAGTGATGATTGGAATGATGATGATGATTGGTTGTAATTATTTTAGATTTGACGGGAGATAGTTTGTTATTTAGTTGCAAGATATAGCTAATCAATAGTCAGTTATCAGTTATCAGTACCTCTTGCTGTTTGCGCAGCATGACCTAGGAAAGCATTGGGGTTGAAATTTGGAATCTTCTCTTTCTTTATCCCCTTAAAAGGCTATCCCCGATTGGGAATTCCTGAAAACTTTGTGGGGACCAGGGGAGTAGGGAGCAGGGGAGAAGGGAGAAAGGATTATAGTAGATAGGAAAAACTACTTAAGTCATCAAAAAAAATGTACTTTTTAATACATTTTTTCTCTGGCAAAAACCTTTTAAATACTTATACATAACTTGTCTATTTTGTCAATTTTTATGTTAAGAAAGATGTTTATAAAGCATAGCTTGAAAGGGGAGGCGCATAACCAAAATTTTTCGGTAAGAATTCTTAAGTATCCTACCGTTTTGCCTTAAAGAGTTATAGAAAATATTTATAGTTAAAACTTATAAGTTTAAGTTAACACATGCAAAATTTTCGGAATTATTATCAGATTTTAGATGTTTCTAAAGATGCTTCGGTGGATGAAATTAAGAAAGCATATAGGAGACTGGCACGACAGTTTCATCCAGATGTAAATCCTGGTGATAAGGAGTCAGAAGAAAAATTTAAAGATATTAATGAAGCTTATGATATTTTATCGGATATAGAAAAACGAACAGAGTACGATAAGTTTATTAGATATTGGAAGCCTAAAGGAATTGGGGGTAGGGTAGGGATACGAGTTCCTGATTTTAGGAATTGGGATAATCGTGATGAAAATGGGCGAAAAAATGAAAAAAATTCAGATGTTAGTGATTTTTCAGATTTTAATACTTTTGTAGACCAACTATTGGGTCGTCGCCGTGAAGTTAGAACTCCAGTTGCTTCGACAGCACCAAAAACTCAGACTTCTAATGTTTATCGTCCTGGTCAGAAAAAGAATACTTATAGAGCTACAGAACGGGAAGTAAAGAAGGATATTGAGGCTAGATTAACTTTACCTTTGGAAAAGGCTTATGTGGGAGGGGTTGAAAAAATACGTTTGGAGGATGGCCGTTCGATAGAGGTGAATATGCCGATGGCTATGGTTAGTGGTCAAAGAATTCGTCTGAAAAATCAAGGTCTGGGTGGGGGAGATTTGTATTTGAAGATTACGATCGCTCCTCATGATTTTTATCAGTTGGAGGGACCGGATATTTTTTGTGAGTTGCCTATTACTCCTGTGGAGGCTGTTTTGGGTGGGGATATTGAGGTGCCGACTTTGGATGGTTGGGTGAAGATGAAGTTGCCGGCGGGGGTTTTTTCTGGTCAACGTTTACGACTTGCGAGTAAGGGGTATCCTGATGGGAAGGGTGAGCGTGGTGACCAGTTGGTGGAGATTAAGATTGTGACTCCGAAGGAGCCTAGTCAGGAGGAGTTGGAGATTTATCAGAGGTTACGGGAGGTTGAGAGGTTTAAGCCGAGGAAGGATTTGCCTGTTTAATTTGAGTTTTGGCTGTGCGAAGCAAGAAGTTTGCTTTGTCTGAGTTTTGAGCTTTTGATATGTTCTAACTTTATGTTGTATACGTTTGGATTTCCTTTTTTTTGTTGAATAAAAAATCATGCGTAGGGGCGAAAAACTCCCAATATATAAATTATATCGGAGTTTTTGAGCGAATGCAACCTCATTTTCCTCAGATTTTTTTTTGAGCTCCATAAGATGACAAGGTTCAATATTTTGACTATCTATACTCATAGGAAGCGATCGGGCAATATTTCTATTATTGAGGATGATTTTTTTTTTGCAGCGGAGGGAAGTTTTGGAAAAGAAATTCAGACAACCTTTTCCAAAACGCATCTATGTTGATGGGGGTCTGGGTTTTTCGGCTGATAGCGCTACGCGCAAGGCAACAGGCAATAGGGTAATACAAAAGGGTTTCAGCTTCTATTCATGTCCTAACCTTTGCTTCGACTGCTATACTATTTGTTTTGTTTTTTTGTCTAACAAACTCTTGAAATTCCTCTAATGTAAGTTCTATCTAATTGATATTTTTCCTTAGTATAATCGACCTAACCTGCTTCAAATTGTTCGATAAAACGTAACATTCTGACAACAGCTAATGAGTTGATTAAGGCTTTGTATTCTTGCTTTCTAATTTCATAATTTTCCTCTAATACTAATAATCAATCGGTACATACCAGATAATCACGTCGTAGGTGTTTTGAATAATTAATAGTTTATTTATTTTGACTGTTGAAGAGCTATAACTATATTGTTTATCTAATCTAAATGCTAATTGACTTCTCCCCAGACTAAAGTCATGGGAACTCTTAATCAGAATGAATTTGACGGACTTTCCTCACGTCAATTTTGACCCTTAGCGATGCCTAAGAGTCTGTGCGGGGTAAACTCATTCAGGTTTTTTTTTAATCCAATATTTACCGAAAAATTGGGTTTAAAGCCTCGCCCTTGTAGGGCGACTTTTTATTTGATTTGCAAGTGAATTGGATATATGCTAAACTCTTATTAGTTGCCGGGGGGCACTCGGAAACTCTAAACGGACGTGGAGGGAAGCATCAGACTACCGCCAAGGAAGCAGCACCCTGTGAAGCGTCAACCCGCCGAAGAGCTACGGCTCAGTAGGAATCCTCGCGCCTTTAGGCCGGGGAGGATGTCAAAGTCAGCATTTACCTTAATTATTCGGTAAGTTTTAATTATAGGTTTTAGTATTTTAGTTTAAAAATTTTGAATTTTGTCATCAACCTCTGACAAAATCAGAGAGAAGTTTTCCCAATTAGCTAACGAAGTTTCAATATTTTTAGCGCTTTTACTCGGTTGTGTGATACTCTAAATGGTAGAAAAATCCAAGGGTAAGTATTACTTAAAAGAATTTTGAGGCTGCAAATACCTATTGTGTCGTTGTTTTTAGAGGCGATCGCCTGAATTTATTTGACGATGAATGACTAATTTTTCTCTCCTAATTTTTCGGTAGATTGATAGATTGACTGTTTTGTGGTAAGTAGCTGGAAGTCTGTATTAGAAACTTGCTTGTGGTATTTTTTGTTTAGCACTGGTAGAGGTGCGGTTGACTATTTTGCCAGAGTTGTTGATAGTAACTACCTCAAAAATAAATACTTCTCCTTTTAAACTAGCCATAAAATTGAACTGGTGAAAATATTACCGAAAAGCGACGTTGAAAGCCCCCGTGTTTTAACCGGGGGATGAAAACAAGCGAGTCGTTTAGACAAGACTTCTAAAGTTTTCCTGTGCTATTATCTGGATATACAAACGTTTAGACAAAAGTAAGCAGCAAAGCATGGCTTAGACGCTATGCCGACTGTGTAGTGGCACCGCGGAAATTGTCCCCAAAGAATATATCTTTGGTCAGCTAAGGAGTAACAAAGCAACAAGGATTGATCCTGTTGCGTAGTATCAACTTAGAATTCCCTCGGCAATAGCTGCGGGGAGTAGTCAAATAGTACCGTACCAAATTCTACTATCAAAACTAGGTTAGGTAGGGTAAGTAAATTTTTACCTACCCTACTAAAACTAAGTAGAGCAGACTAAAAAAAAGACACTGTATATTTAATCAAAAAACCCCTAAAGCTATTTAATATAAACTTTTTAGCTAATTTACAATTTGATAAATAGCATCCAAAATTTACCATTTTCTACTTAATAGTTATTAATTACTGCTGAAACTGACGAGCGCCGAAAAGATTTTCCCTGGCTTTTTCATCAAACTTCTTTGTCCGACTCTCACTCAAAACTGCTAAACCACGACTCACTGCAGGTCGCTGACTAATAGTTTCAAACCATCGCTTTAAATGAGGAAAGTCTGATAAATTTTGCCCTTGTTTTTCGTGGGGTACTATCCAAGGATATATTGCCATATCGGCAATAGAATAATCTCCCGCGACATATTTTACTTGAGATAATTGTCGATTTAATACTCCATACAAACGCGATGCTTCATTGGTGTATCTTTCTATTCCATAGGGAATTTTTTCGGGTGCATATTGACGAAAATGATGAGCTTGCCCTAACATTGGGCCAACACCTCCCATTTGAAACATTAGCCACTGAATGACTGTGTAGCGATCGCTTGGGTTATGGGGAATAAAGCGACTTGTTTTTTCTGCTAAATAAAGCAAAATAGCTCCTGACTCGAAGAGAGAAATAGGGTTGCCATTGGGTCCATTGGGGTCAACAATGGCTGGCATTTTATTGTTAGGGCTAATTTTCAGATATTCTGGTTGAAATTGGTCTCCGGCGGTAATATTAACTGGAATTAAGTTATAAGGGGTTTCTGTTTCTTCTAACATAATAGAAATTTTCCAGCCATTAGGAGTAGGCCAATAATATAAGTCGATAGTCATAGTTTAAAAAGCTCCAATTTTTCTTGAGTTTGCTATTAAAAAGCCTTTAGCAATTAAGTACTTCAGCAATCAGCAGTCAGCTTTTGATAAGGGGATTTAAATTATTCCTAAAATTAAGCGACTTAATAGAAGTCGGAGATTTAAACCCAAGCTTTTCTGTTCCGGAATTCTCCACAAACAGATACCTAATTAGGGTTTGCGTATGGAAAGTCTGTTGGTAGGGGTAGGAGACAGGAGAAACGGGGAATTTAGAGGAGATAGGAGTAAGAATTGTTCCAATATTGTTTTGCCCAACTATGAGCCTAAAATACGCTCCTTTTTGAGCGTGAAGAGCTGAAACAGGCGTACTTTTTCAAAGCTCCAAAAAGGCTAAAACCTTTATCTGTAAATACTTTTATATTTAATCAGCAAGTCCTAATTATATGGGCAAATTTTTAGGCTGATAGTTGATAACTAATTGCTGATAGCTAGTGTCGCTACACAGAAGTTAAAAGTCAATCATTTTTAATTTGTAATTGTTTTAGGATTTTGTAACTGGTTAGTTATTTCCGCCATCTTGCACTAGTTAATTGTAACCAAGACTTTGACGTGCCAGACTGTCAAATAAATCGAGCATTTTTTCCCGCCACATATTAACATAATCGTTGGTTTCTAATAATTTAATGGGGGAAATGGAACGAGCAAATTGAAACTTAGCAAATATAATGTAATCGGCAAAGTTTGGTTTTTCTCCTGCTAAGAAAGGCTGCCTATCTAAAGTTTCTCTTAAAGGAGAGAGGATGGTTCTAAAATTATCAATTTGAGATTGTTTTACATCTTTAAATTCTTCTAGTGGTTTGCCTAATTTTGGTTCGCGAGTTTCTCGAAAATAGGTTTTGTCTTTGGCATCTATATGTTCAAATACATTGTAGATGAGTATTGGTAGTAAGGCTGGAGCCAAAACTTTTTCATCCCAATTTTTGATAAATAAAGTTTGAGCTTTTGCTTGGGAACAGCCGAATAAAGAAGGTTGATTTGGATAGGTTTCCTCTAAGTAGTTGGCAATATTCCAAGAGTCAAAAACTACTTGATCGCCATCAACAATTACTGGTACTTTTTCTTGACCTGAGAAAGCGATTGTTTCTTTTTGAGTAAAGTGCAAAGGAATTCTTTCTACTTCTAGTTGTTTATGGGCTAGAGCCATACGAATTCTCCAGCAGTAGGGGCTAAAAGCTCTGTTATTTTCTGCCCCTACTAGATCATACATTTTGATTTTCATGGATGGCATCATACTTGCAACTGCTCTATTAAGGATAACAGATTTTTTGCTTGTTAATAAATAATATTTTTTGTCAAAATTGAGTTATTTTTACAGCAAGAATTAACTATTTTTAGGTAATTATAAATAAGTCATACTAGATTTTATTTGGATTGTAAATGAAGCCAGCATTCGTTTAACTTCTACTACATTCTCAGCGAGATATTCGTACTCTGAAGCTTTGATAAAATTACTTTTTTCTCTTTGAAAGGTAATAAAAATTATAGCTGACTCCTGTTTGCGCAGTATTCCGCAGGAAATGCTTATCTTTTAGAAGGTAAATCTTTCTTATTCTTGATAAAAGAGAGATGGAGATAATTTTAGAGATGCGAGTATGGTGTTTGGCAAAATTTTTCCAACAATCATTTTTATCAGTTAAGAAATTGTTGGTGATTTAAGTCGATTTCACAATCATAATTAGGGTTTGCTGAAAAAGTATTTTAGTAGGGGTAAGGAGACAGGAGACAGGAGACAGGAGAAATGGCTTGGGAGCGAGGAGGTAGGAATAATAATTGTCCCTTTATTTTTCTGCCCAATTCTTGCCTCAAATACTAACTTTTTGAGCGTTTTAGACTGAAACAGACGCACTTTTTTCGACCCGAAAAATACTAAAACCAATATCATTCAATGCTTTGATATTTAATTAGCAAGCCCTAATTAGTCAGATATAAATGACTTTATTAGTAAACATTTAGAAGTCAGCTATCAGCTCTTCCCTACGATATACTACGCAAACAGCTATTGCTTTTAGCTTTAGATCAAAGCTTTACTAATTGAGGTAGATTTCATTAATTGATAATTGATAATTGATAATTACCTCTGGTTAAAACCGCTACGGAATTGAATATCAGGAGATATTATTTCTTCTCTTGCTCGATTGGATATTGTTAGGAAACCCATCCATCCCACCCAACGGGTGCGCTGCGAATATCGACCGCTTTTTTCCTCTTAAAAAGGGAGGCTTCAAGGCGCGAATTATTTAGGGTTTGCTGAAAAAGTATTATAGGTAAGGGTAGGAGACAGGAGACAGGAGGAACGGGGAATTATAGAGGAGGTAGGAGAAAGAATCATCCTTTGATTATTCTGCACAACTATCCGCCTAAAATGCTGATTTTTTCAACCATTACGACCTAAAAATTTGGATTTTTTTTTACTAAAAAATGCGCTCAACCTTTATATGTCAATGCTTTTAGATTTAATCAGCAAGCCCTATTTAATTATTAATTATTAATTATTCAGTAAATCTTACTACCAAAGTTGGCTTTAAAGTCTATATTAATTTTGGGGTGCTGTTCTTTTTTGCAAATAAATAATTAGGGCTTACTGATTAATTATAAAAGTATTTACAGATAAATATTTTAGCGTTTTACTTTTGAAAAAAGTACCAGATTTTCGGTGGAAAAAGCTCAAAAAGCTATAGCAATCAGGAATCAGATGTGAGAATTGAGATGTTCTTTTAAAGCATAGAGTATCGCAGTTATCTTACTTATATATATTCGTTTTTTTCTTCTTCTCTGTTCCCTGTTGTCTGTTGCCTAAAAATCTCCAATATCTCACAACTCAAACCATATTGCTGTAGTATCTTGGGATGATTATGGCATAAAAATTGAGAGACAATTCTTACTCCTACCTCCTCGCTCCCGATCCATTTATCCTGTCTCCTACAAAGAGCAAAAAGACTTTCGATAGGCAAACCCTAATTAAGCCAAATTAATTGTTTATTTGATGGTCTGGTTAAATATAGCAATCCTATTTTATTCGTGGCAAAAATCTTACTGCTTTTTAGGCAACAGACAACAGGCAACAGGTAACAGGTAAGAGTTTCAACTTTTTTATCTACTTTTTGATTTGTCGCAACCTATTTAGGATTGCTATAGATAGGAAAAAGTAAGCATTTAGCAATTAGCTATTAATTCACTGCCTTTATAACAGGAGTTAGTATTGAACGGTTTAAGGAGAATTCAAAGTATTGAAAAAATAACTAACCTTGACTTTAGCAGTGTATATTCATTATTTATGAAACAGCTAAAAGCTGAATGCGAGCTAGCTGAATATTTACGGAAAAAGTATTTTTAGATTAACTGCTGAAGTAGACAAGTATATTTTTTGTTCCCTACTACCTACTATCTACTTACAAATTTTGAATTAATTTTGCACAAGTACTTATATTTTCTACAAAACTGCGTCGAGAATGTAAGCATTCAGCTATTAGTAGTCAGCTCTTCCTAGGTCATGCTGCGCAAACAGCTTTTTAATGAATGAAGCCAGCTTTATTTTAACTTCTACTACATTTTTAACCAGAGTATTATAAACATTTAGCTATGAGTAGTCAGCTCTTCTTTCGGAATGCTACACAAACATTTTTTTAATGAATGAAGCCAACTTTATTTTAACTTCTACTACATTTTTAACCAGAGTATTGAAGTACAAGAAAGACTCGCTTGAGTTGTGAACCCATGCAATTTTTGGTAAGAAATGAGTTAATAATTCATAGCTGATAGCTGATAGCTGACGGCTGAATGCTTACTCGATAATTACTATATACATTTCCTTGTTTAAAAATTACCAATGAATATTTTTTTGATTTATCCCTCAAATTACCGAATAATTAATAATTAAATAATTCGCGCCTTGAAGCCTCCTCTTTTAAGGGGAAAAAAGCGGTCGTTAGCGTAGCTTCCCCAAGGGTGGGATGGATGGGTTTCCTAACTATATCCAATCGACCAAGAAAAGAAATAATATTTCCTTATATTCAATCAAGAACGGTTTTAACCAGAGGTAATTATCAATTATCAATTATCAATTATCCATTAATGAAGGTCTTATGCTGATTCAAGTGAAATATTAATCAGTGAAAATACTATTGTTGTGGATCGAGAAATAATTAATAATAAAATAACAGAAATTTACTCACGCCATAAAATAGAAATGAATATAATTCCTACTCAATGTCAAGACTTACAAAATCAGGTAGAAAATTTACTTCAATTATTGCATCAAGAATCTACTCTTAGACAACAAGATACAACAGCAGTTCGTGCTTCTTTAAATAAAGTAATTTATCCCAAATTTGAAATAGTATTTGCGGGAGCTTTTAGTGCGGGTAAGTCGATGTTAATTAATGCTTTATTAGGGCGGGAATTACTTTATAGTGCAGAGGGACACGCTACAGGAACAGAATGTTATATTGAATATGCCGAACCTGAAAAAGAACGAGTAGTTTTAACATTTTTAAGCGGGGCAGAAATTCAAGAACAAGTAGCAATTTTACGAAAGGAATTAGGCTTAGACCCCAGTGCTAAAATTCAACAACCAGAAGTAATAGAAATTATTCGGGAACAATGCGACGCAATTATTAAAAATGAAGGTGGCGAAAATAAATCGGAGCGGGCTAAACAAGCAAAAGCATTGAAATTATTAGTAGATGGTTTTGAGGCGAATAAAGAATGTATTCATTCTGCTGAAAATGCTATTTATTCTATGGAGCAGTTTAATTTTTCTAACCTGAAAGAAGCAGCAAGTTATGCACGACGAGGGATGAATAGTGCTGTGTTGAAGCGGGTAGAATATTATTGTCATCATCCTCTTTTAGAAGATGGAAATGTGATTATTGACACGCCAGGAATTGATGCACCAGTTGAGAAAGATGCTCAAGTTACTTATGACAAAATAGAAAACCCAGAAATTTCTGCGGTTGTTTGTGTTTTAAAAGCTGCTGCTGCGGGAGATATGACAACTGAAGAAACAGAATTACTGGAAAAAATGCGAGAAAATCCTGGAATTAGAGACCGGGTTTTTTATGTGTTTAATCGTATTGATGAAACTTGGTACAATTCTCAACTCAGACAACGATTAGAAAGTTTGATTATTTCTGATTTTCGGGATACAGAAAGGATTTATAAAACCAGTGGGTTGTTAGGTTTTTATGGCAGTTTAATTAAAGAAGCAAGTTCAAGCGATCGCTTTGGTTTAGATAGTATATTTGCTAATAGTGTTAAAGGTTTAGATGAGGAGGAGGAAACGCCACAATTTGTCTATGCTTTTAACAATTATTGTGGTACTTCTCGCAAACTTCCGAGTAATTTTCGGATAAGTATTAATGGTTTTGAGTCACCTAATGAAAATTATGTCCGGATTTTAGGTGAGTGGGGAAAACCGTTAATCGAACAATTAATAAAAGATAGTGGAATAGAAGAATTTAGGGATGGAGTTACTAGGTATCTGAAGGAGGAAAAACGTCCACAATTATTTGCAAATTTGGCAGACGATTTGCAAAATATCTGTATTCAATTACAGAAAAATTATTTAGCTACTCAACAAAACTTGGCAAGTCAACCCCAGGAAATAGAGGCAATGAAAATCCAGGAATTATCATTGTTGAATTCTCAACTTCAGGAAGTGGGGGAGGAGTTTAGCGAGCATATTTCTGAGGAAGTAAATTTCCTAGTCACAAATAAATGTGATGGTTTTGAAGCAGATTTTAATCAACTCCAATCTCGGATGATTCGTCGTTTAGATGAATTATTAGATACTTTTTCTGTAGAAGCTGCTTATAGTCGGGCAACTATTAATCATCCACGGAATGCAACGGCACCTTTATTAGCAGTTTTGGTCGAAGCACTTTATTATTTAGCGAATCAATTGGAGGATATTTTAGTTGATTCTACCCAGTCAGTGGTAAGTGGATTTTTCCAACGTTTAATTGACCGAGTTCGTAAGTCAGAATATTATCGGCAACTTTATCGTTTGTTGGGAAATGATGGAGGTATCGAACAACATTTAAAGGAAGTAGAAAAAGCAGTTACTACGGCATTAATAAGTGCCGCGCGGATAGAATGTGACAGGTTTGTGCGAGAAAGTCCCCGTTTTTATGATGAAGGAACTTTTTCTATCTATCAGTTTCGGCAGACTTTGTTGCAGACTTCTCAAAGTTTTGATTGTAGCAGTATGGTAGAAGCTGAACCGGCAATTAGGCAATTGTTGAAGTTGGATTTTGAGCCTAAAGTTTCTAAGACAATTCGGCAGACTTTTCGTCAGACTGTGAATCAAACTTTGAAGACTAATTTATTACCTATGGCGGAAAAACAAGGGGAAAATATTATGCAGCAATATAATCAAGCGCGGGAATATTTAGAGAAAAGTTTGGAGACTGAAGCTGCGGATAAAATTCAACTAAATTTACGTTTACAAACTGAGGTTGAGGAGAAAATTGGAGTTTATAATCAGTCGGTTTCTAGTATTAATAGTTGTTTACATACGATGTTGTTGAATGAGCGAAAATTGCCAATTATTTCTGGGTTTAATTTTGGGAAAGGTGAGGATGATTTGGATGTAGTAAGTGATGAAAATGAGAAATTATTGGAGAGTGAAGAAGTATCTCCACTTGATGATTTAAAACAGCAGATGAATTTGAATAGTTAGGGGTAGCTTTATTTCAGAAAAATGTAGGGTGTGTTGTTGAAGCATCCTACAGTTATAATGCTTCGCGCAAGGCAAAAGTCAAAAGTCAAAAGTTAAAAGTAATACCAGTTTGATAAATTTTATCCTGATGAACCTGAAGAAACTGAATCAAATCAGTCAGAAAATGAAATAGAAGTTTCTGACAATCATAATTCAGAAAATATGTAAATTGAAGTATCCCCACTTGATCACTTACCTCAGCAGATGAAGTTGAATAGTTAGGGATAGTCTTACCCAGAAAAATGTAGGGTGTCTTGCTGAAATACCCTACATATCCCTACTGAAGAATTTATTGGAAATAGAGGAATTAAAAAATGGCAGACAATTCAGGTAATCAAGAATTTATTGTATTAAACTGGGACGAAGTTGTTGAAATTGATGCAAATGTCGGTACATATTTAGCTCTGAATTCAAACAACTTTAAATATTTACATATGATAATTTCCAACTTACAATCAGCAATTATTAGTAGAGTAGATATTCGGGATGAGAAAATAAAAAATCAACTATTTTATGATGATTATGATGGTGTAGAGTGTGAAGTTTTGAGATTAGGCGTTCAAAGTTGGCAAAAAGGAAAAATCAAGGTAGAACTTACTGTCAAATTTTACCCTGATGAATCTGAAGAAGAAATAGAAGAAAATGAAGCAGAAAATTCTGGCGATAATAATTCAGAAGAACTGGAAAATGAAGTATCGCCACTTGATGACTTACGACAAAAATTTAATCAGGAAAATAAGTAGAAACTTTCTGGGTGAAAATTATGGCAGTCAGAGAAAATAAAGGTAAAAGTTACTGTATAATTTTGTCCCAATGAAGCTGAAACAGAAACTGAAGAAGTTGAATCAAGTTAGATAGAAAATTCTGGGGATAATAATTCAGAAAGTATCGAAACTGAAGTGTCTCCCTTAGATGACTTACTGCCAAAATTTAGTCAAAATAATCAGTAGTAAATCTGACTGACAAAAACTTGATTTATATCCGTCGGATAATTAGTCTATAAATTTATGATTCTGGAAAGGACAAGAAATAATACAAGCAAAATATTCTGCTAAAAATTCAGACAATTTCACAACGAACTCCACTCATAAATTTCTTGTAAGGTGCGCAGATACTCAATAATAATGAATCAAAAAACATTTCTAGCTCAAGAACTACTTTTCTCTATTTACGACCATGAAATTTTGGTCAAAAACCAGAATTTGACTCACCATAATATTTCTGAATATCTCGAACTAAGAACATTCCCGCTCAATTACTTACTGCCAAACTTTAGTCAAAATAATCAGTAGTAAATCTTCTTGGCAAAAACTACATTTATATCTGTCAGATAATTCTCCATAAATTTCTGATTCTGGAGGAGACAAGAAATAATATAACCAAAATATTCCGTCAAAAATTCAGATAGTCTCACAACT
>NZ_JAAHGO010000020.1:0-34052 GCF_010672455.1 Okeania sp. SIO2C9 | reverse complement strand
ATAAATTTCTGATTCTGGAGGAGACAAGAAATAATATAACCAAAATATTCCGTCAAAAATTCAGATAGTCTCACAACTTAACTCCACTCATAAATTTATTCTAAGGTGCGCAGATACTCAATAATAATGAATCCAAAAATTTTCCTCGCTCAGAATTACTTTTCTCTATTTAAGACCATGAAATTTTGGTCAAAAACCAGAATTGTACTCACCATAAAATTTCTGAATATCTCCAAGCAAAAACATCTCCCCTAGATGACTTATTGCCAAAATTTAGCCAGGAAAATTAGTAGTAAATCTGACTGACAAAAACTTAATTTATATCTGTCGGGTAATTAGCCTATAAATTTCTGATTCTGGAGGAGACAAGAAATAATATAACCAAAATATTCCGCCAAAAATTCAGATAGTCTTACAACTAACCCCACTCATAAATTTATTGTAAACTTATAAATGGTAAATCAAAATGAATCAAAAAATGTTCCTAACTCAAGAAGATGTTATATCTGTTTATGGCAATGAAATTTTTGTCAAAAATCGGACTTTTACTGTTAATGAATTTCTCACAGAGATGAAAAAATCTCTTCAAGCACAACTCACAGACGAAAAAGAAAATTGGTTAACTAATGGAATAGATTGCAAAATACTTAAACCAGGTGCAAAAAGCTGGCAAAGAGGAAAAATAAAAATAACTCTTGAATTTGAACCTGAAAATATTGAGGTAAAAGAAAGTGATAAGAACAACGAACTAGAAGACAACCAAGAAATTTCTCCACTTGATGATTTACGTCATATAAAAAAACTGATAATAAGTAATAATTTTCCTCAAAAAGTTTGATTTATGTAGGGCAGTTTATCTTTTTAATCAAGAATAGAAACGGAAAAAATGGAGATTAATATGGAAGAAAATTTTCACCATAAAGATTGTAATGATAATGATGTGATTTCTTTTGGGGATAATACATACAAAATAGGTATTTTAAAACAGGAATTAATTCAATCATTTGATAATAAGATAGGATATCAACTAGACCAAAAATTGATTCAAAACCCCATCGAAATACCCGATATAATTATTAAACTACCTAATATAAATTAACCTTATGCAAGATTGTTTGATAGTGGCATAGATTGTGAAATCTTGAACCTGGGTTCTGATAAATGGAAAAAAGGAAAATTCCGAGTTAAGATTAATGCCGAATTTTATATAGAGGCAGAATAAACAGAGAAAACATCTAACAACGAAAATTCAGAATATATTGAACCAGAATCTCCGCTAGATGATTTACGTCAAAAATTTAATGAGGAAAATTAGTTACCGAACAAAGGATGTTCTCCCCCGAAGAAATAAATTTATTTGCTAATGGCTGAAATCTATTTTAAGAGACTAATTTTGTTTCACTTTTTGGATAATTTTTTTTCTATAGTCAGGGATTTAAATCCCTGGCAGATACCTAGCCTAACTATAAAATGTAAATGGTTCTCAAATTTCATTTATTGATAATACTTCTGACATTTTATCCATGATTTAACAACCCAAAATTTATCCAAAAAATAAATTATTTTTAACTTAGTCAGATAGTGGATATCAATATTTGTTTTTCCAGAGCGATCGCTAATATCAAGGGCGTTAACGAAGTCAGAAGTCAGAGGTCAACCCACTCCTCACCCCTCCGGTGGAGGGGAAGTCAGAAGTTATTTTTTTAACGGGGATTTGAGCAACTATCCAAAAATATTTCGCCTTAAAAGGCGGGGTGTTAGACCCAATTATTTTGATAAATGTTTACTACAAATAACTAGGCTATTTCTTAGGATTCAGCAGTCATAATGAATAACTTCGATTCCATTTTTATAGGTTGTAAATTATCTTTTTCGTCACAGAGATATCTCCTGTCAAGTCTTTTAATCACAGTTATTATTTGTAACATTCTTTTTGCAAATTTATGTAATACCAAAAATCAATGTATTTTGATAAACCCGATCATTTTGAAGATATAGCGCTACGCAAATACGCTCTTGACATTCTTCTGTTCCCTGTTCCCTGCTCCGGTGTTCCCTGACAACCAAAATTTATTGTCAAACGCCAAAAGACGGAGTGCTATAGAAAAAATTCCCTGTTTACCTAATTGAAAATATCCTGTAGGGGCTAACATTCAGGCAGTAACTAAAAGTATAAACTCTAGATTTTCTTTCCGAATGCTTCCCCCTCCTATCAGGATTCAAAATTTAGATATAACCATTATCAAAACCTGAAATAAAAGCACCAAAATACTAACTAAAAACTATTTTTATTTCCCACCATAATAAAAAGCAATTTCTTTCTCTTTAAGTGGAACAAAATCTGCATCTTTCAACATTTGATTTAACTCTTCCTGGGAAATATGCTTCGCCCCAATACGCACAATACGAGACCGCATAGTATTACTAACCCCACTCCGTTGTCGTTGACCTTCTAATGCCATTACCTTGTGATAAAGGTCGAGCTTTTCTGATGGAATAACAGAACCATCTAAATCTATTCCTTTAGCGATCGCCTCATCCACAGCATCTGCTCCAGTAGTAGATGTAGTTGTGGAAGTTTTTTCTGAAGACATAGCAAAAAATTATTGGGTTTACATGATTATTTTATCTCCTGTAAGGCACATCTTAAAACTTTCTATAGGAGTAAATTTTTCCAATTAAAATTCAACTCATAGCAAACTCAGTAAACTTTCTCTCCTCTGGAGCTTTAAAAGGAAAAATCATATCACTTTTAATAACATCTAATCTGATTAACTCATCAGTTATTCCTTGCTCCAGTAAAATATTATTCTATTTCAATAATGAATAATTAATAATGAATAATTAATAATTACCTCTCCTTGAAAAGAAGAGGATTGACTCAAAAGAAAATTTTTATTTATTATCCCCTTAAAAGGGGAGGCTTTAAACCATAATTTTTCGGTAAATATTTTCATTTTTAAGCTCAATATAAACATCAGTATATTTCATTTTTTTTCCTTACTAATCAACTGTTAACTATAAATATAGCAATCCGGAATAATTTATAGCGTTTCTCAGTCTAATTAGGTACGCCTATCTTTATTTGTCTTCTATTCCCTGTTGCCTGTTGCCTTTCGGAGCTGTTGCCTAAAACCAGCGAATGCGCGTACCTCACGCTTCTTGGGAATTGCTATATGAGAATTTTATTACTTTGGTTTTCCCTATTCCTTATACTAATAAAAAAAAAGAATGTTACAAATAATCAGGGCAATTAAAAGACAAGTGCAGGAAATGTCCCTTTGACTAAAAAGATAACTTACCGAATAATTAAGGTTTAAAGTCTCTGCTTTAAAGGAGAAAAGCGGTCGTTTTGCTGGCGCACAACTCCGTTAACGCTGCGCGACATGTTTGCGGAGCATGACAAACGGAAAAAGTGGAGCTTCCCCGTTGGGTGGGATGGCGAGGAGACTTCGCCATATCCAATCGACCAAGAGAAAAGAAAAAATTTTCCTTTTAGTCAATCCTCTTCTTTTCAAACAGAGGTAATTGTTAATTATTAATTATTAATTGTTGAAGACCTAATAAATGGTATTGAAGCTATTCATTCTGTACCTTGCCAATCCGACAGCTTCCCTACCTAACTCCTAAGAAATAACCTAGCTATTTGTAGCTAAGATTTATAAAATTGGTATTATTATCTCAAAGTCTAGGATATTTCAAAATTCAAATAAAATTGTTATAGTGGTTGCAAATTTCATCTGATTGATGAACTAATTCAAGAAAGAATAAGGTTTTAGTTATCTAGAAAAATCTGCCAATAGCGCAGTCAAGACATCCGGAGCTTCAATATTGTAGAAAATAAGAAGCGCCTAGAATAGTCCACCCATCTTTAATTAAAGCATTTAAAGCATTTTAACTCTATTCTTGTAAGTATCTTTTGCTAGCATTATTCAATCAATAAAACATTATGCTTAAAGATTTATTATAACTGAATATCCACAGTAAATTCAAGAAGTCAGGAACCAGAAGTGTGTTTGCGCAGCATTCAGACCGAAAATAAGAAGTTAAAATTAGTGGTAGATTGTTACTCACCACTAATTTTCAACCGCTAAAATAAAATTTATAGCGGGGGTCGCATTACCCTATCTATCCGTCTATAAATAGAGATTTTATTACCGAAATTATCACGGGTAAAAACTTCTGACTTTCCGTTTGTCATGCTGAACAAACTAGGACAGAGATAATGTTAGTATTTTAATAAATTATTAACTGGTGATACAATCATGCTGAATTAACAAAAATTAGAGATTTAATCAGAAATAAATTATGAGTAAAACTCCCCGAATAAAAATCCCTTTAGCAGTCAGAAAATATGTGTTCGAGCGCGACCGCTACCATTGTAAAAGTTGTGGTAAAACTACTAGAGAAACACAACTTACTCTAGACCATATTATCCCCCTAGCTAGTGGTGGTAGTAATGATATTAGTAACTTACAAACCCTCTGCACTAAATGTAATCAAAAAAAGAAACATCACTTTGACCCACGATTCCAACGGAACTTCAGTAACTAAAGCAAAAAAAAATTATTCTATCCCCGAAAAATCTCAATTTTTGAGTAAAATAGAACCGGATTAAATCAGGATAAATATATGGTAAATTCAAAAAGAATTAACTTTCTCAAAAGTAAGTTGTACTCTCTAATAGGTATAATGTCTGATGTAGACCTAGAAAGAGGTTGGGAATATTTACAAACACTTTATTATGACAGCTTCATGCTACAAGCTATTCAACAATCTAAAACAACTCACAAACCAGGAGATATCTTAACCAAAGAAGAAGCCATACAAATATTGTATTTTGACCGAGAAGATAGTTAAACTAAAAATAACCAATAATAATAAATAAGATATAGAAAAAACAATATTATTGTGAACCTAGAAGTGCGTTATGCTCGGTCTTTTGTCGAAGACCTAAAAACTTTAGAAACTGCCACCTACCAAAAAATATATGATTTTGTTTTTATCAAATTCAGTCAAATAAATTACTTACAAGAACTACCAGAATTACGACAACTTGGAACCAGTGCTATTTTCTACAGATTTACTGTGGACAAATATCTGATTGGTATAGAAGTAACAGGTCAAATTATTAAATTTATCCGTATTTTACCAAAGCCACAAATTTAGTCTTCTAAACTTATAGATAGCAGACTAAAAAAAACAAAAAATACAGTAATTTTTATGGACTCAAAAGCACTGTGGCAACGCTATATTAACTGGCTTTATTACCATGAAGGATTAAAATTGTATGTTGATATAAGTCGCATTAAATTTGACGATTCTTTTCTAGAAACAATCAAGCCAAAATTTGAAAAAGCTTTCCAAGATATAGAGCAATTAGAAAAAGGTGCGATCGCCAACCCAGACGAAAACCGGATGGTTGGCCACTACTGGCTGAGAGCGCCGGAACTTGCGCCCACCCCCGAAATCAAACAAGAAATTGTCCAGACTATCGAACAGATTGAGACTTTTGCCAAGAAAGTCCATAGTGGAGAAATCAAACCTCCCAATGCCCCCAAATTTACAGATATTCTGTCCATTGGTATCGGTGGTTCAGCTCTCGGTCCTCAATTTGTAGCCGAAGCTCTGAGTCCAAATGACCCACCAATGCAAATACATTTCATCGACAATACCGACCCTGCAGGTATCGACCGCGTACTCTACAGACTCAAGGAGCGCCTCAAGAGCACCCTAGTCATAGTCATCTCCAAGTCAGGCGGTACCCCAGAACCTCGCAACGGTATGATGGAAGTCAAAGCAGCTTATGCTGCTCAAAATCTAGATTTTGCCCCCCACGCTGTCGCTACAACTACCCCCGATAGTAAACTAGGTAAAATTGCCAAATCTGAAGGATGGTTAAATATTATTTCTATGGCAGACTGGGTGGGGGGGCGTACTTCTGAATTATCCTCCGTTGGTTTACTACCAGCAGCATTGCAAGGAATTGATATCCAGGCCATGCTAGACGGGGCAAAAGAAATGGACATAGCCACTCGCAAACATGATATTAAAGGCAACCCCTCTGCTTTATTAGCTTTGAGTTGGTATGCCGTAGGTAACGGACGAGGGGAAAAAGATATGGTAGTTCTCCCCTACAAAGACAGTCTGCTAATGTTCAGCCGTTATTTACAGCAGTTGGTCATGGAATCTTTAGGCAAAGAAAAAGACCTAGATGGTAATATAGTCAACCAAGGTATTGCAGTTTATGGTAATAAAGGTTCCACAGACCAACACGCTTATGTACAACAGTTGCGTGATGGTGTACCTAATTTCTTTCTTACCTTTATCGAAGTTCTAGAGGATCGTCAAGGTATTTCTCCTGAAGTAGAACCAGGAGTAACTTCTGGTGACTACTTATCTGGTTTTCTACAAGGCACTAGACAAGCACTTTATGAAAATCAGCGAGATTCTATTACAGTTACAATACCCAAAGTTAATCCTAAAAATGTAGGAGCTTTAATTGCTCTTTATGAGAGAGCTGTTAGTTTTTATGGCTCTCTAGTTAATATTAATGCCTATCACCAACCAGGAGTAGAAGCAGGTAAAAAAGCTGCGGCCACAGTGCTAGAATTACAACAACAGGTAGTAAATGTCCTCAAGCAAGAGGGTTCTCCCCTATCTTTAGCAGAAATTGCCCAAAGAGTAGGTGCTGATGACAAAATAGAAATCATCTATAAGATTTTGCGCCATTTGACAGCTAACCAACAGAATATTGTTTTTCATGGAAATGTTGGGCAACCAGCTAATTTAGCTGTAAGCTATCAGTAGTATCATAGATAGTGATTTGGCCTTGGGCATTAGGGGTTAGTATTGAACTCATCGAGATTGTGTCGCAACAGATATAGTTTTGACTCGTGGACTAGATAATGTAGTAACTTAAGGACTCTGGGGCACGGGAATAGCCTGTCAAGTCAGTTTGTAGGTGCTTTCTGACCTAAATATAATAAGTTGTGTTGGACAGAAACCCACATAATTATAATGTTGGGAAACCTGCGCCGTACACCCAGGGTCAGCATCACAAAGATGTTACTAGGGGATAACTTCACAGGCACAAAAATTAGTTATTAATACTCTGGGTATTTCCCTGCTTCTAATGTTCATTTGATCCCCTATTCCCATTAAACAATGCCCTTAACAATTCTTGTAGTTGATGATGATTTGGGAACTCGTCTGTGTGTTGGTGATTACCTGGAGATTTCTGGTTATTCGGTAATTAAAGCTGAAAATGGTCAACAAGCTTTGGATTTATTAGAGAAATCTCGGCCACATCTGATTATTACTGATATTGCTATGCCAAAAATGGATGGTTATGACCTGGTACGACAAGTTCGATCGCGTCCCATTTTTCGTTTATTGCCTGTGATTTTTTTAACTGCCCATACAAGTACAGAAGAACGAGTAAAAGGCTATAATTTGGGGTGTGATATTTACCTACCAAAGCCTTTTGAATTACCAGAGTTAGGAGCAATAGTTCGGTCTTTGTTGGAGCGGTCTGCTCTTATTGCTCAAGTTTCACCTACATTTAACGAGTATTCTAAGGTAGAAAAACCATCTAAATCACATTATTCTGAGGCAGTATCTCAGTCAGTTATCGCCAATGCTCAGATTAGTTTGACTGAGCGAGAACAACAAGTTTTGAGTCTTTTACTTAATGGTCTTTCTAATGTTCAGATTGGCGATCGCCTACATTTAAGCCATAGAACTGTTGAAAAATATGTCAGTAGTTTATTTAGAAAAACTAATACTAATAATCGAACTGAATTAGTTCGTTTTACTATGGAAAATTACTTGACTAATTAGGGTTTGCTGAAAAAGTCTTTCAGTAGAAGGAGGAGACAGGAGACAGGAAAAATGTTCAACAATTAATAATGAATAATGAATAATGAATAATGAATAATGAATAATTACCTCTCCTTGAAAAGAAGAGGATTGACAAAGAGATGAAAATTTTTCTTCACAGGAGTCGATTGGATATGGCGAGGAGACCTCGCCATCCCCCGACCGCTTATTATCCCCTTAAAAGGGGAGGCGCATACCCACAATTTTTCAGTAATTAAGAGGAGGTAGAAGTAAGAATTGTAAGAATGATTTTTATGCCCAACTATGCGCCTAAAATACGCTCCATGCATGAGCATGAAGAGCTGATTCCCAGGCATTTTTTTCAACCTAAAACAGCTAAAACCTTTATATTATATATAAATGCTTTTAGATTTAATCAGCAGAGCAATAATTAATTTTAAATTTAGTTAGTTTGAGTTGATTTTTTGCCAAAAATTTAGACTAATTCAGCATTCATAGACCGCTATTTTTTTTGATTAATAATATACTCTAAAAGTCCCTCACAAGCATCTAAAAGTATTTCAATTACATAGTCAAATCCATCCTGACCACCATAATAAGGATCGGGAACTTCTTGCACATCAAAATACTTACAAAAGTCACACATTAATTTGACTTTATCCTGATATTTACCCCCAGTATCTAAGCGCAGTACATCCCGATAATTATCCTTATCCATTGTTAAGATTAAGTCAAAATTATCAAAATCTTCTACTTGAAATTTACGCGCTGCACCTTTAAGAGTAATTCCTCTCATCTTAGCTGCATAAGTCATCCTAGAATCAGGTGGACTACCTATATGATAACCTCCTGTACCAGCAGAATCACAAACTATACTACCGCTCAAATTAGCTTTTTCTATCAGATGATTCATTATATTTTCTGCTGATGGAGAACGGCAGATATTACCAAGACAAACAAATAATAATTTATATTCCATAAATTCATCAAAAATAGGTAATGATAAATAAGTTAATTGGAAGAAGGAAAGAGGAAGGGGAGAAGAAAGTTTTTTTCTCGCTAATATCAAGGCTCATTAATTAATCATAAAAATTCATCTAAATGATTTAAATGATTACTTTAGCAGTAGTCTTCTGAAAGAAAAATTTTTGTTTCAAGCCTCCCCTTTTAAGGGGATAAAAAAAGAGAATATGCCTGATGTTTTAAATAAGGTTTCAGGGTAAGCATTCAGCCGTCAGCTATTAGCTATCAGCTATTAATGTTGAGAAAGGTAAAAGCAACCTTTGAAATTGAGTTTGAACAAAAATTTATAGTCAAAGTATCCTTCCCCAACCTGAGAAGTAATTATTCATTATTAATTGCTGTTAACGTAGTTCCTCCGAAGGAGGGTAGCTGACTGCTAATAGCTGTTTGCGCAGCATTCCGCAGGAAATGCTTAAGTTTCAGCTAGAGGTACTAAAGTCCGAAGTTCCTCCGGAGGAGGCTAACTGAAATGACAATTTTATAAATATGATTAATACTAGGATACAGGTTAGTTATTAGTGTACGATACATTGGTTCTTAACTTAAACCTGCCCTAGCTATTAAGACTTAAATTATCAAAATAATTGGGTCGCGCCACCCCGCCTTTTCAGGCGATCGGGTTTTTGGAGGCTTGCTCAAATCCCCATTACAAAAACAACTTCTGTACGTCGCCAATCCCACGGTTTCCCTATCTGACTTCTGTCTTTATGAAAGTCCAGGTATATTTAAACCACCTGTCAAATCTTCCATGCGCTCGCGCATAGTAGCAGTAGACTTACTATAAGCGTCTTGCATTGCTACTGTCACCAATTCAGAAATTACTTCTGCCCCTTCTCCTAGCGCATTAGGTGAAATTTCTACTCGCCGTGGTTCTTGGTTTCCACTCAAAAAAACCTTTACCAAACCACCACCTGCTACCCCTTCAACCTCTAATTTATCCAGGTCTTCTTGGAGTTGTTTAGCTCCTTCTTGAACCTGTTGAGCTTTCTTAAAAGCCTCAGTTAGTTCTTTCATTTTACCTAACCCGAAACCAAAGCCTTTTCCTGATTGTGACATAATTATTACTCTTCTATGGTAAGTCTTATTTGTTATTTGTTTGTTGCCATTAAATTATTAGAGACCTAATAATTTATTTATGCAGCACATATTTTAATTATTCTAGATTCTCAATATATTTATACAGAATCTAGTTAGATTTTGTGCTTTAGTAGGAGCGTATAAAAATGCGCACCTACCTTATATATAATATCATGGTATCTTTACATAAAAATCATAACACTGCAATAGATTTTTAGTACCTAATTAAATTAATAATTTAACGAACCCGCCTTTTCAAGCCCTAATTTATTCAAGATTTCCCAATACCATAATTAGCAATAATATTAGTTAAAAGCTGTTTGTAGACTATCGACTGCCTAAAATATAGTAATTGATTCAAAAGGTGGGGAATCTGAAACTTATACCAATTTTAGTGACTATTACTAATCGAAACTGATGGTAATTTACTTGTAGCTAGAAATCTGAAGAATTAACATAAAAACTCAGTATCTAAAGTTGATTTATCCATTTTGTGTACCTAATTTGCACTTGACTAGATTGTTTAACTACCTAGAAGCACAGGTTTAGTGTACTGGTATTAGAAAGTTACTGCTCCTGAAAAATCTCCCATCATTTTTACCTCTGGTTTTAATAAAAAAGACCATTGCTTTTCCACCTGTTCTTGAACGTGATATATCAATTGGAAAATATCGTTAGCTGTAGCTCCCCCACAATTAAGAATAAAGTTTGCATGACGGTGAGCTACTTGGGCCATACCTATTTGATAACCCTTAAGCCCAGTTTGTTCAATTAACCAACCAGCAGCTTGTGGCCCTGGATTGCGAAAAACACTACCACAACTAGGTAAATGATAAGGTTGACTAGTCTTGCGCTTGTTAAAATTTTCAGAAGTTACAGCGGTCACCAAAGCAGAATTTTCTCCTGGTTGTAGCTGAAAAGTAGCTTGAGCCACCAACATAGACTTACCTTGTAGCCTAGAATGGCGATAGCTGTATTCCAAATCTTGAGGAGACAGAATTTCTATCTGACCATCAGGCAACATCACATGGGCATTAACTAATATATCAGCTATACATTTACCTTGCGCCCCAGCATTCATTACCACAGCACCACCAACAGTACCAGGGATACCGACAACCCACTCCAAACCTTGCCAACCCATTCTAGCTGCCTTCCAAGCAATACGTGGTAATGATTCACCGGCACCTACAGTTAGAAGACCTGTTTCCTGTTCAAAGTTAATGTGACGGAGGTTACGACTACTAATCACTAATCCTGGTAAACCACGATCACTCACTAACATATTGGAACCTGCTCCTAGCAAAGTAATTGGTAGTCCTTCAGAGTGAGCAAACTTAAAACTTGCTTGTAATTGATCTAATTTTTTTGGTGTGACATACCATTCAGCAGGTCCTCCAACTCGGAAAGAAGTCATAGGAGCTAAAGGAACATTAGACCTAATTACACAGTCTGTACCAAGTAGTGGAATAGGTTGATTTTGTGGCCTTTTATCTGAACTAGCTATGTGATAAGAGAGAGTCATGGTCATAACTAATACTTGAATTATCGTAATTTAAAGATCGTTCGTGTTTAAGAGTAAGCTTACTCAACTGAATGTTTTTCTATTAAACTGTTTCAGTAGATACAACCTGATAGTGAGGTTTTTGATAATATTCCATAACCTCTGGAATAATTTTATTGAGGTTGCCAGCACTGAGAAATATTGCCAAGTCTCCTGGTCTTAAGACTTTATGTAAAAATGCACTTACTAATTCTAAAGATGGTTGATAGTAAACCTGTTGATGATAATCAGAAATTGCTTCAGCTACTTGTTGGCCACTAATTTTACCCCATGATGATTCTCCTGCACTGTAGATATCAGTAACAATCACCATATCAGCATCATTAAATGATTTAGCAAACTCTGAAACAAAAGCTTGAGTACGACTATGACGATGAGGTTGGAATATAGCAACAACTCTTTGGATCGGCAATGAGTTATTTTGTTTTGTAAAAGATAAACTGGTTGTAGATATGTGAGATTTTGTAGTCACTTTTTGACTGTTTTTTCGTAAGCGAGCTGCGGCTAAAGTTGCGCTAACTTCACTAGGATGGTGAGCATAGTCATCAATGAATACAATACCATTGCACTCTCCACGGTGTTCAAATCGACGATGAGCGCCTTCAAACTTAGCGATCGCCTGAGCAATAGCAGTAAATTCTAAACCTAGTAATCTCCCTACTGCTACAGCAGCTAAAGCATTACTTAAGTTATGTTTACCCAATAACCCCAACTGTAACTCTCCCAGAATTTGGCCTCGCTCCCAAACACGAGCCAAGGTAACATGAGATTGATAATCTACACAATCGACTGTATAATCTGGATTATTATTTGAGTTAAGGCTATAGCTAATAGTCGGCTGGAGGAAGTTTTTAACTGTAGAACAATCTATACAACCTACCAAAGTTTGACAATTTTCTTTAAATACCTTGAAAGTTTCTACTACCTGATCTAAACTTTTATAATGATCTGGATGGTCTAATTCAATATTTGTTACTACACCTATGTGTGCAGATAATTTAACCAGAGAACCATCTGATTCATCTGCCTCTGCTACTAGATAAGTGCTGTTACCTAGACGAGCATTACCTTCCCAAGCATCTACTTCTCCACCAATAACAATAGTGGGGTCTAAACCAGTTTCTAGAAGCATAAATCCAATGAGACTGCTAGTTGTAGTCTTGCCATGGGTTCCTGCTACAGCTATACTTTGATAATCCTGAATTAGAGCTGCTAATAGATCCGAGCGATGTAAAATGGGACATCCTAGTGCAATTGCGGCTTCATACTCAGAGTTTGTTGTATTAATTGCTGTTGAACAAATTACTTGTGGAAGTTGAGAAATTTCTTGGTTATCCTCCATCGTGCTATTGTGTTTTTCCGTTATTAATCCTTCTGTATTTAGACGGAGATCGATAGGGGATAAATTTAAGTTTGAGTCGTTTGACGGAGATAAATTTTTCTCTTGAGAAACTTGTTGAAATAATTCTAAATTTTTGGCATCTTGATGCCAAAATATATGGGTTCCTATTGCTTGCAAGCGCTTTGTTATATGGCTTGATTTTAGATCCGATCCATAAATTGGTAAATTTCGTTTGGCTAAAATGTAAGCCAAAGCTGACATTCCGATGCCTCCAATACCAATAAAATGAAACGGCCTACCACTGAAGTCAACATATTTAGACATTAATTACTCCTTATACACCACACTGCGCCAGTAACACGCGATATCATACCAGGATTTTTTTTTTTTAGATAGAGTCTAGCAGTAATTTACCAAAAATACTGGTTAGCTGAGTTAATAAGCTCTATTAATTGCAATTAGTTTGTTTTCTATCAAATCTTTACCCACTGGCCAGTCTTTTTCCGGATATTTCTAGAAAACTTATCAAGGATAAATCATCAGGATTTTTCACAAAAGAATAAGTATTTTATAGAACTTAACTAGACAAAATAAATTATTAATTATCATTCACAGTTTAAATTGCTATTCAAGCATTAGTGATTAGTCAGTAACTTGCTTTCCAATAACTAGTGAGTTGCTAATTCTGACTTACTTAAATTTAGCAGCAATATTTTTGTAAAAATTACCGATATAGTTAGCGGTCAAGCATAGACTATTGAGCAAAAAAAATTTGTGATCAATAACTTACTATAAAACTATTTAACAAAAGTTTTTTATTAGCTTCTATATTTTCTTACTTTTTCAACTGTCCCAGGATTAATTAGTGGAGCAGAAAAATTTTTCTACTTTAATTTTGACTTTTGACTTTTGACTTTTGACTTTTACAAATTGGACTTTTGACAAAAAAATACTAACAAGTTCTATACCCCATCCATATAGGTTCCTTTATACAACAAGCTGTGAACAAAAGCTTAAATTCAAAGCAGTAGTTGACTGGATCAATAGCAGGGATCGTAATTAACCTACAAAAAAATTACCAAATTACCATTTTGCTGTATGATAATGGTCAAGATTAATTTTCTTTTAAGCTCTCCTTTCTAAAATTCATATCAGTTCTGAAAAAGTTAGGGATCTGAGATGAGGGTACGGCAGAGTTTAAGGCTGAAATCAATATCTGAAACTATCAAAAAGCACCCAGTGGGGCAGCACAGGGACTGGCTCAATTAACACTAAAACTGGATTAATTCAGTTTGTAAAACTGTCAAAAACTTTAATTATACATGATTATTGCTGTTGTTAGGAGGTAAAAAGTGATTAGAGTTGCTATAAATGGTTTTGGACGGATTGGACGAAATTTTTTACGTTGCTGGCTCACTCGTACAGATAGCCAACTTGATGTTATTGCTATCAATGATACTTCCGACCCCAAAACCAATGCTCACCTACTAAAGTACGATTCAATGTTGGGCACATTAAAGGGTGTAGAGATTAGTACTGATGAAAATTCTATCACAGTTAATGGTAAAACAATTAAGTGTGTATCTGACCGTAATCCTTTAAATTTACCATGGGCAGACTGGAATATCGATCTAATTATTGAGGCTACAGGTGTATTTGTAACTGAGGAAGGAGCCTCAAAGCATTTACAAGCTGGAGCGAAAAAGGTTTTAATTACTGCTCCTGGTAAAGGTGGAAAAGTTGGTACTTTTGTGGTAGGAGTTAATCATCAAGATTATGAGCATGATGATTATGATATTGTCAGCAATGCTAGTTGTACAACCAACTGTCTAGCTCCAGTGGTCAAAGTGATAAATGACAACTTTGGCATTATTAAAGGTACAATGACTACAACTCATAGTTACACTGGCGACCAACGTATTTTGGATGCTAGCCACAGAGATGTAAGACGGGCCAGAGCAGCGGCTGTAAATATTGTACCAACTTCTACAGGTGCAGCTAAAGCAGTAGCTCTGGTAATTCCAGAAATGAAAGGTAAGTTAAACGGTATTGCTATGCGGGTACCGACTCCTAATGTTTCTGTTGTTGACCTTGTAGCTCAAGTTGAGAAAAAGACTTTTACTGAACAAGTTAACGAAGTTATACAAGAAGCTGCTAATGGACCAATGAAGGGTATCATTGAATACTGCGATCTACCTTTGGTTTCTTGTGATTTTCGTGGTCATGATTCATCTTCTATTGTAGATGCTAGTCTGACAATGGTTATGGATGGTGATATGGTGAAAGTTATTGCTTGGTATGATAATGAATGGGGTTATAGTCAGCGTGTTGTAGACTTGGCTGAAACTGTGGCACAGAAGTGGCCAGCTTAGTTTGTTTGAGTTTTGATTGTCTGACAATTGAATTAAAAACGCAAGATAAATAACTTTTTCAAAAATGTTGAAATCCCTGGCTAAGTGTAAGTTGCTCGTTTGGGTAAATTCCTTGGCTATCTATTAATAAGATGTCGGTGTCGTCTGTGGTTGTACCTACTATGGCAGCACCGACTCCAATTTTTTTTACTAATTCTTGGCCACAAATTGGAGGCAAACATAAAACTAGCTCGAAATCTTCTCCTCCATAGAGCGCCCACTTTAATGCTTGTTCGGGTGAGACAAGTTTAGTTAAAGAAGAAGGAATGGGAATTTGATTGCGTTCGATCCTAGCTCCAACCTGAGATGCTTGACAAATCTGAACGATCGCATCTGCTAATCCATCACTACTATCCATTCCTGCTACTAAGACCGAGCTTTGGTTCTTCTGTGCACTATTAGAACTATTTAAAGATAAGCAATTCCATAAATTTGTTAAAATATCGAGCCTTGGTCGAGGACGTTGGTGAGCTAATATTAAGGAAGAACGTTCTGCTTCTGTGAGAAATCTACCTAATTCTGGATGAAGTAATAATTCTAACCCAGCTTTTGATGCTCCATGTACTCCAGTAGCAACGATCGCGTTTTGGGGTTGGCAATTTGAACGAAGAATAGTCTGTGAAGGTTCAACTTGTCCGAAAGCAGTAATTGAGATAGTACAAATAGGCGATCGCACTATGTCTCCACCGACTATAGGAGTATTGTACGGTTGTAGACATTCAGAAATTCCTTGGTAAAGTTTTTCAACCCAAGCAACAGGAGTATCGCCAGTCAGACCAAGAGCGATCGTAATACCAATAGGGAATGCACCCATTGCTGCGAGGTCGGATAAGTTGGCAGCAGCGCTACGCCAACCGACATCTTCAGGAGAAGTGGTGCGATCGCTAAAATGTACTCCATCAACAAGTGTATCAGTTGTGACTACTAATGATTTGTTAGATTGAATTGGCACAATAGCAGCATCATCCCCAACAACCTCTGTGGGGCAAAAACGGTGTAATACCTTTAAAAGTCCTTGTTCGCTAATATCTTGAACTGCGGTCATGGCAATCTATACTATACTACAGTTATATTTCCAACTCAAACCGACATCTCTAATTACTTTTGAAAGTCTCAAATTTATTAATTATTTGTGTTTATACTGACAATATATGTAGAGTTTTGTGCGTTACGCTACCACTTTTTCCTATGGTCATGCTCTGCAAACATGTCGCGGAGCGTTAACTGAGTTATGCGACAGCAAAACACACCGTATCAATAGCGTTCATGGGTAAGTTCTAATATATTTATAATTCTATAATTACTTCAATATTCAATCTCTCCTACTCCCAATTTAATAAGTATTCAACTCCATTTAACATTATATCATGCTTGGATAATTACCGTTCAAAAAATACTTTGTTTTTAGCTATATTATGTATTTAGTAATTATCTAATTATCTGCGGTCTTATTCTTTAAATCATCAGTAATTGTTAGTGGTAAATGAGTCATAATTTTTACCGCTTACCTTCTAACTATGAAAAGGATTTACTAATTATTGCTCTGCTGATTAAATCTCAAAGCATTTATAGATAAAGGTAAGTGCCTTTTGAGCTTCTGGAAAAAGTACCTAGTTTTGAGCTGCTTTATGCTCATGCATGGAGCGCATTTTGGGCAGGAGAGTAGCCCAAAAATTACTCCCCTACTCCCCTACTCCCCCGCTCTCCTACTCCCCTACTCCCCTACTCCTTAAAAAAGACTAGTGAAGCGCAAACCCTAATTAATATCCTTACATATTTAGGATTAGCCAGTAATGATATTACTGAGTTTAGTAGAGTTTTTTTTATTAGAGAATGAATCATTAATAAGATTGATTAGTTTGAAAAATAGCTGTATTTAAAATGATTTGTGTAACTAACTAAAAATATAGTCAAAATTGAATTATTTATCAAAATTTCAAAACATTAATTTTTGTGTCAAATAATTAATAAAAATCAATCAAGAGAATGACTATTGATAAAAACTAAAGATCAATATTAGCAAAGAAACAGTGTTGTAAGTTACATTTTTTTTAGTACAAATAACCAATGATAGTTTATAGGAAAAACTAAAAGATGACTTCTTAACATTACTTTAATAACTTTCCCGGTCTAATGAAACCTAGAATAATAGTCTGTGGCTTGGGTCGTACCGGCTACAAAATATTTCGTCTATTAAGACAGCAGGGTGCAACAGTTGTAGGTATAAGTGATCGCCCACTCCGTGGAGAGGGTACAGAGATTATTGTCGGCAACTTTCGTTCAGCATCTACATTATTAGCAGCAGGCATTCAAAGCGCTCATACTCTGGTTTTAGCAGGGAAAGATGAGTCTGTTAATTTGGCCGTCTTAATGTTAGCAAGAATTCTCAATCCAAAAATTCGGATTATCAATCGCCTATTTAATACAAGTTTGGGCGATCGCCTAGATCACACTCTAACCGATCATACAACAATGAGTGTGTCAGCTTTAGCAGCTCCAGTGTTTGCTTTTGCAGCTTTAGGAAATCATGCTATTGGCCAGCTACACATATACAATCAGACCTGGCCAATGCGAGAAGAATTAATCGGCCATAATCATCCTTGGAAAGGTCGTAAACTGAGTTCTTTGTGGGACGATCGCTCTCTAATGTTGATCTACTATATACCAGTGGCAAATCCAATAGATTTAGTCTCTGCAGTAGTAGAAGAGCGGGAGTTACGGGTAGGAGATCGTCTGATTATTTCTAGCAAACCAAAGGTGCGAACTCGCAGACAAAATTTAGTTTATTACTTATTCAAGGTATTTAGCAGACTCAGGCAATTTCAGCGACACAGTAAATCAGCAGTAATTCTCAACTTAGCTCTTTTAGTAACTGTGTTATTCTGCACTATTACTTATATTAGTATAAATCTGAATAACAGCTTTGTTGATTCTCTCTATTTTACAGTTGGGATGATTACAGGAGCAGGGGGAAATGAAAAAATAGCCGAACAAGCACCAGGCAGCATCAAAGTATTTACTTCGATAATGATGCTTGTAGGAACGGCGATCGTTGGTATTTGTTATGCGCTCCTGAATGATTTTGTATTAGGTACTCGCTTCCAAGAGTATTGGGATGCTGCCCGCATACCACTAAAACAGCATTATATTATCTGTGGGTTTGGTGGCATAGGTTTACATATTGCCCAGCAACTGATTAATAGTGGTTATGAAGTAGTAGTGGTAGAGCGTAACCCTAGCTGTCGATTTCTCAGTACTGCCAGGTCTATGAAAATTCCTGTAATTGAGGGAGATGCAAGTTTATCTACTACTCTAGAAGTTGCCAATATTGAAAAAGCTGAAGCACTTTTAGCCGTAACTGGTAATGATATTGTTAATTTAGAAATTGCTCTGAGTGCCAAAGGACTTGTTCCGAAAATGCCAGTTGTGGTGAGAAGTCAAGACCCGCACTTAGCTCTAATGGTGCAACAGGTTTTTGAGTTTGAGTCTGTACTTAGCCCAACAGAATTAGCTTCTCCTGCTTTTGCAGCAGCAGCTATCGGCGGTAGAATTCTTGGTAATGGAATTACAGCAGATAGTTTGTGGGTAGCGTTAGCCACCTTAATTACACCGGGACATCCTTTTTGTGGTAAAATTGTTCAAAAAGCAGCTAGTAGTGCTGATTTTGTACCTTTGTATATAGAAAGCAACGGTAAAGAAATTCATGGTTGGGAATTGCTAAATGCGACCCTTAATTCTGGTGATGTTTTGTACTTAACGATGCCAGCTAATAGACTAGAACAACTCTGGAGAAATGCGCCTATACAACTAGAAAATGATTGTTTAGAGGGAACACGGAAATAGAAGAATTATGGATAGTAATTAAACAATACTGCAACTGAGACTCCAGTTAGATATAATTGACAATTTTTTGTAGCTCCACTATTCATCTCCTTCCTCTGGATGTTTGTTTAAGTCTTGCTTTACATAGAATTTGGGGATGGGGCAAGCATCCTTTAATAACCGGATTTAGTAATAAAATAATAAATTATCTTGACAAAAAAAACTAATGATTTAATCTATAATCCAGAAATCAATTCTGTTTATTCTATGTCAGAGGGGCAAAAATGGTTATGGTTTATCCACCAAATTGCCCCTATCTGATTCAGCTTGGAGAAACAGATTATCGGCTTTACTTAGCCGTGCATCATATTTTTCCATCTTTTTCTTGATTATATTTTCAACTATTTAGTCTAAGCTCCAGTTCCGATCCCTGATTCAGCTTGGAGAAACAGATTATCGGCTTTACTTAGCCGTGCATCATATTTTTCCAATCTTTTTATTGATTATATCTTCAACTATTTAGTCTAAACTCCAGGGTCAATGAGCCACATTAAAAAAATGATAGCCTTGTAGGGACGTTTCATGGGACGTCCCTACTGTGGTTTAATAAGTAAGCATTCAGCTATTAGCGGTCAGCTTTCAGCAATAAAAACGAATGAAATTAAATCTGGTAAGTATAGAAACGGGTTTGTATTAGATACTTACTATGTAGAGCTTTTTACTACATTTAAAGACAATAATAGTATGTAAATATGTGAGCATTCATTGCTATAAAATATTGGGAGATGGTGAATATGGGGGCATTTTTCTACCTTTTACCCCTATTCTATTTCTCGATATCCTGACTTCTGAGTGCCAAAATACCAGAATGATTATGTTCAAAAAAAAAGATTTAATTAATAATTCAGAAATTAGTTATATTTATCCTATGTCAGAGGGGCAGAAAGGGTTATGGTTTATTCACCAAATTGCCCCTGAAAATATCATTTACAACGAGTATAATGCAGTAAAAATTAATTCACCATTAGACATAGAAACCTGGAAAGCAACATGGCAAAAAATCGTAGAACGCCATGCTATTTTACGAACCACTTATGGAACGGACAAAGAGGGCGAACCTGTGCAAATTATTCATCCGACGATGAATGTTCCCATGCAGGTGATTGATGCTAAAAATTGGAGTGAAGAACGCTTAAAGCCAGAAATTTTAGCCTGTGTAGATGTTATCTATGATTTAGAAAAAGACCCCATTATCCGATTATATTTGTTTCAGCGTTCCGCAACAGAATGGGTTCAAATGTTTACGATTCACCAGATTGCTAGTGATAGTTTTAGCAAAGATTTATTTTTCAAAGAATTCCAACAATTATATGCGGGTATTCCAGTTAAAGAACCTTTAGCTTATACCGATTTTGTCAATTGGGAATCACAAATGCTGAACTCACCAAGGGGAGAAAAACTTTGGCAATATTGGGAAAAACAATTAGCGGGTGAGTTGCAAATTTTAGATTTACCAACCGATCTACCACGCCCCAGTGTGGTGACTTATCAGTTTGAATCTTATGAATTTAAGCTTAATGAAGAATTGATATCTCGTCTAAAACAACTACAATGTGATAGTATTAATCTGTTAAAAATTGCCTTGAGTGCCTTTTATGTGCTGTTATATCGCTACACAAATCAGGAAGATATTATTGTGAATATTCCCACAGAAAATCGAGGGGGTAAAAAAGAGTTTAAAGATGTAGCGGGCAATTTGGCAAGTTTAGTTGTTGTGCGAGGGAATTTAGAGGGTAATACGACTTTTAAAGACTTGCTGATGCAAGTCGCTCAGACGGTTGATGAAGCGCTGAAACATGAAGCTTATAATTATCCCTGGAGTCAATTAGTCAAGGAGTTGAAACTCAAAAGTAATTTCCGTCATGGTCTGGTTTCTTCTGTGATGTTTAATTGGCGAAAATTAGGATGGTATGAGACAGAGTTTCAAGAGGGATTACTTCAAATTGAACCTTATTTGTTGGAACAACAACATGGCACTCCTTATGACCTCTGTGTAGAAATGATTGAAGTGGGTAATGAGTTAAATGTTCGATGGAATTATAATGGTGATTTATTTAAATCTGAAACTATAGAGCGGATGGCGAGGCATTATCTGACGTTGTTAGAGGGAATTGTTGCTAATCCAGAAACGCCGATTTTTAAATTGCCGTTGTTGAGTGAATCAGAACGTCATCAGTTATTAATTGAGTGGAATAATACGACTGTTGACTATCCAAAGGATAAGTGTATTCATCAGTTGTTTGAAGAGCAGGTAGAAAAAACACCGGATGCAGTGGCGGTGGTGTTAGAGTCGGAGCAATTAACCTATCATGATTTAAATTGTCGGGCGAATCAATTAGCACATTATTTGCAATTGAAGGGAGTCGGACCAGAAGTTTTGGTAGGAATATGTGTGGAACGTTCCCTGGAGATGGTTGTGGGAGTATTGGGCATTCTTAAAGCTGGTGGGGCTTATGTTCCGCTAGATCCAACCTATCCTCAAGAGCGGTTGGTTTACATGATTGAAGATACTCAAGCGCCGGTAATTTTGACGCAAAAACGATTACAAACCATATTTGATGACCTCAAGGCTCAAATCGTTTACCTAGACTCCCAGTGGCAAGAAATTGCTCAACAACCGGACATTAATCCACAAACTCAAGTGCAGGCAGAAAATCTGCTGTATGTCATCTATACTTCCGGTTCAACGGGTCGCCCCAAAGGCACCGCTTTGTCTCATGGAGCATTGAGCAATCTGATCCAGTGGCATTTGGATACTTTACTTCAAGGAGTTGGAGTTCTCCAGTTCGCCTCCCTAAGTTTTGATGCAAGTTTTCACGAAATATTTGCTGCCTGGTCTTCCGGTGGAACCCTATATTTAATTTCCGAGAGTTTGCGTAAGGATCTCGATAAATTACTTTATTTTGTTGCTGATAATCCCATCCAGAAAGTAATATTACCCGTTGTGGTCTTGCAGCAGTGGGCTGAGAGATACAGACAGCAAGAGCATCTGTTTCAAAACCTCAAGGAAATTATTACAACTGGCGAACAGTTGCAAGTCACTCAACCGATCGTGGAACTATTTAAGCGTCTGAAAGGATGCTCTTTGCATAATCATTATGGCCCGTCAGAAACCCATGTGGTTACGGCTTTTACTTTTACTGGAAAACCAGAGGTTTGGTCTTTTTATCCACCCCTAGGCAAACCCATTGCTAATACCCAAATGTATATCCTCGACCCCAACCTGACCCCTGTACCAGTAGGTGTCCACGGCGAACTTTATATTGGCGGTGCTAACTTGGCTCGATGCTATTTAGGACGTCCGGATCTGACCGCCAAAAAATTTATCCCCGATCCATTTAGCAAATTATCAGATGCTCGTCTCTACAAAACAGGGGATTTAACTCGTTATCTACCAGATGGGAATATCGAATTTTTAGGACGGATCGACCATCAAGTTAAAATTCGGGGTTTCCGGGTCGAACTCGGAGAAATTGAAGCCGTTTTGAGCAAACATCCCCTGGTCAGTCAAGCGATCGCAATTGTGCAAGGGGAAAAAGCTGACGAAAAACGTCTAATTGCCTACGTCGTTCCCTACCAAGAGCAAACCGTTACCGATAGCTCACTACGGCATTTTATCTATAAACACTTGCCAGATTATATGATTCCGGCTGCTTTTGTACTCCTTGATGCCCTGCCGTTGAATCCGAATGGAAAAGTAGACCGAAAGGCTCTCCCGATCCCCGAGTTCACCCGATCAGAACTGAGTAATGCTTTTGTTGCACCGCGATCCCCCGCCGAGGAAGTGGTGGCTCAAATGTGGTCTGAGGTACTTGGTGTTGAGAAAATAGGTATCAACGATAACTTCTTCACTTTGGGAGGAAATTCTCTGAATGCGACAGGGATTTTCAGTCAACTTCGCCAAGTTTTTGATTTTGAATTTCCTCTAATGAAACTGTTTCAAAATCCCACAGTATGTGGACTGGTGGAAGCAATGGCAGAAAGTGGAGGAGGTCAGGAAGTCATTGATGAAATTGCCAGGACTTTCCAAGCAATTGATCGGCTATCTCCCGAAGAAGTGGCTGCCATGCTAGCTGAGATGAACGAAAATTCGTAAAATCACCTTAATTTTCAGCGATAAGTTTTTTCAGTAAATATTCACAAGATTCACAAGTAACACAAACAGGAGACATTAATGATGGACAATAATTATTTAACTTCCCTGGCGGGAAGTCCCGCGCTCTCCCGCACCTTTAGCGTCGTATGGTCAAGCCAGGGCCAAGATTCGGATACCTTCATAAGCTAAACGTTCATATGCCCTTGACAAGCTAGGTACATTTTGTTATTGTAAGGTCCAACACAGGGGGAGGACATCACCTCTGTCTAAACAGCGGTCAGGGTTTCCCAGACTGAAGAATCCCGCGTTGTCCCGTAAGGGCAACGTCGGGAGTATGTCAAAAAAAGTAGGCAATTTAATACCAGGGCCACCGGAACATCCTTCGGAACAGCATAACCTAAACGATATTGCGCGGGCTGGTGGATTGCACAATTTTCAGCTACTGTTGCATGAAACTTATGGGGATGTTGCTAGGTTTTGGCTTTCAGATTCAACTTTAGTTGTTTCAATTAACGATCCAGAAATCCTGAAAAAAACCCAGAAGGTTGGGGATCGGCCTAAAGAATTATTTAAGTTTTTAGAACCTTTGCTCGGACCAGATAATTGGCAGGTTATTCCGGCGGAAAAAGCTAAAGAAAGACGCAAAATTATTATTCCTGCATTAGGGCATGATGTTGTGTTAAAATCAAGTTTTAACACAATTATCAGCCAAACAAAATTGCTGATTCAAAAGTGGTCTCTGGCTGCCCAAGAACAAACAATCGTTGAATTACAGAAAGATTTAACAAAACAGACGCTGAATATTATTGCAAGTGTAGCTTTTGGTTATCAATTAACTGCGACCGAGCGGACTCGGTTGACTGAGTCATTTAAAAATGTTTTAACTGAGTTTATTAACGAGCAATACCAATTGCCCTGTGTATTGTCCCTTGAAGAAAGACAGAAACAGCTCAATATATCTCTATCAATTTTGCATGATACAGTGGAGCAGATTATTCAGAAAAGAGTAGCAGAACGGAACGAAAATGAAAAGCCGGAATGTAACGATATCTTAAACGCCCTAATTGAAAATCAGGTTCCTCCAGAAGAAATACACATGGGAGTTATAGGATTGCTTTTGGCTGGTTTCCATACGACAGGGATAACAATATCATGGGTTCTATATCTGCTGTCCCAACATCCAGATATTACTATGAGAGTTTGTCAGGAAATTGATGATGCCATTGAGAGCGATCGCGAGCTAGTTTATGACGATATCAACAAATTAGACTATTTTTCTATGGTTTTGAAAGAATCAATGCGAAAATACTCTCCTGCTCCCTATGCAGCTCGGGAAATACAGCAAGATATGGAACTCGGAGGTTATGTGATTCCAGCTAAAACTACTATATTATACCCAATTTATTCCGTTCATAAAAATCCCAAATACTGGCCAAATCCAGAAAAATTCGATCCCGAGCGTTTCTCAGAGTCAAATCTCAAAAACATCCATGAATTAGCCTACATTCCCTTTGGATTTGGGCCTCGCTCTTGCTCGGGAATGGCTTTGGCGTTGCTCTCTGTAAAAGTAATTCTGGTGATGTTGTTAAGAGAGTTTAGCTTCCAATTGGTGCCCCAACACCCGATTGTTCCTGTTGATAGGTTTACCTTATGGTCGGAGCATGATATCAAAGTAACTCTATCGAAACGCTAACTAGGGTTTGCTGAAAAAATTGCTTGGTGAGGGTAGGACAGGGAGACACACCAGACGCGGGGACCATCAGATGAGGGGAACAGGCAACGGTTTCGGCCATTTTATGTGAAAAAATTTTCTTGAATTTCAGCCAAAAATTTCAGTATTTTACAGCGGTTTTCATGTGGGTAAACCACAGTAGGGACGTTCCATGGAACGTCCCTACAAGATTTGAAATGTGAAGATGTGGTTCATTAATTTGAAAAGCGCTGTAAGGCAAAACTAGCCCATAATTAAGGAGATAAACTGAATATAAAAAGCTCCATTACCTTAGCTATCCTGACTTTTAGCTTCCATAAGCAAGCCCTAACTACAAAAATCAGGAATAGAACATCTTTATCAAGAGGAAGTAATATCATGTTCGGTTGAATAGTTATAAATAAAAATGGAGGAGTAATGAGTTATGAGTAATGAGTTATGAGTAATGAGTTATGAGGAGGGAATTTTAAGCTATAAATGAAGAGAAAGTTTTTTGCGAAGCGCTCTGATCGGGACATGATATAACTTGTTTCCATTGGTGGCCTCAAACTAGGGCTGTTCAGTTATAAGCGATCGTCAGAACATAGAGGTAGTTGGCGATCGCAATTTCGGGTTCAAATTTGAAGACTTCTACTGTAATGATTCTGGCTTTATTATAAGTGATCATCCGAACATGATATAATGAGTGCGATTACTCTATAACCGGATTTTATATAGAACCCATTTGATAGCTATATAATTATGGTAGCCAAGTCTTTTCGCGCATCAATGAGTGAGGAAAAATCTGAAAAGGAGTGTTGAATTTTTTGTATTATTTCTCCCCACATCTTCCCTCTTCCCTCCTGTCTCCTGTCTCCTGTCTCCTGTCTCCTGTCTCCTGTCTCCTGTCTCCTGTCTCCTGTCTCCTGTCTCCTAGCTAGAAAGAAAAATTTAATATTTATGAAGATACGCTTAGGGGTTCTATAAGTCTTCGTCAATCGGAGCATGATATCAAAGTAACTTGATCGAAACGCTAACTACAAAAATCAGGAACTGTCAAAAAAATGGATAAGTCTTCGTCAGAACGTTTTTTTACCACAGACAAACAAAAACTCCTCAAACTCCTGCTCCAGAAAAAAGGCTTGGGTCAAGAGTCGGCCAAAACGATAACTCGCCGAACCGATGCTGGACCAATACCGTTTTCCTATTTTCAGGAACAACTGTGGTTGCTCGCACAACTCAATCCCAATGTTCCTTTCTATAACGAGCCCGCAACAGTTCATATTCGGGGTCAATTAGATGCGATCGCACTCTCAGAAAGCCTAAAGGAAATTATCCGCCGTCACGAAGCTTTACGAACTAAGTTTATAATTGTGAGCGGACAACCCGTTCAAATTATTGCTCCACCGCCTGATTTTAAGTTGACAAGGATCGACCTGCGGGAACTTCCGAAAAACAAACGGGAAACTGAAGCGCGACAACAAGCAACTTTAGAAGCTCAAAAACTCTTCGACCTGACTACTTCTGAGCTACTCATGCGAGCCATCTTGATACAGCTAACAGACCAAGAGTATAGGTTATTTCTTATCTTCCATCATATCGCAATCGACGGAGTTTCCCTGTATGGTATTTTTCTGAAAGAATTGGCAACCCTCTACCAAGCATTTTCATCAGGTCAGCGATCGCCCCTTCCCGAACTCCCCCTACAATATGCAGACTTTGCCGTGTGGCAGCGACAGTGGATGCAGGGCGAAGTGTTGTCCCAGCAACTTGACTATTGGAAACAAAAACTCAGTGGCGAACTGCCCATACTTCAGTTACCCTGCGATCGTTCCCGACCTTCAGTACAGAGTTTTCGAGGTGCGAAGCAAAAGTTAACCTTGTCTAAAAGTCTGAGTGGGGCACTCAAAGCCTTGAGTCAGCAGGAAGGAGTAACGCTATTTATGACATTGTTAACAGCCTTCAAAACCTTGCTCTATCGATACACAGGGCAGGAAGATTTGATGGTTGGTACGGCAAGTGCAGGTCGCCATTCCCCAGAAATTGAAAACCTGATTGGCTACTTTGTGAATATGCTGGTGTTGCGGACAGATTGTTCGGGCAATCCCAGTTTTCGACAGTTGCTCGAGCGGGTGCGAAAAGTCCTGTTAGAAGCTTATGCTCATCAAGATATCCCCTTTCAAAAACTTGTGGAGACACTCCATCCTGAACGCGACCTAAGTAAAAACGTTCTGTTCCAGGTGATTTGTACGATGGAACCACCACAAACCGCCTTTGATTTAGACTGGACTGTCAGCCTGCAAGATGTGGATAACGCTACGTCAAAGTTTGATTTATTTCTAAATCTAGAAGACAGACCGGAAGGAATTATTGGTTACCTTGAGTATAGCACAGATTTGTTTGATGCTGACAGAATACACCGGATGGTGGGTCATTTTCAGACCTTGCTAGAGGGAATCGTTACCAATCCCCACATAAGCATTTCTGAATTACTTCTGTTAACCGACAAAGAGCGTCATCAGTTATTAATTGAGTGGAATAATACAACTGTTGACTATCCAAAGGATAAGTGTATTCATCAGTTGTTCTCCGAGCAGGTAGAAAAAACACCGGATGCAGTGGCGGTGGTGTTTGAGTCGGAGCAATTAACTTATCGGGAGTTGAATAGTCGGGCAAATCAATTAGCTCATTATTTGCAACAATTGGGTGTTAAACCAGAGACTTTAGTCGGAATTTGTGTAGAACGTTCTGTTGAAATGGTTGTGGGATTATTGGGGATTCTAAAAGCAGGTGGTGCTTATGTTCCTCTCGACCCAACTTATCCGATTGAGCGCATTGCCTATATGCTGGAAAACTCTCAAGCTTCAGTACTATTAACTCAAAAAAACTTGGTAGCTGGATTACCGGAAATAAGAGCGCAAATCATTTGTTTAGATACTGACTGGAATTTAGTTAGTCAAGAAACTGACTTAAATCCCAACTGTAGTGTTTGTGAGGAAAACTTGGCTTATGTAATCTACACTTCCGGTTCTACGGGTCAACCTAAAGGTGTAGCAATGAAGCACCTTGCCTTGAGCAATCTGATTTTGTGGCAACGGTCAAACACAACAGTTTCACCAAAAGCAAAAACCCTGCAATTTGCACCAATTAGCTTTGATGTCTCCTTTCAGGAAATATTTTCAACCTGGTGTGGGGGTGGAACCTTGGTCTTAATCTCAGAACAAGTGCGACGAGACCCTGTTGCTTTACTACATTTATTAAGCGAAAAACAAATAGAAAGACTCTTTCTTCCTTTTGTTGCCTTACAGCAGTTAGCAGAGACCGCTCAAACTAGGGGATTGATTCCCAGCAGTTTGCGGGAAGTAATAACAGCAGGGGAACAGTTGCAAATAACAAGGGCGATCGCCGCTTTTTTCTCTCAGCTAAAAGATTGTTCTCTTCATAATCAATATGGACCATCAGAAACTCATGTAGTCACAGCATTTACCTTAACCGGTTCTACTGACAATTGGTCAGCACTACCACCTATTGGTCGTCCCATTGCTAACACTCAGATTTACCTATTAGATCAATTCGCACAACCTGTAGCTGTGGGAATTACCGGCGAGTTGTACATCGGGGGAGTTTCCCTTGCCTTAGGTTATCTCAACCGTCCTGACTTGACAGAGCAAAAGTTTATCCTTAATCCGTTTAGCAATAAACCAGGTTCTCGCCTCTATAAAACTGGTGATTTAGCTCGTTATTTACCGGATGGAAATATCGAATATCTCGGTCGCATCGATAATCAGGTCAAGGTGCGGGGTTTCCGCATCGAACTTGGAGAAATTGAAGTAATACTCGCTCAACACCCCGACCTGCGGCAGACTGCGGTGATTGTCCGAGAAGACCAACCAGGGGAAAAGCGCTTAGTCGCCTACGTTTGTCCAAATGAGGGGCAAATCCCGACTTTGGGTCAACTGCGCCGCTTTCTTTCCGAAAAGTTACCAGACTACATGGTGCCCGGAACGTTTATCATTCTGGAAGCTTTTCCCTTAACACCAAGCGGCAAAGTCGATCGCCGGGCTTTACCCATTCCTGATGCTTCAAGTTTGATTCGTGAAACCAGTTTTGTTGCCCCCCGGGATTCGGTAGAACTGCAACTAGCTCAAATCTGGTCAGAGATTCTTGGTGTTTCTCCCATCGGAATCAATGACAACTTTATTGAATTAGGCGGACATTCCTTGTTAGCCACCAAAATTATCGGGCTAGTGCGCGTACGCTTCGGGGTAGAATTACCCCTGAATTGCTTATTTGAGTTTCCCACAGTTGCTGAGTTAGCCAAAGAGGTTCTTCAGGAAGAGGAATTAACTATTGAACCACCCCTACAACCGATTTCACGAGAGCAAACAATTCCCTTATCCTTTGCCCAAGAACAACTGTGGTTTCTCAACCAGTTAACCCCAGAAGAACCAGTTTACAACGAAACCTTGAGTATTCATCTAGGTGGAGATATCAATATTCCTGCCTTGGAAGAAAGTCTGACGGAACTCATCCGCCGCCACGAAATTCTGCGGACGACCTATCGATTTCTTACAGCAAATTTCGCCCCCCTCCCCCCCCAACTTGGGGGGGGGATTGAGTTAAATTCCCCCAATTATGGGGGATTTAGGGGGCTTTCTGAAAATAGCTGTAATGGTCAACCTTGCCAGGAAATTCAGCCACCATCTGCATTTACTTTACCGATTGTCGATTTGCGAGAATGGTCAGAAACAAAACGAGAAACAGAAGCGGTGCGTATTGCCACCGAACAGCTTCGCCAAGGATTTGACTTCACCCGAAGCCCCTTGCTGCGAGCTACTCTGATTCAGCTTACTTCAGACAACTATCGGCTCTACTTCGCTATTCATCACAGTTTTATAGATGGTGAATCATTTATCAAAATAGTACAAGAATTAGAAATTATTTATACGGCATTCTCTCAAGGTTTACCCTCACCTCTGCCAGAATTAACTATACAGTATGCTGATTTCGCTGTTTGGCAACGCCAACGTCTACAGGGAGAAATTCTCTCCAATCAGCTTACCTACTGGCAGAAACAACTGGAAAACTTACCCCAATTAAAACTTCCCACTGACCGTCCTCGCACTCCACAAACGACTTTTAGCGGTTCATTTCTTCGTCACCGACTGCCCTTTGACTTAATAGAAAAGCTCCAAACTCTTAGTCGCAAAGAAAATGTTACCTTATTTGTGACCTTGGCAACAGCAATCAAAGTTTTGCTTTATCGCTATTCAAATCAGGAAGATATTGTTCTGGGTACTGTTATTGACCAGCGGGATCAACCGGAGTTAGACGGAATCATTGGCAACTTTCTCAATACTTTAGTCTTGCGTAGTGACCTCAGTGGCAACCCTAGTTTCTGCGAACTGTTAAAGCGAGTCCAGAATGTCTGTTTCTCAGCTTACTCCCATCAAGATGTGCCATTCCAGAAGGTGGTAGAAGCTCTTCATCCCGATTACCAAGTCAACAAAAATCCTCTATTTCAGGTAGCTTTTACCATTGATCCACCTCTAGTAACGGAAGACAAGTTAGGATGGAAGGCATTTTACTTCGAGGTAGATCCTAAGACCTCTAAGTTTGACATCACTTTCTATCTCTTACAGGAAGAATCAGAGGGAATGGTTCTTCTGACTGAATACAATACTGATTTATTTGATGCCGCTACAATTAAGCGAATGAGCGGGCATTTGAATACATTGCTAGAGGGAATTGTTATCAATCCTAACCAAAGCATTTCTGAGTTACCTTTGTTGACTGAAAGTGAGCGCCATCAGTTGTTGGTAGAATGGAATAATACGACTGTTGACTATCCCCAGGATAAGTGCATTCATCAGTTGTTTGAAGAACAAGTAGAAAGAACACCGGATGCAGTGGCGGTAGTATTTGAAGACCGACAATTAACTTATCACGAGTTAAATTGTCAAGCTAATCAACTGGCGCATTATTTACAAACTCTGGGGGTTGCACCAGAGGTATTAGTGGGCATCTGTGTCGAACGTTCTGTTGAGATGGTGGTGGGATTATTGGGGATTCTTAAAGCCGGTGGAGCTTATGTGCCATTAGACCCTAATTATCCTACTGAACGTATTGCCTATATGCTGGAAGATTCCTCGGTGCCAGTTTTGTTAACACAATCTAAGTGGGTTGAGAAACTTCCCTCAAGTGTTGGGAAGCTGATTTTGTTAGACTCTGATTGGGATGTTATTGCATCATTAGGTCAAGATAACCCTGTGAACCAAACAAAACCGGATCACTTAGTTTATGTAATTTACACATCAGGTTCTACTGGAAAACCAAAGGGAGTTGCTGTGACTCATTTGGGCATCAACCGATTAGTCAATAATACTAACTATATAAATTTAGCATCTTCAGACCGAGTGGCTCAAACCTCGAATGCTTCTTTTGATGCTGCTACCTTTGAAATTTGGGGCGCTCTTCTTCATGGAGCACAACTGATTGGGGTTCCCCAGCAAATTGCGCTGGAAGCCGAAAAATTTGTAGCCCTACTCCGAAAATACCAGGTTAGCGTACTCTTTTTGACAACAGCTTTATTCAATCAATTGGCCGCACTGGTTCCAGAAGCCTTCAAATCCTTAAGATATCTTTTATTTGGTGCCGAGACAGTTGATCCGACCTCAGTTAAAAAGGTACTTGAGCATGGAGCGCCTGAAAAATTACTTCATGTTTATGGACCAGCTGAGAACACAACTTTCTCATCTTGGTATTTGGTTGAGAATGTACGGCAAGGAGCAACTACTATTCCGATCGGACGACCAATTAGCAATACCCAAGTCTATATTTTAGATAAACAATTGCAACCTGTTCCCATTGGTATACAAGGAGAACTACATATCGGGGGAGATGGATTAGCTCGAGGCTATCTCAACCGTCGAGAACTGACTGAGGAAAAGTTCATTCCCAACCCCTTTGATAAGTCAAAACTCAACAATCAAAAGTCAAAATTATATAAAACAGGGGATTTAGCTCGTTATTTACCCGATGGAAATATTGAATATCTCGGACGTATCGATCATCAAGTAAAAATTCGAGGTTTCCGGATCGAACTCGGAGAAATTGAAGCAGTACTTGCCCAACATTCCCAGGTGCGAGAAGCTGTAGTCATTGCTCGCGAAGACATTCCAGGAGACAAACGTCTAGTTGCTTATTTAACTACTAATGAGGAAAAAACTACGATAGATGATTTGCGTTCTTTCCTCAAGACTAAGCTACCCGAGTACATGATTCCTGCTGCTTTTGTCCTTCTCGAATCAATACCTCTGACTCCTAATGGTAAAGTCAACCGTCGTGGTTTACCTATCCCCGATGCTTCAAGTTTAGTTCGTGAAAGCAGTTTTATTGCCCCCCGCGACTCCCTAGAATTACAACTAACTCAAATTTGGTCAGAGATTCTTGGTGTTTTCCCCATCGGAGTCCGAGATAACTTCTTTGACTTGGGTGGTTATTCTCTGTTAGCAGTGCGTCTCATGGCTGACATTGAGAAACAATTTGGCAAAAATCTATCTTTAGCCGCCCTTTTCCAAGGTGCTACCGTAGAACAATTAGCCATTCTACTGCGCCAAAAAACTGATACTCAGTCTTGGTCTCCTTTAGTTGCCATTCAACCCCAAGGAAAGCACCCACCTTTCTTTTGTATGCCTGGTTCCGGTGGCAATGTGGTGTACTTCCACCAACTTGCCCGTCATCTGGGAAATGACCAACCTTTTTACGCCTTACAACCTCCCAGTTTAGATGGGATTTCGGAACCCTTTGGTCGTGTTGAAGAGGTAGCTGCCTACTATCTCCAAGCCATCCAAACCCTTCAACCTTCTGGTCCGTACTTCCTTGGCGGTCATTCCTTTGGGGTTCTGGTTGCTTTTGAAATGGCACAACAGCTACAAAAACAGGGAGAAACAGTTGCCCTACTTGCCCTATTAGACCTTCCTACCCGACTTCCTGGCAGCCCCCCAAAACAACTAGATTGGGATGATACTCGATGGTTGACCAATATTGCCCATATCATAGAAGTGTTATCTGCGAAAAATCTCGGCATTTTCTATGAAGCACTCAAACCTCTAACTCCTGAAGCGCAATTAAATTATCTCAAACAGCAGATGGAAAGCGTCAATCTGTTGCCATATAATTCAGGAATTGAACGAGTGCGTGGGATTGTCCAAACGATTAAAGCTGACGAATTGGCTTTTATGAGTTATCTCCCACAAGGAGGTTATCAAGGTCGGATTACCCTGTTCCGCACCAGCGAAGTTTATCAAGATGAATTGGGAATGCTTGGTGAAATACCTACCGATCCAACTTGGGGTTGGAATCAGTATTCTTGCAAACCTGTGGAGGTTAAGGTTGTTCCTGGAAACCATACTACCATGCTTGGTGAACCTCACGTAATGGTATTAGCTGAAAAACTTAAATTTTGTCTAGCTAGGGTTTGTTGAAAAAGTCTACAAAGGCTGAGAGGTTTATAGATCAGTTGAAATCATTACTGGATAATATTTTTGACCGAAAAATTGTGGGTATGCGCCTCCCCTTTTAAGGGGATAAAAAGCAGTCCTTGGATGGCGAGGAAACCTCGCCATATCTAATCGACCAAGAGAAAATAGAATATTCCATATTGCAATCCCGAAGCTTTCCTAGGTCATGCTGCGCAAACAGCTAGGGGTACTGATAACTGATAACTGATAACTGAAATGACAGGCATCAGGAAAAAGCTTAAAGTCAATTATAATCACAAACGAATGTTGCTATTTTATATCAAATCCGGTTAAACTGTTATAGATTGGTTAAGTAAGGAGGAGTCAGGAGTCAGGAGTCATATCAAATCCGGTAGCATCGGTGTAATTAGATGGGGAGATGGGGAGATTGGGAGATTGGGAGATTGGGAGATTGGGAGATGGGGAGATTGGGAGATGGGGAGATGGGGAGATTGGGAGATGGGGAGATGGGGAGATGGGGAGATTGGGAGATTGGGAGATGGGGAGATGGGGAGATTGGGAGATGGGGAGATGGGGAGATTGGGAGAGTGGGAGATGGGGAGAGGGGGAGATGGGGAGATGGGGAGGTGGGGAGATGGGGTG
>NZ_JAAHGO010000002.1 GCF_010672455.1 Okeania sp. SIO2C9 | reverse complement strand
CCCTTTAGTCGTTGGAGCCATTGCTGGGAGCTGGGAAAGAGTATTTCATGCTTTAGCTGAGGATGCAGATCATGAATATGCCATGATCGATGCCACTATTGTTCGTGCTCATCAACATAGTGCCGGGGCCAAGGATAGTAGTGCACAACAGGAAGATATTGGCCTAAGCATTGGGGGATTGAGCAGTAAAATACATGGGGTAGTAGATGCTCTAGGTAATCCAACTCTTTTTTTTAACTACTCCTCAAACTTCAATCTGGGATGGAGCAGATGTCCTATTACCGAATAATTAATAATTAATAATTAATAATTAAATAATTCGCGCCTTGAAGCCTCCCTTTGGATAGGGGAAAAAAAGCGGTCGAGGGATGGCGAGGTCTCTGAGCCATATCCAATGGACCAAGAAAAGAAATAATATCTCCTGATATTCAATTGCGCAGCGGTTAAAACCCGAGGTAATTATCAATTATCCATTATCAATTAATGAACGATGGTAGAAGCAGAAGCAGTATTAGGGGATAAAGCTGACGATGCTCAGGAGCGGGTGATTTAACTTATGACCCACACAGGGATAGAAGTAGTGATTCCCCCGAAAAAAAACCGCACGTGAACTCCGTGCACCTGTAGTGATCGAAAATTTCTTCGCGCCTTCTCAAACAGTAGCGATCGCGATCGCTACTAGATACGATCAACGTTGAGTTAACTTTCTAGGAGTAATTCCTACAGGTAGCCTCAGTCATTTTATGAGCATAGCGTACGCCATTGACCTAGATCATACAACACCCATTTTGTCAAATTTTTAATTGATGACACACCCTATCAAAAATTAACCGTGAATATCTCCATTAGGCATTACAGCACCTTGCATTTGAGCACCACTTAAATTAGCTGTACTTAATTCAACCCTGGTTAAAATTGAGTCATTCAAACTGGAATTACGGAAATTTGCTTTTGCCAGATAAGCGTCAGTTAGGTCTGCTTTAGTGAGATTGGCCTGACTTAAATTGGCTCTGCTAAGATCGGCCCTCACCAAATTTACTTGAGTGAGATTTGCTTTTATTAACTGAGCTTTGCCCAATTTTACGTCTGCCATGACCGCGCCAGTTAAGTTTGCTTCATTCAGCCGTGTGTCCATTAATCCTGCCCTTTCAATTTTGGCATTAATTAAACTTGCCCCAGATAAGTTAACTCCTGCCAAATTAGATTCTGTTAAAAATGCCCCATCCAAAATTGTTTGAGCTAAGTTTGCTTTTGCTAATTTAGCACCTCTAAGTAAAACTTCACTTAAGTTTGCTCCTCTTAAATCAGCTTTTGTTAAATCTGCCCCAGTCAAATCAACACCACGTAAATCAGCTCCACGCAAGTTTACCCCTCTAAGGTTAGCTATTGCATAAGCTCGCTTTTCATGACGGAGATTTGCTCCACGCATATAAGCACCACGCAAGTCAGCACCCTGTAGATTAACTCCTCGCATATCTGCCCCACTCAGATTAGCATCAATTAAAGTTGCTAATTCTAGATTGGCCTGCCGAAAGTCTGCATTCTGTAAGTTTGCGCCATGAAGATCGACATCAGCCATTTTCACAGATTGCAAATTTCCTTGAGTTAGATATGCACCACTGAGTCTGGCAGTAATTAGGTTAGCACGTTGTAGATTAACTCGGTTAAGGAAAGCTAATACAAAGTCTGCTCCCTGAAGATCTGCTCCAGAGAAATTTGCACCAATTAAATCTGCTCCATTTAACTGTACACCTTTAAGACTAATGCCATGAAAATCAGTATCTCCTGCTGCATATCTTCTCAGAATTTCACCACCACTCATTATAATTTTCCTTTCCTTACTTAAAAAATTAACTCGAAGGAAGAAGTTAGAGGGAATAAGGAAGAAGGTTAGTTAATTGTTTGAAATCAATTCTTACGTCTTACTTCCTTCAGGTTTTACTTCTTATTTCTTACTTCTTTTCATCAAAATATTTTAGCATTCAATTGTTTGCGTCCAAGCAATTGATTTTTCTCCTAGTTTTCTACCATGAATTTTGACATTTTTCAGAGATTCTGATTTCAAACTAGCGATTTTTTGTTGCACTAATGAAGTTACCATTTCTTGATTTGGGATTTGCTCAGATTCTAGGATAAGATGTAGCCAACCATTTCTTCTACCAGCTATTATTTTAATGTCTTGTTGCTGAAGTAATTGATGAATTATTAAGGCAACTGCTTTTGGATTACCTTGGGTTGCTAATTCTATAACTTTTTGTTGATTCTCATCAACACTTTCTTTTTTTTGTTCTAATTCTGTAGCGGTAGTATTGCTAGAATTACTGAAGTTAAGTTTTTTTCTTTCTTCTATTTCTAATTGTTTCAGAATTTCTTTGAATTTTGTGGACTGGTCTTGTATATTACTAATTAAATTTTCTAACGCTGTATATTTTAATAATAAACGTTGTTCTTCTGGCTCAGATTGTAAAAGGTGATTTAAAGTTTCCTCTAAGGAAATAAATTGTGTTTCTACAGTATCCATTACAGTATCTACCCTCTGATTTACCAATGTAGAAATTTCATGCTCTATTTCTAATTTTTGTTTGATTGAATCTAGGATATTTTTTCTTTCTATAGAATCTGTTTGCTCTTGGCCTTGACTATCTATTTTTGGTTGAATAGCAACAGAAGGTATTATTTGTTGTGGATCAATTGAATCGGTAAGATTTTTGGCTTCTTGTTGATTATTATTTTGGTAAATTCTTTTTATTTGGGAATTTTCAAATGAACTTATAGACGATGATTCTTGAGTAAAAATTTCACCTTTCTGAAAAGCACTGTTATTTTCTGGAGCGCTGATTTTTTGCTCTGAATCTTCAACTTGTACTTGACTATTTGTAGGTAGAATAATTTCTGATGAATAGCAAGTACTTAAAGCATTGATAATTACATTTGCTACTTGAGCATATTCATCTGGATCTTCAAAATTATTAGCCGTACTATATAAAGAAGATTCTAAATCTGTAATAGATAGACATAAATTAAATATTTGCCTGATTAGACTATCTAAGTTTTTTGTTTTCAGCAATAACCAATCTCTTTCCCCAAAATTAAATTGATGTTCTACGATTGAAAAAATCAGAATTTTTGTCTTTAATGGATTAGTTCCTTCCATGATTTTTTGCCGCACATCAAACAATTTTCCAGGGTCTCTTTCATAAGATTCTTCTACTACTAATCTCTCTTTAAGAATTGTTTGTTCACCTGAATCTTCCTGAAGACCCCAAATGGGACTAGATTCCATAATTGTCATGTCTTCTTCTTCTTCAGGATATAGTTTACCTACACTGTCAATTATTTTCTGTGCTAATAAACCATATTCTGTTTTTTTGTTAACTTTAGAAACTATTCTAGATAAGCGATGATCTAAGGTTTCTATATTTCCGGTTTTTTTATATAATTCTTCTATTAATTCCTTGAGATTAATTTCTTCTAATTTAGTTTCATCATTTTCCCACCTGCCTTCGCAAGCACAATAGATTACTTTCTTGATTCTGATTAAATCTGCATCTTGTTTGAGTTCATTAACTACTGTATCTATGATTGAAAATGATTCCATACTTTTTATCCCTGAATAATTTGTAATTTTTTTTCTAAGTTATTGAAACTTTAAAATGATTTACTGATAATAGTCAGCTCTTAAACATCAGTTTGGGCAAAAAATAATACTCAAATTGCTGTTCATCAAAAATAGGATTTTATTGGATAATTCAAGATGCTGTGTTTGATTTAGCTCTAGTCATGGATAATAATCAGACCATTATAAATTATATAGTAGTCCTATTTGAGTTGTGCAGAAAATATCTCGAAATTAGGGAACAGGAGTAAGGCTTTTCACTTTTTTATCTACTATTCGATTGTTTACAAATTATTTAAGCTACTATATTACTGTGGTTATAGAATTATTTGAAATACAAAAGTAATATAGTCATCAACTCTACTAGAATATCAAGTCAATTTGTAATTAATTCAGTCACTTTGCTACAGTAGAAAATTATTAAGCTGTTTAAATATTGAACAGCTTATATCAATTTTGGCAAAGGGAACGAGATGGGGAGATGGGGAGATAGTCCGATTTACAGCGGTTTTCATTTGGGTAGACCACAGTAGGGGCGATTCGCGTTTGCGGAGCATTCCGTAGGAAATCGCCCCTACAAAGTTTGATGTGTGAAGATGTGGTTCATCAAGAGCGAAAAGCGCTGTAAGCTTGAAGTGTGGATAGAATTTTAACGAAGTCAGAAGTCAGAAGTCAGAAGCGAGTGTGTAATTCTGAGGGGACCTCAGAATGTAAGACACACATCTGACAGTCAGAAGTTATTTTTGTAACGGGGATTTGAGCCCCGCTCCAAAAATATTTCGCCTTAAAAGGCGAGGTTTTAGACCCAATTATTTTGATAAACATATACTGTATAACCATATTTCATATTAAACGGAACTTACGCAAATGTACTATATATAGTAGATCAAAACTATAGCACTATGGTACATATAGTGTTTTTCTCGGAAAAATGGGTAATATCATGTTTAGCTTAATAACTTTTATAGCGCTACGCATTAAGGTTAGGACATAAATAGCAGCTGAAACCCTTTTGTATATCCTCATGTTGCCTATTGCCTCTCTTGATGCGCTACCAGGTGCGTCTTTCGCCGACGCGGGGTCGCACCGCTGTTGCCTGTTGCCTTGCGTGTAGCACCACAAATATATTTTCAAAAAAAAATAGTATTATATGAAAAATTTTGATGTAATTGTCATTGGTAGTGGTATTGGAGGATTAGTTGCAGGAGCAATGCTAGCCTACTATGGCAAAAAAGTATTAGTTTGTGAAAGCCATGCTATTCCTGGGGGAGCTGCTCATTCTTTCTCCCGCCAAGGCTTCCACTTTGACTCTGGCCCCTCATTTTATTGTGGACTAGCTGACCCCAATAGTCTCAATCCTTTACAAAAAGTCCTAGAAATTTTGGGAGAATCTATTGAGACAGTTGTTTATGACCCTCTGGGACACTATCATTTTCCTGAAGGTAGTTTGCCTATCTATTCCGATGCGTCATCCTACATAGAAGCTGTTGCTAAATTCACAACTCAAGGTGCCCAAGAATTAGAACAATTTCAAGAGCATCTTTTGCAAATATATGACGGCCTCAAAGAAATTCCCACTACAATTTTAAGAGCTGATTTTTGGTTAATTCCTATTTTATTGGGAAAATATGGATTATCTTTGCTGAAGTTGTTGCCTTTTCTACGAGATATTGGAGGTTCTGTTGGGCAAATAATGGACAGATGGGTGCAAGACCCATGGGTACGTCGTTTAATTGACTTGGAATGTTTTCTCCTCTCTGGTTTAAAAGCTGATGGTACTGTTGCTCCAGAAGTGGCCTTTATGTTAGGAGAACGTTCTAATTCGGTTGTTGAATATCCTACGGGTGGTAGTGGTGCCATAGTTGATGCTTTGGTTAGAGGTTTAGAACGTTGGGGTGGTGAGTTACGTTTGAATGCTCATGTGGAACAAATATTGATAGAGTCTGGCAAGGTAATAGGGGTGCGGTTGCGTGGGGATGAAGTTGTCAGGGCGAATATTGTGATTTCCAATGCTACGATTTGGGATACCTATACTAAGTTGTTGCAATTAGAAGATTTACCTCTTTCTTACCGCGAAGCTGCTTTGGCGACTCCTGCTGTAGAGAGTTTTATGCACTTACATTTGGGTATTCGTGCTGATGGTTTGGAGGATTTGACGGGACATCATGTGGTTGTGCTTGATGGGGATGTTGATATTAGCACTCCTGGCAATACTTGTATGATTTCTATTCCTTCGGTTTGGGATTCTCATCTTGCTCCCCCCGGTCATCATGTGGTTCATGCTTATACTCTGGAATCTTTTTCTGGTTGGCAAAAGGATGACTCTTATCAACAACGCAAACGAGAAAAGGCTGAGTCTTTATTTTTGGCTCTGGAAAGGGTTATTCCTGATGTCCGACAACGTATAACTCTGGAGTTAATTGGTTCGCCTCTGACTCATGCTCGTTTTTTACGACGCGATCGCGGTTCTTATGGGCCTGCTATTGTTGCTGGTGATGGTAGTTTCCCTGGGCCTCATACTCCTATTCCTGGTTTGTATCGAGTGGGTGATAGTACGTTGCCTGGTATTGGTGTTCCGGCAGTGGCTGCTTCTGGGATGATTTGTGCTAATACTTTGGTTTCTGTCGATAAGTCTGTGTCTTTGGTTTAACTATTTACTTTTTTCAATTATGGAGAGAGGAGCTATCGCTTGAGAATTTGATTGAATAAAAAATCAAGAGTACGGGCGAACTTCACCCAACAATACAATCTTACTAGGGAAAAAATCTCCTGTCAAATCTTTTTCCCATCCATGGCGCGGATTTTTTTGGGATTTGAATTAGTGGTTTGGATTGAGCGAGCGATCGTAATTATGCTTGGTGTTATTCTTCGTTATCTGTAGCTATTTACTTTTTTCACTTATGGACAGAAGAGCGATCGCTTAGGAATTTGATTGAATAAAAAATCAATAAAATAGGCGAACTTCACCCAACAATACAATCTTACTAGGGAAAAAATCCTTTGTCAAGTCTCTTTCCCATCCATGGCGCGGATTTTTTTGGGGATTTGAATTAGTGGTTTGGATTGAGCGAGCGATCGTAATTATGCTTGGTGTTATTCTTCGTTATCTGTAGGGGCGAATACCATTCGCCCTCATATATAGAATCTGGTGCGTAAGTTCTTTTATAGGGAGAAGAGCGATCGCTTAGGAATTTGATTGAATAAAAAATCAAGAGTACGGGCGAGCTGCACCCAATAATACAATCTTACTAGGGAAAAAATCCTTTGTCAAGTCTCTTTCCCATCCATGGCGCGGATTTTTTTTTGGGGATTTGAATTGGTGGTTTGGATTGAGCGAGCGATCGTAATTATGCTTGGTGTTATTCTTCGTTATCTGTAGGGGCGAATACCATTCGCCCTCATATATAGAATCTGGTGCGTAAGTTCTTTTATAGGGAGAAGAGTGATCGCTTAGGAATTTGATTGAATAAAAAATCAAGAGTACGGGCGAGCTGCACCCAATAATACAATCTTACTAGGGAAAAAATCCTTTGTCAAGTCTCTTTCCCATCCATAGCGTGGATTTTTTTTTGGGATTTGAGGAATCTACGTCAAAGAATTTTCCATGCCAGACAACTTGCTCAGTGGAAGCAGTGGCGATCGCTTTTTTTTAGGTAACGAAAAACGATAAGAGTTTGTGCTTAGTTACTTTTGTTGCGTATGCCGCAATAAGAATTTATGGTTAGTTACTTTTGTTGCGTATGTCTCAATAGGAATTTATGGTTAGTTACTTTTGTTGCGTATGTCTCAATAGGAATTTATGGTTAGTTACTTTTGTTGCGTATGTCTCAATAGGAATTTATGGTTAGTTACTTTTGTTGCGTATGTCGCAATAGGAATTTATGGTTATAGAACCCATTTGAGATCTATATAATTATGGTAGTCAAGTCTTTTCGCGCATCAATTTTGACCGAAAATCTTGGTGTTGGTGTGTTGAATTTTTTGTATTATCTCTCCCCACATCTTCCCTCTTCCCTTTTCCCTCTTAACTCCTGTCTCCTGTCTCCTGTCTCCTGTCTCCTAACTCCTGACTCCTAGCTAAAAAAACTTGATATTTATCAAGATACCAAATGGGTTCTATAGTGCTACTTAGACATTTTTTGGTAGGAAAAATGCGTCAAAGTCAGTCTAGACAAGGGAATTACGTCAAAGCCTTAAAAATGGCTAGAACCCTTGGTAATTCAGGATTTATCCCTTTTCGACGTAAAATCCTCTGCCCATCTATGATTTGAGCCTATTTTCTGCCTTTATTTTGTGTAAGTCCCACTAATCCCTACTTAGGGATTGAAACCTAGTATTGCATGAACGGTTTTGTCTGAACTTGTGATTTCTGGAAACCCTAATCCCTACTTAGGGATTGAAACTCTTTGTGCCATCCAACGGATCAGCACAGAAATATGCTCTGGAAACCCTAATCCCTACTTAGGGATTGAAACGCATAGGGCGAATGCCATTCGCCCCTACAAAAAACCTTCTCAGCAAACCCTATTTTGTTGCCTATTTCTGATCCTTGTGCCCTGTCCCTTTGTTCCGATATATTGAAATAGTTCTGCGACCAAAATAATAAAGGAGACTCAATGAGATTAATCATCGCATTCCTATTATCTTTTCTACTGTTGGGACAAAATCCAGCTTTCGCCTTCTATCAAATTGATGGGGATTTCACAATAAACAATAATTGTGAAGCCTACACCAGCTTCAGAAAGAAAACTGGACCTGTCACTCTTGAAACGGGAAAAGTTTACCCAGTCTTAGGACTAAATAAAGAAACTGGAAATTACCTTAATATCAAAGTAGATGGACAAACTAAATGGGTAAACAAGAGCTGTGGTGAATTTAATCCCGACGGACAAAGTATCAGTGAAGCAGAAGGAGACGACACAGAAACACTCACTGGTCAAAGTTGCCCTATAGAACGTTGTATAGATAAATATGTTCTTGCCATTAGTTGGCAACCTAGTTTCTGTCAAACAAAGCAAAGTAAACCAGAGTGTATTTCCCAAACGGCAGACCGCTACGATGCGACTAACTTTACTTTACATGGCTTATGGCCTGATAGAGTTTCCTATTGTGGTGTGTCTTATGAAGACAAAAGTGATGATAAGCAGGGAGACTGGGATGATTTACCCCCATTGGATCTGGATGAACAAACAACTTCTGAGTTGGCAATATTAATGCCTGGGGTACAGTCTTATCTACATCGTCATGAGTGGGTCAAACATGGTACTTGCGATGGGCGAGATGAGGATACTTATTATGATATTTCCCTAGATTTACTTCGAGAAGTGAATGATTCTGAGGTACAGGAGTTGTTTGCGGAAAATATTGGTAAAACTATTACTCGGTCTCAAATTGACAAAGCTTTTGAAAATTCTTTTGGAGAAGGATCTGCTAAAAGTGTGAAGGTTAGATGTAGGGATGGCTTGTTTTCTGAGTTTCAAATTAAAATGCGCAGACCTCTAGTGGGAGACAAGTTAGCAGATATTGTGCTGCCGACAAAGAGAGGATCTTGCGATGATGTGTTAGTTGATGCTGCTGGGTTTTAGAAGTTGAGAGCTTTTGTTACTGGTAGCAGTGGTTTTGTTGGGGCGAATTTGGTCCGGTTGTTGTTGCAGCAGGGTTATGCTGTTCGATCGCTTGTTCGCCCCACAAGTTGTCTGGATAATCTCTATGGTTTGGATGTGGAGCTTGTGGTAGGTGACTTAAATGACTCCCACTTATGGGAGTTGATGGTGGGGTGTGAGGTTTTGTTTCATGTTGCTGCTCATTATTCTTTGTGGCAAAAAGATGGAGAGTTGCTTTACAGAGATAATGTGTTTGGTACACGCAATGTTTTGGAGGCGGCACGACGGGCAAAAATTCAACGGACGGTTTATACGAGTTCTGTTGCTGCTATTGGGGTGGGGGTTTCTGGTGCGGTTGTTGATGAGGGTTATCAGTCTCCACTGGATAAATTGATTGGTGATTATAAAAAGTCGAAGTTTTTGGCGGAGCAGGAAGCGGTGAAGGCGGTTAATTTGGGACAAGATGTGGTGATTGTTAATCCTACTACTCCTGTTGGTGCTTGGGATATTAAACCTACTCCTACTGGTGATATTATTGTGCGATTTTTGCGTAGGCAAATGCCTGCTTATGTAGATACTGGTTTGAATATTATTGATGTTCGGGATGTAGCTTGGGGACATTTGTTGGCTTTGGAGAGGGGGAAATGTGGCGATCGCTATATTTTAGGAAATGAAAATCTGACACTTAAGGGGTTACTAGATTTATTGGAGGAAATTACGGGTTTAGCTGCTCCTAGACAAACTGTTCCTGTTTGGTTGCCTTTAACTGTGGCAATAGTTGATGAAATAATTTTGGGAAGTTTGGGGAAACGACCTTCTATTCCTGTGGATGGTGTTCGGATGTCTCAGCAACGAATGTATTATGATGCTTCTAAGGCGGTGAAAGAGTTGGGTTTACCTCAGTCTTCGATTAGAGTTGCTCTTCAGGATGCTGTTGATTGGTTTCGGGAGTGAGGGAGTAGGGGCGAATGGCCATTAGCCCTTACACATTGTATGACAAGTATAGCGCTGTGCGCAGGCAACAGGCAACAGGGGCAATAAAAGGCTAATAATATAAGATTTTAGCTATTGGACAGTTCTTGTAATTTGTAAATATTCCAGCGCACATTGCTATAACTGAATTATATTACTGCGAAGCCAACGGATTTGATATTATATCAAATCCGTTTAATTCGGCACGTAAAAAATGTTCCATCTTCAACCATTACCAAATATTTCCCCATCTCCCCATCTCCCCATCTCCCCATCTCCCCATCTCCCCATCTCCCCATCTCCCCATCTCCCCATCTCCCCATCTAATTACACCGATGCTACCGGATTTGATATTATCCCTTCTTCCCTCTTCTTCCCTCTTCTTTCTTCCTTCTTCCTTCTTCCTTCTAATTACAACAAAATAAATAATAGTAGTAAAAATTTACCAGCAAATAATAAAGGTGTTGGTAATGGTAATTTTTTATCGCTTATATCAGGACTGATATTATCGTTATTGGGAATAGTATCTACAATGAGAGTGATACCATCATTACCTAAAACATATACAACTTCTCCTGTATTAACTGTAAGTTCTTGGATACATTTAGCATTCCATAAACTACCCCGATAACGAACTCTACCAAGTTGATTTGGTCGAATTATTTCATCAACTACTGCCTCTTTAGACATAGCTAACAAATATGGGTTATTTGCACTAGAAGTTTTGACAGCACTATTAAAATTCTTTAACATTTATCGCTCCTCTCCTATATATAAAGTTAATTGTGATGATTACCTGTAGAAAAATAGTAATTATTAGTTGATCTATGACTTTTGGTTGAAAGTTTTTAGTATAATATTCTTCTGTAGTCTGTAGTCTGAGTCCGCTAAAAATTTATTTTTTACTTTTGACTTATTCAATATAGATAGTCTTCACCAAATGAAACCTCTAATTGCCAACTACTATTGTTAATTTTTTCTACATTTGAAGCTTCAGTCGTCTAGGTAGTAAATCTGGAACTTTTAGTCAAAATTAGAAATTTTATAAATTCCTTGCAGAAGGAAGAAGGAAGAAGGAAGAAGGAAGAAGGAAGAAGGAAGAAGGAAGAAGGAAGAAGGAAGAAGGAAGAAGGAAGAAGGAAGAAGGAAGAAGGAAGAAAGAAGAAGGAAGAAGGAAGAAGGAAGAAGGAAGAAGGAAGAAGGAAGAAGGAAGAAGGAAGAAGGAAGAAGGAAGAAGGAAGAAGGAAGAAGGAAGAAGGAAGAAGGAAGAAGGAAGAAAGAAGAAAGAAGAAGTAAGAAGGAAGAAGGAAGAAGGAAAAATCTTGAGTTGTCTGAGTTTTAAGTTTTTTATATGTCCGCGTCCTCTTCTTAGACTGCTATACTAGGCAATCAGAATTGATAAATTTCCAGAATGAAGAAAAAATAAATATTTTGCAGGTTAATCCTGAAAAATATAAACTTAATAGATATTATTTGTATTTTTCCGAAATATGGAGATAGTAAGCTGATATACTAGATATTATTTTTTATATTATGTTTGGTTAAATATTTATACTTTGGTAAAATAAAGGCAGTAAAGTAAAAGAAAAGTAGCAAGTTTTTAACGGAGTCAGAAGTCAAAATTTAGATAGAGGAGCCTTCGGTAGTGCAACGTACAGAAGTTATTTTTGTAACGGAGATACGCGAGCAACCCTCCAAATATATTTAGCTAATCAAAGCGGGTTTTACACCCAATTATTTTGATAATGGAGAAAGTTTTCGATCACTAATTATCTAGAATTAATTAGAATTTACGCATAAATACCAAATAAATATAGTAGGGATTAACGGCCGTTAACCCCTACAAATGGTGTATAATTTCGTCTTCTGCATAAGTCCTGTTCAATCCAAAATTTTGGTCAATTTTTTTACCTACCACCTAAAACCTACCAGCTTCTTCAATGATATATATTAAGGAGAGAAATTAGAATATGGGAGGAAATTTATTTCGATTTAAACAGTTTACTATCCTACAAGACCGATGTGCAATGAAAGTCGGTACTGATGGTACTTTATTAGGAGCATGGGTAGATATTTCTGGAGCAGAAAAAATTTTGGATATTGGTACTGGTACAGGCTTAATTTCTCTAATGTTGGCACAGCGTTCGTATCAGCGGTGCAGAACACTATCTCTTGCTCAAATTGATGCTGTAGAAATTGATGTTAACTCATCTATTCAAGCTAGAGAAAATGTGGAACGATCGCCATGGTCAGATAGGATTAAAATTTACAATTCCTCTATTCAGAAATATACGGAATATTGTCAAAAAAAATACGATTTAATAGTATCAAATCCACCTTTCTTTGAAAATGCTTCTAAAGCTGCTAAAAAAGCCAGGACAGTTGCCAGACATACAGACTTTCTTTCGCAAACTGATTTATTACAAGCAGCAGTTAAACTTTTATCTGAAACAGGTAAAATAGCTGTAATTTATCCGGTAGAGCAAGCTAAAAATTTTATGATAAAAGCACGATATTTTGGATTATTTTGTCACAAAAAAATATATGTAAAACCCATGCCAAAAATTCCGACCAAGCGAATCTTGATGGAACTAAGTAAAAATCAATTACCCCCTCAAGAAAATACTATTATTATTGAAGCCACACAATATTTATACACCCCTGAATTTATCGCATTAATCAAAGACTTTTACCTAAAATATTAATCTCCTTCCTTCTTCCTGATTTAATATGACTGAACCACTAGAGACAGAACTATATTTAAGTTCAGAAAAAGACGAATTATTTGAAAAAAGCCCCTGGCCGAAACCTTTTACTTTTAATGCCGAAGTAGTCAAAGTTTTTGATAATATGGTATCTCGTTCAGTGCCTCTATACAGAGAAGTTGTAGCAGGTGCAGTGCATTGGACGCGGGCATATTACCAACCAAAAACACGCATTATTGATGTGGGGTGCTCCACAGGTACTTTCCTAGAATTATTGGGGCGATTTTTGAAACAGCCAGCAATTTTAGTAGGAATTGATAATTCTCAAGATATGCTGGATAAAGCTAAAGAAAAATTAGCTCAAATTCAAGGTTTTCATCAGATAGAGTTAATTTGTGAAAATGCAGAAAATTACTCTTTTGAAAATAGTAGTGTGGTAGTGATGAACTACACCTTACAATTTTTATCTCTCCCTCAACGACAAAAATTATTGCAGGCAATTTATCAAGGTTTAGTTCCTGGTGGTTTGTTATTTATAAGTGAAAAAATCAGGTCTAATTGTCCTCAGTTTCAAGAACAAATTGCCCATCATTATGAAGCTTTTAAAGCTAAAAATGGTTATGCTCAGAATGAAATTGAACGAAAAAAAGAGGCTCTGGAAAATGTATTAGTTCCTTTGACAGAAATTCAACAATTGCAAATGTTGAATGACAGTGGTTTTCAACAAGTAGAATCGCTGATTAAATTTCATAATTTCATCTCGTTTGTGGCATTAAAATAGTTGGATTAAATTAAAAAAGGGAGTAGGGGAGTAGGGGAGTGGGGGAGTGAGGGAGTGGGGGAGTAGTAAACATAAGAGTAATTAATACTAAATGGCTAATAATTATCAAAAATGCTATTCCACCTGTGTTATATCATGTCCGGTTGAATACTTATAAATAAACGACGGAGGAGTCAGGAGTCAGGAGGACCGAGTCAGGAGGGAAGAAAGAAGCAAGAAGAAAGAGGAGGAAAAGGAAAAAGAGGAGAAAGTTTTTTGATCGCTAATTATCCGGACATGATATTAATTACTTAATAATTGAAGTTCCACCTAAGAAAAGCATTCTTTTTTCACCCTTAGTAATCTATATAGACGTTGCATAAGGGCGTCCCTACTATTCTCTGTTCCCTGTTCCCTGTTCCCTAAGCAGGAAAATCATAGCTAAATTCACCAACGCCAATTTTTCCTACTTATTTAGGCTGACTATTAAATATACAATTAAATATACAATTAATTTTATACCAATTTCATCAACTTAGGCTACACTACTTATCTTATTCTTTGTGTGAAATAATTCCCTGAAATTACTGTAGCGTCAAAGTTTTAAGCTTATAAAATCTTACTTTTAACTTTTGACTTTTGACTTTTGACTTCCGTGAAACGGTATTACTTGACTACTTACAGCGTATTTCAGGTTTATGAGGTACACTCGCAACAATTTTACAGCACTTTTTAAGATGGTGAGGTACAGTTCAATATTAATCTATATCCCCTCTTCCCTACTCCCTACTCCCTACTCCCTACTTCCAAAATGTTAATATTAGCAGAACATATACTATTCATCAAACTGTGAGGTTTTCTGATGTTGACCCTTTATCACACCCCAATATCTCCTAATTCCCGTCGCGTCTGGGTGACATTGCTAGAAAAAGGACTTGAGTTTGAGCTGGTAGAACTCAAACTGAGTGATGGAGAACAATTTCAACCGGATTATTTGGCAATCAACCCTTTCCACCACATTCCTGCTTTGGTAGATGATGGCTTTAATGTAGTGGAATCTTTAGCAATTCTAGACTATTTAGAAGCGAAGTACCCTACCCCTACTATGTTACCTCAAGATGTCAAAGACCTAACAGTTGTGCGAATGGTACAAATGGTCAGTGTTAATGAATTATTGCCTTCCATCGATGCATTAGTACCAAGAATCTTTGATTTACCAGGAGAGAACTTAGAAAAAGTTGAGAAGGCGCAACAGAAAATTGCTACAACACTAACGTTTTTTGAGAAATTATTGGGCGATCGCTCTTATTTTGGTAGTGACAATTTAACCTTAGCTGATGTTGTTGCTGGAACAATTATTCCTATCTTCTTAATAAGAGGTAGTATTTCCTTGGATGAATATCCTAAAGTAAGTGCTTGGTGCGATCGCTTAATGGCACGTCCAACATGGCAAACTTCTAAGATTACACCAGAAGCATTTGAAAACTTCAGGTCTATTCTGGTAGCTCGAATGCAAAAAAATTGAAGAAGATGGTAGGTTTTAGGTTTTAGGTGGTAGGTTTTAGGTGGTAGGTGGTAGGTTTTAGGTGATAGGTGGTAGGTTTTATATAGAATCCAATAGAGTTGTCGCTAAATAAAGGAAAAAAATCACTCTCACCTAGACAGAGCAATAATTCCAACCATTTTTATTCTCCAATAGCTACAATCCTTACAGAACAAGGTTTTTGGGGATTTTTTAAGTTATAAAGCGACAAGTCTAATATACAGTATATGTTTATGATTCTATCCACACTTCCATATTCAATCTCCCCTACTCCCCTACTCCCCCGCTCCCCTACTCCCCACCTCTGCCATATTACAAATCTCGGTGAGTAAATGCCTTAGCGCGATCGCCAGAATAAGTAGCAGCAATATGACCATCACCTACAACTTGATATTTATAAGTCACTAACCCTTCTAAACCTACTGGACCTCTTGGTGGCATTTTCTGTGTACTAATTCCTACTTCAGCTCCAAAACCATAACGGAAGCCATCAGAAAACCGAGTCGAACAGTTATGGAATACTCCTGCCGCATCTATTTGAGCCAGAAATAATTCTGCAGTTTCTCTATCCTCAGTTACAATAGCATCTGTATGTCCAGAACCATAAGTATTGATGTGAGCGATCGCTGAGTCTAAATTATCTACCACCTTAATTGACAATACTAAATCGCTATATTCTGTTGCCCAGTCTACTTCTGTCGCCACTTTTACCGACGGTAAAACCTTCCGAGTAGCTTCATCACCTAGTAACTCTACCTGATGCTTTTCCATCATTGGGAAAACCTCTGTCAAAAACTTGTCAGCAATATCAGTGTGAACTAACAAAGTTTCCACTGCATTACAAGCAGCAGGATACTGAGTTTTGGCATCCACAGTAACAGCAACTGCCTTTTGAATATCCGCTGACTTATCTACATAAACATGACATATTCCTTCAGCGTGACCCAAAACAGGAATTTGAGTATTTTCCTGTACAAATTTCACAAAAGAATTAGAACCTCTGGGAATAATTAAATTGACATATTTATCTAACTTCAGTAACTCCAGAGTTTCCTCCCGCGTAGTTAACAACTGTACTGCATCAGGATTAACAGAAGTTGTTGCCAGTCCTTGGCGAATTGCTGTAACTAACTCTTGACATGAATTAGTTGCTTCTTTACCTCCTTTGAGAATGACACCATTTCCTGATTTAATTGCCAAAGCTGAAATTTGAATTACAGCATCAGGACGAGCTTCAAAAACTACACCAATAACTCCCAATGGACAAGTAATACGTTTGAGAATTAATCCTTCATCTAGTTCTCGATGTATTTGCACCGTACCAACTGGGTCAGCCAAAATAGAAACATTCCGTAGACCTGCGATCGCGCCGTTAAGTTTGGCCTCGTCCATTTTCAGTCGATTATAAAGAGGTTTAGCAATTCCATCGGTTTGAGCTATCTGACAGTCAAGTTTATTTGCTGCGAGAATTTTTGGTGCTGCGGTTTCTAGTGCTTGAGCGACTGCTTCAATTGCTTGATTTTTTGCTTCTGTGGATAAACCTGCTGATTTTTGTGCTGCTTGACGGGTTGTTTTGGCTATTTCAGTCAAAGAAACTTCTATAATCATCGTCTTTTTGGGATTTTTTTACGACTTATTTTATCATTATACTGCTTTGGTCTAATAATTATTAATGATATTGTGATTGACATTAATTATTAAATTTGCATATATATTTTCAAGTTAATTTTATCGCAATTCCCATATTGGTGAGGTACAAAATTCGTTTGTTTTAGGGAGCAGGGAGCAGGTAGCAGGTAGGGAGGTTGTATACAACCTCCCTACAGGGTAGTAATCCGAGAAACAGGGGATAGAAAAGAATAAAAACAACTATATCTCACGCTTTTTCAGAAAGGCTATTTTAAGCAAAAAACATATTGATGAAGCATTGAAAAAAAGTGTATTTTCTGTCAAATTACAACATTGATATTGATCGATATTTCTACTCCATATAACTTCAAATTAATCAATAAATATATCTTATTTTTTTTGATAAATACATTATCAATGTACTTGATATACCAAGATTTTACTAACTTATTTTCTACTTAATATATTTGTTGATTAGTAAAAAGCATTTTCTGGAAAAATTTAGAACATATAATTTGACATTTTTATATATATTTTATTCAAAAATAATTAGAGGATAATAATTTCAAAGTCAAGGGATATCATTGAATAGTAGTCTTTGATCCGTAGCATTGCATTAGTAATAGACTGATATGTGATTTGCTAATTGTTATATACGATTAACTAATTACTAAAATATTACAATTTCTGTCCGGATATCTCTCCTTTCAGGCAGAAAGCAATCAATAGACTAATTTTATCTTCAATAACCAAAAAAATCAGTTCTCAAGCCTCCCATTTTAATGGGATAAAAAAGAAAATTCTGCTTTCTATTGCAGCAGGTACTGATAACGCAATTCCTCTCTAAAAAGGCTAAATTTTAACGTTTGCGTAGCATTCCGCAGGAAATTTCCGACCCAGGAGGCTAACTGATAACTGATAACTGATAACTGTAATTGACTTATGCAAATTTATAAATTTATTTCATTCAAACAACTACTCATCAAGCAAAATAACTTCTTTCGTCACTATAAAATCTCAAAAATTATAACTGCGATAATTTTTAGCCTCTTAATCTTGATTCTGATAACTAATCAAACTTTATTAGCATTAGGCCAGACTTCAGAAACATTACAGAATAATAATATTGAAAATATTACTCAACTTCAATCATTAACACCTATCAGTAATATAGTTTATAAACCAATCAAAATCGACAGTAGAGAAATTTTCAAAGTAGCCGCAGTAGCAGGAAAAGAAATCCAAGGAAATAGCAATACATCTCCCCTAAATATTAGAGTTAGACTGTATGAAAATAATCTTAAACAAACAATTAAAAATTGCTTTGATGCTGATACTTTAAAATTAACTATTGAAACCTTAGAAAACCAGACTTTAGTATTTGCCTCAGACGCAGAAGAACTAAAAAATCAATTTATGATTGCCATCACAGATTTAGATGCTCAAATTCATGGCATATCTAGAGAAGATTTAACTAATGAGATTATTGGTTTTATGAAGGATGCCTTAATTAGAGCACAGATAGAGCGACAACCAGACTATTTGATCGAGCAGCTTTTAATTTCTTTCGGAATAATATTAGCTTTGATTCTGTTGAGCTTTCTCATATCAATTTGGCAAAAATACTGCTTAAAAAAGTACCAAAAAATCCAAAAATCTATAGAAAATTTAATAGTCTCTCGTCCACAGATAGATGAATTTAGAAATTATCAAGAATTAACTACAGCAAAAACAGAATTAGCTTTAGGGCAAAAACAACAGTTAATATGGGAACAACAACTACATAAAAATTCTTTTTTGAGAAGTTTTCTGCAAGTAAATCACTTGATTTTATGGTTGTGTAGCATTATGTGGATTTTAGGTAATTTTCCTTATAGTCGTTGGCTACAGATTTTCTTAGTTTCTCACGCCATAGTTATAACCATTATAATTGGTACTTATTTAGCAATTAAAGGCAGTCCGGCGATTGTCAACTGGTTCGCTATCAATAGTTTTAAAAGATTAGAAAATCAAAGTTATGATCATAGAAAAATACCACAAGCAATTACTTTTTCTCATACATTGAAAGGAATTGTGATGTTTACATTAGGTTGTATTGGTATACTTGGGATATTTCAAAATTTTAATGTTTCTATAACTATCGTATTATTAGGTTTAGGTATTATTAGTTTGACAGCTTCTTTAGGTAGTCATAATCTAGTTAAAGATATAATCAGTGGAATGTTAATTTTACTAGAAGATCGGTATGCCATTGGCGATATGATTGACCTAGATTTTACTATGGGCTATGTAGAAGATATGAGTTTTCGTGTAACACAATTACGTGATGCAGGAGGACGTTTAAGTTCAATTCCTAATAGCAAAATTTCTATAGTCCATAATTTCACGAAAGATTGGGCAAGTATTGATTTAAGAATAAAAGTTAATTTAGATTCTAATTTAAGCCAAGCAGTACAATTAGTTAAACAAGTTGCTAATGAGTTAAAAAATGATGCAGAGTGGGGAGATAAAGTTTTAGATTCTGCCAGTATTTTAGGTGTCAATAGTGTTTCTCAAACTGAAGTAGAATTTATGATTAGAATGAAAAGTATACCAAGAGAACAATGGAATGTAGCTCGTGAGTTTTGCTACAGGTTGAAACAAATTTTTGAGTTGAAAAAGATTGCCTTTAATGCCACAATAACTTCAAAATATAGAAGTTCAAATATTTGGCATTGGTAAAGCGCGGGTATGATATTAATCTTAATTACTTAGGAGTCAGGAGTCAGGAGAGAAGAAAGAAGAAAGAGGAGTAGAAGGAGAAAGTTTTTTGTTTGCTGGCACACAACGCATCCTATCGGAATGAAGGGCGCAAACGTTAACGCGGAGCGCGGAAAGAATTTCTATCACACTCTTAGCCGGACATGATATCATACCTCAAATCACCAACGCCAAATATTTTAATTGGTAATTAGCAAACTTTTCAAATAGCTTCAATCTTTAATTTACAGGCTGTTTTTTACCGAATAATTAAGGTTGAAAGCCTCTCCTTTAAAGGAGAAACAAGTGGTCGATCTTCGGAGCTTCCCGTAGGGTGGGATGGCGAGGTCTCCTCGCCATATCCAATCGACCAAGAGAGAAAAAATTTTCACGCTCCGCGTTAATCCTCTTCTGTTCAAGGAGAGGTAATTGTTAATAATTAATAATTAATAATTATTAATTATTAATTGTTGAACTCCTAATATAAAATCCGGTTGAATACTTATTATATAGTTGAGAGTAGGGGGAGTGGGGGAGTAGGAGAGATTAAATATTGAAGTAATTATAGAATGATCAACAGATATTATATAACTGGATTCTATGTGCAATTAACTAGATTTGATATAATACCCAACCCCAAAGGAACGTAGCAATAACAAATAGAATTTCTCAACCATTTTGCGAAGTAAAGTAAAATAATATAAGTACCTAACTTGATACCCAATAGTCAAGACAAACAAACTCTTAACAACTTTCACCCAATTAAAAATGATACTAAACAAAAAAATATCAAAATTACTGATATTAAAAGGATTTGCCCTAATCATACCTTTGGCTGTAAATGCCATAACATATCCTACATCTGCCCAAATTAACCCTAACCCACCCCCACAAAACTCCTCAGGGCGCACTATGACTGTTCGCTCCGACATTCAAGAAGCAGACTCTCGAACAGGAGTTGTTACAGCTCGTGGTAATGTCCAAATTAACTATCCAGCTCGCCAAATTCAAGCTACAGCAGCTCAAGCTCAATACTTTAGCAGAGAACGTCGAATTGTCCTCAGTGGAGATGTATTTATCCTACAGGATGGCAATACAATTCGTGGAGAAACAGTTACTTATCTTATCGATGAAGGACGCTTCATTGTTCTACCACAATCTCAAGGACAAGTAGAATCTGTATATTTGGTGCCTGCAGGTCAAGGTACAGATGGGGGCAGCGATGTTACTGCTCCATTCAATCCAAAACCTGCCTTCAAAAGTCCAATAAGCCCCTAATTATATATAATTAAAAATTATCGCATATTGCAAATTAATGTGATATGCCTTATTTTTGTGTCTGTTCAATGAATGCGTTATTTTTTGTACAATGGGTGTCAATTTCTCAACGTTTATCTTATACATTATCTGGCTAATTAAAATTGTTAATAATGAATAATTAATTATCTGGTAATGATTTTTTTCATCTTTAATATATGGCAAATATCTATATAAACTATGATAATTATTGAGAGCTAGCTTCTAACCCAAATTTGACACTCCACGGGATAAATCCACGTGGATTCTTAAGGGTAACAAATTTACCGGAGTTTAGTCGGGTCAAATTTAACCCTTAATGGTATAGCCAAAGATGCCTAAGCCTCTGTCCAGGGTAAACCCATTCAGGTTACTTTTAATTCCAATATTTGCAGCACCGTTACAGTCAGCATTTATCAATTTTCCCTGCTTAGTTTTATACAAACCTCGCTGAATTCGTTGATAACTAAAACTATATTCAGTAGGGTTATCAGCATTGTAAACAGGTATTTTATCGTTATCTAAAAAGCTAGCTTTAGAAGTATAAGACTCCTCCTGTTCTAAATAAGTTAAGCCATACCTATTACACATAGCTTTTAGCTTTAATCTCAAATTATTGTGTGGTATTTGCACAAACTTTTGATTAGTTTTTTTACCGAAATTGATATTTTGTTTCATCCCTGGATTAACACCTACAACAATAGTAGATATTTTTTTTCCCTACACCAGTTGATTAAATATCGAGCTGCTTGATTTAAGTAATTTCTAACTTTATTGTTTCGATTTACTGTAATGCGCGCCTTGCTTTTTCGTTAAACCTTTAATACCTTCTCTATCCTTTATAGACTCCAATCTAGAATTTTCTTTGTTGTACCACTAGTTAATTGATTTAAGTTTCCTACCGTCCAAAATAAACGATGACCCAGTATTTGATACACAAGTTGCTAGATTGCCTAAACCAAGGTCTACTCCTAGTGCATTATCAGATTTTACTACTGGCTGTGGTTCCTCTTCTGTAATAAATTCTACCTCAAAAAACCTAACATCAAAGCGAGGAATTATCCTCACTTGTTTCAGGTTTTTACCTACTAAATCTTTCTGGGAATAAAATTTTTACTATACCATACTCAGTCTTAAATTTGGGAGACATTGGAATATTAAAATACCCATTTATTACCTTAATTCGAGGTATTATTAGAGGAAAATAGCCTTCTTTATTTAGATATCTAGGTAATCATATTTGTTCAAACCCATATAGACCTTCTTTAGCCTTCTGAATTAAGTTGAAAAATGACTGAAAAGACCTATCTACAACTTTTAAAGTTTGCTGTGCGATGTCAGTTTGAAGTAGCTGGTAATTTGCCTCTGACAGAGGAGCTTCGCTTTCGTTATCTTTGCAGTAATGTTAATTTGACTAGTCTCTTAGATATTCGCCCTCAGCAAAATATAATTTTGGAAACCCTTATATCTACAATTATGAAAATAAACTATACTTTATATGAGTTATGATGATTTTATGATTCAGGCGATCACCTAAATTAGTAAAGACTATACAATTTGTCGTTGCGTAAGTCCTGATCAATATAAGCGCTTATAATGTATGTTATGGCGAAAAATTCTAGGAATATCAAGCTAACTAGGGGTTAAAACCCGCCCTTGTTGTTTTCATCCAGCCGTTAAAACTGGCACTTTTCCAACTACCTGAATTTTTACGATGAAAATTTTTCTTGAGAATATTCACAAAAACTATGGTAAACGCGCCATAGTTAGTCGAGTTAATCTATTCATTGCCCAAGGAGAAATTGTTGGCCTCCTCGGTCCTAATGGTGCAGGTAAAACTACTACATTCTATATCGCAACAGGTATAGAAAAACCTTCCCTTGGCACTGTATTTTTAAATGAGTTAGATATCACAACTCTACCAATTCACAAGAGAGCAAAACTGGGTATTGGCTATCTAGCTCAGGAGCCAAGTATTTTCCGCAACCTTAGTGTTAGAGATAATATTCTCCTAGTCTTGGAACAAACAAAAATTCCTCGTCGCCAGTGGAAAAAGTTCTTAGATTCTCTATTGTATGAGTTTCGTTTAGAAAAGGTTGCTTATACTTTAGGTTCCCAAGTTTCCGGTGGAGAACGGAGGCGAACAGAACTCGCAAGAGCTTTGGCCTCTAGCAAAGATGGACTAAGATTCTTATTTTTAGATGAACCATTTGCAGGAGTAGACCCAATTGCCGTTTCTGAAATTCAAAAGATTGTTGCCAAATTAAGAGAACGAAAAATGGGCATCCTTATTACCGACCATAATGTTAGAGAAACTCTAGAAATTACTGATCGAGCCTATATTATGCGCGATGGACAAATATTGGCATCTGGAACAGCAGAAGAACTTTATAATAATCCTTTAGTACGTCAGTATTATTTGGGTGATAAATTTAAGTACTGAAATACATCTCGAAAAATTTAGCTAGTATAGAGCTTCTCATAGAGAAAGGCGCGAGTCTAGAAAATTTGAGTAAAAGACAGTATAAAATGCTGTGAGTAGTGAGTGAAGTTGATCGTCAGCAACAATGGATGTGGGAGAACAAAAAACATCGAATAGATCACCGCATAGTAAGCTTTAATCAACATCATGTGCGTCCAATAGTTAGAGTAAAAGCAGGAATTAATACAGAATTTGGAGCAAAACTGTCTGCAAGCTGTATAGATGGATATGTATTTTTACACCGATAATTGTTGGTCAACTATAATGAATCAGGAGATTTAAAATCTCAAATAGAAGAATTTAAAAACTACACAGGTCATTACCCAGATTCGGTTCATGCAGACAAGATTTACAGAACAAGAGAAAACCGAAAATTCTGTAAAGAAAGAGGTATTATATAGAATCCGGGTAATTAGTTATCGTATTACTGAGGAGTAATGAGTAATGAGTAATATCAAATCCGGTTGAATACTTAATTGTATTGTTGGGGGAGATGGGGAGATTGAATAATGAACATATACTATATAACCGGATTCTATATTAGAATTAGTAGTCCTCCCAAGGGATGACCACCAAAAAATATTGATAAAAAAAAGAAGAAACAAGGTCAGTTGGATGAAAGATTACGCAACTATATTGAGGCTAAATTTGGTCAAGCAAAAAGAGGATTTAGCTTACAGAAAGTGATGGCCCAACTTTCTGAAACTTCCATGACTGCCTACGCAATTACTTTTTTAGTAATCAACCTTTTCACCCTCTTAAAAGAGGCTTTTTCTCTTTTTTTGTACTTTTTTGCAGAAAAAACTGTTTTTGCGGTGTTTTTAATAACTTCAAATTATACTTGAATTAATAATCATAATAAAAAATCATCTCACGCTTTATTTGAATAAAAATTCAACCAGATTCAGATTTATTCAGCAAACCCTAAGTAGACATCTCCACAAATCCAAAATAAAATCAATTATTATCCATAAACTGGAGAGTACAAAGTTCTGCTAAAAAACAGTTGGCTCTCAAGATTGAAAGTGTTACTGGGAAAGGCTTACAGCACCTACTGTTCTGAATGGATATTTTTTAACCTTGAGTCCGTGAAAGCCTTAGCTAGCAATAGTTATTCCAAGAACTTTGCACTGTCTAGTCCATAAATTATCAATTATTTATTCCTGTTCTTTGTTAAACTGCGCTAATAACAAAGTTAAATCGTCATCAGTTCTACCTGTAACTTTAGGCGATCGCAAAAATTCCTCCAATTGTTTAGTCGCCTCTTGTTCATCTGTCACCACAGTCATAAACTTAAACAATGGTGCAAAAAACGGACAATGAGGCAACCCCCTTGGCATCTTTAAAGCCAGCATTTGTAACCCATCGGAAAAAATTGCTAAATGAACAGGCTTTCCTTGCCAAATCTTGACTTGAGCAGCTTCCACACCTTGCTCTGAAATCAAAAAAGTTGTCTCATTAATATATTCTCCACTTTGAGGAGCAGTCAGCGGAAAGATATTTTCTTCACCATCTCCCACCACAGCCGCACCATCTCCCACCTGAGCAGCAATAGCAAACTCTGGTGTCGCCACCACCAAAATTAAAGTTGCAGCAAACTCCCGTGCCTCAACCTTCCTCACTTGAGACTCAGCCAAAACTGCTGTTCTCGCCGCTCTCAAAGCATCAATTAATTTATACTGCCAATCAACATTATTATCTTTAGACAGCAATTTTTGTTTAGAAATAGTTTCTACTGCAGCACTGACAGCGATTTTTGCTCCTACCTCCCCAAAATTGGATGAACCAGCACCATCAGCAACTGCTGCAACTAAAATATCTTCCGGCAAAATCTCCCAATGATTTGCATCCTGACATGGTTGTCCACGTTTTTCGTGACTCGTACCTGCCACTGACACCGATACCACTCGCCAATGACTTTGTTCTTCTGTTGACATAACCTAACTTTTGTTCAAGAATTAAGAATTTAGAATTAAGAATTTAGAATTACCTCTTCTTATAAACAGGACTTACGCAAATTATTAGACAATGTGCTATTTGTAGGGGGCGTTATTCGGAGCTTTGCAGCAAATGCCATTTGCTTCGCATAACTATCGTTAACGCCCCTACTACATAAGGCGGTTGGTGCGTAAGTATGGTTGAGGAGGAGCTGAAAGCTGACTGCTGACCGCTGAAGTGCTTCCTTAAACTGTTCCCCATCCAGGGGGAGGCAGCGCCACTTGTTCGTCAACTTTAGAATGGGAAACCTGCTGCATACTGGCAGATAACCAAATAAACATTTCTCGAAAGTCAAGTCCTCTCAGTTTTAGCGGTGTTCTCAGAACAATTTCTCCAAGCTTATCCATATTTGCCCCTTCTACACCCACCGCAAAAAAGGCAACGTGCTTGTTATCTTCTTCTTGTCTAATGCGTTCTGCTGCTTCCTTAACAACTTTTTCTGACTCTCCTTGAGGTTCACCGTCAGTAATCAAAAAAATCCAAGGTCGATAGTAAGTTATGCCATTATTCCGATATTCTAACTTCCGAGCTGCAATCATATCTAACCCTTTGTTAATAGCTGTACCCATATAAGTTTGTCCTTGAGCTGTTAATACCGGGTTTTCAAATTGGTCTGCAGTGATAAAATCTTGCACAATTTTTATTTGGTTATCAAAGGAAATAATTGCCACCTCTACTCGTTTTTTAGCCAAATCATCGGTAATTAAATTATCTCTAAAAGTTTCTAACCCGTCATTCAAAGCTTGGATAGGTGTCCCTGTCATTGATGCAGAGGTGTCCAATAGTAGGACACAAGGACAGCGGGGTTCAGGATTTTCTGCAAATTCTACTGCTTCATCAAGTCTCATAGTCGTTTTTTGGCCTTATATTAATATTAGCAATTTATATTTGTTTTCTTTATCTCTGATTCTAGAACTATATTTCTAGTAGCTGTGAAGTTCTCTCCCGTTAAATAAGAGCGATTATAAGGGGAGCTTCTCAAACAAAGAAGTTTCTTGCGAGTGCTGACGCAACGCTACGCGAACACAGGCTGATTAACATCTAAGCCTCCACAAGCAGACAAGATGATACCCACCTTGTTTAACCCTTTATTTAATATGTTAATTGCTGCATTCTCGTCCCTATCCAAAACTGTTTTACATTTAGGGCAAGAATGAGTTCTAACTGATAAAGTTAATGGTACTTTTTGACCGCAATTACTACAATGCATGTGATGTATTATGAGGGTGTAGGGGCGAATGGCCATTCGCCCCTACTTACATGAACACCTTAAATAATTAATAATTAATAATTAATAATTAATAATTAATAATTAATAATTAAAGAATCATATCAAATTCGGTAGTATCGGTGTTATTTAATCTTTAAAGATAAGAGTCTATATTGTCGGGGCTAATGGCCATTTGCCCTTACCGATTGTATGACGATCAACAGAATGATACTACTGTGAAGCCAACGGATTTGATATCATTCATTATTCATTATTCATTATTCATTATTCATTATTCATTATTCATTATTCATTATTCATTATTTACCTACATCATAAATTGATTTTGATAGTTTTGTGTTTTTTGCTAAACCTCTAATATTTAAGTTTTCCACTGCAATTAGGTCATATTCTTTAACTAATTTATGAGCAGTTTTTAAGTGAAAATCTTCTCTTTGTCTAGCTATATGTTGATGTAGTCTAGCTATTCTATTTTGTGCCGCCCTCCAGTTGTTAGACCCAACTTCTTTTCTAGATACTTTTTTTTGCTTTCTTGCTAAATTAGATTGAGATTTTCTATAAAATTTAGGTACAGAAACAGTCTCACCAGTATTAGTAGTCAAAAATTCTTTTAACCCTACATCAATGCCTGCAGCAGTTTTGATATTTTCTGTAGGAATTAAACTAGGTACTGACTTATCTTCCAAACTAAAACTTATATAATAACCATCAGCTTCTTGAGTGCGTCTTACATTCTGGGGTTTCCCCAGAATTACGCACTCGCTTTTTTGGTTATAGTTGCAGTTTTAATCGTAAAACCATCTGGAATTGGTCTATGAACTATGATTGGAATAGCACCAAACCTCGCAGTAATTATTTGTTTTCCATCAAATTTTATTGCTGATGAGCGGATGATTAACTCTACTAAAACACAATGACCTTAACTTTCCTGATTTTTTAAATCTTGGCCTTCCTCGACGTTTACCCTTTTTGTCAGGTATTAGCCAACGTTTCCAAGCTTTATCTAGTCTTTGTAAGTTAATTTGTTGAACTTCGTATGGATATTTCTTTGTAGTCGGGAAATAACTGTTTTGTCTGTAAGAGTGCTGATTGTTGAAAATAATAATCTGGTCTAGTAAAAATTTCACCAATAGGACATGAAATTAATGAGCAACGGCCAACTTGACATCTAGTTCTATTTAACCAATCTAGTCTTTGACCAAGAGCATAATTGTAATGCCTTCGTAACAGTTCTAGCCAATAATCAATTTTGACTGACTGTTCACAAGTGGGCTTAATTTTGTAGCAATGAGTAATTATCATAATTTTATACTACTCTTTAGTGCTGCATTTGAACAGCAATCGACACCCTTTTAATCTACTGTCGGCAATTCCCCTCTCGTTAAATCGAAGATTATAACGGGAGACCCCTTGCCGAATCAAGTTGGAATTAAATACAACTAACATTCAGATGACATAGTATACCATAAGGCATTTTCCGACTCATATAATATCTAAAATGGACAGATAATTCTGGTTTGAGGGCTAGATGAATCAAAGTTTTTCCTAATCTCTATTTCTAGGCTCAAAGATAGAATATAGCAGAAGAAAAAGGGAAGAAGTGAAGTTAGAAGAAGCTTGATTATTGATATTCCCAAGTTTGCAGATATTTTATAAGTTAAATACAGTAATGGCGACTGCTATAACTTAAGTCATGGGAAGAATATCAAATATTTTTTATATAATGTGTATTTAATACAGTAGATATAAGTACCACAAATGACAAAATTTTTATCTAAGAAAAAAAACTGGTTTGAACATTTAGCGGAGGGGGTAAGCGATATTTTTTGGGGAACTAAGTCTGCAAGAATTTCCTCGGAAAGTATGCAGATAAATAATGAGAATTTAATTGAATATTATGAAAGACGGGATAGTATTCAACAACAAATGGAAGCTGGTAAAATGCAGTTACAAGCTTTAATGCAACAGAGGAATTTTGAATTTCAGTATGAGCAAAGTCATCTTAATAGACATTTTCAAGGTCAACAAGGAGAATTAAATCGTGAATTACAAGCTGAGTTAGCAATTATCAATAGTTTATTTCAAGCTCAAGAAGGAAAATTAAACCGGGAGTCACAAGCTGAGTTAGCAGGATTAAATAGAAAGTTTCAAGCTCAGGAGGGTAAATTAAATCGGGAATTACAAACTGAGTTAGCAAGATTAAATAGAGAATTTCAAGCTAAGGAAGGGAAATTAAATCGGGAAAATGCTGTTCAATTAGAAATTTTTCGTGCTAAATTACAAATATTTTTACAGGAAAAACAAAAAGATTTACAATTTCAGCTAAAAGAAATTGATGTGGCATTAGCTAGAGAATTAAAAGCTATTGACTTGCAAAATAATCTCACAGTTATTCGTCAACAACGTCGATTAAATAATTGGCCTCTTACCCTAGACGATGAACAAATTAAGGAAATTATAAAATCTGATAATTTACTAATTTTATTCGTTCCACCTATTCTGAAATATGACCGTGCTGGTGCTGGTGCTAATAATCCCCCTAATACTTTTCCTGATATTGAACAAGGATTATATAGACGGTTAAGAGCTTTTCTAGAAAAGTACAAACAAAGTGGTAGGAAAGTAGATTTTTTAACAGGTTGGACGACAAAAGCTTTATCTGGAGAGGGAGCTTTTAAAACTATTTTTAGTGGTTTAAAAAGTAAACCAATGTTGGTTATTAATGCAATAGTTGAAAGAACTTACTATCACCTCGAATATAGTTATTGGAGTCAAAATTTTGCAGAACCTTATATTGATTCTTTGCCTAAAGAAGAACCTTTATCTTGGCTAGATTTATTATATTTTGCTGCTAAGAAAAGGTTACTAAAATGGGAAGCACAACGAAATCAGGAAAAAATAGAAACAGGAACAACAGAAGAGTTTGATGGAGATTGGGGTGGAGAAGTCGTTAATAAATTTTTGGCAGATTTACAATTAATAAAACGAGAAAATAGACTGCTAGAAAGAGGTCAAGACCCGAACAATTTACCTAATCTTAACTATACGGTTCTAGATTCAGATAAAGAAACTTTTTCTCGTCTCATTGCTATTCAAATTTGTCTATTGATAGGTAGAACTGCCGATGAATATTTTCTCTTAGATGTTCCACCTCAAGAACGTCAACGTCCTTTACTACCTGAATTGTTACCTAATCTTTTAGAGGAAATTCCCTCAGAACATCGAGAAAAAATTATTGAGTATATTGTTGGTTTTTATCAATCTTTATATCAGCAATTAGAAGAAGAGGAGTCGGCTTGGGTGCCAGAAATGCTGATAGATTTGGCGAGTAGTTTGATTCATCTAGATAACAAGTTCTGGGCAAAAGAGCAGATAGAAAAATCTGTAGAATCTTGGTTATTAATGCGTGGGATTAAATCTTTGGAACAGGTTAGTAATTTAGAGATGATGAAATATGTTTTAGCCCCAGGAGATGACGAATATTTAGACAGACTAAACCAATGTATCCCATTACTTGGAAGAGAAAATTATGTAGTTCCAGCAGAAACTTTACTAAACACTTGGCGAAAACTGAAGATTAAGGGTTATATAAGAGTAGACAAGCACGGAGTTAATCCGGCCATCATTCGTGCAAGGCGCACTCGATTAACCTATGGTGCTTCATGCTCTGAGCCATTTGATGAATTGATCGATCCAGAAAGTAAAAAATTTTGGGCTAAAGATGTAGGACGTTATCAATGCGACGATCGCTTTTATACTCTTGTTACTATCGGAGATAGTGTACCTGTCAATAAAGAGATTGTAGTTCAGTACACACAGATAGAAGCAGAAGGTAAAAGTATGTATTTTGAGTTTTATGCAACCTCCAAAAAAGAGGTTCGTTACATAGATGAAAAAGGTCTTGAAAAAATAGGCGAAATGACAGTAGAAATGCCATCTACAGAAGGTGGTGTTAACAGGGTAGTAGACCTATTTTGTTACTTTGGAGATACAGAAATTAAAGTTAAGGCAGTTGACCGTACATCAGGTTCTAGCTGCAAAAGGGTTCTTCGTTTTTTATCTCATTATTAATTTACATATAAATTTGAAGAAGGTTAGTTAATATGAGTTCTTTGCCACCAGAAAGTCAAAATCAAAACCAACTATCTTCAAGCAATAGGGATAGCGTTACAGGACAAGATGAACAGAATGATAATTATGAAAAATGGCAAATTTCGTTGAAAGCATTTCAAAAAGAGCATAGAAATGATTGTTTTTCTTGGTTATTAAAAAAATTTGATATTCCCGAAAAAAAAGACCAGGAAGAAGAGCAAATTAATGATATTCAAAATGCAATTAAAAATTCTCAAGTTTTTCTAGAAACATTTTTGAAAATCTACAAATAAATTTTAAACTTGCAACAGAGTTATCAAATACTGGAAAGAAAGAATCGCGATATAGAGGAAAAAAACCGCTCTCTAAATAATTATAATCCTCATCGAAACCAGAGCAATAATATCAGCAAAGAAAACCAATATCTGAAAAATCTAGTTAACGACCTAAAAGAAGAGAAAAAAAGTCAAGTAATTCAATTACAAACACGAATAGATGACCTTGAGAGTGACAATCAAAAACTCCATAAAAGGGTGAGTTCTCTTTTGAGTAAATTAGACAATCGCGATCGCGACAAAAGTAGCACAATTACTTCTAATGACTCACGCCGTCAAAGAGATGTATTAACTCAGGAATTTATCCAACTTAATACTCAAGAAATCACAGGTCTTGGCAATGAAATATTCAATCATTTATCTCAAATAAATTCAGATTTAAAAGCTCACCGTAAACGAGAGATTGCCAAAATTAAATCTGTATTTTCTAAACACATATTTGGCGAAGGAAGTCAATGTTTTACTCCCGATAATTCAATAGAAGAAGATAAAATTCCTCAACTTATCGAAGACTTTACAAAATCCATCCTAACCGATTTAAAAATTCCAGAAACAGCTAAGATTCCAGAACCTATTCCCACAAATTTAAAGAACTTAGTAGAAAAAGGATTAAAGTTAGTAAAAGAAATTGTTAATGATGACCCTCCTGGTCATTTCTTGATTGCTAACCAAGGAGATGCCTTTAATTCCGAAAAGCATCAACCTGTTGCTGGTTGTGAACCCAATGGAAAGATTGTTTATACAACTTATCCAGGCTACTGTGTAAACGACCGTATTATTGGTGAATCACTCAAAACTTTTGTCTTTACTGAACCTGAAGAAGAAACTTCTCCTGAACCACAAAAACCTTTCGAGACTAATCAAACTAATCAACAGGCAAATTCTACAGATAATGAAGAGCAGCATTCTACAGATGATCAACATCAAAAACAATCAAATTCCACAGATAATCACATTCATTTAAAGTTATTTAGGGGTCAAGTTGTGCAAGGAGCAACTAGTTTATACTATCGCAATAGCTGGAAGTGGCAAGACAAGAATAAGATGAGTGTAATTAATAATGAAGTTATACAATTTGATGCTTGGACTGAAGGAGAGATCGTAGAATATAGAGGACAGAAAAATAATATTTGGTATAGGGAAGTCCACACTCAACTATGGTTGCCCAAAGTTTATATTCAACTCTGTCAATAGATTTTTAGGAAGCGATCGCTCTTTATTTTATTCAAACTCTTTTTCAAAAGCGATCGCTCTTTTTCCACCCTAAGTTCATAATCTGGAAATAAACACAATATTCGGAAGAATGATTGAAGAATATAAAGCAAATATTTAACATTAATTATCAATATAAAATTCAACTATTAGCAAAAAATAAGGTCTCAAGCCTCCCCTTGAAAGAGGATTAAAAAAAATAAAGTTCAATATTTTAATCCCAATACTTTCCTACGGAATGCTGCGCAAACAGGCAGAGGTATTAATAACTGATAACTGATAACTGATAACTGATAACTGATAACTGAAATGACCACAGCACAAACACAAAAACTAACTTTTGATAACTTCTTAGAAAAATGTCCTGAAAAAGGTATTTATGAATTTGTGAATGGAGAAATTATAGAAGTGAGAGCAACCCGAAACCATGATGATGTAGCTAACTTCCTTTTATTCTCTTTTAATGATGAAATTAGAAGACTTAATCAAAATTTGGTTGTCACTAATACAGCAGTCATCAAAACATTAAGAAAAGACGGCCTAGAACAAGGAATAAATCCTGACGTTAGTGTAATTGATCGAACTATTTGGCGTTCCAATCGTTCTGATTATAATGCCTTATAAATGCCCATTCAATTAGCAGTAGAAGTTACTTCTACAAACTGGGAAGATGACTATGTAGATAAATTAGATGAATATCAACGTTTAGGAATTACTGAATACTGGATTGTAGATTATTTAGCTATTGCCTCAAGAGCATATTTAGGAAATCCTAAAGTTCCGACTGTCTTTGTTTTTTCTCTGGATAAAAATGCTAAGTATAGACAAACTCAATTTAGAGGTGCTGAACAAATTACATCACCCACATTTCCAGAATTATCTTTAACAGCAGAACAGATATTAACGGCTTAAAAAAATTGACTTAAGAAACAGCGTTTTTTTGTAATTTACCCTTGATATTTTTGTAAGGTTGCCTAGCAGTCACAGGTTTAAACTGAGTATCGACAAACTGCACCGGATGATATGTCTCAATCCACAAATGAGCTCCACAGCGCAATGGTTTTAGTGGTCTATAAACTATACGACACGGACCATGAATTTCCATTTGATGACCCATATCGTTATGATTTGTTTGCTTCAAAGAGACTACAGGTATCAATTCCTCAATAGACACTTGAGGATTTTCTTTGATTATGTCGATATTTGCTTTGATGATATGTTGATTTACATGAATGATCGTCGGGTTTTCTCGCTTTCTATGACACCATACACCTTTAGGTCCTCTAGAACCTGGTATAACAATAGGCATCTTGCCATAAAGAGGAATTCGCCAAAATCCATTATGTTTATAAGCGCCTTTAATTCTATTCTGAGAAAGTAAAACCCTAACTCGTTGGCAACAGATACCCAATAAAAAAGCTGCTTCTCTAGTTCCAATAATAGTCATTTGCACTATAGCACTATAGTTTTTATTCTTCTAAATTCAATTATAATTTGAACTATACTATATATAAAGATAATCATAAATTAAATAAATTTTGTTACTTTGATTACATTATCTCAATAAAGTTGGGTAACTTTAGGCACATATAATTTTAGGTAAAAAATATGGCGAAAGTAGGGAGCGTATAATCACACCCTACTCGATCGCAATTACAAAAATTCACGCCCCATAAAAGCTTGCAAGACCTCCGGTATTTTCACACTACCATCAACCTGCTGATAATTTTCCAAAATAGCCGCCATAGTTCGTCCCACAGCTAAACCAGATCCATTCAGAGCGTGAACATACTGAGTACCTTTTTTCTTTCCTTCCTTAAACCGAATATTTGCCCGACGTGCCTGAAAATCTTTCACATTAGAACAACTAGAAATTTCTCGATATGTTCCCGATGATGGTAACCACACCTCCAAGTCATAACACTTAGCCGCAGAAAAACCTAAGTCCCCAGTACACAATTCTATAATTCGATAAGGTAACTTCAGTGCTTGTAAAATAGCTTCTGCATCTGCCACAAGTTTTTGATGCTCTTCTTCAGAGCGATCGGGATGCACAATTTTTACCATTTCGACCTTATTAAATTGATGGAGTCGAATTAACCCCCTAGTATCTTTGCCATAAGCACCAGCTTCTCGACGAAAACAAGGAGTATAAGCACAATGATAAATAGGTAATTGTTCCGCAGTCAAAATTTCATCCCGATACAAGTTCATCGTTGAAACTTCCGAGGTAGGTATTAACCATAGATCGTCTGCTTCACACTTAAAACTATCCTCAGCAAATTTCGGCAGTTGACCTGTAGCTGTCAAAGACTGACTATTTACCAATAATGGGGCCATAACTTCAACATAGCCAACTTGAGTATGGCGGTTGAGCATAAATTGAATTATGGCACGTTCTAATGCTGCTCCTGCTCCCATTAATGCCACAAAGCGACTTTGAGCAATTTTTACCCCTCGTTCAAAATCTAGAATACCTAGTTTTTCCCCAATTTCATAGTGGGGAATAATTTTTGGATTTTGGGGAATATATTCATCCCCCCAACGTTTAACTTCGATATTTTCTGCTTCACTTTTTCCTAAAGGTGTAGACTCACTAGGCAAATTAGGAAGAGGTAGGAGCAAAGCTTCTATTTTGGCCTTTATTTCTTTTTCCCTTGGTTCTAATTCGCTGAGTTGGATTTTGATTTGATTTCCCTCATCCTTTAAAGCTTGAACTTCAGCCCCCTTCGGGTCACTGCCTGATTTAATTTTTTCTCCTACCTGTTTACCGATCTGGTTACTACGAGCTTGGAGTTGCGATCGCTCTGTTTCCAGTTGTCGCTGTTGCTCATCCAATTCTAGAATTGGCTGTAAGTCGTAGTCTCCACGACGGTTGAGTAATTCTTGTACAGTTTGCAGATTTTCTCGAATTTGTCTAATATCTAACACAATTTTTCCCTAGACCCTTAATTTATCCCACTTAACAAAATATTACTTTAGCTCAACTATTATTCAAAAAGTAAAAATTTGAAAATCAAAACTCAAAAGTCATAATATCTATATTAATCTGTCAAAGTGAATCCCCACTGTTTTTGTCCGTAGGCAGTGATGACCACAATCTTGACACCAGTATTCGTGATGTCCTTTTCTTATATTACTGCTTCCGCACGCTGGACATTGCAATTTTCGGAAAGTTTTATAAATCTTCATCGGCAACATAAATTTTGGTGTAAGGTCGATAGTTTAAATGTTCTTCTAAAAAGCTCTCTATGTCTCCAATATAAGTGCAGTGACTATTCATGTGTCGGAGAAGATTTTTATCCTTACCGAAAAGCGACGTTGAAAGCCCCCGTATTTTAACCGGGGGATGAAAACAAGCGAGTCCTTTAGACTAGACAACTTTAGTTGTCCTGTGCTATTATTACCTACAATAACTTTTCGGTCTGCCCGTTTCAAATGTACTGTTGTCAGCAAGTTTTAGTAGGTAAAAATCCTGAATTAATTGCTATTTTAACATTCTTATGTGAACAGTCTCACAAGCTTACTAACATGGGAATATATTATGGTCGGCAATTATTTTTTAAGTCTCACAAAACTCTCGGCAAGTTTGACGCAGGAAAAAGTTTATAAGCACAACTATCATTACAAAGTTTTATATTCGCTCTTCAGCACAACAAATATTGAGAACTGTAGCTGAATCATTTCTCTCTTCAGGATGGTCTCATTATTGCCTATAGTTCAGGAAAAATCTCAGACAGACCAAGGATTTCTAACTATAGAAAAAAAGGGGTAATGGCTACAGTTAGTTACCCCAAGCAAGCATTAAAACTTAAAGATAATCAAATTAGAGTACCACGCTTAGAATACCTGTAAACGCTGGTTTGGTTTGGATTGCTGTTTAATTCCAATGCCTAGTATAAGAGCATTTTCTGCTATTAAAGAACTGAGAATATTACCGAGAAACAGATGTTTTTATTGGGAAGCGTGTCTATGAAAAAGAAACCGTAGTTAAACCTCAATTAAATCAAGATAATGTCTTAGGAATAGACCACGGTGTAAATAATTGGTTGACCTGTGTATCTAATGTAGGTACTAGCTTGATAGTAGACGGTAAACATCTCAAATCAATGAATCGTTGGTACAATAAACAGGTATCAACTATCAAAGAAAATAAACCGAATGGATTTTGGTCAAATAAACTAGCTGCAATTACAGAAAAGCGTAACCGCCAAATTCGATTTGGGTATTAATAAAGCAGCCAGAATAGTAATTGGAAGACTGTTTGTAAAACAAATCTTAAGAACAGCCAGATTTTGTAGCACCAAGTCTTCGTAACATGGTAGTCCTGTATAGTAATGGTGAATGGTGGCTGAAATGCTTGCTATACAGTTACCGAAAAAATTACAATGCACCACTACCAATTAGAGATGTATTGCATCTCTCTTGTACGCTGCTCAGGTAAAAAAAACCAAATGGACAACTTTAATAATCATTGATTCACAGGCGGTAAAAAATACTTGTAATGCCAGTATCAAGTCTAAAGGGTTTTGTTTTTACAAAGCTACCAACGGCATTAAAAGACATCTAGCAGTAGATAGTCTGGGGTTTCGTTCTTGCTCCGTCCTGTCCTTACTGTGAGGAAACCGAGAGAGCGGGCGGTGCGCTTTTTTTACTCATTGTACCTACCCATCTCCCCATCTCCCAATCTCCCAACCCCCCCCTCTCCCCATCTCCCCATCTCCCCCTCTCCCCATCTCCCCATCTCCCCATCTCCCCATCTCCCCATCTCCCAATCTCCCCATCTCCCCATCTCCCCATCTCCCCATCTCCCCATCTCCCCATCTCCCCATCTCCCCATCTCAAATGGGTTCTATACAGTCATGATCGCTGATACTTCCATGAGGTAAAATTGTATTGCACAGTTGTATTGTATCCCAGGAAATATATTCTGCTTCAATTCCTTGAAAATTTGCACCCTCTAAATGTGCTCCCTTAAAATTAACACCTGCTAAATTTGCGTTCTCAAAGTCAGCTTTTTCTAAAATTTCTCCCTGTAAATTAGCTCCTCTGAGTATTGCTCCTGTCAAACGACTGTTGCTTAACTCAGCATTTGCTAAATTAGCACCTTCCAAATTTGCATAAGTTAAGTTTGCACCTTGGAAATTTCCATTAATATCATGTCCGGATAAGAGCGTGATCAAAAAACTTTCTCTTCATTTATAGCTTAAAATTCCCTCCTCATAACTCATAACTCATAACTCATAACTCATAACTCATTACTCATAACTCATTACTCATTACTCCTCCATTTTTATTTATAACTATTCAACCGGACATGATATAACCATCTGAGCTGCCTGAAATTTTGCATCTTGAAGATTAGCGTGTTTTAGATTAGCTCGTGTCATATCATGTCCGCTGGGGCGCGTTTGTGTAAATCCAAGGGTGAATATCTACAGGAAATTTAGGTTTTTTCAACAGGACTTACCCAGAGACTCTACATATAGCGAGAAAGAATACTATTTACTCTTACAAATGGTGCTTAAAAATCAATTTGCGTAAGTCCTGTTCAAGCTTTTAAGCCTTCTTCCCTCTTCCTTCTTCCTTCTTCCTTACCTTCGCTAAAATCAATTTGCGTAAGTCCTGTTCAAGCTTTTAAGCCTTCTTCCCTCTTCCTTCTTCCTTCTTCCTTACCTTCGCTATACAATACCGATGCTACCGGACATGATATCAGTTTTGCACCTTGTAAATTTGCCAACATTAAATCAGCATTTTGGAGGCTAGCATCAGTCAAATTAGCCTCTCTAAAATCAGCATCAGGACTTACGAAATTGACCTTTAAACCACCATCTGTAGGGGCAAATGGCATTTGCTAACGCAGAGCTGCTGCTTTATAGCAGAAGAAAGAAGGAAGAGGGAAGAAGGAAGAAGGAAAAGTATTACGTTATCTGAGTTTTAAGCTTTTTATCTGTCCTAACCTTTGCTTCGACTGCTTTATATGTTGCGGAGCAAAACGCCCTCGCTATATGCAGAGTCTCTGCGTAAGTCCTGAGCATACTGAAGTTTCGATTAATTAGGGCTTGCTGATTAAATCTAAAAGCATTGATATATAAAAACTTTAGGATTTTTTGGGTCAAAAAAAGTGCCTGGTATCACGTCTAAAACGCTCAAAAAGCTAGTATTTTGGGACGATTATGGGAGAAAAATCATTCTTACAATTCTTACCCCTACCTCTTCGCTCCCAAGCCATTTATCCCCTCCTGGGAGGGGCGCGCGGGTGGGTTGTCTCTTGTCTCCTGTCTCCTGTCTGCTAGTCCTACTAAAAGACTAGTGAAGCGCAAACCCTAATTATTTGGTAATATTTTTTCTAATAGTTAATCTGAGTTGAAAACATTGAAAACTATGACTCCTGACTCCTGATTCCTGATATCATGTCCGCACTTTATCGTTTGTGTAAACCCAAGGGTGAATATCTACAAAAAATTTCAGGTTTTTTGGACTTTTAAGTCTTCTATTCTAGATAACTAAAGCCTTCTTCCCTCTTCACTTCTTCCCTCTTCCTTCTTCCTTCTTCCTTACCTTGACAATAACGATGCTACCGAACTTGATATGACTCCTAGCTGCCAGGAAAATATTACAACTTAAATAGGATTTATATATTCTCTATTCCCTTGTTCAATCCCTAAATTTTGACTAGACTGCCAACTTTTATAAGTTTCTGTATCACTAATAATATTAATATTAAATAAATCTATTCCCTCTTGCTCCAATAAAGCCAAAATTGCCAAATTTAATTTGTCATAAGAGCTATAATACTTATCTAAATTGTTAGTATATCCAATTACTCTAATCACGCGAGCATTTCTGTCTAATCCATCAAATCTCACCAGACAAGAATCATCTAAAATGTCAATTGATTTAGGAATTTGTCGAATTTTCTCATTAATATCGGCTATTTTCTGAGCTGAAATTCCGTCAATTTTAATGAATAAATCAATAGCTGCTTTCCGATTTTCAATTGGCTGTTGGCAGAAATTTTTGATGTTGCCATCAATCATTTTAGAGTTAGGAACTTTCTGGATAGCTCCCTTAAACTTTAAATAAACTGTTGTACTTCTAATACCAATTTTCGTAACCTGCCCCAAAACACCACTTGGTAGTAAAATCAAATCATTTTCACGATACAAGCTGTCACTGTAAATTACAATTGTAGCTAACCAATCACTAATAACATCCTTAAATAATAAACCTAACGTTAAACCAGCGCCACCGACTAAACCAAAGATTGCAGTAACAGAAGTTCCTAGTAATAATTCTCCTGCTTTTAAGCCAAAAATCAGGATAGCAGTAAACCTAAATAATATCGGCAGATAAGGGCTAATAATATCATCTAATTCAGTCTCAGTTTGAGCTGATAAATTACTAAAAAATTCTCCTAATATCGGAGAGATACGGTAGATAATTAGTGAAAAATTACCTACTATTGCTAAGTTAATAATTCCTGTGACTATTTGATTTAATTGGGGAGAAATAGAATCTGTTAATATTAATTGTAGAATCCACAATCCAAGTATATAGATAAACCACCCTATCGGCTGTTTAACAGATGCAATTAATTGATCGTCAAGGGTAGTTTTTGTATGACGAGTTAAAGCCTCAACTTGCTTAATTAATATTATGCTGAATAGTTCTTTTAATCCTAATATTCCTATTAAAGCCAGAGCAATAAAAAATATTTTTCTTGCTGGTATATCTAGAATTGTAATATTTATCAGACTTTGCCAAAATTTTTCCATGATTAATAAAGTCAGATTCCTTGAATAATTTAGTAGTTTTTCAGTTAATAGATAAGTATTTAGCATTCAGCTATTTTTTAGTTTTAGGCAAACGGTTGGCGATCACTCCTATCTAAATAAAACAAATTTATCTCAAAGTTAAGTAGGATTCAAAAGACACTCAGAGATCGATCCTCATATAATACAACGGTCGGCGATCGCCATTTCCAGCAAAACTTATTGCTTAATAATTTCCAAGGATAATTCCCCTTTGTTATCATCATTTAATGTACTTGAGATAGACTCTATACTACACAAATATAAATTATCTATGCTAACTAAAATTAAAGATTTAACAGCTACCCTGGCCCCCCGTATGATTGAAATTCGTCGTCATATTCACTCTCACCCAGAATTAAGTGGCCAAGAGTACCAAACGGCTGCTTATGTTGCAGGTGTGCTGTCTTCCTGTGGTCTTCATGTACGAGAGTCTATAGGTAAAACTGGTGTTCTGGGAGAACTCAAAGTTAATAGTAATAATCAATGGTTGGCTATTCGTACCGATATGGATGCTTTGCCGATTAAAGAATGTACTAATTTAGATTTTGCTTCCCGTAATACTGGCATTATGCACGCTTGTGGTCACGATGTCCATACAACTGTAGGACTAGGGGCGGCAATGGTATTATCTGAATTGGGAGAACCCTTACCAGGTAATGTTCGGTTTCTGTTTCAACCAGCAGAGGAAATTGCCCAAGGTGCAAGTTGGATGATTGAAGATGGGGCACTTGAGGATGTACAGGGAATTTTAGGAGTCCATGTTTACCCAACTATTCCAGCAGGTTCGGTGGGTATTCGTCACGGGGTACTAACTGCTGCTGCTGATGATTTGGAACTGACAATTATTGGGGAGTCTGGTCATGGTGCCCGTCCCCATGAAGCTATTGATGCAATTTGGATCGCTTCCCAAGTAATTACTAATTTACAGCAGGCCATTAGTAGAACTCATAATCCTTTAAGACCTGTAGTGTTAACAATTGGTAAGATTAGTGGCGGAAGAGCGCCAAATGTGATATCTGACCAAGTAAAAATGTGGGGAACTGTGCGATCGCTTCATCCAGATACCCATAAGGTTTTACCTGCATGGATTGAAAATATTGTGGCTAATATTTGTCATTCTTATGGCGCTAAGTATGAGCTGAATTATCGTCAGGGAGTACCATCTGTGCAAAATGACCCAGCATTGACTCAATTGGTCGAGTCAGTTTCTTTGGAAGCTTGGGGTAGCGATCGGGTTTGTATTTTACCTGAGCCTTCCCTCGGTGCGGAAGACTTTTCTATGTATCTGAAGGAAGTTCCAGGTATGATGTTTCGTTTAGGAGTGGGACACAAAGACAAACCTAACTATCCTCTGCATCATCCTCAGTTTGAGGTAGATGAATCTGCTATTGTAACTTGTGTGGTTACTTTGGCTTATGCTGCTTATAAATATTGGCATAATCGCTATTTAGGCCATTAAGGTCCTGGTTGGGGAAGAGGGAAGGATCAATTTATTATCACCAGAGAAAAAAGGGATGGGGAGTGTGGGGTAGTGTGGAAAGCACAGGATATCAAAAAAATATAGGGTTTTCAATAATGGATAATTGATAATGGATAATTGATAATTACCTCTCCCTTCCCTAAAAGGAAGAGGATTGACCAACTCCGAAAAAATTTATTTTTTTCCCCTTGAAAGGGGAGGCTTCAAGGCGCGAATTATTGAATTATTGAATTATTGAATTATTAATTTTTCGGTAAATATTCTCTAACGACAATGAATTAGCCCTGAGGGAGGAGGGAAGAAGGAAAAATATTGTGTTGTCTGAGTTTTAAGCTTTTGGTCTGTAATAATACCATTTCTGAATAGTAATGCTATATTTTAGCATATCCCTACTCCCCTTAGCCCCCATATCCCCATCTCTCCATCTCCCATCTCCCCATCTCCCCATCTCCCCATATCCCCATCTCCCATCTCCCCATATCCCCATCTCTCCATCTCCGTATCTCCTTCTCCTCATTACAAGATTTGACATAATGTAGGGCACAAAAATCAAAGGGGTTTCCTGACGGAATGCTCCGCAAACGGCAATTGCTGCAGTCAGCATTTCCTCAAAGGAATGCTCGCCAAACAGGGAGCGATCAATAGCTGAAACTGAGATAAATGCACTTGAAAAGGGAATTTTAACCCTTCTTAAATTATCCTACTTGTACAAGTCAGGGATTTCAACCCAAGCTGATAACTGACAGCTAGTTAACATTAAATTATCTGCTAACTCTCAGTCAAAAAAGGATTAAAATAGATGTAGTTAATTACATATAAGATGCTTTTAGAACTCCAGTTATTAATGCTAGAATAGAAGTAGTAACTTCAAGTCAATGGAGTTTTATACTGAACTCCTTTTTTTCTTACTTAATTAGTGAATAATTGTAATTTTTAGGAGAAATATTGTGTCAACAGAACAAGATGATCGGATTAAACAATTATTTATATTAGAAGCAGAAGAACATTTAGTTACCCTAGAAAATGGGTTGGTAGATTTGAAGTCTACAATGTCAGATTCTGAAACTATTAATGATATGTTTAGAGCAGCTCATTCTGTCAAAGGTGGGGCTGCTATGTTAGGAATACACAGTGTACAAAAGGTAGCTCACCGTTTAGAAGATTGTTTCAAAATAATCCGCGAAAATCCTGTTGATATTGACCAAACAGTAGAGTCTCAATTTTTAAAAGGATATGATACTCTCAAAGATTTAGTAGAACGTCTGCAAGGTCCCTATGGTTTGAGGGAAGAAGAGGGACAAGAAATTGTTGATAATGCTTTGCCTATTTTTTCAGAATTAGAAACTAATTTGAATACTTTGGTGAGTGGTGGCACTGTTTCTCAATCTACTGCTTCTGGAAATGGGAAGACAATATCTAAATCTAAATTTGCTCAACAAGTTAAGAGTAAGTTAAAAGAAATGTTGGAAGTGTTTAAACAGGCTGACTCTCCTGATTCGAGAAAACAGCTTACAGAGGTTTGTAATGGTTTGTTGAAGTTGGATAAAAATACAGAAATTTGGAATACTTTAGTTACATATTCTCGACAGGCGATCGCTAGTTCTAAATTGTCTTATCAAATTCTAGCTCCTGTAATTATTAAAGAACTTAATCAAGCAGGTGAGTTGATCCAAGCAGGAAAAGTACAGGAAATAGTGGAGAGTCAAGACCTTAAGGAAATAGCAACAGCTTCTGAACAGAAAAAAGTAACTTTGCCAAAAGACCCTAAAGAGGTAGTTAAATTAATTATTAAAAGTTTTAATCATAAACAGCTCGAAGCGATCGCTCGATTATTAGTTAAGCACGTTAAGTCGTCAAGAAATAATTGATTGATAATGATAATTTTCAGGGGTATCTTAAATTTTATGATATTAATATCTGGAAGATTATTGGCAATTACTTATTTCATTGTTGAGATCTTATAGATGATCATCGAAAAGGGAATAGTCAAATTATAATTAATGATTTAGGATTGCTATATCTTGAAGTTTATTATCTAGTATTGTGAATCTCAATTTAGATTCAATCTGGTCTTTCATATTACAATTGGTTGTAGTTTGAGTCCCCATCCATTTCTTCCTTCTTCCTTCTTCCTTCTTCAACAGTTTCCCTTTTTCCTTCTGCAATACTTTCCTCAAGTTTATGCAAAGCATGATTAACTTTTTCTTCTAACTTTTGAAACTGATGTTGTCGTAGGTCGCTCCACTCTGGTAATTTATTAATAAACTGCTGTAAATCAATAATTACACTTGTTAAATCATTAATTTGCTGTAATTCTGGTCGTTGTTTAAACTGCTGAGAAATCATTTCTAGCTCTGTTTGTAACAGTTTAATAGTTTGCTCCTGAATATTAAATCGATTAGACAAACTTTTCATCGTTTCCAGCAAAGGTTTAATTTTGAGATTTTCCCGATCTTCTTCTAAGTTTTTAGCAGTAGATTCAAAAAAAGCTATACTATTTTGTAACTGGGAAATCATTTGGGAAATTGACTCTTGATATTGCTCTAGTTTTCCAGTAGTATCAAATTTAATTACTTGAATTTGTGCTGCTAATTTATGTCGGTTAGCTAAATTAATTAACAGAGAGATTAAAACACATCCTACTGCATAAATAATTGGTTTATCGAATATATAATTTGCAAAAATTCCTACAACAGAAGCAGTAATAAAAATATATTCAGCAATTTCTAAAAGACTACGATGATAGAACATATTTATATATTTTTTAGTTTACTTCTCAAAATTATTATATAGCAGAAGAAAGAAGGAAGAAGGAAGAAGGAAGAAGGAAGAAGGAAGAAGGAAGAAAGAAAAATATTACTTTATGTGAGTTTTAAACTTTTGAACTGTCTTAACCTTTGCTTCGACTACTATAATAACAGTTCCCAAAAATAATGCTTTACTTCATTAAAGCTTCAGTTCTTAAGCAAGAATAATGGTTCAGCGTTTGTAACGATTATCGGTATTAAACCAAAATATCTTATGTCTTTGAACCCTATTCCCTACCATTTGTAACAAATATTTATCAAATTGGTATGATAAGGTTATGTTTTTGATAATCAAGGAATAATATTATGTCCCCACTTTATTGTTTGTGTAAACCTAAGTGTGAATATCTAGAGGAAATTTAAGTTTTTTTTCAGACTTTTAAGCCTTCTTTTATCTTCCGTCTTCCCTCTTCCTTCTTTCTTACCGAAAAATTCTGGGTATGCGCCTCCCCTTTTAAGGGGATAAAAAAAGAGAATATTTCAGATTTCAAGCCTCCTTATTGCAGAGGTACTGATAACTGATAACTGATAACTGATAACTGAAATGACCCTTACCTTAAAATTATCCCCTAATTTAACTTAGATAAAGAAATTTGTGAAGGATTATTTTTTCCTGAACTAACAGTTATAGTAATAATTTTTGCATCAATTAATCGTACTTCTTTTGGCGGTTTATCTATGCCAGGATTAATTAAATATGCAGGAAAACAAGCTGCACTTAAACTCAGTCTAAGAGCATTACCTTTCTCAATTTTTATACAAGTTGGCTGTAAAGATATTTTCACTGGTAGATCGTTAGAAATAACCTTGATATAACCTTGGGTAAAATTATAAACATTGCCGTTTGGTTTAACTTCAGATAACACAGCCGAAAGGTCAAAACTACTGGTATCTGCTGTACAATATACTTCTACATAAATATCTCCAGCTATGTGTAAATCTTCTGTTAAAAATTCAGAAGTATAAGTCAAAATATCGGTACGACAATCTAATTCTGAACGTTCAAAAGAACCTGCTGGAAATGTGGCATGACCACCTAATGCTGGAACGGGTCGCCAAGGGTCATGTACGAATATATCATCAGTAGAAATGTCAGGACAATTATCGTTGAGTTTCCCTGAATCTTCTCTCATATTTGCAAGTCCTGTACTAGCTAAATAATAAAACTGATCGTTATTACTCGGCCAGGAATTAAAATTACGCCATTCGTTACTTCCCATCTCAAATAAAGAAACAGGCGATCGCTCTAATATTCCTGTATTTATTCCTTTGAGAAATTGGTCAAACCATAATATTTGTAAATCATCTATGGGGTTAGAAGCTGTTAAACCATAATTTATAGTTCCTAGTTTTCTTCCCCAAGGAATATGAGACCAAGGACCTACTATTAATTTTTGCAGGAATTTACTACGACAAGATATTTTTTGATAAAAATTAATTGTACCTCGTAAATAAGTATCAAACCAACCACCAATATGTAGCATTGGTAGGTCTATATTTTCTAAATTTGGTGACAGATTTTGCCAGTATTCACCAGGTTGATAATTTTCTAACCATTGATGATAAAAAGAATCTGGTGCATACTTATTCATTACTTCCAATAAAGCAGGAATTGGAGTAGAAAAAGACAAATTTTTAGCAGCTCGATAGAGTTCTTGATAAGCTTGTTCATCTCCTCGTAAACGGGCAGTTTCTGTTGCTAGTTGAATTGCCCAACCCAAGTTAGTTTGTAAACGAAATGCTCCTCCTTCATAAGCCCATTCTGAATATAAATTATCAGCAATCATAGCAGGACAAATTGTTTTTAAAGCAGGAAGTTTAGCACTAGCAGCATATAGTTGAGTCATGCCTTGATAAGAGAATCCATACATCCCTATTTTGCCATTGCTACCTGGTAAATTTGCTGCCCAATTAATAGTATCAATTCCATCTTCAATTTCATGGGTAAATAGTTGAAATTCTCCTTCAGATGTACCTCTACCTCGTACATCTTGAATAATCACAATATAACCATGAGAAGCATACCATTTTGGATGAGCATAGACTACTGTGGAAGCGATCGCTCTACCATAAGGTTGTCGCATTAATAGTACTGGAAATTCACCTTTTGCATCAGGACGATAAATATCAGCATCTAGACGTACTTCATCTCTGGTAAATATTGAAGCTGTTTCTTTGGGTAAAACTTTCATTTTGGGAGTAGGCAGTAGTTCAATTCAGTTATCAGTTATCAGTAGGGTGCGTTAATGAAATGTAACACACCACCTAAATTTTAATTTTCTTAGTAATTAACAATTAATAATTGCTTCTCTTGAAATATAAGAGAATTAAAAAACAATATTTTTATTCTTTTTTATCTTTTATTCTGTAAAGTTTACCGAAAAATTGTGGGTATGCGCCTCCCCTTGGATAGGGGATAATAAGCGGTCGTTTGTGCAGCATTCCGTAGGATGGGATGGCGAGGTCAAAGGAGCCATATCCAATCGACTCCTGTGAAGAAAAATTTTCATCTCTTTGTCAATCCTCTTCAATTCATGGAGAGGTAATTATTCATTATTCATTATTCATTATTCATTATTCATTATTCATTATTCATTATTCATTATTCATTATTCATTATTCATTATTCATTGTTGAATGTAGATAAATACAGATTTTATTTTTTATTATTGGAGATGTCTTAGGAAAAAAGTATTTTTGCAAATATGAGATGCACCCTTTAATTTCTACTACATTCTCAACCAGATATTCGTACTCTGAAGCTTTGATAAAATTGCCTTTTTCTCCTTTAAAGGTAATAAAGCTGATAGCTGACTGCTGTTTGCGCAGCATTCCGCAGGAAATGCTTACCGAATAATTAATAATTAATAATTAATTATTAATAACTAATAATTAAATAATTCTGGTTTAAAGCCTCCCCTTTTAAGGGGAAAAAACGGTCGATATTCGTAGCTTCCCGTAGGGTGGGATGGATGGGTTTCCTAACCATATCTAATCGACCAAGAGAAGAAATAATATTTCCTTATATTCAATTCCGTAACGGTTTTAACCAGAGGTAATTATCCATTATCCATTATCCATTATCCATTATCCATTAATGAACTTCTTCCTTCTTAAATACAACTTGAGCGAGAAAGAACTTGCATATCTTCTTCGTCTAAATCTACTGGTATTCCACTACGAATTAGTTCGGCAAAATCTTCATTGGGTACCATAATACATAAAGCATAGAGACGAGTTAAGCCAGTATTTTCTATGACATGAATCCCTGTTGGTGGTACTAGAATACTATCACCAGCACGAATATTAACAGATTTTCCATCACATATTGCCCTTCCTTCTCCTTTAATAATAAAGAACATTTCTACCGCTAAATTATGTCGATTTGGAGGAGTTTTTCCCCCCACATCAAAAATTTCTAAACATACAGTTAAAGAAGCATTTGCAATTACAGGGTCGAAAATAATTGCTAATCGATTACTATCATGGGGACTAATACGATATGCTTGATAATCTTGGGGAGACTTAAGGACTGGAATCATGCATTGAGTAATCATTTTCTTATAGGTAATAGTGTTAACTTATTCAGGAAATTATTAGATTATCTAGCTGTGGGTTTGTTTAGACACCAGTGGCATCATAACTACTTATGTTGGCATGAAAAATTATGGTTATTATCAGGCAGGGAAGAAAAGGTTTTTGGCAATTTTATTTTTTGTTAGACCTTGATTTTTTTTTGCCTTCTTAACTTATATATATTTTTGAGTTTCATCTCTTTTTAACCTCCGTTACAAAGTGCCAATTTTTCATAATTAGTATTTGACCGAACATGAGACTTTTCAGAAAAATATTTATCTTTTGATTTTTGCTTTAATACCCCGCCCTCTACACGGTTTTACAATTGGTTGGAGTGTGAGTGACCATCCAATTTTTCTTCCTTCTTCTTTCTTCTTTCTTCCTTCTTCTTTCTTCAATTAATAGCTTCTAAAATAGTATGAGAATTTGTGACAAACCCAAAACATTGTTTCACATTATAAATAGTAGCTTGCCAACAATATTCAGGGGAAGTAGTAGCAGTACAGTCTGAAACTAAAATGCAGTCATAACCAAGAAAATTTGCATCTTGTAATGTTGCCATTACACATTGGTCTGCATTCACTCCCGCAAACAACAGAGTTGTTTTGCCCATATTTCGCAGGATGCTATCAACAGGAGTATCCCAAAACCCACTCATCCTATATTTACTCACGCGAATATCTTCTGGTTGTTGCTCTAACTCATCAACAACTGCTGCTGCCCAACTTCCTTCTATCAGTACGGGGGCTTTATTTTTTGGCAGTGGGTCGCCTAAACCTGTACCTTTACCAGTGGGGTTATACACATGGCGTAACCCAGCGCTGATATTTAGTAAGTCGGGACGGTTTCCCCAGTTTAACCAAATTATCGGGACGTTTTGCGACCGCAATTGTGGTAAGAAATTTATTAGTGGTTGAATGGGAGACCTTGCAGGTGTTACATCTACACCAATATGAGCTAACCAACCGTCAGGATGACAGAAGTCATTTTGCATATCTATGACTAAAATTACTGTTTTGGCTAAATCTAATTTAATGGTTTTGGTTTCTGTTTTGATGACAATGGATTTAGCAGGAAGAGGAGGACGAGTAATATCTGCTGTTGTTTCATCAACTTCCCAAGTATTGGGTTGTATACCTAGAGTTTCAAGAGATAAATTTTGCATAATATTATCTGGTTAATTTATCTATAAAATTACAAAGAGCATAGATGATTGTTATATGCTCTTTCTTATTTTCGTCGATCGTATATTATTAGTTGTATTACTTAATAAATTTTTAATTTCCCTATTATTGTTTGGTTGATTTTTATTTTCAAATATTTGCATTGTAGATTTAGAGAATAAAATTTTTAAGCAACAATAATATTTTTGTCACTTCTCATTACTGGGGAAATATAAAAATTTGAATTTTATCCTATAAAATTTATTTGATAAATATTTGCTATAAATATCTAGGTTATTTATTAGGAGTCAGAATAAATGGCTTCAATATCATTTTTTAGGTCGGAACTTATTTTTTTAGTCAAAGGGACATCTCCTACAGGTGTCTTTTAATCGCTCTTATTATTAGTAACATTCTTTTTTTATGGTATAAAACTTATTTTATTAGGTATAAAAAATTGGCTCTTATACCTGATTGTTAATTCCTAAATTACTGTTTGATACCAAATAAGGTGTTAAAAAATGATTTTTCAAACATTGATTAAATCTTATTATAGCGAGGATTTAAACTCTAAAAATAACAGATGTATGAAAACCAAATTTGGTTTTAGTAGATTGAGAGAAGATTTTTTTTATGCAACAATAATATTTTTGTCAATTATCATTACTGAGGATATACAAAAATTTCAATTTTATCCTATAAAATTTATTTAATTAGCTATAAAAAAACTGCCTCTTATATCTGATTGTTAATTCCTAAATTACTGCTTGACTGGAATCTGAATGATAAACTCTACAACATTATTTGGTTTTGAAATACAGAATAGTTTACCCTGATGTTTTTCAACAATAATCTGATAACTAACAGATAGTCCTAAACCTGTTCCTTTACCTATTGGTTTCGTCGTAAAAAATGGATCGAATAATTTATTTAGTATCTCCGGTTGAATACCAATACCATTATCTGCAATAGAAATTTCTACCCAATTATGCTCTAAAACTTTAGTACTAATTTGAATGATGCCAGAGTAATCTTGAATATTTAAATAAATTTGCTTTCGATTGTATTCATTTATGGAGTCAATGGAATTATTAATAAGATTAATTAATACTTGATTAAGTTGACCAGGATAGCAATTAATTAAAGGAAGTTGACCATAATTTTTAATAACTTCAATAACAGAATTATTAGATTGAGGTCTTAATCGGTTGTTAAGAATTAATAAAGTACTATCAATACCTTCGTGAATATCAACTGTTTTTAATTCTGATTCATCAAGGTGGGAAAAGTTGCGTAAAGATTGAACTATTTGACGAATGCGAGTTGCTCCTACTGTCATTGATGAAATTATTTTAAATAAATCTTCTTTCAAGAATTCTAAATCAATATCCTCAATATATTCTTCAATTTCTGCTTTTGGTTCTGGATAATGTTGTTGATAGAGTTTGACTAAGGTTAGTAATTGTTGAGTATATTCAGATGTAAAGTGAAGATTACCATAAATAAAGCTCACGGGATTATTAATTTCATGGGCAACGCCTCCTACTAATTGCCCCAAACTAGACATTTTTTCTGTTTGAATTAACTGAGCTTCTTTTTGTTTTAATTCCTCCAAGGTTCGTTGAAGCTGTTTAGTTTGTTCTTTTGATTTAGTTTTCGACTGTCGCAGGGAATTTTCTACTTCTTGGCGCTGTTGAATTTCTTGTTCGAGTTGTAAATTTTGAGAGTGAAGTTCTTCTAAGGCTAAATCTCGACTTTCTTCGGTTAATACTAACCACCAACTTCCTATGCCAATTAATAACAACAGAGGAAAATATAATTTTACTAGGGTAATTAGTCGTGACTGTGAATTAGCCCCTAAATATTGAGATGTATCGAGATAATAAACGACTCCAAATATTAATCCTACTAACCCAGAAATAAATAGGAAAATACCTAAAAATTTAACCACTCTTAATCCTAATTGTGGGGAAAATTTACTAGAGATAATTTTCCGAGCAATGGTAAGTAACGGTTTTTCAGTTATGGGAGTTAATGCTGTAGTAGTTTCTTTGCAGCGGTCGCGACAATGGGAATCTAAGCTACAACATAAAGAACAAATCGAACCTTGATAAACAGGACAGTATGCCATGTCTTCCTGTTCATACTTCTGATTACAAATACAGCATTCCAGTGTGTCAGAAAGATTAATTTTTTGATATTGATTTTCTCTGGCAATATAATATTTACCTTTGGTAATAATGGCAATTATTGGAGCAAGAATAAATGCTAAAACTAAGGCAATAAAACTACAATAAGCTTGAGCAACAGAGCCAAATACTCCTAAAAAGGCAGTCATTGATACTGCTGAAGCAATTAGCATAGATCCAAAACCAACAGGATTAATATTATGTAGATAAGCTCGTTTAAATTCAATGTAAGAAGGACTAATTCCTAAGGATTTATTAATTACAAGATCGGCAACTAATGCTCCTATCCAGGCAATCGCTACATTAGAATATAATCCTAATACTGCTTCTAAAGTAGCAAATACATTTAACTCCATTAAAACTAGAGCGATCGCTACATTAAAAATTAGCCAAACAACACGACCAGGATGATTATGAGTTAATCGAGAAAAGAAGTTTGACCAAGCTAAAGAACCTGCATAAGCATTAGTAACGTTAATTTTTATCTGAGAAATAATTACAAACAGAGTTCCTATTATTAAGACTATTTTTTGGTCATCAAATATATCAGTAAATCCTACTAAATACATTTGTATTGGCTGAGTAGCTTTAGCAAAACTAACTCCATGACTAACAGCAATAGAAGCTAAAAATGCGCCTCCCAATTCTTTAGCTACACCAATAATTATCCAACCAGGTCCGGCTAAAATCATTGCTAACCACCATTTAATCTGATTATTTTTTTGTTTATCTGGCAGAAAGCGGAGATAATCTACCTGTTCGCCAATTTGAGGAATTAAAGAAAAACAAACTGTTGCTGCAGCTCCAAATAAAAGTGGATTAAATTCTGCACCATTGACCGTTCTACCTGCAAAATTAAACCAATTTGATAAAGCATTTGGCTCTTTATAAATAATAAAAATATAGGGAGATATCATTAAACTTAACCAGATTGGTTGAGTCCAAATTTGCAGTTGATTAATTACAGTTACCCCAAAAAATACTAGGGGAATAATTATGATGGAACAGACTAAATAGCCAAGGTATAAAGGTAGGTGAAAATATAACTCTAGAGCTTGAGCCATAATTGCTGCTTCTAGGGCAAAAAATATAAAGGTAAAAGAGGCATAAATTAAAGAAGTAATTGTAGAACCAATATAACCAAAACCTGCTCCTCTGGTCAGCAAATCCATATCAATATTATATTTAGATGCGTAATAAGATATAGGTAAGCTAGTCAGAAAAATTATTATCCCTACAGTTAAAATTGCCCAGAAAGAATTAGCAAAACCATAACTAATAGCAATTGAACCACCAATAGCTTCTAAGGCTAAAAAAGAAGTTCCACCAAGAGCAGTATTTGCTACTTGAAATTCAGACCACTTCCTAAAAGATTTAGGAGCAAAACGTAAGGCATAGTCTTCTAATGTTTCTGTTGCTACCCAGGAGTTATAATCTCGCCTAACTTTCTGAATTTTTTTATTTAGGATTGTTTGATTTTTCATATCTGATAATGCTTGAAAATTTTATTTTCAAATTAAACCTTTTGATACTCTGAGTTCAAAGTCTATATATAGCAATTCTATTTAAGTTGCGGGTAAAAATAGCTTTTAATTTAGGGAACGCGCACTCCTGTGAGGGAATAGGAATAAAAGTTTCAGAGTTTTTATGTATCCTGAGATTTTTTACAAATTATTTGGGATTGCTATATAATATCATGTCTGCTTGAATACTTATCAATAAATAGTAATAGATAACACCAGGTATAGAGGGAGGAGGAAAGATATTAAGAGAAAATTTTTACTTGCTAATTCAACAGATATGATACAACTTATAGCAGTCCTAAATCATTTGTGAAATTTTTGTTGCTTAAACCCTTATACTAAGCCTAATAAGTTTTTGTTAAAAATGCTAGGGACGTTCCATGCAACGTCCCTACGGAAAAAGAAAGAGGGAAAAATTCAGAAGTAATAAACAAATCAGAAAAAAAAGGAAAAACAATCGAAATAGGTAGTTTATAGGATTTGATAAGTTTTTTAGGTGCATAATTTTCAGTCTTTTTTGTGTAGTATTCTTTTTTCACGCTTGGTATTACTAGATATAAGTCTTATTTTCACGAGCCATCTAGGACTACTATATATCATATCCAATTAAATAATTATTTTTTCAGTCTGCAATAAGTCATATTATGTTCGGTTGAATACTTATAAATAACTTAGTTCATTAATTGATAATTGATAATTGAAGCGTGGATAATTGATAATTACAAGAAAGTTTTAACCGCTACGGAATTGAATATAAGGAAATATTATTTCTTCACAGGAGTCGATGGTCGGACAGGGAAAAGACCTCGCCATCCCACCCTTCGGGAAGCTCCGAAGATCGACCGCTTTTTTCCCCGATCAAGGGGAGGCTTTAAACCAGAATTATTTAATTATTAATTATTAATAATTAATAATTCGGTAAGGAGTCAAATTAGGTAAGAAAGTCGTCGCTAGAGCGACGTACATGAGTTAGGAGTTAAGGAAAGTAAACGTGATTGAAATATTCCTTCGGTACTGTCAATTCTTAAATTTTATTTATAACTGACCCGTCCGAATATGATGTAAGCATTCAGCTATTAGCAGTCATACCATTTCTCCATGAAGTTGCACTTAATATAAAGATGAGAATAGTCGGTGTAATAAGGTCTGAGCAACAATTATTAAGCGCATTGTTACAGAGAAATGGTATCAGCTATTAGTAATTAATAATGAATAATTACTTCTAAGGTTGGAAAAGGAGACTTTGACAGTAACTTTTTATTCTTTCTCAATTTCAAAGGTTGCTTTTACCTTCCCCAAAATTAATTGCTGAAGGACGGCTGAATGCTAAAGACTTGTTTTGAGTTTTTAACTTATACAATTCAAGCTAATGAAGCTGATAGCTGACTGCTGAATGCTTACAATATGATATAAGAAGGGAAAAAGTTTGCCGTTTTTTTTTACAGATATATTTAACTTTAAATTATCACTAATATAACTTTGATAAAATTCTGCTAAAAAGAGTTTTTTATTCAACTACATTCAGTAGCTATAACTTATTATTCAGGAGTCGAGTGTGGGAAGTGGAGAAGAGAGAGTTAATCGGGGAAAGATTACCAGAAGTAATTTAATTTCAATGCTTGAATCTTTAGTTAATTTACTTAATCTATAATACTAATTGACTAATTTTCTGCCTAATAGGAATCTGAATTATAAACTCTGCTCCCTTTCCTGGTTGAGAATAACATAATAATTTTCCGACATGTTTTTCCACAATAATTTGATAACTAATAGATAACCCTAATCCAGTTCCTTTTCCTGAAGATTTAGTTGTAAAGAAAGAATCAAATAGTTTTTTGTTCACTTCTTCAGGCATACCTAAGCCATTATCTGCAATCGAGATTACTACCCACTCTTTATTTAAAATTTTAGTACAAACTTTAATTTGACTTGGATTTTTCCTGACTTCTTCTGGGGTGCGCTGTTTATTATATTCATCCAACGCATCAATAGCATTACTCAAAATATTCATCAATACCTGATGAAGTTGACCAGCATAAAAATCCACTAATGGTAATTCTTGATATTCTTTTATAACTCTAATTTCTGGGTAAAAAGTTGTTGCTTTCATCCGGTTATCTAAAAGCATCAATGTACTGTCTATTGCTTCATGAACATCAACTTGTTTAAATTCGGCTTTTTCAAACCGATAAAAGTTACGCATTGACTTAATTATTTCATAAATTCTTTCTGTACCTATCTCCATAGACCTGATAATTTTATTCAGGTCTTTCTTAATAAAATTAAGGTCTATTTCTGCTATTTTAATTTTAATTTCTGGTGTAGGATGAGGAAATTCTTGCTGATACATATCTAGCAATTCTAGTATGTCTTGAACATATTCTTGAGCTGGAGTAATATTTCCATGAATATAGTTAATCGGATTGTTAATTTCATGGGCTACACTAGCTACCATTTGTCCTAAGCTAGACATTTTTTCTGTGTGTAGTAATTGACCATGGGTTGTCTGCAGTTTTTCTAGGGTTTTTTGCTGTTCGGCGATTGCTTTTTCTAAACGGTCAGATTGAATTAATGTGGATTTCTCTGATACATCTAATAACTGATTTAATGTTGCATTTTTTGATTGAAGCTGTTCAATAATTCTATCTTTATCTTTTAGTTCGCTCTGACTCATTGCTTGCTCTTGATAATCTGAAAAAATTTTGCCTTGGTCAAAGGGCAAAAGAGCCATTTTAACACTTAGTGCTAATGGTTTTAATAAATCAATAGTCTCTCTTGGTACTTTTACTTTTAAAAACATTAAAACGACAAATATATTTCCTGAAGGTAATAAACCTCCAAATCCGATTACAGATTTAATATTAAAAGGAATGACAAATGATTTTTGCCCTGGAATATAAGGACTTCCCAAGGCATCAGCTACATAAAATACGTTGTACATTTTTTGCTCTAAATCAGCCAATAAATTTAGGTCTGTTTCTACCACTTGACCAGGATCTAATCCTAATTGTTGAATTAGCCTTGATATCATCGGAATTTTAGCGATCGCTGCTTTATTTGCTAAAGGAATTGCTTTGTGCCCAGAAGATTTTTGTCGTAAATTCCATTCTGGTTTTTCTCCAGCAGTACTCAGCAAGGTTAAGCATTTTAAATTAGGAGTTACTGATTGATTATTTAATAATTTAGAAGCATATTCTTGCAGTTCGGAGCTGAGTTTTTTATATGAAATCATCTGAAACATACGGATTAACACACAGGATTTTTCTTTAATATCTTTACTAATTAGATTTTCATAAAGATATTTAATAATTCTATTGCTTACGTCTTCTGTTGTATGAGAATCTTTTCCTAATTGGCGTAAAACTAGCCCACATTCAGACATATCTCTGAGACTAAATTGAGTTAAATCATACATCTTTAATTTTTTGAAGTTCAGTAATGTATAATTTAAGTTTAACATAAAATATGTCTAGATGACTAGAATAAAATTGTTTTGTATTAAGGATAAAATACCTCTAGATAATTAAATTAAAATATAAAAATTATAGGATAAAATATGCCAATTTATTATTGAAGGGAATAAATTAAAGCAATAATTTTAAAAACAATATTTTAGCAGTCTATTGGTATACATCGGAAGTAGATCATCAAGAGCGTTATAAATATATTTATAGTCAAACTTATCAAATTATTTAGATTTTTGTGATCTTTTTTTATTTGGTAGTTTAATCACAAATTCTGTTCCTTTTTCATAAAGAGAATTACATTCAAATTTTCCTCCATGTTTATTTACTATAATTAAGTGACTCATAGATAATCCCAAGTTGCTTATTTTACTGTTAGTCTTGGTCTTTTCAAAAGCTTCATATAGTTTATCTTTTAGGTTTTCCAGTATTCCCAGTCCATTGTTAGCTATTCTAATTTCTACTCCATAGGATTCAATAATTGAAGTAGTAATAGTAATCCGATTTGGATTTTGCAGAATTTCTTGATAAGTTTTAAATTTTTTATAGTTATATTCTTCTAAAGAATCAATTGCATTGACTAACAAATTCATAAAAACTTGATTTAAGGTATTTGGATAACAATTAATCTGAGGTAAATTTCCATAATTTTTGATAATTTCAATTGCGGGACGCTGATGATTAGCTTTTAGTCGATGCTGTAAAATTGTCAGAGTATTATCTATGCCTTCATTAATATCAAAAGCTACTTTTGAGGTACTATCTGCTCTAGCAAAACTTCGCAATGATACGCTAATTTCGCTGATGCGATCGCTTGATTTTTTTATGGAAAATAATATTTTTGGTAGCTCTTCAATCAGAAAATCTATATCCATCTCTTCCGCGTCTTTTTCAATTATTAGACCAGGATCAGGAAATTGTTTTTGATATAATTTAATGTGATTAATAATTGCTGTTAGATATGTTTCCGCCAACTTAACATTACCGACAACTATACTAACTGGATTATTTAACTCATGGGCAATACCAGCAACTAATGCCCCAATATTAGACATTTTTTCACTTTGAATGAGTTGCAATTGAGCTTCTTTAAGTTCTTCTAAAGATTGAGAAAGTTCCGCAGTTCTTGCCTGTATTTTATCTTCGAGATCGGATGCAGATTTTTGCAATGCTATTTCTGCTGCCTTCCGTTCTTTGATCTCTTTTTGTAAGCGTATATGTATATTGATTCTAGATAAAAGTTCTTCTGGTTTAAATGGTTTAACAATATAGTCTACAGCTCCTAAATTTAAACCTTTTATTTTTTCAGTAGATTCAGAAAGTGAAGTCATAAAAATAATAGGAATATTTTTAGTTCTTTCTGAAGCTTGCAAGTATCTACAAACCTCAAAACCATCTATTCCTGGCATGAGTATATCTAGTAAAATCAAATCTGGCAATACATTTTTTACCTTCTCAATGGCAGTTTCCCCATTCTCTAGAACGATGACATTAAAACCAGAAAATTTTAAGAAATTTAACATTAATTTTGCATTTCGATATTCATTATCTACCACCATAATTGTGTGTTCTTTTTTTTGATTCATGGAAGCTCCTTTCATTTTTTTATTAGTTTTAACTACAGCAGTTTTCGACTTGATTCAGGACAAAAACTTATGGGTATTACCAATATAAAACAAGGAACATAAATCAAGATTAAACTGTGCCATTTTTATCAAAAATATGTATTTTTTTCTAGAATAAATACTTTTTCTACAAAAAAAACTAGATTTATTTATAACAAAATCAAAGTAAATATCAGATGATTTATTACTACTTTCACCTGGCCGATATAATTTTCTCATCTACTACTCATACTCATAAAACAATTAATAACTCAAATATTTTTCTTATTGTATTATTAATTATGTTAACATTTTTATTAAAGTAAGAGTAATTCTTTATCAAAACTTTTCATAACAGTATAATTACGATTATATCACTTTTTTTTGTATTGAGAGAGACACAATGCTGTAAAAATCTCAACTATGACTACTAAAAATTAAAATGTCTAGGAGTATTAACCAATTGCGTATTATTATCGAAGGTTGGCGTTTTTTACCCCATTCTTATGCGATCGCAAATCAATTTCAACTACTAGAAATGCTTAACCGAAAGCATCTACAAATTTATCATCAGGATATGCCTTACATTAGTAAAAGTTGGCAACCCGTCAGAGGTTTATTTCCTCCTGATGCAGAAATAGCATTACGCAACATCCCCAAACCATCTCCTCAAAAAACTGCTGATGCCACACTACGGATATATGCTCCCTTTAATCTCAATTTCTCCACGAGTAAACGAACAGCAGTTTTTGCCTGCACTGAATGGGGTATTGTGAGCAAATCTATTGTTAACGGAATGGGTGTAAAATCTTTTTCAGAAGCTCATGCTCAAGGAGATGCAATTATTATTACCCCCTCCCACTGGTCAAAAGATGGGTTTATTCGCAGTGGTGCTCAAGAAAGTCGTGTTGCTGTTGTCCCTCTTGGTGTCAACCCTAATATTTATCATCCTTTACCAACTTCTCAGAGAACTATCCTACGCCAAAAGTTGGGCATTAATAACTATTTTGTGTTTCTCAATATTGGGGTGATGTGCAATAGTAGTCAAGGAGTGGGACGCTTACTCAAAGCATTTGCCACCATTGTTGAGCGCTATCCAGATACCAAACTCATCCTTAAAGGTAGGGATGCTATTTTTCCTTCTCAAGATTCTATTCTCAAAGCTAGCAAACTTGCACTCACTAATACACAGATGGAAAAAGTGAAGTCTAGAATTATCTATGTTGGCGAAACTCTTTCATTTTTTCAACTAGCTCAACTTTATCAAGTTGCTGATGCTTATGTTTCTCCCTATTTAGCTGAAGGTTTTAATTTGCCAGTATTGGAAGCAACAGCTTGTGGTTTGCCTGTAATATGTACAAAAGGTGGCCCAACAGATGATTTTACTAACTCGGACTTTGCTTTAAAAATTGATAGCAAACTCCAAAATAATTATACAAGGGATGGAGATACCCTCTGGTGTGTAGTACCAGAACAAGAGCATTTGATTGAATTAATGCAAACAGTTATTGAAAAACCTTTATTTTTAGAACAAGCTCGTCAAACTGGACCTAAATGGGTTCTTCAGCATTTTACTTGGAAGCAAGTTGTGGATCGATTATTAGATGTGCTTATACCGTCTGTAAAATTTGGTAGACCGACTTTTGAGCCAATTATTCTTTAGAAAAGAGGGAGTAGGCAGTAGGGAGTAGGGGAGTTAGGGAGTTAGGGAGTTAGGGAGTTAGGGAGTTAGGGAGTTAGGGAGTTAGGGAGTTAGGGAGGGAATGTTTTTAACAAAGGGGGTGAATAATCACTTTTATTCAGTATAAATTTTCAACAACCAAACTCCTATTTTTCAGTACTTCTTCCCTAGACAACTTTTTGGAGTTGAATAAAAAGTCATGCATATGGGCGAACTCATCCAAATAACATAATAGTACCACATTTTTTTTGATTGTGGGAATCCTATTGCCTTCCATCCAGGGTTTTTCTGGTGCTTCACAGAATGATGATTTTTACCAGTAGATAAATCTTCAGTTTACCCGCTAGCTTTCTGTGCAACTAAGTCTAAAACTAAGCTCCTATTTCTCAATACTTCTTCCCTAGACAACTTTTTGGAGTTGAATAAAAAGTCATGCGTATAGGCGAATTCACCCCAATAACATAATACTACCACATTTTTTTTGATTGTGGGAATCCTATTGCCTTCCATCCAGGGTTTTTTGGTGCTTCACAGAATGATGATTTTTACCAGTAGATAAATCTTCAATCATAGAAACTCATAATTAATAGACATCTCTAGAAAATAGGGAGCAGGGAGTAGAGAGTAGGCGGAAAGAATTAATGATTTATGTACGAGAATTAATTTGATTTTTTATTATTGGAGATGTCTAATCAAGTTGCACTTGTTAAGCTGATAACTTTATATTTAATTTTTTATTATCAAACAGGATTGGGTCGCGCAACCCCGCCTTTTAAGGCGATCGGGTTTTTGGAGAGTTGCTCAAATCCCCTACTTCCCCTCCTGGGAGGGGGAGGGGCGAGGGGTGGGTTAACTTCTGACTTCTAACTTCGTTAAAGATACCCTCAATTTTAGAGCATGAAAATTGATACTATAATAATTGTACTTCTGCTCAAAAATAAACATTAAAGTAATTTAACAGGACAATTATGCAATCAACAACAACTCAATTAGATACCTCAAATATGGATATGCCAAAATATGGTTTACCAGTGACAATAATTACAGGTTTTCTTGGTAGTGGTAAAACTACTTTACTGAACCATATATTACAAAATCAACAGGGTGTAAAAACTGCCGTTTTAGTAAATGAATTTGGAGAAATTGGTATTGATAATGAATTAATTGTTTCTACCGATGGAGATGACACAATGGTCGAACTTACTAATGGTTGTGTTTGCTGCACTATTAATGAAGATTTAGTTAATGCTGTTTATAAAATTTTAGAAAGACCAGACAAAATTGATTATATGGTAGTAGAAACGACTGGTGTAGCTGACCCATTACCAGTAGCTTTAACTTTTTTAGGTACTGAATTACGAGATATGACTCGCCTAGATTCAATTATTACTTTGGTCGATGCTGCTAACTACAGTCTTGATTTGTTTAATAGTCAGGCAGCACATAGTCAAATAGCTTATGGTGATATTATTTTGTTAAATAAAACTGACTTAGTTGAGGAGAAAAATTTAGAATTATTAGAAGTGAAGATTAGAGATGTTAAAAAAGATGCGAGAATTATGAGAACTAGCCAATCACAAGTAGCTTTGCCGTTGATTCTCAGTGTGGGTTTGTTTGAGTCGGAGAAGTATTTTGAAATAAAAGAAGAAGCTCATAGCCACGACCACGGCCATGACCATGACCATGAACATCATCATCACGACCATGACCATGACCATGAACATCATCATCACGACCATGACCATGACCATGAACATCATCATCATTCCAACCACTTAGAAAATGATGGTTTTACTTCTATTTCTTTTCAAAGTGATAAGCCTCTTTCTCTTAAAAAATTCCAATATTTTTTGGATAATAAATTGCCTGCAAATATTTTCCGAGCAAAGGGAATTTTGTGGTTTGAAGAAAGTCCTCTACGACATATTTTTCATTTGAGTGGTAAGCGGTTTACTATTAATGATGATGAGTGGAAAGGTACTCCTAAAAATCAGTTAGTTTTGATTGGTCAAAATTTAGACCACGATAAGTTGCGATCGCAATTAGAAGACTGTATTTTTGCTTAAAAAGTTAGGCAGAAGGAAGAAGGTAATAGCTTGGAATTCTTTAAGTCTCCTACAAACAAAAATATCTTCTTTCTTCTTTTGTTTGAAGGAAACTGCTTTACATTGCATTTTTTCTACTTATAAAAATGATTAGAGGGAGGTTAAAAGTCATGGTTAAATACTATAAATGAGGAAATAAACTAATAAATTTTACCTGAAATAAATTACTACAAGTAAAAACTATCTTCTCTGTTATTTTTCTGGGAAGTTCTATGCATTGATTCTGCTTAAAAAAGAGAATTATAAATCGGAAAATTTATGACTTAAGATTCACCCCCATCAGAATTGAGGCAACCCAGGTAAGTTGTGGTCTATTAAACAAGGGAAGTGAAAGGAGTAGACAACAGTGAGTATTCTTTACTCCCGACTCTTTTCCATTGAATATTAATTAATACCATTTCTCTGTAAAAATGCACTAAATATTGGCATTTAAAGGAGCGAAACTATTTGTGAAGTTCTTAAAATGAATTGGTGTCACCATAGTAAGTAATTGTCCTCAAGTTAGAGAGGAAGTTAAATGTATAATATTGAGTGGTCAAGGATTTCCTATTAAGGAATTAATGAAAATCTTTAAAGTCAGCAGAAAAACAACTGGAAAAGCTTACTTCAAGATCTCAAAAAAGTGCTCGAACATTTAGACACAAAATATGTAATTAATTTGGCATAGGAACTTATACTAATTTATATTGATTATTTTTCCCTAGTTTATGCTTGGTCAAAAGAAAAAAATATTTTTAACTTTTAACTTTTTTGTTATGCGAGTTATTATCCAAAGAGTGAAATTTTCTCAAGTCAAAGTAAATGGAGAAATTGTCGGTAAAATTGGCAAAGGATTAAATTTACTTGTAGGTATTGCGACTACTGATACAGAAGTAGAAATAGATTGGATGGTGCGTAAATGTTTAGACCTTCGTTTATTTCCTGACCCAGATAGTAATAATAACCGTTGGGAAAAATCAGTAAAAGAGATTAATGGTGAATTGTTAATAATTAGTCAATTTACTCTTTATGGAGACTGTCGCAAAGGTCGTCGTCCATCTTTTGATAATGCAGCATCTCCTGAAGTTGCTAAACAACTTTACCAGCTATTTGTAGAGGGATTAAAATTGAGTTGCTTAAAAGTAGAAACTGGTATATTTGGAGCAATGATGGAAGTTGAAATTGATAATGACGGTCCGGTAACTCTTTTGTTAGAAAGAGAAGCTACTTCAACAATTAATAATTAATAATTAATAATTAATAATTAATAATTAGGGTTTGCGCTCATAAAGTCTTTTTGTTAGGGTAGGAAGTAAGCAGTAGTTAAGAGTTAGGATTTAGGGGAGTTGTAGAAGAGGTAGTCATTCATCATTGCCCCTTAGTTTTTCTCTCATCATTACCCCACGCATCCTCACTTTTTCCGCTCCATCAACTGAAAAGCTGGTACTTTTTCAGTACCTAAAATTATTCAAACCAATATCAGTTAATGCTTTGATATTTAATCAGCAAACCCTATTTAATGAAATATCTATGAATAAAGCTATTTTTTCCACCACAAAAAATATTTCTATACTTAATTCTCTATTATCTGTTGCCTATTTACTTTTTCTCAAAAGGATTTTGACAACTTAAATGTAAACTCTATATAAATGCGATCAATAAAATTTCGGGTTGACGAACCAAGATAGGGGTATTTCCACACCATTTTTTTTCAATGGTCGAGACAAAATTAATGTTATAGTACTATAAGTAATGGATTTACCTAACAAACAAGTGTCATGTTAATATCACAATTGTTAAATTAGGGTATTTCTAAACTTAAAAATTTAGTTAATATAATTTTAGATTTTAAATAAGGAAAGCTATGGGATTTTTTGATTCAGAAGTAGTTCAACAGGAAGCTAAACAATTATTTGAGGATTATCAATCCTTAATTAAAGTAGGAAGTGATTATGGTAAATTCGATCGAGAAGGTAAAAAAATTTATATTGAAAAGATGGAATCTATTATGGAGCGCTACCGCATTTTTATGAAGCGTTTTGAATTATCAGAAGATTTTATGGCTCAAATGACTATGGAACAACTTAAAACTCAGTTAAATCAATTTGGCATTAGTCCTCAACAAATGTTCGATCAAATGCACACAACTTTAGAAAGAATGAAGTCAGAATTAGAAAAACAGTCCTAATTGAATCAAGATAAATAACGATTTAATATATTAAGCACATTATTTCAAACAGTTTTTTGGGAAAATTTTTGAAGTTATAGAAATTATAGAAATTTAGAAATAAGCAGTTTTTTTTGCTTTTCCAAATGACGGTATGATTTGAACCCATCATTAACTCAATTTCAATCTATAATTATACTTACCAATATTACCCATTAATAAAGTTATTTTCTTTAACCCAAACCTTTGATTCTAGGAATTAATAAAAACTAATTATCTTGCATTTTGCTCTTTTGAGGTATTTAGTAGATACATTTTTTTCAAATTATCAAAAATATCAAAACAACTGGATAGTACAAAGTTCTGCAAAAAAAAAGATTTACTTTCAAGGCTGAAAGTATTACTGGAAAAGGCTTACAGTACCTACAACTATGAATAAACAGTTTTTAACCTTTAGACCGCTGAAAGCCTTATATAGTAATAGTTATTCCAAGAAATTCGCACTATCTAGAAAACAAGAATAATTTAGAATTTATTGTTGTACTACTTGATTTTTAATTTATTTTTATTTATAGCATTCTCCATTACTGTATTTTACCATGGTCATTTCATTCTAGATTTTGACAATTAATTTATTGATTTTCAGACAGCGAAAGATCAATTTCCTAAAGCTGTCAATCACGTGGTTTAGTCAATACATAAAATGGCACAGTTTAGAATGAAACAGCCCTGGTATTTTACATATCAAAAGCTTAAAACTCAGACAACTCCAGATTTTTCTTTCTTGCTTCTTCCTTCTGCTATAGCAACAAAAAAATGCTATTTAAGCCTTGATTCAAATCAGGAAAATTCAGAAAATTCAAAATAGAACCTATCTTAGTAGAGATACAAACTTAATAGTGTTCTTTTATTTATTTATCTCAACGTTGGTTGAAGACCTGCGCTCTTCCGAAGGGGAGCAGAAGGATGGAAAAACCAATCAATGTTGCGGTTTTCACAGATTGTGTGCTATAGTTGTTAACCTAAGGCTTATAGGCTATTAGTGTCTAGGGGAGCCGTCGGGTTGGCGACGTACTGTGGAGCCACCTTAAGACCAAAAAGAGGCTAGACCTCGGAGGCAAGTGCTATGTTAGCGCAGATCCTCCGGAGGAGGCAAGAGGAAGCAGAAACCTCTAATCATTGATGGTTAGGAATCATACATTGTCGCTCAAGGGCAACATCGGGAGGATGTCTATTGATGAATCCCCATAAACAATAAATCAATTGAGGGGGTTCCCAACTTTCAAATTCGCTCTTCCTTCTTAATCTTATTATACAGTAATTTATGGCCTCTCAAATTTATATGCTGGGGGAAAATATTCACGACGCTGGCCTCTCAAGGCTTGGTTCATAAAATCACGCCAGATCGGTGCAACAGTAGTACCACCAGTAGCACCATAATTTAGAGGCCGATAATCATCATTGCCCACCCAAACAGCCGTTGCCAACTGAGGTGTATAACCTACAAACCAAACATCTCGTTCAGAAGAAGTTGTACCAGTTTTTCCAGCCGCCTGACGACCAATCTTAGCTCTAGTAGCAGTACCTCGTTCAATTACTCCCACCAATACACTATTAAGTGACGCTACAGCCCACTGATTTAAAACCAACTTAGGTTTAGGAGTATTATCCAACAAGACATTCCCACTGGTATCTGTCACCTGTACAATAAAAGTCGTATCAGAATGCCAACCATTATTAGCAAAAGTCGCATAAGCACCCGCCATTTCCAGAGGTGTCAAATCAACCGAACCAAGTGGTAAAGAAATAACAGGTTCCATCGGACTCTTAATCCCTAAAATCCGACAAACCTCAATTACCTTATTAAGTCCAATATATTGACCAATTTTCACCGCTGGTATATTCAAAGAAGACTCCAAAGCCTTACGAATACTAACAGAGCCAGAATATCCACCGCCATAATTTCGAGGAGTGTAGTAACCATTACCATCTGGATAACTAACTCGAGTATCAGACACAACCGAATATGGGGAATATCTACCCGAAGCAAAAGCAGTGTAATAAACAAAAGGCTTAAAAGCAGAACCTGGTTGCCTGCGAGCTTGAACAGCACGATTATATTGACTACTCTTAAAATCTGCCCCACCAACCATTGCCCGTACAAAGTGGGTGCGTGGGTCAACTGCCACTAATGCCATTTGACCTTTGTCCCAACTCCGATAAACCCGACGGTAATATAAGATTTCATGCCATTCAGTCACAGTTCTTTCAGCCATCCGTTGGAAATTCATATCAATGGTCGTTTGTATCCGCATTCCTCCCTTAAGAACAGCATCTTTACCAAACCTCTCAGTTAACTCCTGAACAACTGCATCAGTAATATAAGGAAGTTCACTCTGACGAAAAGAGGTAACTTTACCCACTAACAATGGTTGCTTGAGAGCCTCAGCTTCCTCTTCAGCAGTAATCCAATTAAGTTCACGCAGTCTTGCTAAAACAGTGGCCTGACGTTGCTTGGACTTTTGGTAATTGATAAATGGACTATACTCTTCTGGGGCAGGAATCATACCTGCCATCAAGGCAGCTTCAGCCAAAGTTAAATCCTTAGAGGATTTATTAAAATAGCTTTTTGCTGCTGTTTCAACTCCATAGAGATTATGACCCCAGTAAATTTGGTTAAGGTACAATTCTAAAATTTCGTTTTTATCGAGAATTTGTTCCATCCTAATTGCCAAAACTGCTTCAGCCACTTTCCTACTTAGTTTGGCTGTTGGGGAGAGAAATAAATTTTTCACCAACTGCATAGTTACGGTAGAACCACCTTCAACAGTTCTACCCCGCTCTAAGTTGGCCACAAAAGCACGCATAATTCCGATAGGATAGATGCCGTAGTGATTGTAGAAGTTACTATCCTCGATCGCTAGAACTGCTCGTTTTAAGTCTGGAGAAATTTGGTTTAGGGGTATTACTTCTCGGTTGGCCTCATCGTGGAGACTTGCCAATGGTCTACCTTTGACATCATATATATGAGTTGTTTCTGAAGGTGTGTAATTTTTTAGCACCCGAACATCCGGAAGATTACGAAAGCTGATTGCTAAACCTACCAGTCCACCAGCAACTAATGAGCTAGTTAGCATGGTAATGCCTAGTACGGTACCTGCTGTTACTTTACTGACAGATTGAACAAATCCGAAGACTGGTGAAATTTCAGACTGAGATTTTGTAGTTTGCTTATGTGGGAGGGCGTTGGTGGACACTTTTATTTAACTTCCTTGACGAAATTTCAAATTTTAGAGCTAGTAATTGTTTAGGTGTTAGATATATTTTTAGAGATTAACTGATTATATTAGGGAATTTTGCTGTTCGGTGTTGTACCAAATCCACTTTAGTAAAGGATGTTCCAAAAAGTTGAACTCTTTGCTATACATTAGGATTTGAGCATAAAACAAGTACCTTTTCATAACCGTATTTAGTATTAGATAATATATTTTGAGAGATTAACCGATTATATTAAGGGATTTTACTGTTAATAGCTGGTAACCTCTCGACGGAATTATTTGCTTAGTTAGGTTTTGCTGATTAAATTTTAAAGCATTGACTGATATTGGTTTTAGCCGTTTTAGGTCTTGAAAAAGTACAAGGTTTTTGCTCCTTAAAGCTCAAAAAGTTAGGATTTTGGGTTGACGCGAGGCATAACAATCTTGGGATAATTCTTCCTCCAGCCTCCTTGCTCATTCCTTACTTTTCCTGTCTCCTGTCTCCTGTCTCCTGACTCCTACCCTCACCCATAAGACTTTTGAGCGCAAACCCTAGTTAGCAGTGAGAGACGGTCGTGTCTTAATATTTATTCAGCTTACAAAACTAAATTTCAATTTTTAGAGCAGAGCTAAGTAGAGCAGGCTAGAAAAAAGATGTTGCATTTTTAAATCAAAAAAACCCTAAAAGCAATGAATATAAACTTTTGAGCTAATTTACAATTTGATAGATACATAGCGCCCAAAATTTACCATGTTCTACTTAGAAATTGTTTAGGTGTTTAGATGTTTAGATATATTTTTAGAGGTTAATTGATTTATATTCTGCAATTCTACTGCTCATAGCTGATAATCTCTTGAGTGAATTACTTGGTCATCTAGCAGCGATAGTCGAGGGTTTCTTAATTTATTCAGCTTACAAAGTATATTAAATATTTGAATAAGGAACAAGTAAGGACTGAAGGACTGGAAAAATGGATGGGATACTGAAAAGTTGTCACTCTGCGCCTACGAAACAACCAATTGTAGACACCAGGGGTGACGGTGGGATATTAAAACCATAGGGAAAAAGATGAAAGGATAAGGTTGAATTATATTCATAAATAATTTACGTTACTTTAGCATTCTTAATTATTAAGGAAGCTTAAACACAATAATTTTTACATCTACTGAATTTTTCTATAACATTTTACTTAGATGCCATTAAGCAGTTGACTTTGTAAACTGTTCAGCGTTTAAACTATATAGTCCAATTTTTTTGTGAAAGGGAATATAGAATATAAAATCTCAATGCGTCTTAGATGACTAAAGACTAAGTATAGGATTTGGATAACTTAAACCATAGTTGCTCTAAATTTAATTTAACCCCCCAAACTAAAGCTATATCAATATAACTAAAACTAAATGATGACTGATAAATTTACATGGCTGCGTCGTGGCATCAGCGAAATTTTTCCAGATAGACCAGATTCTACAAACCCTGATGAAAATTTACTTCAGAGATTGGCCAATTCAGACCGACCTTTGCGAGTTAAATTAGGAATTGACCCCACAGGAGCAGATATCCATTTAGGCCATAGTATCCCAGTTCGTAAACTCCGGGCTTTTCAGGATGCTGGACATACAGCAGTATTAATCATCGGAGATTTTACTGCAAGAATTGGCGACCCTACAGGGAAATCTGAAGTCCGAAAACAGTTAACTTCCGAACAGGTGCGGGAAAATGCTAAAACTTATTTAGAGCAAGTCCGGCCTATATTAGATTTTGACACGCCAGGGCGCTTAGAAATTCGCTACAACTCAGAATGGCTTTCTAAATTAGATTTGGCAAATATTCTGGAACTTTTGGCAACAATGACGGTGGGGCAAATGTTGGCGAAGGAGGGTTTTGCTCTTCGTTATCAGCAGGAAAGCCCAATTTATATCCATGAGTTTCTTTACCCTTTGATGCAAGGTTATGATTCTGTTGCTGTGGATGCTGATGTGGAGTTGGGGGGTACTGACCAAAAGTTTAATATTGCTGTGGGACGAGATTTACAACGGCATTTTGGTAAAAAAACTCAGTTTGGTCTATTGATGCCGATTTTGTTGGGGACTGATGGGGTACAGAAAATGTCTAAGTCTCTGGGAAATTATGTGGGTTTATCGGAAGACCCTCTGAGTATGTATTCTAAGTTGGAAAAAATTCCTGATGACCAGATAGAACAGTATTTTGAATTATTGACTGATTTATCTCTGGATGAATTGCCGGAAAATCCCCGCGAAAGACAAAAGTTGTTGGCTTTGGATATTGCATCTCAGTACCACGGTAGGGAAGTTGCTTTGTCAGCTCAACAAACGGCTATGAAAGTGGTGCTTGAGGGAGATATGAGTCAAACTGAGGCAGTGCCAGAGTTTTCTTTGGCTACTGTGGAGTTTCCAGCGAAGTTGTTTTATGTTGTTAGTGCTAGTGGTTTATGTAAGAGTAGTTCTGAAGCTAGGAAAAAAATTGCCGGGGGAGCTGTACGTTTGGATGAGGACCGTATTTCAGACCAGAATTTGACTTTTGACTCCCCGACAGACCTTGATGGTAAGGTTCTACGGGTGGGTAAGAAAAATTTTGTTCGCTTGGTGAAGGGGTAATCAATACTTTTGCTCAAACTCACAGTCGGAAAAATTTAGTAGACAAAAGTTCTGACTTAGAGGCAGGAGAAAATCTGGAGGTGGAAATCACTCAAAACTACAACGTCTTAGTTTTTTTTGTTTGAATACCAGAAAATAGACCACTGAAAATTAATCAATACTTTTGCTCAAACTCACAGTCGGAAAAATTTAGTAGGCAAAAATTCTGACTCAGAGGGAGGAGAAAATCTGGAGGTGGAAATCACTCAAAACTACAACGTCTTAGTTTTTTTGTTTGAATACCAGAAAATATAGATGACTGAGAATTCATCAATACTTTTGCTCAAACTCACAGTCGGAAAAATTTAGTAGGCAAAAATTCTGACTCAGAGGAAGGAGAAAATCTGGAGGTGGAAATCATTCAAAACTACAACGTCTTAGTTTTTTTGTTTGAATACCAGAAAATATAGATGACTGAGAATTCATCAATACTTTTGCTTAGACTCATAGTCTGAAAAAATTAGTAGATAAAAATTCTGACTCTGATGAAGGGGAAATTCTGTTGGTGCAAATTATTTAAAACTATAACGTCTTAGTTTTTGTTTGATTGCCGAAAATATAGATGACTGAGAATTCATCAATACTTTTGCTTAGACTCATGGTCGGAAAAAATTAGTAGATAAAAATTCTGACTCAGATGTAGGAGAAATTCTCGATGTGAAAATTATTCAAAACTATAACGTCTTAGTTTTTTGTTTGACTGCCGGGAATTAAACAACTGAAAATTTCTCATACTTAATGCTTAGAATCATGGTCTGAAAAAATCAGTAGGGAAAAATTCTGACTCAGATGGAGGGGAAATTCTCGATGTGAAAATTATTCAAAACTATAACGTCTTAGTTTTTTTGTTTGAATACCCGAAAATATAGATGAGTGAGAATTAATCCATACTTTTCCTTAGACTCATGGTCGGAAAAAATTAGTAGATAAAAATTCTGACTCAGATGGAGGAGAAATTCTCGATGTGAAAATTATTCAAAACTATAACGTCTTAGTTTTTTGTTTGATTGCCGAAAATAAAATATAGATGAGTGAGAATTAATCCATACTTTTCCTTAGACTTATGGTCTAAAAAAATTAGTAGATAAAAATTCTGACTCTGATGGAGGAGAAATTCTCGATGTGAAAATTCTTCAAAACTATAACGTCTTAGTTTTTTGTTTGATTGCCGAAAATAAAATATAGATGAGTGAGAATTGTGCAAAATATTCTGCAAGTACTTAAACTATAACTTTTCAATTGTAACGAAAGTGATGAATATTGATAAAATTATTGTCCCGTTGGATGTTCCGACTGAGACAGCAGCGATCGCTCTGATAGACCAATTACCGGAAATAATCTGGTGGAAAGTCGGTCTAGAATTGTTTGTTAGTTGTGGCCCTAAAATTATCTCAATTCTCAAAGAACGTCAGAAGCGGATTTTTCTGGATTTAAAGTTTCACGATATTCCTAATACTGTTGCTGGAGCTTGTCGAGCTGCTGCTAGTTATGGTGTCGATCTGTTGACCATCCATTCTACTGCTGGCAGAGTTGCTTTGACTGCTGCTCAAGAAGCTGTTGTGGAAGGGGCAAAGGCTACAGGAGAAAACCCACCTAGGTTAATCGCTATTACTATTTTGACCAGTTTGACTTCTCGTGATGTGGCTTTTGACCTCAAAATTCCTCTGGAGTTGCCAGAGTATGCTTTGCAGATGGCTTTGTTGGCTCAGGAATCTGGTTTAGGTGGGGCGGTTTGTTCTCCTCAAGAGGTGGAACAGTTAAGACGGGTTTGTGGTGATGATTTTGTGTTGGTTTGTCCGGGAGTGAGGCCAACTTGGGCAGAGAAAGGAGACCAGAAGCGATCGCTTACTCCTGCTCAGGCCATTAAAGCTGGTGCTGATTATCTTGTTATTGGCCGACCTATTACTGCTGCTGCTGACCCAAAAGGGGCTTTGGAGCGGATTTGTCAGGAAATTTAAGGGGCGTTTTATTCAAAGTATTGCTATGTTTGATGCTCGATTGTTTCAAACGTCACTTCAGATAGATAGTACTCTGATTTTAGTTGAATAAAAAGTCATGCATAGGTGCGAACGCCTCCCAATGATTACATACTATCAGGATTTTTGGCAGAATGCAAGGCTAAATATCTTTCGATTTTTTTGAGCTTAATAAAATGAAAGATAGCTTTCACAGGACTTACGCAAAGGCACTATGTATAGAGTTCATTTACTATTGGACAATAGTTTTGATCGCTATATATAGCGTATCTGCGTAAGTCCTATTTCACTTCTAATACCAATTTGATAAATGTTTGCTACAAATAGCTAGGGTATTTCTTAGGAGTCAGAATAAATGGCTTCAATAACAGTTTTAGGTCAGAAATTCTCTTTCTTCTCAAAGGAACATATTTTATATGTGTCTTTTAGTTATACCTATTATTTGTAACATTCTTTTTTTTAATGGTATAACCTACCCCTGATAACAATTACAAAAATATTGCTATAGCAGTCGCTATTAATGTTAGGAAATTCTCAAATCCTCAAACTTATTAAATTATTAGGAAAAACTACTGAAAAGTAAATATTTTTCATACATGATAACTTTCAGGGAAATATCAATCTGAAGATCCTAAAGTTGAATGCTATTTTATTTGAAAATATTCATTTCTATAATCACGATTATTAGTACAGTCAGTGACAATTTATCTTTACCTAATTCCCTATTTTTGACTATTGACAATTATTTGATGGTCAGAAAAAGACGACCTATAAGACCTAGAAAACCTAGAATAGAAAAAATAGAATCAACAGAGCCACCTAAACCAAAATCTACTTGCCCAGAAAACTCTGACGATTTAGAAATTCTAGCCACAGATTTAATATTAGATTTACCTGGTTATGTTAATCGTGAAATTCAACGCGATCGCCAATCAAATGAAGATTATTTAGAACGGAATATAGTTATAGCAGGTCGTCCTGAATTTGAACCTTTACCGATAGATGATATGCCTTTTTTTCAGGAGGATATTAATCAAATTTTTCTGACAACTTTAGAAAGGCAATATCGAGATAGTCAGGTAGTTGAATTACAACAATTTCATTGGCTATTTCTGAGGAAAAGTCAGAGAAAATGGGAGTTAGTTAATATGTTTTCTATAGAAGAAAGTTTCCCAGGAAATTTACCACGACAAGCAGAAGATAGTAGTAATGGAGTATTTGCTAGAGGTATTAGAGTTTGGTTAGAAAAATGTTATTTTGAAGATAGGAGTCAGGAGACAGAAGTCAAGAGCCAGAATGAGGAATGATATGGCAGAAGGAAGAAGGAATAAAAAAGAAGGCTTTAGTTATCTAGGAGATAAGTAAAACTCAGAAGATGTCATATCTTTAAGCTTTTGATATGTCAAATATAGTAATTGTGGCTGCTATATCTTACCTTTACAGTTGAATGTATGGAGATTGTTATTGGTAATTTAATTAGGGTTTGCTAATTAAATATAAAAGCATTAACATATAAAGTTTTTAGCATTTTTTAGTTTAAAAAAAACCAAGCTTTTAGGTCGTAATGGTTGAAAAAATAAGCATTTTAGGCTCATAGTTGTGCAGAATAATCTTGGGAAAATTCTGACTCCTACCTCCTCTATAATTCCCATTTATCCTGTCTCTTGTCTCCTGTCTCCTACCCTTACCCATAAGACTTTTTCAGCAAGCCCTAATTCTGGTTATTTTCCAAGTAAAAGTTTAACGGAATTCTCCACAACAAAGTATTGAATAACAGAAGATTCAGAAGACAGGATGAGGAATGAACTATTAATTTTTTGGTGGATTTTATGAAGATTTTGATTGGCAATTTAATTATGGCTATTTTCCCAGTAAAAGTTTAACGGAATTCTCTACAACACAGTATTGAATAACAGAAGATTTAGGAGATAGTATGAGGAATGAACTATTAATTTTTTGGTGGATTTTATGAAGATTTTGATTGGCAATTTAATTATGGTTATTTTCTAAGTAAAAGCTTAACGGAATTCTCTACAACAAAGTATTGAATAACAGAAGATTCAGGAGACAGGATGAGGAATGAACTATTAATTTTCTGGTGGAATGTATGGAGATTTTGATTGGCAATTTAATTATGGCTATTTTCCAAGTAAAAGTTCCACGGAATTCTCTACAACAAAGTATTGAAGCTGAAGCAGATGGCAGTTTAAATACTTTGTTTGAAGTCTCCGCCAGTAAATGGTAAAGCTAATCAAGAATTAATCAAACTATGGGCAAAAAAGTTGAATGTGAAAAAATTAGAAATGACGATTAAACCGGGTTTATCTTCCAAGAATAAATTGATTGAATTACCTCTACCAGAAACCAAGGCTATTTCATTTTAAATTGTGTCATTTTATGTATTGACGAAACTACGTTATTTCAAGCTTTAAGAAATTTATCTTGAGCTGTCTGAAAATCAATAAATTCATTGCCAAAATCTAATAAGTACTTCTTTTTTACTTAATTAAATCAATTTTCAGCTTTCGTCATAGTACTTTTATTTGAGGAAACTTTGTATTTATTGGGAAAAAGTCGCACACCGAAGCTGTCATAGGTGATAATTCAGAACAGAGGAGGCTAAGTGTTCAACAATTAATAATTAATTACCTCTCCTTGAAAACAGATAGGATTGACACGGAGCGTGATTTTTTTTCTTTCTCCTTTAAAGGAGAGGTTTTAAAACTTAATTATTCGGTAATTATCGACTCTAAATCATATATTCCTGCTCAAATTATCATCAATAAATAACCGCTATCTATAAATGGCTATTTTTCAAGTAAAAATTAAACCAAGTTCTAAACAACAAAGTATTGAAACTGAAGCAGATGGTAGCTTCAAAATATGTTTGAAGTCTCCACCAGTAGATGGTAAAGCTAATCAAGAATTAATCAAATTATTGGCAAAAAAGTTTAATGTGAAAAAATCAGAAATTACAATTAAATCGGGTTTATCTTCAAAGAATAAATTGATTGAAATACCTCTACCAAAAATTTAACAAATTATTCTGTCTCTAGAGAGGCTAATTCTTAAGCCGTCTGGCACAAAGTTTGAATTAGTTGGGGTGAATTCCTCGACTTTTTCTAGCTCCTTGTTCAAAAATCTATAGAATTATTTTCACCTTCTAATTCATCTAATTTTTGTTTAACTGCCTGAATATCTTGCCACATTAACCACTTTGGTTTTCCCGGTTCCCTAGAAGGGTTACGCAAAAGATAAGCTGGATGAAAAATGGGCATACAAAGTCGTCCTTCCCATTCCAGCCATTGGCCTCTAATTTTAGTAATACCTCGTTTCTCACCAGTCAAAGCTTTAACTGCCGTTGCTCCAGTTAAAAGAATAATTTTCGGGTCTACAAGACGTATTTGCTCTAGTAAGTATGGTTTACAAGCTTCTATTTCTTGAGTTGTCGGAGTCCGATTTTCAGGTGGCCGACATCTAATAGCATTAGAAATATAAACGTGGCGATCGCTACTTAGCTCCACCGACTCCAAAATTTTGTCCAGCAGTTGCCCAGACCTACCAACGAATGGTAAACCTTGTTCGTCTTCATTTTGACCGGGTGCTTCGCCAATAATCATAATTTCTGCCTGGGGGTTGCCTCTACCAATGACAGCATTAGTACGGTTTTGTCCTAGTTCACATCTGCAACATTGGTTACAATGGACTGCTATTTGTTCCATTGTTTGATATGTTTCTGATGGAATTGGAATTTTAGCGTCTGTGGGAATGAGGTTGGAGTCGAAGTCTGAATCAGAGGTAGATTCTGAATAATCATTATTATTTGACCAGTCAAAGAGACTAAGTTGTTTTTCGTTAGACATGAAAGGAGATTTAGGAATCAATTGCTACTATATATTTACTCTAAAATTTTGGGTAGAAAGTCTCAACTTAAAGGCCATTCGGTAAAATTTCATTAATTGATAATGGATAATTACCTCGGGTTTTAACCATTACGGAATTGAATATCAGGAAATCTGATTTCTTATCTTGGTCGATGGTCGGACAGCTAGGAGACCTCACCATCCCACCCTACGGGAAACTCAGAAGATAGAACTCCGTTCCGAGATGCGCGTTTCGCGCCAGCGTTGCAAAGCAAACGACCGCTGTCTTGGTTGATTGGATATGGCGAGGAGACCGCTCTTATCAGAGCCGCTCCGCTGTTAGCGCAGCTTTGCGATAGCAAACGCCATCCCTCAACCGTTTTTTTCTCCTTAACAGGAGAGACTTTAAACCCAGATTCGATTAATTATCAATTATCAATTATCCATTGGTAAGTGCCAGTAGCTGGAGAAAATTATGTCATCTATTCCCATATTTCGAGACCGCACTGATGCTGGAGAAAAATTGGCCGAGGTTATTTTTTCAGATTTCTGTCAAATGAATTTGACTACTGAGTTGATGATTAAGCCTATTGTCTATGGTCTACCAAGAGGGGGGTTGCCAGTAGCAGTAACTATTGCGCGTCGGTTGGGTTGTCCTTTGAGTGTGGTGGTGGCGAAGAAAATTACTTTACCGGATAATCCAGAATTGGCTCTTGGTGCTGTGACAGCGGATGGTTGTATTGTGTGGTCGAGGCACAAACCACGCAATTTACAAGTCCAAAAGACTATAATTGAAAGAGCAAGGGAAAAAGCACAGTCTCAATTAGAATGTCTCAGTGGTGGAAAGCCTGAAGTTATTCCTCTAGGTAGGTTAGTAATTTTAGTTGATGATGGAATTGCTACGGGTATGACGATGATAGCTGCGTTAAAGTCTATTAAGTTGCAGAAGCCGAATGCTGTCTGGATATCTGTGCCAGTTGCCCCTCCAGAATTGATTAAATCTTTGGCAGATTGTTGCGATCGCTTAATTGTATTGGAAACTCCTCAGCCTTTTTTGAGTGTGAGTCGATTCTATGCTGAGTTTTCTCAGGTGGAAACTGAGGTTGCTTTGGCTTGTCTTCAGCAACAGACTGAGTGGTTATGAGAGGGCAGAAGAAAAAAAATTTTTGATTTTTGGTTGCTATAGTTTGTATTTTTGATTTTGAATATTGTAGGGTGCGCCATTACGGCTAAAATCTAAGCTGTGAAGGCTATTTAACAATCCATCGCAGGGCACAATTTTAGATGTGTCTGTCCAGTAGGAAAAATTATTTTTAGCTGTGCTGCTCAAGTATATGAGTATATTTTTTATTCTCGACTCCGATATTTTCTACTCCCTACTTACAAATGTTAAATTAATTTGGTGCAGGTAGTGGTATTTATAATTAGGGTTTGCGGAAAAAGTCTTATGGGTGAGGGTAGGAGACAGGATAAAGGAGACAGGAGACAGGAGACAGGAGGAACGGGGAATTTAGAGGAGATAGGGGTAAGAATTGTCCCAAGATTGTTCTGCCCAACTATGCGCCTAAAATACTAACTTTTTAAGCATGAAGAGCTGAAAACCAGGCATTTTTTTCGACAAAAAAATGCTAAAGTCTTTATATGTCAATGGTTTTAGATTTATTTAGCAAGCCCTAATTATTTGGAATTGGAGAAATTTTTTAGATTATTAAATAATCCAAGTTATACTTATTTGATCAATATTTGCTACCAATAAATAGGTTATTTGTTAGGAGTGAATCCTCAGAATAAATAGGTTTGATACTGTTGATTATGTAATTTATCTTTTGAGTCCAAGGCATATCTCCTATCAAGTATTTTAATTGCCCAAATTAATTCGTAACATTCTTTTTTCAAATTGGTATTAGATTTAGCAACAAACCACAATTTTTTAGATATTCAGCTTATGAAAAAGTATTTTTGTGGCACGAGTGGAAATAATTTTTTTGGGTGCATCTCAATGCGTGAATAAAGCCAAAAATTTATCGCTTTTAGGCAACAGCTCATCTGGGAATATATAGGAAAATAGTATTTTTGCAAATATGAGATGCACCCATTTTTTTGCTTTCAAGTACCGTTTTGCTATAAAAAATATCATGTCTGTTGGTATTGTTTAGATAAAAACTTGGGAAATATCTACTTTTTCCTGATTTAAAAATTTCTTTTCTGTTCCTTAATTGCGAGCAAGATGCTTGAATTATTTATAATATTGATGCTGCCGGACTTGATATAACACAAAAAAAATAGTAAAATATATTAAATTTACTACTCCATAAATTTTGTTAATATTAATTGTATCAACCTGTCCGGAAAATAATTGCTAGCAAAGTCAAAATGCTATCCATCTTTTTCTGGCAATTAATGGGAATTTTGTGATTTTATTGAATGCCAAAAATATGAGAATTTTACAACTTTGGTGCCAAAATATTAGGAGTGGAATACAATATAATCCACCGGGCTTTGTCGAGTTAATAATGTTAGTCTTTGCCATAATATTACTATTGTGTTGGAGTCTTACAGATAAATGGCAATATTTAGTATTATGTTTGAGTTATGTAATGGGTTCTTCTATTTCTATTTTGGTGAGAGAAGCACTTGCACCATCTCCTCAAATACAAGCTGCCCAATTCACAGCTTTACTATTATTAATTCTTAGCACTTATAGTTTTGCTGATTTAATTCGTTAGAAAATATTTGATTATAAATAAACAAAAAATATCCTCCTTTATATAATACTGATAAATACAATTCACCTGAGGCAAAAAATAAGTTTAAGTTGAGAAAAATGATGATCCAGGTGAGTAGAATAAATTACAAAGTGAGGGTAAGTTGGCATATTCCACATTTGGGAAATGCGCTGATACAATATCCTTTATCTTTGTTGTGAAAAGGGATAGAAATTATAGATACTTCAGGATTAAGTAATACTGAAACAGGAAATAAATTGTCCCTGAGTTATAGGAATCCGGAATGATTTATGAGAATTTTATTACTTCGGTGTTCCCTATTGCCTATTCCCTCACAGGAGTGCGCATTCCCTATCTTGGTCGGCATTCTCATGGGGAGGAGACCGTTCCCTAAGGGACGCTTTCCTTACAGAATGCTATCGCAAATGCGTTGACGTAGTTGTGCGCTAGCAAACCCCTGGTTCCGACCGCTTGCGACTGTCGTCCTCGCGGGGTCGCACCGCTATTCCTTATTCCCTAAAAGCTACAGTATCTCACAACTCAAATAAGATTGCTATATATCAATAATAGTTATCCAATTTTACTTGTTTTTAGAGCAGCACAACCATGCACTCTAGACGAGGGTCGCTACTTAGAAACTTATATAAAAAATAGGGGATTAACTGTTTTCTTTTTAATCAATACTTGGGACGAAATTAGAAAAGGATTAACCAATGAGGAGGATAGATCGGCATGGTTATACCATTTTTCCATGAAGTTGCGCTTAATAAAAGATAACATCTATTAGTAAAATTCAGGTTTTGGTAAGAATTATTAAGCGCATTGTTACAGAGAAATGGTATTAGAAGTGGAGAAAAATCTGCCGTAGTTTTTTCAAATTAATCTGACTGAATATTATCATAAAGATGGCAATAATATTTATGAGCAAAGAGTTTATAAAAAATCCTAAATAATATTTGGAAGCAAAAAGTTTTCCTCAGTTTCTAGATCCTCTGAATAATTTTTTAACTCAAGAAAGAGCTACCTCTCAACTTAGACAAGCTAAAGTTATATCCTAACAAGTTTATAAGTGCCTTCACGAAGCAGTTGATAGGAGAGTACCATTACTAAGAAAAGATATTAAAGAATTAAAAGTGAGTTATAATTGAGTAAAAATTAAAAAATTAACCATGGTAATAAATAGAATTAATCTTCAGTTTGAAATTATAGGCGCTACTAATTTTTGGCATGATAATAGATGGCGAAAAACTATAAACCACATTAATACATAATGTAGCAAAATCATAGAGTAATTCAGCAACGCCAAATTATGACAACTCTCAACCATAACAACATAAACCAGGTTGATATTACTCAAGACTCCCAACTTAAAAATAATGGTTTGAAATGATTTGCTATAACTGCCTATCAAATTAGCCGAGCAAAGTCACAAACCAATAATTTTGAAGCAAAATTTATTTATTGAAATCAAAATGAGTCATAAAATAGAAGCAGAAAATTTCATCCAAGATTTAGAAAGAGTAGCTAAAGTTCGATCCGAAGTAGCTGCTCATTTAGGCACAATAGCTGAAACTTTAGAAAAAGCAGAATCAGAAGGTAAAAATACTTCTGGAAAATTAGGTTTAGACAGAGAAATAGAAGATATTAAAATTGCTGGCAAAAACCTTCGCCTTGGCGTTTTTCGTCTGATGGTATTGGGAGATATGAAACGGGGAAAAAGCACATTTCTCAACGCTTTAATAGGTGAAAATATTTTACCTAGTGATGTTAATCCCTGTACGGCATTATTAACTGTATTAAAATTTGGATCAGAAAAAAAAGTTACTATACATTTTAATGATGAAAAAAAACCTCTGTCACTAGATTTTAAGAGCTTTAAAAGAAACTATACAATTGATCCAGCAGAGGCGAAAAGATTAGAACAGGAAAAAAAACAAGCATTTCCTGATATTGATTATGCAGTGGTTGAATATCCCTTACCAATTTTAGAAAAGGGGATAGAAATTGTTGATAGTCCTGGTTTAAATGATACAGAAGCAAGAAATGAATTATCTCTTGGCTATATCAATAATTGTCATGCTATTTTATTTGTGATGAGAGCAACTCAACCTTGTACTTTAGGAGAACGTCGCTATCTGGAAAATTATATTAAAGGTAGAGGGTTAAGTGTCTTCTTTTTAATTAATGCTTGGGATCAAGTACAAGAAAGTTTAATTGACCCAGATGACCGAGAAGAATTAAAAGAAGCAGAGGTAAAATTAAGAAGAGTTTTTCAAGCTAACCTCCATGAGTATTGTGTAGAAGAAAATAAAAATATTTATCAAGAAAGAGTTTTTGAACTATCTTCAATTCTGGCATTAAGAAGACGATTAAAAAATCCTTCAGTTTCTCTACAGGGAACAGGTTTCCCAGAATTTTTTGGTGCATTAAATAGATTTTTAACTCAGGAAAGAGCCGCTCAAGAATTTCAACAAGCCAAAACTTTAGCACATCAAGCAGATAGTCATTTACGAGAGGCGATCGCTCGTCGTACTCCTTTATTAGAACAGAATATTGAAGAGCTAAAAAATAAGATTAATTCTGTAGCACCAGAGTTTCATAAACTTGCTGAAATTCGCGACCAATTTCAGTCAGAAATTAGAACAGTTAGAGACAAAGAAGCGACTGAAATTGCTCATTCTTTTCGTTCTTATGTTCTCGACCTGGAACATACATTTGAATCAGATTTTTTGCGTTATCAACCAGATATGAAATTTCTCGATTTTATTAATCCTGGCAAAAGAGAAGCTTTTGAAATAGAACTAAAAAAAGGATTTGAACAATATATTAGTGATAAATTAGCAGCATGGACTATTACTGTTGAAAATAAGATGGATGCAGCATTTTTACAACTTTCCAGAAGAGCTGCTCATTATGGTGCTTCCTATACAAAAGTCACAGATAAAATTACTGAAAAACTAACAGGAAAAAAGGTCAAATCTGTGCTTTCTGTTTCTACTGAAGATAACGCTCCTAGTTGGGCAAAATGGGCTATGGGATTATTTTCATTAGCTAGGGGTAATATCGCAGGTATTGCGATGGCCGGAGCGGGTTTTGATTGGAAAAATATCTTGCTAAATTTATTAGCTGTAGGAGGAATATATACAGCAATTACTTTCTTTACTGGGATAACTTTAGGACCTATTGGTTTAGCTTTGTTAGGTTTAGGTGTGGGTGTAATGCAGGCAGATGAAGCACGGAAAAAAGTAGTTCAAATAGCGAAAAAAGAGTTGGTTAAACATTTACCTGAAGTAGCAAATGAACAGTGGCAACCTATTTATGATGCTATTAAAGAATGTTTTGATACTTATGAAGGGGAAGTTAAAGAAAGGATAGATGATGATATTAAGTCTCGGAAGTCGGAATTAGATAATTTGCTCAAGCAAAAACAGGAACAAGAAATTAATAATGATGCAGAATTAGCTCGTTTTCAAAGGTTAGAAACTGATGTGTCATCTGAGTGTAAAAAAATAGCTGCCATTTATCAGGATTTTATGAAAGCAATTTTATAGCAGAAGGAAGAAGGAAGAAGGAAGGAGGAAGAAGGAAGAAGGAAGAAGGCAGAAATAAAGATTGCTTATGGATATCTTCGACACGCCACTTCCTGTCTTAATAACCCCAAACAATTTTTAGCACCTTTTTGTCAAAAGGACATCTCGTTTAAAATTGTTTAATCACACTTATTATTCGTGAAATTATTTTTTTAAAAATGGTATTAGGACATTATGCTATGAATGGACTTTATTGACCAGAATTTTTCGGTCAATAGCCAGAGTTACTGATAACTGATAACTGATAACTTATAACTGTATTGACCCCTGTTTCCTGTTTCCTAAAATCTACAGTATTTCATAACTCAAATAAGATTGTTATATAAAGGAGGAGTAAGAATTGCAGACTAATTTTGATAACTTGATTCGCTATTTTAATTCTGCTCTTGGAATGTTAGAACTTGAGCCAGACTCTCAATTGAAAAAAGATATAATTTCTATCTGTGAATATCTGAAAAATCCTTCTTTTAAAATTGCTGTTTTTGCTCCGTTTAATTATGGCAAATCTACTTTGCTTAATGCTTTTTTAGGTCAAAGAACATTACCCATTGATTTAATTCCTACTACTGGAGCTGCAATTTATATAAAATATGGCACAGAGTTACAGACTAAAATTAATCTGAAAGATGGAAGTAAAATTTGTGAAACTGGTACAGATATTCTCAAACAATATGCAGTGCTAGATAATAGTCGTCGAATGCGAGATGATGTGACTTCAGTAGAAGTTTATTGCCCTCATCCTTTCTTGAAAAGAGGAGTTGAATTTTTAGATTTACCAGGAACAAATGACCGGGAAGCTCAAGATATTTTGGTGCAGGACAAATTGTTAACCGCCGATCTAGTAGTACAGGTTTTAGATGCCAGAAATTTGATGACTTTAGGAGAACGAGAAAATCTCAGAGATTGGTTGTGGGAAAGAGGTATTAAGACAGTAGTTTTTGTCGTTAATTTTATGAACTTACTCGCGCCAGATGAACAAAAAGAAGTTGACAATAGAATGCGGTTTGTGGCAGAAAGTTTTCGTTCGGAGCTACCAAATAATATTAGTAATTTATATCGAGTTGATGCTTTGCCTGCTTTGCGGGGTCGCTTAAAAGGTGATGTTTCTTTGGCACAAACAACAGGTTTAGTAACTTTTGAATCTGCTTTACAAAATATTGTTGAAACTCATGGAAAAAAGATAGATATTCAATTACCAAGAATACAGACAGTCGCTTCTCAGTTATGTCAAGTCATGGAGGCTAATTCTAAGGAGGTAACTAAAGAGTTAATTGCTATCCAAGAGCAGAAAAGTGAAAAATTTGAGATTCAAAAGCGGGCAGAAAAATTAATTAAACAAGGCTTTCAACAAAGTAGTTTAAATTTCCAAAGTTGGCTATATTTAACTAAACTTTTAGAGCGCCATCAATTTGAATTGGCTATAGTTTTGGAACAAAGAACTTTTAATATTTGGGAGTCGGAAAAATTTCGACCAGAAGCTCTGAAATATAAACAAGAAATTACTGAATGGATAGATAAAGCTTGTGAGTTTTTTCAACAAGAAGAACCAGCAGAATTAATTATCACATTCCCTGAAGCTCCTAAAGTTTTTTTGCCATCTCAACCCCCATCAGAAACCAAAAAATCAGGAGGGGTAAGAAATATAGCGATCGCCACTGGAATAGGTTGGTTATTAGGAGGTCCGATGGGTGCTGCAGTTGCTGGTGGTGCTACCTATTTTTTAAGCGATAATCAACAGAATAAATCACAAAATTTAGATAGTTATCAGCAGCAGGTAAAACAAGCTTATGCTAATGCAGCTAGAGATTATTTAAGTCGTTTTAGTGCTATAGCTTTAAAAGCAGTTGAGGAATATGAAGCAATAGCAGAAAAAGTAATTAAGGTTCCTGTTAGTCAGCAGTCACCGGAGGCGATTAAGTTAAGAAATAAATTACAGTTATTGAATAATTTATCGGCAGAAATAAATCAAGAGTTAGATTTTTTAGGTAAGCATTCAGCCGTCAGCTATTAGCTATCAGCTATTAATTTAATTTTGAGAAAGGTAAAAGCAACCTTTGACATTGAGTTTGAATAAAAGTTGCTGCCAAAGTCCCTTTTGATAACTGTTTGCTACAAATAGTTAGGCTATTTCTTAGGAGTCAGGAGAACCGAGTCAGGAGTCGTATGGGAATAGCTTCAATACCAGTTTTTAGGTCATAAATTCTCTTTTTCTCTTGGTGCGCGTTCCGCAAGCGAGCTGGCGTCGTCGCGGGGTCGCACCGCTTTGTCAAAGGGAGACCTCCTTTCATTAATTGATAATGGATAATTACCTCTGGTTAAAACCGAGAGAATTGAATATAAGGAAATATTATTTATTCTCTTGGTCTATTGGATATGCTTAGGAAACCCATCCATCCCTCGACCGCTTTTTTCCCCTTTTAAGGAAAAAAAAGACAATATTCCTTATATTCTAATCAAGAGCGATTTTAACCAGAGGTAATTATCAATTATCTATGATCCATTATCCATTAATGAATACCCCTAACTTATGGCAGAACAACTGAAAATGGGTATCATATTGGGAAATTTACCAAATTTTTTTGACGGAAAAATGGGAGCAAAATTCCACGAATATAGAATAGTTAGAAATAGATAATCAACACCAAAGTTTAGTTAACAATTTTATTGGTAAAGCTTTAAAAGATTGTTTGTACACAAACATTGGAGATAATTTTCAACCCCATGTTTTATTTATGTTAGAAGCTCAAAATTTTAGGAGTATCCTGAAATGCTTAACTAATCCTAATTTAACTTCAGGAAAATTGCCTTAATAAATTCAGCGAAATTTGCGACTACAGGCAGACCATAACAGATTATCAATTGTGAGAATTCGTACTTATAAAAATCAATAAGCTCCTGTCTTATCTGTGGAAAATCAACCAGGAAGTCGAGCCAGTGATGTATTTCGTTGAGATGATGTTTGTGATGAAAATAATCAATCTATCTACTTCAGTTTAAGAAAAGGTTTAAATACAGAATAAGATGTTCTAAAAATCAAAGAGTATCGACTTGATAAGGGTAAGAAACTAGTCGGAAATCCTCCACTTTTAGAAATAGAAATTTTGGTATTACTTAAATTTTTGCTGGCGGGATAACTATTATTAGTGAGTCTTAATTTGGAATTAAATTTTCGGAAATATTGTCAATTTTTTTAGTTTGGATTGAATATTTTGAAAAGCCCTAGAGACCTGGAAATTATGGCAAAATATGAGAGGGAAAAATAAAGGAGACAATTAATCTTGATCGTGAAATCTAAAAATTATATTCAGATGTAGAAATAGTTACTAATGATTGGAATTCAATCTTTTGATTTGGTATCTCATATCATACATACATATAGCAGGGAACAGTAGGAAAAACATTTCTCTTTATTCGCTTCATCATCAGCATAAGTCAAACGCCAACTCGTTCACGTATTATAATATAAGGCTAAAAATGTAAGAAAGCCTGAGCCATGGAACTTAGCATTGGTGTCAGGCTTTAGGTACTAATCTTGCATACTTCTTTGAAACTCTTCATAACTTGCGCCATCTGGCATTATGACTCCCTGGAGAGCTGCTCCATCTATATTCAAATTGGAAATATTAGCACCCAAGAGACTTGCTTCATTTAAGTCCGCAGCACTCAAAATAGCTTCTGTCAAATCAGCTCTCATTAAACTTGCTCCAATTAAATCTGCTCCTGCCATATCTGCTCTGGTAAGGTTAGCTCCAATTAAGTCTGCTTCATTAAGAATAGCCCGTCGGAAATTCACGCCATATAAGTTAGCCCCATGTAAATCTGTTTCACAGAGGATAGCTCTTGAGAGGTCAGCATTAATCATATTAACTTGGCTAAAATTAGAACGACTTAAGTCTGCTCTAGTAAGTTTTGCCCCTGTTAAGTCAGCTTTGTTGAGTTTAGCCCCTGCCAGAATAGCTCCAGATAAATTTGCCCCACTTAGATCCGCTCCAATTAGATTAGCTCGACTAAGATTAGCTTTGGCCAGATTTACTCGACTGAGATTAGCCCGACTAAGGTTAGCACCGATTAAGTCTGCTTCAAAAAAATTAGCCCCTTCTAATTCAGCTTCTAGCAAATGTACTTCATGTAAATAAACACCACTGAAATTTCTTTCTCCTCTTGCGTACTGCCTTAATAATTCGTCTATTTTCATAATATGTTCATCAAAACTTTACTTTTCTTTGAAATATACTCCCATCAGAATAGATAAACAGGATATTATTGCAGAAGGAAGAAATAAGGAAAAATCTTGTGTTGTCTGAGTTTGAAGTTTTTGATATGTCCGTGCCCTTTCCTTGGACTGCTATTTACCTACCAAATTTCACCCAGAGCAGGGAGTAGGTCAGTAACGAATAAGATTTCTTTACTTCATACAAATAATTGCTAAAAACATTACTAAAATTTACTTATTACTTAATAACTGAAGTGTTCAATATTTTGAGTAATTAGTATTATTTATAGTAATTATTCTACTGATGAAGTACGAGGAATTATATCAAATCCGGTACTATTGGTAGAATTAGATAGTTAATTAGGAGCCAGGTAGGGGAGATGTCGGTAGGGCAACGTACAGAATGAAAGAGAATTTAGAAAGATTTGCTAATAGCTGAAGATGATTTTTTTTATACAAAATTAAACAGATTTGATATGAGGGAGTAGAGCAAAAATAAAGCAAGTTTATTTTATTAATTTGAAAAAGACTATATAGTTTTTTTATTTGAGATTTAAATCTAGCTTAGGGTTTTTTCTAAGAACAAAGCGCGCCGTTCAAGTATATAAGATACTTGTGTTTGCTACTATTTAATGCTGTTTTTCCTCTTTTAATATTCCCTATTTCCTATTCCATTTTTAATAGCATTTGGTCTATACATCCTAGATAAAAACGCTATAGTTAGTTTGGTGACTCAAGTTTATCTTGCTTAAACATTTTTCTACTGGTATTAAAATATTAATTCATAAATTTATGCCAAGTCCAGTTGATAAAATAAATTTAGAATTTACTCTATTTTTTATTCCTCTTTCCCTTTATTTTATCAAAGCTATGTTTTTTTTCACTGGTAGATTTTAAGTGTAGAAAATACTTGCCGTTCAATTGGGTTAAAAATCCCACATTCAATCACACTATCTGTAATTATTTCTGTTTTAATCCCCTAAAAATTCAATCTAAAACCTGATTCAATTTCATAATTTAATTTCATAGATTATCTGAAGCTTTCATAAGGAAATTTACCTTTTTCAGGATCAAACCACTGATGCAAAAGTTGAGTATTTTCATCACTCGCAATAGTAGTATCAACTAATTTATCCCAATCTGGATTTTGTAATGGCAAAATACAACCATAATTTTCAAAAGTAAAAGGAATTTTAGGTATTAGTTCAAACTCACTAATAGTTTTATTTTGTACCCTAATTTCTCCAAGTAATAAAATTCCATCACTAGCAACAGCGTCAATTTTACCATGACCTAATTGACTAATACCTTCAGCTCTGTTGGAAATTGACTGCCAATTTGCATTCGGATAAATAGGACGAAATTCCTCATCAGTAGTTGAGCCTGCTAAAAATCCTATGGATACTTTTCCTGTAGTACCTCTCATGGGGTCAAATCTTTCTACATCTGTTTTTCTTACTAAGAATTGAATACCTGTAGTAAAAAAAGGAATGGAAAAATCTACTATTTCTTCTCTCCTATTATTAATAGTTGTAGCAGCACAGACAATATCTATTTTTCCATTTTGAATTAGTTGAAAACGGTTTTCTAGAGATACTTCTTGCAATTCTAATTTGATTGATTTACTAAGTTTTTGTTCTAGACGTTTATGAATTAATTTAACCAATTCAACGGAATAACCTTCTAATTGATTGGTTTCACTGCTGATATAGCTAAAAGGAGCTGCATCACTTCTAAATCCTGCTTTTAGTACCCTCGTTTGTTGAATTTTTTCTAATACAGTTTTTTCTAGAGTTTCTTCTAGAGTTTCTGCCAAACTTATGACAGGAAAACTGATGAAAAGTATGGAGAGCAAGAAGGAAGAACTAAGAAGGAAGAAGGAAGTAGATAACTTGAACATCAAAATTAATAGATTAATTATTTCAGTGAGTTGATTAAGAACCAAGAAGGAAGAACGAAGAACGAAGTAGATAACTTGAACATCAAAATTAATAGATTAATTATTTCAGTGAGTTGATTAAGAACCAAGAAGGAAGAACGAAGAACGAAGTAGATAACTGGAAGATCAAAATTAATGAATTAATCATTTCAGTGAGTTGATTAAGAACCAAGAAGGAAAAAAGAAGAACGAAGTAGATAACTGGAAGATCAAAATTAATGAATTAATCATTTCAGTGAGTTGATTAAGAACCAAGAAAGAAAAAAGAACAAAATAACTGGAACATCAAAATTAGTGAACTGATAATTTAAGTATTTATATAGAAAAGTTGCCTTTTTGATAAGTATTTTATCTGAAATAAAAATCAGATATTGAATTATACCATACTTGACAATCAAATTTATTGATAATTGGTAACAATATGCTATTTAAGTAGGGATTAAGATAAGAAAATCACCAAAAAACTGCTGAGGAGATAATACAATGACAAAGGTGATTTTTTATGAAAAACCAGGTTGTAAGAACAATACCAAGCAAAAGACTTTGCTAGAAACAGCAGGTCATCAATTAGAAACTCACAACCTGTTGAAAGAAGCTTGGACAAAAGATAATTTGCGTTTATTTTTTGGCGATCGCCCAGTAGTAGAGTGGTTTAATAAAGCTGCTCCAAAAATTAAATCTGGAGAAGTAGTTCCCGAACAGATAGATGCTGAAACTGCTCTAACAATGATGCTGAGTGACCCATTACTTATCCGTCGTCCTCTAATGCAAGTGGGCGATCGTAGAGAAGTGGGATTTGATGTAGAAGTTGTCAATAACTGGGTTGGTTTACAACCTGTAGATGAAACCCAGAGGGAAAAAAGTGAGGAGTTGATGGGTCAAGACTTACAAACTTGTCCAAATAGTCATCGCCATTAGAATCTCATACCGTTTCACGGAAGTCGTAGGGGCGAATGCCATTCGCCCTTACAAAAGCAATATTTAATATTTTATAGACTCGAAACTTTGATTCCACAGTAACTTCAGGAAATTATTTCAGATATGGGGTTTGAAACTATTTGTAACATCTTGAAAGTGAATTGGTATTTTCAACAATTAATAATTAATAATTAGTAATTAATAATTAATTATTAGGGCTTGCTGATTAAATATTAAAGCATTGAATGATATTAGTTGTAGCATTTTTTTGTCTAAAAAAGTGTCAGTTTTTTGGTGGAAAGAGCTGCATAAAGCTAGTATTTTGGGATGATTATGGCAGAAAAATCACTCTTACAATTTTTCCGACTACCTCCTCTATAATTCCCATTTCTCCTGACTCCTCCCTTCACCAAAAGACTTTTTCAGCAAACCCTAATTAATTATTACCTCTCGTTGAAAACGGATAGGATTAACTCAAAGGAAAAATTTTTCTTGTTTTTCCTTGAAAGGAGAGGCTTTAAACTTTAATTATTTGGTAAAGAATCAGAAAGTTTATTTTTATCAATAAATTTGTTGAATCTCTCGTTAGAAAAATTTATGGTGGGAGATATTTTTCATGGCAATTATGACAGAAGGAAGAAGGGTTGTGGTGCATAGTAATGGTAGAGGTAGTAGGGAATAAAGGGAAATTTGTTTGCACAGCATTCATCGCTAAAAAATATTCTCGCTTAGAGAACACCTTTTGCAAAAGTATTAATTAAATCAATTCAAGACTATGAAATAAACAATTTCATCTCTTGATTCTCTATTCCCCATTCCCTATTCTCTGACTTCTGCAACAAGTCTAGAGAAAAACATTTTTATTATGACTAATTAATGAGATTTGATATAATATGATAAGCATTCAGCCCTCAGCCATCAGCTAGCCTCCTCCGGAGGAACTGCGAACTTCAGCTATTGCTTTTAGTTTAGGATAAAAGCAATATTTAATTGTCTTACTACAAAAGTTGCCTCCCTTGCCTTTAAAGTCTATTTTAATTTAAACACTGTCCTATATGAGAGATTCTTGTTGCTGATAGCTGACAGCTAATAGCTGTTTACGCAGCATTCCGCAGAAAATGCTTACATAATATGTCTGATCTAATTAAGTATTAATAATGAAAACAGAAAATAAAGTCTTAAAGTTGTATAATATTTTCCAAAGTTCTTTAATAAATCCACCAATTTTCTTCATCAAATTTCCCTTCTTCCTTCTCACTTCTTGGTTCTTAATTCTTTCTTCTTCAACATTACCTGTCAAAGCAATAACCTTTATTACTGAACGTGCAATGTTGGCAGAAAATGACCAACTTAATTGGTCAAGTTTAGGTCAAATTTTCAACCCTTTTTCACCAGACCCCAGTGCATTTTTACCAAATACATTTTCTGCAATATCTACAGGTGGTACAGGAATAAATGTAGAAATTCCTTTCCAATCTTCCCCACAAATAACTCCTCCTTTTGTGTTTCAAACATCATCCCCACCATTTGGTATTCCCACTAATTTTGCCGATGGTGATTTGATATTATTTACTGGTTTTAATCCTGCAACATTTCCAGCAGTAGGAAATGCCGGACCTATAACTATTAATTTTGATAGTCCTGTCAAGGGAGCTGGTACTCAAATAGCTGTTGATGATACTCTTCAATTTGAGGCATTTATCTCAGCTTTTGACAAAGAAAATAATCTTTTAGGAGCTTTTTCCACTAATGGAACTTCCTCCTTAGTACTAGATAATTCAGCAGTATTTTTAGGAGTAAAAAGCGATATTCCAGAGATTTCAAAACTGGTTTTTAGTAGTTCTATTCCACAGCGTGCTTTGGGAATTAATAATCTTAGTATTAGCACAGTTACTGTTTCTGAACCAAGTACTATTATGGCAATTGGAATCTTGGGTTTTGGTTTGTTTTTAGGGAAAAAACGGAAGTGTTAAAGAAGCAGTCAGTGGTCAGCAATCAGCAATCAGCAGATTTTTTTTTGAAACACCCTCAGCTATGATTTTCTCGTAAATTCTGACTCCTGACTCCTGACTCCTACTAATACAATTTATCAAAAACTTTTCTACATTTTGTTGATCATGGGAGTAGGGGAATATTCAACAATTATTAATTATTAATTATTAATTAGGGCTTGCTGATTAAATCTAAAAGTATTTACAGATAAAGGTTTTAGCCTTTTTTGAGTCGAAAAAAGTGCGTAGTTTTCAGTCTAAAACGCTCAAAAGTTAGTATTTTAGGCTCATAGTTGGGCAGAAAAGTAAAGGGACAATTCTTAGTCCTACTTCCTCGCTCATTCCCATTTCTCCTGTCTTCTGTCTCCTGTCTCCTGTCTCCTACCCTCACCCATAAGACTTTTTCAGCAAACCCTAATTATTAATTATTTCAAACCCTATTGAGATGATTCAAAGGTTTTTGAGTCGGTATACCAACTGAACGAGGATAATTTATCGGAGTTTTATTTACTTTTTGCAAATATATACAGTGACGAATACTGTTAGTTAAGGGAGTTTTAAATTCTTCAATAGTATGTATTTTTCCTCCCAAAATTTTGACAACTTTTTGTAAATTAACCTGTTCATCAGTTGTAAAATTTCCCCGATATAAAATTGCCATGCCACCTATTTTTAACATTGGTAAAGCATATTCAGCACAAACTATTGTAGGTGCAACGGCTCTTAAAAGAGCAAAATCGTAAATTTCTCTGTGTTGAAATATCCGACCAATTTGTTCAACTCTGTTAGTTAAAGTCAAACAATTTTTAATAGCTAAATTTGCCAGAATAGTTTCAATAAAATTAATTTTTTTACGTGTTGAATCTAGTAACGTAACAGTATATTTAGGTAACGTAATAGCAACTGGTAATCCTGGAAAACCTGCACCTGTTCCAATATCAATAACCTTTTTTTCTTCTTGAGAGTTTATCTGATTTTCTAAGATAAATTTAATCCCTCTGAGGGAATCCCAAAAATGTTTTTCCCAAAAATCTTCTGGGGTAGTAATTCTAGTTAAATTTAACTTTTTATTGCCAATAATAATCAACTGATAAAGTTGCTGAAATTGTTGTTGTTGTTCTGCTGTTGGTTGCCAATTTAATGTTTCCTGCCAAAGAGAATTCATCTCTGGTAATATCTGGGCATTATTATCATTCATTTTTACGGAAGTCAAAAGTCAAAAGTTAAAAGTCAAAAATAATATTTTATCCCACATTCCGCACTTCAATTTGTAACATGAAAATTAGTATAAAATTCTTGAGGTTGCTTAGGTATTTATACTATATAAATTATCTTCATTTATCTCGATCAGGAGTCAAATTCTCAGTTAAGCATTAAGCATAAATACTTACCGAATAATTAATAATTAATAATTAATAATTAAATGATTCTGATTTAAAGCCTCCCCGTTTTAAGGGGAAAAAGCGGTCGATCTTCGCAGCTTCCCCGTTGGGTGGGATGGCGCCTATTCGGAGCGGCTCTGTCAAGAGCGGGTCTCCTCGCCATATCCAATCGACCAAGAGAAAAGAAATAATATTTCCTTATATTCAATTCCGTAGCGGTTTTAACCAGAGGTAATTATCCATTATCAATTATCAATTATCAATTAATGAATGAATCTTTGATTTAGATTGACCACGATAATTTTTTTCTAAATTTTAAATTCTTACTTTTGACTTTTGACTTGGCATATTCGTAGCAAACATTTATAAAACAGGTAATTCTAAATTTTAAATTCTAAATTCTTACTTTTAAATTCTTACTTTTAAATTCTTACTTTTGACTTTTGACTTTTGAATTGAAAAGGCTTTAGGTAATTCTAAATTCTTACTTTTAAATTCTTACTTTTAAATTCTTACTTTTGACTTTTGACTTTTGACTTTTGAATTGAAAAGGCTTTTGACTTTTGACTTTTGACTTGGCATAGCTGACGATCGCTATCAGAAACATTAGGATTAGTATGTAAATAATCACTCACCCAACTACAACCTTTCTCTAACAAATCATCCAATGCCAAATTCCACAAAATAATAGTATTATCTCTGCTACCTGAAGCTAACAATTTACCATCAGGACTAAAATTAACACTCATCACACTATCTCTATGACCGCTCAAAGTTTTCAATAAATTCCCATCATTAAGACCCCATAATTTCACTTTACCGTCATAACTAGATGAAGCAATTACCTGACCATCAGGACTAAAACTAACGCTGGTTACACTATCACTAGAACCTTTTAAAAAAGTTTTCAATAACTCGCCATTTATACTCCAGAGTTTGACCATATTATCATAACTAGCCGTAGCTATCGCCTGACCATCAGGACTAAAACTTACTCCCAACACCCAATTATCGTGAGCAGGAATAGTTCTGAGCAACTCACCATCTTGAGTCCAGAGTTTCACAGTACCATCATCGCTGGCAGAAGCAAGCATTTTACCATCGGGACTAAAACTAACACTATTAACCCATTTTTTATGACCAACTAAAGTTTTGAGTAATTTGCCTTTGCGGTTCCACAACTTGACTGTTTTATCTTTACTACCAGAAGCAATAATTTGATTGTTCGGACTAAAGCTGACACTCATTACACTATCACTATGTCCTATAAGATTAATATTCTTAGAGATAGAATAAACAGAATGATAATTTATCTTCCAATTCCAATCAACACAAATATTTCTGATATCCGCTGAACAACATTGTAGTCTGGTTGCAACTCTTGCTTGACGACCTGGGGTGATATTACTCAAACTAATATAGTTTCCTTCTTCAAAAGATTGATTTATCAAAAAATTGAACTGTGGTAGTAGGGTAAAATTCTTGGGAAGTAAGGAAATAATTTTGCTCAAGGGAACTAGACAAACATCACCTACTTTCACAAAACATTCAAGCTCAACAGCAAAATTATCTGTGATTTTTCCATGTTGGCTTAAATATAATTTAATGTTCCCGCTATTGAGATCGAGGAGCTGATTATTTTGACTGTATGGTTGCCAATACCTGGAATAATCAAGTAATTCTGAATTCCAGATTTTCTTTGGATAATTAAGATGCCACAATTTTACTGTATTGTCATAACTACCAGAAGCTAGAATCTCCCCATCTGGACTAAAACTTACACTTGCGACTCTATCTATATGTCCCTTAAGAGTATTGAGTAACTTACCTGTACGACTCCATAGTTTAATAGTGTTATCTTGAGATGCAGAAGCTAAAATATTACCATCTTGACTGAAACTTACACCCAGAACTCTGTGTTTGTGTCCTCGAAGAATCTTTAGAGAACTGTTTTTGAGACTCCACAATTTAATCGTTTTGTCATAACTTGCTGAAGCCAAAGTTTGACCATTGGGGCTAAAACTAACCTGAGTAACCTTGTCTCCATGACCAGCAAAAGTCTTCAACAGACTTCCATCTCGGTTCCAAATTTTGATAGTATTATCCGCACTAGAGGAAGCTATTATTTGACCATCAGGGGAAAAACTAGCACTGAGAACTTCTTGCTTATGCCGGACAATTTTCCTTTCTAAAATAACTCTGTTTCTAGAAAAGCGCCAAATTTTAATTGTTCGGTCTCCACCTCCTGTGACTATGCTGCGACCATCAGGGGAAAAATTGACACTGTAGACTGGATAATTCTGATTGCCATTTCTATGCTTTAAAGTTGCCAATAGTCTGCCTCTGAGATTCCATAATTTGACAGTGCCATTTGCATTAGCAGCTGCAACGACTTGCCCATCTGGGCTAAAACTAACGGAATTGACAGCGGCTTTGGTTTTAATTGTTCTAAGTAATGCTCCTGTTTTGCTCCAAATTTTGATTGTTTTGTCTTGGGAACCTGATGCTAATATTTTACTATCTGGACTGAAGCTGACTGCTGTTACTTCATCCCTATGACTTTTCAAGTTCAAAGGTTTAATTTCTGTTTGCTGAAGGTTCCATATTTTAACTGTGCGATCGTGAGAAGCAGAAGCTAGATATTTTCCATCGGAACTAAAACTAATTCTGCTCACACTACCTGTATGACCTTCTAATGTCTTTTCTAATTTGCCATCTCGTCTCCATAACTTAATAGTTTTATCTACACTAGCAGAGGCAATTAAATTACCTTCAGGTTGAAAAGTTACACTCCAAACTACATCACCATGTCCTTCTAAATGATTATATTCTTTGACTCCATAAACTGCTTGTTGTAGGGAAGCTGCAATTCGATATTCGGTATCATTTGAAAGATGATTTTCACCTAATGATTGTTTGATATTTGTCCATTTTTCACCTGCTCTGAGACTTTCTATCAGAGCATCAAATTTATAATCTGAAAAAAATAATGCTTCGGAAGCAGCAGTCATGCTATTAATATCTGCTCGATATTTTTGAGCATCTGCTACCTGTTTTTGAAATATTGTTCTCTGCCAAAAACCTAGTGTGGCGATGGTTGACAGTGACATTGAAATAATTCCTACAATTGCTACTGCTAGTTGTCGTTTTAAGGCGATATTTAGTTGAGTTTGACTAATTATTTTTTCACTTTCTGCTTGTTTTTTAGCGATTTCTGCTTGCTTAATTTCAACTTCAGCTTGGAGTAATCTCTCTTCTAAATTAAATCTTTGACGGATTGGTTTTACTAAATAATCATGAACTAGCTGGTAGTGTTTTTCATGGGATTCTTTTCTGACAAATAATAATCCTGAGTCTATTAAAATTTCTAAAATTAATTCGGGCAGATTAATTTCTTTATTCTCAGTGAAATTAAGTTGATTTTTGGCAGTTTTATCTAAATGATTATTAGATGTAGATAGTAAATTTTGTTTGGTAAATTGTTCAATTCTTTCTAATAATTCTGTTTGAGTGCGACTAGCTCTGGTTAAATTATCATTAGTCAATGCAAACAAAATTTGCATAGTAGTTTCTTCATTTTCCTTCCCACAATCTACGATTACTTGCTCCAAAAATTTTTTGATCAATTTTTCTTTGGCTTTTTGTGGATTAATGCCAAATTTTTTCTGAAATTGATCTAAGGTTTTAATTGGAGGTTTTTCTTCTTGTAGTTGACTTCCTACTACTTGCAATTCGATGGGACGAATCTTCTCTCTTTCATCTGCCAAACTATCAACAATTACATCAATTAATTTTGGCTCTAAATTAAATTTAGCTCTTTTTGTCAGACATTCTATGACAGTGTAAGCATCTTCTCTAGAAAAATCTCTTAAATGGTAACGAATTTGTTTATCTAAAATATTATTGTTAATGGCATCTAGATAGTTAATAAAGTCACATTCTAATAAATAATGTAAATAATCTTCTCTCATTGATAAAATTATTTTTACAAAGGGCAGATTGAGACAATCTCGCATAAATGTATAGAATGCTTCTCTATCTTCACTGGTTTTGCTAGTAAAAAAAAATTCTTCAAATTGATCGAAGATTATTACTGTTAATAAATTCCTCTCTGCATTGTTTCTTAATTTTTCTAAAATAGATGATTTTATAGCTTTGAATTTATCGGTAATAAAACGCAAGTATGGAGTAATTTCTTCTGCTTCTATACCTGGTTTTATTGAAATTAGAGTAGAGGTTGATTTTTCATTTTCTGAATGATTTATTTCCGGTTTTATTAGATTTTGATCCTGTAGAAATTTTCCTTTTTTATATAAAGCTTTTTGTAAACAATTTGCTAATGTTTCAAGCCACTCAGTATATACTTGTACTACTACTGGTATTGTATCTCTTGCTGAAATACTAATATTGTTTAAAGCTGGCACTAATCCAGCATTAACTAAAGAACTTTTACCAACACCAGAACGACCATGAATAATAGTTAATTTGTAGTCATCTCGACTAATTCTTTCTAAGAGATGATTAATATCTTTTTGCCTACTAGAAGCAGTTATTTCTTCTGGTAAATTTTGATAATAATCCAGTGATTCTTTGAGATAAACTTGTTTTTGTGGTTGTAATTGAGATGCACCAATAAAAGCTATCAGTCCATATTGATGACCAATTTGCCTCTGTGTTTTTTTGAGGCGAAATGCCTGTAGATATTTTCCTTGGTCATAATAAAGCGATCGCAATTCTGTTAAAATCTCTAAATAAATTTTAGGGTCTCTAACTTTTTGAGTTTTTAAACTATTTTGAATTGCATTTTTTTCTGTGACTTCGGCTATTTCTAGATATTCAATAGCTTCTTTTTGGCGATGTAGTTTTTTGAGACTCCTTGCTAGTAAACATAAGTATCTATTTTTTTCTGTTGGTAATGTTATATCCGTTGCATAAAATAAAGTATTAAGCGCTCTTTCAGATAGCTTCAGTCCTTGTTCCCAATTTGATTTTTGTAAAGCAACTTCTGCAAGAAAACCGTAATCTTGTGCTACTTGTAAATCATTTCCATATTCTTGATGTATTTTTAGCCCTTCTATGGCAATAGCTTCTAATTCTTCCCAAGCTTTTTTCTTTTCTATAACTTGCCCTAGTGTTGTAATTACTTGAGCTACTAAACTAAAACAATTAACTTTTTCAAATAACTGTTTTGATTGTTTAAGTTTTAGTTTAGCTTGTTCTAGTTCTGAAAAATTTAGTAGAGAACTTTGAGTAGATTTAAGATAGTAACATAAGGCTATATTATATAAAATTATTCCTTGTTTTTTTAAAATAAATCTGTTGCTAACAATTGACAAACTAGAAGATTTTGCTTGATATAGATAACATTGTTCTCTAACTTCATTTTCCCATAAATTTAGGCTTTCTTGATAGTGAAAAATAGCAGAATCTATCTTTTCATTGTAGTAGTCATCTCGACCAATAATTAATTCTATATTCGCTTTGAGAATTGGTTCTAAATATTGGTCACGATTTTTGAGGTCTTTGAGAGCCAACTCAATTTCTTGACGTTTATTTTTACCTAATCCCTGAAAATATGAACAATTGCATTGAATATCACAATTGTAGGGACGTTGCATGCAACGTCCGTACAAAGTAGAGATTGCATTATTTGTTGATAATGGTATTATTTGTTTTTCATCAGTAGATTCATTTATCCAATAATTTTCTATTTCCAGTCTCAGTAAATTGATTAAATCAGAAGCTGCTAGTTCAAATTTGATTGTAGCTGCTGCCCAACTTTTAAAATCAGGTGCTAGTTTAATTAGTTTAGCTAACAGTTCATCTGTTATCCATAAAACTAAAGGGAAAGTAAATTTTTTCCGGAATTCATCCCTCACCTGATTAGTAGATATCAGTAGTTCATCTATTGCCTCTACTTTCTCTAAATCAAAGACTATTAATGCCGATGATTTAGGGGATTCATCTAGTTGTTTATCAATTGTTGTGTAAAGAGTATTGACAGTTTTTGGTAATACTATTTCTTGAATTTCTACTGAAGATGATTCTCTTAATTGTCTCATGATTTTTTCCTGTAAACATTTATAGTTACAGAAAACTAAAATGAGTGAAAATTGTGCTTGAGAAAGAGTTATAGACCTCATCAATCTTTTGAACGATCGCTGATTGTAGATGATACTTTCTTCAAGATTTTTAAAATCTTTCATATTGACCAAATATTATTACCAAATCTGCTAAAGATGAAACTTTTTACTAATTACTATTGATCCAACCAGCATATTTTTTAGTTTCTGCCAAAACCGGATTAATTCCAAACCAATGACCATCCCGGTCTCGATATTCAAACACAAACATACTTCGCAGTAAAGTTTGACATTCTTCCTCTCCAGTAACTCTTTGATTTTGTACTACTTTAAATAACAATTCCCACTCATCAAAAGTAATAGCTCTGATCAGGTCGTCTCGGTATTCCTGAATCACATTTTCTAAACATTCACGGGAGAAAGGAGGATCTTCTTGCTGTAGACAGCTATAGAGTAACATTAACAGTCGTCGCATATGACCCCCACTAATACGGCAAAGTCGATTGAGGGTTTCAGGGGTGTCAAATAGATTTGGGACTAATTCTATACGTTCTTGGGATGGCGTTTCTGGAAAAGCTCTAGCTAATACCATTTGTTGTAACAATGACATTCCTGGTTCATAATCATTAGGTTCCATCGTCGGTTTTTTGCTCCTGACTTGTACCGGAACCATTGGTAATACTTTTGGCTTAACTCCAAATCTACTGGATAATCTGCCATAATCATTAGAGAACATTAAAGTCAGGGGTATTGTGTAAACTACATGGCAGTTTAGTTTTTTAAGTTGTTCTCCTCGGTCTACAAATAAGTATTCTGGTTGAGTACGTCCCCATGACTTAGGTGAATTATCTACCCGGTCTAGGTTATCAACAATTACTACAAGTCCTTGTTTTCCTCTGCGTTGAAGTTCAATATTAGCTCGTCCGAGTAGTTCTTGATTGATTGATTCTAAAATGGTGCTGGTTCGTGGTTCTAGATATTGTCTTAATTGAGAACGTAGTTTGGGAGAATCTTTTGTTTTGGCAGTAATTTTAGCAATACCAACAGATACCTCTGCTTCTCCTGAAAGTTGGATGGGGGTTTGTAATACGTCTGATATTTCCGTAAATAGTTTTTGGAAGTAACCTGGTTTGAGTTTGATGTTAGCTTGCTCCATATTTTCGCTGACTTGACGAGCGATCGCCAGTAAAATATCACTAATGTCTACATCCCCCATATCTAAGTCTTCAGAGGATTCAAAGTAAACAACATGATAACCTTGTTTTTCTAGTTTATCTTTCAGTCGAAATAGTTCAGTGGACTTGCCACAACCGATGTGCCCTGTAAATAGTTGACAAGTTGGCTGATTTCCAGATAGTAGTGTTATTGTTCTTTCTAATTCTCGAATAATGTCACTACCTCTAACACTGGCAAAATCTATGTAATATTTTTCATCTTCAGGATGTCCTACTATCAGGGTCTTGCTAGGGTTACAAGATTTGTAAAATTTAATTAAGTCAAGAGTTTCTAACACAGTTTTTCTCATAACAAAAAAAAGGCTAAATTATATATTACTTAACTATGTTATTCTCTGGAATTTTTTGGCTATGGGCAAGAGGTACGTCAGCCTCTAGGTGCTTAAGCCTTAGTAGATAGTTAATAGGAAAATTGAGTATACAAATAAACAGAACAGAAAATCAATTAGATATTTTTTCTATCTAAAATTTGATTAATTAGTAAAAACATCTACTTGTGTTGTGTAGATTTTTTTTTATATATTTAAAAGTTATGATTTATAACTACATAAATCTCTATAAGTTATCAATCATCGGCGATCATTTAACTTTTACTTGTTTGCTGAAAATCTCAAATATCTCACAACTAAAATAATATTTGTATAAGTGATTAAATCAAAATGATAATTGTGTAGGGTGGCATTAAAAAATATTAACTAATTAGTGAGTAAATAAATATAATGGCTAATGGTATTGCATCGGTTTCTCGATCAGATTTGTCAAGTCGGCGACAAACATTGCTGCGTCAAAGACGATTAAGATTAGTAGTTATAATATGGCAAATACTAGCAGTTGGTGGTTTAGCAGGAGCTTTACTCTGGGCAATTACTCAGCCAATTTGGCTAATAACTAAACAGGAACAATTAAGTGTAGAAGGCAATCAATTACTTTCAGACCGAGCAATATTATCTCTAATTCCTTTAGAGTATCCTCAGTCTCTTTGGAAAATTCAACCACAAGTACTAGCTAAAAATTTAGAGTCTCACGGTCCAATTGCTCGGGCAAAAATTAGTCGGCAGTTATTTCCTCTGAGTTTAAAGATTGAGATTACAGAAAGACGTCCTGTCGCAATTACTCAATTTAAGAGTAAAGTAGGTGCTGGTAACTCACAAAAAATGGGGTGGTTAGATGCCGAAGGGAACTGGATACCCCTAGAAAGTTTTTCTGCTCTAGAAAGAACTCAATCTTTACCTACTCTAAAAGTAATTGGTTTTACTGAACAGTATCGTAAATATTGGCATCTGCTATACCAAAGCCTAAGTCTTAGCCCTGTTAAAGTGTTCGAGATTAATTGGCAAGATCCAGGAAACTTAATTCTAACAACTGAACTGGGAATAGTTCATCTAGGACAGTACAGTTCTCGATTTAGCGAACAATTAAATGTTCTAGACCAAATGCGGGAATTACCAAATAAAATTGATGCTCGCCGAATTGCCTATATCGATCTGAAAAATCCAGAATCTCCTTTAATCCAATTACCAAATAAATCTAGAGGAATTAAAATTCAGTCGAATTAAATCGACAATAATTTCAAAGTATATTAAAATATTACCTTTAGTTTCAGAAAAACTCCAAAGTAAATTTAATTATATGTCTTTCCAATTTTTAAAGTTGCAAATTGAAATCTCCAAAAAAACAGAAAAATTAGATTAAAGACGCTTAATCATCAGCTAAGTTGCCAATAGAGAAAAATTGATAAATATTCTGAGCAGGTTGGGTTATAATCCAACAAGATTAGGCAAGGAGTCCCCCACTATAATCTCCGATTTAACCGGAAGGGAATTGCCTGTGGTAAATTAAACAGATGTCGATTGATGTTCAAATCTGATTTTAACGAGAGAGAACTTCACCATACTTTAGAATATGACTCATTAATCTATGCTAAGAGCTATTCTGGTAATAAGGTATAGTAAAAGTTATACATAAATATAGTCATATAATGTCAAATATCTTCGTTGATTTGTACAAAAGAGCTACTAAATATTTGACAAAATTTAATAACTTTCGACCATAAGTTTAATAGTATAATGAAATTGGCCTTAAATTCAAGGCTAAAGTCCCGCTCGTCAAGATTAACTCCATGAATTTATGAAATTAGTTGAGAGACATATTATTCAGAAAAATCATCGGTATTATGCTGAAATTGACCGACTATGTTTCTTGTCTAAAAATATCTATAATTATGCCAATTATTTAGTTCGTAAGTCTTGGATATTTGAAAATACTTATCTTTCTTATCATCAGCTTCAAGAGATACTGCAATCTCAAGCAGACTATCAAGCAATGCCAGCTAAAGTATCTCAACAAATATTGATGATAATAGATAGAAACTGGAAGAGTTTTTTAACAGCAAACGAAGTTTATAAACAGAACCCATCAAAGTTTAAATCTCGTCCTCGTCTTCCTGGATATAAAAATAAAATAATTGGAATAAATCTTCTAGTTTATACTACACAAGCCATCAGCAATAAGCAACTTAAGCAAGGAATAATTCATCCTTCTCAAACTGGAATTTATCTCAAAACTATTATACCTACTTCACAAATTAAACAAGTTCGTCTCGTTCCTAGACTTAACCATTATGTCATAGAGGTCATTTATGAAAAATGCGAAAAACAATACGAGTTAGAAGAAAATCGTTGTGCCAGTATTGATATTGGATTAAACAATTTAGCTACATTAACTTTTAATCAAGCCGACATCAAACCGCTCTTGATAAATGGTATACCGTTGAAATCCATCAATCAATACTATAACAAAGTTAGAGGCATTCTTCAAGCTCTGCTCAAGGAAAATCAATCAAGTCAGAGACTGAAAAAGCTATGTAATAAAAGAGAATTTAAAATAAATGATTATTTCCATAAAGCATCTCGTTTGATTATTAATACCCTGGTCGCTCACAAAATAGGAACTCTGATAATTGGCCAAAATACGGACTGGAAACAGGAGATTAACTTGGGAAAAAAGAACAATCAAAATTTTGTTCAGATACCCCATGCTAATTTAATATAAATTTTATCTTATAAAGCAAAAATGGTAGGAGTTAAGGTAATTTTGACCGAAGAATCTTATACATCAAAAGCAAGTTTTATGGATAATGATGTAATTCCTGTTTATAACAATTGTGAGAAAAATCAGTCAACTTTCAGTGGAAAAAGGGTGAAACGGGGTTTGTATCGCACAGGTTGTAGAAGATTGATTAATGCTGATGTTAATGGTTCTTTGAATATCATGAGAAAAGCAGTCCCAAATGTATTTGACCATGGGATAGAGGTTCCAGTGCGCCCTTGCGGGTCTCCCGACTTAAAGCAACTGGCATGGTGTTATAGTTCACGAGCGTCAGGGTAATACCTGCGATCCGAAGGATATGTCTTGTGTAACTATATGTTTATGAATGATAAATTAAATTAAAAGTCAAAAATACTATATATCTACCATCCCCAAAAATGATAGTGAATAATCAACAAGGGGTCAACAATGAAAGTCCCCAGTCCCACGGACAAGGAAATTTTCCATTACCAAAAAATGTCTCTAATCCCTTTCGCAATAGCTCGGGACTTTATGGAGAAACAAGTTATGACCCCAAAGCCACCCCAGAGGAAGAATTTAGGAGTGATGATATTGTGCCAAGTAATACAGCAAAAATTAAAGTAATAGGTGTTGGAGGGGGTGGCGGCAATGCTGTTAACCGAATGATTGCTAGTGAGGTCTCTGGTATAGAATTCTGGACAGTTAATACAGATGCCCAAGCTCTAACTCTGTCCAATGCTCCTAAACGCTTACAACTTGGACAAAAACTCACAAGAGGCTTGGGAGCAGGGGGTAATCCTGCTATTGGCCAAAAAGCGGCTGAAGAATCTAGGGATGAAATAGCTAATGCTTTAGACCACCCCGATTTAGTATTTATTACTGCTGGAATGGGAGGTGGCACTGGTACTGGTGCAGCACCAGTTATAGCTGAAATTGCTAAGGAAGCAGGATCTCTGACAGTGGGCATTGTGACGCGTCCCTTCACTTTCGAGGGAAGACGTCGAATTACTCAAGCTGATGAAGGAGTTGCTGCTTTACAAAGTAGAGTTGATACTTTAATCGTGATTCCCAATAATCGTTTGCTATCTGTAATTAATGAACAAACTCCGGTACAGGAAGCTTTTAGAATTGCAGATGATATATTACGTCAAGGTATACAGGGAATTTCAGATATTATTACTGTGCCTGGGTTGGTGAATGTTGACTTTGCCGATGTACGAGCAGTTATGGCAGATGCAGGTTCCGCATTGATGGGAATTGGTATGGGGTCTGGGAAGTCTAGGGCAAGAGAAGCAGCAAATATGGCCATTTCTTCTCCTTTACTGGAATCTTCAGTGGAAGGAGCTAGAGGGGTTGTATTTAATATTACTGGTGGAACTGATTTAACGTTACATGAAGTTAATACTGCTGCTGAGACTATCTATGAAGTTGTCGATCCTAATGCTAATATTATTTTTGGGGCTGTAATTGATGAGAAATTGCAGGGAGAAATCAAAATTACTGTCATAGCAACTGGTTTTAGTGGAGAAGCACAAATGAATCCTACCCAGGAAATAGCACAGCCAAGAAGGTCGATACCAACTCCAACTCCAACTCCAACTCAAAGCACTGAGCAGCATAAAAAATTACCAGGATTGGATATTCCTGATTTTCTGCAAAGGCGAAGGACTCCACCTACTAATAGATAGATGGTTAAAGCAAGGGAATTTTCTTGATATTGACATCCAGGTCAATTCTGTTAATTGTTATATCAAATCTGTTGGGGTTGCACGGCAGTGCAATTTAAAGGTTTAAGTTAATTAAGTTAATAGTAGTTTAGTTAGAGCTAAATTTAAGTATTCTTTAGTGGTTAACACGTTTATTTATATAGTGTGGCACTATAGGTATAACTATAGTTTATAAATGTTATGCAGTATTTGTGCGTAAGTTCTATTTATTTAAAAATAACTACAGACTATTGACTACTGACTACTAAATTTGATATAATGGATAATTTTATGGCATCAAGTATTCCTGTTGCTTTGACTATTGCTGGATCTGATAGTGGTGGTGGAGCTGGTATTCAGGCAGACCTGCGTACTTTTGCTTTTCATTGTGTTCATGGTACGAGTGCTTTGACTTGTATTACTGCTCAAAATACTTTGGGAGTAAATAGGGTTGACGCTTTGTCTCCAGAAGCGGTAAAAGCACAAATTCAAGTGGTTGTTACGGATATAGGCGTACAAGCAACTAAGACCGGAATGTTATTGAGCCAGGAAATTATCTTGGCCGTAGCTGAAGAGATAGAAGCTTTAAATTTAAATAAATTAGTGATAGACCCAGTGATGGTCTCCCGTGCAGGTGTTCAGTTGATTGATGATTTTGCTGTGGCAGCTCTACAGAATGTTTTGCTGCCTAAGGCGACTGTTGTTACTCCTAACATTTATGAGGCAGAGATTTTTACGGGTCTAGAGATTAACAACCTAGATGATATGCAGATGGCTGCTCAGGAAATTCACAGGTTAGGAGCAAAAACAGTTTTAGTCAAGGGGGGAGCTATGAAGAATGAATTACTAGGAGTAGATGTTTGGTTTGATGGAGCGCAGTTTGAAATTTTAAGGACTGCTACGGTGGAGACTAATAATACTCATGGCACTGGTTGTACTCTCTCGGCAGCTATTGCTGCTAATTTAGCTCAAGGGAAAGATTTATTTTCTGCAGTTAAATTGGCGAAGGATTATGTCACAAATGCTTTGGAGTATGCTTTAGAAATTGGTCTTGGTCAAGGTCCAGTAGGACATTTTTTTCCTTTATTAAAGCAATAAGTAAGAATGTTTTAGCTATCTATCTCGATCTTGCTAGAAAAATTTAAGAAAAAAATTGGCTAAATGGCTAATGGTTAAGTTGGTAATAGCCATTTCAAAATATACTTATTTTCTAGAACTCCCTAAGCGATAGTACTGACTATGCTTCCAATTATAATTTTTACTGCTTTCTTTATTTTCTGCCGTAGATCCTCCTGCTTTTGTTATTGAGGAGGATACTTTTTTGGTTTCATCTCTAAATAGAGGAGTTGAGCTTTTTAACAAGTCTCTTTGTACTGCTGCAAAAGCATGACGTACTACTACCACAATCTCCTTTCTATAATCTTCTTCTGCTTTTTTTGTTTGAAACTTCCAGCCTTCCTGACTAGAAGCATATAAGGGTGGGAGGCGATTCAGTGCATAAGTTTCTACATCAGCTCGCTTAATATATTTCGCTAACTTTTGAGGTAATAAGGTAATTTGGCGATTTACTTCCTGTGCTACCATATCTTCCATGACATTTAGATATTTCTTTTTAGAGTTAGCCTGAATCATTGCATATCTCCTTTTTATTGTTCCAATATTTATTATTTAACCTACCTAGCTGTTGTACCTCAAACTTTAGGATAAGAATGCTTCTATACTATTAACTTAGTTAACTTAGTTTATGACTTGATTGACTCAACTTCTATTATTTATTTACAATTTGATGTAACAATTTAGTTACATAAATCATAGTTGCTCTCCATAACAAGAGATACCTAAACATTTAATGTTTAGAGTTAAAATTTAGTCGAGAGAAGGAATCACAGTTACGATTAAGTCTTCTATCCTTTTGATATTTGGGTTACCAGCTAAATATCCAATACCTCGATGCAAGTGTAGGCGAAACTGAGTGGCCAAAGTTTCCCTTTCTATGCCTATTCGATCATTATAACAACGTTGCTTTAGAGCCAATAAAAAGATGTCAGAAAATTCTCCACCGAAAATTCTCCATGTTAATTCTAAATTACTATCAGCAGGGGTTGGTACTGGAGAGGGAATGCTTGATTCTGCTAAAGAGCAACAAAATGCCCAACGACAAAGAATATTCCATTGGTCTATTTTGGTATTACGCTTCAGCTTAGTTAACTGATCTTTGGCTGTTTGAGAAAGTCGTATTCTTTCAATTGGTGGCTCCATTAAAGGTCTTAAAGCTGCTGATTAAGTAAATGTTATTAGTCTGATTATATCACAATAAATTTTTATGATAGACCTGGCGTTGGCTATACAGTATGGTGTGGAAAATTGCATATAACTTAATCGAGTTATCGTTAGTTATAATCAACAGATTTTTTACTAGGGCGTTTCATCAACAAATTAGGTAGTGCTAAACAAGTAATTATTTTTCTTGTGTATCTTCGTAATGGGACTTATACCATTTCTCAAAAACTTTTCTACATTTTCTTGAGTAGAGGAGTAGGGGAGTAGGGGAGTGTAGGAGAATTCATTAATTGATAATGGATAATTGATAATTGATAATTGATAATTACCTCGGGTTTTAACCGTTACGGAATTGAATATCAGGAGATATTATTTCTTTTCTTGGTCGATTGGATATGGCGAGGTCTCCTCGCCATCCCTCGACCGCTTTTTTTCCCCTATCCAAGGGGAGGCTTCAAGGCGCGAATTATTTAATTATTAATTATTAATTATTAATTATTCGGTAAACATAAGAATAATTAACATTAACTTGACTCAAATTAACAAAAAAATTATTTTACCTGTGTTAATTACTTAATGGCTGAAGTTTTACCTAAGTATAGCATTACTTTTAGGAATTGGTATTACATGCTCGTATAGTCATAAAATAGTCTCAAATATATACAGGTATAGAGTTTGACGTCAAAAAGTATAATTCTTTGACTACCAAGGGTTCCAGGCATTTTTAGGGCATTGACATAATTCCCTTATGCAGAGAGACTTTTCCTGTGGAATGCTGGGCAAATAGGCTTTTTTTGACTAGAAAATGTGTAATTACCACTAATAATTCAAGGAATTTAGCTACTAATATTATTACATATTTAGAACTGCTAAAAATTAAATTTATTACATTTTTATATATATTTTTTAAATTGAAATTATGCTGGTTTTTTTTGATTTTAAATGTTTTAAATTGATCATAATAATATTTGTAATATCTTCCAATCAATCAATCTTTTTGAATTGAATTTTACTATTATAATTATACCTATCAATAATCAGACAAACCTAGTTTTTTATAAAAGCTTGATCAAGCAATTAATACCTTCAAAAATTAATAATTAATAATGAATAATGAATAATTACCTCTCCTTGAAAAGAAGAGGATTGACTAATAATTATTTTTTTTTATTATCCCCTTAAAAGGGGAGGCTTTAAACCACAATTTTTCGGTAATAATATAGCGTTTTTAACCTTTTTAAAGTATAGCCTTTGTATTTTTATTCTGCTAAAATTCCTAGGATAATGTTCTCTGAAAACCAGAATATTGTAACTTACCAGTATGATAATTTTTATAGTGGAAGTTATACAAAATAGAGTTATAAAATAGTCTCAAATCTATACAGACACAGGCTTTAATGTCAAAAAAAAATAAATCCTTAATTACCGAATAATTAATAATTAATAATTAAATAATTCTGGTTTAAAACCTCCCTTTTTAAAGGGAAAAAAGCTGTCGTTAGCGTTTGCGATAGCATTCCGTAAGGAAAGCTTCCCGTAGGGTGGGATGGCGCCATTCGGAGCGGCTCTGATAAGAGCGGGTCTCGGAGCCATATCCAATCGACCAAGAAAAGAAATAATATTTCCTGATATTCAATTCCGTAACGGTTAAAACCCGAAGTAATTATCAATTATCCGTTATCAATTATCAATTAATGAACAAGGGTTCTAGGCATTTTTATGGCATTGACGTAATTCCCTTATATAGACTGAGTATCAGCCATTTTTCGACCATAAAATGTTTAAGTCCCAATAGTATAAACAATTATTTTAAATATCTGTTAAAATCTGCCTATTCAATCAATTTTTGATTATATGTTAATGACAAATATACATAATTTTTTAACTGCTCCTATAGATAAAAAATCTCGTAAAAGGGTTATATTTTGGTTTAATCTCAGCATGACTTTTGCTACAATTTATGCTTTGATGGCACTGAAAAAAGCTTTTGCTAGTGGTCTGAGCGTGCAAGATGATGCTAGACAACATATTTTTTGGATGCAGCGTTTTTTTAATCCAGATTTATTTCCTAATGATTTAATTGCTGATTATTTTCAGTCAGTAGCTCCAGCAGGATATACTTTACTTTATAAAAGTGCAGCAATTATAGGAATTAACCCTTTTATTTTTGCTAAAATTATTCCTTTTATTTTGGGTTTAATTTGTACTTACTATATTTTTCAAATCTGTTTAGAGATATTACCAGTTCCAATGGCAGGATTTATTGCTGCTTTGGTAATGAATCAGGCTATTTGGATGAAAGATGATGTTGCTTCTGCTACGCCTAGAGCATTTGTTTATCCATTTTTTCTGGCTTTTTTATATTATTTACTCCGAGGTTCGTTGGTCAAAATGGGAATAGCGATCGCTCTGGTGGGATTATTTTATCCTCAGTATGTATTTATTGCTTCTGGGATGCTAATTTTGCAATTAATTTACTGGAAAAATGGGAGGTTTCAATTATCATCAGAAAAACGGAATTTTCTATTTTGCGGAGTTGGTTTAAGTACGGCATTTTTTGTTTTATTGCCCTACGCTTTAAGTTCTTCAGAATTCGGACCTGCTATTAGTCGAGAAGCAGCAATGAAATTAAGAGAATTTTATCCAAATGGGAGGAGTACTTTTTTTCACGTTCACCCAAAAGATTTTTGGTTAACTGGCAAACGTAGTGGAATGTTTCCCAAGTCTTTATTTACTCCAGCGACTCAATGTGCAGGATTATTATTGCCGTTTTTATTGACTTTTAAATCTGCTTTTCCTTTAATCAGAAATGTTACTAATAGAATTTGGTTGTTGGTACATCTATTATTGTCATCTTTGGCAATGTTTTTTATTGCTCATGCCTTACTTTTTCGGTTACATCTTCCGAGTAGATATACAGGATTAAGTTTCCGCATAATTATTGCTTTAGCAACGGCGATCGCTCTGACTTTAATTATTGATGCTTTGTTTAATTGGGCAGAAAATAGAGAAAAGTCTCCTGTTAAATTTCAGGGTATTATTTCTTTAGTTTTAACAGGTTTGATTATGGTGTCTCTGGTGTTATATCCTGCTTTTGTTAAAGGTTTTCCTTTGGTTAAATATAAAGTTGGCAGAGCTACAGATTTATATAGATTTTTTCAAGCACAACCTGAAGATATTCTGATTGCTTCTTTGGAGGAAGAGGCAAATTTATTACCTACATTTGCTCAACGTTCTATTTTGTTGGGTAGGGAATATGCTATTCCTTATCAAGTTGGTTATTATAGTCAATTTAGGCAACGAACTATAGATTTAATTGTTGCTCAATATAGTTCAGATTTAACAGATGTGAAAAATTTTATTCAAAAGTATGGAATTGATTTTTGGATGTTACATCGTGGTAGTTTTACTCCGGAATATATTGAGGATAATAGTTGGTTAATGCAATATGAATCTGCACAGGAAGCGGTGACTTTTTTGCAGTTAGGATATATTCCTGCTTTGGCAACAACTATATCTATTTGTACTGTTTTTGAGAATGATAGTTTGTTTGTTTTGGATGCTAATTGTATTTTGGGGAAGGAATAAGAAGGAAGAAGGAAGAAGGAAGAAGGAAGAGGGAGTAAATATTGAAAAAAAGTACAGAGTCCAGTAGGGTCTATTCGCAAAGCGTAACTGAGCGAAATACTTGGGATAGAAATATTTGGGAATAGAAATATTTAGAGACGGTGCGTTACATTTCATTAACGCACTACAAGATGGCTTACTACTCACAATGCTTAATATCTTTTATAGCAATTCCCAAAAAGCGTGAGGTACAGGCATTCGTTTGTTGCGCGGGAATAGGGAATAGGGAACAGGGAAAAGAAATCAAGATAGGTGTACCTCATTACCCTGAGAAACGCTATATCATTTTTAATGAAAAAAAGCTAACTAACTACTCTAACTTTTGCAAAATAGAACCTTCAACAAGTTCAGAATTATCATCAGACCTATAATAAAGTCTTAAAGAATCATCTTCAAATTTAATCACAAGTGACCTTTTTTCCTCACAAGCTTCTATTTGTTCAGTTCGATTATATTCTGTAGAGTCACTGGTAAAAGTATTACCATTTATTTCACCAGTATAACGATAATTAAGTGTACCATATTTTGATTTCAAAGAATGCACAACTAAATTTAATTGTGGCAGATAAACTATTGTCTGTTCTCCTTCAATTATTTCAAAATTATTACTGTTACACCCACCATAAAAATATTTACTTGTAAAATTACCAGTATAATATCCAGTGTATTGATTTTGTTTTAATACTGCATTTAATTCTCGCCTTAATCGATTAGCTTGATTCTGAAACTTTTCACTATTTTCAATAGCCTCATTTCTTTCAGACATGAGTCGAGAATTTGCTGAAGTTAATTCTGAATTCTGTTGCTGAAGCTGCTGATTATTTTCATTTAATCTAGAAACTTCTCTCTCTAAATTATCCCTCTTATTTATTAGTACAGAACTCCGAGAATTAAAAATCAGTGCATAAATCACAAAAACCACCAACAAAAGTCCTAATGAAGACAAAGAAATGTCAGACATTAACTCAAAAATTGAAGCTTCTTTATATTTTCTATTTATTATCATTTTTCCTACATTTTTGTCACAACAACCCAACCAATAAAAATTCCAACTATCAGTAAAGCAGTTACTACAGCTACTAATCTATTTAACACCCGTTCAATTGTTTGACTAGATTTTATCAAATTTGAATTTAGTGTATTCATTAAACTTCTTGTTTTTTCCACAGAAGTTTGCGCTTCTATTTGACTGACTCTAAAATTAATTTTTTCCACTGCTTCATTCATACTAAGAGTGTATTGTTTTAACAATTCTTCAATTTGGACAGCAGAATTGATAAAATGCCTCAAATTTTGATGAGCTTGATTAAGATTATTTGTCTCTCTAGACCAAATTTGATTTTGTAAATAAGGAATGACTTCCAATTCAGTTTTTTGTCTAATATTATCGATTAAATCTTCAATCAAATTTGTAGTTGAATGACTAATAATTTTCAGAAAAAATCCTCCTAATATAGCTCCAGCTAAAGTTGTAACAAATGCACTAGTGCTGCTACGCGGAAGTTAAAAGTCAAAATTCATGCATCGAGTGCTAATTGGCGAGGTGTCCTACGGGGCGCCTACTGTGCGGAAGTAATTCCGCACACAGCCCCTCCAGAATGTAAGACGCATATCTGACAGTCAATCATTTTTGATTTGTAATTGTTTTGGGATTTTGTAACTGGTCAGTTATTTCCGCCATCCTGCACTAGACATTCCAGAGAGAGCATCGTTCAATCCTATAAGTGGAGAGTTGGTATTATCAAAATTTTCTCCTAAACTACTCATGGCTTCAGAAAGACCGCTCATTGCTGTAGTTAAACCAAGAATAGTTCCAATCATTCCTAAAGTAATCATTAGGTTCGAGAATAATCCTACCCAACTTTCTTTTCTGAGTAGTTTATTTTCGATGAGACTGAGGGAAAAGTCTTGTTCTAAAGAGAGTTTATTTTCAGAAGCTTGCTGTAAATTTTTAATATGTTCTCTAAATAAACCTTCTGCATTTAAACCTTCTAAATTTTTTATATATCTAAATTGAACAAGGATATTCAAGGTATTAATTGCATTAATTATTAGGGCAACAAAAAATAATCCTAAGATTATCCAAGTAACTCCTGCCTTGTCTGCATAATAATTTTTGGCACTATTTTCTGAGGAAAAATACCAGCTTAAAAATCCGTAGACACTGATGATAATTATCAACAAAAATAAACACCATAATCTAATATATTTGCCACTTTTTTTTGACACTGAATTTTCTCCTATTTGAGATATTTAATTGAATAAAAAAGTTTGACTATATATCTTTGGAAATTAGAACTCAGAATTCAGGAGTCAGAAGCTAAAGAAGGAATGAGTCTGAAACAAGTAGTATTTATTGCCCTAAAAACTTGGTATTAGATACACAGTTACAGGACAGTCAAAAATAGTACTATTTTTGATAAATAATATGACTATTGTAATTATAGACCTATACTAAGTCTCCATTCAATTTTGAGAATTGATATTATTTTATTCGTAAGCATTCAGCTATTAGCAGTCAGCTATCAGCAATTAGTAATTATTCATTACTTCTGAGGTTTAGGAAGGGGACTTTAACAGTAACTTTTATTCTGTCTCAATTTCTCAATTATTTTTACCTTCCTCAAAATTAATAGCTGTTAACCCAGTTCCTCCGCAGGAGGCTAGCTAATAGCTGACGGCTGAATGCTTACTTTTATTCAAATACATCAAAAATACTGGTAAGAAAATCTAGCGATGAACTATTCAAGAATTTTGTTGCTCTAAATATTATCGAAATGGTTGCAAAATAATTCCTAAAATTTTATCAACTTCTTTGACATAATATTCCCCTGCATCTATACGAACAATTTTTCCTTCAAGTGTTAAAAACTTCCAATTTGTTCCAGTTGTAACTGCACCATAAATAACCTTAACTGAATTGTCATATCGCTGATTAAATAATTGCGCTCCGAGCATACTAGCAACACATTGTCCTAACCCACGAATAATATTTTCATTCTTAGCTTCAACAATGATGATAACTGGAGCTGTAATGAAATATTGTTCAGAGGAAAAACTGAGCAAAAAATCACAATATCCCTGTAATCCTAATTCTGCTTCTACATTAAATTCTGTTCCTGAAAAAAGACTAATTCGATAATTTAATTGCCGTCTCACATCAGCTAAAATTTGAGAAATTAATAATTCTGAACGAGCTTTCTCTGTATTAATAGCCGTTGCCAATGGAATATATTCTCGCAAGATAGTTGTGAGAATTTCAGAAGGTTTAACTGGTTGAATTTGAGCGAATAAATCTTGATTTTCTTCTAGAGTTAATTCAAAATTTGTCTTAGCTATTTCCAATGTGAATTTACTGTAAGAAAGATTGCTCATATAAGATAAGTCAAAAGTCAAAAGTCAAAAATCAAAAGAAATCTCTGACTGAGTGGTAATTTCCTAAGCTATGCTTCGACGAATATAATTATTACTGAATTACAGGGCAACTACGGTTAGATTGCCCCTACATTTTTATTCCTTAATTATGGAATACCCGATACTCTAATTATCAATGTCGCTTCTAGTGCAGGACTTCCTTATAAACGGGCAAATAAACCACCACTACCAAACTCACTATTACTGCCATTTTGGTTGTCAAACAAATTGCCTTTGGTCTGATTGTAAACAATTGAGCCAGAAAATTTAGTTGAATAAAAAGTCATGCGTATAGACGAACAACCCCATTTAAGCCTTATGATATCAGAATTTTTGTGAGAATGCAACGGAAATTCCTTTGAGGCGCGAGGAGCTTCATACAATGAAAATATTGGTGATTTTCCACTCAATAGCTATGGATGGAAAGATTCGATCAGGGAAAAATAAGTATTTTTAGGTAGCTCTCACAAGATGAAAATATTTCTGGTATTGCTCCTGGGAAAAAATTCCTGAATAGTTGATCGCTTCTGAGCAAGGAAATTTAGTTGAATAAAAAGTCATGCGTATAGGCGAACGACCTCATTTAACCCTTATGATATCAGAATTTTTGTGAGAATGCAACGGAAATTCCTTTGAGGCGCGAGGAGCTCATAAGAATGAAGTATTGGTGATTTTCCACTCAATTGCCATGGATGGAAAGATTTGATCGGGGAAAAGTAAGTATCCTGAGCTTCATACAATGAAAATCTTGGTGGTATTGCTTCTGGGAGAAAAATCCTGAATAGTCGATCACTTCTGAGCAAGGAAATTTAGTTGAATAAAAAGTCATGCGTATAGGCGAGCGACCTCATTTAACCCTTATGATATCAGAATTTTTGTGAGAATGCAACGGAAATTCCTTTAAGTCCCTGGAGCTTCATACAATGAAAATCTTGGTGGCATTGCTCCTGGGAAAAAATTCCTGAATAGTTCATCGCCTAGAGCAACAGTTAACACATTTCCTGAAGCACCAAACCAGAGGAGATGAATAGTAAAATTTCCAACTATTGCGTATAGAGTAACAGTTGACACATTTTCTGAAGCACCAAACCAGAGGAGATGAATAGTTAGCGAAGCATAACGCACTAACCAAAATATTTGAGACAGAAATATTTGACAGAGGTGGTGCGTTACATTTCATTAACGCACCCTACTGCACTGACAAACTACTGGACTCTTAATCCGTACATCCGTGCCATAATCCGTGTGAGCTACAAGATGGCTGACTAAATCAAAGCAGCCATCTTCACATCATTAGTAGCCAACAACTCCTGTAACTCATCAGAGTCTACAGTCTCCTTGTCAACCAACATCTCGGCCAACTTATCCAAAACATGACGGTTACCTACTAAAACTTCCTTCGCGCGACGATAAGCTTGCTCTACCAAATTGCGCACCTCATCATCAATAGCAGCAGCAGTTTCCTCAGAAAAATCACGCTCCGCCATAATATCCCTACCTAAGAACATATTGCCGTTCTGACGACCAAGAGCAACTGGACCAAGGCGATCGCTCATGCCAAACCGAGTCACCATTTGCCTTGCCACACGAGCGACCTGCTGTAAATCGTTAGAAGCACCAGTAGTCACCTCTTCATCACCAAAAATAATCTCCTCAGCAAGGCGACCACCCAAAGCTACAGCCATCTGATTTTGTAGATAAGCACGGGAGTACAAACCAGAGTCCATCCGGTCTTCACTAGGAGTAAACCAAGTCAAACCACCAGCACGACCGCGAGGAATAATACTAATTTTCTGCACTGGGTCATAATCAGGCATCAACGCTCCGACTAAAGCATGACCAGCTTCGTGATATGCTACAAGTTCCTTGCGCTTCTCGCTCATTACTCGGTCTTTCTTTTCTGGACCTGCTAATACCCGGTCAATAGCATCATTAACTTCGTCCATAGAGATTTCAGTTAAGTTGCGACGAGCTGCCAGAATAGCTCCTTCATTTAATAGGTTAGACAAATCTGCTCCAGTAAATCCAGGAGTTCGACGAGCAATTTTTTCTAGGTCTACATCTTTAGAGAGACTCTTACCACGAGCATGAACATTGAGAATTTCTAGACGACCTGCATAGTCAGGACGGTCTACTACTACTTGACGGTCAAAACGACCAGGTCGGAGTAGGGCAGCATCTAGAACGTCTGGGCGGTTAGTAGCTGCAATAATAATGATACCTGTATTGCCTTCAAAACCATCCATTTCGGTAAGTAGCTGGTTGAGGGTTTGTTCCCTTTCATCATTACCACCACCTAAACCAGCACCTCTTTGACGACCCACCGCATCAATTTCATCTATAAATACGATGCAGGGAGCGTTAGATTTTGCTTGTTCAAATAGGTCGCGGACGCGGGAAGCACCTACACCTACAAACATTTCTACAAATTCTGAACCGGAGATGGAGAAGAATGGTACTCCTGCTTCTCCAGCTACTGCTTTTGCTAATAGGGTTTTACCTGTTCCCGGAGGACCTACTAATAATACTCCTTTGGGAATTTTTGCGCCTACTGCTGTGAAGCGATCGGCATTTTTGAGGAAGTCTACTACTTCTGTTAGTTCTAGTTTTGCTTGTTCGATACCTGCTACGTCGCCGAATGTGACTTGGGTTTGGGGTTCCATTTGGACTCTTGCTTTGGATTTGCCAAAGTTCATTGCTTGGCTACCAGGTCCACTTTGGGCACGACGTAGTAGGAAAAATAGTCCCACTAATAATAGGACGGGGAAGAATAAACTACTTAATGCTCTAACCCAGAAACCTTCTTCGCTTTGGGGGAGTACGGAAATGTCTACGTTGTTTTTGGTGAGGATGTTTATTAGGTCGGGGTCGTTGGGTAGGTTAACGCGGACTATACTACCGTCGGCGACTTTGACTCGTGCTGCTGTACGGTCGGCGCTGATACTTACTCTGTCTACGTTTTTGGTTTCTACCTGCTGAATAAATTGACTATATTTCCAGGTTTCGTTGGTTTGGGGTTGTTGATCGAAGAATGCTGTTGCTAAGGCGATGACTACTATTGCTAATAGGGCATATAGGCCAGCATTTCTCCACCTTTTATTATTCACTGGGGTTGCTCCTTCTTATCTTTTTATACTATTGGGACTATTTTTTGATCCAGGTATATTAACTTATGTTAACTGATTTCTAATATAATATCACAGTAGTTGAAAGTCAAAAGTCAAAAGTCAAAAGTCAAAAGTTAGAAATTAGAAAGTCAAAATTAAAAGTCAAAATTAAAAGTCAAAATTAGAAATTAAAAGTCAATCATTTTTGATTTGCAATTGTTTGAGGATTTTTTCATTAATGGATAATGGATAATTACCTCGGGTTTTAACCGTTACGGAATTGAATATCAGGAAATATTATTTCTTCTCTTGGTCGATTGGATATGGTTAGGAAACCCATCCATCCCACCCTTTGAGAAGCTCGGAAGATCGACCGCTTTTTTCTCCTTAAAAGGGTAGGTTTTAAACCAGAATTATTTAATTATTAATTATTAATTATTCGGTAACTGGTCAGTTATTTATGCCATCCTGCACTAGGCAAGTATTGATATAGTAGTCCTTTTTTCGTTGTCAGATATTGTAGATTTTGAAGGAATAGGGAAGAGCAAAATTAGTTATTATTAATAGACATCTCCTCTAAAAGAGGGAACAGGGAGAAAGAATTGATGAATTAGAGTGGGATAGTTGATTTGATTTTTTATTATTTGGAGATGTCTAATTATTAATTTTTTTTAGGCGATCAGGTTTTGGGAGTTAGGGAAGTACTCAGACCTATTAAATATAGTTTTTCTATTGTTTATTTATTGTTTATTGTCAAAGTAATTAGGACTTACCGAGCAAATATAAAAGCATTTACAGATAAAAGTTTTAGCCTTTAAGGAGGGAAAAAAAGTGCAACTTTTTAAACTTAAGTGACCAAAAAGTTAGGATTTTGAGCTAACTATGGCAAAAAAATAAAGGGATAAATATATCCGACTACCTCCTCTAAATTCCTCTTTCCTCCTGTTTGCGGAGCATTCCGTAGGAAATTATGACTCCTGAGTTCTGACTTCAACCCCTACCAAAATACTTTTTCAGCAAACCCTAATCAATAACTTAATTGTAGATATTTTCAAAAGTTTGAGATAATTAATATATACTGTATGAAATTATTCATAACTTAGGCAAAGAGACTATGTATATCAATGTCATAAGTATAGAGAATAAAAACTAGAACGTTAGAGATATTTAGTATTGATAATTCATGGATTATTTAGGTGATGATTATTTTTGATTTTTCTGAATAAGGAGGCTTATTTGTAGTTGATAGTTAAGGAGGTCAAGTTGATGATTAATTTTGGCGATACTATTGCTTTAAATAAAAAAGCGCAATTTTATTACAATCAAGGAAAATTCAAGGAAGCGATCGCCTGGTGCTATGAAGTTATTAAAGGTCAACCAGATTTTGTGGAAGTATATGAAATTCTGGGAAGTTTTTTGCAGTTGAATGGGGATATAAATGCTGCTGTTCGTGCTTATATTAAAGCAACAGAAATTTTGCTTGATAATGGTTCAGTTTATAGTCGGTTAGACCGCTGTTTATTTGATGAGTATGGTAGTCAAATTTTTCAGTTAGTTAATGATAATCCTGGTCAAATGTCTTTTCAAGAATATGCTTATATTACTAATGTGATTGGGGGGAAAGTACCTGGTAATTTTCTAATCTTTGGAGTTGGTAAGGATAGTTTACTTTGGTTGGGGGTAAATAGAGGTGGAAAAACTGTATTTTTGGAGGATGATAAAGATTGGTTGAATCAAGTAAAAGTTGGTTGTGAAAATTATATTGAGGCTTATTTGGTTGAGTATGGTACGAGAGTTTATTTATGGAAAAGTTTACTGGAAGAATATAGTCAAGGAAATGATTGTTTATGGATGGTATTACCTGAGAAAGTTTTATTTACAAAATGGGATTTTATTTTGGTAGATGCACCAGCAGGATATTCTGAGGAGAAACCAGGGAGAATGAAGAGTATTTATATGGCAGCTAAACTAGCTATGGAAAGTGGTAATACTGATATATTTATTCATGATTGTGACCGTGAAGTGGAAGATATTTATAGTGATTATTTTTTTGACAAAGGATATTTAATTAATCAAGTTCATAAGCTCAAGCACTATTCTTTGAAAAGGTATTAGGTGGTAGGTTTTAGGTTTTAGGTTTTAGGTTTTAGGTATGAGAAATAAAAAGTGAATATTTTTCAATTCCATTCAGCATCTATATTTTGCTGTAACAATCTTGATTGAATTTGGTATTAATTATTCTCAGGTATTAGGTATTAGGTGTGAGGTATTAGGTGTTAGGTGTTAGGTATGAGAAATAAAAAGTGAATATTTTTCAATTTTGCTATAACAATCTTGATGAAATTTGGTGTTAATTATTCTCAGGTATTAGGTATTAGGTGTGAGGTGTTAGGTATGAGAAATAAAAAGTGAATATTTTTCAATTCTGTTCAGCATCTATATTTTGCTGTGACAATTTTGATTGAATTTGGTATTAATTATTCTCAGGTATTAGGTGGTAGGTATGAGAAATAAAAAGTGAATATTTTTCAATTCTGTTCAGCATTTATATTTTGCTGTAACAATCTTGATTGAATTTGGTATTAATTATTCTCAGGTATTAGGTGTGAGGTATTAGGTATGAGAAATAAAAAGTGAATATTTTTCAATTCTGTTCAGCATTTATATTTTGCTGTAACAATCTTGATTGAATTTGGTATTAATTATTCTCAGGTATTAGGTGTGAGGTATTAGGTATGAGAAATAAAAAGTGAATATTTTTCAATTCTGTTCAGCATTTATATTTTGCTGTAACAATCTTGATTGAATTTGGTATTAATTATTCTCAGGTATTAGGTGTGAGGTATTAGGTATGAGAAATAAAAAGTGAATATTTTTCAATTCTGTTCAGCATCTATATTTTGCTGTGACAATTTTGATTGAATTTGGTATTAATTATTCTCAGGTATTAGGTGTGAGGTATTAGGTATGAGAAATAAAAAGTGAATATTTTTCAATTCTGTTCAGCATTTATATTTTGCTGTAACAATCTTGATTGAATTTGGTATTAATTATTCTCAGGTATTAGGTGTTAGGTGTGAGGTATTAGGTGGTAGGTGTGAGGTGTTAGGTGGTAGGTATCAAAGATAAAAAGTGAATATTTTTCAATTTTGCTGTAACAATCCTGATTAAATTTGGTGTTAATTATTCTCAGGTGTGAGGTATTAGGTGGTAGGTGTGAGGTGTTAGGTGGTAGGTATCAAAAATAAAAAGTGAATATTTTTCAATTCCATTCAGCAGAAGGTGTTACTGTAACAATCTTGATTGAATTTGGTATTATTATTCTTCTGTTTACTTCTCCCTGTAGGGACGTTACATACAACGTCCTTACTCCCCTACTCCCCTACTCAAAAAAATGTAGAAAAGTTTTTGATAAATGGTATAATTATTCCCTGTTTTAGAGGATTAATTTACTTAAGCTTTAGCTGGAAAAAAATGCTAAAAATTCTGCATATTATTCAACAACTTTCCCGTGGTGGTGCTGGTCGCTCAATGATGGCAACTGCTAAATATTCGTCTCGAATGGGTGTGGTGCAACAACATCGAGTTCTGAGTTTATTACCAGCAGAAACAGAGGCAGTTTCACTTGGGAATAATGAAGGGATGTATGTGATAAATCAACCTAATAAAGAAATTATTTGGAGTGAAATAGAGGCGGCGGATATTGTACATATTCATTTTTGGAATAATCCAGAAATCTATGAATTATTACGCTCTGAACTTCCGGCAATGCGGTTGGTATTTTGGTTTAAAATAATTGGCGATCGAGCGCCTCATATTATTACAAAGGAGTTATTGGAATATGCTGATTTTTCTATAGTAACAAGTCCTTATACTCTGGAATTACCTGTATTTGAAAGTTTATCTTCGACGAAGAAAAGTTCAAGTACTTCTGTGGTTTATGGGATTGCAGATTTTGATAGACTTGAGGATTTTCAGCCACAATTTCACGATACATTTAATGTTGGCTATATTGGTACAGTTGATTTTGCGAAAATGTACTCTAATTATGTGGGAATGAGTGCCAAAGTTAATATCCCAAATGTGAAATTTATTGTCTGTGGTGGTATCAATAATTATTTACGAAAAGAAGCGGAAAAGTTAGGTGCAGTAGAGCGTTTTGAGTTTAGGGGTTACGTTGAAGATATTAAGTCGGTATTAGAAGTTTTAGATGTTTTTGGTTATCCATTGTGTGAAGATACTTATGCTACTTCAGAGAAGAGTTTGCAAGAGGCAATGTGGGTTGGAGTACCACCTGTGGTTTTCCCTTTTGGCGGAATTAAAAGATTAGTTATTCATAATCAAACTGGTTTAGTTGTTAATAATGAAACGGAATATAAAAATGCTATAGAATATCTCTATTTTCACCCAGAGGAAAGGATGAGATTAGGTCGTAATGCTCAAGAATATGCGCGACAAAATTTTAGTCCTGAAAGTTCTACAAACAAGATTAATGAAATTTACGACTACCTCCTCAAACAACCAAAAAGAAAACGTCAATGGAATAAGAGTAAATTATCTGGTGCGGAATTATTTATTCAATCTTTAGGGGAAATGGCAGAAAATTTTTCTGTGAGTATGAAGTCTGAAAATATTTCAGAATTATTAGTTGGGGAGAATCAGATTTCTCATTCTTCTCCTGTACTTTGTAATAGATATGGAGGTGGAATTTTTAATTATCGAGATTATTATTCAAAAGATGGTTATTTGAGATTATGGTCGGGATTAGTTTTACAAAAACAGGGTCAGCATCGTCAAGCTATTTCTGAGTTTACAGCAGCTATAAATTTAGGTTGTAATAACTGGAGAGTAGGATATTATTTGGCAATTTCGGCAGAGAAAGTTAATGATTTTGACTTGGCAGAAAAAGTTTTGCGTCAAGTAGTACAAAAAGCACCTAGTTTTACTCCTGCTACAGAAATATTGCAGAAAATATTAGGGAGGAAAGAAAAATTACAACTTTCCACGGATGGTATTAAGTCTCAAGGCAAAGCTGACAATTTTGTAGAAAGTAAAAATAATATCTCTATTGCTTCCTCTGAACAGATAAATACAGCACAACTTTCCTTTCAACGTCAGTTTTGGAATGTTAATTCTATAGATGAAGCTATGTTTGAACGAGTTCTTACTGATGAAAAAATTAATGGGATGTCTCCTTCAGAAAAAAATCTGGCGTGGCAAAATTCAATCTTAAGTTCTACGGAAAAAATTCTTCAAGATATACCAATAAAATCAGAGTGGAAAGTTTTAGAAATTGGCTGTGGTGTAGGTCGTTTAATTCAACCTTTGCGGAAAATATTTGCACAAGTAGATGGTGTAGATATTTCGGAAAAAATGATTCAATTTGCCAAGCAATATTTAGCTAATGGTCAGCAAAATGGAAATTTATATGTCAATAATGGTTGTGATTTACAAGCACTAAGTTCCGAAAGTTATGACTTTGTTTATTCCACAATAGTTTTTCAGCACATCCGTTCTATTTCTATTGTCAAAAGTTATTTTCGAGAAATATTTAGGGTGTTGAAAATCGGAGGATATTTTAGAATTCAAGTACATGACCACAGTGCTGAAAGTTTGGGAAATTTTGACGAGGAAGGGTCGAAAGATAAACAATATTATTTTTCTGGCAATGCTTATACTGAAGAACAACTAAAAGATTTACTCCTGGAAGCTGGTTTTAATTTAGTTTCCCTAAAATCTGCTAAACCTTGGATTTGGGCAACAGTCAAACGCCCAGAAAAAATAGAAGTACTTCGAGAAGAAGCTAGTCAAAGTAAATTAGAATCCCAGTTAATTTCAATGGCTAATTCAACAGTTGAAAATCTCGAGCAAAATCCAACTAAAATTGCACCAATAAACAATCGGCAACTGGAATTGCAGCGCCAATTTTGGAATGTTAATTCCATAGATGAAGCTATGTTTGGGCGGGTATTAGTTTATGAAGGAATAGAGACACTTTCTCCAGAAGAAAAGAAGCAAACTTGGGAAAATTCAATACAAACTTGGATGCCACAAATTCTGGAAGGTATCCCTGTTAAACCAGAGTGGAAGGTATTAGAAATTGGTTGTGGTGTTGGTCGTCTTATTAAGTATTTACGAGAAACATTTGCATGGGTAGATGGTGTAGATATTTCGGAAAATATGATTCAGTTTGCCAAACAATATTTGGCAGATGGGAAACAAAATGGAGAGGTATATGTTAACAATGGCTGTGATTTACAAGCACTAAGTTCTGAAAGTTACGACTTTGTTTATTCCACAATAGTTTTTCAACACATCCGTTCTATTTCCATTGTCAAAAGTTATTTTCGAGAAATATTTAGGGTGTTAAAACCAGGGGGATATTTTAGAATTCAAGTACATGACCACAGTGCTAAAAGTTTGGGAAATTTTGATGAGGAAGGGTCGAAAGATCAACAATATTATTTTTCTGGCAATGCTTATACTGAAGAACAACTAAAAGATTTACTCCTGGAAGCTGGTTTTAATTTAGTTTCCCTAAAATCTGCTAAACCTTGGATTTGGGCAACGGTAAGACGCGAACAACAACTAGAAGTAGGTGTAGAAAAATTTCCTCTTAAATTAGAGGAATTATCTGTGATGGAAGATAGGAAAAGTTTAGGCAAAACTCAACTTCTAATAAATTATGAGCAGTTAAAAATGCAGCGTCAGTTTTGGAATGTTAATTCTCTAGATGAAGCTATGTTTGGACGAGTATTAGCTTACAGTGGAATAGAGACACTTTCTCCAGAAGAAAAACAGAAAGCTTGGGAAAATTCAATACAAACTTTGATACCAAAAATTCTGGGAGATATCCCCGCAAAACCAGAGTGGAAAGTCTTAGAAATTGGTTGTGGTGTCGGTCGTTTAATTCAACCTTTACGGAAAATATTTGCACAGGTGGATGGTGTAGATATTTCGGAAAAAATGATTCAATTTGCCAAGCAATATTTAGCTGATGGTCAGCAAAATGGAAATTTATATGTCAATAATGGTTGTGATTTACAAGCACTAAGTTCCGAAAGTTATGACTTTGTTTTTTCAACGATAGTTTTTCAGCACATCCGTTCTATTTCTATTGTCAAAAGTTATTTTCGAGAAATATTTAGGGTGTTGAAAATCGGAGGATATTTTAGAATTCAAGTACATGACCACAGTGCTGAAAGTTTGGGAAATTTTGACGAGGAAGGGTCGAAAGATAAACAATATTATTTTTCTGGTAATGCTTATATTGAAGAACAACTAAAAGATTTGCTCCTCGAAGCAGGTTTTAATTTAGTTTCCCTAAAATCTGCTAAACCTTGGATTTGGGCAACAGTCAAACGCGCACAAAAAGTAGAAGTAGGTGTAGAAAAATTTCCTCTTAAATTAGAGAAACTATCTGCTATGGAAAGTAGGGAAAATCTAGGCAAGGTTGCACCAATAAACGAGAAGCAACTGGAATTACAACGCCAATTTTGGAATGTTAATTCTATAGATGAAGCTATGTTTGGGCGGGTATTAGCTTACAGCGGAATAGAGACTCTTTCCCCAGAAGAAAAAAAGCAAGTTTGGGAAAAGTCAATAGAAAATTGGATGCCACAAATTATGGGAGATATCCCGGCAAAACCAGAGTGGAAAGTCTTAGAAATTGGTTGTGGTGTCGGTCGTTTAATTCAACCTTTACGGAAAATATTTGCACAGGTGGATGGTGTAGATATTTCGGAAAAAATGATTCAGTTTGCCAAATATTGTTTGGCAAATGGGAAACAAAATGGAGAGGTATATGTTAACAATGGCTGTGATTTACAAGCACTAAGTTCTGAAAGTTACGACTTTGTTTATTCCACAATAGTTTTTCAACACATCCGTTCTATTTCCATTGTCAAGAGTTATTTTCGAGAAATATTTAGGGTGTTAAAACCAGGGGGATATTTTAGAATTCAAGTACATGACCATAGTGCTGAAAGTTTGGGGAATTTTGATGAGGAAGGGGCGAAAGATCAACAATATTATTTTTCTGGTAATGCTTATACTGAAGAACAATTAAAAGATTTACTCCTGGAAGCAGGTTTTAATTTAGTTTCTCTAAAATCTGCTAAACCTTGGATTTGGGCAACAGTCAAACGCTCAGAAAAAATAGAAGTATTTAGAGAAGAAGCTAGTCAAAGTAAATTAGAATCCCAGTTAATTTCAATACCTCAAGTATCAGCGATTATTTCTACATATAATTCTGAAAAATTTCTCCAAGGATGTTTAGAAGATTTAGTCAATCAAACTCTCTATAAAAAAGGGAAGTTAGAAATTATCATTATTGACAGCGCATCCGAAGAGAAAGAAGGAGCGATCGCTCAAGAGTTTCAAACTAAATATTCCCAGATAATTTATCAAAGAACACTGGAAAGGGAGAGTATTTATGCTGCTTGGAATCGTGGGATAAAAATTGCTAAGGGGAATTATATTACTAATGCTAATACAGATGACCGACACCGACCAGATGCTTTGGAGTTTATGGCAAATTATTTGGATAATAATCCTCAGATATCTTTAGTATATGGAGACCAATTAGTTACTACTTTTCCTAATGATTTTTGGGCAACAACTCAAGCAGATAAATGTTGGAATTGGCCGGAGTTTGACTATCAGGAATTAGAGCGACGTTGTATTATTGGTCCTCAACCAATGTGGAGAAAATCTCTACATGAAAGGTATGGATATTTTAGGTCTGAATTTAGGGTTGCGGGTGATTATGAATTTTGGCTCAGGATTGGTAAAAATGAAAAAATTGTTCGTTTGCCAGAAATTTTAGGGTTGTATTTTGAGAATGAAGAAGGTTTGGAAAAGGGAGGTGAAAGAGCGAAGGAAGAAACTGATGATATTTGTAATGAGTATGGAATTTTTCAGCGTGGGGTTAAGCGTAAAGTTTCTGTTACTACTGAAATTTCTTCTGGGGAATTAATGACTTTACCCTACCGTCAAATTCTTGGGGGGAGTCAAAGGTCAAAAGTGAAAAATTCCCAGTATGAACCTATTGATTTTTTGAGTAGATCGGATTTAGTTTCGGTAATTATTCTTTGTTATAACCAGGCAGAATATTTAACGGAAGCTGTGGAGAGTGTTGTTAATCAAACCTATGAAAATTGGGAATGTTTAATTGTTAATGATGGTAGTCCTGACCACACATCTCAAGTGGCAAGAAATTTAGCTAAAAAGTATTCTGAAAAAAGTCTCCGTTTAATAGAGAAAGAAAATACGGGAGTGTCTGATTCTAGAAATGTAGGAGTAAATTATAGTTCTGGTAAATTTATTCTTTTTGTGGATGGGGATGACAAGATTCATCCTAATTTTATTGCAGAAACTTTAGGGGTATTAAAACAAAATCCACAAGTTGGTTTTGTTTATACAGATATTCATAAATTTGGTTTTGAGGAGAAGTTAGAAAGTTTCGGAGATTTTAATGTCAAACGTTTTTTAAGTGAAAATCAAGCTCCAGTTACATCCTTATTGAGAAGAGAAATTTTTCTACAGGTGGGTGGATTTAAAACTGTAATGAAACAGGGTTGGGAAGACTGGGAGTTTTGGATTTCAGCATATGAAAAAGGTTGGTTAGGTTATAGACTGGAAAAACCTTATCTTTATTATAGACAACATTCTTCTGGGTCTCGCCAACAAAAACTGCATCAAAATTCGGTTAATTTGGCAGTTCATAAAGCTATAATTATTTATCTACATTCCCAGTTGTATAGTCAACAGGAAGTAATTTGGTCAGAAGAAATATTGCATAAATATAGAAACTCACTAATGACAGAATTAAATCAACTTAAATCTCAATCTTCCATGGTGGAAAATCTCGCAATTAAATATCCACAAATTTCACCACTTTCTGAAACAGAGACTCGACCTTTTTGGTCTGTAATGATTCCTACTTATAATCCCACATTAACTTTGGAACAAACTTTGAATTCTGTTTTGAAACAAGCGCCAGAACGGGGTGAAATGGAAATAGAAGTTGTTGATGATTGTTCAACTACAGTAAATGTAGAAGAAGTTGTCAAAAAAATTGGTAAGGGGAGAATTTCTTATTATCGACAACCTCAAAATTTGGGATTAGTTGATAATTGGAATGATTGTCTAAAACGAGCATCAGGTAAATGGATTCATATTCTCCATCAAGATGATTTAGTATTACCAGGATTTTATGAAAGTATCCGTAGTGTAATTGAGGCAAATCCCACAATAGGAGCAGCATTTTGTCGCCACTATTATATAGATGAAAATAATAATCAAAAGATGGTCTCTCCACTGGAAAAAGAAACTCCTGGTATTATTCCTGAATGGCTAGAAAAAATTGCCGTAATGCAAAAAATTCAATGTGCTTCGATAGTAGTAAAACGTAGCGTTTATGAACAATTAGGAGGATTTTGTCCAGAAGCAAATTCCGCAGCAGATTGGGAAATGTGGAAACGAATAGCTACTTATTATTCTGTTGGTTATCAACCTCAACCTCTAGCTTGTTATCGTTTACATTCAGCATCAGAAAGTACGAGATTAATTAAGTTTGGTGGGAATATTGCTGATACTCGGAAATCTATCGAAATTTCCCAATCTTACCTCCCACCAGAAAAAGTAAAAAAATTATCTACTCAAGCTAGAGAACATTATGCTATTTCTGCCACTCAAATAGCACGACAAATGTTGAGAATTGGAAAACTAGAAGTAGCGATCGCTCAAATTCAAGAAGCTTTAAAATGTAGTGAGTCTAATCAAGTAAAGGAGGGGATAATTTCTCTGTTTATTTCTTCAGATTCTACTCTGGAAATAAATACTACTCAGCTCTTTTCTGAAGTGTCTAAATATGTTGAGGAATATCAGAAAGATTTCTCCAATCAGTCAGTTTTAGATAATCTCCGTCAACTCCGTCAGAAAATTGCTAACTATTGGCTCAATTTACCTACAGAAAAATTAGAAAGTGCTTATTTAGGTGATGTTGGTAAAGCTAATCAAAAGTTAATCGGTAGTAGTCTGAAATATGAAAAAATTACAGATACAGAAAAATCCTTGGTCAAGGAAATAAAAAATCATATTGCTCAAGGATTAGATCGACAAAATTCTATTCAATATCTCTTAGCTGCAACTCTCTATTTTTATCCCCATCAACTTTCACCAAACTGGTACGAACAAGCTCCAATTCCTAAATGGTTTATCAATGATTATATAAAATTTATGATTGATGCTCCTAGCTACTTTCAAGAAATAGGAGAAGCAGATAACTTTTATCGTTATACCTTCAACTGGACTAACTATCTACATCAAAGAATATTCGGCAACTCCGACTCAAAAATGTGGCAAGATATAGCTTGGTTTTTTACCCAAAAATCAAACTTTATCCCCCTCTACTTTAATGATGAAAATCTGAAAGACATATATATTAAACGTGCCGAAATAATGGAACTAGCCTTAGAAAATCGAGGCTTTAAACTCAATTATTCCTTTCCAGAAAGACCCAGCAACCGAAATAAAATTCGTTTAGGAATTCTCAGCAATCACTTTATTCCTCAAACAGAAACTTTTTCCACCCTGCCATTTTTTGAACATTTAGACAAAACTAAATTTGAAATTATCTTATATAGCAAAAACCTGAGTAAATATCCCCTAGAAAAATATTGTCAAAGTCGTGCAGAGCGGTTCGTAAAATTACCAGATAACCTAAGCAAACAAGTAGAAACTATTCGCACCGATGATTTAGATATCCTCTTAATTGGTACCAACATTACTGCTATTACTAATCCTATTACCTTACTTGCTTTACACCGACTAGCAAGAATTCAACTAACATCAACCTCTTCTTGCGTAACAACAGGAATGAGACATATTGACTATTATATATCTGGAAAATTAACAGAACCCCAACAACAAGCACAACAACAATATCGGGAAAAATTAATTACCTTAAAAAATACAGCCCATTGCTTCAATTACTATGCAACTCAACCAGAAAAACCAGTAGTTAAACCAACTCGAGAAAGTTGGGGAGTAACCGATAAAAATATAGTCTTTGTTTCCGGAGCAAACTTTTATAAAATCATTCCCGAACTGAGAGAAAATTGGGCAAAAATTATTGCTGCCGTACCAAATTCTGTTCTAGTTTTATATCCCTTTAATCCTAACTGGAGTAATACCTATCAAGCTAGTACCCATTTTGTTAATGACCTGCGCTCTACATTTAATAAATATGGCATCGATAAAAAACGACTAATAGTAATTAAAACATTACCAAGTCGATCAGACATCAAAGAATGCTTGAAATTATGTAACGTCTATTTAGACTCCTATCCATTTGCTGGAGTAAACTCCCTCATAGAACCCCTAGAAATAGGCATCCCAATAATTACAAAAAACGGTAATTCATTCCGCTCCTTAATGGGTAGTTCATTGTTGCGATCGCTCTCCATTCCAGACCTAATAGTTAACAACGAAGCAGAATATATTAATCTCGCCATTCAGCTTGCCAATAATTTAGAATTTCGTCAACAAAAACGCCAAGAAATTCTGGAAAAAATTGAGCAAAATCCTTCATTTTTAGACAGTCTTAGTTACTCTACACAGATAGGTAAATTATTTCAAGGATTATTCCAAGAATGGCAAAATATTCACGCGCCAAAAACTATAGAATCAACAGTTGAAGAAGGAAGAAGGAAGAAGGAAGAAGGAAGAGAGAAGAAGGAAGAAGGAAGAGAGAAAAGGTGGATGAGTACTCAAACCCTAACCAATTTTCAAAACCGTGTAGACGACAGGGTATTAAACCCAAAAGAAAAAGATGACAATTCTTTAACTTCTGAATTTATTAACCGTTTGATTGGTTGTGTGAATCTCTACGAAATTGACCCTACTGACCAATCTTTAATAGAAGAATTACGTCAAATTCGTAAACAAATAGCTGATTTTTGGTTATCTGTAGCTCCCAAAGAATTAGAAACTACTTATCAAGGCAAAATTAGACAAGCATATCAAGCTTTGTTAAAAAGTGGAATTCAAAACGAACCCCAGACTGAAGACGAACAAAAATTTCTCCAAGAATTAGCTGAGACAAGTATGGGTTTAACTAATCCAAAAGCTATTAATACACTTTTAGGAGCAATGTTATATTTTCCTCCAAGTAAAATGTTAGTCCGAGATGCTAAAAATCGTTTACCTCAGTGGTTGATAGAAGATTATAAACAGATATTTGAAAGTCGAGAAGTTGCTCAGAAGTTGGAAAAAACTTTTAAATCTAAATCGCCTCATTTATTAGAAGATTCTTCAGTCACAACTTCTGAAGTTAGACCAGAAAAAAATGTAGTTTTAACAGCAAATCAAACAAATAATTTAGACATTTCACAGCAAAAATTTATCAATCAATTATTGGGTAGTGTGAATCTTTACTATATTGACCCATCTGATGAATCTGTGGTTCAAGAATTGCGTCAAATCAGAAAACAAACGGCTGATTTTTGGATAAATTTAGAACCGCAAAAACTAGAAACTTTTTACTTGAGTGAAATGGGTAAAGGTTATCAAGCATTACTCAATAGCAAAATTCAAAATGAATCTTTAATAGAAAGCGAACAAGAATTTTTACGACAGTTAGCTGCTCAACTTGCCAAAGGAATAGAAGCACCAAAAGCTATAAATTATTTATTAGCAGCAATGTTATATTGTCCTTCTGAACAATTACGAATTGAAGATATAACTAAATTGCCTCATTGGTTACTTGAAGATTATCAAAAATTTGCGGGAAATTGATGATTTTTTGGCGTTGGTGAAGCTGGTGTATGATATTAATTTTAATTACTTAGGAGTCAGGAGTCAGGAGAAAGGTAAGCATTTCCTCCGGAATGCTGCGCAAACAGTGGTCAGCTATCAGCTATCAGCTATGAGTTATTACAGCACTTTTGAGATCGATGACCTCACGTCATAACCAAAATCCTGTAGGGGCGAATGGCCATTCGCCCCTATTGTGGTCTACCGAAATGAAAATTGCTGTAAGTCATTATCTTAGAAGAAGGAATTAGTATTCAAGAAGTTAAATATGAATGAAATAGTCCTTTCAGCTAACCTTGGTCATTGTTTGATTCTTTCTTTCATGCATCTGATAGCTGTTTGCGGAGCATTCCGTAGGAAATGCTAATAGCTGAATGCTTACGGAGAAAGAAAAGTGCTTTTCGGTCAATCTAAGTAAAGACAATATCTAATCTTGCCATTCAAAGAATTACTCTTAATTTATTACCTAAATTACTGATTTCATACCTCAAATCAACAACGCCGATTTTTTTTAAATCAAATTATCATAGTATAGTTACTAAAAGCCAAATTATTTATTAGGGACTGCACTTTACTTCTGCAAAATTAACTATGAATAAATATACTAATATCGCTGATTATTAGGATAGTTTTACTGATTATTACGATCTTTTGATGACTCAAGGCAATTATGATTATCAAGGAATGGCTAATGCAGTCTATTCTTTGATGAAATATGGTCAGAAAAAAATACTTGAATTAGGTGTAGGAACAGGATTATTTGCTGAAAAATTATTTGCACTTGCTCCTGAAGCTAAATTTACAGGGGTGGATATTAGTTCATCAATGCTCAATATTGCCAGAAAAAGATTGGGAGAATGGGGAAAATTAATAGAGGTAGATATCTATGATATGAACCTTGAAGAAACTTTTGATATTGCTGTTTCTAGTAGAGGAGTTTGGGTAATAAGTCAACGAGGCGATCGGACTGACTTAAGAAATCATACTAAGGATATTGATGAGGATATTAAGGGATTAATTAATGTGGCTAAACATCTGCGTCAAGATGGATTATTTCTGTTGAGTGTTCAAGGAGAATATAAAAGTCATCAACAAAATCTCCCTACAGGAATTGTTTATTCTCAGGAGATAGAAAAAATTGGGGAAAATGATGAAATTGAATCCATTGAGAAAAGTTATTTTTTTAAGAAAGACGGAGAAATATTATCTCAACAAAAACTTAATTTGAATTACATTAAGCAATGGAAAAAAGAAGAAATCATGGAACAAGTTGGATTTAGTTTTGTTAGTGTCGATGAAAGCCAAAAGTTTCATGTTTATCGCAAAAAGTGAAATAGATGAGCATTTAGCTGATAGCTGATAGCTGATAGCTGACTGCTGTTTGCGCAGCATTCCGCAGGAAATGCTTACAAAATAGCAGAGAATTAATTTGAGGAAATTTCATTAAATATTATGAGTGTTGTTGCAGCTAAAAAATATTCAGACCGCTTAATGTTTGCCTCTGATAGTCTTCGAGTATCCGGTCATTTAAAAGAAAATTATCGTGTTACTGGAGGCGAACAAGCTAAACTTTTTGAAATTAATGATTTAGTTATTGGTGGTGTTGGTTTGATTATGGAATTAAGCTTTATGCAGATTTTTGCCAGAAATCACAAACCCGCAGCGCCAACCGTAGAAGCTGTTTTAGATTTAATTGTTGAGTTTTATACTTGGGCTAAATCTATTGACCACTATAATTTCCTTCTAACTTTTGACTGTCTTGAGTGCGTCTTAAATTCTGAGGAAACCTCAGAATTACGCACTCGCTTTTGACTTATATTTTTATGCTACGTTTTGTTGTGCGGAATGTAGGTTATAAATGTCCGTGCCCTATTTGCGTAGTGCTTAATAGTTGCCCGAAACTAATAGTTGAATGCTTACCTAAAACCAATCTTCTTGTCCGTTATTTTGTCGTTTATATACCTGACCTTTACTATGAATTGCGCGGGTTTTTTCATACAATTGTTCCTCTGTTAATTCCCATTTTTGCAGAACTTTTTCTAAGTCTTCCTGAATATCTCTCGCACCAGGAAAACCTCGATAACGAATTTTTAATCTTGCCAATTCCGCTAAATTGTAAGTAGTATCTTTTTCTCTTAACAGGATGTTAACTATTTCGCGGTCTTTATGATACTGAGGATGCTGTTGTTCTTCTGATTTCATAAAAGTAAGGAATAAGGGTGTTGCTGAAGCGCGTGTATGATTTTAATTTTAATTATTTTATTTAGGAGTCAGGAGTCAGGAGAAATAAAAGTGCCTTTCAGTCAATTAAGTAAATATAAAATCTAATTTTGCCATTCAAAGAATGAGTCTTATGATAACAATTACTTTTTTACAAAAAACAAGTAAGAAGGAAAAATAGCTAGAGTGATTTGGAAAAATTAATAGCTGGCCTCTAGACAAAAAGCAAATAATAAATGTCTTTAAATGTCTAATACCAAAATTATTTGAGGCTGCACAGAATTAGGTGTTAGGTATTGGATTTTATACTAATTTTATGTGAGGTGGGACAGAATTATGAAATTTATTTATTAACTTGTCTATGAGGTAATTATTAATTATTAATTATTAATTATTAATTGTTTAGCTACCTTTGCAAAAAAAAATTCAGGATCAGCTAAGATGCATTTTAAATGCGTCTTAGAAAGTCAAAAGTCAAAAGTCAAAAGTCAAAATTGATAAGAATTATATTATTAACTAGGCACACAACAAATATGCGGTTTAAATGCGCAAGAGGTTATCCTATTTAATTCTATTGACCATGCCACTTTTTAAATAAACTCTCTTGATGATTTTTTCGACCATTATTAACTAAATATGGCTGCATTTCTAAAGCTTTTTCTTGAAAAAAAAATGCTTCGTAAAATCTACCTTCTTGTTCTAAAACTTTACCTAAATTCCAATAAGCAGCTGCTATATCTGGTTTGAGATTAATTGCTTTTCTATAGGTAATCATTGCTTCATCAATTTGCCCTTTTTTATAAAACATACTACCCAAATTGACAATAGCTTCAACAAATTTTGGATTAATCTTTATCGCTAATGAATAAGCACGAATCGCAGCATTTACTTTATTTTGAGCTTGCAGTACATTTCCTAAAGTTTTGTAGACTGGGGCAAAATTTGGTTGATTTTTTAGAGCTTGATGACACAGAGCGATCGCTTCTGTACAATTTCCTTGATTATAATAAGTTTCTGCTAATTTATTAATAGCATCAACATCATTTTCTTCAGATTTTGATAACTCAGAGTAATAGTTTTTTACTTTACTTAATTGAGTATAATTCTGGGATTTATTATCCTGCTGGAAAGTTTTTTGATATTGTAAATTTAGATTCATCTTTCTTCAGATATCTATCTTCAGCAATTTGATGTTTTACTTTATAGTATAAGGAAGAAGGAAGAAATAAAAATATTCCATTGTCTGAGTTTTAAGCTTTTGATATGTTCTAACCTTTCCTTCGACTGCTTTATTCTTTATTCCCTCTTCATTCCCGATAATAATTGAGTATAATTTGGGGATTTATTATCCTGTTGAAAAAATTCGATCTTGTAAATTTAGATTCATCTTACTTCTGCTCTCCTATCCCTCCTTCCTTCCCTACAAAAAAGAAACATGAGCGCTCACAACTCGCCAACCAACAGAAGTACGCATCCAAATTTGACTTTGCCTACCAACCTTTCCAGTTTCTTGACGTTGAAATTCAGTATTTACTGTAGCAAAATCTCGACCATAAGTAGTAATAACAGTATTCATCAATACCCGATCTAAATTAACCTTTCCGCGAGCTTTTCTAAAAGCAGCTATTGCCTCATACCCATAAAGATTTTCATTAACTCCATAACGGATAGTATAAGAACTATGCCAAAATAATTCATCTAAAATATTGACATTATTACTCATCAAAGCTGCTTCATATTCCTCAAATACTGTTGTTACTTCTGCAACTACATCAGGATTATTAATCTCCATTTCCATGATTCTTCTAATCACAATACTCTAAAAAATTTTCTGGAACTATTTTCAATTCTCCAGACTTAAATTTATCTATTGAAACCCAAAGTGCGGTTTTCTTTCGTTCCTTCTCCCAAAAGGTTAACTCTTCTGTTTGATAAAACTTTTTATCGGCAAAATCACATTTATATAATTGAATTAATTCATGTCTTTCCTCCCCATTAAATATAAAAATGTTTTCCATACAACCCAAATATTTAATATTAGTCAATTCAGCTTGAATCTCTTCTTGAAACTCTCTTTGTAAAGCATCATGACTATACTCTCCAAAATCAACACCACCACCCATAACCCGATAAAAAGTTTCCTGTTTGACAGAGTCGTAACCTTGAGAAATAAACAAGCGATCGCCATCTCTAATTAAACCCAAAGCTAAGACCCTAATTTTATGCTTCTTACTCATATAATTTTCTCAGATAAATATCAAGGGTCATTTTAGTTATCAGTCATCAGTTATCAGTTATCAGTACCTCCTATTTCTGTAGGAGGCTTAAAATACTCAATTTTCTTGATCTTGGTTGATTGGATATGGCAGACCGCTTTTTATCTCTTTAAAAGGGGAAACTTGAAACCTAATTTTCTGAACGGTAAAAAAGCTCCATCTGGTTGATTTTTGACAATATAAAAAAACATAAAATTACAATCAATTATAATCAGAAAAACCCATTTCATCGTTATTTTCAGGCACAGGCCAATCCTCATTTTGCCCCCCAATAATAAGTTTTTCTATTTTGACAAACTCCTCATCTAATCTTTGAAAACTATTAGTCAAAATATCTATTGCTAAAGCATCGCTAGTTCCCAAATCAAACCAACAACGACCCCAAAATCCTTGATATTCTACTTCTCCCATATTGTGCATAACAGCCATCATACTTTGACCTGCAACTTCCTGATTATATTCCATATAACTAACTTCTATTCCTGCATCTTGAACCTGTAGATTTTCTGCATTAAAGCCACCCAGTTTTCCTAATAAAAACCAGGAATCAAATAATTCCTCTATGTAATGCTTTTCTGCCGTTGAAGGAACAGTGCTAAACTCTAACCAAATCCACACATCAAAAGGATTAAATTCGCGAAATTGTATTTCCATAAATATTTGTCATGCCTGATTTTTTTTTTACTAATTCGAGTAATTTATCACTATAACAATCTGGGGATAAATTATCAAAATTTCCCAGTATATATAAAAAGTATGAGTACTAACATCTGTTATCTGAATTCCCAGATTTTTTCTCTACAACTACCCCAAAAGTTGTTATAGAAAAAAATCAAGATTAGTTAAAATTTTATACTTTTTAATTAGCAGTTTAACTAGCTATTATATTTTAGCCGTTCTGGGTTTAAATCTCCTTATAAACATTTACTGCTGAGTGCCGATCGCCGATCGCTAACTGTTACTTTAAAGCAGTGGTAATTCTGTTGGTCCCCATGTCCCCGAACCATCCCTAATGGCATCTCGCATTGGGTCACAAGGTCGTTTACCATCATCTATATTATTAATATTTTTACACTGTTCAAAAAATACTTGTGCTACCAAACGTCTTGGCATTTTATCTGACTTTTCCAAAGCCATATCAAAGTTTTCCCTAGCTTTTTTTCTCATTGATAAATCATTATCTTTATCTCGAGCTTGAGCAACTAGAATTTGTGCTTTTAGGTAATGTACTTCAGGATTATCTGGAACTTCTAACAAAGTTTTATCCACATATTCTAAAGCTTTTTCAAGCTTGTCTAAATCTCGATAAGCTACTGCCACTCCTCGATAAGCTAAATGATGAGGATAAGCTTTATCTTGCAATGTTTTTATTGCCTTTTCCGGGTCAGAAAATGGTAAATTAACAGCCAACATTAAATCCATATATCCTTTGAGCAAATTTAACTCTGGATCTGATGAATTTATTCTCTCTGCTGTTTCAAAATGACTCAAAGCTTTCCGAAGTTTCTCCAGAGCTTTTGGAGCGCCTTTTAATGTACCTTCAGTAGATATAATATAAGCACCTTCTAGAAATTGACCAGTTGCAGCATAAATATTACCGCGAACTGGATTAATTGTAATTAAATTTTCTGCTACTTCAGTGGTTTTCTGGGCATACAATTTTAACGATTCCCAATTTTCATCTAAGTAATGTAAGGAAGATATCATTGCATAAACAAGTGGCTCACTTATCTCTTCAGATTCAGCTATTTTAAGATAATCTTTTGCTTGTTTATAATCTCCTTCCTCAAACATCGCTTTAAAAGCTGCTTCAGTTTTTTCTCCTATTTCAATAGGATTTTTTTTGCGAAATGGGTCTCCAATTGCTGGACTTACTAATAGATTTAAACCGATTAAAGTAGCACTAGAAAAAACTGATATTTGTTTCAATAATGGAATTTCTTTACACCAAATAAATGAAGTTTTTAGCATAAGTTATTTTGAGAGTAATTAGATTTTTACGGTGCTTAGGTTGTTAATAGAGAAATTTACTACTAGAGTGGATTTTGTGATTTTCTATGGTAAGCATTTCCTGCGGAATGCTGCGCAAACAGCCGTCAGTTATCAGCTATCAGCTATTGCTTTTAGTTAGTGATAAAAGCTTTCTTAATTGAGAAACGAAAAATCTTACAACAAAAGTCAGTTCCAAAGTCTATATTCATGTAAACCCCTTTCTTAAGCATAGGATCTTATTGCTGATAGCTGATGGCTAATAGCTGAATGCTTACGTTCTATGTTATTATCTAAGCTAGATTATATATAAATTTTTAGACAATTTTCATCTAAATCCAGAAAACGTTTTAACCCAAACTCAGAAAAATTTCTGAGTAGAAACAATAAAAAAGATATTTAAAAGAACAAGGGGTCATTTCAGTTATCAGTTATCAATACCTCTGCTTGAAGTATTGGGATTGAAATATTGAAGTTTATTTTTTTTTCATCCCCTTGAAATGGGAGGTTTTAGACCTCATTTTTTGGTAAATACAGAAAATTAAATTCTCCCTTCTTCCTTCTTGCTTCTTCCTTCTTCCTTCTTAAAATGCTATATCTCAAAAACCTACATTATCATCCAGCAGCTAGTACCACCCCTATTCTCAAAAATATAAACCTGGAATTAGCACCTCAACAAATGGGACTAATTATCGGTCGTAGCGGTTCCGGCAAAACTACATTATTAGAAATATTAGCTGGTTTAGCTGAATGTTCTAAAGGAGAAATTTGCTGGCGAGACCAAAAATTAACCTCCGAACATTTACAACAACTCGGTGGTTTAGTATTTCAATTCCCAGAGAGACATTTTTGTGGCGCTACTATTCTCGAAGAATTACGATTAGGCCATCCAGAAATACGGCCAGAACAAATATCCTCTGCTCTGGAAGAAGTAGGACTTCAGGACTTATTATTAAGTACATCACCTCATGCTTTAAGTGGAGGTCAGCAACGTCGCCTCGCTTTAGCAGTACAACTAATTAGACAACCTCATCTATTAATGTTAGACGAACCAACAGCAGGATTAGATTGGTCAATGCGAAAACAACTTGTCAATTTATTGGCTAAATTGAAAAAACATTGGAGTTTATTGGTTGTCACCCATGATGCTAGTGACCTTTTACCCATAGCTGATAAATGTTGGACTTTAAATAAAGGAAATTTGGAATGTAGAATTTAGAATTCAGAATTTAGAATTGGAAATTTGGAATGTAGAATTTAGAATTCAGAATTTAGAATTTAGAATTGGGAATTGAGAATTTATAAGTTAATTGAACTGGTTTTTTATTATTACAAATGTCTCCTGAAATTTAGATAAAAGTGATAAAGAGGCGATCGCTACAAGAATTTAGAATGTAGAATTCAGAATTTAGAATTCAGTGGACAAATGTTTGGGATAGTATCAAGAAAGAATTGAAAGGTAGTTATGAAGATTCGGTGTGGGAACATTTGGCAGGTACTACCAACGCACCGTTTGAACCAGGGGAGCATCGGGAAATAGTAGTTAAGGCGATCAACAACTTAGGGAATGAGAGTTGTTGGTTGTTAAGAAGTTGGATGAATTGGGGGTAATTATTATGAGTAATAAGAGTCGGGATGAAGTATTAGAGCAATTGAGAGAGTTTCTTAAATTAGATAAATTAAGTACATCAAATTCTGAGCAAGATACAGCTTTTGTTGAATTACTTGAAAATGATGATTTTCTTGAAAGGTTGTATTTGTACATTGCTTTTAGAATCAAGGAAAAATATCAATGGCTCATTAGATTAATAGAGTTAAATGAAATCAATAATAAAACAACTAGCATTGTTTCTCTATCTGAGGCAATCAATCAGCAAGTAATTGAGTTAATTGAGTTAAATTCAACTGAAGATAATACATCTATTTTATTTAAAATTGATCTGGTACATAAAAAGTTAATTGAATTAGCTAAATTGTTAATTAAGCGAGACATAGATGCACAGAATGAGGTAAATGTTGTCCTAAAAATTGAGAAACAGTACCTGAAATTAGTGGAGTTGACAAAATCAAATTTAGCTGAAAGCAATAGGGTAAATGTTATCTTTGCAATCAAGATAATATATGGAACAATAATTGAAGATATTTACCCCGCTCTACAAGGTAATCGTAAGTCTAATTTTGCTGCCACAATTCAGACTCAATATCAAAGGTTAATTGAGTTAATGGAGTTAAATTTAATTGAAAATAACAGTAGAGTTTTTATCCCTGTAATTAGGCAGGAGTACAAGCACTTTTTAAGGGACTATTATCCCACGCCGTTTCCATGTGTGCCTCCTACCCCTACAAGCAAAGCTTTATACAAAGAATTAGGTCGAGGTTTTTACCGCTTCACCTCTACAAGTAAAACTCTACATGAAGGCATCATAATTACCGACAAAAATATCAAGAATGACTCACATAGCATAGTCCAAGGAGTTTTCCTCTATACAGATGAAGATTCAGAAATAGTAGACTATGTGATGAATAACTATGAAGCTTTTGATGAGTTAACTGGTGAGTGGTTCTACATATATGTCTTAGAAAAAAAAGGAATTAACTGGAAGCGTTTGAGAAAGTATTGGAAGTATTTGCTTTTATCAAAACTACATGAAATATTTAAACCAATCAGGCTGTTTACTAAAAAGCCATTTAACAGAAATGAATCTTACAAAATAGCACGAGATTTAGGTATCCCTTCTGACCAACTTCCCTGCATAGTATTCTTGCCACCTTTAACTGAAATATCCGGTCAATAAAAGCTTGTTATTCCCATTAAAGAAGCATCTACAAAATATTTCAGGAAAGTCTTTTCTACTTTGGAAAGTATAGTTAATCAAACTAAGGAGCAGAATCAATATGAAGCAATAAAAGTCAAATTTGACGATATTATCCAATATTTGGAAAACAATTCAGAAAAGGTTGTTCAACAGACAAGTACTAAGTATCAATATAATGGTACTAACATTTTTGTTAATAGTGAAATAAGGAGATTAAATATGACTAACGAAAATCAACCTAATATTAAGATTGATAGAATTGATCATTCTAATTTAGGCAGCGTTACTGGCAAAGGAAAAGCAACTCAAAATCAATATAATTATTCCCCAGAGCAAAAGCAAAATTTAGCAGAGGCAGCAAAAGAAATTCAACAATTATTACAGCAATTGTCTAAACCTGGGTATTCTGCAACTTCTATGGAAAATGCAATAATTGTAGGTGAGGTAATGCAGGAAATTGAGAAAAATCCCTCTCTGAATTATCGAATAATTGAAGCTTTAAAACAGGGAGGAAAGGAAGCTTTTAAGGAGTTGATTGACCATCCAGCAGTTAATATTTTAATGGCTTCGATTGATGGCTGGAATAATGCGGAGTAGGAAATAATATTGCTTATTAATGGTGTGTCGAGTATCCCTCAACTTGTTAAAAAATAGGAGAAACACAATCACGACTTACGCAGAGACACTATTTATAGCGTTGAAAAACTATAACGTTATAGATACATAGTGTTTGAGACCCAAAAATGCCTAACTCCTGAATATTATATATAGCGTTGAAAAACTATAACGTTATAGATAATAGTGTTTAAGACCCAAAAATGCCTAACTCCTGACTATAATATATAGCCTTCCAAAACTATAACGTTATAGATACATAGTGTTTGAGACCCAAAAATGCCTAACTCCTGAATATTATATATAGCGTTGAAAAACTATAACGTTATAGATAATAGTGTTTAAGACCCAAAAATGCCTAACTCCTGACTATAATATATAGCCTTCCAAAACTATAACGTTATAGATAAATAGTGTTTGAGACCCAAAAATGCCTAACTCCTGACTATAATATATAGCCTTCCAAAACTATAACGTTATAGATAAATAGTGTTTAAGACCCAAAAATGCCTAACTTCTGACTATGATATATAGCGTTGAAAAACTATAACGTTATAGATACATAGTGTTTAAGACCCAAAAATGCGTAACTCCTGACTATGATATATAGCGTTGAAAAACTATAACGTTATAGATACATAGTGTTTAAGACCCAAAAATGCGTAACTCCTGACTATGATATATAGCGTTGAAAAACTATAACGTTATAGATAAATAGTGTTAAGACCCAAAAATTCCTAACTCCTGACTATGAGTATGGGGTTCAATTCAGAAGTTCTAGTCAACCCGTGAAAAGGTAAAACTCTTGAGGGAACTATTAGTAGCGTATTCTACAATCATTCGAGCTGGGCGATCGCTTCGACTCCAAATTACTGCCCTTGCTCCACCAGAAATATCTCCACTAGCAACTCCTTGACTACTCCCCTGGCTCTTGCCGAGGGGATTCTAAGCAGATACTACGCAACAGGATAAATCCGTGTTGCTCCGTCTGTTCTTAGCTGACCAAAGATATATTCTCTGGGGACAATTTCCGCGGTGCCCCTACACAGTCGGCTTAAGTAGGGGCGATTTCCTACGGAATGCTCCGCAAACGCGAATCGCCCCTACTTAGCTTTGCGGCTTACTTTTGTGATGATATTTGCAGCCCCATTACAGTCTGCATTCACACACCAATTATTACCTGCTCTATACAAACCACGCTGTCTTGATGCAGTCGCTCATGGGGGAAACCCCCTTTGGCGGCGCTGCATCGCTTTATTCTTTTTCCTGACGGTTTCCAATCATTGGGTTTCTCACCATAAATAGACAGATTGTCACCATCTAAAAACGTAGGGGCGAATGGCCATTCGCCCCTACAAGTATAACTTTCTTCGGTTTCTATAAATATAATTCCATACTCATCACACAACTGAGCTATTCTTTCTTTGAGTCTAGCTGTCGGAATTGGTACAAATTCTGAATTACTTTTCTTTCCTAATTTTATTTGATTTTTCTGACCTTTATTCCAACCAAATACAATTGTACCAATAGAATTTTCGTGCGCAATGATTAATGACTATTCTGGCTGCTTTATTGATACCCAAATCGGATTTGGCGGTTACGTTTTTCAGTAATGGCAGCTAGTTTATTTGGCCAAAATCCAGTCGGTTGATTTTCTTTAATAGTTGATACTTGTTTGTTGTACCAACGATTCATTGATTTGAGATGTTTACCATCCATAACCCGCGCTAGTACCCACATTAGATACACAGGTCAACCAATTATTTAAACCATGATCTATCCCTAATACATTTTCTTGATTTAATTGAGGTTTAACTACTTCTTTTTCATAGACAAATTCATAGTAAAAACATCTATTTATTGGTAGGATTCTCAGTTCTTTAATAGCATTAAATTCGAGATTACTCGGCATAGGAATATAAAAGCAATCTAGACTAAACCAGCGCTTACAAGTATTACCTAGCGGAACTCTAATTTGATTATCTTTAAGTTTTAATGCATGAGTTGGGTAACTAACTGTAGCCATTCCCCCTTTTTTTCTGTAGTTAGGAATCCTTGGTATGTCTGATATTTTACCTTCAGTGTAGGCAATAATGAGACCATCCTGAAGACCTAAATGATTCAGCTACAGTTCTCAATATTTGTTGTGCTGAAGAGCGAATATAAAACTTTATAGTGATTGTTCTTTTTGTAGACTTTTTCCAAGTCAAACTTGCCCAGAGTTTTGTAAGACTTAAAAAATAATTGCCGACCATAATATATTCCCATGTTAGTGAGCTTGTGAGACTGTTCACATAAGAATGTTAAAATAGCAATTAATTCGGGATTTTTACCTACTAAAACTTGCTGACAAGAGTACATTTGAAACGGGAGTTGGAAAGCTTAATTGTAGCTAACAATAGCACAGGACAACTAAAGTTGTCTAGTCTAAACGACTCACTTGTTTTCATCCCCCAGTTCAAATACGGGGGCCTTCAACGTTGCTTTTCGGTAATTAGACCACCACCGATCAAAGCAGAAGAAAGTATAAATTTACGACGATTAAACATATCTATAAAAATCTGATAGCTAATTAGATATTTATAGCGCTACGCGCTAGGGAACAGGGAACAGGGAACAGGGAACAGGGAACAGGGAACAGGGAACAGGGAACAGGGAACAGGGAACAGGGAATAGCAAACTGTAAAAGGATTTTAGGATTGAAAAATGTCCTAACCAATTCTTGTAGTGCTATATAAATTATAAATTTACTCCCGTGGAAATTTCTTTAAAATTTTGCCCTTCCAGGGTATTATTAATTGCTAATATTTTCATTTTTTTGAATCTTTATATTAATTAACTTATTGCAGGCAGAGGAATAATTTGATATGGAATGGCACATCACAGATGCCCAAAGCTTAGGAATTATTGACAGAGAAATTGGCCCTCACGCATTCTCTCCTGCGGAGTACGAAATTGTGAGGCGGGTAATATATGCTACAGCAGATTTTGGATATAAGTCTCTAATTAGTTTCTCTGACCATGCTTTACAGTCTGGAGCTGCTGCTTTAGCTGCTCGTACAACTATTGTCGTAGATGTGCCAATGGTCCAAGTGGGTATTGCGCCAGTAATTCAAAGTACCTTTGTTAATCCTGTTTATTGTTCAATGGATGCTATAACTAGACCCCAAAAGGAAAAAACTACGGCAGCTTGGGGAATTGAAACTCTAGCTAGACGTTATCCAGAGGGAATTTTTGTTATAGGTGAAGCTCAAACTGCCCTCTGTGCAATTGTTGACTTAATTGAAGCTGAGGAAATTAGACCTGCTTTGGTTATTGGTACTCCTTCTGGTTTTGTGGGGGTGGATGTAGCTAAGTCACGTTTATACGATTCGATGATTCCTCATATTAGAATTGATGGTCGTAAGGGTAGTGCTGTGGTAGCAGTGGCTATTATTAATGGTTTAGTGGACTTAGCTTGGCAAGCTTATGGTCAACAAGGTCAAGGTAAGTGAACTACTGAATTTAACTATAAATTATCATAAGTTTACCGCTCTGTTACTAGGTGAATCTCAATGCATGAATAAAACCAAAAATTTATCGCTTTTAGGCAACAGCGGTCAGACCCCGCGTCGGCGTCAGACGCAAGGGAATGCTGACCAAGAGAGGCAACAGCTCCGGAAGGCAACAGGGAGTATATAGGAAAAAAGTATTTTTGCAAACATTGAGATGCACCCCTCTTAGCTTCCGTTCAAAGAGATAATCTTGAAATAGTGGAGGTCAATTACGAACCTATTAAAAATAAAAATATAGATAATAAATTACTAACCTTTATCATACCGAATATCAGATAAATTTTATGATTCTAGAAATATGTATCGACAAAAACATTAAGACCGAAGTCTAAATTTTTAGTGTATAAGTTAAGTAATATTTATTTATTGAATATTTCGTGAAATTGTACTATTTAGAAATAAGCCATATCGAAGTTTTGTTAGGAAAATAACCTAATTTTAATCAGCTATAAGAAGATCGAGTTAAATATGTTTATAGTCTAACTTGTAGAATTTTAACTAAACCTCATATCACTTGATTGACTTTGCTTACTTTTTTTACGAGATGAACGTACCTGATTAATTGCTTCAACAAAAGCATCTCTTCTGAGATATGGATAATCACTAACCCAGAGATTTACAGTAGGAAGATAAACATCTGAACTTTTCACAATTTTTCCTAAATCTTCTTGATAAGACATTACTAACATTACAGCTACCTGACCTCTAGAAACCCCTTGATGATGACGGCGTAGTGGAGCCTGAATTTCAGTTACAAATCCTGTTTTATCGCCTACTTCTAAATTAATTCGTTGCTCTAAATTTTCTACGATCATTAGTTCCCCTTTCTTATTAACTGTTTCTTCTTCACCAACAACTTCTTCCGTAATATATACATCTAAAACTCGTCCTTGCCATAAACCACTATATGGGTATCGCCTACATTCCATATTGCGAAGACTAGCTAACAAAACAGGCCCCCAAAACCAATAAAGACCTGCTGTAATACCAATTAGTAAGAATAAAGGGTCTCCATCGTTATGAGCAAATACGTTAATTAAAACAATGGTCAAAACTGCAACGGCAGAAATTAAAGCTCGTTTCAAAACATCAGAGAATTTTCCCCAATAATATTTATATTGGTCGCTCGTAGCTACAGTTGGAATTAGTTGTTCAAATGTTTTACGAGTTAGAGGAACTAGCATTGATCAATTTTCAAGTTTAGATGAATTGATTTAATTTTAGACTACGGTACATCATTAACGAAGTTAGAAGTCAGAACTCAAAAGTCAAAAGTCAAAAGTTAGAAGTCAGAGAGGGGGGCTAACTAAAGTCAGAAGTCAGAATTTTGTCATTCATGGTAAGGTAGTAATTAGTTATTTTGCGTCTTAAGCTGATTTAATGCAAAAATTCATTTCGCCAATTCTTAGTAGTATAATTCTGGCATTGTGGGTGAGTGGTATTGCAATCTTCTCAGTCCAGAATTCTACCCCAATATCTTTGAAATTTATGGCTTTCCAGTCCATTCATATACCTGTTGGAGTAATTTTGGCATTTAGTGTGAGTATAGGAGTTATTATTAGTTCTATTCTCCTACCACCTCTGTTTGGCATTGGACAGATAAAAGAGCATCAAGAGGATTTTTGATTTGATTCTGGAAAATAAATTGTGCCTATTCTTAGATTTTAATTTAAAGAATTTAGTCAAGAATTTCCTGACCTCAGTAGTTACTATAACTTGTATACTTGACCATCAATCAGTAGTCGAGTAATTCCTTTTGCTTGTAAATATACTGAAGTTTTTTGCAACATTCTACCATCAGGCACTTTTAGCACTCTTTGGTTGCGGGTAGAAAATCTATGAGCTACTCGGTGATTGTCAAAAACTGGTAAAGTCCTCTCTTGAGAATCTTCTATAGGTATTTGTCCTAGCTCGCCAAAGGCCATCAAAGGTTTAGTAACTAACTCTGTAAATTTATCTACTACTAGATAACAAATTTTTGGCAGAACAGATTCTGTGAGAGGATAGACTCTAATTTCAGAATAACTAGAATTATGAATAGATAAGTTATAGGGGGTTTCTAGATCCTCTTCTTCGTCAAGCTTATCTTCATCGTCAAATTCCTGAGCAAAATCTTCTAAATCATCATCCTCAAAATCATCTAAATTTTGGGTTTGCTCTAGTAAGTCTGCTGCTAAAATCTCTTCTATTTCTTCTTTTGGCAGTTCGTAATTATTCTCAAGGCGATCGCTTGATCTTTGCTTGTCTTGAGAAGTTAAAGATAATTTAGGAACTTCTGTTTGCTGATTAATCTCAGAATTATTAGATGAAGAAGACCGTCGTCGTCTTTTTTTGATTACTTCACCTGATTCATCTTCCCCATCATCTAATACTTCTCGATCTTGATCTTCCTTGACTTTGAATTCATCCAAGTCGTCTGTTGTATCCTGGTCGATATTTTTTTGGGAACGAGATGGACGTTTTTGTTTCTGTTGAACTAGGTCTTTATATTCATCTTCTGGTATGCTACTTTGCAATATACGTCTAATCGTAGAACTACTTACTCCATAGCGGTCTGCTAGAGTAATAGTATTATGTTCTGTAGTTTGATACAGCTCAACAATTTCTAATTTTTCTGAATCTGAAAGTTTTGTAGGTGTCATACCACCTTCCCCAAAAAATACCTAGTTTATTGATTGTGCCATACCATTGAAGCTATTTGAGAATAATAGCTAAATATGTATAACTTTACTTAAAATACTAAAGCTTTAATTACATAATCATCTAAGACTTTAGGCTTTTTTCATCTGGCTCTAACTAGAACTACATATCATCAACAAAAAAAGCAAAACTCATTTATTAGGATATTATATATTTAAGAATACTGTTAATTATTTTCAAAGCCCGTGACGAGGATTGAACTCGTGACCTCACCCTTACCAAGGGTGTGCTCTACCACTGAGCCACACGGGCATTTTTCTTTCAATCCTTCCTATTTGTGAGTGGGCCGAGCTGGATTTGAACCAGCGTAGGCATAGCCAGCGGATTTACAGTCCGCCCCCATTAACCACTCGGGCACCGACCCTTACGACTCACATTTATATATAGTAACACAAAAAAAATTAATTGCAATAGTTTTTGAGAAAAAATTTATTAGACATCTCTAGAGAAGAGGCAACAGGGAACAGGGAACAGGAAGAAATAGTGGTTATACCAGTTCAAAAAAATAATGTTACAAATTTTCTTGTTTCCTCCTGCCAAACTTAAGCTATTAATTCTCCAGTCTCTTGTAATGAATGTAGTCGGCGATAAATAGTTCATAAAAATGTAGTCAAATATGACACATCCTTATTTTGCAGGTGTTACCATGACTGGGTGAACTACAACACCCTCGCTTCCCATAGCTAAAAGCATTTGAGACTGCTTTTTCTTTTCCTCTTTGCATGATGATCTCCCTGATTCAATTTCTACTTGGTCATAATACAGAGGCTTGGACGTAGGTTCTGATGTGTCTAGAGGTAGCGTGTCAGTCCAGGAATTTCACCCTATTAAAATCAGATCGTTGACTCTTGAGGCTATTTGATTTTCATCATCACAGACATTGTTAGATTATGTCAATAGTCGCCCCAATTTCTGGAGACCATATGACTATATATGACTACATAAGACTATATTTGTGTTGAATGTTTATGATACCAGTTCAAAAAAATAATGTTACAAATTTTCTTGTTTCCTCCTGCCAGACTTAAGCTATTAATTCTCCAGTCTCTTGTAATGAATGTAGTCGGTCATAAATACCTTTTTGAGCTAATAATTCTTCGTGACTACCAACTTCGACAATTTTACCTTGGTCAAGAACTACGATTTTATCCGCCTCCCTAACTGTACTTAATCTATGGGCAATAATAATTGTAGTGCGAGTACCAAAAATATTACGCATTGCTAACTGAATCGATCGCTCACTTTCATAGTCCAAACTTGAAGTTGCCTCATCAAAAATTAGCACATCTGGGTCTACTAATAATGCCCTAGCGATTCCTAAACGTTGTCGTTGACCACCGGATAATCGCATTCCTCTTTCACCAACAACTGTATAGTAACCTTGAGGCATTTGTTGAATAAATTCATCAACTTTAGCAATTTTACAAGCATCTTTAACTTGGGCAAAAGTTGCTTGAGGATTACCGTAGGTCAAGTTATTTAATAGAGTGCCATTGAATATATCTACTTCTTGATGAACAATTGCTAATCTACGTCGATAACCTGTAATATCCAGAGTATTAATATCTTCTCCATCAATTAAAATTTTGCCTTGATTTGGTTGAAAATATCTGAATATTAATTTGACTAAAGTAGATTTTCCTGAGCCAGATTTTCCTACTAAGGCAACTGTTTGGCAAGGTGTAATTAAGAGATTTATATCCTGTAAAACAGGTTGGTTTTGATTGTAGCCAAAGCTTAAATTAGATAACTCAACTTTTCCTGTAAATTTATAGGCATTAATCTGTGATGAACTGGCAATTTCTCCTGATAAATTAGCAGCATCAGAACCTATAGGTAATTGCATAAATTCATGGAAACGAATCATTGAAGCATAGCGACGGACAAATTCTTCAGTTATCTGACTGATGGGAGTTATCTCTGCATAAGCCATGCTTGCTAGTGTATATACAGTCACAAAATATCCTAGAGAAATTTCACCAGATAATGTTGCTGATAATGTTAAACCCAGAATGAAGAAAAGGCAAAATTGAACAACTGTTGTCTGATACATAGATAGCCAAACATAGCCTCGATGAATTCGATAGATAATAAATTTTAGAGCGCGGTTAATTCGGGTAGTTTGTTTGTGGAATTCTTTAGTTTCTGTAGCAAATGCTTTGACTGTTTTAATATTGGTAATAATTTCTGAATTATGACTTTCTGTGTTTTCTTCATACTTATCAAAAGTTACTTCCATTTTGATAAGATGTTGAAGAGTTTTGGTAGTAAAGCTGAGAATAAAGATAAAAGAAATTAAGAATAGAATAGCAATCTGCCATTCTATTAAACAGATAACAATAAAAATACCTAGTACACGCACTAATTTGGGTATTAATACACCAGCAATTTCAGGATAAGTCCAAGTGTGGTTTAAGACTCCTTTAGAAATACGGTTGGCTATCCGTCCTGGGTTATTTTCATCATAAAATTCTATAGGTAGGGTGAGGATTTTTTTGACGGCGTTTTGGAAATGGTCTCGACGTGCTTTTAGAGGAACTACCCAGTGATACCAGTGTCCTAACCAAGCCATAGTTGGACCTTTGGTGATGCTGACCAAAAATATTAGTCCTAATGTCACTGATAGGGATAATAGTTGATTTGTTGGTAGTCCAGTTAGATTGGAGATTGCTCCAATCAAGTTTTCCATTGGCCAGTCTGTAGAATGGTCTGAAAGTATGTTCAAGGTCTGACCGATGGCATAAGGAACTATTAAATCAATTAGTTCGAGGGTGCTAGATGCTCCGATACCTAAGATGGAAAGTGGTAGGTATGCCTGATAGTATTTAATGATGTCCCGAAAAGTTGCCATAATTCTACTATTAAATATTTTAGAGGCACAGCTAGAGCGCTAGGCAAGTTAGAAGTCAGTAGGGGCGAATGGCCATTCGCCCCTACAAAAGTCAACAGTTATTCCTGACTAACTTTGAGCATTTATAAATGTCCTAACTTATTTGCGTAGTGCTAGATTAATTATATTACATTTATACTACATTAAGTAATATAAACTGAGAATTTACTATTTTTAGATTTTGGATAATAAAAGTAGATCGTAATAGTAAAGCAGTTGCGATCGCGACTGTAAGTTTATAGTATAAGGTAGTCAAGAAAGGGTTAATTATCTAAGTTGAATTTTTTGTAATATTTAGTTTTTTTATCAGGAAGAGGGAAGAAGGAAGAAGTAGAAGAAGTAAGAAAAAAGCCATCATATAATATAGAGCAATTATCATCACAATTTTCTATTATTTGTAGCCAAAATTTATCGTGTATTCTGGTATTACATAACTCTTAGATATCTTTGCAAAGGTAAGGGTTTTTGGCAATCGTAATAGTAAAGTAGTTGTGATCGCGACTGTAAGTTTATAGTAGAAGGTAGTCAAGAAAGGGTTAATTATCTAAGTTGAATTTTTTGTAATATTTAGTTTTTTTATCAGGAAGAGGGAAGAGGGAAGAAGTAGAAGAAGTAAGAAAAAAGCCATCATATAATATAGAGCAATTATCATCACAATTTTCTATTATTTGTAGCCAAAATTTATCGTGTATTCTGGTATTACATAACTCTTAGATATCTTTGCAAATGTAAGGGTTTTTGGCGAAGGAGTCAGGAGTTAGGAGTTCGAGAAATAGAATAGGGGAAAAAGGTAGAAAATTGCCTTAATATTCACTGAAAAATTTGGGTTTGAAGCCTCTTCTCAACGACAAATATCTCCGATACTCCCTTATTTATAAGTCAATACAGTTGTAAGCATTCAGCATTTAGCTATCAGCTATTAGCTTTAAAGGAGAAAAAAGCAATTTTATCAAAGCTTCAGAGTACGAATATCTGATTGAGAATGTAGTATGAATTAAAGGAATACTTGCTTGATTCATTAAAAAGTTTATAGCTGACAGCTAATAGCTTAATGCTTACATACAATTCTGTTAAGGATTTTTTGAAGAAGGAAAGTAGATAAGTCTATAGATCAATACAGTTCAGTTAAGGATTTTTTTTGGCAGTTCTGTAATCTGAAGAGCTACTCTAATGGTTCCATACCTTATGAGTTTTAGTCTTATCTGTTTGCGCAGCATGACCTAGGAAACTGTATTAATTGATAAGTACCGGACATGATATAAATCTTATACTATTTCTCCATGAAATTATACTTAATATAAATACGATAATAGTCAGTGTAATAAGGTTTGATCAACAATTATTAAACGCATTGTTACAGAGAAATTGTATTAGCAACAGCCTAATTATTTGTAGCCAAAATGTAAGCATTCAGCTATTAGCTTTTCCTACGGAATGCTACGCAAACAGCTTTTGAACCTAATAACTTACTCAAGTTAACTAATGACCTTTTTATTTCCTGCGGAATGCTACGCAAACATAAGTTTTAAGTCTCTTTGGAAACTAATTCCTCCTTTGGTGTAATAGTAAGTTTATAGCTGATAGCTGACAGCTAAATGCTTACGCCAAAATTTATTAAACTGGTCTAAAAATTAGACCAACCATGACAAATGTTTGCTACAAATAGTTATGTGACTACTTAGGAGTCAGAACTCAAGTAGGGGAGCTGTGGGATTGGCAAGGTACATTAGTCAGTAGGAGATGATGCTGACTAATTATCTGGCTTCATCAAGTATTTTTATTTAATTTATTCAATTTAATTTGGCTTGTACCTCAGTTAAATTATGATGATTTATAGTGTTTAAATACTGAGTAACTCACTGATGTTTGTGGTACTTTTTATGTAACAAATTGACATGGGGAATCTGAATTGAAACTTTAATGAATAATTATTTATTATTTGGTAATCTTTTTCCCTCTCTGATACTCTCAACCTGTAATACTAAATCCGGCGATCGAAATAACCGTTATGATGTTTGTGGTACTTTTTATGTAACAAATTGACGTGGGGAATCTGAATTGAAACTTTAATGAATAATTATTCATTATTTGGTAATCTTTTTCCCTCTCTAATACTCTCAACCTGTAATACTAAATCCGGCGATCGAAATAACCGTTATTATTAAGGTAAGGCAGAAGGCAGAGGGCAGAAGGCAGAGGTCAGAAGGCAGGAGGGTTAGAGAGTAATTTAAAGAACGGACTTTTGATAACCGGATTTGGTATAAAACAGTGTAATAAATTCCAGATATTTAAGAATATAAATTTATGGTTTTCTGTTCCTTCTTAAATCGATAAAACTTGAGTCAACATTTTCTTGTGTTCTTCAACAGTATTTTCAGGAACATAATCGAAAATTTTAATTTTTTCTCCTTCTTGATTTTCGGTCGGGAACGGAGAATTAGGAGTACATAAAAATACTAATCCTACGGACCAACCAAAACCACGTTGTTTTTCTTCACTCGGATATTCTAAATATCCTAATAACTGTTGTTTTGTAACTGTAATACTCAACTCTTCTACGGCAATTCTTTGAATAGCATCTTCAACATATTCTTGATAAAAAACCGTACCTCCAGGAATATGCCACAGATTATTCCAGGCAGCATCTTTTCTGAGAGTTAATGCCACACCTACATCAGTTTTTACAATTACTTCTACAACTAATCTAGGCACTTGAGAATATAACAGTTTAAACTCTTCTGGAGAAAAAGGTTTCTTGCGACTCATTTGATTTTATAGCGCTATGCGCTAGGGAATAGGGAATATGGAACAGGGGATAGCAAACTTTAAAAGGGTTTTAAAAAGAGTATTAGGATTGAAAAAATCCTAATACCATTTCTCTGTAACAATGCGCTTAATAATTTTTACCCAAACCTGAATTTTACTAATAGCTGCTGTCTTTTATTAAGCGCAACTTCATGGAGAAATGGTATAACCAATTATTGTAGTGCTATATTCCTCTTAATTATAGTAGTTGAAGGAAAGGTTAGCACAGATCGAAAGCTTAAAATTCAGACAAGGCAATATTTTTCCTTCTTCCTTTTTCCTTTTTTAATGAGGATTTTTCATTTCAGTTAATAGTAGTTGATCAAAATAATTGGGTCGCACAACCCCGCCTTTTAAAGAGAAATATTTTGGAGACTTGCTCAAATCCCCGTTACAAAAATAACTTCTGAATTCTGACTTCTGACTTCGTTAACGACTACCACTAATTTGAATTAATATTATTTCAAGTCGGTTTTGTATTTGTTTAAGTTGCTGTTGTTTAGTAGATATAAATGCTTTTTCAACTTGTAGTTGTGACTGCGTTTCTTTGTGAGCTTTATCTTGTTGTTCCAAGAGATTTTCGTAAAGCAAAATTGCCTGCTCAATTACCGTACTTACAGATTTAAACTGAGTATAGAAAACTTCAGCAATATTGTCACAAACCTTATCAAGTATTTCTTCAGAAGACTCCTGAAACTTTTGAAAACCCACATTATAAACTTGTTGTTTAATTTTCATATCTGCTTTTTCTTCATCACCACCAATACCAAAAAATGAGCTAATCAAAGCCACAGCTCCCCCAGCTATAATAATAGGCAAAATCCCCAATCCTGTAAACATAAATAATGCACCTGCCGTCAGACCACCTAATTGTAATCCTTCCCATAAACCACCTCCATTATCATCATATTCTTCTAACTTAATTACAGAATTTATATCTAATCCATCTGCTTTAATATTTTCAATTGCCAAATTAAATTGCTCATTCAAATTAGAATTTATTTGCTCATCAACCTCTTGTAAATTCATTCTAACAACCTCTAAATTTTGACAAACTTCCTTACTGAGAATTTGTAAATTATTCACCACAATTTTCTTGACTTCTGTATTACCCCAATTTTCTAATTCTGTAGAAAGAGAACTTGTAAATCCTTCAGCATAATCTTTGACAACCTTTTCCTTATCCCAAAGAGGTGAATGTTCTGAATCCCATTCATTAATTTTTTCAGATAAGCGATCGCTCAATTCTTCTGCCCATTTATCCCATGCTTCAGCCGCTTTTTTAATACTCTTATCTTTCAGTTTTTCAGTAGTTGATAAAATTTTCACATCCCCTTCACTAGCTTCCCCTATTTTTTCCAATATTTTCTGTTTTGCCTCTTCTGGCAAATACACCTTACCATCTAAAACTTTTTCTGCTTGCTCTAATCCTTTTATTGCCTCATAAATTAAACTATTAATCTTAGTCACAAATTGCTGAATTGCCACAACACCTCGCTCAACAGTAAGAAAATTTTCTATGGATTTTGTGAAATTATAAAAATAGGTCAAATATTCATTTTCTTTATCCTCTAAAGTGGCATCCAAAGCAGCTTGAGCAGAAATAAAATGTAAACGACTTTCACTCGCAATAATCGGTTTTTCACCAAAGACAAAATTTTCTAAACTCCTTCTAATTTGCTGACGACTTTTTTCACTTCTGACCAAATCTAGAAAATTCACCAATACAAATAAATTATCTGCAGGTAAATCAATTTGATTCCCATTTAACTGCAATTTAAAACTTTGAAGTAACTCTCGTTCCCCTTGAGTTAATGAACGAGAAGCATTAGTTAAAAAAATCACAGCATCCGTATCTTTTATTAATTTTTGAGTAATAGTTTTACGGTCTGGATGTTCATTTAAACCAGGAGAATCAACAATTTCAACCCCACTTTTACATAACTCTAAATCTGGATGTTCAAAAAATATTGATTCTATCTCCGAATGTGCTAATTCTTGACTCATATCTCCTAAAGCTGCTGATTCTGAAATAGTAGATTTTTTCTGATATTCTGCTAAAGATATTTCTATCTCATTACCGTTTTTATCACGACAAATAACCCGCTTTTTTTCGCCATATTTTAAAACTGTAACTGTACCACTGCAAGGAATTTCTCTAACTGGTTGAATTTCTTCTCCTAACAAAGCATTTAATAAGGTTGATTTACCTTGACTAAATTCTCCAACCACAGCAACTCGGAATTTTTGGGATTGTATTTTTTCGGAGACTTTACCTACTTCAGATATTAAAGTATTTGGCAGTAAATCTCTCTCAGTTAATAATGCAACTATTTGATAAATTTCGGAGCAAAGATTATGCAGTTGTTGTTTATGTTTTTGAAACTCTTTTAACTTTTGATAAACTACAGTTTGTTGAGGCTGATTTTTTTTATTTTGATTTTGATTGTAGTTGGGTAAGAGTGAATGTAGCATTTCACTAGCAGCTTTGACAAAAATATTATCTAACTGATGGAAACGTGCTGGATTGAGTAAATATGCCACTTCCTCCATCGCCTTGTGGGCGAAATTTTCTTGATGAGTAAACCCTGCTTCTAATACCTGCAAATGTTTGGTTTTAATGCCTAACTTACGACTAATAATTTCCAAATATTTTTTTTCTCGTACATCAATATTTCCATCAGCAGCAGACATCTCATAACCAAAGCAAATTAATAACAATTTTTCTGGAGGAGACAGAGGGTAAGTCAATGTCAAAATCGCCTCAATTTTTTTGTAAAGATGTTGCTTTGAAACTCCTTTAATCATTAATTTAGTTAATTCCAAGATATTTCCTTTCGGCGGGATAAATTTATGGAGGGTAATTTTTAATCTCGCTCTTTCTTCCTCTGCTACTTTCCCATCTGCATAAATAACACCTATCAGTATGATGACCAAATTTGCCAGAAATAATACTGGTGGATTAATATCCTTCTTACTCAATTTATTTCCAGTAATAATAGATAGTAACTTGACTGATTCGGTGTTGATTTTTGCAGTATCCATAGGTATATATATTTAATGTTTTATTGAGATATTATTATTATACCTGAATCAAAGTTATTACTGAGTAAAGATCTTTCACAAAAAGTTATCATTATCAATCTAGATTTCTGTATCTCAACAATCAGAATAATGAATTGACTTAAAGGAGGAATCAATCCAATTAAAATGATTGACAGTAGTATGTCTAATTTTCATTGATTGATAATTGATAATGGATAATTGATAATTACCTCTGATTTTAACCATTCTTGATTGAAGATCAGGAAATATTATTTCTTTTCTTGGTCGATTGGATATGGCGAGGTCTCCTCGCCATCCCACCCTTCGGGAAGCTGCGAAGAGAGAACTCCGTTCCGCTGTCGCGTTTCGCGTCAGCGTTGCGAAGCAAACGACCGCTTTTTTCCCCTTAAAAGGGGAGGCTTTAAACCATAATTATTTAATTATTAATTATTCGGTAAGCATTTCCTGCGGACTGCTGCGCAAACAGCTATTAGTTATCAGCAGTCAGCAATAAAAATCAAATAAGCTATTATTTTCATTAATAGATAATTGATAATTACCTCTGGTTTTAACCGTTCTTGATTGAAGATCAGGAAATATTATTTCTTGTTTTCCCTTTAAAAGGAGAGGCTTTAAACCATAATTATTTAATTATTAATTAGTTCGGTAAGTATTCAGTTCTTAGCTTTTTCATCAATGAAGCAACCATTAGTTTAACTTAGTATTAAATTTTTCATCAGAGAATGAACCACAATAACGATGAGTTTGAGTTCAATTCATAGAGTGCATCTCAATTTTGAATAAAGCCAAAAAATTATCGCTTTTAAGCAACAGGCAAAAGCTCATATGGCAACAGGGAATATATATGAAAATAGTATTTTTGCAAATATGAAATGTACCCAATTAATACAACTTTGTGGTGGGAAATGTAGGTGTTTCTCAAGAGCTGATAGCTGACTGTTGAATACTGAATACTTAGGTCTAATTAAATCAAAAAACGAGGTTGTTTTAAGGAAATTGAAAATGGTATTACGCTGAATCAATTACATAATTGTATTAACTTTGTAAAATCTTCTAATGTAAGCATTCAGCCGTCAGTTATTAGCTAGCCTCCTATGGTCGAAACTGCGTTATCAGCTATTAATTTTGGGTCTGCGTAAAAGCAGAATTTGAAGTTGAAAAAGAATAAAAAGTTACTGCCAAAGTCCCAGAAGAAAACCTTAGAAGTAATTAGTAATGAATAATTACTGTTTGGGTAGCATCCCGCAGGGAAGTGCTGAATGCTGATAGCTGAATGCTTAACTTATAATAAGTTTTTGTCTATTTTATTTTGTTTATATCGCTTTTTAATCGAGGATATGCTCTAGATTTTTTTTGAGTGGATAAATTGCTATGGATCAAAGCTTTAACTATTATTAATTTACCTTATAAAATATGAGAATATATTCTGATTATTTTGTTTATATCGCCTTTTGATTGAGGAGATGATCTATAAAATTTTGAGCTAAGAAATCGCTCTATACAAAAGCTTTAATTGTTCTTCTATGTTAAACTAGGTTATTAAATAAAAGGCATTACTTAACGAAGTCAGAAGTCAGTAGGGGTGTTAACGATAGTTATGCGAAGCAAACGGCCGTTTGCTGGCGCAAAGCTCCGTTAACGCCCGTACAGAAGTTATTTTTGTAATGAGGATTTAAGCCTCGCTCCAAAAATATTTCGCCTTAAAAGGCGGGGTTTTATACCCATATTATTTTGATAAATGCGCTTGGGATTTTAATAGTTTTGTGGAAGTGGAATTGGCATCTTGCCCGTTGTTTATATTTTCCCGTTCCTGATATTTTCACTCCCTGGCAGGGACAGGCAGGATGCCTGCCCCGACTTACCACTTATATTGATCCCGCCCCTCAACAATGCCAAATAAAAAGACTCAAGGCAAACCCATTTTTAGGCATTGCACAGTGAAGAATGATTTGATATTTTTGATTAAAATAATTTGGGATTTAAGAATTATTAGAATGACTAATATTAAATTTTTTTAGTCAAAGTCTAAACCAACTTTTGGCAATATCATTCCATAATGTACAACCCCCATTTTTAAACACAGTTTATGCTTATACCATTTCTCCATGAAGTTGCACTTAATATAAAGATGAGAATAGTCGGTTTAATCAGGTCTGAGCAATAATTATTAAGCGCATTGTTACAGAGAAATGGTATTACTGATATATCCTCAGAAATTAAAAATATCATTGAAAAACGTCAACCTCTAGCTAAGAGAGTTGAAAAAGTAGAGACTCATTTGACTTTCCTACAGCAACATATTCAACAGCTTATTAAGCAACGAAATAATTTTCTCCCTGAGCTTAATGATGCTCAAATAGAAGAAATAATTGAAAACTTAGCAATACAAATGATTGCTAGTTGTACGCCGAAAAGAATAGAAAATGAACGTCGCTTGAATAAAATGTTAGATAGTATTACACCAGAAAAATTACATAGTGAAATTGACTTTGGAGAACCTGTAGGTTGTGAAATATGGTAGTTCAAATTTATATATTCCCCAGAGAGGAGATATGATTTAGATTAGCTTTTATCCTCAATCTGGAAGAGAACAAGCAGGTCGTCGTCCTGGTCTGGTAATCTTAAGGAGAAAATACAATCCTAGGGTGGGGTTAGCTTCAGTCTCCCCTATTACTTATAAGGATAAAAGTTATTCTTTAGAAGTAGCAATTCCTGAAGGATTAGAAAATTCAGGAGTAATCTTAATAGATCATATTAAGTCTTGAGACTGGCGATCGCGTAGAGCAGAATTTATCTGTCAAATACCCAGTGATGTATTAGTAGAAGTAGTCTCTAAACTAACAGGAATAATTAGTGGCATATTAAGCTAACTTAAGCCACATCCTTGCAAGACCAAATATTATTTTTAATAAAACCATAAATTAGGAAACAATTTGAGCCTTATATCAGTCAATACTTAGTTAAAGCAAGTTATAAAACCCTAGGATTATCCAATTTATAAACCCCCTAAAATATGACCATTGCCAATCTTTATTATTATTTTAAAATTAGAGACGAATCAGAAGCAAAAATGGGAGAAAATATAGTAGCAACATAGACATATTTCTAGAAAATCTTAGCTAAAATCAAAAGTAGAATTAGGAGATAAATATCATGTCAGACCTCGACCGTGGAATAATGAAATTTAAGGGAGCAGATACTCCCAGCGCGATCGCCATTTCTGCGATTGTCATTCTAGGTGGAATAGTCTTGCTTCTTTTGTGGGGACTCAGTACCGCTTATACAGTTAGCTAGTTAAAAACAATACAAATTACTTAGAGACGTTCCGCCAGAACGTCTCTTTAAAGATATTTAATTTTTAATTAAAATCAAATTTATTGACAATCAAAAGAGCTGAGAAAAAAGAGTTGATGATTTATGGCCTTTATCATAAAATGCTGCTATAAATAAGAACAAGAATCTCCATGATTAATAATTTGGGATTTTGTCTCACTTGCTGATTGTCAATATCATATTTGTTTAATAGAAGTTATTTGAAATAAACTTAGTTTGGAGCTATATTTTAGATATGACTACTGAAAAAAAAATAGATAAACAACAAACTGTACACCCTACTATCTTAGCAGGATGTATGGGCTTTATGATGATTTGTGCTTGGGCATTTGCAGCTCCTAAAGCTTTTGAAAAACCTATTATTGAAGTTCAATTACCTGAAACTGAAGATGTAGACGATCAAACAGAAGTTACTCAAGTACAAACAACAGAAACTGAAACAACTGATACAACAACTACTGAAGCAGAGTCTTTTACTACAACTACAGAAACCACAGAAGCTGAAACAACTACTACAGCAGAGTCTCCCACTCCCATTACAACTGATACAACAACAACTCAAACAGAGTCTTTTACTACAACTACAGAAACCACAGACACTGAAACAACTACTCAAGCAGAGTCTCCCACTCCTATTACAACTGATACAACAACAACTCAAACAGAGTCTTTTACTACAACTACAGAAACCACAGACACTGAAACAACTACTAGCTCAGTATCTACTTCTCCATCCGCGACCGTATCACCTACTACTAATATTACTGCTACCTCTGGAGTCGAAACTACACAACCAACTGCTACATCATCCCCCGAAATTGAAACTTCTGCTGCTACTACTAACACATCTACAACATCTAAACCACAAGGCAAGAACTTGAGTCAAAACAAAACTTTAGGTCAAGTCAAATTTGGATTTGATGAATTTGAATTATCTCCCCAAGCAGAGCAAACTATAAATAGTCTCATCTCAGAAATTAAAGAATACGATCCGAATAAAGTTACGATTAGAGTTGAAGGTCATACATCTCAGGTCGGTGGTGCTCAGTTAAATCAAGAAATATCTCAAGACCGAGCAAATGCAGTAGTCGAATATTTGAAACAGCAGAATTTACCATATCAGGTTGTTGGCAAAGGAATGGGATTTTCTCAACCACTCCCTGGTACCGACCCTGCTGCTGATGTCAACCAGCGAACAGTAATTATTTTGACACCCGCTAATTAAGAAGGAGGAAGGAAGAAGGAAGAAGGAAGAAGAAAGAAGTAAGAAGTAAGAAGTAAGAAGGAAGAAGGAAGAAGGAAGAAGGAAGAAGGAAGAAGGAAGAAGGAAGAAGGAAGAAGGAAGAAGTAAGAAGTAAGAAGGAAGAAGGAAGAAGGAAGAAGAAAAAATATTGGTGGTGGTTAGAGAGAGTGTAAGGAGTGTGGGGAGTGTGGGAATAAATTCAACAATATATATCTTCACCATTACCGAAAAATTCTGGTCTAAAGTCTCCCCTTTTAAGAGGATAGAAAAAGAGAATATTCCCGATCTCAAGCCTCCTTATTGCAGAGGTACTGATAACTGATAACAGAAATGACGCTCCCCAGGACAACCAAAATATTGTGTTGTCTGAGTTTTAGAGCTTCTCGATCAGTCCGCGTCCTTTCCTTCGACTGCTATACCTTATATCATGTCCGGTTGAATAGTTATAAATAAACGACGGAGGAGTCAGGAGGACCGAGTCAGGAGTCAGGAAGGAAGAAATAAGCAAGAAGCAAGAAAAAAAAGAGAAAGTTTTTTGATTGCTGGCGCAAAACTTTGTTAACGCGTAAGCGGAACGGAGTTCTATCGCGCTCTTATCCGGACATAATATTATCTCCCCTACTCCCCCGCTCCCTACTCCCCTGCTCCCTACTCCCCCGCTCCTAGATAATATGCTATATTAAAAGACTGTTCCAAATCGAAATTAATAACTTTGAACTTATAGATGTCTACAAAACCTACCATTTCATTCTCTCACTTAGGGTGCGAAAAAAACCGTATCGATACCGAACATATCATAGGTTTACTAGCACAAGCGGGTTATCAAGTAGATGCTAACGAAGAATTAGCAGATTATGTAGTCGTTAACACCTGTAGTTTTATTCAAGCTGCCAGAGAAGAATCAGTTCGTACTTTAGTAGAACTAGCAGAAGCTAACAAAAAAATAGTCATCGCAGGTTGTATGGCGCAACACTTCCAAGAAGAATTACTTGCAGAACTGCCAGAAGCAGTAGCACTTGTGGGTACTGGTGATTATCATAAAATAGTTGATGTGATGCAACGGGTAGAAAAAGGCGATCGCGTCAAAGAAGTCTCTGCTCAACCAACCTACATTGCCGATGAAACAACACCACGTTACCGCACCACATCCGAAGGAGTTGCTTATGTGCGAATAGCTGAAGGTTGTGATTATCGTTGTGCTTTTTGTATTATTCCTCATCTACGAGGAAATCAGCGATCGCGCACCATAGAATCTATTGTCACCGAAGCTCAACAACTAGCAGACCAAGGTGTAAAAGAAATCATCCTCATCTCCCAAATAACCACTAACTATGGAGTGGATATCTATGGTGAACCCAAACTTGCCGAACTTCTCCGCGCCCTAGGAAAAGTTGATATACCCTGGATTAGAATGCATTATGCCTATCCTACAGGTTTGACCCCCAAAGTAATAGCCGCCATCCAAGAAACTCCCAATATTTTACCCTATCTCGACTTGCCCTTACAACATTCTCATCCTCAAATTTTACGGGCTATGAATAGACCTTGGCAAGGTCGGGTTAATGATGATATAATGGAAAAAATTAAAGCAGCTATGCCTAATGCTGTTTTGCGGACAACCTTTATAGTGGGTTTCCCTGGTGAAACAGAAGATCATCATTCACATTTAGTGGAATTTGTCAAGCGTCACGAGTTCGATCATGTCGGGGTATTTACTTTCTCTTCAGAAGAAGGAACCCCCGCCTATAGTTTGCCTAATCAGTTGCCCAAAGCAGTGATGGACACCCGTAGAGAAGAAATTATGCAAGTCCAGCAGCCCATATCTGGGAAACAGAATCAAAAATCAGTGGGACAAGTAGTTGATGTACTGATTGAACAGGAAAATCCTCAGACAGGAGAGTTGATTGGTAGGTCACCACGGTTTTCTCCAGAAGTGGATGGACTTGTTTATCTCCAAGGTAAGGCTCGTTTGGGTTCAATTGTGCCAGTGATGATTACAGATGCAGATGTTTACGATTTGTACGGTCATGTAGATTTGAGTAAATCAAGCAATTAGTCATTCAGTTGAAGTGTAGGGTAAATTGTTAGGGATTGCAAAAGCATCATTAGACACATAAAGTCTTGCAACTTAATGATACTTATAAAGGTATAAACTATAGTAGACTTCTTGTCCAACTTAGAATCTTAACACATTACATATATACATCAGAAATTATTCTTAACTTTGATTGCTTTACAGACTTTATATGTAACGCCTGTATCACTTTTAAGTAACTTCTGTAAAAAGTGTATAATGTCCCAAAACCTCTACATCAATGTACAAAATCTAAAAAATTAAGTTAATTCCAGGAAAATATGTAATAAATGTGGCAAATGTTAAGTCATTTGTTATTATGTTAATGATTATGAAGATAAAGACAAGGTACCCAAAGCAAGCTGTTAAGTATCATAAAATACCTACGGGAACTTAGGTAGATATGCGGGGACATGGAAAACCTCAAAATTCAGGTTATTTTTTCTTCCTTTGTCCAACGATAACTTGATATATACAACAGCTTAATGATCGCCAAATATAGGCTCTAATCTTTGGGAAAAAGTCCCTCTAGGAAATTCCTGTCTATAGCCATAGGTTTAGGAGTGAGACGAAAGAAGGCTCAATCACAGGGGTTTAAAATTCCTGAGATTGACATCTGTGAGATGGTAGTAATCTCTATATCTTTATCCTTATATTGTTGATATTGTAGTGGTTGATAACCTGCCTGACCTACTTAAAAGGTCTTAGAAACAATGTAAATTTTCTAGTATATGTACTAGCGGTAGTTCAGGTAATCAGACAAACTACATAACTTAATAATGTTCATGTTTGTCTGCCTGTAAAATCGGAAAGCCTCTACAAAAAAAATCAGAATTTATCCGCCTTGAGAAGCAGGGTGGCTGCGTGGATTCTCCTTTTGAGGAGATTTAAACGCCAGTATAAATTTGAGAGATGCGGTCGGCTCGACCGTAAATACTTGTGGATGAGTAACCGCCGACGGCCTCAGTTGAAGCAAGAAGTAAACGTCAATTTGTCACTTTATGTGACGCTTTGTACCAGTTTTATAGAGCAGCAGGTACTTCACTATACCCAACTAGGGAGAAAAGGAACAGGCATTTTGCCTTTAATTCTGTCGTCGATCTTCAGGTTAAAACCTAGCCGTTAAGAACACACAGACACTACTAAAATTTTAGCTACTAACTCTAATGCTATCAGTTTAGTAGAGAATGTGATTGGCAAAGGCATTGCCCTACCAAATAACTACAGGTTTATCGTGAGCAAGGGCTGATAAGCAGCTATAGTTGAGCATAAATCTGCCTCCAAGTTGGGTAACAAAACCAGATGTCAAATAATTTACTTAGGAGAATTAATGGATTTATCGTTTGCAAATTTAGGAATTTCACAAGAGCGTGTAAATCATCTGGAAACAATTGGTTTTACTGAACCTACTCCGATTCAAGTCCAAGCAATACCTCATTTGCTGGCAGGAACCGATATTGTAGGTCAAGCCCAAACAGGAACAGGTAAAACCGCAGCGTTTTCGTTACCCATATTGGAGAGAATTGACCTGGAGACAAAGGCAGTTCAAGCTTTGATTTTGACTCCCACTCGTGAGTTAGCGCTGCAAGTTACAGAAGCGATTCGTCAAATTGCTGGTTTGGATAATAAGGGTCCAACTAAACACCGATTACACGTTTTAACTGTTTATGGCGGTCAATCTATTGAACGTCAGATTCAGCGCCTTCAACGAGGTGTTCAGATCGTAGTAGGAACGCCAGGACGAATTCTGGATATGCTGAGTCGCAATAGTTTAAAACTAGATAGTTTGAAAATGATGGTTTTAGACGAAGCTGACGAAATGTTGAGTATGGGTTTTATTCAGGATGTAGAAAGAATTTTGGATGCGGCACCCACTGAGCATCAAACAGCTTTCTTCTCTGCCACCATGGACTACTCAATGAAGAAACTGGTGAATAAGTACTTGCAATCTCCAGTAACAGTCAAAGTTGCTCAACAAAAGACAACCCCGAAGCGAATTGCTCAGATTGCTTACATGGTGCCTCGTGGCTGGCCGAAAGCCAAAGCCTTACAGCCAGTTTTAGAACTCGAAGACCCAGAAGCAGCTTTGATCTTTGTGCGGACAAGGCAAGCTGCGGCTGAACTAACAAACCAATTACAGTCAGCAGGTCATAGTGTTGATGAATATCATGGTAACTTGAATCAATCCCAACGAGAACGGTTGCTAAGTCGCTTCCGCAATCAACAAGTACGTTGGGTAGTGGCAACTGATATTGCAGCTCGTGGTTTAGATGTGGATCATTTAACCCATGTGATTAACTACGATTTACCTGATAGTGTGGAAAATTATGTTCACCGTATTGGTCGTACAGGTCGTGCAGGTCGTGAAGGTATAGCAATTTCGTTAATTAATCCTTTAGATAAACGGAAGTTGCGGTTGATAGAACGTCATCTGCGTCAACGTTTGGACACTCGCTCGATTCCTAAGCGGTCTCAAATTGAAGCCCGACAGTTGCAGAAGCTACAGAATAAGGTACGAGATGCTCTGAGTGGGGAACGGATGGCTTCTTTCTTACCATTAATTGCTCAGTTGGGTGAAGAGTATGACCCCCACGCGGTCGCTGCAGCAGCTTTACAGATAGCTTATGATGAAACTCGTCCTGCTTGGATGGGGCTTGATTATGCTCAGGAGGAAGAAATCCCTGTCTATGAAACTCCTAAGCCTAAGCCAAAGCCACGCTCTCCTAAGATTCGTCATCAAAAACCTTCTCCTAAAAATCAGAGGAGAGATGGTGACAATTTTGTAGAAGAGGCTTCTGTGTCACGCAATAATTAAGTTCTTTATTTCAACGTTGGTTGGAGACCCGCCCTCAGGAGAGCGCGGGAGCGTCCTATGGGAAAACCAATCAATATTGCGATTTTTTCAAAGCGTGTGCTATAATACTTAAGTTAAGGCTGGTGGACTAGCAGTTTCTATGGGAGCCATGGGATTGGTGACGTACTGTGGATCTACCTTAAGACCAAAAAGAGGGAAAGGCCTCGGAGGCAGTTGCTATGTTAGCGCTGCTCCTCCCGAGTAGGCAAGATGAAACAGAAAGCCCTAATCAGTGATGGTGAGGAATCCCACTTTGTCGCCTAAGCGCAACGTTGGGAGGATGTCATATCATGTCCGCTTGAATACTTACACCCTAGTGAAGGGAAGGCAGAGAGGAAAAGGCAGAATGCAGAAGGATTTCTTGCAATTTTGATTTAATTTTATATACAAACTATGCTACCAGGCATGATATCAATTCTGGCTGAAATAGTCGAATAGTAATTTTAGAGATGTGGGCGATCGCGTCTCTAAATTTTTTTAAGAATTTTTACTATTATATAATGTCTGTTTGAATAACCACAATCAAAAATTTAGGGAGTAGGGAGCAGCGGTGGGACTCCGCGTCGCCGACAGACGCAAGCGGTCGATCTTTAGAGCTTCCCGTAGGGTGGGATGGATCACAAACCTGCTCTTCCAGAGCTGCTGCGCTAACGCCATATCCAATTGACCAAGAGAGGGACTAGGGAAGGGAGCACCGGAACTGAGAGTGGGGCGATCGCTAAGGTCAGACAAACTCTTTGCCTGTTTAATGCCGAACGATAGAGCTTGGGGCTGGCCGCGTACTCCAAGGTATCGTGACTAAGATAACGTTTACTTTCAAAAAAAGTGAGCTTGCTTACCATTTAAACGACTTAAACGTTTTGATTAGATTTGTGGTAAGTCCTCAATACACAATAGAAACTAAACAGTAAGAAAATTTTGTTTTCCAATTTGCTCAAGAATTAACTCCTGAAAAACTAACACTTTCAGCACTTTAAGAAATTGATTTGTTTGAATTATACCATTTGGATAAATATTTACTACCTTAACAAGTAACCTATCTAAATTAGATTTAGTATCAGTTATATCAAGTTTGATTGAATATTTATGAAACAGGAGAACAGTTTAAAATATATCCTCTCCCCCTCCCTTTATTCAGGATATTTTTTCCCTGTTCCCTCTTAGTTTTATTCAGGATATTTTCTACACAACCCAAATCATCCTGCTATATTTTTTAGGATTTTTTTTAGATGCTAAATTATCCTGAATTTAAGATTTTTTTTGCTTTAATTATGCTTGTTTTAATAATTCAGCTCGGATGCAACCTTTTTCCCACTTCCACTTAGGTAGAGATTCTTGGGGAAGGAAAATTGCCCAGATTGAACCACCAGGACTTTTATAAAAACCCGTAATTTCAGCTTCTACAATACTACTCCAGGGTGCTGATACTAAAATTTTATCCCCCGAACTAAAAACTTTTCCGTTAGCATTGGTAACTTGTTGGATAGATTCTTTTAGCTTTGGTTTTCCTGGTTTTTTGGGTCTTTCTGGTTTACTTATCGGTTTTCTTAATTGTCTTTCATTTGTACCTTCTGTTCTTGATGAGGGGCTATTTTTTATTGGATTTGGTTTTTCTACTTTTGACTCAATTTGTTCGTGAAGCGCCTCCTTTGGAGAATTTGGCTCAATAGGCTGTTTTGGTCTAACAGGTCTCCTAATTGCTATTATTTCATGGCTCATCCACTTAACTCCCTATACCTGATTTTAGCTTTGCTTCTGTCTATGATAGCACTGTTAAAATTGTGCTTTTGTTTTGAGTGGCCAAAATTATTATTTTGGTTTCTATATTACACTTTTTATCAGAATTAATTTGTGTTCTGGAGTAACATATCTCTATCAATTAATGATTAAGGGTTACAATTAAACTTCTAATTTTCAGTTTTGGAATCAGGAAAATATTCTTAATTAAAATTCTTTTTTCTATAATTGTGGATGTCAAGATGAGTAAATTGTTTCATGGCATAATCAACTAAAAAAAGGCTCTACCACAATAATGATGATTGGTAATATTTTAGATGGACGCTATCAAATTATTAAAATTATTGAATCAGGGGAAATTGGCCATGCCTATCTAGCCCAAGACATTCGTCGTCCTGGAGAAGCACTGTGTTTTATTAAGCATCTACAGCCAAGTATTTACGATCAAAGGTTAATTAACATTGTTCGCGACCGATTTCAAAAAGAAGCACAGATGCTAGAAAAGCTTTCTCAACATGATCGAATTCCTAAACTACTTGCATACTTTGAAGAAGATCGAGAGTTTTTTCTTGTTCAATCTTTTATTCCTGGTCAATCTTTGGATAATGAAATATTACCAGGTAAACCTCTATCCGAAAAACAAGTAATTTTAATCCTCAATGAAGTCTTAGAAATTTTAGTATTTGTGCATGAAAATAGTGTGATTCATCGAGATATTAAGCCTGTTAATTTAATTAGAAGAAAATCAGATAATCAATTAATTTTAATTGATTTTGGAGCTGTTAAAGAAATTAATATTGGCCAGCAAAATCCTACAGCTAGGATTGGCACAATGGAATATATGCCAATAGAACAATTTGAATATAACCCTCAATTTAATAGTGATATTTATGCTTTAGGAATGATTGGCATTCAGGCAGTTACGGGATTACCTAGTAGCGAATTATCGAAACTAAAGGATAATGAAAATGGTGAAAAAAAAGAGATTTTTTGGCGATACCTAACAAATTGTTCTACTTCTCTAGCAGATATTTTAGATAAAATGGTGCGCTATAACTTTCACGAACGTTACCAGTCAGCAGCAGAAGTAATAGCAGATTTAAAAAAAATTAATGACTTTCCAAGTTTAGCTATAGATAATAAAGAAATTTATCGGGAAGAGGTTATTCGTAGGGCTAGCAATCGAGGAGATATTTCTATTGTCGGGAGAAGAATTTTAGATGAACTTAGAGAAAGTTTAGAACTCTCGCGGGAAGAAACGGAAATAATTGAGGATGAAATATTAAATCCTTACCGTAAATATCGCTTGAAAGGAGAAAGATATGAACAAACATTAAAAGCTGCGATTCAGCAAGAATATCCTTTTAGTCAAGAAACTCGCCAGGAGTTAGAGCGTCTACAGCAAATTTTAGGACTAACTCAAGAAGATATAGAATTAATAGAAAACAGAGTTTTACCAAAATCTCTACTTACTAAATTTAAAAAAATATTTAGCAATAATAACAAACAATCATCTTTTAACTGGCAGTTAATTTTAGGATTTATCGCTACTGTAATTGCGCTCATCTTTGCCATATATAGATATTCTAAATTCCAAAATTATTTACAACTACGTCAACAAGAAGTATTACAACAGCAAGAACAAGAATCGGCAAAATTTAATTTTGTAAAAAACTTATACATAGAGCGCAACTATGAAGAATGTATAAATCAAGGAAATATAATTAGTGAAAAATCTAGCATTTTTGCTGAAGCCAAATCAATTTTACAAAATTGCCAACAAGGTATAAATTGGCAGAATTATCAAGTTGAAGATTTGTCTAGGTTTAATGCTTCTATAGGTACTCTTGCATTTAGTTCTAATGGCAAAACTTTGGTTACTGGAAGTAGAGACACAACGGTAAAAATTTTAGAAATTCCTACAGGAAAAGTTCTCAACACATTACCTGCAGATGATTCTCCAATTTGGTCGGTTGCTTTGAATAATAATGGTACTAAATTAGTGGCAGGTACTTATGATTGGAGAGTAATTATCTGGAATTTGGAAACAGGAGAATTATTTCGAGTATTTGAACATTGGGCACCTGTTTGGTCAGTTGCTATGAGTTCTGATAATCAAACAATTGCTAGTGCTAGTGGAGATAAAACAGTTAAAGTTTGGGATTTAGAAACAGGTTTCTTAATTTTTAATTTCCCCGATCATTCAGATGTAGTTTATTCTATTGCTATTAGTCCTGACGGCAGAAAATTGGTTAGTGGTAGTGCAGATAGAACTATAAAAATTGAAGATTTAAATACTGGAGAATTAATTAATACATTGACTGGACATGAAGGAGTAATTAGGTCTGTTGATATTAGTCCAGATGGGAAAAAAATAGTTAGTGGGAGCTACGATAATACTATTAAAATTTGGAGCTTAAAAACAGGAGAATTAATCAAAACTATTCTTGGTCATACTGCTGAAGTTGTATCTGTTGATATTAGCGAAGATGGTCGATATATTGCTAGTGGCAGTAAGGATAATAATATTAAGATATGGGATTTAGAAACAGGAGCTTTAGTTAATACCTTGACCGGACATGAAGATGAAATTTATACGGTTACTTTTAGTCCTGATGGTAATAGTATTGCTAGTGGTAGTAAAGACAGAACTATTAAAATTTGGCGACGATAGTAATTAAAGAAAGGAAGAAGTAAGAAGGAAGAAGGAAGAAGGAAGAAGGAAGAAGGAAGAAGGAATAAGGAATAAGGAATAAGGAATAAGGAAGAAGGAATAAGGAAGAAGGAATAAGGAATAAGGAAGAAGGAAGAAGGAAGAAGGAAGAAGGAAGAAGGAAGAAGGAAGAAGGAAGAAAAAAAGAAAACAATATTGCGTCGGTTTTTATTTAAGTATTCAGCTAGAAAATGATATATAGTTTTTTTATTTGAGATCTAATATAAATTGATATTTTTTATTATAAAAAAAGCGCGCTTATTGAGTACATTACATCCTTATATTTGCTAATGTAATTCTGTTTTCCCTCCTTTGCTATTCCTTCCATACCTATTCCAGCACTTGGCTTACACATCCCAGATAAAAATTCTATATTCAAGGATTTCTATAGTTATTTTGAACTTATTGAAGAAACAGGAAATAGTTAAAATTAATTAAATAATTTTTATTTCTTATCTTTCAGAATTTTTTTATAGCTGAAAAAATGTATAAGTCTCATTACCCAATAAATTGTAATAGGTCAAACTCCTGACGTATTTCTAGAAGAGAACGGTTAAGTAGAGACTCATAATCTAGGAAAGGGTAATATTTTCTTGTGCTACGAGTCTTAAACCAAATTATCAACACTTCTGGTAGTAACTGGAGTTTAGACTAATTACAGCAGGCCGAAAACTTGCCGAGGGAGAATCGTCAGATAGTTGAACCTAGGCTGAAACTATTTCTGTATCAGCATTGCAACAACTTTTAAGTTAATTATCCCCCCGCCTGTGCTATGGGTTAATTGTGCCATGGCAAGACTTTTTGAAAAGGAGCGAATAACCAACTCCTGACCCAAACTCCCTCAAAAATACAAATCATAAAGAGCATCGAGAACATTCGCATCCCTGATATTACCCAAGGGTAGTGAGTTCCAAGTCTTCATTGCTTCTGGGTAGATTATTTGAAGATTCCAAAATTTAGTCTAAACTCCAGTAGTAACTGTGGCAATATAAATAAAATTGAACTATTTATATAATCATCAAACTTAAAATCACTTGTCCAAAAAGATAATGGTAATAATTTCAGGACTTACGCAGTACCGCTACATATAGTGTATTATTTGGTTATTATTGCTGATATGACCAGTATGATTGGTGCCGTTGCGTAAGTCCTGAATTTGATCAAGTGTTAGAGACGCAACTATTAACCAAAAACCTTGTTAAACCTATCCATTTCCTTGATTTTTGAGCGTTCAAAATCTCAAAAATCAACTTAAATCTGGTAAGATATAGGAAACAATGCCTTTTGGAAACAGTTCGGTAGATTTTAGCTGCCAGGCGAAGTTAGCTCGGATACCAGCACTACCCTTCTGAAAACGATTCTTCTGTTATCACTCGTAGAAGAAAGGTCTCGGACGCGCTAGTTCTTTAAGGATTAGCTTTGCAGCTCATCTGCCTTTACTATTACGGTAATGCCATACTATTATCAAAGATGTTCAGTGATGAATAGATTTGATAAGGTTAAATGTTGCACAAGATGTAACGAACCCTGATACTGGAAATATTTGGAGCGACCTTGATGAGCTGATTAAAAATGCTGCACAGATTACTCAAAATTCTTTAGGAGGACAAACTGTAGCCATGGTTATCAGTAGTGCTTCTAGTAATTCTCAATTTGCCCAAATTTATTGGACAAAATATCTGCAACCTTGACGAGAAGCATTTGCTGTTGTGATTGAGCGAACCAAGATGAGGAATGAAATTCAGGCTGATTTAGATTTTGGTCTGGTATTTGACTCTATGAGTGGAATGATGCTCTATTCTCTAATTTTTCCGCCTACAATTGAATCTTGGTAACAATATGTTCGACGTGGATTAAATTTGTATATTTCAAGGAGTATTAAGTATATCTCAATCATAGAGGCTGAGATGGTTTATGAGCAGACAGTAAATAATTTGGAGATTGAGGAGTTCACAAATAGCTGAAATTATTGCGACTTAGTTTCAGGAAAAAGTTGAGACTTTGAGAGATGATATAGTTCGGACGATCGCTCATTCTGGCCCAGAAATACAGGTCAGGTTATTTAGAGTAGCTTAGTATTCAGAGTATTTTAATTACTGAGGGTAAGATTCTGATTAATATTTTTAGTACGGCTAATGGGTGGATTAATACAATAACGTTACAGATAAATTTTGATTCTTAATTTGTAGAGAGCAGGAGTTGTATCAAATCCGTTTAATTAGGTATAAAAATATTGTCCATCTTCACCATTACCAAATCTTTATAACTGTTTTTCTCCTGACTCGGTCCTCCTGACTCCTAACTTCAAAAGATTTTATATCGATGCTACCGGATTTGATATTAGGAGACAGGAGGAAATTTTTTCTACTAGAAAACTATATATTTATATATTTATCCAGTTAAGTCTTTATTCTATTCCCAGCTCCGATTTTCCTGATTAAATTGTGGTTGAATTGTTCAGACTAATTTGATAAACCATAAGTGCTACAGCAGCAATACCAGTTAAAATCATTAATCCAGCAGGCATCATTTTACGAGTTTTCACTAAACGGATAATGAATGTAACTACTAAAATAGTTGCAATAACTGTGGAAAATATTAAACCCCAATTCATACCCATTAATTGGATAATACCACTAACAATTAGTAGTAAACCACTTACACTACCAGATATTAAAGAAATTTTGCTGCCTGCTTTGCGATATCCAATAATGCCCCCAACAATGGCTAAAATACCATAGGCGATCGCTGCTATTATGGCAATATTCATAATTATTAGTATTAATTTTCAAGAACTAAAATCAACTTATACAACTATTATTGTTGTTTGTTCTACTAATAGTTATGATTTTTATCAAAACTTCATATCGCTTTACATTTAATTTTTATTAAAACTTGATTTGAAAAATCTATAAAATATAAGTAATTGTTAATTGTTGAATTATCATCTGTTTCCATTAAAACCTACTCTTTTAAAACTCAAATATAGCAGTCGAAGGAAAGGTTAGGACAGATTAAAAGCTTAAAACTCAGACAACGTAAGATTTTTATTTCTTCCTTCTTCCTTCTGCTATATATCAAACTCTCAAGAGTATTATCAAAGATTTTCAGGGTTTATTTCAGATATTAATTTTCCGACAAAATCAATCAAATAATTAAAACTTAAATTGAAAAATTAATACCTATTATTGAATTGTATCTGCTCCGTCCTGAATAGTTATTTGAGTAGCTTTATTCGCTGATTGAGCCTTTTGCATAACAGTATCATAAGCATTTTCAGCAGCCATTTTCACAGTTTTAGCTGCACCTTGTGTGTTTTCTTTTAGATTATAAACACCACGCTTAGTTCCTGTCACAAAATCTTTGGCATTTTGTTTTATATATTCATCTAAATCTTCAGGAACGACAGATGCTCCCTGCTTAATATTTTCCAAAATATCCCCAGGTTCGTCAGTACTACGAATATTAGCTTTAGACTGTTCAATTAAATCTTGAGCTTCTCTTTTTACCCGATCGCTACCTCTAGGAGAAGAATCTGTATCGCTATATGGATACATACCTTCACTTTTTTGTTCTGAATAGGTGCATAAAGTTATTTCTTAACTCCTGTGGTATCGCTACTAGAAATCTGAGGAGGTTCTGGATTAGAGCAAGCAGTATTAACTAATAATAAAAATCCTACAGCGAGGAAAGCTATAACTCGTTTTAACTGAAATTTTTTGAGAGGGTCAATTAAATTTTTCATTGATTTTGACTTCTTTGATTGTTAGTAGTGATCAACCTTAAGTTCAAGTATTCCTATCTATAAAATCAGGGTCATTTCATTCTAGATTTTGACAATGAATTTATTGATTTTCATACAGGGAAAGATAAATTTTCTAAAGCTGTAAATAACGTGGTTTCGTCAATACATAAAATGGCACAGTTTAGAATGAAATAGCCATGCTATAAGACTTACTTGTACAAGTTGATCAAAACATCAGTATCTACTTCCTTTATCAGAAGTAATATCTGTCATATATTAAGTTAATCTAAAAAAATAGTTTTCTATAACTATAGAGAGTAGACTTATTTTCAGAGTCACCAATAATTACTCTTAATAAAACAAATATGACTGAATAATTATCAGTGATTACGGAGGCAATCAAATTATCAATTATGTCTTCTTTAGATTACCAAACCATAGATTACCAAACTATAGCCCAAATTCACAACTTACAAAAGCAAGCAGCATCCTTGTTGTTATATCAGTCTGTTCTGAAAAATCCAGTAGGTGAAACATTTATTCAACTATTACAATCTCTGTCTAAAAATGATGTAAATGAAATTGAATGTATTCGAGCTTATAGTAATTGGTTTAAAACTATTGCTAGTAGAAATATTTCCTGGCAAGAATATATAATTTCTCAGATTATTAAGGATGATAATCCCTTTAGTAAACAAGTTCAACAAAGAAAACTGACTGACCTTTCTCCTACCTTAATCGCAGCAGCAAAACACGATTTGCAAATTTTACAAAATCTTTCTCAATGTAGTGGCAAAAAAATTAGTCAGTGGATACAAACAATAGCTAAATTAGAAAAACCTCCCATTGTTTGGGAAATACAATCACAACAAAAAGAAGCTATCTACGACAAGTTAATAAATTTAGAAAATTGGGCAGATGCCATTGAAACCTTAGCAACTCATTATCATCATAATGGCACGGGTTTATTTGCTGAATCAATTGCCTTTGAATGGCGTAATGGTCAACTACTTACTATTACTTATCCCGACCCAGTTGAATTAAAGGAATTAATCGGATATGAATTTCAAAAAGATACCTTAATCAAAAATACAGAATTTCTCCTGGCAGGATATTCAGCCCTTAATATATTACTTTATGGTAGTCGCGGTTCTGGCAAATCCTCTTTAATAAAAGCCTTATTAAATGAGTATAGTCAACGCAATCTTCGTTTAGTCGAAGTGGCTAAATCAAACCTAAAAGATTTACCATTAATTACAGAAAAATTACGCGATGTTCCACAAAAATTTATTATCTTTGTTGATGACCTTTCTTTTGAAGAAGATGATGATACATTTAAAGCTCTCAAAGTTGTTTTAGAGGGTAATTTAACTGCTAGACCAGCAAATGTGGTAGTCTATGCTACATCAAATAGAAGGCATTTAATTAGAGAATTTTTTAACGATCGCCCTCGCCCAAAAGATAGTGATGAGGTTCATAATTGGGATACAGTTCAAGAAAAGCTTTCTTTTAGCGATCGCTTTGGCTTAACTTTAACTTTTGAACCTGCTAACCAGGATACTTATTTAACAATTGTTAGACATCTGGCAAAACAGGCAAAAATTAATCTAAATTCTGAAGATTTAGATTATCAAGCCTTACAATGGGCTACTAGACATAATGGACGCTCTGGGCGAACGGCACGACAATTTATTGATTTTCTCAAAGCTAATTTAGCAGTTTTTGAGAAGTATTGAAGAAGATAGTAGGTGTTCAATAATTAATAATGAATAATGAATAATGAATAATTAATTATTAGTGAATTTTAAGTTTTAGATTAAATATAAAACTTATTTTATAACACCTAATATTTTCCCAATATAGAGATGGTAAAAAAAATCACTAATGAGGTAACTAAAATGGGTCTTTTCGATCAAGGAACAACAACAATACAAGCTACTGATATTCAATTAGAACCGGCAGAAGCTTTTGCAGCGATCGCTTTAATTGCTGTTGCTGCTGATGGTGTTATTACTAAGAGTGAATCTCAAGGTATTAATAATATTTTCTCTCGCATGGAACTGTTTAGTGATTATTCAAAGGAACGTAAGACAGAAATGCAAGACCGTCTTCTCGGTATGATTAAAAATCAAGAAATTAAGCCTTTGTTTGATGCGGCAGTTGCTAAACTTCCAAAGGAGTTAAGGGAAACAGTTTTTGCTGTTAGTACAGACTTGGTTTTAGTAGATGGAGACCTTGCTGAAGAGGAGGAACAACTTTTGAATGAGTTATATAATGCTTTGGAAATTTCCGAAGCAGTAGCGACTAATATTATTGATGTAATGATGATTAAAAATAAGGGTTAATTTAATTACAAAATTAATTCTGATGAATGTTCAATGAACAATTACTACAATCAAATTTAGTATTGTTCATTGTTCAGAAAAGAAAGAAGGAAGGAGCGAAGGACTGAAAAATCTTGCGTTGTCTGAGTTTTAAGCTTTTGATATGTCCGCACCCTTTGCTTCAACTACTATATATAGTGAGCAAAAACTATAACGTTACAGATATGTAGTCTCTAGAATTCAAAAATCCCTAATTATTAAATATATGATTTATACTCTCTACCCTTCCTTGAGTGGCAGGTGTTAGATTATCAAAATTTAGGTAAGTACACTATATATACTGAACAAAAACTATAACGTTACATATCTGTAGTGTTTAGAACTCAAAAATCCCTAATTATTAAATATATGATTTATACTCTCTACCCTTCCTTGAGTGGTAGGTGTTAGATTATCAAAATTTAGGTAAGTACACTATATATAGTGAGCAAAAACTATAACGTTACATATCTGTAGTGTTTAGAAATCAAAAATCCCTAATTATTAAATATATGATTTATACTCTCTACCCTTCCTTGAGTGGTAGGTGTTAGATTATCAAAATTTAGGTAAGTACACTATATATACTGAACAAAAACTATAACGTTACATATCTGTAGTGTTTAGAACTCAAAAATCCCTAATTATTAAATATATGATTTATACTCTCTACCCTTCCTTGAGTGGTAGGTGTTAGATTATCAAAATTTAGGTAAGTACACTATATATACTGAACAAAAACTATAACGTTACATATCTGTAGTGTTTAGAACTCAAAAATCCCTAATTATTAAATATATGATTTATTATCCCTACCTTTGCTTTAGTGGTAGGTGTTAAGCGATCGATATTTAGGTAAAGACACTATATATATAGAGCAAAAACTATAACGTTACAGATATGTAGCGTTTAGAACTTAAAAATCCCTAATTATTAAATATATGATTTATTATCCCTACCTTTGCTTTAGTGGTAGGTGTTAGGCGATCGATATTTAGGTAAAGACACTATATATATAGAGCAAAAACTATAACGTTACAGATATGTAGCGTTTAGAACTTAAAAATCCCTAATTCCTGAATATTATGATTAATTGTTCCTACTCTATTTAGGTAAAGAAACTATATATAGAGAACAAAAACTATAACGTTATAGATATGTAGTGTTTAGAACTTAAAAATCCCTAATTATTAAATATATGATTTATTATCCCTACCTTTGCTTTAGTGGTAGGTGTTAGGCGATCGATATTTAGGTAAAGACACTATATATAGGAAACAAAAACTATAACGTTACAGATATGTAGCATTTAGAACTCAAAAATCCCTAATTCCTGAATATATGATTTATTGTCCTTATCCTTCCTTAAGTGGTAGATGGCAGGTTGTAGGTTATAGGTATAGAAAATATGACCGTTTTCACAGTATCTATAAATTGGTTGGAATTAAATCTTCAATTGAACCTAAAAGCTTCCACCTAAAACTTTCTTCAACTTAACTATTAAACCTATCTTTATAAATGTCTTTTTACTATACAAGAATAGTTCATTTTCAAGATACCGATGCTGCTGGAGTGGTTTATTTTGCTAATGTTTTAGCAATGTGCCATGAAGCTTATGAAGCATCTTTAGGAGAATTTGGTATTAATCTGAAAGTCTTTTTTAGTAATCAAGAAATGGCTATTCCGATTATTCATGCTAATGTTGATTTCCGTCGCCCGATGTTTTGTGGAGATGAGTTAACTATTGAATTAATTCCTAACAGTTGGGGGGATGATGAGTTTGAAATTTCCTATAAAGTCTTTTTAAAAGAAACAGAGAATAAGTGGGTGGCCAGAGCTATTACGAAGCACGTTTGTATTCATCCTCAAAGTAGAAGTAGGCAAAAATTATCTGATGAAATGAGGAGATGGTTATTGAGTTTTCCTAGTTATTCAAAAATTAACAATGAATATAAGTAGAGCATTATTTTTAGGAATTGGTATATAGCAGAAGGAAGAGAGAAGAAGGAAAAATATTGCTTTGTCTGAGTTTTAAATTTTTTATCTGTCCTAACCTTTCCTTCGACTGCTATAACTTGTATAAACACTATAACTTTAGTTTTAATACTGTTTTTGCCTGCTATTTTTTTCTATCTTTCTTGATTCAGAACATTCTAGAAACTGAAGTTGGAGTGATAAATATAAATTACAGCAGATTCCTCGCATAAGAAGTACAGAGATTAACAATTAAATGAATGCAAGTGCGGGCATCTTGCCCGCAACAGGTGTACCTCATTAAAGTGGAATCTGCTGTATTATATTTTCGTAAGCATTGGCAGGAGAACTTGCTTTAGGAAAAATTTCAAAGTGGATAATGGAAAGACTGTTCATTTAACAAAATTAAAGTTGAAAATTTGAGCATATAAAATAACAATAGAGCTGAGTTTAATACAGCAAAATGCAAGTATATTAAGTACAAAAATTTAAGACCTCACCCTTAAGGATGGAATTTAAATAAAACTTTTGTGGTGCGGATATTTTCCCCGCTGCTGGTATACCTAATACCATTTCTCAAAAACTTTTCTACATTTTTTTGAGCAGGGAACCCACCACTAACCCCTCCCAGGAGGGGGAGTAGGGAAGTGGGTAGGGACGTTGCATAAGGGCGTCCCTACAGGGAGAAGTAAACATAAGAATAATTAACATTAACGCGAGCTAAAATTAGCATGCAAAGTGATTTTGGTTGTGGTGATTAGTTGACAACTGAAGTATTGCCCAAGTAGCGACAAATATAGTTTTGAGCACCAGTTTTTTGAAGAATTTTATCTCGATAACATAAAGATGTATAAGCAATAGCTATCAGTAAAACTAAATTGGTCAAACGTTGGGTATTAGCTTGACTTCCTTCTAAATTATATCCACCTGTTTTACAGTCTTTAAACATTGCTTCTATACCCATTCTCGACTCGACCAAGAGAAGAAAAAATTTTCATGATTATTCAATCCTCTTCTTTTCAAGGAGAGGCAATTATTAATTATTAATTATTAATTATTAATTATTAATTGTTGAAATTTCATACCTTCTGTAGGAAAAATTAACTTTATATCTGCGAAGATAATTCTTACTTCATTTTCAAGAATTTCTAGCTTTTCTTGAAAAAAACAAGAGGTAATTGACTTAGAAGTATTTTTGTCTTTATCTACATATCGCTTCCATAATTTATCTTAAATTCTTTTTCTTGCCAACTCCTTAAATCATTCAATAGTAAAAGTATCTTGACCAAAAAGTGAGGTATAAAGCCTCCCCTTTTAAGGGGATGAAAAAATATTCAGTTCAGTATTTCAAGCCTCCGGCTTTAGTGGTCGGTACTGATAACTGATAACTGATAACTGATAACTGAAATGACCAATCATCAAAATATCAGTATCGCATTCTAGAGCTTGAAAAGTATTATCCATAATATTAAAGGAGACTTTCATCGACTTGATAAGAACACAATATTTTTACCAGTTAAAAATTGATTTATATAGCTTTCTTCTTCTTAATTCAATAAAATAGAAACAGAGCCGAATTTAAGAACAATAAAATGTCAAAAAATACTTACGCTATTATTGGCAGTGGCGCACTAGGAAGTTTTTACGGTGCAAAACTACAAAAATCAGGATTAGAAGTTCATTTTTTACTGCATAGTGATTATCAACACGTTCTCAAAAATGGCTTAATCATAGAATCCAAAGATGGCAACTTTAACCTCCCTCAAATTAACGCCTATAACAATACTAATAAAATACCAAAATGTGATGTAATTATCGTCGCATTAAAAACAACGCAAAACCATTTATTACCAGAATTACTCCCACCTTTGTGCCAAGAAAATAACGTTGTCTTACTCTTACAAAATGGATTGGGTGCAGAACCTGAAATAGCCAAAATTTTTGGTGAAGATAGAGTAATTGGAGGAGTATCTAATATTGCTTCTAATAAAATAGGTTATGGTCATATTTGCCATTTAGATTATGGTTTGATTAGAATCGGAAAATATACCACAAATTATCAACCTGCTGTTATTACTGATAAAATGCGTGAAATTTCCCAAGATTTTGAAAGTGCTGGAATACAAGTTAATTTGAGTGAATATTTATTCCGAGAAAGATGGAAAAAATTAGTTTGGAATATTCCTTATAACAGCTTGTCAGTAATTCTAGATGCTCGAACTGATGAAATGATGGGAGATACTAATACTAGAAACTTAATCACAGAAATAATGCAAGAAGTATTGGAAGGTGCAAAAAGTTGTAAGTGCGAAATTCCAAATAGTTATATTCAAAATATGTTAGACCATACTGACAAGTTAAACCCTTATTTAACTAGCATGAAAATTGATTATGAGCGACGACAACCTTTAGAAATAGAAAGTATTATTGGCAACCCCTTACGAATGGCAGGTGCAGCAGGTATTCAGCTAGATAAAATTGGGATGTTGTATCAACAATTAAAATTTTTAGATGCCAGAAATAGACAAGATATTTGAATTTTATGAAGCTTCAAGTCTCTACCTTCTAATACTAATTACTAGAAGGTATCTTTCAATTATTAATTATTAATTATTAAATAATTCGCGCCTTGAAGCCTCCCCTTTCAAAAGAAGAGGATTGACTAATCATGAAAATTTTTTCTTCTCTTGGTCTCATGGATATGGCGAGGAGACCTGCTCTTATCAGAGCCACTCCGCTTTTTCCTATCGGAATGCTCCGCAAACATGTTGCGGAGCAAAACGCCATCCCACCCTTCGGGAAGCTGCACTTTTTCCTAAGTCATACTACGCAAACATGTCGGCGACAGCCGTTAGCGGAGCTTTGCGAAGCGCAAAACGACCCCTTGTTTCTCCTTTACAGGGGTTTTCATTTGGGTAGACCACAGTAGGGACGTTCCATGGAACGTCCCTACAAGGTATTATTTGTGAAGATATGGTTCATCAACTTGAAAAGCGCTGTAAAGGAAAGGCTTTAAACCTTAATTATTCGGTAAAATAAAGATTAAAAAAATGGATTGAGGGGGTAAAATGCCTGAAAGTGCGAAAAAACTTGTCCAATGTAAAGAACTTGGCCAAAGAGAGGTAATAATTAATAGAGTTGTCGCTAAATAAAGAGAAAAAATCACTCTAACCTAGACAGAGCAATAATTCCAAGCATTTTTGCTTTCCAATAGCTACAATTCTTACAGAACAAGGTTTTTGGGGATTTTTTAAGTTATAAAGCGACAAGTCTAATAATTAATTGTTTTCCTACGGAATGGTAAGCAAACGGCTGTTGCCGACATAAAAATTTGTCTAACACTAGGGTATTGAATCTGAGACAAAAAAAAACCGATAAAATACTCTTGTTAACTTCTAATATTAAACAGTCCAAAGAATTCACAACTAATATGAAATTAATCAAAGGCTCAAAAACACCACCCCTTTTTCAAAGACTGCAATTGGTTCTCGCTCCACTCAGTACTCTTGAATCTTATGCCAAGAAGTATGGAGATATTTTTACTATGATGACTTCTGTAGGTGAAGTTGTCTTCGTCAGCAGTCCACAAGCTTTGCAGGAGATATTGACAAAGGATAATAATGAGTATGAAACTCCTGCTAGTAAAGTTATACAATCAATGCTTGGGGAGTACTCTATATTTGGCTTAGAAGGCGATCGCCACCGCCGAGAACGCAAATTATTAATGCCTCCTTTTCATGGCGACAGAATGCGGAGCTATGGTGAGTTAATCTGTAACATCACGAAAGAAACAGCTAGCAATTTAAAAGTGAGTCAACCATTTATTGCTCTTAAACTTATGCAAGAAATTACGACCCAGGTGATACTCCAAGCTGTTTTTGGTCTATATGATAGCCCCCGGTTATCACAAATTAGGTTAATGTTGGTAGATTTTATCGAATTTACAGCCTCTCCACTCCGAGCTAGTTTATTATTTTTTCCCTGGTTGCAAAAGGATTTAGGCCCTTGGAGTCCTTGGGGTAAGTATCGACGTCAACAACAACAACTTAATGAACTCCTATATACAGAAATTGCCACTCGTCGCTCTCAACTAGATCTGAATCGTACTGATATCCTTACCTTAATGTTATTAGCACGAGATGAAGAAGGTCAAGGTATGACAGACCAAGAAATTCGGGATGAGTTGATCACATTGTTATTTGCAGGTCACGACACTACTGCAAATGCTCTTGCTTGGGCACTTTATTGGATTCACAAACAACCACAAGTATATCAGAAATTAATGGAAGAGTTGGAAACTATGGAAACAGATGCGGACCCCATGACAATTTTCCGTTTACCCTATTTGACAGCAGTTTGTCAGGAAACCCTACGAATATATCCGGTGGCATTTGCGACACTTCTTCGTCGGACAAAACAACCTGTTGAGTTGCAGGGTTATCACTTGGAAACAGGTACAATGATTTCGGGTTCTATTTATTTGACTCACCAACGAGAAGATTTGTACCCAGAACCGAAAAAGTTCAAGCCAGAGCGATTTTTAGAGAGGCAGTTTTCGACCTATCAATATTTGCCCTTTGGAGGTGGCAGTCGTCGCTGTTTGGGAATGGCACTAGCAAATTTCGAGATGCGTTTAGTATTGGCAACTCTATTATCTAATATAGAGATGGAATTAGCAGAAAATCAACCTGTGAAACCCCAACGTCGAGGAATAATTTTAGGTCCTAGGGGTGGAGTGAAAATGGTGATGAAAGGTAAACGTATACAGTCACAAAAAAAATCTCCTTCCCTTGCAACTATCTAAAATATTATACTTGTCGTTTTATAAATTAAAAATTCCCCAAAAAACTTGTTCTGTAAAGATTACTGCCCCCGAAACTTCACCAAAGTACTTTTAGCATTAACTAACTGCTTCCATTCCTTAGCAGTAATAGCTTGGTCTCCAATAGCTAATTCATCTTGATATTGAATCAGAATGCTATTAGACATCTGGTAAAAATCAAAAATAAAATCAATTATCACACAGAAATTATCAATTATTTCTCTGTACGGACGTTGCATGCAACGTCCCTACTGCCTACTGCCTACTCCCTCTTTTCTGGAGATGTCTATTATCCAGACATGATATAACTACCTCTTAGGTTATACTAATTCACTTTCGCTGAATAAATAAAGCGATCGCCCCTAAAAAAAACCACCCCATTACACCTGCCAAAGGATTACCATTTATCCCAACTATCCACTCTCCAACTACACTAGAATACTTAACTAAACCACCCACATTAATAATGTAATAACCCCACACAAAACCAGCATGAATACCAATAGGCAAACCCAATAATTCTTGTTGAGAAGAAATCAATTTATCTTTTTCTTTTGGGTTAAATACCCCGCTATCTACACGGTGTTGATAATTAGTTGGGTTTTGAGTCACCATCCACTTCTTCCTTCTTCCTTTCAAAGGGGGGCAAGGGGGGATGCCTTCTTCCTTCTTCCTTTCAAAGGGGGGCAAAGGGGGATGCCTTCTTCCTTCTTCCTTCTTCCTTCTTCCTTCTTCAACTGATTCACGTTTTGCCCAAACAAAGATTAAACCTAACAACACCAAACCAGGAAACTGAAACCAAGTCCGCAAAATTTCCTCAACTGGTTTAATAAAATGTAGTAAGGCATATACAATACTACTTACCCACAAAGCTACTTTTGGTTTGTAGTCTCGCTCCAACTCATCCAATAACCACCCTCGAAATAGTAACTCCTCAGCAAAACCAATACCCAGAGATACCAATAAACCTTCCAGAATAAATTGAGGTAACTTTACTGAAGGTGACTGCCATATTACCCATCCCAGAAACCCTTCTAAAATAAAAAAACCAAATAAGCTGAATAAACCTATTCCTAAACCTTGAAAAAATTTCTGAAAGTTGCGCCTACTTATTTCTAAACCGTAGTGACGTAGTAGGTGTGGTTGTTGATAAACTTTCTTGCCCCAAAACTGGAGCAAAATAATAAACTCTATATATAGGAGAGCGATCGCTAATATACTCGCCAAATTTGCATCTCGCCCAAAAAAATATATTGGTGCTACTAGTGGTATCCAACTCAGAAATAATGTTAAAATAAAAATTCCAATCCTTATCGGAACCGAAAACTTTGCAATTTTACTGAATGATAAATTAGGCACTACCAACACCTATACAAATGAGAAACCGAGCTTCTCAAGGTCGAAACTCGGCTTCTATATTACCTTGAATTTGGCAGTTGAAATGTCGTCAGACTTCAGCCGATGGATGAAAACAAGTTGGAAATTTTAATCTCCTATATCACAAAATATGAGATAATATATTCATGGGAGTAAGAACAAGGTTTGTCCCGATGAACCTTTGCTAGTAGGGGTGAAATTCCCGTCGGAAGGAAACTAGTAGGACATAAATCGCTACCAAGACCAAGGCAACAGACAAGCAGGCAGCAAAGATAGGGATTTATAGCTCTAATTTGAGTAAAACCACTCTTAAAGGATTAATTATTAAAAGTAAGCGCAAAGCATATGATATTAATCATCACTATGTCAGAGCGTCTAGGTGGCTTTTGACTGCCACCACTGACTAATTGTCGGTGACAGTTAAGTGTGAAACGTGGAGAATCATGGTTTTAACCCGATTCGGAACATCCGCTTAAAATCTCTCGTGTTTTAACCAACAGAGAAGTCAAAATCAAATCACTCATCAGGTTCTATAGTGCTAGTTAGTCCCTGATTTTTTAAATTTTCGCAATAAAACTCAGCGTGTTCTAAAGCGCAAGTAATCACCAATGCAATACCGTTACTGTGAGCTTCCATCATAATATCGACAGCTTGGGGTTGAGTTAGACTCGGCACTGTCTTCATCAATGCTTGCACTACATACTCCATACTATTAAAATCATCGTTATGGAGTAAAACACGATAACGTGGTGCAGGTTTACGGACTGTGGAAGTGGAACGCTTTTCTATAGTCTCGACAGACACTACTCTATCCTGTTTAAAAAATTCTAATACGACATAGACACATTAGTCTAGACCAATGCTTAGGCTAGACATAAAGTAGAAATACTTAACTCTGTTCAATAATATTTGCCAACTACTTTACTTTTCAGGAATGCTAACTCATTAGAACTTACCCGAAAACAAACATATAGCTAAATATTATTTGATATATATTTTGGCCTACACTCATAAATTATGAGCATATATATATTAAATAAATTATAACATAAAACTTAACATAGCTCAACAAGGTAAATCAAAAAAATCAAAATTAGGGGGTTATCTGACTTTTGACTTTTAAATTTTGACTTAATCGCTCTAATTTGAGAATTATGATAGTATTAGTCAAAAAATTTCTAAATTAGGTACTTTTCTAATGGTTACTTATGCTTACTTAAAGACAAATAATCTACCTGATAAAATTATACATACTTGCTTGTCAAACTAGAAAAGTAAAAATACAAATTTAGCCCGCCCACTATTATTTATGGCCTAAACTCCATAATTTAACTTTATTTATATGAAACGTAGACCTCAAACTACCACCGAACCATCTAGATTCAACTATGCCACTATAGCAATTTTAGGAGGAGTATTTGTTTTAGGTATTGGCATCGGTATTGCCTTTAGCTCCACCGCTAATTTTACTCCCCAAAACGTGGCCTCTCGTGAATTTATCGATCGCAGCGTACCAAACCCAGAACTTTGCGTACAGTTTGGAGCTAGTGCTATGGTAACGAATATGAGAGTTTTCTTGACTCTCAACCCTTTTAATGTATATGTATCTCAACCAAATATAAAACCAGGGTGTGTCATCCGCAGAAATAACTGGTCAATTCTGGAGAAAAGAAACTTAGTCAACAACGAGCAAGTACGCGATTGTAAAAACAGGATGAATACTTTTGGTTATACCGGAAATATTAATGACGATCCAGAGATTAATTGTATCTATCAAAACGATAGTGCTCAAAACCTCTTCTTACCCGATCAATTAGGGCCAGGGGGAAATGCTCCTGAAAATAATTTCTAAGGGAGTAGGGAGTGGGGGAGAATTTAGAATTTAGAATTTAGAATTTAGAATTATATCAAATCCGTTTAATTGGACATACAAAAATTCTCCAATCATCATAACTACGCTCATCTTTGCAATTCTCTCTCCTCCTGACTACTGACTCCTGACCCCTATGTCGTTCGGACATGATATTGTTGACTTTGTCTGCCTTTAAAAATTGCTAATATCCTCGTAAAATCTAGAACGAGGTAAATCCTCAACTACACGAACTTCTATAATACTATTGCCTTCTAGGATAAAAGGACGAGGAGAAGTAAGAACAACACTACCAGCACCAAGAGCTGCTCCTGCCAGAAAACCAAAACCTGAACCAGTCAGTAGTAATAACCCTAACCCCCCACCAGCGCTACTAGCAGCCAAAAGTTTTTCATTTATATTACGATGGCCTCGGAGTAATTCTGATTTAGCAGAAAAAGGAATTAAGCGCTCATCTACATATATAGCCCTAGCAATAAATTTACTTCCCTGAGTGGTAGTCTCAAAACCACCAACTACAGGTGTTCTAGCTGGTACTATAACTCTACCAGATTCGTCAACGATCGCCTCTTTGAGTAGCAAAACTTCCTGTATCTCAATATCTCGTGGTAATTTAACTTCTTGAGAAGGATAAATTAAACCTATCACTTCTCCTTCCTCTATTAAGATAGAAGAATCATCTTCAGATTGTTTTTGTCCCGACGATCCAGGCAAAGGTTCACCAAAAGTAATCACATCTACTGATGGTGTAGTATTGTATTTTGATTTTTCTGTGGACTCTGGAGGAAGTGAAATAGCTGTCTCTTCTTCCTCTCTAGTCTGAAGTGCGGGTGTTTCTATCGCCTGAGAACTTTCCGTTTCCGGCTTTTCATTACTCAAAGCATCTACTACTGGAGATCTAAATCTACCTGGCCTATCAGTGGGAATGACCAAAAATGGTACGGAAGGCTCGGCAGAAGGGCCTGGGTTGGGTAAAGGAGATTCCTCTTCTGGAGTAGTGTCTAACAAACCTACACTATCTTTCTTTGGTTGAGTAGAAGTTTGATTATTTTCTTCTTCTTCGGTAGTTTGAGCATTTTCTACTTCAGTAGTTTCTGGTTCAGTTGGCTGTTCTGAAATTATGGCCTCTGCTGGCTCTGAAAATTCTCCCTCAGTCACAAGCAAACTTAACTGCCAACTATTTTCCTGTGGTTCGACCTGTTCTAATTGTACTTGTTTGCTAGAGATAACCACTTCAGGAGCAAAATCTATAATAACTTTTGCTTGCTCTGGTTGCTCTTGAGAAAGACTAACTCGGCGCACCAAACCTGCCGGATATAACTCTGTCACATCTACACTAACTTCTGTATTCGGAATATATACAATTAGACGAGCTGGTTTATTTTCTAAAGAAAAACTAGGAGCGGTACCTGATGGGAGAGTAAACTGGAGTTGATTATTGTCTGGGTCAAAAAACCAGTTTGTTAAGAAGGCGGCAAAAACTGGCCGAGTAAAACTCCAATTAATTACCAGTGTTCCTACTAATCCAATAAATTTTAATAAAAACTTTGATTTTAACAGATTTTTTGGAGATGAATATTGATTTGGCATAGCTAATTCCTCAGGATTCTCTCAAATCTACAACCATTTTTGATGAATATGATGTTCGGTAGAAAAGTTATAATCACGCTCGTAGTTGGGCTTTAGCCCTCATATAATACCAATTACCATGCATTAATGCTACACTTCAACAGTTAAATAGTTACCAAGATTAAAAGTTTGTTTTTGACAATTATTTAGTTGGTTAGTATAGATTTTTCTTTCTTTTCCTCTCCCTACACCTCCCATATTTCCTCACCCAATCAGATATAGCATTCTTGCGTGAGAAATGGTAATAAGTATTGCTTGGGCTAAAGCCCAACTACAAACTAAAATTTTGGACAAAAGTAGTGCATCATAATATAAATTAGATAAAATTAAGACTAACATACAATGGTACAAGCACCAGCAAAGATTCAAACTACAGAATTAGCTACCCTCGCAATAGACTTAATTCGTCAGTCCGGATGTGAATATGGGGATATTCGTTTATGTCTTTATCGTTCTCAGAATTTAACAGCTCGCGATCGCTCTCTCAATAGATTAGAAGATAAGGTTAATTCTGGTTTTGGGGTGAGAGTTTTGCTCAATGGTTCATGGGGTTTTGCTGCCAGTCATCGCCAAAGTCTAGAAGAGGTAGCTAGAGTTGTTGCTCTAGCGGTAGATATTGCTAAGGGTAGTCGTCTCTGTCAACAGACACCAGTAAAGTTAGTACCTGTGGAAACCTACCGCGATAGTTATGTTACTCCGATTGAAATTGACCCTTTTGCAGTACCCATTGGCGAAAAGGCAGAATTACTTTTAAATTTGAATGAGAAGTTATTGAGTTATGAGGAGCGAGGAGTGAAAAAAGCTGCTTCTTTTCTCCGGTTTACTAAAGAAGAGAAAATATTTGCTTCTACAAATGATTCCTTAATTGAGCAAACAATTTACCGTAGTTATCCTGGGTTTACTTGCACAGCTATTGCTAATAGTGATGCTCAAAGTCGCAGTTACGAACGACCTCCTTTGAATATTGGTTATGAGCATATTAACCCCACGGATCTATTGAGTCAAGTAGAACGAGTTGCTGAGGAAGTAATTGAAAAAGTTCATGCTCCCAAAGGACCTGCGGATATTCGCTCCACCCTAATTTTAAAACCAACGAATCTATTTTTGACCATCCACGAATCTGTTGGACACCCCACTGAATTAGATAGGGTTTATGGTTATGAGTCTAATTTTGCTGGTACCAGTTTTGCCACTACCGATAAAATGGGTAAACTTCAATATGCTGCTCCCTGGGTGAATTTTAAATGCGATCGTACTCAAGCAGGTGGTCGTAGCACCATGGGATATGATGATGAGGGTGTGAAGTCACAAGAATGGTATGTTGTTAAGGATGGGGTATTGGTTGATTATCTCACAGACCGAGAAACAGCTTATCGACTTGGTCGTGGTAGTAGTAATGGTTGTGCTTTTGCTGACAGTTGGTCGAGTGTTCCGATGGTACGCATTCCGAATTTGGGGTTAGAAGCGGGTCCTGATGGTGGTAGTCATACTGCTAGTTTAGATGAAATGATTGCGGATACTGAAGATGGGATTTTAATTGATGGTGTTGGTAGTTTTTCTATTGACCAACAGCGACGGAATTTTCAATTTGGTGGAGATGCGTTTTGGCAAGTGAAAAAAGGGAAGGTTGTGGGAATGTTGAAAGATGTGACTTATCATTCGATGACTACAGATTTTTGGAATAGTGTTGATGCGGTGGGAAGTGCTTCTGAAAGGGAGCAGTGCGGTACGAATATTTGTGGGAAAGGGGAACCGATGCAGTTAGCTCAAATGACTCATAGTTGTGTACCTGTGCGGGTGCGCGATATTGTGATTGGTAGTGCTTCGTAGTACCGCCACGCGGAAGTCAAAAGTCAGTAGGGGCGAATGGCCATTCGCCCGTACAAAAGCGAGTGCGTAATTTAGAGGTTTCCTCAGAATGCAAGACGCACTCAAGACAGTCAAAAGTATTAATTTGTATCAGATGAGTTAACCACATAATCAAAATCAAAAACCTTTGTAGGGAGGGCGAATACCATTTGCCCCTACAGATGGTGGTTTCAAATGAGTTAAGCACATAATCAAAATCAAAACTCTTGTAGGGAGGGCGAATACCATTCGCCCCTACAGATGGTGGTTTCAAATGAGTTAACCACATAATCAAAATCAAAACTCTTGTAGGGAGGGGGAATACCATTCGCCCCTACAGATGGTGGTTTCAAATGAGTTAACCACATAATCAAAATCAAAACTCTTGTAGGGAGGGCGAATACCATTCGCCCCTACAGATGGTGTTTTCAAGGTCAATTTGCATAAGTTTTGTACTCATAATTTGTTGGAATAATACATAAGTAAAAATTACGTCAATCAAACTATTGTTATTATGCAATCTGATAATAGTAAACAGATAAAAAAAAAATATTGCTAGTAGAAAATGACTCTGCTATCCGAAGTGAATTTGCTAGTTATTTAAAAGAATTGGGATATATTATTGAAGTTGCAGAGGATGGTGAGACTTGCCTAACATTGCAAGAGATATTTAATCCATATCTAATTATTTTAGATGTAAATTTACCGGATAATAATAGTTATGAATTATCAGTTATTCTTAAAGAAAAGGTTCCAGATTTAATCATAATTATGGTGGCTGCACCCTCAGATAAACTCGATAAAATAAGAGGGTTTTGTGCGGGAGCAGATGACTATTTAACCAAACCATTTAATTTTAATAAATTGAAAGCCAGTATAGAAGCTTTGTGCAAAATTAAAGAGCCTTTTAATTTCAAATTAAACCGGATTAAAAAACTTAATTCACTATTAGGAATAGACTTCTCAGACCTCATTAATCAGGGTGAAAAATTAGGCATTTTGAAAAATGAGGTTATTCTATCTGTTGAAGATGACTATGAAAATGCTCGTGTATTTTCAAAAATTCTTATGAAAGGCGGTGGATATTGTACGTTGCACACAGAAAATGTGGAGGAGGTACTACTCTTAGGCGAGTCAGGTATAATTGATATTATCTTAATGGATGTTTCTCTAGTTCGTAGTGTTTACCAGGGTAAAACTGTTGATGGGATTCAAATTACTCAAATGTTGAAATCTAATCCTAAAACTGTATTAATACCTGTGGTTTTTGTGACTGCTCATGCAATGGCAGGTGATCGAGAATATTTTTTGAAGCAAAGTGGTGCAGATGGTTATATTAGTAAACCAGTAGTAGATCATCAAGAATTTGTGGATGTAGTTAGGACATTTATTAATTCAGCTAAAAAAATAAATAATTCTGAGGAATTTGTAAATAATTTTGTAAATCGTCTAGATTATTATAGTAAAACAAATGATAAACTTAGAGATGATCTTAAAAATGCTCGAAATATAATTAAAGAATTAGAGACAAAGGATGATGAAAATACAAAAAATCGGCTCCAATCTAGTGAATTAGATGCACTAGATTTAGTAGAGGAAAAATCTTCATCAGTTGAGGTCTCTAACCAACAAAATATTAGCGACCAAACACATGAAATATCTCAAATAATTTGTGCTGATGTAGTTCATAGTCTGAAAGGAGAATTTCTAAATATTGGAGGGGCTAACGAAGAAATTCGCTACTTATCTAATAACTCACCAGAAATTCTGGAGGAATGTGAACTAATTCAAAGAAGTCTTGAATATAGCCAAATTCGTCTACAAAAGTTGATGGATTATCTTAATATAGGTAAGCCACAGATGGAAGCTATTGAGATTGAAAAACTAATAGTTGAAGTTGAGTCTTTGTCTAGACACAGATTACCGTCTAATATAGATATGGAAGTTAAGATACAAGAAAATCTGAAAGGTCGAACTATTCTAGGAAATTCGGATCAAATCAAGAGTATTTTGTTTGAATTAATCGGAAATTCTACAAAGGTATTACATAAACCGGATAGTCAAATCAAAATATTTGCAAATTATGAAAATAATGGATTGATTACTTTATCTATTCAGGATAATGGCTGTGGTATTAGCGATGATTTAAAAAATAAACTGTTTAAAGAAGTTGTAGAAAGTAAAAATGGTTCTGGCATAGGATTATATCTAAGTAATCGAATCATACATCAAATGGGAGGTGATTTAAAACTAGAATCTTCTGAAAAAGGAACTACTATTACTCTTTTATTTAATGAGAGTTAAATTTATCAGGACTTACGCAAATTTACCTTAAAAACGCCATATGTAGGGGCGAATGGCATTCGCCCTCACCATTTAGTGTCCTCGCGTAAGTCCTGTTGATAAAATATAGAAAAATATGTAAATTAAAATCTAACCTTTTAACAAGTTTTTATTTTCTTGGAATTATTAATTATGGTATTGAGAATATTAATTGTAGATGATAATAGAGACACCCTCAAAAGATATGTTAAGTCTTTAAAACGTAGAGTCAGATTAGAATCTTTTAATTTTTTTGGTACACCACAGGATTTAGACTCTAAATCGCCCATAGAAATAGAGGAATGTGATTCAGTTATCGCAGCACTTAAAAAACTAAGAAATCAACCATTTGAAATTCTAATTGTTGATTTAAAAATTCCAGGTTCATCTGGGCAAGAAATGGGTGGATTAGAATTAATAGATGAGTCAGTAGACCTCGATCCACTTCGTCCTATTATTGTGATAACTGGTTATGGAAATGTAGAATTAGCAAGGCGAACTTTCAACAAAGGTGTGTGTGATTTTATAGAAAAATCTGCTACAGCAATTGAAGATTTAGTGTCAGCAGTTCAAAGAGCTATAGATACTCGTAACGAGAAAATCAGGCGAGTGGGAAACCCTTTTACACCAATGACAGGTTTGGAACCTACTGTTTTTGGCGGCAGAACACAGGAACTCCAATTTTTTGAAGATAAGCTCAATAGAGCAATTTATAGTAAATATCGAGAACACTTCCTAATTCTTGGTGATTGGGGAATTGGTAAATCAACATTACTGAGAGAATATAAAAAAATCTGTCAAAGTCGTGGGTATATTTCATGTATCGTTCCCATCGAACCCATTCAAGCAGATTCAAATTTACTGGATGTTGCTCATATCATAGTAGAAGGTATTTTGCACGATCTACCTTACCCTGTTGAGCGGTTTCAGAAAGTGCTTGAATTCTTAAGCGCTCTGGAAATTAATATACTGGGAACTGGATTAAAAATTGAGCGTAACAATAATAATAAGCAGAAGATAATATCACCTAAAGCTTTTTTACGAGACACTCTCACCAAACTATGGGAAGACATTGAAGATAAAACCGATGTATTTGTTATCCTGCTTGACGACCTAGAAAACTTGGCAGCAGTTCCAGAGATTTTGATGACATTAAAATCAGCACTAACAGATTCACTCATGGAAACTAAAATTCTAGTAGGTTTGGCATCAACTTCTACAAATTGGGTAGAAATAACATCTATTCAAAAACACCATCCCCTCTCTAGATACTTTTTGTCTAGGGTCGAACTGACTTACTTAACTGAAAAAGAAGTTAAAGAAACCATCCGAGAGTCTCTTGCAGGAACAGGAGTTTCATTCATTGACATCCTCTCCGGCCTAAAGGCGCGGAGATTCCTACCGAACCGAAGCTCCTCGGCGGGTTGACGTCTCACAGGCTGCTGCTACTTTTGCAGTAGTCTTACGCTTGCCTCCACGTCCGTTTTTTGTCTCGGACTGCCCGCCCGCGACTAATATATTTATTGCTGCATTCTCGTCTCTATCATGTTTTGCACCACAGTTTAGGCACTCCCATTCTCGCACCTTCAGGTCTAGCTTCCCACCTTTAAAGCCACAATTTGAGCAAATTTGAGACGTTGGCTCCCAACGACTAATTACTCTAAAATCACGACCATATTTTTCTGCTTTTCCTTCTAAGAATGTCCGGAATTGTCTCCAACCTAAATCAGAAATTGCTCTGGATAGTTTACGGTTTTTAACCATTCCAGAAACGTTTAAATCTTCTAAAACAACTGTTTGGTTTTCACGAATTATTTCAGTAGATAATTTATGTAAAAAATCAGCTCTTGTATCTTTCAGTTTGGCATGGAACTTAGCGACTCTAACCCTGGCTTTTTCATACCTTTTAGATCCTTTAGTTTTATGAGATAATGACTTATTTAACTTTCTTAATTTCTTAATTCGTTTCTTCAGAGGCTTAGGAGCATCAACCTTTGTGCCATTACTCAAAGTAGCAAAAGTTTTAATTCCTAAATCTATTCCAACTGAATTATCAGTTTTAGATAAGATTTCTGGTTGTATTTCTACTACAAAACTCAAGAAATATCTATGAGCGGAATCTTTTATTACTGTTACTGATGATGGAGCAGTGGGTAACTCTCTTGACCAAACTATTTTCAGCTTTCCAATTTTAGCTAAATAAACTTTATGCTCACCAACTTTAAAACCACCTTTTCTAAACCTAGCAGTTTGCTTTGACTTTCTAGTTTTGAACTTAGGAGGCTTTATAGGTCTACCTTTCCTCTTACCTTTGGTTGACTTAAAAAAGTTTTGATAAGCTTGGTTTAAATCATTTAAAGATTGCTGCAATGGTATATTAGAAACTTCCGATAACCACTCTCTATCTTTAGTCTTTTTGGCTTGAGTAATAAAAAGCTTTTGTAGTTCTGAATTAGTGGGCTTATTTTCTCCCGATTTATACTTCTGTTGGCAACAAGCTAGACTATCATTCCAAACAACACGAACACAGCCAAATAGCTTGGCTAATCGGTATTTTTGTCCCGGCGTTGGATATATACGGTACTTAAATCTAGCTTTCATGACTTGAACTTCAAACTAGCAAAATTATAATATATTTATTGAAAAAAAATCAACCCGCAATAATAAAGTCGCCCGCTTATGGGCGAGGCTTGAGACCCATTTTTTCGGTCAAACAAGTAATTCAAGGCGATCGCCAAAGGTTCAATTAGCGATAGCCGTTCAAAATCAAATACGATCGTGCTTTACGGTGTAACTCACAAGTCTCTTTTGAGACCGTTAGGCAGTTACCTCCTATGAAGTAATGCGCGTTACTTAATTACTAAGTTATCATGCGTAAATAATTATGTCAAGAGGAATTCTGTAAAATTATCCTGTACCCGTACAATGGAAAAAGATAATAAGAATGGCCGGAAAACCAAGATACAATCAAAAGAAAGTCCCCCTAAATCTGACAGTAACTCCAGATACCAAGCAAAGGCTTCTAGAGATAGCTGATGCTATGAAGGTGAGCCGGAGCGAGCTGTTGGAAAAGTGGGTGAAAGTTTGGTCAGAGATGGAATCTCTCGAACTACTGGGGGAATTTCAAGCCTGCTTCGAGAAATAATTCAAGAGTTTTTAGTTTACCTAGATGCTCACGAAGAGCGCCTAGAGACAAGATTAATTGAGAACAAAAGAACCAAGTCTAACATTTTGAAGCAAGCATCAGCTTTGGAAAACGAGTTAGCTAGACTTCTTGAGCAGGCTGAAAAGCTACCCAAAGACCCAAACGAACAAGAATAAACCAATCAGAAATACCGACCCCTGAGGTAGCGATCGGTATTTTATAAGTCTTTTAGTAGGGGTTAGGGGTAGGAGACAACCCACCCCTCGCCCCTCCCCCTCCCAGGAGGGGAAGACAGGAGACAACCCACCCCTCCCTGCCCCTCCCAGGAGGGGAAGACAGGAGGAACGGGGAATGAGCGAGGAGGTAGGAGCGGGCGTTTTGTCAATTTGGGATTTTTCTGCCATAGTCAGCCCAAAATACTAGCTTTTTGAGCGTTTTCAACTGAAACAGGCGCACTGCAATTCGATCCTCAAAATGCTCAAACCTTTATGTATCAATACTTTGATATATAGTGTTTTTGTTGGAAAAATGCGTAAGTCCTGTTAATAATTGAAGTGTCTGTTAAATATAGCATTCTTTTTTAACGCTTGGTATAATTATATTACACCCGATAAATTAAGAGATTAATAGTAAGAGTTGAGCGATCGCCATGTACTAACCTTGAAGAATTGAAGAGACTTTATTTAAGGGTTGTCAGGTTATTTTCAAACAACAGTTGATGATTAAATTTGATAAATTTGATAAAAATATATTCAAACTAATTCAAGTTATTTTACCTGAATTAATAGGTTTTCTAGGATTTATAACTATATGGCAATTACTAGCAATGCAATATAGTTCAATCATTCTACCTTCTCCTCTAGAAACTCTAGTTGCTCTGAAAAATTTGGCAACGGCAAATAAATTAACTTTGGCTATTTTAACTACTACTTTAAATGCTATTAGTGGTTTCACAATAGCAACATTAAGTGGCAGTTTCCTCGGAATAATAGCTGGTATAAAACCTGTGATTAGTCGAGCGGTCAGACCTCTGATTACTGCTTTGCAAGGAGTACCACCTATTGCTTGGATTGTTATTGCATTACTTTGGTTTGGCACTGGTAATTCTACTTCAATATTTACTGTTGCTGTTGCTACTTTACCAATTATCTTTATTGGTGCTGTGGAAGGTGTAAGAAATATTAATTCACAGCTAATCGAAATGGCTTTTACTTTTAAAATCCCTATCAAAAATTTATTATTAGACTTATATTATCCACATTTATTATCAAGTTTATTTCCTTCAATAACATCTGGATTAGGATTAGCTTGGCGAGTCGCAATAATGTCTGAATTATTATCATCAGAAACAGGTATTGGTGCAGAAATGAATCTAGCTAGAATTAATCTTGATACAGCGGAAGTAATGGCATGGGTGGTTGTAACAGTGGTATTAATTTTGATATCTGAATATTTAGTTATTCGCCCCATCCGTAGATTTTTGGAACCTTGGAATTATGGTGAAAAAAAAGGAAGGCAGTAGGGAAGAAAGAAGGAGTAAGGAGACAGGAGACAGGAGTCAGGAGGGAAGAAAGAAGGAAGAAGGAAGAAGGAAGAAGGAAGAAACAAAAGTAAAGATAATTTCAGTATTTCTAAAGGGAATTATTTAAAGAAGGAGTCAGGAGACAGGAGACAGGAGACAGGAGGGAAGGAAGAAGGAAGAAGGAAGAAACAAAAGTAAAGATAATTTTAGTATTTATAAAGGGAATTATTTTTGACAAAAAAGCTGTTTTGGCAATTTTATTCAGAGTTTTTTTGTAAGCATTTCCTGCGGAATGCTGCGCAAACAGCTATTAGCTATCAGCTATTCCTACGGAATGCTGCGCAAACAGCTTTTTAATGAATGAAATAAAAATTCGTTTAACCTATACTACATTTTTTACCTATAAATTTAAGCACAAGAAAGACTTGTTTTGAGTTTTTAATACCAAATTCACGCAAAGGCAGTTACATCTTAATTTGTGATTTATTCTTAAAAGAAAAAATTATAAATTCCATAAATTCTAAAATTTCCACCTTTTTTCCTCTTTAATATTTATGTTTTTCTTTCTCTGTTCCCTGTTCCCTGTTCCCTGTTCCCTGTTCCCTGTGTCCTCACGCTTTGCAATATTTTATGAAATTGGTATAACTCATACAATTCAAGGGAATGAAGCTGACCGCTGATTGCTGAATTGCTAAACGCTTTTTAACAATTAAAATCTGAACAGTATCCAACCAGAAATAGCACCTAAAAAAATCATCAAAATAATATTTAGTTTCCAACGAAAATTTATCAGACAAGCACATAGAGCAATCAACAATGTTTGCCAATTAATAAGTGTCGTTCTAGATAATGTCACAAAAGCAGATGCCATTAAAGCAAAGGAGTCAGGAGTCAGGAGACAGGAGACAGGAGGGAACAAAGAAGGAAGAAGAAAGAAACAAAAGTAAAGATAATTTCAGTATTTCTAAAGAGAATTATTTTTGGCAATTTTATTCAGAGTTTTCTTTATTATTATTGCTTTATTCTTATAGATTTTGCGGTGCTACCTACTTAAAGTTAACAATTAAAATCTGAACAGTATCCAACCAGAAATAGCACCTACAAAAATCATCAAAATAATATTTACCTTCCAACGAAAATTTATCAGACAAGCACATAGAGCAATCAACAATGTTTGCCAATTAATAAGTGTCGATCTAGATAATGTCAGAAAAGCAGATGCCATTAAAGCAATAGAAGTAACATTAATTGCATCAAGTAATTCACAAGTCCAGCGAAAATTACGCATTTGTGGAACCAAAGAATTGAGTGCAGCACTAAACAAAAATGCAGGTAATAAAATTGAAATAGTCCCTACTATTGCCCCTGGTAATCCTAATAATAAATAGCCGATAAAAGTGACGCTGGAAATCAAAGGTCCTGGTGTGATTTGTCCGATAGCAACAGCATCCAACAATTGTTGCTGAGTTAACCAATGAAACTGATCTACTAAATCTTGTAGGAAGGCAATTAATACATAACCACTGCCATATAATAAACTACCTACCTTCAGGCAAAAACTACTAAGTTTCCATAGAGAAATCTCGGATGTTGTCAGGATATCAATTAATAAAAATACTCCCAGGATTATCAATAAGATTATCAGTGTTTTTGGTAATCTAATTCTAGAATTTTCCGAAGGTATATTTGCCGGAGTTTCAGTGGTAAATTCCCGATAAAAATGAAGCCAAAACATACCCAGAAATCCTCCGAGAAGAATAACAATTATGTTATTTAATCCCAAGATTGATGCTGGTATCACAAAGATGACAATTACTGCCAAACTCCAGTGTTTTATTGCTGTTTTGCCCAATTTATAGACAGGCATTAAAATTAAGGATAAAACAACTGGTTTAATCCCATCTAGAAAAGGTGTAACTTCAGGAAGTGAGCCGAATTGATTGTAGAGGATAGCTAAAACAATTGCAATTAGAGCTGATGGGAAAACTAAACAAAGACCAGCAATAGCAAATCCCCACCATCCACTTTGCAAATAACCAACATGAGTAGCAATTTCCACAGTATTTGGTCCAGGGAGCAGGTTGGTAGCACCAAAAAAGTCGATAAATTGGTCTTGAGTAAGCCATTTTCGCTTATCAGTAACTTCAGATTTAATCATAGCAATAATGGCTGGCATACCACCAAAACCGATACTACCTACTTTGAGAAAAACACTTGCTAGTTCGAGGAGTCGTTGCAATTTTTCTTTGCTAATCAATGACTTTTATCCTTAACTAATTTTCTAAGTAATTACTATATAAACATCTCTTAAAATAGTTGAATCCCTATTATAATTATTTTTTAAGGAGCCTTAATTTATAATATATTTGATTTTTATATTCTAATAATGATAGCAATTATTATACTGTTTATGTTCAAAAATATAGGTTTTACGGAAGAGGGAATAGACTCAAAAAATACTAGCGTAGGCTGACAATGAAAAATGGTATATTCGAGACAATTAGGGTTTGCGTATGGAAAGTCTTTTTGCTCTTTGTAGGAGACAGGAGACAACCCACCCCTAACCCCTCCCAGGAGGGGAAGACAGGAGACAGAATAAATAGGAATGAGCGAGGAGGTAGGAGTAAGAATTGTAATAGTTATTTTTCTGCCCAACTATGCGCCTAAAATACGCTCCTTTTTGAGAGTTTTAGACGTGATACCATGCACTTTTTAAAAGTCCCAAAAAGGAATTTTTATTTATATGTCAATGCTTTTATATTTAATCAGCAGAGCAATAATTAGTCTTAAAAGTTAGCTCCTAAATAGACATTATTTTTTAGAGTTTTTAGAGTTTTTTTATCTTTTAATTTTGGGTTTAATACCCAACCGTTTACAGGGTATTAACAATTAGACATCTCCAGAAAAGAGGGAGTAGGGAGTAGGGAGTAGGGGGAAATAATTGATAATTTCTGTGCAATAACTTATTTTATTTTTTATTATTGGAGAAGTCTATTGCTTGGGGTTTATAGACAGGAAGTGGCAGGTAGTTGACTTTCCCCATCATTTTTTCTTCCCTCTTCCTTCCTCCCTCTTCCTTCTTTCTTCTTCCTTCTTCCTTCTTCCCTCTTCCTTCTTCAAAGTTCTCCGCAAACTGAACAATTTGACTGCCTATAAATATCAAATTTCTGAAATGTCATCTGCCGTAAATTACAAATTAATAGTTTTCCTAACAGAGGTTCTCCTACTCCCGAAATTACTTTAATCGCCTCCGTCGCCGCCATACAAGCAATTGTTCCTGAAATAGCTCCAAATACTGGAAACTCTCTTTTCCAAATGTTAGGTTTTTCGGGATACAAACAAGACAAACATGGGGTCTGACCAGGAATAATAGTTGTAATCTGCGCTTCCATGTCATACATGGCGCACTCTACCATAGGTTTCTTCTGGCGAACTATTTCGGAGTTCATGGCAAAACGCTCTTCAAAGAGTGGAGCACAGTCTACAACTAAATCGACTTCTCTCACCAAGCGCTCTACATTGCTTTCAGATATGTTTTCAGGAATAGCTTCAATTTCTACATGAGGGTTTAACTCCTTTAAGTGACGTGCTGCTGATTCTACTCGCGAGCTACCTATACCATGGTAAGTCATCAAAAGCTGTCGGTTTAAGTCAGAAGGTTTAATATTACCTCCATGAGCTAAGACAAGTTTTCCTATTCCAGCAGCTGCGAGTTCTAAAGCTACGACGCTACCAACACCACCAACACGGGAGATTAAAACCGATGCTTGTTTGAGTTTTTCCTGTCCTTGTTCGCCGAAACCAGGTACCCACATCTGCCATTGATAGGTTGCTTTTTCTTCTTCTGTTAATTTTTTCATCTATCTAATGTATTTAGTTAAAAGTTTCCAAGTCAGCTCTAAAATGAAGACAAATAGTTAGGGTTTGCGCTTCACTAGTTTTTTAGTAGGGGTAGGAGACAGGAGACAGGAGAAATGGTAATTATAGAGGAGGTGGTCGGAAAAATTGTTCCAAGATTGTTCTGCCATAATCGTCCCAAAATACTGGCTTTTTGCAGCTCTTTCCGCTGAAAAGCTGGTACTTTTTTAGACCAAAAAATGCTTTAACCAATATCAGTCAATGCTTTGATATTTAATCAGCAGAGCAATAATTAATTTATCAAACAGGATTGGGTCTAAAACCCCGCCTTTTAAGGCGAAATATTTTTGGAGGGTTGCTCAAAATCTCCGTTACAAAAATAACTTCTGTACGGGCGAATCGCCATTCGCCCCTACTTACTTCTGACTTCATAATTGGGTCTAAAACCCCGCCTTTTAAAGCGAAATATTTTTGGAGGGTTGCTCAAAATCTCCGTTACAAAAATAACTTCTGTACGGGCGAATCGCCATTCGCCCCTACTTACTTCTGACTTCGTTAACCGCCTGCTAGTGGAGAAAGTAAACTAATTTCATCCCCTTCTTGAATTTCTACAGAACTATTCCAAGGAATTTGAGTATCACCAATAACTAAAAGAATAGTTGAGCGTAAATTTCCGCTAGAATTTAGGAGTACATTTTGCAATGAATCGCCGTGATTTTCAACAAGTTTATTAACCAGTTGTTTAACTGAGCAAGGAGTTTCTAGCTGGATAGTTTCAGAGTCAATTCCCCCTACAACTTGTTTGATTTGTGCAAAATAATTCACTTTTATTGCCATAGCTATTTTGAGAATGTCTATAGTACATTCATAGATATTTTTTTAGTGTGATTAGTAGTAATAATTATATATTTATTTGCATAAGTCAAGTAATTTTTTGGAAATATTAAAATAAATGTTAAGAGCTTCTAAATCAACTAATAGACAGGACTAGAGGAACTTTGACAGCTTGTCTTTTGACAGAGTAAAACCTATTACTTATGATACTAAGCGCCGTTATATTAGGAATTTTAAAAATAATTTATTAGGGAATAAAATCATTGAAGTGTTACCTTAGTTAAGCATTAATGCGTGTGAATTTGTATGATAAATAAAATTGTTAGGGCAATCCCTCTCTCTGTGGTTACTCTATTAACTAAAGAGGGCAGGCAGGGGGAAATTTACCCTACACACAAATCATTACTGTAATTCACAATGCCTGTTTTTTGACAAAATTCAAACAATTATAAATTATCCAAAATACCACTAAAACAAGAGTTAAAAATTATTCCTGTAGTTAGTAATTATGCTAATATGATTGTCTTAGAAAACATTCACCATAAATATAGTAACCTCACGGTACTTAATAATATTAATATTCACCTAAAACCAGGTAAAATTTTATGCTTAACAGGACCTTCTGGTTGTGGAAAAACTACTCTTTTACAAATCATAGCAGGCATAATTAAACCAACTTCAGGTAAGGTAAAAAATCAATTTGTACAGACAAGTTATGTTTTCCAAGAAGCAAGACTACTTCCCTGGTTTACTACTTTAGAAAATATTGCTTTTGGTTTAAAAACAAAAAGAATAACGAAAAAACAACGTCAAAAAATAGCGATCGCTCTAGCTAAACAATTAGGTATTAACGAAGCAGCTAACCAATACCCACATCAACTTAGTGGTGGAATGCAGCAGCGAGTTGCTTTAGGGAGAGCATTAGCAGTGGAACCCGATCTACTTTTGCTAGATGAACCTTTTAGTGCTTTAGATATTGGTAGAAAACGCGATTTTCAGAGGCTATTGTTAAAGTTATTGAGCGAACGTAATATGGCAGCTATTTTAGTTTCCCATGACTTAGCAGAAGCAGTCCTAGTAGCAGACAACTTGATTATTTTATCACCTTCTCCTAGTAATATTGTCTATGAGTGGCAACCCGATAGACCGTCAACAGCAAGAGATGAAGCATACATTTACAAAACACTTTCTCAACTTTTGATGATTCCAGAAATAGCTACTTGTTTCCGACTATCCACTGGGTTATTTGTTGGTTCTAGCAGTTAGTCATTTCAGTTATCAGTTATCAGTTATCAGCTATTGCTTTTAGTTTAGGAGCAAAGCTTTATTAATTGTCTTACTACAAAAGTGAACTCCCTTGCTCTTAAAGTCAGTTATTAATTTAAACACTTTTCTGAAGGAGATATTTTTGTTGTTGTTAACGCAGTTCCTCTGGAAGAGGCTAACTGACTGCTTACGTTAGTCGCCTACTTTTTTTGATTCTAATTTTACCGAATAATTAAGGTTTAAAGCCTCTTCTTTTCAAGGAGAGGAAATTATTAATTATTAATTATTCATTATTAATTATTAAAAATGCTTAATCAAAAACGTCGTCAATTTTTACAATTAATATTAGCTACTACTGGCTTAACATTTACTACTAATTTTTCTGAGGGAAAAGCAGAAAAAATTATCGCTCAGTCTGAAGAAAAACTGGCAAACTTAGCCATTGGTGGTTCTCCAATTATGATTACAATTCTGCTAGCCTATTTAGCAGAACAAAGTTCAATTAAAAACTTAGTAGAAACAGTAGATTTCCGTATTTGGAAAACTCACGACCAACTCCGAGCAGATGCTGTTTCTGGAAAACTACAAGTATCAGCAACTCCCACATCTCTCGCAGCAAATCTATATCAAAGAAAAGTTCCGATAAAATTACTTAATGTACTGGTTTGGGGAGTATTAAATATTTGGTCTAATCAAAATATCCGCAGTTTTGAAGATTTAAAAAACAAAACATTACTAATAGCTTTTCGGGGTGGTTTACCTGCTCAATTATTCTTTTATTTAGCCAAAGAAAATGGATTAGACCCAGAGAAAGATTTAAAAATTCAATACACCACAGACTTTGCTCAAGCAGTGCAATTATTATTAGCTGGTCGTGGTGATGCAGCTCTTTTATCTGAACCTGCGGGTACTGGTGCTGAACTTCGCGGTCAACAACAAGGATTAGATATAAAACTGGCGATTAATTTACAAGAAGAATGGGGAAAAGTGACAGGTAGAGCGCCTCGTTTTCCCCAGGCAGGAACTTTAGCTTTAACTTCTTTAATTGATAAATATCCCGATATAATTCAGACTATTCAAGATGGATTAGTTGAAGCGGTAAATTGGTCTCAAAAAAATCCTGATGATGCTGCTGCTTTGGGAGCAAAATATCTAGGTTTGAAAGCTCCTGTTATTAAAAAATCTCTGGGATATACGCCATTAGAAATGGTGAGTGCGAAAGATGCAAAAGAGGATTTAGAGTTTTGGTATTCTCGTTTATTGGAGCAAAATCCTAAACTTTTTGGTGGAAGTTTGCCCGATGATGAATTTTATTATGGATGATAAATATGACATAACTTATTAATCGCTGAAGAAACTAATTGCGTGCATATCAATTTTGAATAAAGCCAAAAAAATATCGCTTTTAGGGAACAGAAAACAGGGAACAGAAAGTACCTTAAACTTTAAGTTTTAATGTTTTTATTGCGAGCATCTTGCTCGCGCGGGTGTACCTCACCAAAGTGGAATCCGCTGTATCACTACTTGTACACCACTAGCCTATCTTATATCAAATCCAGTAGCATCGGTGTAATTAGATAGTTAATCTAGGAGTCAGTCCTCAGGAGTCAGGAGTCAGGAGGGAAGAGAATTTAGAAACATTTGCTCTTGGATGAAGATGAAAATTTTTTTATACCGAATTAAGCGGATTTGATATTAACGGATAAAAATTAATAACACAGTTTTTTCTAGGTTTTGGTAATTACCGAGTAATTAATAATTAATAATTAAATAATTCTGGTTTAAAGCCGACCCTTTTAAGGGGAAAAAAGCGGTCGATATTCGGAGCTTAACGTAGGGTGAGATGGATGGGTTTCCTAACCATATCCAATCGACCAAGATAAGAAATAATATTTCCTTATATTCAATACTCTCGGTTTTAACCAGAGGTAATTATCAATTATCCATTATCAATTAATGAAAGTCCCCATTTCTGTAGTGAGATAGAAATTATTAGTAGCATTTATTTTAGAGTTTTATTTTTAATAAAATAAATTTTTTTAAGGAGTTAAATATGTCAAAATTTTTGTTGAATTGTCTTTCATTAATATTCTGTCAAACCGTAATATTTTGTGCTGTAACTCAAGCCAATGAAATTAAATACACACAAATAAATTCTGAAAGAAAAACATTAGAAAAAGAATCATCAAAATCAAATATAACTCCAGTTTCTGAAGATGCAATTATTGTTAAACCAAATCAACTTGAGCAAAATACAGACTCAATGGGTCAAGTTACTTCTGTATCTCAATTATCCGATGTTCAACCCACAGATTGGGCATTTCAAGCATTACAATCATTAGTAGAACGTTACGGTTGTATTGTTGGTTATCCCGATGGCAGTTATCGTGGTAATCGTCCTATGACTCGCTATGAATTTGCCGCAGGTTTAAATGCTTGTTTAGACAGAATTACCGAATTAATTGCTGCCTCTACAGCAGACTTAGTAACTAAAGATGATTTAGCAGTTTTACAACGTTTACAAGAAGATTTTGCTGTCGAACTTGCAGAAATTCAAGGCAGAATAGATGCTCTAGAAGCACGAACTACCGAACTAGAAGCAAATCAGTTTTCTACCACAACTAAACTAGGTGGAGAAATTGTATTTGCTATTAGTAATGTATTTGGAGAAGAAAAAGCTGGTGGTGGTAGTTTAGAAGATAATACCGTTTTAAATAATCGAGTAAGTTTGAATTTTAATACTAGCTTTACAGGACGAGACTTATTTAGAACTCGTTTAGATGCTCTGGATACTGTTGCCTATGGAGTCCCAATAACTGGAACAAATATGACTCGTTTAGCGTTTCAAAGAAATACTAATAATACTGTTGATATTGGTAAATTATTCTATCGTTTTCCCGTTGGCAAAAAATTTAGAGTTCATATTGACGCTATTGGCGGTAGGTATAATATGAATGTTTCTGATAACTTCAACAGACTTTTTGCAAATAGATTATCAGGAGCAATTTCTAGGTTTGGACGCTTCAATCCTATCTATGCTCAAGGGGCACGAGGTGCTGGAGTAACAGTTGTTTATAATATTAATAAATCGGTAAGTTTATCTTTAGGATATTTAGCAAGAGACCCCGAAAACCCAAGAGAAAGTAATGGATTTTTTAATGGTAGTAATGCAGGTTTAGCACAACTAGATATTCGACCAAGCGATCGCCTCCGTTTTGGCGTTACTTATGTCCGTTCTTATTATCCAAAAAGGAAGTTATTTGTCTCAGCAGCAACAGGTAGTAGAAGAGCAAATGCACCCTTTGGTAATTTAGTTCCTACTTCGGCAGATCATTTAGGTATTCAAGGAAGTTGGCGTGCTTTGAATAATTTCACAGTTTCCGGTTGGACTGGATGGAGTTTTGCTGATGCTGAAAAATCTGTTGGTATGGTTAAGGAAGGAGATGAAGCAACTATTTTTAATTGGGCGGTTACTTTCGGATTTACTGACTTAGGTAAACAGGGAAGTTTGCTTGGTTTTGTAATTGGAAATCCACCTAAAGTAACTGATACTGATAATGGTCCAGATGATGATGATACAGCTTGGCATTTGGAAAGTTTTTATCGTTATCAAATTAATGACAATATTTCAATTAATCCGGGAGTTTTGGTAGTTATTAATCCCGAACATGATGAAGATAATGACACTATTACTGTGGGAATTATTCGGATGATTTTTTTGTTTTAGGAAAAGAAGGAAGAAAGAAGAAGGAAGAAGGAAGGAGGAAAAGTGTTACCTTGTCTGAGTTTTAAAAAGCGTTTAGGTCCGGAATGCTCCGCAAACGGATACCGTTACATAAGCACAAATTTTTAGGCGCTCTAGCTGTTAACGTAGTTCCTCTGTAGGAGACTAGCTAATAGCTGATAGCTAGTTAAACTTTTGAACTGTCTTAACCTTTACCTCGACTGCTATATAATTTCAAGATAATTTCAAGAAATTATATCATGTCCGGATAAGAACGCGATAGAACTCCGTTCCGCTTACGCGACCAAAAAAACTTTCTCTTTCTTCCTCTTTCTTTCCTCCTGACTCCTTTCTTCCCTCCTGACTCCTGATTTCAATGCAGCATTTAATTACGGCTTACCGATCTAATCTAAAAGCATTAACATATAAAGACAAGTGCCTTTTTGGGGTCGAATTGCAGTGCCTGGTTTTCAGCTCTTCATGCTCGAAAAGTTAATATTTTAGGCGCATAGTTGGGCAGAAAAATCATTCTTACAATTCTTACTCCTACCTCCTCACTCATTCCCATTTCTCCTATCTCCTGTCTCCTATCTCCTGTCTCCTACCCCTACTAAAAGACTAGTGAAGCGCAAACCCTAATCAGGAGAAGACCAAGAGCGAACCTCACCCAAAGTCACCGGAATTAAATCGCTAACATCAATAGTAAACCGGAATACTTTTTTCGCCCGACGATTATTTTCAGGGTCAAAAAACTTCAACTGCACATCCCAACAATCACTATCCATCCGACAGAATGGACTCTTTGTCACCGCAATACTATCCAACTCCATACCCACAGACACCGCTTGAGAAAAAGTTTGAGCCGCTTGGAAAGCATTAGTAGCAGCAAAATTCAACGCCCGGTCTTGAGAAGTTTGCCCCAAGTTCCGTAAATCGTAATAAACTCGATTCAAGAAACTACTCAAACTCCTCCGCATTTGCTCATCATTAGCTTCTGCTTGTTCCCCGCGCACTGCTGTTAAAGCCGAATTCACTAAAGTATTAACCCGCCAACCATAAAGACCACGAGGACTAACAGGCTCAACCACAGGCAGCACTTGTCCTGAAAATAACCTCACTGTACGCCCAGTTAGTCGTCCAGGAATACTCACCCGCTCAATATACTCCTCAGCATCTTCTGCTTGCACTTCCCCTGATAGCAACTGCTGAAAAACTTCATAAACATCCCGCGCAAATGACCCCGAAGGTTCAAGAGCATAGATAGGAGTTAACTCCATATTCAAAGTCCAAATTAGAGACTTAGCTTCTGAAAGGTTAGCTGCCAAATAGTCCACCATCTGGCGTGCATCATAAGGGTTAGCTGGAATTTGGGTATTTTCAATAGTAACCGCTGGCATTAACTGTTTAAATGAGTCGCGTCTAGCTTCTGTTCCGAAGTCATAGCCCAATGTACCGATAACGTAAACTATAGAACCCATTTCTTGAGGGGATTGACTGGCTGTTATTCCATTTGTATTATTATTTGGCATAGAAGAAATTTGACTATCTGATGTATTAGTTGATGATAATGGTGGTGAGGCAGTGACACTAGCTTCAATGGTACCAGCAGCTACCACGCCAGTGTCCGATGGCATCTCATTATTATTTTCTGGACTAGCTGAAGCTTGCAGGCTCACTTCTGGAGTTGACCCACAACCACAACCACTAGCTTCGATACTATTATTTTGCTGTTCTGATTCTGACATTGTTTCTCCTGTTAAATGTGCAACAGCACCTGAAATATTGAGCTGACCTACTAAACAACGACGTGTGTCTTCACTCAGACATGGAATAGCTGTCTCAAGCAAGGCAGTACGCACTTTTTGTGGGTCTAATTTTTCTCCCCTCTGCAACTGCATAGCCATCAGTAATGCTGCCACTCCTGATACTACTGGCGTTGCAAAGCTAGTCCCACTTAACTCTATTGTACCGCCTCCTGGTTGAGCGCCTAAAATATTTTCTCCCAGGGCAAGAATACCCTGAGTTTGATAAGTCTGACCCCAGTTACTATAATCTAGAGGTTGTCCGTTTTCTCCCATTGCTCCTACTGCCAAAACAGCGGGAAGTGCTGCGGGAATATGCAAGCATTCACAGCCATCATTACCTACAGCAGCAACAAGCAAAACATTATTGTCTCGGCACAAATTTACCGCATGGTTGAGCCAGTCTTCAGCTTCACCATCGTCTGTCAGCTCGCCCCCACTAATATTAATAATATTGGCTCCAGCATTCACAGCTTGTTCGATCGCTCGTGCCAAGTCCAGTTGAGAAGCTCGGTGACGAGAGTCTGAGAAAATGGGAATAATTAACCCTCGACAGTGGGGGGCAATACCCGAGACAGAAGATTCTGGCTGGCCGAAAATTATACTAGCAACATGAGTACCGTGGACAGACATCCGATCTGTAGGACTAGCTTCGCCCTCCACCAAGGTTGCTAGTTTGGTCAAGTTGGCTCCTGCAAAACAGGGATGCTTGAGGTCAACTAAACCGTCAAGGACTGCCACGCAAACCTCAGAGTTACCTTTGGTTTTTGCCCATAGTTGTTTAATTCCAGGAAGATTAGCGATTTCGGGCATCTTTTTAAATATTAAATAGATATTAAATGGGCTTTCTACAACAGAATAGTATAGTTGTCAATAATTGTTATATTTCTTCGTTTTTAATTTTTAACTTGATAGAGAGCGATATAGCTCCCGCACTTGCTCTGCCAACGCTCTATTCTGACTATTGATAGGGAGTGTGGGAAGTTTGGGAAGTTTGGGGAGTGTGGGGTTAGGGGGAGAAAAAGACACCTAGAAACAAAAATCAGAGTGCACAGTTTTAGGTGTGGCACTCCAATCGCACAATTATAGCGGTTTTCACAAAGGTAGACTTGCATTGCTTCTGGCTTATGCCTTCTGCCTTTAAGCCAAAATTTCTGTATTCTATGTTAATGAAAACTGCTATAAATGTATTTCTAACTTAATATTCTCTGACTACAAAGAATTAGCCCTGCTCCCGGGAGGGGAGCAAGAGGGGTGGGTATCTGATTTAGGATGGCGAACCCATACGAACATTTTTAGAGGGTAAAGCAGAAAAAAAGGATCGCGATTTGAGAATAATTAGTCGTTGGGAACCTACATCTCAAACTTGCTCATGTTGTGGGTTTAAAGGTGGAAAATTAGACCTTCAGGTGCGAGAATGGGAATGTCTCAACTGTGGGGCAAAAGGCGTTGCTGAATACTGGGATGATTTTGGCGCTCCACGGAGACACGGAGACAGGGAGACACGGGGATTATGGTTTGTGCTCTGGTGACAAAATCATCCCGCAATTATGCAATGCCAGGCAAAACACGACCGCGATGAAAATGCAGCAATAGAGTTGTTGGGAAATAAAAATTCAAAAGCCTCAAAAGCTTACTATATAAGATTTTCAGGATTGGAGGCTTTAAAAACACTATAAACGTTGACTAATGAGGGTTTTAGCCATTTTTTTAGCTTAATTCCCAACAACTCTAATAAATATATTATATAGAATCCGGTTATACAGTATATGTTTATAATTCTATCCACACTTTCGGAGCCTTCAATCTCTCGACCTCCCCTTCTCCCCACACTCCCCACCCTCCCCACACTTCCCACCCCCAAACATAAGATAAGTATTCAACCGGATTTTATATTAGTCGCTCCTTGGGCATACCTCCTCCGGAGGAGCTGCGCTAACGGAGACAAAAAAGCGCACCGAACCCGCGCCGCCGAAAGGCGCAAGGGAACGCGGAGCAAGAAACGGACGTGGAGGCAAGTGTAACCCACCCTCATCCCCTCCAGGGAGGGGAGCAAGAGGGGTGGGTGCAGCAGGTCGTCAACCCGCTGAGGAGTTACAGCTCGGTAGGAATCCCCGCGCCTAACAAACAGCCGGGGAGGATGTCAAAAATGCGGTCAGCTTGACCGTTGATGCATGTGGACGGGGTGCTGCCGACAGTTCCGGTAGAAGCAGGAAGTAAACATTAAAATGTCGCTAATTATGATGTTTTATATCGGTTTTATGAAGCAGTTGTGAATACCAAACTGCCTGGAATTATGCAGTTTGTCATAGGCGTTCGCGGAGCGTGCCGCCAGCTGTATCGCTTATTGCTAACCTTTACGACATTATGACAGATGATTCAGGGTTGGGCTTGTTTTATATGTTTATCCTTGCTTAATTGAGGATTGCGTTCGCGTAGCGGTGCGGAGCACTATCATCTAGTCAGCAAAACGGCTACCTCCGAGAGTAGAAGGAGAAAACAGACGTCTAAGGCATCCTGAAAGCCAGGCTAAATCACAAAACTTTGTGTTATTCCAAGTCCACTGAAATGTTGTACAGATCATCTATTATTTGAAACATCCACAACTTCCTCAATTCTCCTAATCATTCGTCACTGTGCAATGCCATGATTAATTTGTTGAGGCATAACATTTAGACAAAGTATCGATCGCCAACTCTATTCTACTCGTACCCATCCTCTGAGCACAAAATATGAAAGTCGCTTAACGGTAGAACGATCTTCTGTGCTTAGAGAATCGTCCAATACCGCAGCCATGAGGCCATAGCAGTCTAATTTTGTGAGAAAGCCACTTTTGGCAGCAGAAGCCATAATTTCGTTGATTGCACCGGGAAGTAAGTTAATTTGAAGCATAAGATCAACCTTGAATTCCATATTTCAATCATCCACTCTTTTTCTTAATTTGGTAGTGATTAATAGTACAATCAACCGTGATTTTTTGGTGTTGATCGAGTGAAGTAGATATGTAAGTTTTTGTGATGTTTGTCACAATGTTACATTTATTACAGGACTTACGCATAATAACCACATATAGTAGGGGCAAATGGCCGTTTCCCCCTACAGATGGTGTATAATTTCGTATTTTGCGTAAGTCCTGTTGATATTATTTGGGCGAAAGTACTAGAATCAGAGTAACTAGTAACACTGCTACAGAGAGTATTCCTACAAATAATAGGGCTTTGCGATAAACATGAGCGCTACTATCTAACATACCTGGATCAAATTTCCGTAGTTGCCCTGTCCGATATAACTGCTTTAGGTAATAGCTGTCGTAACGAGCCATCCGAGCAAAAGGTAACTCTCCCTGAGTGCGTTGGGGTAAAATTCGGCAACGTTGGTAGGGAACAAAGTTATAGCCAAAATGCTTATCATATTCTTCGCTGTTTAACAGGTCATTGACAAAACCCTGAAGTCCTTTTGTTGCCAATACAATAGACCAGGCAAGTTTCTCTTGATTGTTATAGACAGGGCGTCCTAAAACCCTTTGAATACAAAGCTCAACACAACGATAGTTACTATTGCCATCATAGATCAGTCGCCGGAATGACTCAGAAAGTAACAAACCTTGAATAAAATCTTTAATTGTGATCTGACCATTGCGCAGTTGAGACTCCAGAGCAACCTGTCGATGAGCTGTAATAATTTGCTGCTCATTGAAAATTTGCCGATAAGCTGCCCAGATAATCTCATCCATCTCTGTAGCAGTGGGCAGGTTCTCTAAAGTGTATTGTCTCGGATATTCATCTCCTGGAACATCAAATTTTTGAACCCGATGGTTTTGACTAGAGAGTGGGTAGTACATTAAAGGAATTGTCATTGATAAAATCCTGTAAAAAATAAAAATTATTAAGACTCGACTATACCATAGAGTGAATTACCTAAAAATTCCTAAGAGAATGTTTGTAAATTTTTGTAAGGGAAAGGAACACCTTTAATTTAGTTATTTATTCCAAACTTTGTACTCTGAAATACTCAATATACATCTCCAACAGCGAAGTTTTTGCCAAGGTAGTACAAGAGTTTGATATTAATTATCAGAGAGTTATAAATTGGTGAGGAGTAAAAACACTTTATAATTATTTACAAAATAATTATTTACAAACAACTTCTAGGTAATAGAGTTGTCAAAACATTTTTGAGCTGTTAACTGAAGCAGGAGAGTTTCGACTTAGTTAACAATTTGCGATACGGAGCGCGAAATAATACGCTAGTTCTCACACGCAAGTAGTAACGATGGTGACGCTTTGTATCTTCTGCACTAATCGCGACTTAAACATTTCTGGCAGTCTATCTATATAGACATAGACCTCAGAAGAAATCCCGCTTCCTACTAGGAAGGGCGCAGTCAGGGTTTGAGGATTTTTTCTGATGTTGATTGACAAAGACTTAAATGACAGATGCGGTCGGGCAAGACCCGTCAATGCCTGTGGATGAGTAACCGCCGACGGCCTCACAAGAAGCAGGTAGGGACGTTGCATGCAACGTCCGTACACATCAATTTGTCATGTTATGTGACGCTTTGTGTCAGTTTTATAGAGCAGGAAACATAGTAAATATCCGATGAACTAAGGCAGCTATGCTGAGAGCAGAGGGCAGAAGGAACAATTGGATGGGGTTTTTATACCCTTGTTCCCCTAAAGGTAACAGACGAGTCAGAATTCCCTTCTGCTTTCTGCCTCCTGCCTTCTGCCTTTCCTGATAAAAATTAGGAATATTAACTTCTGTCCCTATTCCCCTGCTCAAGCAAACAAAGTTACAAAATTCCCGATCGCCCGATTTCTATCAGGATAAAACAGGCAAAAATCACACCGCCTATTCCTCCAATGAGAAAACCAGAGGTAAACAGACTCCATTGCTGATAAGTTTGCAGGTTCTCCGGCAAAACGCCTCTTGGTTTACCAGAACCTTGAAACACTACCGCCCCATAAACAAACAGACAGATACTTAAAATCACTACCAAGGCAGATGCACTACCACCTCCAGCCAGAAGAGCTTGGTCGGTGTTACGCAATGGTCCGAGTTTGAGAAAAGGCCCTAATAATAGGTATCCGTGAGCCATGCCAATTTCCAGACCCCGTGCAATAGGGGATAAACCATTCCGATAAATGGGTAAGTTCTTAACCCAAGTGATGGTAAGCTGACTGGAATTAATTGGGGTTGCCAAATTACCCAACTGGGGATCGTTTTTGAAAGGCTGTACAATACCTGTAACTAGAGATTCGTTATTAAACTGAGTATCTCCATACAGGGCACCGGGATTGAACTTCATATTGCTGAAAACAAATCCACTGGCGATCGCTCTAGCTCTGAGACCATGCCAAAAGTGACCTGCCAGTAGCAGACAGGCAAAAATGATTTGGAACAACATCAACCAGGTGCGAGGAGTAATTATACCATCAACATTGGTAACACCTACAGGACCATAAAATGCTGAGGGATAAACTGTATCATTCACCCAGACAAAGTAGGCAGCGAAAAAGCCCATGTAAGCCAGAGCTGCCTGACTATAGGCAAGATATGCCTCTCCCGACCAGACAAACAGACCCTTAGCCCATTTTGTAGGGGCAGTAGTTATATGCCAGATACCACCCAGAATACAGATACTACCAATCCAAATGTGACCGCCTATCACATCTTCTAAAGAGTTGACAGCAGCCATACCCTTCAACGTCCAGCCATCAGGGGTGATACCGACGAGGTAACCGAAGATAGTCTGGGGGTTGAGAGTGGGTTCAGTAATCAGTCGCACATTGGCGATCGCCGGGTCATACAAACCATCAAAATACATAGCTTTGGCTACTAGCAAAAATGCTCCCATCCCTAGTAGAAGTAGATGAATACCAAGGATAGTAGTCATTTTTTTGCCATCATGCCACTGATAGCCAAATCCCTTTTCATCAAGTTTGTCAGGTCCAAGCACGGCATGGAAAATGCCACCAGCGCCTAGAATTGCTGAACTAACGAGATGGATAACACCAATGGCAAAGTAGGGATAAGTATCAAGAATTTCACCATTTGCTCCAACCCCTATACCCAGAGTCGCCATGTGGGGCAGCAAAATCAGCCCTTGGTCGTACATGGGAAGGCTAGGGTCGAATTTTGATAGCTCAAACAGAGTCATTGCTCCAGCCCAGAGTACAATCAACCCTGCATGAGCAATGTGCGCTCCCAATAACTTTCCAGATAGGTCAACAAAGCGAAAATTACCTGCCCACCAAGAATAGGGTTCTTGGGAATCACTAACATAGTTCGCAACATCAACATTATTATCTGTGGAAAAGCCTAAAAACCTTAATGGATTTGATTTAGTTACAGTCATTGTCAGTTATCAGTTATCGGTTATCAGTACCTCTAGTTAAATTCAGAGGCTTGAAATATTGAACTTGATTTTTTTTCCTTGAAAGGGGAGGCTTGAGACCTGATTTTTTGGTCATAACTAGCTTACTTGACCTCTTGTAAATGTGACTACTCTGCCTTCGGTAAAGCTATAACCTGCTGCGCGTAGAGCGTGGAATAGGTGTCCTTGCAGGAAGAAAAATCCTAACCAGAAGTGAGCATTAGCTAACCATACTCTTGCAGTCAAAGCTCCATCAGTACTAACGAATACAGGAAAGCGATCGAATACCAGAGTCAAAGTTGGTCCGAAAAATTCTGTGGGAAATACCAGGGAGTTAACAGACACAAACAATGTTGCTACAAATGCCATTAAGCTGACTGCGCCAATACTGTAAGACAAATATGCTTCTCCTGACCAGACAAATAAGCCTTTAGCCCAGTCAAAGGGTACGGTGCTAATATGCCAGAGACCACCTAGAATGCAGATAGCACCAATCCAAATGTGACCGCCTACTACATCTTCTAAAGAGTTGACACCAGCAAGCCAGAAACGTCCTTCTGTTCCGAATAGGTAGCCGAAAATGGTACTGGGATTCAGAGTAGGATTTGAAATTACTCGTACATTCTGAATTACTGGATCGTATAATCCACCAAACGCCATCGCCTTTGCCACAAGTAAGAAGGCTCCGATTCCTAACAATACTAGATGTATACCCAGGATAGTTGTCATTTTACCTGGATTATCCCAGCTATAGCCAAAGAAGGAAAATTTACCCTCTAACTTGGCAGGGCCTCTGAGAGCATGGAATATACCACCTGCTCCTAAAAACGCCGAACTAATCAAATGTAGTACCCCAATCACGAAGTAGGGGTAGGTATCCACAACGACACCTCCTTCACCAACTCCAAATCCTAAGCGTGCTAGATTAGGTAGTACAATTAACCCCTGCTCGTACATAGGTAGGGAGGGTTCAAAGTTGGCAACTTCAAACAAAGTAATAGCTCCAGCCCATAGTACAATCAAGCCAGCATGGGCTACATGAGCCCCCAATAGCTTGCCGGATAAGTTAACAAGTCGAGCATTACCTGCTCGCCAAGGAATTTGTACATTCTCATCAGTTACGACAGTCATTGCTATTGTTCTCCTTCTTATAAATGATTGAACTTATACCGTTCCACGGAAGTCAAAAGTCAAAAGTCAAAAGTTAAAAGTAAGATTTAATAGACAGAAAACTTTGACGTTTCAATAGTTTCAACGGATTATTTGACACGATAACTTTGAAACTATTAGACATATCCAATAATCAAAAATAAAATCAATTATCGTAGATAAATCATCAATTATTTCCCTCTATTCTGTACGGACGTTGCATGCAACGTCCCTACTACTCCCTACTCCCTCTTTTCTGGAGAGGTCTATTTGTGACATCCTTAAAGTGAAATGGTATTAGATTTTGACTTCTGTTCATGCAGGTGTAATAGGTGTGACATTCTTAGCCATAAAGTCAAAGAACGTTCCATAAAATACTTGACGAGTAGCTGCTCGTGCTCGGTAAGCGTGCCATAAGTGTCCGACTAAAGCTAGGAAACCTAACCCAGCATGAACGGTAGCAAGAGCAGCTCGCACAGAGTCGCTGCCAATAGGACCGTAAAACACACTAGGATAAACAATTTCGTTGGTGGAGATAAAGACAGCTACGCTAAATCCTGCGATCGCAAGTGCCCCTAAACTGTAAGACAAGTAAGCTTCTCCGGACCAGATTAGTATTTGTTTTGCCCAACCTGTAGGCTTTGACACGATGTGAAACAGACCGCCTCCAATACAGAGTAGACTGACCCAAACATGACCGCCTATTACATCTTCGAGATTATCTACGCTAGCCATGCCAGTAATTGTCCAACCATTAGGGCTAAAGCCAAACAGATAGCCAAAAATTCTCCCAGGATCTAGGTTTGGCTCTACCAGTCGCACCTTTTCTATTAGGGGGTCATAAATACCACCTAAAGTTGTTGCTTTAATGACCAGTAGTGCTGCTCCAATTCCCAAAAGCACCAGATGAATACCCAAAATAGTAGTCATCTTGTTGCCATCTTCCCAGTCGTAGCCAAAACCTTTCTCATCAAGCTGTTTCGGCCCTAAAACGGCATGGTAGATACCTCCTGCTCCCAAAACAGCAGAACTGATGAGATGCAGTATACCGATAACGTAGTAAGGATAGGTGTCGATCGCTTGCCCACCTGCTCCTATACCAATACCTAATGTTGCTAGATGAGGTAGTAATATTAGTTTTTGCTCGTACATTGGTACGCTGGGGTCAAACTGGGATAGCTCGAACAGGGTCATCGCACCTGCCCACAGCATGATTAAACCAGCATGGGCTACATGGGCACCTAGTAATTGCCCAGAGAGGTCTTTGAACCTGATATTGCCTCCTAATAAAGCTGCACCTTCTTCTTCAGTGGCCTCAACATACCAGCCTAGCGATCGCCAAACAGGTGTCCAGAAAACTCCACTGTCGTTAGTTGTAGACATGGTGCTGCTTTCTTCATTGCCAAATGTTTGCATAGAGATTTGGTCCTCAATCTGATGAATATCAGTTCAAGAAGGCTCTATAGCAGTCCTAAATAATTTGTAAAAATCCCAAAGTAGAATAATAATTTTCAAAATTATTATTCCTTTTACCTTTGCTCTGTTGGATATTTTCTACATAGCGGAAATAGGACTACTATATTGAGCTTGATTATCAATAATTTTATTGCAACACAATTAAGATTTTTTATCAACAAAAAAATATAAATTTTTATGAAGAAGTATTTGTTACATCAATTGAATTAGCCTTGGATAGCAAGTAGGGAATAGCAGTGAAATGCAGAGTGGATAGTGGATATAAGAAGCAATCAGTGTCCTAGTTACAAGAAATGTTCGTGATGCACAATCCTTTTTTTTATCGGTGATATAGTGGTTAGTTTGTTCAAAAAATCAGCTAACATCACTTGAAAATTATTGAAATAAATTCTTAATAAATTTCTAGATATATTTAGGACTTATATCATGTCTGTTTGTTTAATATCATGTCCGGATAATTAGTGATAAAAAAATTCTCTCCTTCAACTCCAGTTCTTCCTCGGATAATACAATAGATTTTTACAGGCAATGTGTGAAAAAAAATCTCTGTGAATATGAATATCTCAAAGATGAAGATTCACAAATTGAGTTAATTTTTGATGATGAAAGAATGCGTTATCTGGTTTTGTGGGTGGGATGGTACAAATATAAGCGTATTCATCAATGTGCTGTACATATTGATATTGTTGGGGATAGTATTATTATTCAATGCAATGATACGGAAGAATCAATAGTAGAAAAGTTGGTAGAGATGGGAATTTATCGGGAGAATATTAGTTTGAATTTTATACATCCTCAACATCAAAATTATTTGGAAATAGCTACTTAATTTTATGCTCTGAAGAAAAGGCGATCAGGCATCTGTGATGGTTGGCGATCGCTTTTTGTGGATTAGATGGAGATGTCATTTTCAGATTTATTATGAATTTGTCTTTAATTATATTATCAAAGTAAACTGTCATTGTGAGGGGGTGGGAAAAGCAAGAGTTTTGGTGACTCCCCATGCGCCCCCCGTGGCAATCTCTATCATGTCATTGCGAGGGGGGTAGGGAAAGAAATGGTTTTAGTAAGTACCTATAAGTCCCCCCCGTGGCAATCTCTAGCTAAAGAGATTGCTTCGGCTAAATTAATGGCTTTTCCAGAAGCTTAACTGTTTTGCTCACCGCCTTGCTATCGCAAAACTTCGTTAACGCAATGACAACATTGGTGCAAACTGTCATTGCGAGGGGGGTGGGAAAAGCGAGAATTTTGGTGACTCCCCATAAACCCCCCGTGGCAATCTCTAGCCTATTTTACTTCCTCTTGACAGACTTTTAATTTCTCTTTTTCTTGGGGGCGAGTAGTTAAATATTCTTGCAACCAATCGCATCCTGTTGCTAATAGTTCGTTTAAGTTTTTATTCTGCCAAATAAACACTTTGCTTTGACCAGTTGCTATATATTTACCATCGGGGGAAAAGACAATATTACCTTGCTCTTCGGGAACTGTATATTTAGCAATTTGTTTTCCATTAATACTCCAGATACTTAATTCATTGGAATCACCTAAAACAGCAATTTGCTGACTATCTGGACTGAAAGTCATACTAAAAGGTATTTGTTGAAATTTTATCTGATTAATTAGGTTTCCAGAAAAATCCCAGAATTTTATTGAATAATCCATACCCATCGTTGCTAACAGTTGACTATCTGGACTGAAATGAACACCTAAAATCCCAGCTTGGTGATTAATTTCAACAAGCTTCTTAGTCTTTATATTTCTAAAAGATAAATTTTTACTTCCTGTATCCCATGTTGCCAAATACTTACTATCAGGGCTAAACTTTGCTCTATTTCCAGGGAAAAGAAATAAATTACTTACATCTAATATGACTTTTTCTCTCAGAATAGTTTTTTCTTCAATTTTGTGATTACGATTTTGGAGTTTAATTTTTATAGGAGTACCAGGTTCTCCTTTGAGCAACAGGTTAAAATCCCCTATTTCTTCAAAATCATCTACTTTCTTACCATCTATTTCCAGAATTATATCTCCACTTCTTAAACCTGCTTTATCCGCTGTAGAATTTTGCCATACTACCAGTATTTTTACTCCATGTTCACGAAAAGCAACTTTCTGTTTTTTCACATCTAATAAAATAGGTAATATTGAAACTTCTTCCCCTTTTAGAGTTGATTTTTTGGCATTAATATCTAAGGAATTGAGTAAATTTCCTGAAGCATCCCAAAGTTTACCTCTAGCTGATGAATTTGTAAGAATATATTCGCCGTTAGGGCTAACTAAAACTTGACTAATAATTCGAGAAAGGGAATTATGTTTAAATTGCTTTACTTTTTGAGTATATAAATCCCACAAGCGTATGGTGTTTTCAGGACTACGAGTAATCCCAATTGTAGCTATCTTGCTACCATCAAAATTAGAACTATAATTTACATCAGTTAAAACCACCCCATTTATATGCTTTTTTCCGAAAAACTTAGTCTGTAATAGACTTTCGTCTGAATTAACATTTGTTTTTAATTGGGAAATTAAATTAGCCTCTAAATCAAGTTTTTTGATACCTTCTTTGGTAACAAGGATGATAAATTTACTATCAGGAGTCATACTAGCGAAAAGAGCTTTTTCAAAAAAATTACCAGAGGTGAAATAACTACTCCACGCCTCATTTTCTGTAAAATAACCATAGTTAATTCTTATTTTTTCCTTTTGTTGCCAATCCCAAATATCTACATAATAATAATGCTTATCTATAACTACTATTTTTTGACCATCTGCACTATAATTTACATCAGTAAAGCCTGGTAGTTCTACTTGATGGCTTCCTTTATATCCATAGTTAGCAGGTAATTCTATAAAATCAGACTTGGTTTTATTACTTAATAACTTTATTCCATCTATCCCTGGAAGAGCAATTATTTTGCTATCTGGACTGTAGATTAATTCATTATTGTAACCAGCACCTATTGCAGATTGAGCAATTAGTTTTCCTGATAAAGTATTGTAAAAATTGACTACTCTTTGATTAGGAAGTAAAGCTCCTATTTGTTGACCATCAGGACTAAAAGTAAAATCTCCATAACTATAAGTATCAATTCTTGGAAAAAAACCAAAATCTACTATTTTTTTACCTGATAAATCCCAAAGTCTAGCTCCTAAACCAGCAGTTTTTGTAGCTGAATTAATATCAACTCCTAAAGTTAATAGTCGCTTGCCATCAGGACTAATATTTATTTCAAGAACTTGGTTGGTATTGGCTTTAAATTCTCTAATTTTTTCTGATGTTTTTAAGTTCCAAAGTTGAACGACACCAACAGCATTTCCTATGATAATTTCTTCACCATTGGGAGTAAACTCTAAACTATATATAGTTCCACCACCATCAATTTTAAATTCTTTAATTTTCTTGCCTGATAAATCAAAAAAATCTACCTCAGCTTTCAGTGTTGATGTTACGGCAATATACTGACTATCTGGAGTGAATTTAACTATAAAATATCCATTAACCCACTCTGATGATTCTGCTATTTTCTTTCCCGAAAAATCCCATATATAGAATTTGCCTTCTCTTCCAGCAGTAGTGGCAATATATTTGCCATTAGGACTAATTGCTAAATTGTTAATTGCTTCTCTTCCAGGTATTTCCCATTCAGTAACTTTCTCTCCTTTTAAATTCCAAATTATTACTCTACTATAGCCACCTCCCGCAGTAATACTAGATGAAACAATATGCTTACTGTCAGGAGTAAAAAAAGCTTGCCTAAAGCCTTCTGTAACACCTAAATTCTCACTCTGAAACTCATTTTTCTCTCGAATATTGCTAGTAATAGTCTGCAACGCCAACAAAGGTTGAGTAGTCGGATAATTCCCAAAATTTTCATCATCTTTTACCAATTTTTTCAACTTTTGCCCTGCATCCATCGCCGTCATTAAAGCACTAATTCCACCTTCCCCAGACTGAAATTGATTCAATGCTAAATTACTCAAACTATCTACTTCATTAATCAGACTTTGTCTTTCCGCACTTTGCCACTGCCACACCATCCCCACGGCAAATAATGACACCATCACCAAACCACCAGTCAACCCACCAATAACTTTTTGCCGCTCCCTCTCTCGTCTTTTCCTACTTTTCTCAACATACCCTCTCTCTTTCTCAGGAATTTTTTGCTCTCCTTTTTCCAACCAACTTTCTGCCTCTTTTAACAAACCTCCTTGCAACAAAAAGTCAGCCTTCTTTTCCTGTTCCCACTGACTCAAATTATCCCTTAATTTTTCTTGCCAACGTCGAAATTCCCAATCTTGCTCTATCCAATTTTTTAACCGACTCCAAGCAGTAATTAAAACTTCGTGAATTAACTCTACAGAAACTACATCTTTTTCCTTATTTGTCACCACCAAACGCTCATCCGCAAACTTAATTACTAACTGCCAATTTTCCTTGCCAATATCTGCAAAAGTCGCAATTTTCCGAGTAGCAATCTGACGAACTTCCCCAGATTTTTCCTGACTTATAGGTTGTACTAATTGAGTAAAAATATATCGCGCCTGCTTTTTTCCTCCTGACTTAACTGACAATAAATCTTTTCGGCATAATCCCCTAAAACTTGAGTCAAACCCCCAATTTCTTCATAAATCCCCAGAGAAATTACTCCATATTTTTGCCTTTTCCATAACTCCTCCAAAGCAAATTGCAGCATCGGTAAATGACCAGAATTTTGCCGATAATCTTGAATCATTCTCTTAATTAACTCATCCGCAAATTCCACCTCAAACTTTTCAGCAGGGAGAGCGATCGCCTCCTTCAATTCCTCATCATTCATAGGAGTAATTAACTTATCCCGTTCATCAAAAATATTACCCAAATCTTCATCCAAAGCTTGAGATAAAAAATCTGCCCGTAAAGTCAAAACCACCTTCCAACTCTCTTGCCGAACCGCCTCAACCAAACCTGCTAAAAATGACCGACGTTTCTCCTCAGAACATAAAGTATAAAGTTCCTCAAATTGGTCAATTACTAACAAAATTTGACAACCATTCTTTTCTTGCACAATGGCAGTTAAAAATTTAGCTAACTCCCCAGAATTAGACTCCAAATTTACCACCAAATCCAAAAAAGCTAAATTATTTGCAATTAAATTCGGTGAAATTTTCCCCAATTCCTCAGCCAAATTTTTCCAAGGATTCCGATGAGGAAAACCAGGACGAATTTTCAGAACAAAACGAGGTAAAAATTCCGTAGCTTGAGCCAACCATTGAGGAATTAAACCAGCAGCAACCAAAGAAGATTTCCCACTTCCCGAAGCACCAATCACAGCAACTAAATTTTGTCTTTCCACCTTTGACAATAAAGAATTAGTCAATACTTTCCTGCCAAAAAATATCTCCGTATCATTTTCAGTAAAAGCACTCAATCCTTTATAGGGAGATATCTGAATATTTCCTCCCAACTCCAACCAACGGGGAGGAATTTCCGCAGGATTTTGACATAAAACAGGCAACCAACAGACACAAGGAAAATCCTTTTCTAATATTTGTAACCTTTGCCGACTCTCCCGCAAAGAACTATATAAAGATAAACCTTGAGTATAATTTTCCAGAAAAAATTGGAGAAAATTCGGAGCAATAGCCACAGGTAAATTTTCCCGCATCACAATAATTTGCGGTAAATGTAAATCCTCACCTTCTGCCAATTGATAAGCCAAACCCAAACCATCACAAGCATTAAAAATCGCCAACTTTAAACCAGACTTAACAGCTTGTAGAAGATGATTTTTTATTTCAGAAATAGTCAAAACATCTTGAGCATTAATTTGAATCGTACCAATACTGCCATTATCTTTAGTCTTGCCATGACCAGCAAAAAATAAAATATCCCAAGATTTTTGCCACAAAGGTTCATCTAATTCAGAACGTTGAGGTTCTATTAACCAACAAATTTCTGCATCAGGAATTAATTCCCGAATTACCTGTTCATCAGCATCAGTTCCCGCATTATCTCCCAAAATAACTAAAATTTTTATCTTATCTTTTTTGTCTAAATTTTTCGTCCTATCAACTCGTTGAAAATTAGGAGTAGCTAGAGCAATTTCAGCCTTCGGAAAATCCTTTAATAAATCCCATTCATGCCAAGGCAAACGTCGTAAACCATAATTTTCAGTTGCCAATAAAATTCTCGTACTTTCCGACTTATCTAAATTATTCCGAAGTAAAATTTCTATCGGTTGAAAATCGGACGAACCCAACCAAGTATTGAAAGTTTGAGCTAATAACTCAGCAGCCTTTTTACAAGCTTCAAAAGCGTTATCTCGATCCGAAGTATTGGTAAAACGACCTTTATGTTTTAAACGGCTAGAATAAAATAGGTCTAAATTTGTGTATAAACTTTGCCAATGACGATACTGCTCCAAAATTTCCGAATGTGGAGGTAAATGTGCTGACTTACTAGCGATCGCTAAATTAGGTTCATTTTTTATAGAATCTACATCCTGCCAAATTTCACCCCGCACTGAAAAACCCTGTTGAAATCCGCCATCAATATTGAGAGTAACTAACTTGCCCATAACTGCTCCTAAATTTATCACAATGATATACAACCTAAATAGTGAAAATCTTGTGGCGCAGGCATCTTGCCCGCGATAGCGCGATGGCTGTACCTCATAACAGTAGAAAGCACTGTAAGTTAATGAATCCTCAACATTTGACATACTCCCGACGCTCCCCTACGGGAGAGCGCGGGATTCTTCAGTCAGATAAAAACTGACCGCAGTTTTAACAGAAGTGATGTCCTCCTCCTGTGTTGACAACAATCCTATTTTTTGTATTAGGAGTGCTGAGTTATAGTCTCTGTCTAGTTCCTGTCCACATTTAGAACATGAATGCCAGCGTTGTGATAAACTTTTAGAGACTTTATTCAGACATTCCCAACAATGTTGAGATGTACCTTTGGGGTCTACTTTGATAATTCTTTTGCCAAGTTTCCAGGCTACATACTCCCAAACATCAAGAAATTGATAGTTGCTGCATCCTGTAAAGACTTATTTAACCCTGACTTAGCTGATTGGCCGTTAGGTAAAAACTGACCATTATCGCCTAACTTGGCCTGACAACGTCGGACTAAATTAGCTATTTGCAGGTCTTCTAAAAATATCACCTGACAATCACTAAACAAATGATAAGCTAATTTGAATTGCCAGTCCAATCTTTGCCTAGCTATTAGTTGGTGCAGTTTCGCTATCTTTCGTTTGAGTATTTTCCAAGGTTTTGAGTGCTTGGATTTCTTAGCCAATCTCATCTGAAGTTTAGACAAACGATGTTCCGAGAGTCTGAAAAACTTAGGAACTTCTATAAACTCCCCATCAGACGTAACCGCATAGTATATTAATCCCAGGTCTATACCCTTTGAGTTTTGTTCGGTGGGTTGAATTTCTACACGCCTCAAAGGTACTGTTTTGTCTTCGATTGTGAAACTGATATACAATCCATCAACTTCTCGAATTACTGTACCCGTCTTAACCTTGAAACCTTTGGGTATTGGGCGATTGTACACAAAGGGAACTAAACCAATTTTTGGTAAGTTGATACAAAAACGACCGTTAGCATTTTTGACTATATTGGTATTTGATAACTGAGGATAACTGAAGGAATTATAGTAATGACTGCCTTTGAATCTAGGCCTACCAGTGGTTTTGCCGTTTTTATCAGGTTGAGTAAAATTATCCATTGTGGTTTGCACACGCGCTCATTACATCTTGAAGAACCTGGGAGTGCATAGACTTATACTCAGGAAATAGTTTTTTAGTCTGTGTTAAGTCTGCCAGTTGAACAGTTTCCCACAACACATAACCATTGACTATATTCGGATGCTGATCTCCTTTCTTGGTTATCGGGTTACCATTGCTGTCTTTTTTCCTGCCGTCGCGCGTTTGTACTCTAAATTCTGGGATGTTTTTGTAGACTTGCTCTACAGGTACTACTGAAACATTAAGTGGACAAGCATTAAGGAGTGTGCGCGTAGCCTCAAACCAATTCAAGCTTTCAGCCAAACGATAGTTATATTGCTTTCTAGCCATGTGTAACCAGCTAGATATAATCACCGTTTGCCTTTTATGTGGTTTGAGCTTGTACTTATATTTCAGTAGCATCCTAGAATCGACCTTTATATCTACCTATAGTTAGTATACCCAAAATAACGGCAAACTACACAAATAACGCCCGGCTTTCCCATACGACGCTCCCCTTGCGGGAGAGCGCGGGACTTCTCGCCGGGGGAGTTAAATTTTTCGTATTGGTCAGCTTGAATTATAGTGCTACAGTCAAGTCAAAAATTTCTGCCTGCTTCTCCCCTTCAATTTTTGGATACTATCAGAACAAATTTGTCAATGGTTATAATTTCCTAAGCACTAACACCTATTCAAAATTAGTTTTTTTGAGATTTATTCATCCGTAGAAAGGGTATAAATTTTTGCATCCTATATCGACGAAAAATAGAAGGTTGTAGCTTTTTCTAAGGAAAATTTCTTATTTTTAAACACAAGATAGGCACAATAAACTATGTATCCCTATGATACCAAATCGCTGAAATAACGCAAGTACGTGAAATATTTTGTAACAATTAGCCGAAATCAGAGATTTTTTGATAAGCATAAAAAATAATAATAGTTGATTATATTTTTTTTACTTATACTTTTGCGTTCTTGCGGGAAACAGTTTTTTAATTTTGGTCATAGAAGAAAGCGATCGCAACTTCTGGATTTTAAATAGGGCTATCAACAGAATAGGTAATTAATTTTGCATAAGCATTTAAATAGTGAGAAATAGAAGCTGTAAGCATTCCGCAGGAAATGCCTACTAGAAGCTTATGACAGTTATATGAGTTTTTTAGTGCAGTAGAAAATCCATACGAAAAACTTTGGCACAGAATATACAATTAATTTTGCATAAGCACTTAAAGTAACAATTTCTAGTTTACCGAAAAATCAGAAAACTGTCGCACAAAAGGCGAACGAAAAGCCAAAACAATATCCGATTTTGGCACACCTAAATCTAATAATTTTTGAGCAATTCCTTGCTCAGTAAAATCTTGCTGAATCCAAATTTTGCCATCTTTAATATCAACATGAATAGAACAACCATAATCACGTTTTTCATTTTGCCAACGTCAAGAAATTAAGAGGTAATAATTTCTTTCATAATCCATAATTAGTTGTGTTTCATATTGTGAATCTGGAGTATGATACTGATAGTGTTCTTTAACTATTTGCGTGACAATTTCTGGATAATTTAATCGCTCCATAAAACAATTACCTCTCAAGTACCGTTAACCCGTAGGGACGTTGCATGCAACGTCCCTACATTATGATTAATTAATGTATTTTATATCCAAACTAAATAACAAAATCCTCACTAATTACAGCTTCACCTAACACTAATTTTACTGTAAACTCTTCTCCTATTTCTCCTGTAAATCTACATTGAATAATCCTATCTTCACTTCTAGCTACTACCTCTTTAAAAACTTCATTTTCACTTAAAACAATAAGTTTTAAATTAGGAGGAAGATAAACATTATCCCCAGTCGGATAAACTCGTAAAGTTATTTCTAATTCAGGAGAATCATCATCTTCTCGTACTAAATTTACCAATAAAACTACAGCATGACTTAACATATCGGCTCGTAAATAAATTAACTTTCCACCTTTAATTTCTGCGCTTCTAACTAATGCTAATTGTGAGGGAGTTAATAATTCATTTGCTGCTTGCCATCCAGTAGTTAAGATATTATCAAACCATTGAGTCAAATTGACTGGTCGTTCTTCCCACTCTGGACGTACATCCTCAACTTTAAAACCTGCTATTTCCTTTAATTCTCCTGCTTGAAACAGAGATTCAATTCGTGTCAATCCTTCATTAGAACCATCTATAATTATAATGACACTACCTGGTTTTATTATGCGTATAGTTATTGTTTTATCCCCCGATGTTTTTCTTAATAACTCAAGTATTTCATCTAGTTGTGGTTTAACTTCATCAATCTCACCACTCAAGGTAATTTGCGTTCCATTTTGATGATAATCTTCTAGATCGACAACTTCAGCCAATTTTAAACCTAGTGTTTCACAGATAAGTTCAGCATTCTCTGTAAAAACTTTCTCTCCTCTAAAAAAACGCTTGACTGTGGTTTCTTCTACATAAATTTGTTCAGCTATTTTCGGATAACTTAAACGTCCTTCATTTTTAGCTCGTCTATCTTTCTGTGCTTGTTTAAGTTGTTCTATTCCTTGGTAATTTGCCCTAACGCTACGAGGTCTATTTTTTTTCATAATCTAATCCTGAAAAAATGGCATTAATAACATTTTAAATCATTATTACTTTTCCACCAGGGCAGATAAAGCATTTGATTTTTGGAATAGTTTATTAACTAAATTATACTTTTTCGTCAAGGGCAGTTAGGGCAGTATTAATGCTATCAACTGCCCTTTCTTTTCACTAATAAACGATAGAAAATGAGTTCATAACAAATTCAAAGGAGTAATGTTTTTATGAGCTATCATCATATCGCAGCCGCAGGTAGCGCATTAGCTGGAGCAGCAACAAGAGGCGGTACATTAGCAACCCTTACCGGAACAACTGCTACGGGTATCGCTACCACAACTGGTGGTGTTGGTATCACAACTCTGGCCACAACAGCAGGTACGGCAACTTCAGTAGCGATCGCTCCAGTAGTTGCAGTAGCAGCACCAGCAGTAGCTGTTGGTGCATTAGCTTGGTATTTACTGCGTGATTAATTTTCACTAGACGATATTTAGATTTTTAGGGTGCGCCCAATGCGCCCTACAACAAAAAAATTCAATGTAGTTATTTAAGAGAAAATCATCCAATGGAATTTTTAGTAGCAGTCTGGATTTGTTGTGGTGTCTGCTGTGCAATCATTGCATAAAAAAATACCGAGACCAAACTCTCTGGTTCTTTTTAGGTATCCTCTTTGGCATATTTGCTATCGTCACTATTGCTCTATTACCGTCAGCTTAAAAAAAGGAGTCATTCTATAATGAACAAAAATTTGTCAACTATTCTTGCTGTGTTTGTAGCTATTTATTCTACTCTAATTACTACTTCACCTGCAATATCTTCAAGTACCAGTGATCTACAGACTATCCAAGTCACCCCAGAAAATTTACCAAAAAATACCATTGCTCAGACAGGAAGATATGCCTTTAGTATTATCTGGTTGTCTTCTACTAGAAGAAGAATTACGCTGAAGAGCGTTTCTACAGGCAACAGGTTTGACGTTTATTATGCCAGTCCAATTAGTCCAAAAGTTGGTGATATGATTACTGTAATTATGGATAACGGTAGATGGAATACTCTCATCAATGAACGCACAGGTAAATCTTCAGCGGTGAGCAGCGTTCAAAGGAAATACTAAACTAAAACGAAGATTGCCATAGACAGTGGTTCGGGACTTACGGACTCAAAAAGAAACCTGATTTCACCTTGAGTGGTATAGACATTCTAGCATTAGAGCCAAAGTTTTTTTTAAAAGGTGATCGCTTACTACTGATCGCCCATACCAATAATATCAAATCTGAGGAATTTAGATTATGTCTGCATCTAAAATCTTTATACATCAGATGTTTGCTGAAGCTGTTGCCCACTATCACCCCCTTTGCTGAATATCTTGGATATCAAGAGGCCGCAGATGGATTTATTATCTGTTATGAAGGCACGAATGGTCAACAATATATAGCAATAGATACAGAAGGAAATGTCCTTGGGGATACGACCTTGGGAACAACCAGAACAATTGGAGCTTTCGCGGCGGGAGCTGCAATTTTTAATAGTTTCTTGGGAGGTTCTTCTTCCTAGTTTTCTTCATCAAGATATTGGTTAAATGGCAAAGTCTTTACAACTTTGCCTACCGCTCAACATTTGAAAGTCACTATCAAGGGAGAAAAAATCTCTATATACTCAAATATCAAACTTCAAATACCTAATCTTTGATACACATCATCCAAATGTTTCAAATGATGTTTCGGGTCAAAACAAGCTGCAATTTCTGCCTCAGATAACTTACTTTTAATTTCTTCATTCTTGCAAATAAAATCCTGGAAATTACCATTAGGTTGATTCCAAGCTTGATGAGCGCAAGACTGCACAATTTGATAAGCATCCTCTCGAATCATACCTTTTTCTACTAAAGCCAAAAGCACTCGCTGACTAAAAATAACCCCTCCATAAACATTCATATTTCGCTTCATGTTTTCTGGGTAAACTAACAAATTTTTGACTAAATTAGTAGTTTCTTTCAGCATAAAATGAGTTAAAATGCAAGCATCTGGCAAAATAACCCTTTCAACCGAACTATGAGAAATATCCCGTTCGTGCCAGAGAGCAACATTTTCCAAAGCAGCAACAGCATGACCCCGCACAATTCTCGCCATTCCCGTTAACCTTTCCGAACGAATGGGGTTACGTTTGTGAGGCATAGCACTCGAGCCTTTTTGACCCTTAGAAAAATATTCCTCAACCTCCAAAACATCAGTACGCTGGAGGTTACGAATTTCCACAGCAAAACGTTCTATAGAAGCAGTCAGCAACGCTAAAATTTGCACATACTCAGCATGGCGATCGCGTGAAATTACTTGAGTAGATGCAGTATCCGGTTGAAGTCCCAGTTTTTGGCAAGCGATCGCCTCAACTCGTGGGTCAATATTTGCATAAGTTCCCACTGCTCCAGAAATCTTACCCACAGCAATATTATCCCGCATTTGCACTAATCTCTGGCGGTTGCGACAAACCTCTGCCAACCATCCTGCCAACTTAAAACCAAAAGTCATAGGTTCCGCATGAATACCATGGGAACGACCCACCATCACAGTTTCCCGATGCTGTTGTGCCTGATAGCGAATTGCTTGTCCCAACTCTTCAACACATGACAACAACAGATCCAGACTCGCAACCATCTGCAATGCTAATGCAGTATCCAAAACATCGGAACTTGTCAACCCCAAGTGAATATACCGCCCAACATCACCAACATATTCATTCACATTTGTCAAGAAAGCAATCACATCATGGCGCACTTCTGCCTCAATTTCCAGAACCCGCTTTGGGTCAAAATTAGCCTTGGCCTTGATTTCTTCTACAGCCTCAGTAGGTATATAACCAAGTTCTGCCTGAGCTTCACACACAGCTATTTCTACTTGTAACCAAGTTTTTAGTTTGGCATTATCAGTCCAAAGTTCACCCATTTCGGGCAAGGTGTAACGTTCAATCACACTCTATAATAAAACTAAAACAACCGTTACATTGTACTACTGGCAACCACAAATGGGGAAAACTTGAAAATTATAGCCTACGCGCTAGGGAATAGGGAACAGGGAATAGCAAACTTTCAATAATTGATAATTGATAATTACCTCTCCCTAAAAGGAAGAGGATTGAATAAAAGGAAAATTAATTTATTGTTTCTCCACGGCGAGTGAGAGGATTTTTACCTTAATTATTCGGTAAGAAGGATGTTAGGATTGAAAAATGTCCGTGCCCAATTCTTGTAGTGCTATAACGTATGTGAATGTTTTTAACCAACGATCGAGATTTATAGCCCAAGAAGGTACTCCCCCATAGGGGTGAAGCTACATAAGAGGAATAGAATACTCTTCTACTTGCGCGATCGCTTAATTCCATCTAAATTTATACCAATTACCATGTATTAATGCTTAACTTTAGGTAGCACTTCAATTATCAGGAGTTACGCAAATTGACTGTTAAACCACCATCTGTAGGGGCGAATGGTATTGGCGTTCCGCCAAGCTCCGAATGGCGCCCTCCCCATAAGTAGAGTCTCTGCGTAAGTCCTGTTATTAAGTAATTAATACAGACAGAATTACCTCTTTGATAATTAGCACCCTAGGAGCGCATTAATTATTCTTATGTTTACTTCTCGCTCTCGGACGTTCCATGCAACGTCCCTACCCACTCCCCCACTCCTGTACGGGCGAACGGCCGTTTGCTTCGCATACTCCTCTACTCCCCTACTCCTCTACTCCTCTACTCCTCTACTCCCCTACTCCCCTACTCTCCCACATTCAATCAATCAAAATATCTTCCTGAGATTCTTGAGAGTCATGTAACCAGTTTAAATCTGGCATTTCATCAAGAGCTTGCTTAATAGACTCCTCCCATAACTTTCGCACTTTAGCTAAATAAGGATCGCCCAGACGCATTTGCAGGCGATGCCGAATTTGAAAACTATCCTTTTCATACATCACCAAATTAATCGGAGGTCCCACAGAAAGATTAGATTTCATTGTAGAATCTAGAGAAACTAAAGCACATTTAGCAGCAGCTTCTAGAGAAGTAGAGAAACTCAAAGCACGGTCTAAAATTGGTTTGCCATACTTAGTCTCACCTATCTGTAAAAAAGGTGTTTCTTTTGTAGCAGAAATACAATTCCCTTGAGAATAAATCAAAAATAATTCTGGGTCTTGTCCTTTAATTTGACCCCCCAGTAAAATACTGCATCCTGTGTCAATTCGATCTTTTTGTAGCCAAGAGCGGTCTTTTTCTTGAATCTGTCTAATTTTACCTCCAATGTAGCGAGCAATTTCGTAAAGGGTAGAAATAGTATGAAGATTAGTATCCTCAGAAATCTTGAAGTCTTTTTTTAATTCAGTGATTACTCCTTGAGTAATTGACAAATTTCCAGAAGTGCTGATGAGGATAACCCGCTCTCCAGTCAGAGAAAAATCAAATAGCTTCAGGTAAGTGGAAATATAGTCTACTCCCGCATTAGTACGAGAGTCAGAGGCCATTACAATACCAGATTCAGTAATAATACCAAGGCAATAAGTCATATATTAAGTAACTCAACCGCTTCGCGGAAGCCAAAAACGAGTAAGTAATTCTGAGGAAACTTTTCAGTGCGAAATGTTATGCAAACAGAATAATGACAATCTCAAGATAGTCAAAAGTTGAAAATTGAAAGTCAAAAGTCAAGTAAATATACTTCATAGTACTCTTTTTTTGACCTTGTTCAGTATTTTTGCAAAATTTTTGTGATTTTGTTGTGCAGGATGCAATTTTTTTAAGAATTTATGATTACCCTCTTATAGATAATTTAACTAATTTAGGTAATTAAACTCATTCATCCGAAAAATCATCCTTTAGGTATAGCCATAAGACGTAATAAATGTTAACATTTCTAACATAGTATTGAGTAGTGTAAAGGCCATAGTAATTATCTGAATAGATAAGAAACGAAAAAGCTCTACTTTAGGCCAATCGAATCTGGATTCTGTACTAAAGCACTTGAACCTTAGTCAAAATCTAAATCTAAATTCTCAAAAAATAGTAAAACTTCTTTTATTGTCCACAAATTCTTACAAATAGATTCAAAAGATAAAAGATAATTTGGTTTTTTGACCAGATATAAAATCTCAGAAATCTCAAATTTATAATTTAGAATTTCTGTCGGCCAGATCAACTAGATCAAATGGCCATAAAATAAACTTCTTAAAAAAAATCCAAGGAAAGCGCAATACCCGCCCGCTTTTCTTGCTAACTCAAAACATGGGCCTCGAAACCCTACCAGTAGAGATATCTAGCGGGAGAAGAGTTATGAAGACAAAAACCTCAGACACCGATTCTGTACGCACTTACCTCAGAGAAATTGGCCGTGTACCCCTATTAACCCACGAAGAAGAAATTCTTTATGGAAAACAAGTACAACGCTTCACAGCTTTGCATGAAGTAAATAAGACCCTCACGGAAAGTTTAGGCCGCCAACCGACAATAGTAGAATGGGCAGAGGCAACAAACTTATCGACTTATGAATTGCAGCGAATTATTCGCGAAGGTGAAAGAGCCAAACGAAAAATGGTGGAGGCCAATCTACGATTGGTAGTATCTGTTGCTAAAAAGTATATCAAACGAAATGTAGATTTGCTTGACTTAATACAGGAAGGCACTATCGGTATGCAGAGAGGGGTAGAAAAATTTGACCCTACCAAGGGCTATAGATTTTCCACTTATGCTTATTGGTGGATTCGCCAGGCCATAACTAGGGCCATAGCAGAAAAAGGTCGTACAATTCGTTTGCCGATCCACATTACAGAAAAGCTGAATAAGATAAAAAAAGCCCAACGCCAACTAACTCAAGAGTTAGGACGCTCTGCCACTACCCATGAAATAGCAGAAGAACTAGGTTTCACTCCAAAACAAATTCGTGAATGTTTGGAACGCGCTCGCTTACCTCTTTCTCTGGATTTACGAGTAGGGGACAATCAAGATACGGAGTTAGGAGACCTACTTGAAGATACAGGAGCTTCTCCAGAAGATTATGCTCTCCAATCTTCCATGCGTACTGATTTAGAATCAATTATGACTGACCTGACTCCCCAACAAAAGCAAGTTTTGGCCTTAAGATTTGGCTTAGAGGATGGACAAAGTATGACTCTCTCAAAAATTGGCGATCGCCTAAATATTAGTCGTGAAAGAGTACGACAAATAGAAAGAGAAGCTCTAAGTAAACTTCGTAAAAGAAAACAAGATATGAATGATTATTTAGCTAGTTAACTTTTCTGGCGGAAAGTCCTCACGCTATAATATTTGATTCAGGACCCTATGGGAGAGCCATAACATGGAATACTAATGGACACAGGGGGAAGACATTACCTCTATACAAGCTGCAACTCTTCTGCGGGTTGAATAATCCCGCGTTGTCTTGTCGCTTAAGTGTAGCGTCGGGAGTTTATCAAAACCTATCTAAAATGAAGCTAGAGGACTCCCGGTATAATCTTAGATTTACCGAAAAATTGGGTTTAAAGCCTCGCCCTTGTAGGGCGACTTTTTATTTGAGCATGCAAGTGAATTGAATATATGCTATTGTGTCATTAGTTGCCGGGGGGCACTCGGAAACTCGTGCGCGGACGTGGAGGGAAGCGTTAGACTACCGCCAAGGAAGCAGCACCCTGTGTTAGCGGTAGCTATGCGAAGCAAAGCGTCAACCCGCCGAGGAGCTACGGCTTAGTAGGAATCCCCGTGCCTTTAGGCCGGGGAGGATGTCAAAGATAGTGGTTCAACAAATTGACTGTGTAGGCGCACTGTCGGGGGTTGGAAACAATCTAGGTAAGTGCCACTCAAGCAGTAAACCTAAATCATGAGGTTTGGGAATTCCTCGTTATAATCGAGCGATTTAACGAGGGAGGATGTCAATAACCCTGTAAAGAAATACCACAAGAGGCAGAGGAAATAAAATACTTTTTCTCTGCTTTAGGTTTCTCAACTTCTAAATCAATTTATCTCTCATATCATGTCCATTGGTATCGTTTGTATAAAAACTGGGTAAATCTCTACTTTTTCTTTCTTCCTTATAGTTCATAAAATATTGCTACAGTCACAACATAAAGAACAGGGAACAGGGAAAGAAAAACAGGATTAAAAAGAGTAAAAAGTGTTGAATTTTTATAATTTATGGAATTGATGATTTTTTCTTGTCGGAATCAATTACCAATTAAGATGTCACTACCTTTTTTGAATTTGTTATTACTTGCACTCGATCATACCGATGCTGTTGGACTTGAGTTATATTGACATTTAAAGCTTCAAAATGTATTATTACATAATATATACTTATAGAGCCTATTAAAATGATATGCAAATTTTGTCCCAACCAATGGCTAATATTCTAGCTGTCATAATTTCTACGCACATTTTAAGCTAGCTTTTAAATAATGGACATTGAAAATACCTGAAGTAATAATTTCGGTTATATCTACTTTGATCTGACAATTATGCTGTTACATTAGTTTATAGGAAGTAAGAATATTAACAACCCCAATATATAAAGTTTCTGAAACGGAGTTAGTAAAGTGACCAATAGAAGAAATCAAACCCGAGAGTTTTTTGAAGAAAGTTCAGAAGGAAGTAATTTACTCTGGGAATATGTCCAATCTATGAGTTCAGACACAGTTTCTCAATTATCAAAGCCAAATTCTCAAGAAGTTTTTCAAGTGATGGAAAGAAACATTGTTGGACTTTTAGGCAATCTACCCTCAGAACAATTTAATGTAAGTGTAACAACCAGTAGAGAAAATTTAGGTAAGTTATTAGCTTCAGCAATGATCAGTGGTTATTTTCTCAGAAATGCTGAACAGAGAATGACATTTGAAAAATCTTTGCCAGGAAATCAAATCAGCAATAATGAAGGTTAATTAATTAAGTTTTGATCGTCCTCTTGGTTAATTAACCAGGGGATTTTTGTTTGAAATAGAAAAGATTAAAATATGGTATTGCCTCATAAGTTAATTGGTGTTGCTGTCATCTGGAATGAAGCAGGAAAAATTTTAATTGATAAACGACTACCTGGGGGTACATTTGGCGGTTTATGGGAATTTCCAGGTGGCAAAATAGAAGCAGGTGAAACAATAGAAGATTGTATTAAAAGAGAAATCTTAGAGGAGTTAGGAATTGAGATTGCAGTAGAAGAACATTTAATTACTATAGAACATAGTTATTCTGAAGTTAAAATAACACTTCATGTCTATCATTGTCGCTATTTGCGGGGAATACCAAAAACTATAGAATGTGATGAGTTTAAGTGGGTGACATTAGATAATATCGAGCAATTTACATTTCCCCAAGCAAATAGTCAGATTATTACTGCTCTGAAAAAAAATCCACATTAGTTGAGATACTCTACGGTCTGTTTTGACTGTCATCGACATATTTTACGGCAATTAAATTAAATATAAGAAGCAAATAGTTTAGCATTGCAGATTAAATTATGACCTGAATACCATTTTCTAGAAAAGTTGCAACCGCTCATCAAGCATTGCCTTTCATGTGATGCAGAGCAGTTATACTACAGATGATTTTCCCTTAGCTAAGTTAGATGAGCAAAAACTCAATAAACTCTCCAATTTGCTGTGTCAAAGCGATCTGCTGTAACATCATCTCCAGTAGCATTACTGTAAAAAAGAAGAAGGAAGAGGACTGAAGTTAGAAAAATCTTTCATTGTCTGAGTTTTCAGCTTTTGATATGTTCTAACCTTTGTTGGTGACATCTAGGTATGAGGATTAGGTTTACCGGTATAGGGTCATTCTGCATTTTTGAGAATTGGTATAATTTAATAATAGAAAATACGATAATATTTGTACCATTGTTTACCCACTGTGTATTAACAAAAGTGAACCTTAAAAAAGGTTTGACTTGTCAGATTAAATATTCCCATAGCTCAACAAAATTATAATGTAATAATGGCAAAAATACATCTTTGGCCAGAAGTTCCCAACATAATCGATGATTTAATTCATGTAAGTACAACTATCGAAACAACAAATCAATCTAAATTTAACCTTTGGTATCGTTTTCCGATTAAATATCAAGATTGTCTGACAGATAGCTGTGATCCTTTTGTTATTGCTACTATTTTCTTAGCAATGAGTCAAGGTTGTGATTTAATCGTTCATGGTCAAGTTTCTCCATCTTTACTAGATAATTTAAACGAATTTCAATTGGCATGGTCTTCTTGGAAACCTAAAATTTATCAGAAAATAAATATTACAGCAGATGTAGAAAAAGAGACTAAGAAAAATCTTGAGCAAGAAGTTGCCATTTCTGCTTTTTCTGGTGGTGTTGACAGTTGTTTTACTGCTTTATGTAATACAAAAGGAATTAATCTCGAAAATAAAAAGAATTTACAAGCTTGTTTAATGGTACATGGTTTTGATATTCCTATTAAACAACAAGAAGTATTTGCAAGAGCTTTTCTCACCTCTCAAAGAATTACTGCTAGTTTAGGATTAGAATTAATTCCTATGGCTACTAATTTTCGTCAGGTAATTAAACTTAATTGGGAAGATGTACATGGAGTAGCGATCGCTTCTTGTTTTTATTTACTGACTAAAATGTATAATACAGGAATTATTGCTTCGAGTTATTCTTCTTTTGACCTTAAAGGTTACAATATAAACACTCTTCCTTCTAGTTACTCTCATAAAAATGCTCACTTAGCTTGGGGTACAAATCCTTTAACAGATTTATTTTTATCGAGTAATTCACTAAAAATTGTCGATCATGGAGATGGATATAGTCGCTTACAAAAAATTGAACAAATGTTAGATTGGCAAGAATTTCTAGAAAATTTGAGAGTTTGTTGGCAAGGAGAAAGAAAAGATGTTAATTGTGGACATTGTGAAAAATGTATACGCACAATTCTCTGCTTTCGCGCTTTAGGTTATGGATTACCTCCTTGTTTTGAAGAAGATATTACAGATCGGGAAATTTTAAATCTTAAATTAAGAGATTACCATATCAGTGAAATGGAAAATTTGATTACCCACATTAAAATAACACAGCCTGGTATACTATCATCATCTTGGCTAAAAACTTTACAAAAAACGATTAAACGCAATCGAATTTTAGACTTTTTTGACAAAAAAATTACTTTTCAAGTAAAACAATTTATTAGACAATTTAGATAAATATTACTTAACTACAACTACTATTAATAAAAAAAAATTTTCTTGCCAACAAACTCTTAAGTTTACTAAAACTTCATCCCAATTATAAATATCTTAGGACTTATATCCTATCCGCTGGGGCGCGTTTGTGTAAAACCAAGTAAGAAATTATAAACAGATATTATATAGAACCCATTCTTGATCTGTTAAACTGCTTGAATATGGCATTTGTCTAACTCTTGTTTAGGATAATTGGCGATCGCTACTTAGTATAACCTTGGACGGAAAAGATACCAAATGGGTTCTATAAAACATCCATTACCGAATAATTAAGGTAAAAATTCTCTCCTTTAAAGGAGAAACAATGAATTAATTTTCCTTTTATTCAATCCTCTTCCACTTTTAGGGAGAGGTCTATTATCAATTATCCATTATTGAAGTTGCTAGCAAAATCTTGCCAGATATAGTAAGCTAGTGCAAACAAATTTAGGGAAATACATTAGCAAAACACCCTAATTGTACCCTAGTTAATTTGACAAAATGTCCCAAACTACTCAAACACTCTCAAAACCAATATTGGCTGAACCTGGATCGTCTTACATGAACAACCATCCTCAAGAGTCGCAAGAGTGGGTGGAAGTTTTAGTTGATGTTCCTTTCAAAACTTCAACAGATGATGCTCAAGAGGAGGAAAAGTTATTTACCTACAAAATACCTCCCGATCTGGACATTCAACCAGGAGACATTTTAACAGTACCCTTTGGCAGTCAACAGGTAGGAGCGATCGCCATTCGCAAAACCTCCCAACTACCAGAAGGGTTAACAAGCGATCGCCTCAAAAATGTATCGGATATTATTACTAGAGGTTTTTTCCCTCCCACTTATTGGCAACTTATAGAAAAAATTGCTAGTTATTATCAAACACCTATTATTAGAGTTATTCGCACAGCTCTACCACCAGGGTTACTCAAACGTAGTCAACGACGCATCCGCATTATAGAAGAGGCAATACCAACAGGTGCAGAAATTTTCCTCAATGCTACCGCTAAAAAAATTCTGGAAGTTCTGCAAAATTCCAAAACCAAAGATTACACCTGGCAATACATTCAACGTCAAGTCAAAGGTGCTAACCGAGGATTAAAAGATTTACTCCAACGAGGTTGGGTAGAAAGTTATCTCGAACCTCCTTCCCCACCAAAACCAAAATTGAGACAAGCTGTAACTTTAGTTGTTCAAAACTTACCGCGAGATTTAACCCCACGTCAACAAGAAGTTATGGAAGTGCTACGGCGAAAGGGTGGGGAAACATGGTTAACTGAATTGCTTAACAGTTGCAAAACTAATTCTTCTGTAGTCAGAAAACTAGAAGAAAAAGGCTATGTCATCATAGAAGCACAGGAGGTGTTGCGACGAGAAGAAGGTAGGGGCAATATCAGAGATGAAATCAAAATGCTGACCCCCTATCAAGCAGAAGCACTAACAACTATTACCCAGATTCAAGAATTTGCTCAAATATTGTTACATGGAGTTACGGGGTCTGGGAAAACAGAAGTATACTTACAGGCGATCGCTCCCATCCTGGAAAATGGCAAATCTGCTCTTGTACTTGTTCCTGAAATTGGTCTAACACCCCAACTCACCGATAGATTTCGCGCTCGTTTCGGAAACAAAGTTTACGTTTACCATAGCGCTCTATCTCCGGGGGAACGTTACGATACCTGGCGTAATATGACATGGGGTATTCCTCAAGTTATTATTGGCACTCGCTCCGCTATCTTTGCTCCATTACCAAAATTAGGTTTAATTGTATTAGACGAAGAACACGATAATAGTTTCAAACAAGACCGCCCCGCGCCTTGTTATCATGCTCGCACTGTAGCAAAATGGCGAGCAGAATTGGAAAACTGCCCATTAATATTAGGTTCCGCAACACCCTCTTTAGAAAGTTGGTTAGAAACAAGAGAATACCACCCAGAAAACTTGAGTCAAGCATCTCCTAATCTACCAGAAAATGTAGATGAAAATGTTTCCCCAAAACCTAACACCCAAAACCTAACACCTAAAACCTACTACCTGTCATTACCAGAGCGCGTCCACTCACGACCAATGCCACCTATAGAAATAGTGGATATGCGCCAACAACTGCGACAGGGAAACCGCACAATGTTCAGCTATCCTCTACAAGAAGCACTGCAACAATTACAAGAAACAAAACAACAAGGAATTTTATTCATCCACCGTCGCGGTCATAGTACATTTGTGTCTTGTCGTAGTTGCGGTTATGTAATGGAATGTCCCCACTGTGACGTTTCTCTTTCCTATCATTATACCCACGAAGGTGCGACTCAACTGTTACGTTGTCATTACTGTAATTACACCCAACTACAACCCCAACGTTGCCCTGAATGTGATTCTCCTTTCTTTAAATTTTTTGGCAGCGGTACTCAAAAGGTAACTCAAGAGTTAACTAGACAATTTCCCGATTTACGATGTATTAGATATGATAGCGACACTACTCGCACCAAAGATGCACATCGAATATTGTTAACTCAGTTTGCTAATGGAGAAGCAGATTTATTAATCGGTACTCAGATGTTGACCAAAGGTTTAGATTTAGCTCAGGTGACATTAGTAGGAGTTGTATCCGCTGATGGGTTACTACATTTTTCAGATTATCGTGCTAATGAGCGTACTTTTCAAACGTTGTTGCAAGTAGCGGGACGTGCTGGTCGTGGAGATAACCCAGGGCGAGTAATTATTCAGACTTATACTCCCGAACATCCTGTGATTCAAGCAGTGCAACGTAATGATTATGAGTCTTTTGTGGAGACTGAATTACAAGCAAGAGCAGAATTGCGATATCCTCCTCACGGGCGATTAATTTTATTACGTCTGAGTAGTTATGATCCGACTGAAGTAGCGGTAACTGCTCAAAAGTTAGCAAGTGTGCTGATGGAAAAAGCGGAGGAAGGAAAATATGATTTATTAGGTCCTGCACCCGCTCCTATTGCGAGAGTCGCTAATCGTTATCGGTGGCAGATTTTGTTAAAGTTATCGCCTGGATGTGAAGATGTACCAGATTTGACTAAGTTGATTAATCTTTGTCCGCCAGCGGTCAGTTTTACTGTGGATATCGATCCTATGAACTTGTGATAGTTTGTAGTAGGGCTTTAGCCCGAACTATTTATGTGGCTAAAGAGTAGTTTTTCGCTATTCCAAATATTTCAGTGCGTTACTATTGTCCAATAGTTACAGTAGTTTCCACGCGTTATTGTTGTACATATGCGCAGCAAGTAAAGAACAACTTTTTCTGATTGTCAAGGGATTAGGGTTTGGAGACCAAACCCCTACGGTTATTCAGACTCTAAAAAAAGAGCCACTATTTTCCTATAATACTAATCTAATTTCAGAATATAGCAACTTTTTCTAGTTGTCAAGGTGCGATCGCTATTAAATCACCAAAAATTCCTGGAGTAATTTCAATATGTTTTATGTTACACTTATGAAGAAAAAGACGTTGCATAGAACGTCTCCGCAGAGCAGGAAGCAGCAAGAAAGAATTTATAATTTCTGTCTGTTCCCTGTTCCCTAAAAAGGAGAAAAATTATGATTGCTGAACCTCAAAATTATCGAAAAATGAGTCCTGAAGAGTATCTCGAATGGGAAGCAAAACAGGAACTTCGTTATGAATATATTGATGGTGAAATTTTTGCCATGACTGGGGGAACTATTCCTCATTCTAAAATTTACCTCAATTTCTACAGAGCTTTGTTTCCTCATTTGAGTCAAAGAGGTTGTGAAGCGTATGTTGCAGATGTGAAAGTTCAGGCAAATGAAAATAGTCGTTATTTCTATCCCGATCTAGTGGTTACTTGTCACCCTGACGATCTAAAATCCCGTGACTTTATCCAACATCCAAAAGTAATTGTTGAGGTGCTTTCGCCAAGTACAGCAAGTTACGATCGCGGCGATAAGTTTAAATATTATCGTCAAATTCCTAGTTTGCAGGAATATGTATTGGTAGACTCGGAATCAAATTCAGTGGAAATTTATCGTCGAAGAGAGGGGAAAATGTGGCTTTGCAATTTTTATGAAGCGGGAGAGGCGATCGCTTTAGAAAGTATAGAGTTTGAATGTCCGATGGAACTTTTGTATGAAGGAGTGACATTTGAAGTCAGAAGTTAGACTTGATAATTACTATACCATAGTCATTGCGACTTACACTCCGTGGAAGGAAGCAATCTCAGGGGTTATGTGAGATTGCTTCCTATCGTTGCTGGACTGTTCAACCAGGTAGGAGTAATAATTCAGAATTTAGGATTCAGGAGTAATAATTTAGGAAAAACTAGGAATTATATGAGGAAGGTAGGAGGAAAAATTATTTATCCCTTGATTTTTCTGCCCTTATCTGTCTAAAATACTAACTTTTTGCACCTTGGTAGACCACAGTAGGGCGAATGGCTATCCCCCCTACGACTCTCTGTTCCCTATTCCCTCTCTCAACTAGGAAACTTATTTTGCACAACTAAAGAAAATCTTAAATATTTTTATGAAGCAGCAAATTACTTGTAAAAACAACTCAACACAAAGTATAATCCTTTCCGTAAAAACTTAATAAATGGGAACAAACTAAAAATATGGTAGAGGTTAATATTAATCCTTGGGGCAATGGTGAAATAGACGAAGATCGGCCTATAGACACAAGCGACCCTACTTATGTAATCGTACATGGTTTCACAGAAACGGGTGGAAATCCAGGTAATATATTCAGAAAAAGACCCACACGTTGGATGTCAGAAATGGCAGACAATATACGAAATTTGGAACGCGATGATGCTAACATTTTGCTAGTAGATTGGCAAGATGCTAGGACTCTCAATTATCCTGCTGCTGCTGGCAGAGTTGATGATGTGGGAGTTGAGGTAGCAGACTATTTGTTGGAGGAAGGTGTCAACCCTGCTACTACCACTCTCATTGGTTTCAGTTTAGGTGCTCATGTAGTGGGTGAAGCAGGTGAAAGACTTCGTGAATCTAGTGGCAAAGTCGATCTTCTTATTGGTCTCGATCCAGCAAGAAGTATGTTTGAAGAAGGAGCGCCACTCTTTGATAATAAATTCACAGATCCAAATGATCGCCTAGATGCAAATGATGCGGACAGAGTTGTTGCTCTCCACACTAGCCGTGGAATTGGATACAACGGCGAATTAGCTGACTTAGATTTATACATTAACTGGGATGATCGATTACAACCAGGTTCCTCTGGTCCTATAGGTAATCACAGATACGCTCACGATTTGTATATCGATCTATTAGATGGAGCCACATTCCTGCAAAGTAACGATACTACTTTGCCAAACAATATTTTCTCACTCGATACTATTATGAATCGTGATACTATTATGAACCATGAGATAACAAATATAGATGGATCAGGATTAGAGATAGATACTTAGGAGGGATGGTTTTTCTAATCAACGCAATAACAACTATAGCGTTAGCTATGCTTGGCCTTAAAAACTAACAACTTTTGACGACGACAATGGATACAGGAGTGGTTCAGCTTACCTATTTGACACTACTACTGGCAATTTGCTCCATAAATTTACTGCACCCGACAGTTCTGCATCCGACCGCTTCGGATGGTCAGTAGCTCTAAGCGATAACACAGCCCTCATTGGTTCTGTAGGAGACAACGACAAAGGAACTAACAGTGGTTCAGCCTACCTGTTTACCACTAACACTAACACTAAATCAACACCAGAACCATCATCGCTCTTAGGAATAGTAGCCACAGTCGCGATCGCCACCTGATCCCGAAAAAAGCAGCAGAAAAAATAACTATAAAAATATCTCATAACTAACTTATCAAGCAAGGAATTCAGCCTCTAAATCTTTGCTTGATTTTTTTTGAGAGTTCTACTTACATTTTCATAACTTACGCACGGACACGCTTATCCAGTGAGGGCAACATATAAAGCGGAGCTTTGCGGAACGCAAATGCCATTTGCCCCTACATATGGTATTTTCAAGGTGAATTTGCGTAAGTCCTGAAAATGCTATAAAAAACTTGTAGATAATTATAGATGGAAAAAATCCATCAAAACTGGACATAGCCATAATTCCTAGCTTTTTTGCCCAGTAATAGCTAGTGGCTATATAGCAAAAGTTTGTAGGATGATTGTAGCAGTTCCATTTTGGAACTCAACACAAAGCATAATATTTTCAGTAAACACTTATACATGGGAACAAACCAAAAATATGGTAGACGTTTTCTTTAATTCTTGGGATAATGGCGGATTAGATAATTCACGCTCTATAGACACCAGCGATCCTACTTATGTAATCGTACATGGTTACCGAAGTACGGGTGGAAATCCAGGTAATAATTTCACCCCTCAAAGTTGGATGTCAGAAATGGCACAAAATATACGAGATTTGGAAGGCAATGATGCTAACATTTTGTTAGTAGATTGGCAAGATGGCGCTGATACTCTCAATTATTTTGCTGCTGCTGACAGAGTTGATGATGTGGGAGTTGAGGTAGCAGACTATTTGTTGGGTCAAGGTGTTAATCCTGCCGATACTACTCTTATCGGTCACAGTTTAGGTGCTCATGTGATGGGTGAAGCAGGAGAAGAATTTCGCGAACGAAGTGGCGAAGTCGATCAACTTATTGGTCTCGATCCAGCAGGTCCTGAGTTTGAAGGAGGTTGGTTCTCTAGTGCTAACCCCACAGACGATCGCTTAGATCCAAGTGATGCGGATAGAGTTGTTGCTTTCCATACAAGCAGTACATTGGGATACGATGACCCATTAGCTGACTTAGATGTATATATTAACTGGGACGATCTATTCCAACCAGGTTCCTTTAGTTTTGTAGGTAATCACGGCTACGCTCACACATTGTATAACGATCTATTAGATGGAGCAGCATTCGCGCAAAGCGACGGCACCACTTTCTCACTCTCGACTGTTGATGGTAACACGACAGGTTCAGTATTTGTAGATACTTTTGCTGTATAGTCTAATGGATAAGGTGACACTGTTTTCCTAATCAAGGCAATAATACCAATTCAATAAATGTTTGCTACAAATAGCTAGGGTACTTTTTAGGAGTTAACCCACCCCTCGCCCCTCCCCCTCCCAGGAGGGGAAGTCAGGAGTCATAAGTCATAAAGAATTGCTTCAATACCATTTTTTAAGCCGTAAATCATCTTTTTTCTCAAAAGGACATCTCCTACAAAATATTTTTATCGCCCTTACTATTCGTAACATTCTTTTTTCAAAATGGTATAACAACTGTAGCATTAGCAATGCTTTGCCTGAAAAACTAACAAAAAAATAGTGGTTTGCATATAAATTAATCACAAACCGCTATATTTTTTTACCTATATTTCTCTTAAGATTCTGCTTGAATTCTTTGTATTGCTTTCTCGATTTTTTCTGCATCTTCTCCTTTACCTTGCTCTTTTAATAAGTCTCTAGCTTTCGTAAGAGATACTAATGCTTCAAGTCGTTTATTTTCCAAGTATAATGCTACCCATAGTTGATAATGAAGCACTGCTAGGTCTGGTTTGAGGCGAACAGAATTTTCAAATTGGGAAATTGCTTCTGACAAATTATGCTGTAGTTAATTTTGCTGATACTCATAACTGTGACGTTGTAGTTATTGGTGCTATCAAGGAAGGATTTTTGAAACAAGCAATTAATGGCAATATTACAGAGGCGATCGCTCGTGGTTGTTATTGTACTGTAATTCTGGTGTAGACTGCTTGTAGTAAATGATATCATGTCCGCTGTGGACGAGTCAAAACAAGAGTAGCAGGAATGGTTTATATCATGTTAGGACGGGTCAGTTATAAATCAAATTTAATGATTGACAGTATGGACAGTACCAAATAAATACTGAAATTCTCTTTATTTTTCTCCAGTATTTCCTCTTTTCCTTCTTTATTCACTCCTGAATCCTGACTCCTGACTCCTCACAACAGGTATTTATAAGTATTCAACCGAAGATGATATTATACCTTTCAAACTCAACCAAACAAATTTGAAGGTTGGGGGATTTTTCAACCAATTAATGACAAAATAGCAAAGTTTGTAGAAGAACAAAGCTTACCTCAATTAGAGGAATATTTCCAACTTTTAAAACCTCTTAAATTATTCCTTGCTTGTCAATTAAAAGGGCAAAAATGGCTAGCATATCCAACTAATGAGTCTGATGCTAAACAACGTTTTGGTTTTGCTAAACCTATAGCAGTTCATATCATGTCCGGCAGCATCGGTCTTGTATAGCAAAGGTCATTTCAGTTATCAGTTATCAGTTATCAGTTATCAGTACCGACCACTAAAGCTGGAGGCTTGAAATACTGAACTGAATATTTTTTCATCCCCTTAAAAGGGGAGGCTTTGGACCTCATTTTTTGGTAAGGAAGAGGGAAGAAGGAAGAGGGAAGAGAGAAGAGGAAGAAAGGCTACCCTCGCAAGAAAAAAACCATTATTTCCTGTAGATATTCACCCTTGGGTTTACACAAACGATATAAACGGACATGATATCATCTAGTAACAGAAGGAGCTATGTTTGAGCCAATAATTGCTAGATTTGATGGTAGTTCCTGGTGGTTTGAAGATATCGATCGCCGTGCTGACCTTTTTGTTGCGGAACAGTTACGGGAAGCGTTGAAAAATATTACGCCACTCAAAGAAGTCAGGTTTAAGGGGATAACTCCAGAAATGAAAACAGTTTATGACTTAGTAGCGCGACAAAAAGAAGAGTTTATGAAACAAATGCAACAACAAAGGGATGAAAAACAACTGCGTGAAGCGTTAGAAATGGGAGGAGGTGAATTGCAGGATTTTCGCGATCGCTCTACTTATTGGCAAGTAGAATGGGTGACAAGGGATGGAGAACGTCATACTTCTGCTATTGATAAAAATGATTTGACAGTGGTGAGTGCTGGTATTTTTTTGAGTGGGGGCGATCGACATTTTGACTTACAGTCTTTAGTGGGTGTTGTTAAAGAAGGAAGAAGGAAGAGGGAAGAAGGAAGAAGGGAAGAAGGGAAGGAAGGAGGGAAGAAGGGAAGAAGGGAAGAAGAGAAGAAGGGAAGAAGGGAAGAGGGAAGGAAGGAGGAAAGACCGAATCAAGAAAAAGGAAGGAGGAAGGAAAGACTGAAGTTACAAGGAAGTAGGAAAAAGGAAGGAAGAAAGAGGAAGGAAGAAAGAGGAAAATTATGCTTCTAATTTGCGAATAGTGGCTATAATAAGACGTTGTCGTTCATCAACTTCTTGAATGATAGAATTAAATAGTTCTGGTTTAGCTAAATTTACTGCTTTAGCAATAATTAATTGGGTATCTAACTCTCTGAGGGAACCTAGAGCAATTCTGAGAAAACGTATATATTCAACTTTACTTGTTCTGCCATATCCTTCAGCAATATTTGAAGGAACTGAAACACAACTACGACGAATTTGACTGGTTAAACCGTAAAGTTCAGAAGTGGGAAAATGTTGAGTTATTTGGTAGCAATTAATAGCCATTTTAACACCTCTTTTCCATATATATTGTTCTCGATGACTACCCATAAATTAAAATACCTTTAATAAGTAAGAAGGAAGAAGGAAGAAGGAAGAAGTAAGAAGTAAGAAAGAAAAAGTAGATAGGGATAGTCTCCTACAAGCTGCTCCATGTCTACAAACTCCAATTAATAAGTAAGAAGGAAGAAGGAAGAAGGAAGTAAGAAGGAAAAAGTAGATAGGGATAGTCTCCAAAAAGCTACTCCAAGTCTATAAACTCCAAGCAATCTTTACCCCTTCTTACTTCTTCCTGATAAATTATATCCCTTCTTCTTTCGAGTTGATAACTTTTAATTTTCAACTTTAGTCCTTCCTACTTATTCTTTCCTTCCTTCTTACTTCTTATTTCCAACTTTAGTCCTTCTTCCTTCTTCCCTCTTCCTTCTTCCTTCAAAACATTGATAACTTTTAACTTCCAACTTTACCCCTTCTAACTTCCCCTTTCCTTCCTTCTTACTTCTTACTTCCTACTTCCAACTTTAGTATTTCTTCCTTCTTCCTTCTTCCTTCTTCCTTCTTCCTTCCAAACTATGTTTTTTCACGAACAACTTTACCGCAGTCTAGAAGTTATGACAAAGCTAAAAAATTTGTGAATAACTATTTGTGGTGCAGGTGCTTTAGGAGCAAATATTACTGAAAATTTAGCTCGTTCTGGGTTTAGTAAATTACGAGTTATAGATTGCGATCGCATTGAGGAGCGTAACTTATCTACTCAACCTTATTATCGTTCTGATGTGGGAGCTTTTAAGGTTAAAATTTTGACTAATAGTCTCTATCGTGCTTTAGGAGTAAAAATTGATGGTCAAGCTCAAAAATTAACTGAAGAAAATGTGGGTAAACTATTAGGAAAAAGTGAGTTAGTGATTGATACTTTTGATAATAGTATTAGTCGGAGTGCTGTGAAAAATTATTGTGCTGATGCTAATATTTCTTGTCTTCATGTAGGGTTAGCTTCTGAATATTCAGAGATAATTTGGAATGAAAATTATCGAGTTCCTTCTCCAGTCAATGATGATATTTGTGATTATCCATTAGCGAGAAATTTAGTAATGTTAACTGTTGCTGTTGCTTGTGAAGTTGTGGTGAATTTTGCAGCGACAAAACAGCAGGATAATTTTACCGTTACTTTAGGAGATTTTGCTGTTAGGTCTATAGATTTTTAGAAGGGGAAATAAAAAATAATCTCAACATTTAGTAGAGTGGATGGTTTTCAATGATGACTATTTATACCTGTTAAAACCAGTAAAATTTGTCAAAGTTGATTTTTCCTAAAATAATGGGTGTGTTTTCTACTAGAATTAAATGTAAAGTGATGCAGAATAACTCAACTTGCTGTCATAGGAAATATTTAATAAACTGAGGAAAATAGATATGTCAATCTCAATTACAGAATTTACAATAGAGGAGTTATGGGGTTATCAAACATTTAAAATTCCTATTAAGGATAATAAGCTCGTTTTAGTCGGTGAGAATGGTACGGGAAAAAGTACAATTGCTAATTTGATTTTCTTTTTATTGACTTTTCAATTAAAAAAAATTAATCAATATGATTTTAAAGAAATTTCTCTAGCTACTGATCAGGAAAAGATTGTTTTATCTAAAAAACAGCTCAATATTATTATCAAGCAAATCAGAGAATCTAAAATTCTTTTAAAAAAATTTATTCCAGAATATATAGATTTAGAAGATAGAAATAATCTCAATTTTTTACTTGATATATCAACATTTATATCTGAATTTTTGAGTGAATTTTCAAGAGGAAATACAAGAGAATATAATCTGTTAGACTTTCAAAGAATTATAGAGATAGATAATTCAATAAGAATCGTAAAAAACGAATTTAAAAAAATCACAAAAATAGTTAAGGATAAAGTTTTATATCTGCCAACCTATAGACGAATTGAGCAAGATTTAAAAGCAATTTTTCCAGATTTTTATTCAGAATTATATGAAAAAAAAATCTCTAGGATAACTAAACAAAAAGATTATGTAGAATTAGTTGAATTTGGTATGGAAGATGTTGAACAAACTATAAATAGAAAAATGGATAACTTAAAAAATAGTGTGCGTAATCAGTTAGAAAATTTAATTGCCACAGTTCTAAAAGACTTAATTAATAAAATTTATCAAAAAGCTGAGGTGGAGGAATTAAAAAACTTAGATAATGAAACTGTTGAATCAATTTTTAGTAGGATTGATGAAAAATTTCTTCCAGAAAAAGAGAAGAAAGAATTACGGGATATGCTCGAAAAAATCAAAAATGAAGGAGAAATAGAAGAAGAGCAAAAGGTTACTGCTCATTTTCTAATCAAATTACTTAAATGGCATAAACAACAACAAGAACAAGAAAAAGATATTCGCAGTTTTATCAATGTTTGTAATAATTATCTAGTTGGCAAACAACTACGGTATGACAATATTAATTTGAGAATTTATATCACCTTAGACCGACAAAATATCAAGAATGAAAATAATCAAAAACTAGAGAATGAAGAAATTGAATTGAAAATGCTATCCTCTGGAGAAAAGCAAATTGTATCACTTTTTTCTCATCTATATTTATCAGATACATCAGATTATTTTGTAATTATAGATGAACCAGAACTTTCTTTATCAGTACCTTGGCAAAAACGTTTTTTACCAGATATTTTGCATAGTGGACGTTGTAATGGTCTAATTGCAGTAACACATTCTCCATTTATTTTTGACAATGAACTAGATTCATATACTCATTCATTAACCGAATTTATTTCTCAATAATTATGAATTTTCTCGACCAGTTAAGAGATGCTCGTGAACCAGGAAATACTTATCTGCAATTCATCAAAGATTACAAAGAGCATCAAAAAACTGTTCATTTATTCTTTGAAGGAAATGATGATGTTTCCTTTTATAATCACTTTATCAAACAGATGCTTCCCCAAAATTACTCTGATTTTAAATATATTTGTGGGGGTAAGCAAAAAGTTTATACATTGTATGAAAAAGTAATCAAGCGCGTATCTAATAAAAGTAGAACTTTATTTTTTGTAGATAAAGACTTATCTGATCTTATAGATGAAGTATTACCTAAATATCAAAATCTTTATGTTACTGATTACTACTCTATTGAAAATTTCATAGTCACAGCAACTATGTTCAGAAGAGTTTGCGAAGATTTTTATCATATTACTGACTCAAATCAGCTTGCTGATATAGAAAACCAGTTCGAGCAAGAATGGCAAACTTTTTGTCGCTATCTTTTGCCAATTATGTCATGGATAATTTATCTTAAAAAGGAACAATATCAACCTAATAGTAATAATCTTAAAATGAAGAATTTCTTCAAATTAACAAATGACTTGAAAATAGTCAAAATCATGTATAAAAAACTATTTTATTTAGAAAAACAGTGCAGTGTAGAAACACCTAATAATTGTTGGATTCAGATAAGAAAAATTGTCTATCATCTCAAAAAATATGAAGCCAAACAATATATTAGAGGCAAGTATGAATTATGTTTTTTTGTTACCTTCCTCAATAAACTTACAAATTTAAGAGATTCAGAAGGCAAGTCTATTTTTAAAACTCGTACTCAGATTACTATAGAAAATGCAGTAGAAATTCTAGCGCCTCGCGTTCCCTTTCCTCAGTCACTCAAAGATTTTTTAGAGTTTCATTTCAAGACACTTCAAAAGTAATTATTTAACAGTTATATCATGTCCGGTAAATCAGTTACGATATGTCATTGCGAGGGGAACGAAGTGAAGCGTTTGCGGAGCATTCCGGAAGGGAAAGCAATCACAGTACTTTTTTGCGATTACTTCACTCCGCTATCGCTACGTTCGTAATGACAACTGTTCAACCGAATATGATATTACATTTATAACAATTAGAACTAAATTAATTATTAATGTCTAAATAATGATTCAACCTCCTAATTTTCACAGACAATTTGTCATCTGCATTAACAACAAAAACTACCCAACCTCATTAGAAATTCGCAAAATTTATCAAGTCATCCCCGACACTACTGCCACTAAACATCAAATGATTCGAGTTATCGACGAATCAAACGAAGATTACCTCTACCCCAACAATTATTTCATCCCCATTGAATTACCAAAAGCAGCAGAAATTGTCTTTTCCAACATAAATTAAAATCATGCAAAATCTAATATGGAAAAGCAACCCCAAAAACTATTGGAGATTACTTTCCTATGGCAATGATTTTATAGTAAGTTATCAGTCAGATTTGATATATAGCAGTCGAAGGAAAAGTTAGAATAGATAAAAAGCTTAAAACTAAGACAAAGCAATATTCTTCCTTCTTCCCTCTTCCTTCTTCCTTCAAAAAAAACACTTAAGCTGCAACCGCCTCTTCATAAGGAACAAAAGATTTCTTCTGCGCTCCACAAATAGGGCAATACCAATCTTCAGGAATATCTTCAAATGCTGTACCAGCAGCAATACCAGAGTCAGGGTCGCCAACAACTGGATCGTAAATCATCGAACACACCCGACAGATCCATTTACGGGTTGCAGCTTCCTTTCCAGCAGCTTTTTGTTTCGGTGCAACACCATTCAAACCTTCGAGAGCTTCTGTATATTGATCCGCGTGGTGATGCTCAATGCTAGTCAATAAACCAAACTTATGAGTTGCTTGGCGAAACATGGAAGCGTGTTCGCGAGACTCTTCCTCTTGCTCCTTAAATTCTGCTGCTGCTGCACTATCACGATCTACTCGTGCTTGTTCAGCAAATTCTGGGTACATAGTTGTATATTCGTAGGTCTCTCCTTCAATTGCTAACTCTAGACAACGAGAAGCGATCGCTTTTTTCTGCTTTTCAGTCAAAGTAGATGGGTCGTCTACCACTAACTCTGGGTGAAGTAGGCGAAAGTGAGAAAAGGCGTGTTGAGTTTCTTGGTTAGCTGTTTCCCGGAAAAGTTTGGCTAAATCTTCCATGCCCAATTTCTTGGTTACTTCGGCAAAAAAGAGATATTTACGGTTAGCCATTGATTCCCCTGCAAAGGCGTCAGACAAGTTTTTGGCGGTGTTAGAGTTGGACAAGTCCATGGTGTTCTCCTGAATTATTTCTTTGACTCTGTTGTTTCTAAGAATAATTCTGATTTAAGAAAATGTCAAGGAAAAGATTGATTTTAATTTAACAACCAATATTTGTTGAGATGTGTTATAATCTGAGGCTGGTATAAAATGTATATAATAAGCTTAAGTTAATGAACAGTAACTATACTGCAACAAATATTAAGGAAAAAATGCAATCTAAAGGGCTGAGAATTACCCCTCAGCGGTTTGCGGTTTATGCTAATCTCTTATCTCGTTCAGACCATCCCACAGTTGAGGAGATACTGAGTGAAGTCAACCGTGAGTTACCAATTTCTTCCAAAGCAACTATTTATAGCGCCCTAACTGTGTTACGAGAAGTAGGGTTAGTTAAAGAAGTATTGCTGGAAGAGGGAGTAACTCGTTATGACGCTAACGTTAAACCTCATCATCATTTTTGCTGTCAAAACTGTGGCGCGATCGTTGACTTAGACTGGGAAATTTTTAGTAATTTACAAGTAGATCGCTTACCACCAGGAATTTATCCTGAAAGTTATGAGGTTATTGTTAAGGGTAAATGCAGTAATGAAAGTTGTCATAAATTATAGGCATTGAAGAAGGAAGAAGGAAGAAGGAAGAAGGAAGAAGGAAGAAGGAAGAAGGAAGAAGGAAGAAAGAGGGGATATTAAAAAGTTGCCATGACCCTCGATCAATCTCCAACCAATTCTAGACACCGCAGTTGACGTTAGGGTATTACACCCATAAGAGAAAAGATAAATTTGATAGTGCGAGCATCTTGCTCGCGAATATTTTAGTATTGCTAAGGAAGAAGGAAGAAGGAAGAAGGAAGAAGGAAGAAGGAAGAAGGAAGAAGGAAGAAGGAAGAAGGAAGAAGGAAGAAGGAAGAAAGAGGGGATATTAAAAAGTTGCCATGACCCTCGATCAATCTCCAACCAATTCTAGACACCGCAGTTGACGTTAGGGTATTACACCCATAAGAGAAAAGATAAATTTGATAGTGCGAGCATCTTGCTCGCGAATATTTTAGTATTGCTAAGGAAGAAGGAAGAAGGAAGAAGGAAGGAAGAAAAAATCGATAGGGACTCAAACCTCAACCAATTGTAAACACGGTCTAGACGCTGGGGTATTAAACCCAAAAGAAAAAGATAAAAACAGAAAAAATTATAGACATAGATAGGCGATAAAATTGTGGAATTTCCTTTGATGGAGCATTTTTAAACTCTAATTTTTATGATTTTATTTTTGTTAATTACTATTGCCAACCACAGGATTACTCTATGAAAATCAAAAGCTTTAATCATGTTGCAATTATTTGCTCTAATTATGAAAAATCAAAACATTTTTATGTGAAGATTTTAGGGTTTGAAATTATTCAAGAAACTTGGAGAAAACCACGCAATTCCTATAAATTAGATTTACTTGTAGGAAGTGGCGATCGCATAGAGTTATTTTCATTTCCCAACCCTCCAAAAAGATTAACTCGTCCAGAAGCTTGTGGTTTGAGACATTTAGCTTTAGAAGTAGATAATATTGATGAATCTGTCGATTATTTGAAATCCCACAATATAGAAGTAGAAAATATTAGAATTGATGAAATAACTGGCAAACGTTTTACTTTCTTTCCCGACCCAGATGGGTTGCCTCTGGAAATTTATGAAAGTTGAAAAAGGCAATTAACAATTAATAATTAATAATTAATAATTAATAATTAATAATTAATAATTAACAATTATCTCTCCTTGAAAAGAAGAGATAATTATTAATTGTTTACTTCCCCTCCTGGGAGGGGTTAGGGGTGGGTTCTCTCCCTGTACGGACGTTGCATGCAACGTCCCTAACTACTCAAGAAGGGGTTTGAGTACCCATCCACTTCTTCCTTCTTCCTTCTTCCTTCTTCCTTCTTCCTTCTTCCTTCTTCCTTTTTCCTTCTTCCTTCTTTCTTCTTCCTTCAAATAAATGCTAGGATTGTTCATAAAACAATTAATTTAGAGTGTAATGGAACAAGAAATCTATAAGCAAGCAGTAGCAAAATCTCGTGCTAAAGACTATGAGGCAGCAATTCAATATTTTAGTCGAGTTATAGAAATTAATCCTAACTTTGCTGAAGCTTATTATGGCCGAGGTTTAGCAAAGTTTGATTTAGGAAAAAACAAAGAAGCGATCGCTGATTATACTCAAGCTTTAGCAATTAATCCTAATTATATAGATGCTTATTTAGCTCGTGGTATTGCTAAATTGGCAGTAAAAGATATTTCGGCAACTATTGCAGATGCAAATCAAATAATTGCTATTAATAATCACTATGCTCCGGTATATAAATTGTTAGGTAATGCTTATCGTCAACAACATAATCAAGCAGATGCCATAGATAATTTTAAGCGAGGAGCAGAATTGTATTTAGAACAGAAAGATGCAGTTAATTGTCGGAAATGTTTGGATAATATTAAACAAATGCAATCTGTATCTACTACTGCTGTAAAAATTGAAAATCATCTCCAAAAAGATGATAATAAAACATTTTTAACTAAGATTTTAATAAAATTTGAAAAAGGCGATCGCCAGGGAGTAATAGCAGATTTAAACTGGGCTTTACAAGTAGACCCTGAAGATGCTCAAGCCTATTGTTGTCGAGGAATTATTCGTTATAAACAAGGAGATAGTTTAGGCGCAATATCAGATTTTAATAAAGCTTTGCAATTTAACCAACGAGATATTTTAGCTTATCAAAATCGAGGGATAATTCGCAGTAAAATGGGAGATTTTAAAGGAGCGATCGCTGACTTTGATGCAGCTTTAAAATTTGAACCGAATAATTCACTTACTTATGTAAGTAGGGGAAATACTTATCGGGATATGGGGGCGTATCAAGAGGCAATGATAGATTATGAACAAGCATTAAAAATTAATCCTAATGAAGCTAAAGCTTTTTATCATCGAGGCATTATTTATTCTCGTTTAGAAGAAATGAAAAAAGCCATAGATGATTATCAGAATGCTGCTAAATTATTCGGCGATGCTGAAGATTGGAAGAACTATAAAAAAACCTTAGATAACTTGAAGAAAATTCAGGGAACTGTTCCTAGTCAAAATCAGAATCTTAACGAAGATAATCAATATAAACAACTACAACAAAAACTTTTAAAAATGGTTGGTGGGCATTGGGAAATGGCAGAAAGATTAATCGCAAGAGTCCGAGAAAAATATCCTGGAAGAGATAGGATTTGGTATTTGGAAAAAGTTATATCTGATTATCAGCAATAGTAAGGTAGTGGGGGAGTAGGGGAGTGGGGGAGATTGAAGTAATTATAGAATTTTAAACATATATAGCAGATTGCAGGTATATGAGATATAAAAATGAACGTTCAAGTCTTTGTAGTGCGGGCATCTTGCCCGCGACGGGTGTATTGATCCTTGATGAAATATCCCGTGATTTTGACATTAAGCTGGGGAAATAGTAATTATTATACACGAAATAGTATGATATAAAATATGATAAATAATCCGACGCTATCTCCCCTTATATAGCGATCGCTGGAATAACAAATATTATCTTTTTAAGAATAACTTCTCAGATATCCTCCGAGAAGTTTTTTGATATTGAATTTTGCCCCCCTAGCCCCCCAACTTTGGGGGGAACAAGAGTCAATTTGCTTCTCAAAGTCCCCCAAAATTGGGGGATTTAGGGGGCTTAAAAGTCCCCCAAAATTGGGGGATTTAGGGGGCGAGTGATGTAGCAAATGGGACTTATCAGACAACCTCTCAGTAAATTTACCCAAATAACCTCTATCTATAACTTCACTAAATCTTTAAAGTTCTTATCCTGACAAGAACAATTAAATTAGTAATATGTTAACAAAAGTTAAAAATTAAACTATAGGAAACGCTCGTTAAATAACAATATACTTCCGATTGAAAAAAACCAGGGTGCCTGCCCAAATGTGTTGTTTTGAATAAAAACGTAAAATTTTGGATAGGCACAAAAGAACTGCAGATATTGATTCAGTATTTTGGCAACAATGGCAAGAGTATCAAGACTATCTCTACCGTTGCTGTATCAAATGGATGGGAGGCAACTCCACAGAAGCAGAAGATGCTCTGAGTATGGCCATGCTCAAGGCTAGGGAAAAAATACAACAGTCCGCCAAAGTAATTGAGAATTTTAAAGCTTGGCTGGCTAAACTAACTTATAACCTTTGCATGGATCTACTTAAGCAGCGTACTCGCTACGATCTAGAAGTAGAGGATGTAGACTTGGTTCTTTCTAATGAGGTTTCTCAAGCAGAAAGTCCAATTCTTGCTGCGTAGCAGCAAGAATTAGAAAATTTTTTTTGTCTGGCCATTGATGATTTACCAAAGAGACTACGGGAAACTTTTGTTCTCTATTTTGAGAAACAATACTCTTACCAAGAAATAGCTACAGAGTTGAACATTTTTTACGATAATGTCCGCAAGCGAATTTCTCAAGCACGAGCTACTTTGCGAGATAAATACCAGGAATATAAAAAAGAAGGAGAAATTCCTGTTATTGAGTCTGGAAAAGTAGAAAACTTTCCACCTCCAGAGTCGGCAACAGAAATTGTGACTGTTGAGATACCCCAGGAGACCGTTTTGTCTGAAGAGAAAACTGAGTCTATTTTAGTTGAGGCAACCGTTGAGGAGAAGTTGCCCGAAATAGAGAATGTTGGAAATAGAAAACAACAGCTCGTTGCTCTGTCAGTGTTAGTGGAATTATTGAAGGAGACTAAGCAAAAGGCAAAAGGTTATTTCAGTTATCAGTTAACAGTTAACAGTTATCAGTGGTCAAAAGGTTTTAGCCAACCACTTAAATTAGTTAATAATTCGCCTCCGGAATATTATTGGTGGAATATAGAGTCAAGAAAAATTGCCATCTCACTCAGGAATTACTTTTGACTTCTGACTTTTGACTTCATAACTGGGCGATAGTATAGCTTTTTTGATTAAAAATTCGCCCTTAGAATACCTTTGACGCAATATGAGTCAAGGGAAATTTGTTGTGGAAAAAAAGTTAAAAGCCCCTTGATAAGGGGGGGGATAGACTGTAAATTCCGTTCGTTGGTGGAATATTTGGACACCGAAAAATTTCTGGTCAGATGACTTCTCAGTTGCACCTAGCGCCATACTCTCCTAAAAAAAATTCACAATTTCCCACCCAAAACAGTCTTACTAATAGAAGACAAAAAAACAATCTTGGAGTTCAAAATGAAAAATACAATTATTCGTCGTTTAACTGTAGTTGGTGGCCTAGTTATTCTCAATGCTTTGGGTTTTGCCACTGTAGCTCGTGCTGGTGAAGGTGGTATCGCTGGTAGTGCGGCTTTCACTGTTGTCAATGATGCTGTTACAGGTGTAGCTGTGTCTGCTGCAGTAGGTAAGGAAAATGCTTCTGCTGCTGCTTTTAACTACGAAGCAGGTACTGGTTTGCAGAACTCTGCTTGGGCTTTAGGTAGTGCTGGCATACAAGGATTCGGTGGTGTGGGCGATCCTACTGGTTTCAGCGTTAACCCTGTTGAAGATACCGCCCGGGGTACTACACAAGATAATACCTTTAGTGCTGGAACTGTTACCGTACAACTTGGTACTGCTGCTGGTGAGGCTGTGGTTGAAGCTCCGTAGTAGTTGAGTAGTTGGGTAGGTTGGGTTGAGTGAAAGGAAACCCAACACCAAATTATTGCGTTCCAAATTTATTCCCAAAGCAAAAGCCATTTCATTATCGTCCTTTGAGAGCGATCGCCTGACGCTCATCGTCCAAAAAACAGTTGGAGGGGGATGCATTCTACCTTATCTCTACTACCTACAAAATATACAATCCCGAACTGATATTTATCACTGATGTTGAAGCGAAAATTAGTTGAGTAGGTTGGGTTGAGTGACCAACGAAACCCAACAAAAAATACTCTAGTGTTGGGTTTTTCCGTTGGAAATGCTCCGCAAACATGCTTCAACCCAACCTACAAATATCCATCCATTGCCATGACAAAAGACTGTCATTGCGAGGCGATCGCTCCCTAAAGTTGATTGTTGAACAATAGCTTAAATGAGCCGAAGCAATCTCATGGAACAGATGGCCACAATAAGACTGTCATTGCGAGGCGATCGCTTCCTCAAGTTGATTGTTGAACAATAGCTTAAATGAGCCGAAGCAATCTCATGGAACAGATGGCCACAAGAAGACTGTCATTGCGAGGCGATCGCTTCCCAAAGTTGATTGTTGAACAACAGCTTAAATGAGCCGAAGCAATCTCATGGAACAGATGGCCACAAGAAGACTGTCATTGCGAGGCGATCGCTCCCTAAAGTTGATTGTTGAGCAACAGCTTAAGTGAGCCGAAGCAATCTCATGGAACAGATGGCCACAAGAAGACTGTCATTGCGAGGCGATCGCTCCCTAAAGTTGATTGTTGAGCAACAGCTTAAATGAGCCGAAGCAATCTCATGGAACAGATGGCCACAAGAAGACGGTCATTGCGAGGCGATCGCTTCCTAAAGTTGATTGTTGAACAACAGCTTAAATGAGCCGAAGCAATCTCATGGAAGAGATGGCCACGGGGGGGATAAAAATTGAAGCGATGAAATCAGACCTACCCACCCCCCTCGCCATGACAGAAGGTTGTCCCGGACTGCTCCGCAAACCCTATCGGTCGCAATGACGAAAATACGTTGTATTGCGTAAGTCCTATAACAAACAAGTTTTTTGAGGTAAAAAAAATGAACAATACTACCAAAACTTTCAATCAAACTTCTACTCTAGTTTTTATCGACACCGGAGTTGACAACTATCAACAATTATTTGACGGTGTAGTTGCCACAGCTCAACCTTTTATTCTGGATACTGCTACTGATGGTATCGAACAAATAGACGAAATCTTACAACAATATCCAGGGCAAAAAACTGTTCATATTATTTCCCACGGTGCCCCTGGTTGTCTGTACCTGGGAAATAGTCAACTGAGTTTAGATACTCTCAAACAGTATGCACCTCAACTGCAACAGTGGAATATTGATAACTTGCTGCTGTATGGTTGTCATGTAGCTGCTGGGGATGCAGGAGAGGAGTTTGTCAGTAAGTTGCGGGGTTTGACAGGGGCAGATATTGCAGCTTCTCATACTTTGACTGGGGCAGCTATTAAAGGTGGAAATTGGGAGTTGGAGGTAAATACAGGTCAAGTTAACCAACCGAGGGCACTACAAACAGAAGTCATGGAAACCTACAGTGGTGTCTTCAACTATCAGTTGCAAGTAGCCCAAAATATCGGCGGTAGCAGTTTTGACCGTGGCAATGGCATAGCCACGGACAGCAATAGTAATGTCTGGGCTACAGGATATTTCCAGGGCAGCATCGACTTCAACTCTGATGGCATCGATGATTTGACCAGTAATGGCAGTACTGATAGCTATGTAGCCAAATTCGACAGTGATGGCGATTTCCTGTTGGCTCAAAATATCGGCGGTGGCAGTTTTGACCGTGGCAATGGCATAGCCACGGACAGCAATGGTAATGTCTGGGCTACTGGATTTTTCAGTAGCAGCATTGACATCGACAGAGATGGCATCGATGATTTGACCAGTAATGGCAGTGATGATAGTTATGTAGCCAAATTCGACAGTGATGGCAATTTGCTGTTGGCTCAAAATATCGGCGGTGGCAGTTTTGACCGTGGCAATGGCATAGCCACGGACAGCAATGGTAATGTCTGGGCTACTGGATTTTTCTTTGGCAGCATCGACTTCAACTCTGATGGCACCGATGATTTGACCAGTCATGGCAGTTTTGATAGCTATGTAGCCAAATTCGACAGTGATGGCAATTTCCAGTTTGCTCAAAATATCGGCGGTAGCAGTGATGACCGTGGCTATGGCATAGCCACGGACAGCAATGGTAATGTCTGGGCTACTGGATTTTTCTTTGGCACCATTGACATCGACTCTGATGGCAACAATGATTTGACCAGTAATAATGGCAGTCGTGATAGCTATGTAGCCAAGTTCGACAGTGATGGCAATTTCCAGTTTGCTCAAAATATCGGCGGTAGCAGTAGTGACTATGGCAATGGCATAGCCACGGACAGCAATGGTAATGTCTGGGCTACAGGAGGTTTCGAGGGCACCATTGACATCGACTCTGATGGCAACAATGATTTGACCAGTAATGGCAGTTTTGATAGCTATGTAGCCAAGTTCGACAGTAATGGCAACTTGCAGTTTGCCCAAAATATCGGCGGTGGCAGTAGTGACTGGGGCTATGGCATAGCCACGGACAGCAATGGTAATGTCTGGGCTACTGGATATTTCCAGGGCAGCATCGACTTCAACTCTGATGGCATCGATGATTTGACCAGTAATGGCAGTAGGGATAGCTATGTAGCCAAATTCGACAGTGATGGCAATTTCCTGTTTGCTCAAAATATCGGCGGTAGCATTAGTGACTGGGGCTATGGCATAGCCACCGACAGCAATGGTAATGTCTGGGCTACAGGAGATTTCGAGGGCACCATTGACATCGACTCTGATGGCACCGATGATTTGACCAGTAATGGCGATCGTGATAGCTATGTAGTTAAATTTTCTGAGAATGCCTCCCCTACTGACATCACCCTTGACAACAACACTATCGACGAAAACGTAGCAGGTAACAGCGTAGTCGGCACACTTACTACCACCGATCCTGACTCTGGAGATACTACTTTTACCTATAATTTAGTCTCAGGAGATGGAGATACAGACAACGCCGCCTTCACCATTGGCGGTACAAACAACGACGAACTGCTAATCAAAGCATCCCCAGACTATGAAGCCAAGGATAGTTATAGTATCCGAGTTCAAACCACTGATGCAGCCGGAGCAACTTATCAAGAGCAATTTACGATCAATGTTAACAACCTTGATGAAACTCCCACAGAGTCAGGAACTCCAGGCAGGGATATATTCCGAGGTGATAACACAGCAGAAAATTACTCAGCATTAGATGGTCACGACAGAGTATACGGTAACGGCGGTGAAGACAACCTTGACGGCGGTGACGGCAACGACATAATTTATGGCGGTGACGATAATGACACCCTTAATGGAGGTTTACTTCACGATCGCCTCAACGGAGACAGTGGTGACGACTTACTCCTGGGTGACAGTGGTAACGACATCCTCAACGGTGGTGCGGGAAATGATACCTTGAATGGAGGTCTTGGCAACGACAGATATATTGGCGGTGCAGGAGATGATGTATTTATCATTGGTCCGGGATTAGGTATAGACCTGATTCAACGGTTTGAGGATGGCATGGATAAAATTCAATTAGAAGGGGGTATCGGTTTTGATGACTTAGTGCGACTCGAAAGTGGCAGTTCCACTTTGATTAAAGTTGCTGCCACTGGGGAACTTTTGGCTAGGTTATCGGGTATTAATGTTGGTTTGGTTGGTGCCGATGATTTTAGTCAGAGCGCAACCTAACCCGCCTTCGCCATAACAGGAAAGCGTCATTGCGAGGCGATAACCGGAAAAGTTGATTGTTAAGCAACACCTTAAGGGAGCTGAAGCAATCTCTAACATGAGATGGCCACGGGGGGGAGTGTCATTGCGAGGCGATCGCTTCCCCAAGTTCATTGTTAAACAACAGCTTAAAGGAGCCGAAGCAATCTCTAACATGAGATGGCGACAAGAAGACTGTCATTGCGAGGCGATCGCTCAATCAAGTTAATTATTGAGCAACAGCTTAAAGGAGCCGAAGCAATCTCTAACATGAGATGGCCACGGGGGGATAAAAGTCCTAGTCATAAAATCTCAGCTACCCACCCCCCTCGCCATGACAGGAGGGAGTCATTGCGAGGCGACAACCGGAAAAGTCGATTGTTAAGCAACACCTTAAGGGAGCTGAAGCAATCTCATGAAAGAGATGGCCACGGGGGGGAGAAAAATCCTAGTCATAAAATCTCAGGTACCCACCCCCCTCGCCATGACAAAACACTGTCATTTCGCAATGACAATTTTCTATTATTCGGATACAAAGTTTTACCTGCCGTATTAATAAATAGACTCCTTCCTCAATTTACGGCATCCTCAATAATGAGCAACTTTTCCCAATTCACCGCAACTCTCACCAAAAACTTTGCTGTCATTTCCACCATCCTAACCACAGCATACTCAACTCCAGTATTAGCAGAAATTCCTACATGGTCTACCTCAGCAACAGACCTCCAACCTACAGCACCTAAAGCGTTGCTGAATACTGGGATGATTGAAGCTGACACGGAGACACGGGGACGCGGAGACACGGAGACACGGAGACACGGAGACGCGGAGATACGGGGACGCGGGGACGCGGGGACACGGGGACGCGGGGACACGGAGACACGGGAATTATGCTCGATCTTCTCTAACAAAATCATCCCACAATTATGCAATGCCACACCTTCATTAAATAAAAAGCCCAAAAATTCCACCACACCCGCAGACCCAAATTATATTATTCCCCCACGCATTGCTGCCGATGAAAAAATTAGCCCCTTCACCACAAGTTTTCCCCTCAACAATATTCCCATCAGTCACCTCACAGAATGGCAGTTTAATACTTCCCAAACTTTTGCCGACACTGCCAACAACAACACCTTTTTCAATGGCACTCTCAAACTTAATGGTAGAGTCATCGAAAGCTTAACCCGTGATAACATCTATACCGTAGACCAAAAAGCCACTTATTTCCAACTACGAAGTGTTCCCCTAGACAGAAAAGTTACCACCAGAACAATTGAACCTAGCACCCTCACAGGAACAGAAATTCAACTGAGCTTAACAGCAGCTTGCTTTTTTCCCGATACCCCCAACGACCAACAATGTACTTACACCCCTGGTTTAGCCATAGACCGCAACAGCATAGATCCAGAATTTTTAGTACCCACTCGTGTCTTCCAAAGATCCCAATTAGGAGATGTTGTCGAACCAGAAACTTTAGCATTTATCAAACTTCCCGGTTTTCAAGGGGGAACAAGCAGTCAACCCATAGGAGTAGACTTGTATTTTCCCAATGCAGGTGCTTTTCCCGGAAACACCCAATCTCAAAAAACAGAAATTGAACGTGAAGAAGAAAATGACTACACGATTGCTACCACAATATCACGAGTTCGTCAAGTAGTCAAAGCCAACGATACAGAAGCAGTTTTAGGCAGAACAATTCATGGTTTTACCGTGTTTTTTGACGATGAAAACCGGGGGTTAAATACAGCAATTCAAGCAGGAGCGCAATTTTTACCCGATGTCATTCCGGAGTTAAAAGGTAGTGAAAATTCTGTTAACTCTAATATCAACCGCCATTTATTTTTAGCAGCAAATAATACTCGTTTACCAAGCAGCAGTTTTACCATCTATTCCGCTGGAGTTGGAAGAGCAAAAAGTTTAACACCCGACGTTACTAGCTTAAGTGAAGTTCCCAGAGGAAGTTATCATAGTATTTGGTTAGGTCTTTCCCCAATCATTGAGCGCAGTATAAACGAAGGCCGGACATTCTACGACCCCACTGGCCCGCAATTAGCGATCGCCACAGCAGGATCGGAAGGCGGAGCAGAGAGCAATATCGAATTAGGATCAGCAGTTAATCAAGACACATTTTCTACTGCCAACCTCCAAGATTTTTATGCCCAAGTATATCTCAGCTTTTTACAACAAGATGCCAACTTTGTCAGAGAAAGTATCTATCAGGAGGAAACCAGTTATTCTCCCCATCTGAGCTTTACCGGAAATTGGACGGGTCCTCAAGATGTTTTCCGTTACTATACTGGTGTCATTGCCTCTGAAAAACCCAAGTTCTACCTTGGTGCTGATTATACAAAAAGCACGGTAAATGGTTGGAGTTTTCGTGGTGGTGCCATCGGTTATATTAATCCAGACCGAGATTATTACAGTCAAATTTTTGGCAATGTGGCTAAAAGATTTCGTATTAGTAAAAATGCTAATTTAACCTTCTCAACATTCTTCAATTATGCTATAGATAGAGACACTAGAATTGGGGATACTGTCAATAATTCACCTGCTAGTGAACTTGCTGCTAGCGCTCGTTTGAATTGGAGAATAGCTTCTGTTGGTGTCACCTACTATTTTGGGGATATTTTACCCAATTCTTTTGAAGACCGTTTATTGCTAGAGTTCAGTATTCGTCCCCTCAAAACTGTTACTTTCTCTACTTATTTCGCACCAGTTGATGAAACCTCTAGCCGCTCCGTTTATGGTGCCAGTGTAACTTGGCGACTGAACAATAAATATAATAGTCCGACCCTATCTTTGAATTGGCAAAATCAGGAATATAATTATGGAAAAGATCCTTTTGGAAATAATCTTATAGTAAATGATAATACTTTTACAGTGCTATTTCGCATGGGAAAATCTGTTAGATAGTTATACAGCAGATTGCAGGTAGATGAGGCATAAATATAAATGGTAAAGTCTTTGTAGTGCGGGCATCTTGCCCGCGACTGGTGTACAGATACATCAAGCCAGGCAATTCCCGGTAAAAGTCGGGAAAACCGTTCATAGCAATGTGACGGCACCACTAATATGAAATACACTGTATCATCTTGTAGGGGTGAATGGCATTCGCCCCTACTTGAGTTTAACTCCCCTTCTAAACCTTTACTGCTGAAAGCTGAGTGCTGAAATGCTGACCGCTTTTTTAAAGCTAGCCAATTTCCGCAGTCATACTAATAACTGTTTCCACAGTTTTACCAGGTTCAGCAATTAATAAACTTTCCCCAGTATTCATAGCATTCCGAGGTGCAGTCCAAGGTTCTAAACAATAAAAATCTTTACCTTTCACAGTCCAAAAAACTAGAGTAGAGTAATTACTATCGTAGTTAATAGTTAACTTTAAATTACGACTTTTATCAGTAACTACCGCTGATTGTTTCGACAAATTTACAAATGCCCAATCAATTTCTTCGGCATTAAAATCAAACTCTCCAGAAAAAGTATTAACAGTTTGTTCGCCCTTAAGTTTATACTCATTGGAAGGTAAATCAAACTCTAATTGACTCTTATCAGTCACAGCAAAATAAGGATGAATTCCTGTAGCAAATGGCATAGGTTTCTGAGACAAATTCGTGTGAGAATATCGCATCTCTAGAGTATTTCCTTTGAGAATGTAGGTATAATTCAACGCAAAATTAAATGGATATACTGCCCTAGTTTCATCACTGCTGCGGAGAGTCACAGTAATACTTGCACCATTTTCAGTAGACTGTTGTGTAACTTCCCAAGGGAGGGTACGAGCAAAACCATGTTGCTTGATTTTGTAGCTTTCTCCATCTAATGTGTAGGTATCGTCAACCACATTGCCACAAATAGGGAACAATAGAGGAATACCACCGCGCACCGAAAGAGTGGGGTCAGCAAAACGTTCCTTATCAAGGTAAAATATTTTTTGGTCTTGAGTACGCCAGTCAGTAATAATGCCACCTCGTTCAGGAACAACAACTACCATAGACTGAGTAGTTTCATCAGAAAGAATATAGGGTTGATTTTGTCCAATATTAGCAGGCATAGATAATTTACCTAAAACAACTGCCATTAAAATCTCATAAAATAGTCTGAAAAACTATCCATTTTGGACATAATGTGGAATTTAAAGTCAAAAGTCAAAAGTCAAAAGTTAAAAGTTAAAAGTGATATTCTATATCAAATACGCTTAATTCGGTATCAAAAAATGTTCCATCTCCTCATCTCCCCATTCACTAAAGTCAAAAGTTAAAAGTTAGAAGTTAAAAGTTAGAAGTGATATTTTATATCAAATCTGTTTAATTCGGTATCAAAAAATGTTCCATCTTCAACTATTACCAAATATTTCCCCATCTCCCCATCTCCCCATCTCCCCATCTCCCCATCTCCCCATCTCCCCATCTCCCCATCTCCCCATCTCCCCATCTTCCCATCTCCCCATCTCCCCATCTCCCCACCTCCCCATCTCCCCATCTCTTCACCGATAAACTGGTAAAGTAAACTTAAAACAACTACCATTATTTGGACTAGACTCTACCCAAATTTTGCCATAGTGGGATAAAATAATCCTCTGACATAGAGCTAGACCAATACCATAACCTTCTTTTGACTCATCACGCTTGAGCCTAAAACTATCTTCAAAAATACGACCGTGATTTTCTTTAGGAATACCAGGACCACTATCACAAATTGTCACTTGAATCTTTTGAGTCGTGCGATCGAGGATTAAAACCTGTATTTTTCCTTGTTTAGGAGTATACTTAATGGCATTATCTAGCAAATTAACTATTACCTGACGTATTCTTTCTCGGTCAGCATAAACTAACGGTAAATCATTAGGAATATCCGTTTTCAACTGCAAATCTTTTGACTTAAGTCGGTCTCGAAAACTAATTATCACCTCGCTACACAATGCCCCCAAATCTAATTTTTCGGGCTGAATTTGTAACCGCGTACTTTTGCCTTTTGGTTTCTCCAGAATATCTGTAATCATTCTGTCAATCACACGAACTTGGTAACGTGCCTGCTTAATTAGCCTTTCCATAAGAGTTGGAGAGCTTCTAGGAAACTCACTATTAGCAGTTTTTTGAGTTGATTCTAAAGTTTCTAGAGCCAATGAAACTGCTGTCAGAGGGTTGCGTAAATCATGAGCCAACATGGCCACAATACGGTCTTTAAATCTTAGTTGAGCTTGAAGTTGTTCCTTTTCCTGTTTGAGACGAAAAATCTCATCTGACATTTGCATTAATTCTGCAGCACAGTCGATGGAACTAACAGATAATTTTTGATTAACAACCTGTTTAGACTGAGGTTGAGAGTTATGAGTGTGCCAATATTCGGCGATGGAACGTTGCCAGCGTGGCCACCAATATTCCAATTTGGCAATCAAATCTGTACCAGTTAGAGTTTGTCTCGGTTCAGGATAAATTTTGAGTAGGGCAGGAGTAGCAATTAACTTGAAGTGCTCTGCCATATAGGGTTTTTCTTCTACGTCAATGACTTGAAATTCAAAAGGATAATCATAATCTTTTTTTAAATTGTTGAGAGACTTACGAATGGCTTGAATTTGCTCTTGAGAGCCAGGACGTTTATTGATAAACAATAAAATTTGTAAAAATCCCTGCTGATTACTATTATTATTAGATTTTTCTGAAGACACCTGTACAAAATCTCTAGGTAAGTGGGATAGGCTATTAGCATCTCTTTTGCAAATAGAATAATTTACCATTTAGTAGTAATCCATATTGAATATTCCCGCCTACCTAGATACTTGGCCCTATGCTGTAAGCGGGGCGGGGTTTACCACTTACGATTAAAAAACTAATTGGATGAATTTTATATTTTTCTATTAATGGCCTAGAAAAGAAAATTAGTTTCTGAGATAATTTAATATCTATTTCATATTGTGACACTAATACTTTCAATTCGCCTTCTAGAGTATATTGAGATTATCTAATGCTTACTTGACATAATTGATATTTTATAGTACTAGAATACAGATAAATCTTACCAGTGGCTATGATGACTCAAGTGAGGGATAATTTTCTGGTAAGTAGTATACTGCAAGCTTAAAGTTTATAGCAGTTGGAGGTTTGCTGAGGATACTCTCAGAACTTCGTGTCTCAGTTATCAAAAAAAATGTAATTTTAAATTTTGAATATTGCTAAAAGTGGATGAAGTTGGTTAGCTGGCAAAAAAATCAGTCCCTCAGAGTGGTGCTTGTGGCGGCGATCGCCTTCTTTGTTCTCTGTCTATTATTTAATTTGCACCGCTATTATAGTTTTTACGCCTCTTACGACCAAGGTATATTTAACCAAGTCTTTTGGAATAGTATGCACGGTCGTTTTTTTCAAAGTTCTCTCTCTTCTGCTCTTTCTACAAATGTAGTCCACCAAGGCCAAGTACCAGAAGTATACTATCACCGCTTAGGCCAACATTTTACTCCCGCTCTATTGCTATGGTTGCCAATATACGCTTTATTCCCATATCCTGTAACTCTCACTTTTTTACAAGTCACATTAGTGACTGGTGCTGGTTTAGTTTTATACATTTTATCTAGGCATTATCTCCAGCCACCTTTATCAGCCATGATTACCATTAGCTTCTATTGTGCTAATGCAGTAATTGGCCCTACTCTCGCAAATTTCCATGATATTTGTCAGATACCTATATTTGTATTTAGCCTACTATTGGCAATGGAAAAACGCCGATGGTCTCTATTTTGGATTTTAGCAATATTAATCTTAGCAGTAAGAGAGGATGCGGGAGTAGTTTTATTTGGAGTAGGATTCTATCTAATTTTGAGTAAACGCTACCCCAAAATAGGTTTAGCTATTTGTACTCTCAGTTTTGTTTATATGGTGGCTTTAACAAATCTGATTATGCCTCTATTTTCCGAAGATATTTCCCAGAGATTTATGATGGAAAGATTCGGTCAATATGCAGAAGGAGAGGAAGCTTCTACTCTAGAAATTATTTGGGGTATGATTAGTAACCCTTGGCGTTTAATTGGAGAAATTTTTACCCCATTCTTTGGCACAATTAAATATTTATTAGGTCAATGGTTGCCTTTAGCATTTGTGCCTGCTGTTGCTCCCGCTTCTTGGATGATAGCAGGATTTCCTTTGTTAAAATTATTTTCTGCTCAGGGTTTGTCTGTACTGTCAATTACTATTCGCTACGCAATGACAGTAGTACCTGGATTATTCTACGGTGCAATTTTATGGTGGGCAAAAAAAGAATCAGAAGTTGAAAGTTCACAAATACCATCACCAAAGTTTCAGCGTTTTTGGGTAGTTTGTATTTGCTTATCACTATTTTTTACCTTTACTTCTAATCCTAATCGCACCTTCTATTTTTTAGTACCAGATTCAGTACAACCTTGGGTTTATGTACCTGCACATCAGCAATGGCAGCACGTTAGTCAAATGCGACCGTTGTTAGCAAAAATTCCTGATGATGCTAGTGTGGCAGCAACAACTTATATTATTCCTCACTTATCAAGTCGTCGAGCAATTTTGCGGTTCCCCAGAATGCAATTTAGAAATGATGCTAGAGAAGTTGAAAAAGTAGAATATATTATTGTTGACTTATGGCGGTTGAATAGATATCGGGTTGCATTTAAGAGCGATCGGCAACGACTAGAAAAAATTGTACCTCGAATTGAAGAACTTTATAATTCTGGTGAATATGGAATCACTGGTTTTGCAGATGGTGTGGTTTTGATGGAAAAAGGAGTTGTTTCTAATCTTGATGCTGTTGGTGGATGGGAAAATTTTGAAGAAGGAGTCAGGAGACAGGAGTCAGGAGACAGAATGAAGAAGGAAGAAGAAGGAGTCCAGTAGGGTGTGTTAGCGGAGCGTAACTGAGCGAGATATTTGAGATAGCTACAAACTACTGAATGGTGCGTTACGGCACAAAGTAACATTTGACAGTTCAACCTTAGTTTGTAGTAAGCGCCTAATATCATGTTCCCCTCCGGGGGAGCTACGCTAACGGATAATCAGTTATAATAAAATTTAAGGACTCCGGGTACCGACAGTACCAAAAAAATACTGAAATTATCAATACCCTATCTCCAATATTTCCTGTGTATTCCTCCTTTCTTCCCTCCTGAATCCTGACTCCTGACTCCTGACTCCTAACAACAGTTATTTATAAGTATTCAACCGACCATGATATAACGCACCCTACTGGATTACTAAAATTAAACCGGGGCAGTTACTAACTCTTTGTCTGTTGTTTCTGTTGCTTCTGGAGGTGTTTATGCTTCCATATCTATGAGTGCTTTTATCCTTTTAAATAAATCTACTTCTGCAGGTTCTTGATCTGTTAATTTCTCATAAAAATAGGTGTCTTTCAACCAGTGGGGAAAAGCTATTTCTAATAAACCATTTTCCCAGAGTTTAAAGCGCCAGTATTTGGATACTCGGTCATCGACTACCTCAAATAATGGGGCGCAATGTTTCTGAGGATAATAGATAAAATTATCGTCGCAAATGTAGTACCAAACATTTCCTTCTGCTTCATCAATAGCATAAACAACATATTCTTTGCCTACTGTTAATCGAAAGACTGTTTCTGTGGTTCGGTTAACCGCAGGATCGAGATAATTTTCTGGAAGAGATGTGCCAGTGTTGGCGATACAACGAATTTTCATAGTTGGTTTTCCTTATTTCAATATAATAAAAAGTTACTGCCAAAGTCCCATAACAAAACCTGATAAGTAATTATTCATTACTAATTGCTGATAGCTGACTGCTGATAGCTGAATGCTTACATATTACCAGACAAGAAAGAGACGATTTTCTCTCTCCTGTGGAAATATATAAAATCAGCTCATTAAAGCTGGAAAACTAGCTTGTCTGAAATAGCGATCGCTTGTTCAAGCTTCAGGATCGAGGAGCAAGGAAAATCAAAATTAAATTTTGCGGGATGGAGCGATCGCCAACGACTAGAAAAAATTATACCTCGAATTGAAGAACTATATAATTCTAGTGAATATGGAATTACTGGTTTTGCAGATGGTGTGGTTTTGATGGAAAAAGGAGTAGCTTCTAATCTTGATGCTGTTGATGGATGGAAAAATTTCCGGCAGTTGTTGTCAGGCTCGTACTTGGGATTTAGCCCATTCATAATATTGTAAGGACTGATATAGCAGTCGAAGCAAAGGTTAGGACAGATAAAAAGCTTAAAACTCAGATAACGTAATACTTTTCCTTCTTCCTTCTTCCCTCTTCCTTCTTTCTTCTGCTATATCAAATCCTGATAATTACCATATCCAAGTCCGCAGCAACTAGAACCGCAGAGAATCTCAGGGGCGCAGGTCGATTGCTTCCTATCGTCGCCATCACAACTATTTGGGATTCTATAGTTCTGCGATGCAGTTGTGATTTTATATGTTTACCTTGCTTATAGGCGATCGCTAGCTTGTAGTTGGGCTATAAAGTATTGTAAGGGCTAAAGCCCAACTACAAACAAAGACTTTCTACAGCTAATGTAAATAAATCATTATATCGGTTTTATGAAGCAGGAGCAGTGTCTAGGGGAGCCGTCGGATTGGCGACGTACTGTGGAGCGCGCTTTTAGACCCGAGGGGAGTAAATCTCGTTTATGGGGGTGCGTTAGAAACAGAAAGTCCCTAACAGTGATGCTAGGCAATCCGGCGCTGTCTCGTGAGAGCAGCGTCGGGAGGATGTCAAAGATACTGTAGTTTTCAACAGACACGAAGTACATATATTGATGAAAATAGGTAGGGAAGTTGCATACAAGGTCGGTCAGTCCTACCGAAGATGGGCAGTAGGGTCTAGAACAAGCAAAAAATATTTACCCCATCAATTGTACCACATTAATCCCGAATCTGCTACATACTCTTGAGATTACTAAGAATGAGCATGAATTAAAGCTCCTTCTCTAGGAGTAGAAAGTTGTAATTTTGGTTTTTTCTTGTCTATTTTTGCTGTTACCCATCCTTCAGAAACCATGACTTCTAAACATTGTAAGGCATGGTTAAAGGCAACTTGAGCGTGTTGTGGTGAATATTGAGAACTTAAGGATTTTTTTAATAAGGCTGATATTTGTTGAATATCGGAAGTACGTTCTAATATTTTCACTAATGCTGCATAAAAACCTGTTAATGGTAGTCTTTGTTCATCTTTAACATAAGATTTTATCTTCTCAATGCGACCATTATTATATACAGGTAAATCTTCTTGTTTTGCACCCTCAAGATTTAGTTTAAAGATGTTGTAACCGCTAATTTCCCAAGATGAATCTTTTTGGGCAAATCTTTGCATTACTTGTTTCATAGAAGTAGGGTCAAAACCACCAATAACTGCTTGACCTAAAATATCGTTCGTAAAACCACCTTGAGATAACCAACGAAAAGCTGCTTCAGGAGTTAATTTTAGTCCTGCATCTTTAGCAATATCTCGACAGTGTTTTTGTAAGTCGCTAAACTGACCATTAGCAGCATACCAATAATCTGCAAAACGAATATGTTGTTTAATGCGTCGTTTTTGGTTATCTTCGTAATGTTGCTTTAACCAAGTAGCATCGTGTTTTCCCTGCTCTAGTTCTAAAATAGTATAAGCTGCTTCTTTAGCGCTCACATGAGTTAAAGTCATACCCGCAGCTAAAATCGGATCGGCAAAACCTGCTGACTCTCCTACCAAAAACCAATTTTCTCCTACTAACTTTTCTGAGAGAAAAGACCAATCTTTTGTTGTTTCAATCTTACCTCTGCTAGTAGCATTAGCAATTAATTCACTAATACGAGGTTCACTTTTGAGGGCTTCTTGATAAATATCTTCTGGTCGCTTTTTGAGTTTTTTGTAATGTTCTGCCGGACAAATAAAACCAATACTTGTACGAGTGGGACCTAGAGGAATAAACCAAATCCAACCATGAGCTAAACTCATAACTTGAACTCTTGTACCCCCTACACCAATTTCATCCGCCCATTCTGCATTTGTCCAGTAGTCCCAAATAGCTATATTTTGTAATCTTGTGGGAATAGTTGTTTCTACTCCTAAAACTCTTCTTAAAACACCAATATGTCCTGAAGCGTCAATATAATAACGGGCGTTAATTTGTTCTCCACTACTTAAATGTAAACTTTTAATTTTGTCTGTTTCTATATCTACATCTACTTTGGTAACTGCTGTTTCTTGTCTAACTTCGCAACCATTATCTTGAGCATGGTCTAACAGAATATTGTCATATACTGAGCGATCGACTTGAAAAGCTGTTTGTTTGCGTTGTCCTTTGTATTTAGCTGGGCGGGGTTCATTTTGAAATTCTGTTGCTGCGAGAAAATCAAAATCCCACAGTTGAGAAGTTTTTCCCCAACGATAAGTAGCTCCAATTTTAATGGGAAAGTTAGCTGCTTCTACTTTATGCCAACATCCCATTTCTTCTAGAATAGCACTAATTTGAGGCAGTTGACTTTCTCCTACATGATCGCGGGGAAATTTGGCTTTTTCTAAAATTAATACTTCTAAATTAGGGTTATATTTTTTGAGCAAAGTTCCGGTGGTACTACCTGCGGGTCCACCACCTATAATTGCCACATCATAATTTTTATTGGACATGATTGTTATAGTTGTAATTCATAGTAATGTATGGGCATAAGTAAATGATACCCATACATATTTCGCGTACAAATGCTTTGTAGATTTCACCCTTACAAACAAATGTTTGATGATATAATTTAGCTAGGTTTTATTTGATGAGGTAGGTTCGCAAAAAATTAGACCTGTGAACCTACACTTTTTCTTTTTGTTTACGTTTCAGGGAAGTAGCACCTAAAGCACCTATTCCGAATAAAGCGAACAAGGAAGCAGGTTCAGGAGTTGAAACTGGTTCAACATTCAAATCCCAACTACCTAGAGAACCACTATCGCCACCAAATTGATCGAGAATACTTAAAGTCCAAGTACCTGCTACATTAATACCAGCGAAAGCATCTAAGAAGCTATCATCAGGAGAAGAAATTCCTCCAGGAAGAGCAGGAGAAAACTGACTACCACCATCAGCAAAAGTGTAATTTCCATTCAAATCAGTAGGGCCACCAACACTATCAAATACACCTGCTGTAATAACAGTTCCTGCACCATCATCGTAAGTTAAATCTACAATTAAATCACCACTCCATGTATGAGTAAGGTCATTAAAATCAATAGAAATATCATCAATTGTTATATCGTCTGTGACAGTAATGGAACTTTCAAATAAACCAGAAGTACCAACAGGAGGAACTAGACCACCAGAACCTGAGAAACTAACAGCATTAGCACCAGAAACAGCAGTCAAAGTAGCGATTGCAGAGCCAGCAGCAGCAATTGAAAGCTTTTTCAACATGATTAAATCTCCTTGGAAAATTTATTTTTATTGCCTACAACATTAATCTACACTCTCCCCAGAAATTTCCGCAATAACTATGTACTCAACTTTACAGAATCTTTAAAAGTATCTACGGTGTTTTTGGTAGTGAAAATCAGCCAAATCTATTACGAGTGGAGATTCTAGTGTATTGCTATGGAATGGGTAATTGTTAAGTTTTTATGAAGCTACATAACTCTTTCCGGATATTAAGGTACAATAGTGGTATTATTACGTCTTTAAGTTAATTATCAGAAATTTTTATTGGGTAGTACATCTAGGAAGTCTAGGAGTTGTGAGATATTAGTATAAGTATAAAAAGTAATATTTACAGACCTTTTGAAGATGGTGAGGTACACAAAATTAATATCTCTTAGCTCTTCCCTACTCTCCACTCCCTTCTCCCTACTCTGAAGATGTCTAAAGCTTTTTTGCATTGACAAAAAAAAGAGGTTTAAGGAAAAATATTTCCCCAAACCCTATTTATTGAAGTAGCACTCAGCACTAAGCTAGCTCGCAATCAGCTCTATAACTGTTTAACCGGATTTGAGATCAGACCTTAACGAAGTCAGAAGTCAGAAGTCAGTAGGGGCGAATGGCCATTCGCCCGTACAGAAGTTATTTTTGTAACGGGGATTTAAGCCCCGCTCCAAAAACCCGATCGCCTTAAAAGGCGGGGTTGCGCGACCCATATTATTTTGATAAAAGCTATGATCAGTGGCAGACTTGCACAAAAAGATACAGCTACAGTCATTCCTTCTACTTCCCACCCAGACCACACTTCCCACCCGGAGCACACTTCCCACACTTCCTTGACCCACTACCAAAATTTTTTCAGGATGATTGAATTTCTGGTGTTACGGCGGAGATTTTCAGTTGTAACCGCTAATTTCCCAAGATGAATCTTTTTGGGCAAATCGTTATTTGAACTCTTGTACCCCCTACACCAATTTCATCAGCCCATTCTGCATTTGTCCAATAGTCCCAAATCGCAATATTTTGTAATTTTGTGGGAATTGTAGTTTCTACTCCTAACACTCTTCTTAATACGCCAATATGTCCTGAAGCGTCAACATAGTAACGGGCGTTAATTTGTTCTCCATTGCTTAAATGTAAACTCTGAATTTGGTATGTTTCTATATCTACTTTGGTAACTGCTGTCTCTTGCCTGACTTCACAACCATTATCTTGAGCATGGTCTAACACAATAGTGTCATATACGGAGCTATCGACTTGAAAAGCTGGGTGTGATCGTTGTATTATTACCTCTTCAAGTTAGTCCTATAGATGTAGTGGCGACTTCCGGAACTGGCGTTGCTGAATTAGGGTATGATATTAATCTTAATTACTTAGGAGTCAGGAGGACCGAGTCAGGAGTCAGGAGGGAAGAAAGAAGAAGAAACCCCAAGTATAAGGAGAAAGTTTTTTTTGTGGGGTAAGCGGAACGGAGTTCTATCGCACTCTGATCCAGACAGATATCATACCTCAAATCACCAACGCCCCGGAACTTAAGGTGTGATCGTTGTCTTATTACCTCTTCAAGTTAGTCCTATAGATGTAGTGGCGACTTCCAAAAGTTAGGTTAGTAACGGATGGGTTATTGGTGGAGCGATCGCCTTCTGGGAAGAAGAAAGCGATCGCTTTAAAGCATTGGTAATATTTTTAGCCTACATAAGGTAAAGAAAGAAAGTAAAAAGATGCCCCATAATCTTTTTTTTAGGTGCATCTGTTGACAATCAAATATTTGTAGGTATAATCAAGTTAGGTTTTAAAATTGACGTAGGTTTGCCAGAAATTAGACCTGTGAACCTACTTTTCTTCTTTTTGCTTACGTTTCAGGGAAGTTGCGCCTAAAGCACCTATTGCTAACAAACCTAAGATAGAAGCAGGTTCAGGAGTTGAAACTTGATCTGAAAATTCAACTTCTCCATCCCGTACTGAGAAGACATAGCGCCCTAGCACATCACTATTGAGGCTATTGCTGACTAATGCCTGACTTCCTCCATCAATAAAAGCTCCGTTAACTGCGGAACCAGCTAACTCAAAAAATGATCCTGGGTTACCAGTACCATTTGAGAAACCTGCACGAGCAGAGTTACCACCTAAACCTTGTGAATTACCACCACTAGCTGTACCACTTTCCCAGAGAATTTCATCGTAGTTGAACTCAAAGTCAAAGTTGCCAGCGCCAGTTTCAGAGCGGTCTATCAATACCAACTGAAAGCTATTTAGTGGCTCATTTTGTAAGAAAAAGCCAACATCAACCCAGTTGACACCAAAGGCAGCACGACCATCTACAGTACCACTACCGTAAGTTACAGCTTCGCCTGGACCACGAGTATCTACATCTCCAAAAAATGGCGCAATGATTTGTTGACCTGTGCTAGTCAGATCAAATGGTGTGAAACTACTCAAAGTTGAGTCAAATGTAATGTTTCCGTTGTTGTTGACATACAACTGGTCGAACATAAGACCGTAGAAATCAACATCAAAACCTATTGAAACTTGACCTGTTGAACCGTCATCATTTCGTTGCAGGGTATTTGAGTCAAATCCAGATCTGATAGCAGCGGCATTAGCAGTTTGGGTATGAGCGAAAGTAGCTCCTACAGTCATTAACCCTACTGTTGCTGTAGCTATTGATAGTTGTTTAACAATGGAAAGCTTTTTCAACATGATTGAATCTCCTTGGAAAGTTTATTTTGATTGCGTACAAATCTAATCTACCTCCCCCTCCGAAAAATCTGCAACCCCTTTGTGCTCTACTTTACCGAATCTTTAAAAATGTCTACGGTGTTTTTCGTAGTAAAAATCAGCCAAATCTATTAGGAGTGGAGATTCTAATGTATTGCTATGGAATGGGTAATTATTAAGTTTTTATGAATCAACATAATTCTTTCCGGATATTAAGGTATAATTTTGGTATTATCACATCTTCAAATTAATTATCAAAAATTTTTATTGGGTAGTACATCTAGGAAGTCTAGGAGTTGTGAGATATTGGTATAAGTATAAAAAGTATATTTACAGACCTTTTGAAGATGGTGAGGTACACAAAATTATCTCTTAGCTCTTCCCTACTCTACACTCCCTCCTCCCTACTCTGAAGATGTCTAAAGCTTTTTTGCATTGACAAAAAAAAGAGGTTTAAGGAAAAATATTTCCCCAAACCCTATTTATTGAAGTAGCACTCAGCACTAAGCTAGCTCGCAATCAGCTGTATTGCTATGGAATGGGTAATTATTAAGTTTTTATGAAGCGACATAACTATTTCCGGATATTAAGGTATAATTGTAGTATTATTACCTATTCAAATTAATTATCAAAAATTTTTATTGGGTAGTACATCCAGGAAGTCTAGGACTTACCACAAATCTAATTAAAACGCTTTCAGCGCTTAACTGGTAAGCAAGCTCACTTTTGATTAAAGTAAATGTGATATTTGTTACCATACCTAGGAGTACGCAGCCACCCTCAAGCACTAACGAATATGTTGTTTACAGCGCTTTTCGCTCTTGATGAACCACATCTTCACAAGCAAAACTTTGTAGGGGCGATTTCCTACGGAATGCTCCGCAAACGCGAATCGTCCCTACTGTGGTCTACCCAAATGAAAACCGCTGTAATACGTCGCTTTTGGTGATCTTCGTAGTGGTGTTTTAACCAACGTCGGATCGTTTTTTCTCTGGTCTAGTTCTAGAATAGTGATACTTATTGTACCTAGGTCGTTGCCATCAAAACCATGCAAAGCAGCAAGAGATCCATCTGTGGGAGCGCTTTTCAACAATTAATAATGAATAATGAATAATGAATAATTACCTCTTCTTTTCAAGGAGAGGATTGACAAATTCATGAAAAATTTTTTTTATTATCCCCTATCCAAGGGGAGGCGCATACCCACAATTTTTCGGTAAACAAACCAAAACCTGGTGAAACACCCGCACCATTAACAGTCAAAGGAAAAAATGTCTACGGTTAGGTCTTCTGTTATCCATCAATTGAATCCTGCTTCAAAACTACCATTGACAATTGCACTAGCACTAGAAACAGTAGTGAAAGTAGCAACAATTGCAGCACTACTAACATCAGGGTAATCATATTCAGTCTGCTTGAATAGTTGTTATTGCGATTGATCACGAAGCCATCTCTAATATCATGTCCGGATAAGAGCGATCTGGAAAAAACTTATCATGAGTGCTTCAACAGTAAATCTTTCTATTTTCCCGGCCTCCCCTACTCCCCTACTCCCCCACTCCCCTACTATCTTAATTATAAGTATTTAACCGGACTATAATACATTAAGACTGCGTATCCACTCAAAATACTCTCCAAATCGTCTACTTTGTTCCAGTCGCGATCACTTCTATTTAGACAGGACTTACGCAAAGTGACTTTTAAAGCACTATTTGTAGGGGGTGAATGGTATTGGCGTTCCGCCAAGCTCCGAATGGCGCCCTCGCTATATGTAGAGTCTCTGCGTAAGTCCTGTTAGAAATAAAATGTACCCAGAAACTACCATCTGGCATACAAACACTTTGCCCCCACTCAGACAAATACCAGCACTCACCACCGTCAAATCATTTTTATTAATAGCAGAAGTATGGCGTTCCCCATCCCTTGTCACCCATTCTACCTACCAATAAATAGAGCGATCGCGAAAATTTTGCAACTCATCCCCTCCCATTTCTAACGCTTCACGCAGTTGTTTTTCATCCTTTTGCTGCTGAATTTGTTTCATAAACTCTTCTTTTTGTCGTGCTACTAAGTCATAAACTGTTTTCATTTCTGGAGTTATCCCCTTAAACCTGACTTCTTTGAGTGGCGTAATATTTTTGAACGCTTCCCGCAACTGTTCCGCAACAAAAGGATCGGCACGGCGATCGATATCTTCAAACCACCAGGAACTACCATCAAATCTAGCAATTATTGGCTCAAACATAGCTCCTTCTGTTACTAGATGAACTGCTATAGGTTTAGCAAAACCAAAACGTTGTTTAGCATCAAATTCATTAGTTGGATATGCTAGTCATTTTTGCCCTTTTAATTGACAGGCAAGAAATAATTTCAGAGGTTTCAAAAATTGGAAATATTCTTCTACTTGAGGTAAACTTGGTTCTTCTACAAATTATCCTATTTTATCATTAATTGGTTGGAAAATTCCCCAACATTCAAATTTTTTGGGTTGAGTTTGAAAGGTATAAACTATTCCTGCTACTCTTGTTTTAACTCGCCCACCTCCTACGCAAGGTGCTAGAAATTGAATATTATTTAACTGTGCTTCTTTAGCGGCTAATTGGTTTAATAAATTCCGAAGATCTGTCATAGTTTTTGATGTATTGAAGAAGGAAGAGAGAAGAAGGAAGAAGGAATAAGGAAGAAGGAGGAAATTTGGAAGTTAAAATTTATTAACTGGAAGGAAGATAGTAATATTTAATTTCTGGGAATGTCTATTTAGCAACAAATAAATAGTTTGGCATCAAGATTTTAAGTGTTAATTTATTAATATCAAATCCGTTTGCTTGGTGAGTAATACCATGTTTGGATGATTAGTTATAATAAAATTTTTGTTTGTAGTTTTGCTCTAGCCCTTTAAATACTTATCTTAGGGCTAAAGCCCAACTACGAGCCTAATTTTGACTGTTATTTTTTAATTTCAATACTGAATTATACCAATGCTACTGGATTCAATATTAAGCCCAAATGCGTCCGCGACGGAAAGGTTTATCGTCTTCCCTCTTCTGGTCTTTGAACATAATTTTCCAACGTACGTAGTCTTCCAGACCAGTTGCCAGCATCATAATTTTTTGTTCTTGCTCAGATAGATCTTGATTTTCGCTGTTACTGAAGTTTTGAGAAGCTTGGGATGTTTGCTCTGACATAATTATCCTTATTTAACAACATTATAAGTTTTTTCAAGATTAGCGATCACCTGACTATACAGGTGAAAATAACTCTCAGCAATTCCAACCAGAGAACTTGAGCTGATTGTAAGTCGGATAATTATAGGGAGCTGGATCGTTATAATTAGCCCCATGCATCAATTCCATACGAATTTTTACTAGGTCTTCACCGCGACCATGAACCACATCTACTGCTAGACTGGGAGAAATCAGATCGGGTCTTTTCACTGGAGGTGTTTGTTTAGGTAATCTCATATTTATGATTCCTGACTATACATTCAATTTAACAATTATAATAGACATTTGCGATAATCAAAAATCAAATCAATTATCATACAGAAATTATCATACAGAAATTATCAATTATTTCCCCCTACTGCCGTACGGGTGATTCGCGAATCGCCCCTACTGCCTACTGCCTCTTTTCTGGAGATGTCTAATGTTAACAGCAATAGAATCAGGGTGACAATTATTAAAATTTTTTTCCCAAAAATATTCTCAAGTATTATGTTTAGGTGTATACTCAGTCTGAAAATATAATTAAAAATTAACTTTAAATTGTGCCAGATTTTGCAGATATCCCTGGACTAAAGGAACTTTGGAAGCATACCAGAGGCGAGGATCGCATCACTGTAGTTCTCCTAGATGGAGCTGCAGATCTAGATAGAGGTTGCTTTCAAGGAGCTAACGTCACAAAAATCAACTCTTATTGGCAACAACCAGTAGAATTTGACTCCAAATATATAGACATTTTTCGAGAAATCCAAAATTCGGATGAAAAGAATGATGTCAGAGAGGCAAAACTAAAAGAAGCTATCCCAGACAAACTCACCAGAGAAGTCCTTGGGGCAGCTTTCCACGCTACTCATGTTTTTAGTAACATTTTCGGACAACCAGGTACTCCTGTCGAAGGTATTGCTTACAAATGTCGGGGTATTAATATTCCCATAGGTTATGGTAATGACTACTACGTCGATCCTATAAATTTAGCTCGTGGCATTAACCTGGCCGTAGATTTAGGGGCAAATATTATTCACTGTGCTGCCTGTCGCCCTAGCAAAACTGGCGTTGCTCACGAACTACTGGAAAAAGCAGTACATCAAGCTCTGGAAAAGAATATTTTAATCGTTGCTCCGACTGGAAACAATAAAGGGGAATGTTGGTGCCTTCCCGCTATCTTGCCTGGAGTAATGTCAGTAGGGGCAATGAAAGATAATGGGCAAGTCTTCAAGTTTAGTAACTGGGGTGGGCAGTACCAAAAACAAGGTATTATTGCTCCCGGAGAAAATATTCTTGGTGCTCAACCAGGAACAGAAGAAACTGTTCGTAATAAAGGTACCAGTTGTGCTGCACCAATGGTAACAGGTATTTCGGCACTTCTAATGAGTTTGCAATTACAGCAAGGAGCAGCTCCAGATGCAGAAGCAATACGAGCAGCATTAACAAATACTGCTATTCCCTGTACTTTGGAAGATACTGAAGAGGTCGAACGCTGTATGTTAGGTAAGCTCAATGTTGCTGGAGCGTTTCAACTTTTGACAGGAAAGCAGTTAGCAGCAGTGGAAGTTTCTACCGCCGAGGTAATATCAGAAGATATGGCGGTTTCTGCTTCAGAAGTTATTCAAGATGAAGTCTCTGTAGTTACTGCTCTAGTAGAAGAACATAAGGAGAAGCTGACAAATGCTCAAACAAGTATTACTGCCTCAGAAGGAAGAAGGAAGGAGGAAGAAGGAAGGAGAAAGGAGTGGATAGGGACTAAAACCACAACCAATGACCCTGTAGATGGCAGGGTATTAAACCCAAAAGAAAAAGATAACGACCAAACAACAACCACTCAACTTACTAATGGTATTACGCCCAGTACTACTTCCAACAAAATTTATGCTTTGGGAACAGTGGGTTATGATTTTGGCACAGAAGCACGGCGCGATTCATTTAAACAGTTAATGCCAGCAAGAGTTATTTCAGGAGTTCAAGTTCCTGCGAACCCTGATGATGCTCGCCAGATGACAAATTATCTAGATGCTAATTTATATGAAGCCAAATCTTTAATCTGGACATTAAATATAGAATTAACTCCTATTTATGTTCTCCAACCTGTAGGCGCATTTGCCGAGGATATTTATGAAACTCTGCAAAATATGTTAGCAGGAGAGGTTGAAGCAGAAGACAATGAAGGTTACATCGAAAGGGTTAGCATCAGTGGTAGGTTGAGCGACGAAACTGTGAAATTATTTTCTGGGCAAATTCTACCTGTGGTAAAAATATATAGTCCCAGAGGAATGTACGGTTGGACAGTGAATATGCTGATTGATAGTGCCCTCGCATCAGTAAGTGCAGAGCGAGAAGAAGCTGAAGAGGAGGCAATACGAAAATCTCTAAGAAGTTTTCTGCAACGGGTTTATTATGACCTCCGCAATTTGGGACAAGCAGATCGTGATCGCGCCATCAACTTTGCTGCGACAAATGCTTTTCAAGCAACAGCTTCTATTTCTGAAGCAGTAGCAGTTGGTATGGAGTTGCACAGTATAGAAGTAGAAAAAAGTCCTTTCTGTCGTTACAATAGCAACTGTTGGGATGTGAAGCTCAAGTTTTTTAATCCAGACAACACTAGGAGGGCAAAAAAAGTATATCGTTTTACTATTGATGTATCTGACTTGATGCCTGTAACATTAGGTAAAGTGCGGTCTTGGTCTGTTCCGAACTAATAGAGTATCCGCATAATTAGTTATTGCATAATTCAGGAATCAGGACTCAGGACTCAGGAGAGATAATTCTAATAAGAAAATTCTGATAGCCGATCATAAATAAAGTTAACTTTGAAGAGGATAAGCTACACTAAATCTGGCTATCTATCTATGAGTATCTTTATTACGATGGTAAACCAGAGGGCAGAAAAGTTAGAGAGGATTGAAAAGTACCTTTTGCTCGGCGGATTTAGTATCATAGGTATGGTATGATAGATCTATTAGGAGAGCCATAGAATTGGCTACATACAGAATTCCGCCCAGGTTTGGAGAAATTTACAACATCCGTATATTTTACGTTTAATTTTGCTAACCTAATTACTGAGGGTTAAAAGCATTTATTTAAGTCTATTTAATATAAAACATCTCAATTTAGTTTAGGTTTTTAACTCATTTGTAGTCCCCTATTTTACCCTTTTTACCCTACCTACATATCTAATTTACCTTATATATCTAAGTTTTAATTCTTCTTGAAAGTAATTGTTCTTCTAAAGCAGCAATTCTATTATAAGCAGCCGTCAATTGAGCTGTTAGCCGTTGAATTTGAATCTCTGATGTTAATTCTCCATCCATATTTTGACTACCTTGATTCATATAGTCATCATCTACTAGCACATCTTTGTGTTCTAATTCTAGATCAAAACCGTTATATTTTTGTTTTAGCTCATTGACCTGTATCAGATTAGAAGTAGTTTCTGTAGATGGATGTTTATTTACCTCCTGTTTAATTATAAAGGTTGATACCTGATCATTCAGTTTTTCAATAATGCTGTGTATTGCTTCAATTTTTTTACTCAAAGCAATAATTTGCTCTTGCAATAGTTCCATATATTTCTTCACTACCCGAAAATTAAGTTTACATTCTTCAATTTTAATAAACATTGAGTATAATTGGCTATTATTTCCAATTTCTTAACTTTATAATAAGAATTAATTCCTTAAAAAAAGATTAAATTTTGAGATGTTTAAAGAGATGTTCAAATCAAAAATAACTCTCTACGTCTATTTGATAACTTTCGGGTTTACCATTCTGTATCATGCGACCCTTGGAACAATAAATTTGCTTTGTAAAGGAACACCGGATCTGGGAACAGAGGAATGTCAAGAGTGTATTTGCGTAGGGGGCGTTGCTGATTTGAGTTATGAGATTCAACTAGTGGTAAATTTCCAACCAAAACAATAATGCAAATTATACCTATTTCTTCCTATTTAATCACCGAAAAACTCCTTTCTACCTACTCTGCTGATTCCTGTGAAATCATACATTTATTCAGCAACGCCACGTAGCGCTATACTGATCATAAGCACCATCTCCTGAAACTTGACAAATGTCACCTTTTAGAATCTCTAGTCAGTCACAAAAAACTTCCAAATCACTAATACCAGTTTCATAAAATATTGCTACAGTCGTTTGGTTTGCTGGTGAAAATCTAGAGATTAATACTGTAATATCATGTCCGGATAATTAGTGATAATTAATGATAAAAAACTTTTTCCTCCTCCTTCTTCTTTTTCCCCTCCTGAATACTGACTTCTGAATCCTTAATAGTTATTTATAAGTATTCAACCGGACATGATATAATCACCTTTTTTGAATTTGGTATAACATCATTGGTACTGACCACAGCACTAACAATCTCTCCAGTGGCCTCATTGACCGAAAAAATGGGTCTCAAGCCTCGCCCATAAGCGGGCGACTTTTTATTGCTTGCGGGTTGATTTTTTTCAATAAATATGTTATCATGTTGTTAGTTTGATGCGTCAAGTTATAAAAGCTAGATTTAAGTACCGTATATATCCAACGCCGGGACAAAAATACCGAGAGCGCCAAGCTATTTGGCTGTGTCCGTGTGGTTTGGAATGATAGTCTAGCTTGTTGCCAACAGAAGTATAAATCG